>NZ_JAUDSA010000003.1:0-1311949 GCF_030380805.1 Rhizobium sp. S163 | reverse complement strand
GGCGGCGGCAACGGCGGTGATGGCGGCAAGGGCGGCAACGGCGGCAGCGGCGGCGGCGGTTCCGGTGGCTCTGGCGGCCAGGGTGGCGCCGGCGGCAGCAGCGGCAGCAACTAAGCGCTGCTCGCACATGCCTCGATGGGGAATTGGCGGCGGTTTACGCAAGCCGCGCCATTTCGCCGTCGCAAACATCAAGCCCGGGCGAGGTGCCCGGGCTTTTGGGGTTTAGGCATTCAGGCTTCGGCGCTCGGCAAGAAGCGCGGTTAGCGGCAACGTCGGGGCCGAAGGCTCTCAGGTGCCGGAGAACTGGGCCGCGCGCGGTCCGGCAAGCGTCACCTGCCATGCGCTTTTGTTGTTGAAGTTCTGGCTGGCAAGGAAGGTGTATCCGGTGCTCGACCAGGGCTTTACGCTGCCCGCGAGATTGTCGAGCACATAGTCGCCGGACTTCAGGCGGGCAAGCAGCACGACGTGGTTGCCGCCGTTGCGGTCGATGACGACCGAGATGGCAAGCTTGTTGGCGGGAAAGCCGGCGTCGAGCAGGGATTTCATCTTCAGAAGCGCGTAGTCTTCGCAATCGCCCTTGTTGTTGATCGGCAGCGACCAGTATTCGGCCTTGCCCGTCGTGGCATAGTCCGTTGCCGGCCGGACGCTGGAATTGGCATCGCGGTTGATCTTCTTCAGAAGCGGCATCGCCTTCTCGTCGCTGATCTCGCCGCTGCTGGTGTTGTGGCATAGCCAGGCATAACGGGTGCAGGCCGAGGGGAAGCCGATGGGCGCGCCGATCGACCGGGAAGCGCGCAGCGTGGAGCCGGCCGTGCTGGTATTGGGGAAGGCCATCAGCATTGTCGCCAATACTGAAATCATGAATGATATCCGCATGATCACACCTTTCGGCTCGCCGCGTGGGTGCGCGGCGGCAGTCTATGCTGCTGAATTTGATTGAGATTTTATGCGTTAGAGGTTGAGGACGTACTAACGGTTCGGCCTGTGACGCGGCCGTCTATTAGTGCCTTCTTACTTGCGAGTGGTGAGTCGGACAAGGAAATCGCGGGTGCTGTCAGGCAAAGCCCACAGATCTTTGCGCCGAGGCTCCCTCATTTACCCGACCGTCATCCGTCGCAGCCTGTCGCTCTTCCAATAGAACTGGTGGGCGAGCGCACCGAGCACGTGCAGGCTGATCAAGGCCCATAGTATGACCTTCAAGATCTCGGCATGAAGGGAGCCAGCAGCGTTCACTCCGAGATAATACGCGGCCATTCCGCTCAGCGGCATGGCGAGCAGCAGAAGATAGAGCAGGGCATGCGCGATGCTGGCGGCGGCTGTGAGCAGAGGCGGTTCGTCCGGAGAATGTGCCGGCACGCCCTGCGTTGCCCTGAGGACGAGGCGAAGCGCCACCGTGACTAGGATCGCGATGCCGGCCCAGGCGTGGATGTTGGCGCTTGCGATCTGGTCGGCGGTGGCGCTGCCGTTGAGGCGCATGCTGCGGTTCCAGGCGTTCATGCCGTCGGGGAGCAGGAGATTGAAGAAAACGAGCAGCGCCGTCAGCCAATGCAGGATGCGTTGCGCGAGTGAATAGGATCGCGGGGAGGAAGAAGTCGCGGCGTGCGTTTCAAGCGGCATGCGGATCGCTTTCGGTTGTCAGCCCTGGCGCCGCATAGCCCTCTCAACTGACGCAAGCCTGAAAAGCGCCCGTGGCGCGCCGCATGCTCCCGACACGAAAAAGCCCGGTGCAGGACCGGGCTCTTTCGACAGGCGGCGTGCCGCCTTGATATACGTTAGGTCAGAACTTGAAGCCGACGCCGACGGTCACGACGTTCTGGTTGAAGTCGGTATCGACGCCCAGAAGATCCTTGCTGCCGTAATCGTTGTAGCGATATTCGAGGCGGCCGAAGATGTTGTCGGTGAAGGCGTAATCGACACCGGCGCCGACTGTCCAGCCGGAGAAGGTGGCGCTGTCGCTGCCGATAGGTGTGTCGACATGGCCGCGGGCACCGGTCCAGCCGGCCGCACCGTAAAGCAGGGCGTGGTCAAGCGCATAACCAACACGGGCGCGAACCGATCCCGTCGTGTCGAACTTGTAGCTGTTGACACCGACGTCTTCGGAGTTCCAGTTGTAGGAAACGTCGCCTTCGACACCCAGCACGATGCTGTTGTCCAGCTGCCAGTTATAGCCGGCGAAACCGGTGATCAGGCCGCCGTTCATGTTGGACGAGCCGATGCCGGAGAAATCACCATTGCCCCAGGCGCCGCCGCCCTGAAGACCGGTGTAGAAGCCCGTCCATGTGAAGACAGGTGCTGCCTGCTCGACGGGTGCGGGTGGTGGTTCGGAGACAAGGTCGGCCGCCGAGGCTGACCCGGCAAGCATGAGTATCGCTGCTGACGCAGTAAGGATGCGAACATTCATGATAAGATCCCTCTCCTATGAATAAGGGTACACTTTTCACTCAATCGGGAACCGTGGTGCCCAACCGTGGATCGCTGCGTTTTCGCACGCCAACGGCATGCCGCAGACAATGGCGCCTATGCGACCCGACGTACCAACGTCGCCACATCTCGAATGGTTCCATCACAAATGGCTAATTTTACGGCGAAAGGCCGGAATGGTGCCTATTCGGCCGCCAAAGTCGCGTTTCTCTGGCTCAGGAATGTGCCTATATCGGCGGCAGGCATCGGCCGGCCGAAGAAGTAGCCTTGGCCGACATCGCAGCCGAGCTCCAGCAGGTGGTTCAGCTGGCGCGGCTCCTCGATGCCCTCTGCCGTGGTCTTGATATTGAGGCTGACGCCAAGCGCCAGCATCGCGCGCACGATCTTTTCCTGGCGTTCGTCGTCGCGATAGGTGGCGATGAAGCTCTTGTCGATCTTGATCTTGTCGAAGCGGTAGCTGGCGAGCTGCGAGAGGCTGGAATAGCCGGTGCCGAAATCGTCGAGTGCGATCTGTACGCCGGCGTCGTGGAGTTCGTCGAGGACGGCGGCTGCGCTCGCCGGATCCTGGATCAGGGCGTTTTCGGTGATCTCGATCTCAAGACGATGGGCGGGAAGATCGTTGACCGTCAGCGCCTTGAAGATGCGCGCCGTCAAGAGACGGTCTTCCATCTGCACCGGCGAGACGTTGAAGGAGAGCGTGATGTGATCGTCCCATGCGAGCGCATCGTTGCAGGCCTGGCTCAGCAGATCCTCGAAGAGCACTGTGATCAGCCCGGTCTCCTCGGCGATGCCGATGAAGACTGCGGGCGGAATGCTGTTGCCTTCGTCGTCGGTCCAGCGGGCCAGCGCCTCGAAGCCGCAGACCTCGTCGGTCTTCAGGTCGATCAGCGGCTGATAGAACGGGCGGATCGCCTTGTTCTTGATCGCCACACGGAGCTTCGCTTCAAGCGAGGCGCGCAGCGCCACCTTGTCGCGCATCGAGGCTTCGAAGGCGAGATAGTTGTTCGGTCCGCGTGACTTGGCCTCGTACATTGCGAGGTCTGCGCGGTGGGCGGTGTCTTCCAGCCGTTCGCCCTGCTGCCAGCGGTCATAGCCGACGCTGGCGCCGACTTCGACGGCAAAGCCGTTGATATGGATCGGGCGGGTGACGGCCTGGATCAGCAGCCGCGACAGGCGCTCTTCGTGCTGCGACGAGAGACCGGTCGCGACGATGATGAATTCGTCGCCGCCGAAGCGATAAACGGAATCGGCGCTGCCGATGGCGCAGATGCGCTTGGAGACCTCGACCAGCAACGCATCGCCGCCATTGTGGCCGATGAGATCATTGACCTTCTTGAAGCCATCGAGATCGACGCAAAAAATGCTGACATTGCGCTCCCATTCGTCGCTGTACGCGTCGATCTGCGCGCGGCGATGCAGGAGAACGGCGCGTTCGAAGGCGTAGCGGTTGGGAAGCTTGGTCAGGTGGTCGTGCGTCGCGGTCCAGTCGGCCTTCGCTTCCGCCTTGGCGCGCAGGTCCATTTCCTTGCGAAGATCGGTGATGCGCAGCACGGAGTAGACGAAGCTCATCGTGCCGGCGACGGCGAGTGCGAGCACCAGCTTGTCGGCGCCGTAGCTATCGAATTGCTGGACGAACAAGGCGAGCAGATCGCCGAATTGCAACACCGCGCCCACGACCCACAAGGCCGCGCCAAGCGCCATCAGGGACAGCCACTGCCGTCCGGCTCTGCTCCGGAAAAATACCGGCATGCTCCCCACTCCATCTCCACCTTGGCGGGATATAGCACGGAAGTCTAAAGTATCCGTTGAAACTAGGGGGTGACTTCTAGTTATCTCCGCCTACTCATAGGCGTATCGGTATCTAATGAAATACGGGAAAGGAAACGGGCGAACATCGTCGTTCGCCCGCTATTCACATGCTCTACAGATGCATCAGCATGGATACGGTGACGGCCAGGCACAGAAAGATCGCGCCGCCCGTAAACCGCATGAGACGCGTGCGTTTCAGCCGCGCCCCGTTCCAGTCGTAAGACATGGTCAGGCCTCCTTTTACGAAGGATTATCACCTGGAGATGCCAGGCGATTTAGCTTTTGCGCAATTGGCTTGCGCAAGGCTTATCTAAATTTCTGGATGTGAAACTATTGAAATTACACGCCGTCGAAGCGCAGCGACCAGCGTGTGCCATTGCTGGTCATCCTGATCGCGGAAAGCGGCTCCACGTCGATGTGCCAGAAGGACGACAACGGCGCCCCAAGCGCGATCAGCACCGCGACGCGGATGGTGGGGGCATGGCTGATGGCTATGGCATGGCCGCCGAGCGCGGACTGCGCCTGCATCCAGGGCGCGACGCGGTCGTGAAGGGCGCGGATGCTTTCGCCGCCGTGCGGGGCGGCGTCGGTGTCGGTCAGCCAGGCGGAGAGGGCGTCCGGTTCGCTCTCCTGCAGCGCCATGATCGACTGGCCCGCCCATCGGCCATAATCGCAATCGGCCAGGGCAGGGACGACCTCGGCTTCAAGGCCAAGGACATCGGCCGTCTGGCGGGCGCGCAGCGCGGGGCTGGTCATGATGTGGTCGGCGCGCGGCATGGCTGGCGCCAGCGCGCGGGCATTGATGATCGCCTTGTCCTCCAGCGCCTCGTCGAGCGGGAAGCGGGCCTGCCTGATAGCGTCGGTGGCGCCGTGGCAGATGAAGGTGAGACGCGTCATCACGCTGGTTTTTTCCTTGTCACGCGAGAGATGCCCTTCTGTAGCTGTGCCCTTGTGTGACAGCGCGTTGACAGGTCGAGGCCGGCAGCTATAACGTTGATCTTGTAGGTTTGGAAGCCGGTGAAATTCCGGTGCGGTCGCGCCACTGTGATCAGGATGAGGATACCTCAAACTGGAAGTCAGACCCTACCCACGAACATTCTCGACTGAACGCGTTATTCCAGGAGGAATTCATGTCTCATACCACGCTCGCGCCCACCTCGGTGGCTGCTCCCATTCCCGTCGGCGACATCCTGCCATGGGCCATTTTCGGCGGCCTGCTGATGCTGATCGCCATTTATTTCGTCGGCACCGAAGAAGGCGCGATGGCGCTGTTCAACGGCATGTATGTGCACGAATTCGTGCATGACGGCCGACACCTGCTCGGCTTTCCCTGCCACTAAATCGTGTCGCGATCCTTCGGATTCGCTTTTCACGATTTAAGTCTTTGTTTTATCGCATGTCGTTGCCGCAAAACCGCTACGCGCTTTTGCGCGGCATGCTCTTGGGGAGTTTGAGACATGGTTGGAAAACTTTTGCTTCGCGGCATGCTGGCGGGCCTGATCGCTGGCGTCCTGGTGTTTGCCTTTGCCCATACGTTCGGCGAGCCGCTCGTCGACCAGGCGATCGGTTTCGAAGAGGCGGCAGCACAGGCAGCTGGTGAAGCGGCCGAGCCGGAACTGGTGAGCCGCGCCACGCAGGCGGGCATCGGCCTGTTCACGGGCGTGATGGCCTACAGCATCGCCGTCGGCGGCATTTTCGCGCTGATCTTCGCCTTCGTGCAGGGCCGCGTCAGCAGCCTCGGCGCGCGGGGGACCTCGGCCGTCATCGCGGCCGCCGCCTTCGTTGCCATCGTCATCGTGCCCAATATCAAGTATCCCGCTAATCCGCCCGCGGTCGGCAATCCGGATACGATCGGGGTCAGAACCGAGCTGTTCTTCCTGATGATCGTGGTGTCGATCGCCGCGCTGATTGCGGCGATCTCGCTGGCCCGGCGGCTGGCGCCACGCTTCGGCGCGTGGAACGGCGCGATCATCGCCGGATTTGCCTATGTGCTCTTCATCGGCGTCGTGCAGTATCTGCTGCCTGTCATCAACGAAGTGCCGGAGAACTACTCGGCGTTGGTGCTCTGGCAGTTCCGCACCACCTCGATCGGCATGCATGCGATCCTTTGGACCGTGATCGGTCTCGCGTTCGGGGCACTTGCCGAGCGCAAGCTCGCGGTTGCCTCGGCCGTCCGCCGGCCGGCCGCGCCGGTTCTTCACTGACGAAAAGGAAAGCCCCGGTTCGGCCGGGGCTTTTGTTTGACATGATCGCCCGATCCGCTCGCCTGTTATTGTGCCTCATCCTGCCGCTGCTTGCCGCCAGCGGGCAGGCGCTTGCGCATCAGCGCAGCACCGACGGGCCGCACACCGGCCTTGCCATTCCCGAGATTTCGCATGGCGAGATGATCGTGATGGCGGAGCATCGGGCCGCCATCATCGATCTCGCATCGCGCGCCACCGATACCGACGAGCCGTTCCGTCGCGTGCTGAACTATGCGGCGATCCAGTATGCCTATTGCTTCTGGGGCAAGATGCCCGGCGGCGTGACGGATGAGGTAAGCCCCTTCAACGAATGCTCGCACGCCTATCTGGCGGCCACCAAGGCGGTGCTGCTCAAGCTGCGCGACATGCCGCGCGAGACCAAAGCTGCGGGGGCGATCGTCTCCGAGATCGATGTCGCCATGACCATGCGCGGGCTGTCGCTGATCACCTGCGCGTTCAGCGGCGAGGCCTTCAACACGGCCGACGTGATCCGCCCGCATTGGGCCGATATCCCGACGCACCCCGCCAGCATGGCATCGCTGACCGGCCTTGCGGCTCTCTGCTTTCTGATGGTGATCGCGTGTCGGCGGTTGCTCGGCGCGAAGACGCCTAAGCAGAGCTAGTTCCGGTCGGTTTCGCGGTGCAGATGCATTGCCACCAGCATCGCGGTGAGGTGCACCGTGTTCTTGGCGCCGTATCGTTCCTTCATCCGCTCCAGCCTGTGCTCGACCGTGCGGTGCGAGATGCCGAGTTCGGTGGCGATCTGCTTGGCGGTCGCGCCCTCGGCCAAAAGCTGCACGACAGCCTCGTCGATGCCGTCGAGCTTGGCCTGCTGCTCCGGCGCGTTGAACATGAAGCGGCCGTTGGTGACGGTCAGCAGCCATGCCGGCCTGGCCTCGGTCGTCCTTTGCGGCAGGATCAGGCGCTCATAGGCGATGTTGACGCCGAGCAGCGTGGTCTTGACCATTTCCATCGACGGCTTCTGCGAGGCGATCACCTCGCGATAGCGCGGAATGACCGCCGTCTCCATGTAGTTGCGATCCTTGAAATCGCCGATGCGCTGGTTCGCGAAGAGCTTGTTGATGTTGAGGATGCGCGAGGCGAAGCCGGAGGAGCGGACCCCCTGCAGCTGCCAATCGAGCGGATCTTCGCCATCGAGCACGATGACCGTCAGCCGCATCTTGATCGTCAAAAGGTCGACCGCATCGCGATAGACAGCCTCGGGCGGCCCGGGCTTGTCTGGAGACGTGCTCAGCCAGGCGTCGAGAAGTTTCTGCGTGACAGTGTGAAACGTGGTGTCCTTGGTCATCAACTCAGGCGTGAAATGTGCGACAGGTTAATCGAACAACCCAGGATGGGTTCATGCGGTGCACCATTCTGCGGTCAACTTACACCAAAGGATTCGTTTGAACAGAATATTCAATGTAGAGGCGAGTAAATCTTCGCGTCGAACGGGAAGGAATGCGCGTTAAACGCGTTTGGTCCCTCCAAGCGTTCGAGGCTTCGCGGATGCGCAACGATCAATCGTCGGCGTAGCGCTGTTCGCGCCAGGGATCGCCATACATGCTGTAGCCGTTGCGTTCCCAGAAACCGGCTGCATCCGCCGCCATGATGTCGATGCGGCGCAGCCATTTGGCGCTCTTCCATAGATAGAGATGCGGCACGATCAGCCGCATCGGCCCGCCATGTTCGCGGGTCAGCGGCAGGTCTTCCCAGGCGGTGGCGAGAATGGCGTCTTCGGCCGCGAAATCGGCAAGCGGCAGGTTGGTCGTGTAGCCGTCATAGCTGGTCAGCATGACGTGGCTTGCCTGCATCTTCGGCATGGCGAGGTCGAGCAGATCGCGCGTGGCGACGCCCTTCCACTTGTTGTCGTAGCGCGACCATGTCGTGACACAGTGGATGTCGGACACCCGGGTGCTCTGTTCCAGCGCCTGAAAGGCCGCCCAGCTGAGATCAAGCGGCGTCTCGACCAGCCCGCCGACTTCCAGCCGCCATGTGTCGGTGGAGACTACAGGCTGCTCGCCGAGATCGAGCACCGGCCAGTTCTTGACGAGATGCTGGCCGGGCGGCAGCCGGTCGGTCTCCGGCCGGCTCGTGCGGCCGGTCAGGAACTTGCCTTCGTCGGCCCAGCGGCGTTTCGAATTGGTGAGCTTGCTATCGGCGGGGATCTGGTCGTCGCTCATCGTGCGGCCTTTCGCGTTGCCGGGATTACGTCACCTGTGCTTGCTTTCTGTCAAGCGGCGGTGTCGCGACGCAAATTCGCCGCGCGTTCACAAGTGCGGGAGGTCGGCGAAAACGGCGCCGCACACGGCAATGCTGCAGTCGCGAAAGGTTGAATTCGCCGCCCATTTGCCTGATAAACAAGGTCTATCGCGGGCGTCGCTCCGGCGCTCGATCGCATTTACAGGATCCTCAATCGCATGCCCATTTCCGCCGAGATCGAAGCCGATCTGCCGTTCCTCACCGCGCTGCGCCGCGATCTGCACGCGCATCCGGAGCTCGGGTTCGAGGAAGTGCGGACCAGCGACATCGTCGCCAAGCTCTTGAGCGAGGCGGACATCAAGGTTCATCGCGGGCTCGGCGGCACCGGCGTGGTCGGCACGCTGCAGGTGGGCAACGGCACGCGGACGATCGGGCTTCGCGCCGACATGGATGCGCTCGCCATGCCCGAGATCGCCGATCGGCCCTACAAGTCGACGGTGCCCGGCAAGATGCATGCCTGCGGTCATGACGGGCACACGACGATGCTGTTAGGCGCTGCCCGGCATCTCGCGGCAACGCGCGGCTTCTCCGGCACCGTGCATTTCATCTTCCAGCCGGCCGAGGAAGGACGCGGCGGGGCGAAGCGGATGGTGGAGGATGGGCTGTTCGAGCTCTTCCGCTGCGATGCCGTCTACGGGCTGCACAACATGCCGGGACTTGCCGTCGATGAGATGGCCGTGGTCGCCGGTCCGCAGCTGGCCTCCTCCGACAGCTGGCGCGTCACCTTCCGGGGCACCGGCACGCACGGCGCCAAGCCGCATCTCGGCCGCGATCCGATCACCGCCGCCGGCACGTTCCTCTCATCGCTGCAGACCATCGTCGGCCGCGTCGTCGACCCGCTGCAGCCGGCCGTCGTCAGCGCCTGCTCGCTTCAGGCGGGCGATCCCAATGCGCTCAACGTCATCCCCGATATCGTCGAGATCGGCGGCACGGCGCGCGCCTATTCGCCAGATGTCCGCGACCAGCTGGAGCACGAGATCGGCCGGTTGGCGGAGGGCACGGCGTCGATGTTCGGGATTGCCGCCGACTACGGCTTCGAACGGCGCATTCCGCCCGTCGTCAACGATGCGGATGCGACGGAGCGGGCATTGGCTGCGGCTTCCGACGTGTTCGGCGAGAAGGTCGTGACGCACTTCCCGCCCTCGACGGCGGGCGACGACTTCGCCTTCTTCGGGCAGCAGGCCCCGGGCTGCTACGTCTGGCTCGGCAACGGCCCGGCGGTGGATGGCGCGCTGCATCACAATACGGCTTACGATTTCAACGATGCGGCGATCGGGCCGGGCGTGGCGTTCTGGACGCGGCTGGTGGAGCGGGAGTTGGCTGCGGGGTGAGGGTGCCGTTTGTGGCGGGCGGGCAAAATTTAGTGCCGCGCACGAAAAATATCGGTTGGTAATCAGCGCCTTGGCCTAAATCGTCGTCCTCTTTCATCCCCGTCATCCGGTGCCGCTCCACAATGGCCATGTCATCGGACAGGGAGCCGGGTTCGCGAACCGGTCACGCCACGTTTGGTATCCGGCGTTCGGTGATGGTCGCCACAGGTGGATCAAGGGCTGTCAGGGCCCGATATCCATCCGGCAAGGAAAGGCCGAGAGACGCTCCTGTCGGCCCGGACGAACCGGAAACCTCTAAGCGATCGGGCAGGTGGGAACGCCTGATACCCATACCACTCAATACTATGCCGCCTGCCCATTCCCGCTTTTTGCCGACCGTCGCCGGGCCTTGCTCGGGCGCGGGGTTTTGTGGTGTGTTTCGGTGCAGGCGACATTGGCGCGTGTGGCCCCCTCATCCGCCTGCCGGCACCTTCTCCCCGCGGGGGAGAAGAGAGTCGTGGCGGGCCGCTCGGCCTGTCTCAAGCGCTGCGGACGAGCGGAAACGGTGCGGCATTTCCCTTCTCCCCAGCGGGGAGAAGGTGGCCCGAAGGGTCGGATGAGGGGGCTTCACGGCACACCCTCACCCCCCTTAAGCACTCCTACAACACCTCAATCACCGGCGTCTCCATCACCCGTCCCGTCAGCACATCGGCAATCCCGCGATCCGTCTGATGCGGGCCGAGGTTGCAGGCGAGGGTGGCGCCGAAGCAGGCCTTGAAGACGAGGTAGGGCGGTCTCCAGTCGACGACGTCTTCCATGGCGCGGCGGATGGCGCGGAAGGTTTCGGCCGTTTCTTCGAGCGGGGCCTCGCTGACGAGGCCGGAGAGTGGGAGCGGAAGGAGCACCTTGATCTCGCCATCCTGCACGACAGCCATGCCGCCGCCGGCCGCGATCACGGCGTTGGCGGCAATGGTCATGTCGGCGACGTTGCCGCCGAAGACGGTGAGGTTGTGGCTATCGTGTGAAACCGTGGTGCAGAAGGCGCCGCGCCAAGTGCCCCAGCCGGTGAGGAAGCCGATGCGCGGGCGGGCGTCGACCTTGCCGTGGCGGTGGACGACGGAGATCATCGCGCTGCCCTCGGGTGGGACGACGTAACCGTCCTCGACGTCGGTCTCGGCTTCCGCCCATTGGGTGAAGCGCGGGCGGTCGATGGTGGCGACGCGGACGCGGCTGCCTTCGGACGGGATGCGGAAGTCGTTTTCTGTCAGCGCCGGGAGCTTGACGGAGTGCTGCAGCGGCGCGCTGTCGACTGCGGGCAGGTCGATCGCCATCTTGCCGTCGCGCGAGACGAGGCGGCCATTGGTGAAGACGGCTGTTGTCTCGAACTCGGTGAAATCCTTGAACAGGACGATATCGGCGCGGCGGCCGGCGGCGATCAGGCCGAGGTCGGGACGGCGCAGGCGCTGGGCGGCGTTGAAGGTCGCGGCGCGCAGCGCCCATTCGGGCTTCATGCTGTAGCTGACCAGCCGGCGCACGACGTCATCGAGGCCGCCGCAATGATAGAGCTCGTCGGGAAAGACGTCGTCGGTGCAGAGCGTTACGGTGGACGGCAGGTGGCCGATGCCGTTTAGCGCCGCCACGAATTCGCGCAGCAGGTGATCGTGGGAGCCGCGCAGCTCGATCGTCAGGCCGGCGGCGAGCTTGCGCAGCAGGTCGTCGGCCGAGGTGAGCTCGTGGTCGGAGGTGACGCCCGCCGCCATGAAGGCGTTGAGATCGCTGCCTTCAAGTCCGCGCGCGTGGCCGCAGACCAGCTTGCCGGATGCAAGGCCGGCATTGACGATCCCGGTCATGCGGGGATCGCCTTCGATGACCCCGCGCATGTTCATGACTTCGGCGACGCCGCCGATCTCGGGCCGACGCAGCAGTTCGGATATGACGGAGGCGTCGAAATCGGCACCCGCGACCTCAAGGCCCGGCGCCGAGGGGACGCAGGAGGGGGCAAGCAGGATGGTGCGCAGGGACAAGCCGCGCGTTGCCTCGATCGACCAGCGCACGCCATCGATGCCGTGGACATTGCCGAATTCATGCGGATCCCAGACGACGGTCGTGACACCGCGCGGCAGGACGGCGGCGGCGTAGGCTGATGGGGTCACCATCGAGCTTTCGATGTGCATGTGGGTGTCGATCAGGCCGGGCGCGATGATGCTGCCGCGAGCGTCGATCGTCTCCTCGGCGTCCTTGCGGCTCTGCGGCGCATGAACGCTTGCGATCAGCGGGCCGACGAGGCCGATATCGGCGTCACGGATCAGGCCGGTGACGACGTCGAGCAGCTGTCCACCCGTGATCAGCACGTCGAAGGGCGCATCGCCGCGTGCTGCGGCAACGGCGCGGGCACGCAGCTTGGGATCGCTGAGGTCCATCGGTTCCAACTGGCTCATCGGGCGGCCTCCTGCTGGAGCGCGCCGAGGATGATGGCGCGGGCGGCCTCGCTGTCGATCTCGACGGCATAGTCTGCATTCGGCTTGGCGTGGGTGGCGCGGGTTTCGACCACGGTGCGGCCACGCGTCAGTTTGCCTTGTAGCTCGACGTCGATACGGGCGGCACGGAAGGTGACGATCTCGGGGTGAGCGAAGGCCACGGCGGCGCATGGGTCGTAGATCGCCATGCCCGTGCGGCCGCGGCTGGTGCCGATGCCGATATAGCCGTCGAGGAAATCGGCCAGCATCTCGGCGTTGGCGCCGCCGGCCTTGCTGATCGGGGCGACGTCGTCAGGGAAAGCGATGACCTTGCGGCAGAGGTCGAGATCGACCATGCGCAGCGGCAGGCCGGAGGCGATGACGATGGCCAGCGCTTCGGGGTCGGCCAGCGCGTTGAACTCGGCGGATGCCGTGTGGTTGCCAGCCGTGACGCCGCCGCCCATCCAGGTGAGCTCGGTGATGCGGGCGGCGAGATCGGGGCGGGCGAGTGCGAGGGCCGCGATGTTCGTCAGCGGGCCGAGCGCCAGGATGCGGTGCGGGCCGTCCTGCTCAAGCCAGTTGCAGAGCGCGGTGAACGCGTCGCTCTCGGGCAGGGCTGGGGCGTCGGGCAGCGTCTTGCCTGATGTCGGGATGCCCGTTTCGCCGAGGATGGCCTGGGCGGTCTCGATCTCTCCCAGCACGGCTGAGGCGCGGCCGGAGTGGATCGGGAAAGTCCAGCCGAAGGCCTTTGCGGCGCCGGCGGCGTTTACGCGCACCTGCGGCAGCGGCGTGTTGCCGAAGACCAGCGAGATGCCCGCAATGTCGAGCTTGGCATGCGCCACGACCAGAATGGCGGCGATGTCGTCGAAGCCCATGTCGGTGTCGATCCAGACGCCCATGATATTACCTGTAGCGAGAGAGTGGGGCCGCGGCCGCGAGTGGCAGATCGAAGGCAAGCGTTGAGCCGATGGCATGGCTCGGCTCGGCGGCATCGACCTCGGCCTTGATCGGGCCTAGCGGTGTGTCGAGCAGATATTCTCTGACGTTGCCGGCAAACGAGGTGCCGCGCACGGTGCCTTGGAAAGGACCTGAACCAAGGATCACCATGCGCGGACGCCAGGCCAGGCCCTTCACGGCCTGCGGCACTGGAGCGGAAAGCTCGACGAGTGAGTTGGATGTCGCGAGCTTGCCGTTCTCCAGCGCAAAGACGTTTTCGAAGCCGACGAAATCGGCGACGAAGGCCGAGACGGGCTTGTTGTAGATTTCTTCTGGCGTGCCGATCTGTTCGATGCCGCCGTTCAGCATCACCACGATCCGGTCGGCGAGCGCCAGCGCCTCGATCTGGTCGTGGGTGACGAAGATCATTGTGACGCCGGTTTCCTTCTGGACGCGCTGCAGCTCGGCGCGCATTTCCAGACGCAGTCGGGCGTCGAGGTTGGAGAGCGGCTCGTCGAGGAGCAGCACCTTTGGTTCCATGACCATGGAACGGGCAAGCGCCACGCGCTGCTGCTGGCCGCCGGAGAGTTCGCCCGGCTTGCGCGATGCGAAACTGGCGAGGCCGACGGACTTGATGCCTGCTGTCACCTTGCTGTCGAGATCCTGGCCGCTGACGCCCTTGAGACGCAGGCCGAAGGCGACGTTTTCATAGACGGTCAGATGCGGGAACAGCGCGTAGGACTGGAAGACCAGGCCAACATTGCGCTTGTTGGCGGAAACGCGGGTGATATCGGCGCCATCCAGGGTGATGCGGCCGGAGGCCGGGTTGAGCAGGCCGGCGATGGAACGCATGGTCGTGGTCTTGCCGCAGCCGGAGGGGCCGAGAAGGGCGACGAGTTCGCCCTTTTTGATCGAGAGATCGAGATCCTTCACCGCGACCGTATCGCCGTAGGCAAGCGTCAGCTTGTCGAGTTGCAGATAGGTGTCAGACATAGCGAGAGAACCCCAGGAAGCGTTCGGCAAGGAAGACGATGCCGATGGATAGAAAGGCGAGCAGCGCCGAAAGGGCGGCGATCGACGGGTCGTAGGTGGTTTCCATGTAGCCCAGCATGTCGATCGGCAGCGTGCGGACGCCGGGACCGGAGAGGAAGAGCGAGACGGGCACCTGGTTGAAGCTGGTGACGAAGCCGAGGATGAAGGCGGCGAGGATGCCGCCGCGGATGTTCGGCATCACCACGCGGAAGAAGGCGCCTGATCGCGACGAGCCGAGCAACACGGCCGCCTCCTCGATATCGGAGCGCAGGTTGTTGAGGCTCGCCGAGACGACGCGCACGGCATAGGGGAGTACCAGTGCCGTGTGCGCGAAGAACAGCGCCAGCGTGATGTTGAAGCCGAAGGGCACGACCAGATAGCGCAACAGCGCCAGGCCGACGATGATCCCCGGCACGATGATCGGCAGCGAGACGATGGTGCGGATGGTTTCGGCGCCGGGCAGCTTGTAGCGCGACAGCGCGTAAGCGGCGGGGATGCCGAGGACAAGCGCTGCCAGCGTGCCGCCGACGGCGAGCAGCATCGACATGGCGAAGCTGTCGCGGAAGCTGTCGATGGTGAAGACCTTGAAGACCCAGCGCAGCGACAGGCCCTGCGGCGGGAAGGCCAGTGTATCGCCAGCCGACAGCGAGGCGGCGATGATGATGAAGAAGGGGCCGATCAGGAAGATCAGCAGCAGGCCGAGCACCAGCGGCGAGAGGATGCGGGAGGTCATCGCTTGTTCCTCGCTGTAGCAAGGCGTTTCAGCAGGATGTTGGCGGCGAAGCTCATGACGATCAGCATGAAGGCGATGACGCTGGCGGCGACGAAGTCGTTGGCGACCGAAACCTGCTGGTAGAGCAGGGTTTCCAGCATCAGCACCTTGGAGCCGCCGAGCACGGCGGGGGTGATGTAGGCGGTGAGCGAGCCGGTGAAGACGAGCGTGCCGCCGACGACGAGGCCTTCGCGGGTCAGAGGCAGGATCACCTTCCAGAACACCTGAAACCAGTTGGCGCCGAGCACGCGGGCGGCCGGAATGGCGTCCTTCGGCATGTTTTCGAGCGCGCTGATAAGGGAGAGGATCATCAGCGGCAGGAAGAGCTGCAGCAGGCCGATGAAGACGGCGGTCTCGGTGAAGAGCAGGCGCAACGGGCTGTCGCTGAGGCCCAGACCCTGGATCGCCTGGTTGACGATCCCCGTGCGGCCGAGAATGACGATCCAGGCATAGGTGCGGGCAACCGGCGAGATCATAAGGGGGAGCGTCACGAGGCCGATCATCCGGCCCTTGCCCTTCGGCGGCAGGTTGACAATGGCAAAGGCCGCCGCATAGCCGATGACGGCCGAGACAGCGGTGACTTCGAGGCCGAGCTTGAAGGTGCGCAGGAAGACCGTGCGGTTCAGCGATTGCGAGAAGAAGCCGGTATAGGCGCTGAGCGTCCAGCTGCCGTCGATGTGAAATCCTTCGGAGAGAAGGATGACGACGGGCAGCAGGAATACCAGCGCGGCGAACAGGGCCGCGGGCAAGGCAAGCGCCAGGGCTTCCGTGCGGTTTTGAAACATGAGGCGTCTTTCAGAGCAATCGCATAAGGCGGCTCCAGCCGGAGCCGGAACCGTCCTGTTGGTGACTGGCCGTTACTGGCCGACCGTGTCGTTCCAATCCTTCAGCCAGCCGGCGCGGTTATCGAGGGCTGCGGCCGAGGGGATGAGCTTGAGGTTCTTTACCGTGTCTTCGCCGTAGGTGAGGTTGTTGGCGGCCTCGTCGGAGACCTTCACCTCCTTGTTGGCCGGGCTGTCGACCAGCTTTTCGGCGAGCTTGGTCTGGATCTCGGTGGAGAGCCAGAAATCCATGAACTCAAGCGCGAGGTCCTGATTCTTCGAGCCCTTGGTCATGACCATGACATTCATGCCGCCGGTCTGGCCTTCCTTGGGGGTGGCCCAGGAGACGGGAACGTCGAGCTTGGTGAAGCCGGCCCAGGAGAAGCGGCCGATCGGGGCGGCCCAGATTTCTTCCTGCTGCATCAGTTGCACCAGCTGCGAGGACTTCTCATAGAAGGTGACGATGTCGTCCTTCTTCTCGCCGACGGCTGCGATCGGCGCTTTCAGGTCCGGGTTGTCGCTGCCGAGTGCCAGGCCCAGCATGTAGAGCGCCGGCGGGCCCTGGTTGGTGGTGACATTGGGGAAGGCGACGTGGCCGACATACTCAGGCTTCAGCAGATCGGCCCAGCTCTCGATCTTCATCTTGTCGGAGCGGTAGGCGATCGAAGTGGCGTAGAAGGTGTAGCCGACGCTCATGCCGTCGCCGTTCGGATCTTTGGCGAGGTCGTAGAGCTTGCCGAAATTGGTGAGCTTCGACGTGTCGATCTTGTCGATCAGGCCCTTGCGGGTGGCTGACAGCGCATCGGCCATGGAGACGACGGCCATGTCGACGACGGGGTTGGCCTTGTTCGCTTCCATCTTCGCCAGACGCTCGACGCTGTTGCCGGTCTCGACCACCAGCTTGCAGTCGCACTTGGCTTCGAAGGGGTCGTAGACGATCGATTTGAAGTCATCCTGCGCGAAGGCGTAGACGGAGATGGTGAGTGTTTTTTCCTGAGCGCTGGCGACAACCGGTGTCAGGGCCAGAAGGGCCGCCGAGGCGATGAGGGCATGCTTCATGTCAGGAGTTCTCCGTCTGAGAGGCTAGGTCCAGTTTGCTTGGGTCGCGATTGGTTGGATCGACTGGGCCCGATGATTGGCGAACGATCAGCTGCATGGGCACCCGATCGGTTTCGGAAGCGACGAGCACGCCGTCGCGGCTGCCGCTTGCCTGTATGGTTTTCAAGAGCGACGAGATGGCGACATCGGCGATCGTCGCCATGTCCATCGCCACCGTCGTCAGGCTCGGCGTGATGACTGGGGAGAAGATCAGGTCGTCGAAGCCGGTGACGCTTGCCATGTCGGGGACGACGATGCCGTCGCGCTGCAGTTCGGTGAGCGCCCTCAGAGCCTGCAGGTCCGACAGCGCGGCAAAGGCGGTGTAGCCTTCGCGGACCTTTTCGGCGAGGCCGAGCGTGCAGCCCATGCCGTTTTCGCGTTCCAGGCGCTCGACCCAAAGGGTGGAGGAGTGCATGTCGGGGCGCAATCCGGAGCGGATGCCGCCGACGCGATCGTTCTGGACGTTGGATTCGGGGTTGTTGCCGATCACAAGGATGCGCTTGTGGCCGAGTTCGGCAAGATGGTCCGCGATATCGCGTCCGCCCTGCCAGTGATCGGCGGCGACCGTGTTGCCGGGTGTCGAGGCCGTGTCGATGACGGCGACGGGACAGCTTGCGGCTGAGATGCGGGTCGCTCGGCGCGGGACGATGACAAGTCCCTCGACGCCGCGCTCGACCAGCCGGTTGATGGCCTCAGTCTGCGCGGTGATGTTGCCGCGGGAGTCGGCGATGAGGACGCCGTAGCCGGCCGATGTGGCGGCGAATTCGATCGCCTGCGCGAGCTTGGGGAAGAGCGGATTGGCGATATCAGGCAGGACAAGGCCAATGACGCCGCTGCGGCCGGTGCGCAACGCGCGCGCCGCTTGGCTCGGGACATAGCCCATTTCGGCCGCGTGTTCGCGGATCCGCTCGGCGAGCTGTTCCGACACACGGCCCTTTCCCGAGAGCGCGTTCGACACCGTCGCGACGGAGACGCCAAGCGACGTTGCGATCCTGCTCAGATTTGGTCCCGGTCGGGCTGGAGGCATGATATCAGACGGATTGGATTAATCGTTTAACCAATGCGTACATGACGACGCCGTCGTTGTCGAATCCAATCTTGCGCCGCTTTGCGATTTTCCGCAATCGCGGGTATCTCCAGAAACAAAAAAGCCCCGGCGAACCGGGGCTTTTTCTCAATTGCTGTGGTCGTCTCAGTTTGTCTTTGCGGCAACCTTGACCGGGGCGGTGTTGCCACCCGGGTTGTAGCCGCCGCCGATGGCGACGTTGAGGGCGACGTAATCGGTTGCCATCTGCTGGACGGCTGCGGCCAGGCTTGCCTGGGCGAGCGAGACCTGACGCTGGGCGTCGAGGACGTCGAGCAGCGAGGAGGCGCCGTCCTTGTAGCTGGCGGTCGACAGATCCAGCGTTTCCTGGGTCGTCTTGACCTGGGCGCGGAGTGCGGCAACCGTCTGCGCATCGCGGCGAACCGCCGACAGCGCGTTTTCCACTTCCTCGACAGCCTGCAGAACCGCCTGCTTCCAGGCAAGATACTGGGTCTTGGCGTCGGACTTGGCGATATCGACATTGGCGCGCAGGCGGCCACCGTCGAAGATCGGCAGCGTCAGCGTCGGGCCGAAGGACCAGCTGGTCAGGCCGCCGCCGGAAACGCCGGCCGCCTTGACGTAGGTGGGCGAGATCGAACCGGAGAGCGAGATCGACGGATAGAGCTGGCTGATCGCAACACCGATATTGGCGGTGGCGGCGGCCAGATTGCGCTCGGCGACGCGGATGTCGGGACGATTGCGGATCAGGTCGGCCGGAACGCCGGAGACGATGCCGGCACGGAAGACAGGCTGCGAGCCGCCGCGCTGCAGTTCGGCGACCATCGAGCCGGCCGGCTTGCCGAGCAGGGTGGCGATGTGGTGGGCGGCAACGCGGAAGTTGGTTTCCAGACCCGGGATTTCAGCCTGGGTCGACTGCACCAGACCTTCGGCCTGCACGACGTCGAGACGCGATGCTGCACCGGCATCGAGCTGGAACTTGGTCAGCTCGTAGGTTTCCTGGCGCGATTTCAGGTTAGCCCGGGAGAGCGCGATGCGCTCCTGGTAGTAGCGGGCGTTGATGTAGGAGTTCACCAGATCCTGGAGATAGGTGAGCTTGGCGACGTCGGCGGTCGAGTAGGCGGCGTCGAGCGAAGCCTGGGCGCTTTCCTTGGAACGGCGATACTGGCCGAACAGGTCGAGCAGCCAGCCGACATTGGCGCTGCCGCCGCTCGTGTTGGTGGCGCCGTTGCGGGTGGAGAGATCGCCGAGCGTGCCGCTGGTGGTGTGCGATGCGCCGACCGTCAGGCTCGGCAGCGAACCAGCGCCAGCCACGGTGACATTGCCGGCAGCGGCATTGATGCGCTCCAGCGACTGCTGGATCGACAGGTTCTCGCTGAGGCCCTCGGTGACCAGTCCGTTCAGGCGGGTGTCGCGGTAAGCGGTCCACCACGCGACCGTCGAGACGTCGCCGTCGGCCTTGGCCGAGCCTTCATTGAACTTGGCCGGGAGGGGCATCTCCGGGGGAACATGATCCGGGCCACTCACACAGCCCGCGAGAACGGATAATCCGGCAAGAATTGCAATGCGGCGCATGAAATCTCCATAGGCAACGACCGCAAGGCGGTTCGCTAACAATCTATTATCGCTTATGGTTAATTTTTACTTTCCATGTTGCACGGCAAAGTCGCATGGCAAGCTTCGCGAGGAGGGGGCTCGGCGCGTTGAGAGGGGGATCACCAGACAATGGGCGGATAAGAGTTCGCTAACTATCGAATGGCAGCTATGCACCAATATCATTGAATTCAAATCGATAGGATGTTATCTAATTCCATGACAACGAACATGAAGAAGACCTGGACCGAGTTCGCACCGTTGCTGATGATCTGCGGGCGTGGATGGCGCCGAGCGCTGAACGCCGCTTTGACCGACCACAAACTTTCCGACGCCAGTGCCGCACCGCTTATCGCGTTGCTGCGCCATGGCGACAGGATTCCACAGAATGTACTGGCCGAACGGGTGGGCGTGGAAGGCCCCACACTCGTGCGCGTACTCGACAGTTTGGAGAATGATGGCCTGATCTGCCGGGTCGCCGATGAGGCGGACCGCAGGATCAAGCTGGTGCAGCTTACCGGAGAGGGCACAGCGGTCGCCGAGCGCGCCGAACGTTGTGCGGCAAAGTTGCGAGAGCAAATCCTTGGCGATCTCGATCCCGAACAGGTCGATGCCGCTATCGAGGTTTTGCGCGCCGTCGCGGATCGAACCGCGGCGATAACCGGAACGCAGGATAATGACGAGCAGCCATAACACGATCGCCCCAAGCATCTGGGATGTCGTTTTCTCCATCAAGACCTTCATCGCGGCAATGCTGGCGCTTCTCATCGCGCTTTGCTTCGATCTGACGAACCCGTACTGGGCCGTCGGCACGGTCTACATCGTGGCGCACCCGCTGTCGGGCGCGAGCACGTCGAAGGCGATCTATCGCCTCATCGGTACCGCCATCGGCGGCGCCATGACCATCATACTCGTGCCCAATCTCGTCGATTCGCCCGAGCTTCTGACGCTGGCGATCGCGCTCTGGATGGCGTTCTGTCTCGCGGTCAGCCTGCTCGACCGCACGCCGCGCAGCTATTCCTTCATGCTGGCCGGCTACACGACCGCGCTCACCAGCTTTCCGATCGTTGCCAGTCCCGAGACCGCATTCACCTATCCCGTCGCCCGCGTCGAGGAAATCGCGCTCGGCATCATATGTGCGGCGCTTGTCAGCCGTCTGGTCTTTCCGCGCCATGCCGGACCCGTCCTTGCCGAGCGCATCGACAGCTGGGTTCGCGATGTCGCCGCGCTCGCAACCAGCACGCTCAACAGCACCGACAAGAGCGACGCGCTTCACGCCGCCGCCCGCAGGCTGGCGGCCGACGCCGTCGATCTGCACAGCTTCACCACGCACGTCGCCTACGACACATCGGGCCTGCGCGACATGGTCGGACGCACACGCACGCTGCAGCAGCGCATGGTCGCCATGCTGCCCGTCGTTTCCGGTCTTGCCGATCTTCTTCACGCCTTCCGCAAGGCGACCGACGGCAAGCTGACCCCATCGGCCAACGAACTGATCGGCCGCGTGACCGAATTACTGTCGCACGAGGCCTCCTATGGCGAGGTAGAGCGGCAGGAAATTTTGGCGCTGATGGAAAAGACCGAGCAGGAGGGCCGGGAGCAGCAGGAATGGAACGGCCTTCTCGCCCATAATTTCACCTCCCGCCTGCGCGACCTCTTGCAGATCTGGAGCGACTGTCTGGCGCTGCGCGAGGATATCGAAACCGGCGGCCGCCGCGAACTGCGCTGGCAGCGTTTCGGTACGCTCTTCGACCGCGCGCCGATCCACCGCGACTACGGCATGGCCATCCACTCCGGTCTTTCGGTCATGCTGGCGACCTTTCTCGCCGCCGCGTTCTGGATTCTCACCGGCTGGTCACAGGGTGGCGCCGCGGCGATGATGGCAGGCGTGCTCTGCTGCATCTTCTCGACGATGGACGATCCCGCACCGATGATGCTGAAGTTCATGTATGTCTCGATCTTCGCCGTCATTGCCGCCTTCGTCTTCCAGTTCGGCCTGCTGCCGTTCGTTCACGGATACGTTCCGCTGGCTGCGGCCCTGGGACTCGTGCTCATTCCGGCAGGCGTGTTGATGCCAAAGCCGTCGCTGATGATTTACGGCCTGGGTTTCGGCGTGAACTTCCCGACCATGCTCGGCCTTCAGGATCGACTGAACCTCGACATGACGTCGTTCCTGAATTCCAACGTGGCCACGGTAATCGGGCTGGTCATCGCCTGTGGAACGACAGTGCTGGTGCGCTCGGTCGGGGCAGAGTGGACGGCCTATCGCGTGCTGCGCGCCGGCTGGGCGGATATTGTCGCCGTGGCGCGCAAGTCGGATGCCCCGGACTTCGCGCGGATGCTCTACCGCATGGTGGATCGCTTCGGTCTCGTTGCGCCGCGCCTGGCACGCATTCCAGTCGAATCGGCCGTCGCCCAGAACGACATATTGGGCGATCTGCGCAATGGCTTGAATACAATGGAACTGCAGCGCCACCGCCAGCTCTTGACGCGCGACAGCCGCGAGGATGTCGCCGAGGTCCTGTCGGGAATTGCCGAGTTCTATCAGCAAAAGCAAAAACATGGTCACGCCCAGGCGGGCGAGGGCCTGCTGAAGGCGATCGACAAGGCATTGGCCGACCTTCTTCACCAAAATCCGTCGTCGGCCGTCGAGGGCGCACGCCGGGCCATCACGTCGCTTCGCTACAATCTGTATCCGGATGCGCGCTTCGTGGTGCCTGACGCGACCATTCAGGCCGGCGGACAACTCGCAAAGGAGAACGCGGCATGAGACCGGAACTCGATCTTTATGGCGTCTTCATACCCACGCTGGCGGCAATCGCCGTTGTGGCCTTCTTTCTCAACTCCATCCTGCGGCGGATCCTGGCCTTCATCGGATTCTATCGTCTCGTGTGGCACCGGCCACTCTTCGATACGGCCATGTACTTCTGCCTGCTCGGCGCACTCGCGCTATCTTTGAATAAGGTGTCACTATGAAATCGCTTCTTGCTTATTCCGGCCGCTTCCTTCTGACCGGCGTCGTCGTGGCGCTGGCGGGTGTGCTGGGCTGGCATCTCTGGGACTACTACATGAACGATCCGTGGACGCGTGACGGCAAGGTGCGCGCCGACGTTGTTCACCTGGCGGCCGACGTTTCCGGCATCGTCAGCGAAGTCGATGCGACCGACAACCAGACGGTCAAGAAGGGCGATGTGATCTTCCGCATCGACCAGGCTCGCTTTGCACTGGCGCTGCGCCAGGCCGAGGCACAGATGGAGAGCAGCAAGGCTGCGCTCGACATGGCCAAGAGCGATCTCGATCTCTACCGCAAACTCGGCGAGAGCTCGGTCACCCGGCAGAAGATCCAGCAGGCGGAGACCACGGTTCAGCAGGACGAGGCGACCTATAACCAGGCCGTCATCAGCCGCGACACCGCGCAGCTCAACCTCGACCGCTCGGTCGTGCGCGCACCTGTCAACGGCGTGCTCACCAACTTCTCGATGCGTCCCGGCAACTACGTGACGGCGGGCAGTGCGGTAACGGCGCTGATCGATACCGACTCCTACTACATTTCCGGCTACTTCGAGGAGAACAAGCTCGATCGCATCAAGGTCGGCGATGAAGCGCTGGTCTACCTGATGGGCAGCGAGACGCCGCTCAAGGGGCGCGTCACCGGCGTTGCAGGCGGCATCGAAGACCGCGAGCGCAGCGATACGGGTGCCCAGCTTGCCAATGTGAACCCGACCTTCACCTGGGTTCGTCTGGCGCAGCGCGTGCCGGTTCGCGTGACGCTCGACGGGGCGCCTGATGGTGCTGCGCTGGTCGCGGGACGCACGGCAAGTGTCACGATCATCGAGTGATCGAACAATCGCGTGAGGCAGCCGGCTCGGCGCCTCCCACATGATCCAACACGTTACGGCCCACGGGTCCTTCAAGGGCCGTGACGAGGCATGCGCGGATTAAGCCCGTCCGCGCATGCCTGAACCTACCAATTCCCGGTAGCCTGTGAATGCTTGCCATTCGAAGGACGCCTGGGATCAGGAGACATCCGTGGACGATCGCCACGTTATCGAAATTACCAAATGGCTGATGCAGAGCGGGCTGAAAGGCCTCTCCGAAGCCGACCTGCTTGACGGCTTCTGCGAACGTTGCGTCGCGAACGGTCTGCCGATAGGCCGGTCGGTTGCCGTCATCGACACGCTGCATCCGCTTTATGAGGGACGCGCGTTCCGGTGGGACGCGTTGGAGGCCGTCGAGCGCGTTTCGGCCTATGGCGTCGCCGGGGCGGGCAACTTCGCCGACAACTGGCTGCGCTCGGCGTTTCATTATCTCGAGGTCGAAGGCACCAACGAGGTTCGCCGATCTTTCATTCGTGGCGATGACGCCGAGTTCTTTCTGCTGGACGAATTGAAAGCCGCGGGTTTCACCGACTTTGTCGCCATGGCCCATCGTTTCGGCGATGAGGGGGCGATCGGCGAGATCGATTGCTTCTTCTCGCATTTCGCCACGCGGGCCGCCGATGGCTTTTCGCCGTGTGATCTGGCGGCTTTGCGCGAGTTGCTTCCCTGCCTGGCATTGGCCGTCAAATGCGTGACCGTCAGCGGCGTTGCCGGAACGATCGCCAAGGTCTATCTCGGCGACGACGCCGCTAACCAAGTGCTGCACGGCAAGATCACGCGCGGGCGCAGCGACCGGATTTCGGCGGCACTCTGGTTTTCCGACCTCGCCAATTTCACCCACATCTCCGACACGGTCGATCCGGAAGAAATCATTCCGATGCTCAACGACTATGCCGACGCGGTGATCTCCTCCGTGCAGGAGGCGGGCGGCGAGGTGTTGAAGCTGATGGGCGACGGCACGCTTGCGATCTTCAAGGGCGAGAAGCCGAGCGACGCCTGTCTTTCGGCGCTGAAGGCGCGGACACTGCTCGACAAACGGCTTTCCGACCTGACCGCCCAGCGCCGCATCGAGGGCCGGCCGGTCACGGACGTTTATCTCGGCCTGCATATGGGCGACGTGTTCTACGGCAATATCGGCAGTAAGGACCGTCTCGACTTCACGGTCATCGGCCCTGCCGTCAACGAAGTCAGCCGCATCGTGTCGCTCTGTCGGTCGCTGCAGCGCAAGGTGCTGATGTCGGCAAGCTTTGCGGCGATCGTTCCCTCGACGCAGATCGACCTGACGTCGATCGGCCAGCACGCGCTGCGTGGCGTCAACCGCGCGCAGGAGCTCTTCACGCTTCTTCCCCCGCTGTGACGGCGGCGGTCCTGAGATCGCCGTTGGCCAAATTAGACCTCGCCAAGTAATTCGCCAGACTCTAAAACAGCATATCCGTACAGCGGTTTCCTCAGCCGAGGAGGCAAGGCCGCCTGATGTCGACAATGGGGAATTTTCGATGGATCTCTCGAACTGGAAGGGCGTGGAGCGCCCGGAGCGTGTTGCTCTCGAAGGACGCTATGTCAGGCTTGAGCCGCTCGATGCCGGTCGCCATGGACGCGATCTGCTCGCCTCGGCGCAGCAACCGGGCGCTGACGATCGCTTCCGCTATCTCTTCGAGGACACGCCCGCCGACATGGCAGCCTTCACAACGTGGCTGGAGAAGGCCGAGGTGTCGGCGGATCCAATGTTCTTCGCCGTCATCGACAAGCGTACCGGCCGCGCCGAGGGGCGTCAGGCGCTGATGCGCATCGATGCCACGCATGGGGTGATCGAGATCGGCAACATCTTGTGGGGACCGGCGATCGCACGCAGCCGCGTCACCACCGAGGCGCTCTATCTCTTCGCGAAGCTCGCCTTCGACAAGCTCGGCTACCGCCGTTTCGAATGGAAATGCAACAATTCGAACGAGCCATCGAAGAAGGCGGCTGAGCGTTTCGGCTTCACCTTCGAAGGCGTGTTTCGCCAACATATGGTGGCCAAGGGCAAGAACCGCGATACGGCATGGTTCGCGATGATCGATGCCGACTGGCCGAGGCTGAAGGCCGGCTACGAGGCGTGGCTCGACCTCGAGAATTTCGACGATGCGGGGCAGCAAAAAAACAAGCTGCGTTTCGATTGAGGTCTTGCTGATCACTTCGAGCGTCTGTTGAACGATCTTTCAATGTGATTCCGAAATTCTCGGCAATGCATTGATCTATAAAAACTATTTTCTACGCGTGCGGCGGCCGGGGTTCCTGGCCGCCGCATTGTCTGTCAGACGGCGATGCGGCGTGCGGCCTTGTCGGACGCTTTGCGGTCGTCGCCGTATTGTTCGATGATTTTCTTGGCATCCTCGACCGAAATGCGGTGCTTCTTGGCAAGCGTGACCGCATCATAGGGTCCTTCGGACGCAGCCGTTCGTGTGGCTTGAGCCATCCTTTGTCTCCAATCGATTGTGTGGGTTATCGCGGAAGGCGGATCGCGGTTCGTCGCGATATCTGCTCCGTGGTCCAGACATATATGGGGATTGGGAAGCCCGCGTTCCAGAGACGGTCTGCCGCAGCGAATTTGATTGAGATGTCATGGAACCCATCGAGTCCCGCAGGTGTTTTCTTGCTAAAGGAGACTTGCATGAAAAACGCGACTGGCATGAAAAAGAAGTCGAAGCCGCCCATAGTCGAAGTCGCCGTCACATCCGAGGAAGGGCGCGTGGCGGTGGGTATCATGAATGCGGAGCAGGCGCTTGAGCTTGCCGATAGCATCGATGTCGAGGTGTCGCATCCCGATCACGAGGCGGGCGAGACCGATGTGTTTATAGCGGCGGACGAACTTCGCGAGCACCCGGCTGTCGCCGCGTCGTCGGCTGCATCGATGAAGACGAGCGAGGCTGTTGGCGGCAAGAAAGGCAGGCCGGAAGGGCTTGAGACGGAGGCGGCGCTGCAGGAGCACCTGGCTGCTCTTGAGGCCGACGCGCCCGCCGAAGAGGGCCAGCAAGGGCCGCCGGCCGATTATGTGCTCGAAGACGATCACGTGGCCGATGAAGACATGCTCGACGAGGAAGGATCGCTGCGGCGGCTTCAGGAGGAGGTCGAGAATCTGCGCGCCCGGCTTCACGTCATCCGCGAGCAGGCAGGCACTGTTGTCAGCGCCAATGCCAAATGGGCGGATGCCAGCGCCCACGAGCAGCTCGGGTCTTACCCATGGGCGAAGCTTGCCGGCGCGATGGCGTTCACCTTCGTTGCGACCAGATTGCTGCGGCGGTTGCCGCTCGGCGCGGTCGCAAGTGCGGCCCTGCCTTTGGCGGCGGCAGAGATGCGCCGGCGTTACGATCGATAACGCCGCTGTTTTGTGGTCCTTACCGGTTAGCCGGTCAGGGGCGAAGCAGGGGAACGTGCGGAGCGGCCGTCTCCGGCATATGGCCGGAGAGGCGCGGGTCGTCGATCACCTCCACCAGAAAAGCATAGGGTTTGAAGCCGGCCTTCTGGTAGAAGAAAATGGCCGACGGATGATCGAAGTGGCAGGTGTGCAGCCAGAAGCGGTTGATCGGCCGCGCCCATGCGCGGGCAACCGCCTGGGTGATCAACAGCTTGCCGGCGCCCTGGCCGATCGCATCGGGAACGAGGCCGCAGAACACCAGCTCGCATTCGCCGGCTTCTCGGAAATCGAGCTCGAGCAGACCGATGCGGCGGCCTTCTTCCGACAGGATCACGTAGATCTCGACATCGGGATCATGGATGATCGCTGCGAGCTTTTCGTCGCTGATGATCAGCCGCGATAGCCAGAGCCAATTCTCGCCGACTTCGCGAAACAGCTTGCGATAGTCGTCGAGCGAAGGTGCTTGCCAGCGTTCAAAACGCAGGGCGCCCGGGGCGGGGACACTGACGTCTGGCTTCTCGCGCATTTCGAGACACGTCACGACATTGGCGAGCTTGCCACGCGGGAGTTCGGAATAGCCCATCGGCAGCGGCGGATTGATCTTCATTCACGGCGTCCTTGCTCTTCGTCGTCGGCGCCTGCAGGTGCGGGCCAAACCAACCGATCTCGCATTGTGGCATAGCCCTTGGCAACAGTATTTTCAGCGACCACTTCCCTTCCTCGGGCTTTCGGCCTTACACTCTCTTTCATCTCCCGCTGGATGAATGCTCATGCTGTGCAACAGGACAGTATCGCTTACATCATTCGTCATCGCCGCCGCGGTCGCCGGCCAGGCGCCGACGCTGTTGGCGCAGGAGAAGGCGGCCAGACGCACACCGCCGGGCGCGATGATTTCCGTTCGCGACGTCATCAAGCCCAACCCTCACGATGGCGCGCTTGCAGCCCCCGTCTTGTCGAATACGTGGTGGATCCGGGTGGGAGCGGCGCAACAGCGTGTCGTGCAGCCGGCCGGGCGCGAAGGAATTCAAAACGCCGATCCGGTCGGTAAGCCGCAGTGATGTCGACGCTGCCTTGTGCTGCCTCTGCTCATGTGGATGACCGGTTCGCTATCCCATCCGTTCCCGATTGAGAACTGGACGTTTCACCCCCCGCAAAAATCGACCCGTGTGGCGCGCCGGCCCCGTCGTGCCAGCGTAACGGCGGGCTGTTTACCGTTGCGTACTTACGCCGATGAGGCACTGCCTCTAGTCTTTCTCGATTACCCTTGCGGGGAGGCCTTCACGACGATGATCAGGCAGGGAGGGGCAGGAGGAACGACCAGCGATACGGCGCGGCGAGGGCTGGCGCGGCTGATGTTGAAGCTGCCGGGCCTGCGCGCGGGACTGCAGGCCGCTGCCTTGCGGTCGCGCGATCTCGACGAGCTCTTCGAGGCCTATGAAATCGCCGCCGTCGCGCTCGAGACATTTCGCCGGAGCGGGGACCTCGCACGGACCAGCGAATATGAAGGGCTCTGTTCCGGTATCGAGGATGATGTAACCCAGCACATCCTACGCACGAATTCGCATATGCCGAAATGAGACGCATTTGCCGCGAACTGTATCAGTTATCGGGCTTGTTAGCGTTTCGTATTGCAACTTAATGTTAAGTGCGCGATAGTTTTCCTGTTCTGCTTTAGTGACCAGTGCGTATCGGGGGCGGCCCATGAGTGCTGAAGTACACGGTGAGGGGGCATGCGAAGTCAGCCTTGAAGAGGCCGAGGCGGAGCTCGAACGGCTTCTCTCGGACAGCCGCTTCAGGGTATCGGACCGGCAGCGCGATATCTTGCGCTATCTCGCCGAGCGGCGGTTTGCGGGTTGCCGCGAGGGGGTGAAAGCCTATTCCATCGCGCTTGACGTGCTCGGGCGCTCCAGCAATTTCGATGCGTCCATCGATCCAATCGTCAGGATCGAGATCAGCCGTCTCAGAGCCGCGCTCGACGGCTACTATGCCGTGTTCGGCGCCGAACTGGGTGTCTCCGTCCATATTCCGAAGGGCAGCTACGTCGCGCTGTTTCCGCAGGAGGCGGTGAGGAGCGGTGCACCGGTCGCGCCATCGCTGCTTGCGCATCTCCCGCATCCGGCACTCGCCGATGGCAAGCCGGAAAAACCCGCCGTGGTGCCGTCGTCGCTTCCGCTGGTCTCACGACGGTGGATGCCGGCGGCTCTGTGCGTCGGGCTGCTTGTGCTTGCGGGCGCTGCGGGCTGGAAAGCCATCGACCGTCCTGTCGTGACGCTGAAACCTGCCGTAACCATCATGATGAGCGCGGCCTCGCCTGACATGGCCGGCGAGGCAAGTGTCGCCCGGGACACGCTGCTGACTGCGCTCTCCGCCTTCAGCACCATCGTGGTGACGAGGCCGGGATCCCCGACGCAGCCGTCGCGTCGGGGATACGAGGTCGATCTCAAATATTACGCCGACAGCGACGATCGCTCCGTCTGGTGGCAGGTTGTCGATACCGCGAGCGGGACATTGCTCAAATCGGGACTGGAGCGGGTCGAGACCGAGGGCAAGGAGCCGGCGACAATACGGCTTGAGATCGCCGGCGCGGTGGCGCGGCAGATCGCCTCATCGCGCGGCGTGATCAACGCGCTTGAGGCGCGGGAGGCTCCGGCGGATTCCTTGGGCAATGCCTGCGTTGCAAGGGCCGAATTCATGCTCGACGGCAGTGAAAGCGGCGGCGGTGTGGACGGGCTGCGCGGATGCCTGGAGCGGACGCTGGCGGGTGATCCCCAGGATCCCGACACCAGCGCAATGCTGGCGCGGCTTTATGCCCGCGATACCGCAACCATTCCACAAGCCCTTGAGATGGCGAAGTCTGCGGTTTCCACCGCGCCCCTTTCCGATCGCGCGCAGGGGGCGCTGATGGCGGCGCGTTTCGCCAGCGGGCGGCTGGACGCGGCGATCGACGCCGGAAGCAGGGCGATGGCGCTCAATCCCAACAATTCGGCGAATGCCGCGTCGCTCAGCCTCGTGCTGTTTGCCGCCGGCTATTTCAAGGCGGCGACCGATCTGGCGCAGGAGGCTGTGGCGATGGAGGAAACGCCGCCGCGCGATGCCTCGCTGGTGCTGGCGCTCGATGCCTACCGGAATGGACGGTGGTCGCAGGCGTCGCTTGCCGCCGAGCAGGCCGTCGGCAACGACATCCTGACGCGCGCCATTCGCGTGGCCGCGCTTGGAGAGCTCGGCGCGGATAGCGCGGCGCAGCGACTTGGGGAGGCAGCACCGGATCGGGCGGCGTTCGTTGCGGCTTTCCGGCAGGCCGCGAAGATGGCGCAGCTTCGGGCTGATCTAGTGGCCAGCCTGGAGACGGGGCTGGGGAAGGCGGGCGCGAGCTTCGAGGCCGTCGCGAGCATTTCGGGGCAGTGATTTACGGGCGCATTTACCGTTGCGTACTTGTGACGGCGAGTGGGGGATTGAAGGTTCCAAGGTAGCGTAAAAAGCATGCCGCGGGACGAATGAGGGGAAGAGCATGAAACTGAGATTTCTGACCGGAGCGCTTCTTGCCGGCGCATCGATGCTTGCCTGCGCGCACATGGCCACCGCCGCCGAACGCGGTGCCGGCTTCTATCTGCTCGGCGGCAAGGGGCCTGCCGCGGGTATTCTCCCGCCACCCGGCGTCTACCTTCAAAACGACATCTGGCTCTACAAGGGCGATCTCGGCGGTGGCACGCAGCTTCCGACCGGTGGCCGCGTCGCCGTCGGCGTCGAAGGCAAGGCCGCGCTCGCGGCGCCGACCGTCATGTGGGTCATTCCTGAGGAAGTGATGGGCGGGCGGCTCGGGCTCGGGGCGACCATCCCTGTCGGCTGGCAAGAGACGATCGCCGACCTGACGCTCTCAGGTCCTAGTGGGGGCGTCTTGTCCGGCGCGACGAAGGATACGATCTTTACCGTTGGCGACCCGCTCGTCAGCGGCACGCTCGGCTGGGATGCCGGCAACTTCCACTGGACCACGGGCGTTCTCGTCAACATCCCGATCGGGGACTACCAGGATGGCGAGATTTCCAACATCGCCTTCCATCGCTGGGGTGCCGACGTCAGCGCTGCCGGAACATGGCTCGATCCGGAGATCGGGCTCGATCTTTCGGCGGCGATCGGCGTGACCTTCAACGGCGAGAACCCCGACACGAATTATCGCACCGGCACCGAGTTCCACTTCGAATGGGCGGCCGTGCAGCATTTCAATGAGCAGTTCGACGCGGGCCTCGTGGGCTACTACTACGACCAGCTGACGGGGGATAGCGGCGAGGGCGCCTTCGGTCCGTTCAAGGGACGCGTGGCGGCGATCGGTGCGACGATCGGCTGGAACTTCAAGGCCGGCGAGCTGCCGATCTCTGCCCGGATCAAATATTTCCACGAGTTCGCCGCCGAGAACCGCGCGGAGGGAGACTCGGTGTTTCTGACGATCTCGATGCCGCTGTCGATCACCAAGCCGGTAGCTGTGCAATAAGACCGGTCATCGCCGTCGGCGTTACTGGTCGAAGGCGAAGACCTTCTTCCAATCGTTCTTCATGTCGACGACGAGCCAGTTGCGGCGTTCGGCTTCATCCAGCGCCTTGTCGAGCTTGCCGAAGGCGGATTGGCGGTCGTAGGCATATTCGCGCGCGCCATCGGTGTGATGCACGATAAGGGCGAAGCCGGGCTTCCTGGCCGTGACCCAGCGCAGCATCTCGTAATCGCCATCGGAATTGCCGGCCACGAAGATCGGCTTGCGGCCGATGAACTTGTTGATCCCAGTCGGCTTGCCGGGGCCGTCATCGATGAAATCGATCTTCGGCAGGCGCTTCAGCACGGGCACGTCGTCGACGATGGCATATTGGGTGGCGATGGTGCTGCCGACGACCTGTTGCGGCGGGATGCCATAGAGCTTCTCCGTCACCGGCCGCATGAACTCGACGCCGCCGCCGGAGACGATATAGGTGGTGAAGCCGTTGGCGCGCAGATAGTCCAGAAGCTCGCGCATCGGCAGAAAGGTCATCTCGGTGTATGGCCGGCCGGATTTCGGGTGTTTCGCGGTCGCGAACCAATCCGTCACGATCTTTTCGAACTCGTCCGTCGTCATGCCGGCATGCGTTGCCATGCCGAGCTCGACCATCCCCATCTCGCCGCCCCGGGCGATGCCCTTGACGTCGCCGTTCAGGATGCTGGCGAATGGTTCCTTGGTTTTCCATTCGGGATGCTCAGGCGCCAGCGTCTTCACCCGGTCGAGCATGAAGCCGAGCTGGATATAGAAGGGCTGCTCGGTCCACAGCGTGCCGTCATTGTCGAAGACGGCGATGCGATCATCCGGAGCAACGAAACCGTCGCCGCCCTCGGTCGTGGTGGCTTTGACGAAATCGATGATCCGTTGCCGGGCAGGGGTGTCGTTCCACGAGGCCAATGGTTCCTGCGCAAGCGCCACCGCCGGTGCGGCAAGCAGGGTCACGGCGAGCAGGCAGGCGCGGGCGGCGGCCAGCAATTGTCCCATCGCGGTCATCGGGCGTCTCCCTTGCTGCCAACCCGCTTGATGCAGCGGAAGCCGACATGGCTCGTCGATGTGTCCTCGGGCTCGGCATGGCGGGCGGCAGGGCGGTAGCGGCGGCAGTAATTGGGGGCGCAGAGATGCGAGCCGCCCTTTAGCACACGACGCGGAATGCGGATATCGGGCAGGCGCGGGTCGTAGCTTGCCTCCGCATCGTCGCCGCGCGGGTTGCTGGGGATGCAGCAGGAATGTTTCGCGGGCTCCGGATGGCGCGTCGTCCAGTAGTCCGATGTCCACTCCCAGACATTGCCGATCATGTCGTACAGGCCGTAGCCATTGGGCGGGAAGGAGCGGACCGCCGTTGTCCGCTCCTCGCCCTTCGGCTTGGTCGTTTGTGTCGGGAAGATGCCCTGCCAGGTATTCGCCATCGCCTTGCCATCGGGCGAGAGTTCGTCGCCCCAGGCATATTCGCTCTCCGATCGGCCGCGCGCGGCGAACTCCCACTCCGCTTCGGTGGCAAGCTCGAGGCCCGCCCAGTCGGCATAGGCCTTCGCATCCGGCCATGCCACGTGGACGACGGGGTGGTCGAGCCTGCCGCGCAGATCGCTGATGCCGCCGAGCGGGCGCCGCCAATTGGCGCCGAACTTGAAGCTCCACCACTGCGAAATGTCGGTACCATTGACCGTCTTCGGCTGCGTGAAGAGCAGGGAGCCGGCGCGCAGCATGTGCGGCAGCGCGCCCGGATAGTCGCGCGCGTCCGGTGCCTTCTCCGCCATGGTCACATGGCCGGTCGCCTTGACGAACTCCATGAACTTGCGGTTGGTGACGGGCGTTTCATCGATCCAGAAGCCATCCACCGTCACCGGATGCGCCGGCGCTTCCTCCGGATAATGGTGGTCGGATCCCATGGCGAAGGTGCCGCCCTCGATCCAGCGCATTCCGGCCGGTGTCGCTTCCGAAGTTCCGATCTTCTCGAACGCAAGCGCCATCGCTGTCTCCCGATTGTAAGCGCTCAGCATCGCGCAGGCGCGCGCGAGACGTAAGTACGCAACGGTAAATGTCGGCGGCGTTTACGGCGCGGGTCCGTAAATGCGCGCGATAGACGAAATGTGTCGGGCGCGATTGTGGTCGCGCCCGGCAATTTCGACTTCCCGCTATTTCGCGCCCGGACCCTGGTCGATCGAGTTCATCAGCGCCGAAATCATCTGGTCGACGCTGAAGCTTGCAGGCCGTTGGCTCGGTGGGTATTCGCGGAACGTCTGCAGGAACGGAGCGACCTTGTAGACGCCGTACTGCACAAGATAGGCGTTCTTCATCACCCAATCGTAATATTGATCCGACACGACATCCGCGCGTTCGTAGGGGTCCATCCTGAGGTTGAACACCTTCGGCACACGCAGGCAGGTGAACGGGTTCGCCCATACCACGAAGCCGCCCGGCTGCCGCTGTTCGCAGAAGACGATCTTCCAGTTGTCGTAGCGATAGGCGACGAGTTCACCGTCGTCGTTGAAGTAGAAGAACTCGTCACGTGCCGACTTCGGTTGCTCTCCTTTGAGATACGGAAGTTGGTTGAAGCCGTCGAGATGGACCTTGAACTGGTTGCCGCTGATCGAGGTGCCTTTCGCAAGCTTCTCCTTGATCTCGCCGTCGCCGGCAGCCGCGAGCAGGGTCGGGAACCAGTCGAGGCCCGACATCATCTCGTTCGACACTTCGCCGGCCTTGATCTTGCCGGGCCAGCGGATCATCGCGGGAACACGGAAGGCGCCTTCCCAGTTCGTATCCTTTTCGCTGCGGAACGCGGTGGTTGCCGCATCCGGCCAGGAGAACTGGTTGGGGCCGTTGTCGGTGGTGTAGACGACGATCGTGTTGTCGGCGACCTTCAGGTCGTCGAGCGCCTGCAGCAGCTTGCCCACGTCGCCATCATGCTCGACCATGCCGTCGGCATAGTCGTTGCCCGGCATTCCGCTCTGGCCCTTCATCGAGTCCCTGACATGCGTGAAGACATGCATGCGGGTCGTGTTCATCCAGGTGAAGAAGGGCTTGCCGGCCTTGACCTGCCGGTCCATGAAATCGATGGCAGCCGACGTCGTCTCGTCGTCGATGGTTTCCATGCGCTTGGTGGTGAGCGCACCCGTATCCTCGATCTTGCCGTCAGCCGACGCTTTCAGGACGCCGCGCGGCGCGTTGGACCGCACGAATTCCTCATCACCCTTCGGATAATAGGGTCGCTCGGGCTCTTCCTCGGCGTTCAGGTGATAGAGGTTGCCGTAGAATTCGTCGAAGCCGTGTTTCGTCGGCAGGAACTCGTCGCGGTCGCCGAGATGGTTCTTGCCGAACTGGCCGGTGGCGTAGCCGAGCGGCTTGAGGGCCTGGGCGATGGTGATGTCACGCGGCTGCAGGCCGACGGTCGCGCCGGGGATGCCGACCTTGCAAAGACCGGTGCGCAGGCAGACCTGCCCGGTGATGAAGGTCGAACGCCCCGCCGTGCAGCTGTTCTCGGCGTAATAGTCCGTGAACATCATGCCTTCCTTGGCGATACGGTCGATATTTGGCGTCTTGTAGCCCACCAGGCCGAAGGAGTAGGCGCTGATATTGGTCTGGCCGATATCATCGCCGAAGATGACGAGGATATTGGGCTTGGATGTGTCCTGCGCGGCCGCAGGTTCCGCTGCGGGAGCGGGTGCCGCCGGTGCGGCCTGCTGGGCTCTGGCCGGAGAGAGGAACGTGGTCGACGTCAGCGCCATCGCGACCGCGACCGTTGCCGAAAACAGCTTCTTTGGGAGTGAGTTCGTCATGACGCACTCCTCACCGATGGATCGTTCAACATTGCGGTCTCCCTTGTGCCGGGCGGCCGATGCCGCCGGATCTCGATCGTCGTCAGCCGACGCGAGGGGAGCCTTTCGCTTTATGCGCGCGCGCGTAAGTACGTAACGGTAAATGGCGGTGTAAGCGGTGCGTAAACGGGTCGCTTGCGTGTGATGAGGTGCACCAAGCGCCGGCACCGGCAAAATGCCGTGCGCGCAGATAGGAGCCGCGGTGAAATAGGTGTGCCGCCGCTATTTCACGACCACAACCGGGATCGTCGATCTGGCCAGCACGTCCTGCGTCTGGCTGCCGAGGATCATGCGGACGATGCCGGTACGGCCATGCGAGGAGATGACGATCAGGCCGCAGTTGCGCGCCTGCGCGGTCTCAAGGATGCCGGTTGCCGCCGAGACGGCTGTTTCGTTGATGAACTCGGCCACTACACCCGCTTCCGCCGCCCTATGCCGGACAAACAGTTCGGTGGCTGCAAGCTCTTGCCTGACGCCCTGGTCATAGCTCTCGAACGCCTGCCCTTGCACGACGCCCTGCAGCGCAAGGCCGCTGAGCGGCACCGTCACGCAAACGACGGTGACCGGCAGCCCGAGGGTCTTGGCCAATGCCAGACCATGATCCAGCCCCTTGGTGGCCAGTTGCGAGCCGTCGGTGGGGATGAGAATGCGGGTATACATGCGGGGTTCCTCTTTTGGATCTTGGTGGGATCAACCTGGAGGAGTGTAAAGGACTGGGAGTGCGGGGGCTTTGATCGGTGTCAAGTGAGGATGCCAAGTCCTGCGGGCGAGGTTCCACAGATCTGAAACAGCCTCGGGACAGCTTAGACAGCTAAGGCATGCGCAGCAACGATGCCCGTTTTTAGTCGTCGAATGCGCGCAATCGCCGTCTAACATGCTGGTGCCTATATGGACAAACTACTCTTCTCGATCCTTGCCGATGGCAACTCGGAAATTCTTGAGCGCCAGATTTCGGCGATCAATCGTTTCTCGCCGGGCTCTCTTATCTGCATCCATCATGCAAAAGATACGACGCCTCCAGGACCCGACGTGCTTGACCACATTGCCGCCGGCAACGTCTTCATCAATCCCAATTCCTACGCGATCCGACCGCACGAAGGCGTCCTGCACGCCCATGTCGGCAACTTCCAATACGCGGTTGCCCAGTCCCTCGATTTCGACAGGATCGTGCTTTTTTCGGCGCAGGAACTGCTGATCAAATCGGGATTGGGCGAATATACGAAGCGTTTCACGATCGGCGCGCAGACCGAGCTCTATGAAAACATCGAGACCGCGAACAACTGGGCCGGGTTTCGGCCGGAAGTCCTGAATTTCCCCGGTGTCAAGCAAATGCTCTCCCTTCTGGGGCTGCCTCTTTTTGCCGGAGGGCAGGCGGAAGGGCAGTTCTTCAGCCGGGACGTCTTCGCCCACCTGGAGCGCGTCTTCATCGAAGCGTTTCCGATGGAGCCTTGCGGATTTCCAACCGAGCAGATCGTGCCTGCAACGCTTGGCATGCGCCACGGTTTTGCCGGCACGAACATATCGCTGCCGATCACATTCACGGCGGCGAGCGCCCAGATCGAGATATCCGAGGGCGTGCTCCGTCAGCTTGTGAAGGGTGACGGCGCGCTTCATGCGCGCGCAAGGCCGGGCGCCCTGCGGCCGGCTCATATCGGTGCATGCGTGTTGAAGAATGTCTACGCGGTCAGCCTGCCGGCGGATCGACATGAGATCTGGTGCAAGGCGGTGGGCGAGCTGGAAAACAGCTGAGCTGCCCTTCCGGTTCATGCCACGCCGCCAACTCTCCAAGCCGTCAATTTCCTAAGACTGGGCCTGTCGATGACCAATGTCCTATTTTCCCTGCCAGTACATGAAATGCCCGCCATCGTGCGGGACCAGATCGAGAACATAAACTACTTCTGCCCCGGTGCCACGATCGTCATCCACATATCGGCGGGCGCCGCTGCGCTCGAAGACGAATTTCGGCGGCAGTGCGATTTTCCGAATGTTCTGATCAATCCGAGCTCATACGAGACAAGATGGAACGAAGGCATCTTCCATACGCATGTCAGCAACTATCTCTATGCGCTTGAGCGCGGCGTAGCTTTCGACCGCATCGTTCTGCTGTCCTCGAACGAACTTCTCGTAAAGCCCGGCCTTGCCGAATACATGTCGAAATTCGCCATGGGCAGCCACGTGCAGATCTACGACCTTGCCGCCGATTGGGGCGGTTTCCGCACCGACGTGGCGAGCGACCGGTCCGTGCGCAAATTCGTCGCCAGCCTCGGGCTGACCTCCTACTTCGCGGGGCAGGCGGAAGGGCAGTTTTTCAACGAGCGCATCTTCGCCCGTATCGTTCGGGTGTTCGTCGAGAATTTTCCGATGGCGCCCTGCGGCTTCAACAGCGAAGAGGTGATCCCGCCGACAGTCGCGGCCAGCCTTTCCATGGCCGGCGTCAACTACGCCCATCCGATCACCTTCTGCGACTACTCGACGGCGATCCGGATGACGCCGGAGCTGATCGACCAGATCCGAGCGGGAAAGGGTGCGGTCTACGCGCAGCGGGTGCCGAGATCGATGCGCTCGCCGCATATCGGCGTTTCGACCTTCGAGGGGATCTTCAGCGTCAAGCGCGTGCCGCGCGAGGACTGCGAGTTGCGGCGGTATGTGCGGGGGTTGATGGGGTGAGGGAGATGGCGCACCCGACAGGATTCGAACCTGTGACCTTTGGAATCGGAATCCAACACTCTATCCAGCTGAGCTACGGGTGCATGCCTGAGGCGGTTTGAATCGCCTGTCCGATGCGAGGTTCTTAGCCTAGCTCAGCGCGTCCTTCAATCTCTCTCTGTCGAATTTCTTCGGCGTGTCGCGCTGCGGCGGTTTCTTTTTTCTGGTGTCAGCTTAAAGCTTCTCTATTCATTCATGTTTCTTTGGGGGATTTGATGAGTGAGGTGAGGGATTTGGCGCGCCGGGCGCGCATGGCGGGGCTTTCCGGCAATTTTCTGCAGGGACAGGAGATTCTGGACCAGGCACAGGCCTTGGTGAGCGACGATCCTGTTGGGCAGGCGTCGATTGCGATCGAGCGGGGGCGGCTGCACAACTCCGCGGGATCGCGGCAGGATGCGCTTCCTTACTTTTTCAACGCCTGGGAACTGGCGGAGGGCGCCGGCGATCATAACCTTGGCGTCGACGCGGCCCACATGATGGCGATCGCATCCGATCTGGCGGGAGCGGAGCATTGGACGCAGGTGGGGCTTGCGCGCGTTGCCGCCGGCGACGCGAGTGCGCATTGGGCCGGCATGCTGCACCACAATCTCGGTTGGACATATTTCGAGGCCGAGCGTTTCGATGACGCGCTTGCCTGCTTTCGTCGTGACGAGGCCGTGCGTGAGGCGGCGGGCACGGCCCAGACGCTGAAGGTTGCGCGGTACGCGGTGATCCGCACCCTTCGCGCCTTGCGCCGCTACGAGGAGGCAATCGCGCTTGGCGAGCAGGTGGTCGCGCTTGCCGATGCCGCCAACGATCAGGCGCCCTTCGTCTGCGAGGAGCTTGCCGAGTGCCATGCCGCGAGCGGCAATGCCGAGGAGAGCAGGGCGTTTGCCAGGCGTGCTCATGCCCTTCTTGCCGGCAATCCCGCTATGTCTCGCGATGAGCCGGCAAGGCTTGAGCGGTTGGCGGTCTTGGCCGGTATTGCGTCGCCCTGAAAGCAAAAGCCCGCCGGACTTTCGTTCGACGGGCTTTCTGCTTCTATTTCTCGGCGATCAGACCTGCATGGCGCCAGGGCCGGGGATGGCCTTTGGGGGCACCTTGCCGAGGATGATCATGCCGAGCACTTCGTCCTTGGTCACGTCCTCGGTGCGGGCGTGGCCCACCACCTGGCCGTTCTTCATGACGGAGACGCGGTCGGCGAGGTCGAAGACGTCGTGGATGTCGTGGCTGATCAGGAAGATGCCGATGCCTTCCTTCTTCAATTGCTTGATCAGCTCGCCCACCTGCGCGGTCTCCTGCGGACCAAGGGCTGCCGTCGGCTCGTCCATGATCAGGATGCGGGCGTTGAAGAGGATGGCGCGGGCGATTGCCACGGATTGCCTCTGGCCGCCGGAGAGCGCCTTCACCGGCTCCTTGAAGCGGCGGAAGTTGGGGTTGAGGCGGCCCATCACCTCGCGGGTCGAGGCCTCCATGGCGACGTCGTCGAGCGTGCCCCACTTGGTGCGGATCTCGCGGCCGAGATAGAGGTTGGCGGCGGCGTCGACGTTGTCGGCGACGGCGAGCGTCTGATAGATCGTCTCGATGCCGTATTTCTTGGCGTCGCGCGGGTTCTTGATATCGGCGGGTTCGCCGTCGATCATGATCTCGCCGCTGTCGCGCTTGTAGGCGCCCGAGAGGATCTTGATGAGCGTCGACTTGCCGGCGCCGTTGTGGCCGAGAAGGGCGACGACCTCGCCGGGGTAGAGATCGACCGAGGCATTGTCCACGGCGTGGATGCCGCCAAACGAGATCGAGATGTTCTTCAGTTCCACGAGAGGAGTGTTCGGGCTTGGGGAAGTGCGTTGATCAGTCATATCCAGGCTCCTCTTACTTCGACCGCGAGCGATAGACGGTGTCGAGCCAGACGGCAACGACGAGAACCGCGCCCACGACGACGTTCTGTATGGGGGTATCGACGTTTGCGAGACCCATGCCCGACTGCAGCGACTGCATGACGAGCGCGCCGAGCATGGCGCCGGCGATCGTGCCGGTGCCGCCGGCAAGCGACGTGCCGCCGATGACGGCCGCCGCGATGGTGTAGAGCTCGTAGGTCGTCCCTTGAGAGTTGGCGGCGGCGTTGAGGCGGGCGGTGGAGATCGCCGCGGCGACGGCTGCCAGGAAGCCCATCAGCGCGAAGATGCGCACCGTGACCCAGCGGGTCTTGATGCCGGCGAGTTCGGCTGCCTCAGGGTTGCCGCCGATTGCGAAGACATAGCGGCCGAAGCGCAGGCGGGTGGCGATGAAGGTCATGACGATGCCGACGAGAACGGCGATCAGCACCGGCACGGCGATGCCGTAGGAGATGAAGAGCCCCGTTTCCGGCCAGGCGATAGCGTTGGCCTCGGCGTATTTCTTGGCGATCGCTACCGGCCAGTAATAGATCGTCGAGACCCAGATGGCGCCGAGCACCAGCGCGCAGCCGAGAACAACAAGGAAATACTCGGCCCAGAGCGGCCGGCGCGGGAAGTTGAAGCGCTTGCGCTGGTGGCGCGAGCTGATGATGCCGACGATGATCAGCACGCAGGCGATCAGCCCGATGATCCAGCTCCATGTGGCGCCGACGGAGCCTTCGGCACCACCGCCCATGATGCGGAAGGTGGTGTCGAGGGGGGCGACCGTCTGGCCCGATGTCACATACCAGGCAAGGCCGCGCCAGGCGAGGAAGCCGCCGAGCGTGACGATGAAGGAGGGGACGCCCAGGAAGGCGATGATGACGCCCTGGAAGAGGCCGATCAGCGTGCCGGCGATCAGGCCGCAGATCAGCGTGATGAGCCAGGTCCAGGAATTGTCGAAGCCGAGATATTGCGGCAGGAACTTCGCCTGGACGACGCCCATGATCATGGCGACGAGGCCGAGCATGGAGCCGATGGAAAGGTCGATGTTGCGGGTGACGATGACGAGCACCATGCCGGTCGCGAGAACTGCGATCTCGGTGGTCTGGACCGAGAGGTTCCAGAGGTTGCGCGGCGTCAGAAACAGCCCGCCGGTGTAGAGATGAAAGCCGATCCAGATGACCAAAAGTGCCGCGACCATGCCGAGCAGGCGCGTGTCGATCTCGGTTGCGCGCAGGAAGCGCGTGAAAGGGTTACCCTCCGCCGAGCGCGGATGGCTCGATGAGGATTGCGTGATGTTTGCCATGGGTTTGCCGTTTCCCCCATTGTTTGGGCTCTGGCGCGGGCGCCCGAAAGCCCTTGCCGAGGTGCCCTGTTCTTCAAATCGACCACCGAGAGACTTCCGAAGCGGCCGCGTGGGGCGCGGCATCGTTGCGGCAGGGAATCAAAGCGTTCGCGGTGCGTTGCGAGGCGGGGAGCGCTTCATTGGGGCTCCATCCGCATCCGGCGCCGCGGCGAGATCGCCACGGCGCCGGTGTGTTGGCTCAGCTGGCGAGGATTAGTCGCAAGCCTTGACGCTGCCGGCCTTTACGCCCTGGCAAGCTTCAGCCTTGGTGATCCAGCCTGCGTCGATGACGACGTTCAGGTTGTCCTTGGTAATGGCTTGCGGCTTCAGGAAGATGGACTGCATCTTCACCTTCTTCGGACCGCCTTCGAAGGCGGTTACGCCGTCGATCTTGTCCATGGTCTTGCCGCCGGCGAGGTCGAGCGCGATTTCAGCAGCGCGCTTGCCGAGTTCGCGGCTGTCCTTCCAGACGGAAACCGTCTGGGTGCCGAGCGCGATGCGGTTCAGAGCTGCCTTGTCGGCGTCCTGGCCGGAGACCGGAACGGTGCCTGCCATGCCCTGTGCGTCGAGAGCAGCAACCGCGCCGCCGGCCGTGCCATCGTTGGAAGCAACAACGGCGTCGACCTTGTTGTTGTTGGCGGTCAGGAACTGTTCCATGTTGCGCTGGGCGTTCTGCGGCAGCCAGCCATCGGTGTAGGCTTCGCCGACGTTCTTGATCTTGCCCGCGTCAACGGCAGCCTTCAGGACTTCCATCTGGCCGGCGAACAGGAAGTCCGCGTTCGGGTCGGAAGACGAGCCCTTGATGAAGACATAGTTGCCTTCCGGCTTGACCTTGAACACGCCTTCAGCCTGCAGGCGGCCGACTTCCTTGTTGTCGAAGGTGATGTAGAAGGCAGCCGGGTTTTCGATCAGGCGGTCGTAGCCAACGACAGGAATGCCTTCAGCGGCGGCCTTTTCGATGGCCGGGCCGATTGCGTCGGAGTCCTGCGCGAGAACGATGAGGGCGTTGGCACCCTGCGAGATCAGCGATTCAACGTCGGTCAGCTGCTTTGCGGCGGACGACTGGGCGTCTGCGGAGATGTACTTGGCGCCCTTGGCTTCAAGCGCCTTCTTGATGGCGGCTTCGTCGGTCTTCCAACGCTCTTCCTGGAAGTTGGACCACGACACGCCGACCACGAGGTCTGCTGCCATTGCGGCGGTATGCACCGATACGAGGATGGCAGCACCTGCCATCAGCTTCAAAACATGCTTCATAATATCCTCCCGAATAGAATGCGGCCAGCCCCAGCCAGTGGTTCCTCCGGCCGCCGCGATGTGCTGTCGGGAAAGGTTTTCATTATTTTCTCGACAGTCGAGAAATTAAGTGTCAGAGATTTTTTCAACTGTCAACACCGCACTACCTGTGAATGATCTCTCACGTGGAGGTTGTTGGAGATACGGTGTGAACGAGGGGTGGAATGCACGCGGGAATAGGGCGGCCTTCATGCTGACCAGATCGAGCACGGAACTGGTGCGCCAGCGCAACAGCGTGCTGGTGCTTGCCGCGCTGAGGCGTCATGGCGCGCTGTCCCATACCGAAATAGCTGATTTCACGGGACTTTCCTCGGCCACCATTTCGGCGATTACCGCCGATCTCGAAAAGGGCGAGGTGATCGAGAAATCCGAGCAGCAGGCGGCGAGCGGAAGGGGGCGGCCGCGCGTGCAGTTTCGCCAGAGACGCGACAGCGGCTATCTGATCGTCGTCATCATTTCGTCGGATGGCGTGCAATATTCGCTGGTGGATTACGCGGGCACGCTGATCGACCGGTTCGGCGAGGACCGCTCGCATGATCCCGATGGCGCGGCTCGATTCGCGGATGCTGTTGGTGATGGGCTGGAGCGGCTGCTCGAGCGCTCGCGGCTATCGCGGGACAAGATCAAGCTGATCTCGATCAGCAGCAAGGGGCTGGTGAGCTCGGATGACGCCGTGCTCCTGTGGTCGCCGATCTTCGGCAGCGACCGGATCGATTTCGAGGCGGCGCTGAGGCCCGCATGGCAGGCGAAGATCATCCTCGACAACGAGACGCTGCTGGTTGCCGCAGCGCTTGGCGCACGCGAGGATGCGGGCAATCCCGAGGGCCTGCGGTCGCTGGCGGCGCTGTCGCTGGGGCACAGTATCGGGCTCGGGATCGTCCGCAATGCGGGGCCGGCCGAGCGGGAGATTTCGGCGCCCAATTTCGGGCACATGCTGCACGTGGCCAATGGCGGGCTTTGTCGCTGTGGGAGTAGGGGGTGCATCGAGGCTTATGCCGGGTTTTACGCGATCCTGCGCATGGCCTTCGAAGTGCCTGACGATACGATCCCGGCGAAGTTCGTGCCCGTCGGCGAGTTGGACAAGATCGCGGCGCGGGCGCGCCAGGGGCATCGGATGTCGGCCTTTGCCTTCCGGCAGGCGGGCCTTGCGCTCGGAAACGGGCTGTCGCGGCTGCTCAGCCTCACCGAGCGGATGCCGGTCGCGATCACCGGGCCCGGCACGCGCTATTACGATCTGCTGCGGCCGGGGATCGAGGAGGGGCTTGCCCAGTCGCACATGGTGCGCATGCAGGGCATGCCCGAGCTGCGCGTCGTGTTCGACGAGCCGCTCCTGGTGTTCGAAGGGCATCTCAACCGGGCGCTGTCGGTCATCGACGGTGATATCGTCCAGGGTGGGCTCGGCTAAGCCGCGGATGTCCTGCGCCGCGTGAGCGTCCTGCCGATCTTCTGTCCCTGCATCTCGATGAACCTGTGCCCGACCGCCGAAAGCGCATAAACGATCGGGATGGTGATGACGATGGAGAGCAGAAAGCGCTGGAAGTTGCTGATGTCGTGGCCATGCGCCCTGATGAGGTAGGCGATGACGGGCTGCATGACCAGCAGGTGGATCAGATAGGCTCCGAAGGAGAGTTCGCCGAGCTCGTGGCAGAACTTGTTGCCCATGAAATCGGAAATCCGGTTCAGGGGGTTTGCCAGCGGGCGGGGCAGATGCGCGTGGAAGATTAGCGCGAAGAAGGCCACGACAAGCCCGAGGCGCACGACCTCGCGCATGACGGTCATGCCGCCGCCGATCGGGATCGCCACGAAGGCCAGCGCCAGGAGGAAGTGAGTGAAGGCTCTTCCGCTTCGGGCATTGAGCGCGCCGGCGAGCAGCATGCCTGATGCGAAGACGTGCATTTTTAGCGGCAGGAAGGCCGGCATCGGGAAGTTGATGCCGACGAGGCGCAGCGCCATGGCGATCGCGACGCCGGCGATAACCACGCCGATGCTTCCGCGCAGCCATCCGAGCCGGTGGATGAAGAGCATCAGGAAGGGCAGGACGGCGTAGAACTGCATCTCAAGGCTGATGCTCCAGTCCGGCAGCGGCGTGCGGAAGGCATGCGCCGGCGACAGGCCGAAGAGGAAGCTCACATGCAGCAGCACATTCTCGAGGCTGCCGTCGAGATAGCGTTCGGGCAGCTGCGGGGTGACGCCAAGGAAGTGGTCGATCACCATGCGGCTGTCGAAGATGACCGGGCCGAGGGCGATGGCGATGGCCAGCATCACGTAATAGAGCGGGGCGATGCGGAAGAAGCGGCGGGTCCAGAAATTCGACCATGTCGAGATCTCCGACCACGGCTCCTTTTCCTGGCGCAGTTGATAGTGAAACACCATCAGGAAGCCCGAGAGCATGATGAAGAGATCGACGCCGAGATCGGGGTCGCCGATCAGCGGCAGATGCCATCCGGTGAGCAGCATTGCGTGTCCGATCAGCACCCATAAAGCGGCAATGCCACGCAAGCCGTCGAGGCTGCCAATTCGCCCGGAAGAGCCCGAAATACTCGCCATCTATTGGTCACCCAGTTCGTCGGAGGTGGCATGAATGGCCCGAGAATTGAAGGAAACCAATGGCTAATCAGAGACTATAGGCGCTGTAACAAACGTCGGACGTGTGGAAAATTTGCTAATATACAAAGGCAGGCAATGCACTTGCGAGCGCCGCGCGAGGGTGCGTTTTGTGATCGGACCGGGCGAATGTTACAGGCGGCGTCAGAGGACAGATGGTGCGATGGCGATCGCGCCGGAGGCAAAAACGAGAAATGGCCGGGTCGGGCCCCGGCCATCTCCTATGTGGCTTTCGGTCGGGAGAAAACCGTCAGCCGATCTTGATCAGCTTGCCTTCCTTGACGGACTGGACGGCCGCGTCGGCGAGCACCAGGGCGGCGAGGCCATCGGCGCCCGAGGGGGAGATCTTGGCGCCCTTTTCGATGGCGGCGATGAAGCTCGCGATCTCGTTGGCATAGGCTTCGGTGTAGCGGGTCATGAAGAAGTCGTGCAGCGGCGGGCGGGTATAGCCTTCGCCGTTGGCGACTTCGATCGAGACGGCGCGCTGGTTTTCGGCCGAGACCATGCCCTTGGACCCATGCACCTCGATGCGCTGGTCGTAGCCATAGGTGGCGCGGCGGGAGTTGGAGATGATCGCCTGCTTGCCCGACTTGGTCTGCAGGATGACGGAAACGCTGTCGTAATCGCCGGCCTCGCCAATCGCCTTGTCGACAAGCACGGCGGCGGTTGCGGTGACGGCGACCGGCTCTTCGCCGAGCAGGAAGCGGGCCATGTCGAAATCGTGGATCGTCATGTCGCGGAAGATGCCGCCGGAGCGCTTGATATAGTCGACGGGAGGGGCGCCGGGATCGCGCGAGGTGATCGTCACCATCTCGACGTCGCCGATGCGGCCGTCGTCGATGGCATGGCGCACGGCCATGAAGTGCGGGTCGAAGCGGCGGTTGAAGCCGACCATCAGCTTGCCCTTGGTCTCTTCCACGACCTTGATGCAGGCCTTGACGCGCTCGACGGAGAGATCGACGGGCTTCTCGCAGAAGATCGCCTTGCCTGCGCGGGCGAAGCGCTCGATCAGGTCGGCATGGGTGTCGGTCGGCGTGCAGATGACGACGGCGTCGATGTCGCTGGCGGCTTCGATCGCCTCGATGGTGCGGACTTCGCAGCCGTAAGCAGATGCGATGGCGTTGGCGGCCTCCGGAAAGGCGTCGGCGACGGCAACGAGCCTCGCATTGGCATCGGCGCTGACCGCCTTGGCGTGAACCTTGCCGATACGACCGGCGCCGAGAAGACCAAATCTCACTGTCATGACTTCCTCCCTTGAATTCGGCTTTCCCTTTCGCGGAATGGATGGGCCGAATTTATCTCCTTGTGGAATTTTCATTCCATTTTATCCGCGCGTCGTCAAGGCCGTGGGCCTTTCACATTTCAAGAAACCATCTTAAAGACACGTAACAGTTCATATGTGGGAATGAGATGCAGCTGATCGATCCAAACCATCCGGCCTACCGCGCGCTTTGGGTGCGCGTTCTCATCGTCGCGGTCTGCTTCGGCTGGACCGGGGTCGAGGCCTTGTGGGGAGATCCCTTCTGGGCGGTGCTGGCGGCCGGTGCCGGCGCTTATGCCGCCTACGTTCTGCTCTGGTCCTACAAGCCGGCGGAGCCTACCGAGGAAACAGCGGCTGTCGAGGACAAGACGGCCGAGCCTGCCGAAACGCAGGACGCTCCCAAGAACGACGCGTAATCAGCGTCTGGCGCTTCTCGTCTTGCGGCGGATCGCCTCGTCGATCAATTGATTGGCGATGGTCATGCGCTTGGTAGCGTTGTCGCGAAACAGCGGGTGGACGCGATCGGGATGATTGGCCTTCGCGAAGCCGCGTCGCTTGTCGCTGAGGCTCTGGACTGTGTCGTTCGTCGAGATCGCCAGTTCGGCGGCGATTTCAGGCATTGTTGTGCGGGCGAGGTGCTCCGGCATCACCGGTTCGGGCTCGATCTCGGGGAGTGGTTCGGCCACCGGCGCGGGTGAGGGCTCAGCCGGCGGCGCGGCGTCGGTCGCCTCTCGCGGTGTTTCGAATTCGAGATTCTCGAAATAGGCCTGGCCGGGTCGCGCCGATGGGGCGGAGACACCCTCCATCACGTCGAAGGCGAGGCCAGTCGTGAAGCCCGGCATGCGGTGCGAGACGGGAGCGGCCTCCTCTATAGACTCGCCATCCTCTTCCTTCAGGCGATCGAGGACCGACTGGAACAGCGATTGTCCGAATAGCATGGAGCCTCCCTTGCGCGAATGCGCATAGAACGCGACCAAGATGGCGTGGGGCTTGTGAGGCCCCATCCAGCATTCAGGTCCCGCCCTTACGGCTTTCGGCCAGCACCAGATCATAAAGCAGCCGTGCGCTCGGGGGCAGGGCGCGTTCCCTTGCGGTGATCAGACTGTAGGGCCGGACGTTGATCTCGAAATCGATCGGCAGCACGCGGACATCGGAGGCGCGCGAGCGCTGCGCCGCCAGGAAGTGGGCGACGTCGATGGCGATGGGAGCGATCGCGTCGGTCTGGCAGATGATCGCGCAGGTGAGCAGCAGCGACGAGGTGTTGACGATATTCTCTGGCACGGCAACGCCGCGCGACAGGAACATGTCCTCGATCGTGCGCCTGAGCAATGTGCCGGGGGGCTGGAAGACCCAGTCATAGTCCGTCAGGTCGGCCATGGTGGCCACACCCTTCTGCAGGAGCGGGTGGCCGCTGCGCACGATCAGGCAGGCGCGCTCGACGCCGATCTCCTGGACCTCGAAAAGCCGGGGGTTGAGATCATCCGGGATGCGGCTGATGACGAAGTCGTGGCGGGCTGCCAGAAGTTCGCGGGCGAGCACGTTGCTGGTCTCGACCTGAATGTTGACCTCGATGCCGGGAAGCGCCGTGCGGATCTGCTTGATGGCGGGTACGACGAGGCTCATGGCGGGCGCCGTCACCGCGCCGATGAAGACCGATCCGCCTTTGCCGGATCTGAGCTCGGCGATCTCACGGCTTGCCTCCCTGAGTTCCAACATGATCTTGCGCGCACGCCTTGCGAGTGCCTCGCCGAAGGTGGTCAGCACCACGCCACGGGCAACGCGCTCATAAAGCGGAGTCTTAACAATGGTCTCCATTTCCGACAGCATTCGCGACGCGGCGGGCTGTGAAATGTTAAGTGCTTCGGCAGCCGCCGAAATCTGGCCGCTATCTTCGATTGCGACGATCATGCGCAGGTGATTCAGCTTGAGTCCCGACCGCAGAAGGCCGTCATCCCCAAAAATCTCTGTCTGTATATCCACGTTCTCTAATGCCACATGCCCTGAATTGCTCGACATGGTTGCAGCCTCCCCACTGCTCTCCATCAAAAGTAATACTTTTTAACGATATACCAAATTTGTTATGCCTTTTGCCACTTATTCTATTTGACAGTTATAGGAATCCATACCAGTTTGCCGCCGTGTGCTGGTTGGCACTCAACACGTGTGAGAGCGTGGAGGAGACCTACTTCGTTTCTCGCTATTGAAGTATTATCCAATACGAAACCCGCCACAGTTCGGGGTGGGCGAGGAGTCGCCCGCGCATTTATTAACTTAGGGAGAGAGAGATGAAATCCATTATCTCATTGATGGCAGCTGCCGCGTTCGGCGTTGCTTCGTTCGTTATGCCGGCTGTTGCCGCTGACAAGGGTCTCGTCGGTATTGCCATGCCGACCAAGTCGTCCGCTCGCTGGATCGACGACGGCAACAACATCGTCAAGCAGCTCCAGGACGCCGGTTACACGACCGACCTGCAGTATGCTGACGACGACATTCCGAACCAGCTGTCTCAGATCGAGAACATGGTCACGAAGGGCGCGAAGGTTCTCGTCATCGCTTCGATCGACGGCACCACGCTGTCGGACGTGCTGCAGAAGGCTGCTGACGCCGGTATCAAGGTCATCGCTTACGACCGCCTGATCCGCGATTCGGCCAACGTCAGCTACTACGCAACCTTCGACAACTTCCAGGTCGGCGTTCTTCAGGCTGGCACGATCGTCGACAAGCTCGGCCTCAAGGACGGCAAGGGCCCGTTCAACATCGAGCTCTTCGGTGGTTCGCCTGACGACAACAACGCCTTCTTCTTCTACGATGGCGCAATGTCCGTCCTGCAGCCTTACATCGACTCGGGCAAGCTCGTCGTAAAGTCCGGCCAGACCGGCATGGACAAGGTCGGCACGCTGCGTTGGGACCCGGCAACGGCCCAGGCTCGCATGGACAACCTGCTGTCGGCTAACTACACCGACGCCAAGGTTGACGCCGTTCTGTCGCCTTACGATGGTCTGTCCATCGGCATCATCTCCTCGCTCAAGGGCGTAGGCTATGGTTCTGGCGATCAGCCGCTCCCGGTCGTTTCCGGCCAGGACTCGGAAGTTCCTTCCGTCAAGTCGATCATCGCAGGCGAGCAGTATTCCACGATCTTCAAGGATACTCGCGAACTGGCGAAGGTTACCGTTGCCATGGTTGATGCCGTCATGTCCGGCAAGGAGCCTGAAGTCAACGACACCAAGACCTACGACAACGGCGTAAAGGTCGTTCCGTCCTACCTGCTGAAGCCGGTTGCCGTCACCAAGGAGAACTACAAGACCGTTCTCGTCGACAGCGGCTACTACAAAGAAGACCAGCTGAAGTAATCTGACGAACGCCGGAATCCGCGCCTATGCGCGCGGGTTCCGGTTTCCGATTTTTAGAACGCCAGGCCGATCTTACGGCCACGGCGCTGGAATTTTGATCATGGAAAATACACTCCTCGAAATGCGGAACATCACCAAGACGTTCCCGGGCGTAAAAGCGCTCGAGAATGTGAACCTCAAGGTTCGCCAGGGTGAGATACACGCAGTTGTGGGGGAAAACGGGGCCGGCAAGTCGACCCTGATGAAGGTTCTTTCCGGTGTCTACCCCTCGGGCACCTATGATGGAGAGATCTTCTACGACGGCGACGTCCGCAATTTCAAAGTCCTGAAGGACTCCGAAGAAATCGGCATCGTCATCATTCACCAGGAACTGGCGCTCGTACCGCTGCTCTCGATCGGGGAAAACATCTTCCTCGGCAACGAGAATGCGAAGAGCGGCGTCATCAGCTGGGAAACCACCTTCAACCGCACCAAGCAGCTGCTCGCCAAGGTGGGCCTGCGCGAATCTCCGAACACGCTCGTGACCGACATCGGCGTCGGCAAGCAGCAGCTCGTCGAAATCGCCAAGGCCCTGTCCAAGAGCGTCAAGCTGCTCATTCTCGATGAACCGACCGCGTCGCTCAACGAAAGCGATTCCGATGCGCTGCTGAACCTCCTGATGGAGTTCCGCAAGCAGGGCATCACGTCGATCATCATCTCGCACAAGCTCAACGAGATCCGCAAGGTCGCCGACCAGATCACCGTTCTGCGCGACGGCATGACCGTCAAGACGATGGACTGTCACAAGGAAGAGATCAGCGAGGACACCATCATCAGAAACATGGTGGGCCGCGATCTCGAAGACCGCTATCCGCCGCGCTCGGTGCCGATCGGCGAAACCATCTTCGAAGTGAAGAACTGGAACGCGTTTCACCAGCAGCATCGCGACCGCCAGGTTCTGCACGACATCAACATCAATGTCCGCAAGGGCGAGGTGGTCGGCATCGCCGGCCTGATGGGCGCCGGCCGTACCGAGTTCGCGATGAGCGTGTTCGGCAAGGCGTACGGCCACAAGATCAGCGGCGAAGTCTATGTCGACGGCAAGCAGGTGGACACCAGCACCGTTCGCAAGGCGATCGATGCCGGTCTGGCCTACGTGACCGAAGACCGCAAGCATCTCGGTCTCGTGCTCGCCGACAACATCATGCACAACACGTCGCTCGCCAATCTGGCGGGGATTTCGAAGAGCACCGTCATCGACGGCATCAAGGAAAGCAAGGTCGCGACCGACTACCGGTCGAAGCTGCGCATCCGTTCGTCGGGCATCTACCAGGAGACGGTCAACCTTTCGGGCGGGAACCAGCAGAAGGTGGTTCTGTCCAAGTGGCTGTTCTCCGATCCCGACGTGCTGATCCTCGACGAGCCGACCCGCGGTATCGACGTGGGTGCAAAATACGAAATTTATACTATCATCAACCAGCTTGCTGCCGATGGAAAAGGCGTTCTGATGATCTCGTCGGAAATGCCGGAACTGCTTGGCAACTGCGACCGCATTTATGTGATGAACGAAGGTCGCATCGTCGCTGAATTGCCGAAGGGCGAAGCGAGCCAAGAAACCATCATGCGCGCCATCATGCGCTCTGGGGAGAAGAAACAATGACTCCTGTCAACCCGACCAGCCACGAGGAAAGCAACGTCGTTTCCGTCGTCGATTACATCCGCGGCAACATTCGTGAATACGGCATGCTCATCGCGCTCGTCGCGATCATGGTGTTCTTCCAGTTCTACACCGGCGGCATCCTGTTCAAGCCGGTCAACCTGACCAACCTCGTTCTCCAGAACTCGTTCATCGTCATCATGGCGCTCGGCATGCTGCTGGTCATCGTGGCCGGCCATATCGACCTTTCGGTCGGCTCCATCGTCGCCTTCGTCGGCGCGCTGGCGGCGATCTTCACAGTCTCCTGGGGCATGAACTTCTGGCTCGCGGCCTTGCTTTGTCTCGCGATCGGCGGCGTCATCGGCGCGGCGCAGGGCTATTTCATCGCCTATCATCGCATTCCGTCGTTCATCGTGACGCTGGCCGGCATGCTGGTGTTCCGCGGCCTGACGCTGACGGTTCTCGGCGGCAAGAACATCGGTCCGTTCCCGAAGGAATTCCAGGTCATCTCCACCGGCTTCCTGCCCGGCGACATGGTCGATATCTTCGGCACGCCGACGCAGATCACCTCGCTGGTGCTCAGCGTGATCCTGCCGGTCATCCTGTTCTACCTCGCCTGGCGCCGCCGCAAGGTGAACGAAAGCCACGGCATCGACGTCGAGCCGATGGGCTTCTTCGTCGCGCAGAACGTCATCATCTCGCTGGCGATCGTCGCACTCGGATACCTGCTGTCGACCTATCGCGGCCTGCCGAACGTTCTCATCGTCATGCTGGTGCTGATCGCGGCCTACAGCTTCGTCACCCGCCGCACGACGATCGGTCGCCGCATCTACGCCATGGGCGGCAATGAAAAGGCCACCAAGCTCTCCGGTATCAACACCGAGCGCCTCAGCTTCTTCACCTTCGTCAACATGGGCGTTCTCGCCGGTCTCGCCGGCATGATCGTGGCACTTCGCCTGAACTCGGCAACGCCGAAGGCCGGCGTCGGCTTCGAGCTCGACGTCATCGCGGCCTGCTTCATCGGCGGCGCTTCGGCATCCGGCGGCGTTGGCAAGATCACCGGCGCCGTCATCGGCGCGTTCATCATGGGCGTCATGAACAACGGCATGTCGATCGTCGGTCTCGGCATCGACTTCCAGCAGATGGTCAAGGGTCTCGTGCTGCTCGCGGCCGTCTTCTTCGACGTCTACAACAAGAACAAGGGCTAAGCGCTTCGGCGCTGCCCACCTATTCGCAGTGACTTGAATTCGCAGTGACATGAACTTGTAATCCGGCTCCCTCGGGAGCCGGAATGGCGGAGCACATTCCGCGCAATGGAAAAAAGGATGAAGACCGTGCTTATTTCGCAGATCAAGGGTTCGAACGGAGAGATCGTCGTCGCCGTGCGCGAGCCGGGCGGTACCGCGAAAGCCGTAAACAATGCCGGCAGCGTCTATGCGCTCGCCATGGAAGCCGCAAACGGTGGCAAGTCGCTCGCATCGGTGATCGAGGCGCATGGCCTGGGTGACACCGTCGATCTCGAAAAGGCTTATGCCGAAGGTCGCTTCCTGCCGCCGATGACGCATCCTGACGCCGCGCACCTGCATCTGACGGGCACGGGCCTCACGCATCTCGGCTCGGCCGCGACGCGCGACAGCATGCACAAGAAGACCTCCGAGGCCGCGGAAGAAACGCTGACGGACTCGATGAAGATGTTCAAGATGGGCCTCGAGAACGGCAAGCCGAAGGCTGGCGAAAAGGGCGTCCAGCCCGAGTGGTTCTACAAGGGCAACGGCTATGGTGCCGCCGCTCCTGGTGCCGCGCTCGTCTCCCCATCCTTCGCGCTCGACGGTGGCGAAGAGCCCGAGATGGCCGGCATCTACGTGATCGCTGAGGACGGCACGCCGTTCCGCATCGGTTTCGCGCTCTCCAACGAGTTTTCCGACCACGTCACCGAGCGCCAGAACTATCTCTACCTCGCGCACTCCAAGCTGCGCCCGGCAAGCTTCGGCCCCGAGATCCGCATCGGTGCGGCACCTGACGATATCCGCGGCACCTCGCGCATCAAGCGCGGCGATAAGGTGATCTTCGAAAAGCCCTTCCTGTCGGGCGAGGCGAACATGTCGCACACCTTCGCCAACCTCGAATACCACCACTTCAAGTACGGCCTGTTCCGCGTCCCCGGCGACGTTCACGTCCACATGTTCGGCACCGCGACGCTTTCGTTTGCCGAAGGCATCAAGACGGAAGAGGGCGACGTGTTCGAGATCGAGGTCGCCGAGTTCGGCCTGCCGCTGCGCAATCCGCTGAAGATCGACGCCGAAGAAGAGATCGTCGTCAAGCAGCTCTGATTTCTCAGCTCTGGTTTCTAGTGCCCGGCGCATTGGCTGTCGGGCCATTCTTTCATAAGCGGTAAAGGAGGCTTGCAGGGCCCATGACCATTTATCAGAACCTGATCGCCGGCGAATGGATCGGCGCGGACGCCACCAAGAATATCAACCCGTCGGATACGAACGAAGTCGTCGGCCTCTACGCCGATGGCTCGGCCGAGGACACCAAGAACGCGATTGCCGCGGCCAAGGCCGCATTCCCGGCCTGGTCGCGCTCCGGCATCTGGGAGCGCCACGTCATCCTGAAGAAGGCCGGCGACGAGATCATGGCCCGCAAGGACGAGCTCGGCGCGTTGCTTGCCCGCGAAGAGGGCAAGACGCTCCCCGAGGCGATCGGCGAGACCATCCGCGCCAGCCAGATCTTCGAATTCTTCGCAGGCGAAGTGCTGCGCCTTGCCGGCGAAACCATTCCGTCGGTTCGTCCGAACATCGGCGTCGAGATCACCCGTGACCCGCTCGGCGTCATCGGCATCATCACGCCCTGGAACTTCCCGATCGCCATTCCGGCCTGGAAGATTGCCCCGGCGCTCTGCTACGGCAACACAATCGTGTTCAAGCCGGCCGAGCTGGTTCCCGCCTGCTCCTGGGCGATCGTCGATATCCTCCACCGCGCCGGCCTGCCGAAGGGCGTCCTGAACCTCGTCATGGGCAAGGGCTCGGTCGTCGGCCAGGCCATGCTCGACAGCCCCGATGTTGCCGGCATCACCTTTACCGGCTCCACCGGCACGGGAAAACGCGTCGCCGCTGCTTCGCTCGAGCATAACCGCAAGTTCCAGCTGGAAATGGGCGGCAAGAACCCGATGGTCGTTCTCGACGACGCCGACCTCAACGTCGCCGTCGAAGCTGCCGCCAACTCCGGCTTCTTCTCGACCGGCCAGCGCTGCACGGCCTCCTCGCGCCTGATCGTCACGGAAGGTATTCACGACAAATTCGTGGCTGCGCTGACGGCCAAGCTCGAAACGCTTATCGTCGACAACGCCATGAAATCGGGCACGCATATCGGCCCCGTGGTCGACGAGAGGCAGCTGAAGACCGACACCGACTATATCGAGATCGGCAAAAAGGAAGGCGCGAAGCTTGCCTTCGGCGGCGAGCTTTTGAAGCGCGACACGCCCGGCTTCTATCTGCAGCCGACGCTGTTTACCGAAGCCACCAACCAGATGCGCATCTCCCGCGAAGAGATCTTCGGACCTGTCGTCTCGGTCATCCGCGTCAAGGATTACGAAGAGGCACTGGCGACCGCCAACGACACGCCGTTTGGTCTGTCCTCGGGCATCGCGACGACCAGCCTCAAGCATGCGACGCACTTCAAGCGCAACGCCGAGGCCGGCATGGTGATGGTCAACCTGCCGACGGCGGGTGTCGATTTCCACGTTCCGTTCGGCGGCCGCAAGGGCTCTTCCTACGGCCCGCGCGAGCAGGGCAAGTACGCCGCCGAATTCTACACATCGGTCAAGACCAGCTACACGCTGGCCTGACGTCAAAATAGCGATACGGGCCGTCGCGAGGACGGCTCGGCATCCCTCAAAAGGCAGAAGACAATGTTTAAAAAAGCGGAATGGCCGCGCAAGCTTCGATCGCAGGAATGGTACGGCGGCACCAGCCGTGACGTCATCTATCACCGCGGCTGGATGAAGAACCAGGGTTACCCGCACGACCTGTTCGACGGACGCCCTGTGATCGGCATTCTCAACACCTGGTCGGACATGACGCCGTGCAACGGCCATCTGCGCGAACTGGCGGAGAAGGTGAAGGCGGGCATCTGGGAAGCCGGCGGCTTCCCGATGGAAGTTCCTGTCTTCTCGGCTTCCGAAAACACCTTCCGCCCGACCGCGATGATGTACCGCAACCTCGCGGCGCTCTCGATCGAGGAAACCATTCGCGGCCAGCCGATGGACGGCTGCGTGCTGATGGTCGGCTGCGACAAGACCACGCCGTCGCTGCTGATGGCGGCGGCCTCCGTCGACCTGCCGTCGATCGTCGTCACCGGCGGCCCGATGCTGAACGGCTATTTCCGCGGCGAACGCGTCGGCTCCGGCACGCACCTCTGGAAGTTCTCCGAAATGGTGAAGGCCGGCGAGATGACGCAGGCCGAGTTCCTCGAAGCCGAGGCTTCGATGAGCCGTTCGTCCGGCACCTGCAACACCATGGGCACCGCGTCGACGATGGCATCGATGGCCGAAGCGCTCGGCATGGCGCTTTCGGGCAATGCCGCGATCCCGGGCGTTGATAGCCGCCGCAAGGTGATGGCGCAGCTCACCGGCCGCCGTATCGTGCAGATGGTCAAGGACGACCTGAAACCATCAGACATCATGACCAAGCAGGCCTTCGAAAACGCCATCCGCACCAATGCGGCGATCGGCGGTTCGACCAATGCCGTCATCCATCTGCTGGCCATGGCCGGCCGCGTCGGCATCGACCTGACGCTCGACGACTGGGACCGTTGCGGCCGCGACGTACCGACCATCGTCAACCTGATGCCATCGGGCAAGTACCTCATGGAAGAGTTCTTCTATGCCGGCGGCCTGCCTGTCGTCATCAAGCGTCTCGGTGAAGCAGGCCTGCTGCACAAGGATGCGCTGACCGTTTCGGGCGAGACGATGTGGGAAGAGGTCAAGGACGTCGTCAACTGGAACGAAGACGTCATCCTGCCGGCCGAAAAGGCGCTGACGCAGTCCGGCGGTATCGTCGTTCTGCGCGGCAACATGGCGCCGAAGGGCGCCGTTCTGAAGCCATCGGCTGCTTCGCCGCATCTGCTGACACATCGCGGCCGCGCCGTGGTGTTCGAGGACATCGACGACTACAAGGCCAAGATCAACGACGACAATCTCGACATCGACGAGACCTGCGTCATGGTCATGAAGAACTGTGGTCCGAAGGGCTACCCTGGCATGGCCGAAGTCGGCAACATGGGTCTTCCTCCCAAGGTCCTGAAGAAGGGCATCACCGATATGGTGCGCATCTCGGATGCCCGTATGTCCGGCACCGCCTATGGCACTGTCGTCCTGCACACTTCGCCGGAAGCTGCCGTCGGCGGTCCGCTCGCCGTCATCAAGAACGGCGACATGATCGAGCTCGACGTGCCGAACCGCCGTCTGCATGTCGATATCTCCGATGAAGAGATGGCGCGCCGCCTGGCCGAATGGAAGCCGCAGCACGAGCTGCCGACCTCGGGCTATGCGTTCCTGCACCAGCAGCACGTCGAAGGTGCCGACACCGGCGCCGACCTCGACTTCCTCAAGGGATGTCGCGGCAGCGCGGTTGGCAAGGACAGCCACTAAGCGGTCGTTTCGATCGGATGAATTGACGAGGAGGCGGGGCGAAAGCTCCGCCTTTTCCATGTCTGGGAAGCGCACGCCCCGCGCGCGGGAAGCAGGGAAGTTATAGTTAAAGATTTAATAAAATCGTGTTAGCTTGACCTCGCACTGCAATGACGACGAGGCCAGACATGCGCAAGCCCGCGCCGAAGACCACCCATCACGACGCCGACGGGACCGAGACGGAAGACAATCGCCAGCTGGTGAACCGTCTGCTCGAGAACGCGCAGCGTGAGGTGAGAGCGGAGGCGCCTGCTGCTGTCGAAGAGGAGCGCCAGACGCGCCATTCGGTGCTCGAGATCGCCGTCCTCGTCTGCTTCATCCCCTTCTACTGGCTCTACTCGCTGGCGACCCGCCGCACGGCGGAACAATACGAGAGCCTCTGAGCCCGCCTTAACGATCCGCTCCAAAGAGACCATTGCGCTGGTCAACTGATATCGCTGCCTTATGTGTCCTGACATAGGCAACGAACGCGGGAGGAGCGCGTAATGGCAAAGAACACGATCTGCGTATGGTACGACAAGGATGCGGAGGAGGCAGCGCGCTTCTACGCAAAGACGTTCCCTGACAGTTCCGTCGGGAAGATCACGCGCGCACCGGGGGATTATCCCTCGGGCAAGGAGGGGCAGGTGCTCGTCGTCGAGTTCACCGTCGCCGGCGTTGCCTGTATCGGCCTCAACGGCGGCCCCGTCTTCAAGCACAACGAAGCCTTCTCGTTTCAGATCTCCACCGAGGACCAGGAAGAAACCGACCGCTACTGGAACGCGATCGTCGGCAATGGTGGCGAAGAGAGCGCCTGCGGTTGGTGCAAGGACAAATGGGGCGTATCATGGCAGATCACGCCGCGTGTGCTGACAGAGGCGATGAACGCCGGCGGCGCCGAGGCCAAGCGCGCATTCGATGCGATGATGGACATGGGCAAGATCGACGTCGCGGCGATCGAGGCTGCCCGCCGGGGCTGAGCGCAACACGCCGATCTTGTCGGCCGCCTTGCTACTCGATTTCCGTCATCAACACCGCCTGTCGCTCGGAACGAAACCGGGCGTCCTGCCGTTATCGCCGCAGGAGAGCGTCAATGCCAGGAGTGCGGAAATTGATTGTGCTGAGCGCGTTCAACATCGATGACAGCGGCGCTCTGGTGCACGCGTTCGAACCGCGACGGATGAAGGGCGAGGACACGGCTGTCTACGTCGCCGAAACGATGGTCAACGACTACGCCGGCGTCGTTGTCTGGTGCCGCGAGGCCAATGTCGCTGTCGGCGAGCAGGGGCCATCGATCATTCTCTTCCAGTCGGGGCAGGTGCCGGAGTTCGATTAAGATGGCAGCCGCTCACTTCCGCCGCCTTGCCTAGCTCTGGGACTGACTCTGAGATTGCCCCTGGTCCGCGACCTTGACGATCACCTGCAGCTTTTCGCCCGGCGTGCCGATACGCATGCCGGAGACGGGTGCGGCGTCCTTGTAGGAGAGGCCGCTGGCGATACGGACATAGCGCTCGTCCGGGCAAATCTTGTTGGCGGGATCGAAGCCGACCCAGCCGAGACCGGGAATATGCGCTTCGGCCCAGGCATGGGTTGCCGCCTGCTCGATCTTTTCTTCCATCATCAGGTAGCCCGAGACGTAGCGCGCGGGAACGCCGAGCGCATGCGCGGCTGCCACGAAGATGTGGGCGTGGTCCTGGCAGACGCCCGTCTTCTTTTCCAGCGCCTGCTCGGCCGTGGTTTCGACGTCGCTGGTGCCGGGCTGGTAGTTCACCGTCTCGTGGATCGCGCCCATCAGCGCATGCATGCGGCCAAGCTCGTTGTCGCCGCTGACGCCCTTGATGAGCTCCTTCACCAGCTTGCCGGGCTTGGTGCGCGGCGTATCGCGCAGGAACAGCCAGAGCGGGCAGAAGCCGGTGTGGGGGCCGGTGACGCCGTTCAGATCCTCGGTCTCGACCTCGCCCTCGGCGACGATGCGCGTCACCTGCTGCTCGCCTTCCAGCGAGACCAAGTTGACGTGGTTGCCGAACTGGTCGTCATACTCGACCTCCGGCTTGGCGCCCTCGACATGCAGCGACCAGCTCAGCACCTTTTGGCCCGGCCCCGATGGCGGGGTCAGCCGCAGGCGCTGCAGCGAGAAGGCGGAGGGTTCGTCGTAGCGGTATTCGGTGACGTGGCTAATCTTCAGTTTCATGTCGCGACCCGCCTATGCGTAGAACCGGTAACCGTCGGAAATTTCCTGTCCGAGCTGGTTGTTGCGTGAGACGAAATCCTCGAGGAATTCGTGCAGGCCCTGATCCATGATGTCCTTGATCGCCTGCTTCTTCAGCGACTGGCGGATGGCGTCGGCGGTGTCGTGCGCCTTCAGCCGCTCGCCGTAATCGGTGGCGAGGTGGCCGAGTTCGCTGGTGATCTTCTCGTAGCAATAGGCGAGCGAACGCGGCATCTGGCCGTTGAGGATCAGGAAGTCGGCGATGTTGGTGGCGCGATATTCGCCGTCATAGGCCCAGCTGTAGGAGCGGTGGGCGGAGACCGAGCGCAGGATCGATTCCCACTGGACGTTGTCGATCGAAGTGCCGACGGCCGACACCGCCGGCAGCAGCACGTAATATTTCACGTCGAGGATGCGGCTGGTGTTGTCGGCGCGCTCGATGAAGGTGCCGATGCGGGCGAAATTGTAAAGCTCGTTGCGCAGCATCGAGCCGTGCAGCGCGCCGCGGATCAGGCCCGCGCGGTGCTTGATGACGTCGATCGCCTGCGGCAGATCGGCCGGCTTCAGCCGCTTCGACAGGAGCTCCTTGAGCTCGATCCAGAACTCGTTGGTCGCTTCCCATGTCTCGCGGGTGAGCGCCGTGCGCACCATGCGGGCGTTGTTGCGGCCGAAATCGACGCAGGACATGACGCTCGACAGGTTGGTGCGGTCGCGCAGCAGGTAGTCGATGGCATCAGGGCCGGTCAGCTTCGAATGGCCCTCGTCATAGGCTTCGCGGACGCCGGCGCTCTGCAGCACGCCGTCCCAGTTGTCGTCGCTGCCGCTGCTTCTGGTGAGTGACATGCGGATGCCGGCATCGATGAGGCGCGCGATATTCTCGGCGCGCTCGAAGTAACGGAACATCCAGTAGAGACCGTTTGCGGTTCTTCCGAGCATCAGATCAATCCTCCAATACCCAGGTGTCTTTGGTGCCGCCGCCCTGGCTGGAATTGACCACCAGCGAGCCCTGCTTCAGCGCCACGCGGGTAAGGCCGCCGGGAATGATCTGCACCTTGTCGGAGACCAGCACGTAGGGGCGCAGGTCGACGTGGCGGGGCGCGATCCCCTTGTTGACGAGGATCGGCACGGTCGACAGCGAGAGCGTCGGCTGGGCGATGTAGTTGCTCGGCTTGGCGCGCAGCTTCTCGGCGAAATCGGCGCGTTCCTTCTTCGACGCGGTCGGGCCGACCAGCATGCCGTAGCCGCCGGAGCCGTGCACTTCCTTGACGACGAGCTCTTCCAGGTGCTCCAGCACGTATTTCAGGCTGGAGGCCTCCGAACAGCGCCAGGTCGGCACGTTTTCCAGAAGCGCCTTGCGGCCGGTGTAGAACTCGACGATTTCAGGCATGTAGGAATAGATCGCCTTGTCGTCGCAGATGCCGGTACCCGGCGCGTTGGCGATGGTGATGTTGCCGGAGCGGTAGACATCCATGATCCCGGGGATGCCGAGGGCGGAATCCGGACGGAACGTCAAGGGATCGAGGAAGTCGTCGTCGACGCGGCGATAGAGCACGTCGATCGCCTCATAGCCGCGCGTGGTGCGCATCTTCACCTTGCCGTCGATGACGCGAAGGTCCGAACCCTCGACCAGCTCGACGCCCATGGTGTCGGCGAGGAAGGAGTGCTCGTAATAGGCGGAGTTGTAGATGCCAGGCGTCAGCACGGCGACGCGCGGCTTGCCCTTGCAGCCGGGAGGGGCGAGCGAGGCGAGCGACTGGCGCAGCAGATAGGGGTAATCCTCGACCGGGCGCACCTTGTTCTCGTGGAATAGCTCCGGGAACATGTGCATCATCGTCTCGCGGTTTTCCAGCATGTAGCTGACCCCCGAGGGCGTGCGGGCATTGTCTTCCAGAACGTAGAACTGGTCCTCGCCGGTGCGCACGATGTCGGTGCCGACGATGTGGGTGTAAACGCCGCCCGGCGGGCGGAAACCGATCATCTCGGGCAGGAAGGCATCGTTCTTCTCGATCAGCTCGCGCGGAATGCGGCCGGCGCGGATGATCTCCTGCTTGTGGTAGATGTCGTCGAGAAAGGCGTTGAGCGCGATGACGCGCTGCTCGATGCCCTGCGCCAGCTTTCGCCATTCGCGGCCGGAGATGACGCGGGGGATGATATCGAAGGGAATGAGCTTTTCGGAACTGTCGGCGTGGCCATAGACGGCGAAGGTGATGCCGGTCTTGCGGAAGATGTTTTCCGCATCGCGGGATTTGGCGATCAGATGAGCGCGATCCTGATTATTGTACCACTCAAAGTATTTTTCATATGGCTGTCGAGGGCTTTCGTCCCCGGTGATCATTTCATCAAATGCCAAAGGTGTGGCTCCCCTTTTTTCTTCATTTGAGTACAACGGAGAAAGCAATGCAAGAACCATGCTCAGTTCAAACGGAAGATTCATAAAATCATAGCTATCGGCGAAAATAGCCGAAAAACTGAGCATTTCCGGGAAGCTAGCGTCGGGGCGGCAAAGAGCAATTGTATCTCGTCGCTTAAAACATGAGCATGTGATTATTTTCCACGCGCGACGCGATTCATTTTCGGGCGATCGCCATGTCGGAGCCGTTTTTTTCGGCTTCAATGAAACTTACAATAAGCATCAACGCTTCGCCTTTGACTGCCGGTACCCGCAGCGGCTATCTCGGCCCATTTCCGTTTTCCAAGGCCGCCCATGTCGCTCGATCGCCTCGCACCCGCCATCTTCGTTCTCCTGTGGTCCACCGGCTGGGTGGTGGCGAAATACGCGGCCATCCATTCCGAGCCCTTCACCTTTCTCGCCATTCGCTTCGCGCTGTCGGCGCTGGCCTTCCTGGCGCTCTGTCTCGTGCTCAGGGTTCAGTGGCCGGATAGGGCGGTGATCTGGAAAGCGATCTATTCAGGGCTGTTCCTGCACGGCTTTTATCTCGGCGGCCTGTGGTGGGCGATCGCCAATGGGGTGCCGGCCGGCATCTCCGGCATCATCGCGGCGCTGCAGCCGCTTCTGACGGCGATGGCCGCACCGCTTCTGATCGGCGAAAGGCTGCAGCCGGTGCAGAAAGCCGGGCTCGCGCTCGGCTTCGTGGGGATCGCGATCGCCATCTCGCCCAAGCTCTTTGACCCCGCCAACGCCAATCTCGCCCATGCCCTCGTGCCGCTCGCGATCAACCTCTTGGCGATGGCGTCGGTCACCTATGGAACGCTCTACCAGAAGAAGCACCTGCAAACAGGCAATCTGCCTGCTATCGCGACGCTGCAATATGTCGGCGCACTCATCGTCAGCGTGCCGCTGATGCTGAGCTTCGAGCGCATGCATTTCGACGGGTCGGCAACGGCGGTCGCGGCCCTCGTCTGGTCGGTCTTCGGCCTGTCGATGGGCGGCGTCGGGCTACTGCTCTATCTGATCCGGCGTGGGCAGGTGTCGCGCGCGGCCTCGCTGATCTACCTGATGCCGCCGACCGTGGCGCTGGAGGCCTTCATCGCCTTCGGCGAACCGCTGACCCTGCCGCTCATTATCGGCACCATCGTTGTCGTCACCGGCGTCTATCTGACCAACCGGCAGGCGGTCGCGCCGCTGCGCGAGCAGGCGCAGTAAGACCAGCGAGCAGGCACAATAAAAAACGGCGGGATTTCTCCCGCCGTTCGGTGTTCAATCGCGTCTAGGAATTACGCGCGTTCGCGACGCTGGCCGCCATTGCCGCCGCGCGAGGGGCCGCCGCGGCGGTTGCCGCCGTTGCCTTCGCGGCGTTCACCACGTTCGCCACCGGCATTCTGCTGCGCGCCACGGTCTTCGCCATGCTTGCGGGCCGGACGGCCCTGGCCGTTGCGGGGGGCATTGCGGGCGCCGCCGCCGGGCTGGTGACGGTTGGCGTCGCCATGGGCGTGGTTGCCGTGCTGCGGGCGCTGCTGCTTGCGGGCCTGGCCTGCGCCACGGAAATCCGAGGTCGAGGCGAGATCGTTGTCAGGGCCTGCCGTGACCGGCGCGACTTCGCCGCGACGCTGGCCGCGGAAATCCTCGTTGCGCTGGGTCTGGCGTTCCGGACGGGGACGACGCTCGCGGCGCTCCTCGTTGGCGCGGACTTCCTCGCCAGCCTCGGGGCGCGGACGGCGCTCGGGGCGACCGGCGCGGGCGTTGCCACGGCCTTCGCCGCCCCTGCCTTCGCCACCACGACCTTCACCGCCACGACCCTGGCTCTGGCCACGGTTGCCGCCATTGCCGCGCTTCGGCGCCGCGTTCATGTTGGCCGGGGCTTCGCCAGAGGCAACCGCGATCGAGATGTTCATCAGGCGCTCGATATCGCGCAGCAGACGGGTTTCATCCGGTGCGCAGAAAGCGATCGCGATACCATCGCGGCCGGCGCGGGCCGTACGGCCGATGCGGTGGACGTAGGCGTCCGGCACTTCAGGCAGATCGTAGTTGTAGACGTGGCTGACAGCCGGGATGTCGATGCCGCGCGCTGCGACGTCGGTCGCGATCAGCGTCTTGATATCGCCGTCCTTGAAGGCCTTCAGCGCGCGCTCGCGCTGACCCTGGCTCTTGTTGCCGTGGATCGAGGCGACGGAGTAGCCGACGTGCTCGAGATGCTTCATCAGCTTCTCGGCGCCATGCTTGGTGCGCAGGAAGACGATGGCGCGGCCATCGGGGTTTTCGGAGAGCGACTTCTTCAGAAGGTCGGTCTTGTCGTTCTTGCCGTTGACGAAGTGGACATACTGCTCGACCTTGTCGGCAGCCTTGCCCGGAGGCGTCACTTCGACCTTGACCGGATCGGTCAGGAAGTCTGCGGCGAGATCGGCGATCGCCTTCGGCATGGTGGCGGAAAAGAGCATCGTCTGGCGACGCTTCGGCACCATCTTGGAGATTTTGCGGAGATCATGCACGAAGCCGAGGTCGAGCATCTGGTCGGCTTCGTCGAGCACGAGGTAGCGCACGGCGGTGAGGCCGATGGCGCGGCGGGCGACGAGATCGAGCAGGCGGCCCGGGGTGGCGACCAGGATGTCGGTGCCCTTTTCAAGCTGCAGCTGCTGCTTGTTGATCGAGACGCCGCCAACGACGACGTTGATGCGCAGATGCGACTTGCGCAGGAAGTTCTTCAGGTTCTGGGCGATCTGGTTCACCAGTTCGCGGGTCGGCGCCAGGATCAGCGTACGGGTGGTACGGTTGTCGGGGCGGCGTTCTTCCGGGATCAGCTTTTCGATCAGCGGCAGGCCGAATGCGGCCGTCTTGCCGGTGCCGGTCTGTGCAAGGCCGATCAGGTCGCGGCCTTCGAGAAGAAGCGGGATCGCCTTTTCCTGGATGGGGGTCGGCGTTTCGATACCGAGCTGGAACAGTGTGGCGACGATCGGCTTGGAGACACCAAGCGATTCAAAATTGGTCAAGTCATAACCTTTTCAGGGGCGCCAAAACAATACCGCCGGAACGCGGGTTTGCGGTCCGGTGTTACTCTGGCGTCAAGAACCCCGCGTGAAGTGGGAACTTGTCTTGTTGGAAAAAGCTTTCCAGCGCTTCTGCCGCGTCCCTTGGGATGCGGTCCATTCGAAATGCGCTTTTGTCCTTCTTCCTGCATCCTATTTGCTGGCAGGGGCACGCTCACGCGGCGGCCGGAAGGTGAAAGCTGGCCTGCATTTGGTCTAGTTCCGCCGGAAAGTCAAGGGGAGGGGCGTAAAAGGCCGAGCAGGGCCACGGCGCGGGAGGCGTATCGCGCGCCGTTGTCGGGCGATCGGCTGAAATGTCAGTACGGGCAGACGCGAACGCGGTAAGCCTCGCCCCATCCGTTGCGCCGCCATTCGAGATGGCAGGTGCGGTAGGGTTGGACGTAATGCGTGCGGTAGACCGGATAGGCGCGGTAGGGCCGGTATGCCCTATAGGGATATCCGTAGCGATAGCCATAGGCATAGGGATAACCGTAGCCGTCGGGATAGCCGTATGTGTAGGGGTAGGGGCGCAGCGCCTGCGACAGCAGCACGCCGCCGACGAAGCCGGCCGCTGCACCGCCCCAGGCGTAATGTTCATGCGCCATCGCCGGCGAGGCCGATGTCAGCGTCGCCGCTGTCAGCGTGAGCAGGATAGAGCCGGTTGCCATGCTTTTATGAAGTACGGACATGTTCGCCTCCTGTGACGGACGAATTGTTCTTAGGCGTCGGCAGCAGAATATCGCGGCGGCCTAAGAAATGGCTGGGATTTTAGCACGATTTTCTAGGTTTTGCTTGGCGATGACAGGAGCATCAGTCGCTGCAACCACGCATGCTCTTCTTCTACTCTTCTCAATCTGCAGCGTTATTTTTGGTTGGGCGGGTCATGGTTAATTCGTTGTTAAACGCCTCTCGGCTATGGTCGATGACGTAGCAATTTACCTAGTGTTTTCATGGTGGAGCAGGTGTTTTTGGGACCGAACGGGGACATTCTCGAACTGGCATGCGGCCGGATCGCGGATCTGGACAACCCTGCCTATGTCAAGAACAGCGAGCTGCGCTATGTCGCGGTCAATCAGGCCTATGCGGATTTCTTCGGCAAGGAGATTTCCGATTTTATCGGCCGGCGCAGCCGCGAGCTGTTCGACCGTCCGGAAGAGCAGGACCGCGAGGACAAGGAGCGGCGCGCGCTGGTGTTCGGCAGCGAGGAAAGCGCGCTCTGCTTCGACGCGACAGGCGATCTCCATGACCGCGTGAGGATCGAGAGCTTTGCGCTGTCGGAGGAACGGATCTACGTGCTCGGCATGTTCGAAGAGGCGCGCAAGGCGGCGCGTCCGAAATGGCCGGCGGCGCGGGCGCTCAGTGACAACAGCACGGATATCGACTTCCTGCGCGATGTGATCGAGGCGCTTCCGGTTGCCGCCTTCGTGCGCGATCAGGATCACCGGCTGGTTTATGCCAATGCATCTTATGAACAGTTGACGGGACTGCCGCGCGCCGAGTCGCTGGGCAAGACCGAACGCGAGATGTTTGGCACGGCGTCCGGCGACATGGTGAGCCGCGGCCATGTGCAGGCGCTGGCCAAGGGAGAGGCGCGCGATATCGAGAGCTTGGTTCCTCGCGCGGATGGCGGGGTCTATCCTATCCTCGCGCAGATCAACCGGATCGATGGCGGCGACGGCCGGCACTATACGGTCGGGTCCTACTCGGATGTCTCGCTGCTGAAGGAGCGCGAAAGCGCGCTCATCGCCGCGCAGGCGCATACCGAAATTCTCCATCGCGACATGGCGCGCGTGCTGAATTCGCTGCCGGTCGGCGTTCTGATCCTTGAGAGTGATCTGACGATCCGCTACGGCAACCACGCCTTCTACACGATCTCCGAGCTGCCTGAGGGCCTGTTCGACGGCAAGGGCTTTGCCGAGCTTGTCGAGTACAACCACACGCTGGGGCGCTATCCGCCGGGCGTGACCGCCGAGGAAATCCTTGCGCGGCGCACGGATCAGTTCCGCTCCGACCAGCCGGCTGCGGCCGAGATCAACTGGGGCGAAAAGTTTCTCCTGGTCGACAGCCGCAAGATCTCGACGGATCGCATCCTGCTGACCTATGCCGACGTGTCGGCCGTGCGCCGGCATGAGCGCGAAATCCACGCCGCCCGCGAAGAGCTCGAGAACCTCGGCGAACTGATGGGCGATGCGACGCATGCGATGTCGCAGGGGCTGCTCGTGCTGCAGGATGGAGAAATCCTGCTCAGCAACGATGCGCTGGCCGGGATGCTGGACCTTGCATCCGAGCGCGTCGCCATCGGGCGCAACTGGCGCGAGATGCTGGCCTTCTGCGCCACGCGCGGTGATTTCTCGGAAGATGCCGATCACCTGCTCAACGATATCGGCCAGGCGCTTGCCGACGGCCAGCCGGCGTCGCATCTCTTTCGCGTGCCCGATGGCCGCTGGGTGCAGATGGACGTCATGGTCAGCGCGCGCCGGCATTGGGTCGTGCTGTTTACCGACATTTCGGCGATGAAGATCCGCGAAGTCGATCTGGAGAGCCTGCTTGAACGCGCCGAGGTCGCTGACCGGGTGAAGTCGGAGTTCCTGGCCAATATGAGCCATGAAATCCGCACGCCGATGAATGGCGTTCTCGGCATGGCGGAGCTGCTGTCGAAGACCAATCTCGACACGCGCCAGAAGACTTTCGTCGATATCATCACCAAGTCCGGCAATGCGCTGATGACCATCATCAACGACATCCTCGACTTCTCGAAGATCGATTCCGGGCAGATGACGCTGCGGCGCGTGACCTTCGACCCGATTGAGGCCGTCGAGGATGTGGTGACACTTCTGTCGTCGCTGGCGGCGGAAAAGAGCATCGAGCTTCTGGTGCGCGTCATGCCCGGTCTGCCTGCGGCGATCATCGGCGACGCCGGGCGTTTTCGCCAGATCGTCACCAATCTCGTCGGTAACGCCGTCAAGTTCACCGAGCGGGGCCATGTGCTGGTCGAGCTCGGCTATGTCGCCGGTGCGGCCGACGAGATCATGGCGACGCTGCGCATCGAGGATACCGGGATCGGCATGCCGAAGGACCGGCTCGACCAGATTTTCGGCAAGTTCTCGCAGATCGATTCCTCCTCGACGCGGCGCCACGAAGGCACCGGGCTGGGATTGGCGATCACCGCGGGTCTCGTCGACCTGTTCGGCGGTTATATCGAGGTCGACAGCGCTGTCGGCGAGGGTTCGGTCTTCACCGTCACGCTGCCGTTTACCGTCGGTGCCAAGCGGGCCGAGCCGCGGCCGCTGCCGGTCAATGTGCGCGGCGCGCGCGTGCTTGTCATCGATGACAACGCCGTCAACCGCCAGATCCTGACCGAGCAGCTTACGCAATGGGGCTTCGATGGCGCGGCCGCCGAAGACGGCGTCGAAGGGCTCGCCATTCTCGAGGAAGCGTCCGCACTCGGCGTTTCGATCGATGCGCTTGTTCTCGACTACCAGATACCCGGCATGAACGGCGCCGACATCGCCCGCCTGTTGCGCGCCGACGAGCGCTTCGCCGACCTGCCGATCGTCTTCCTGACGTCGATGGATATCTCCGGCACCGAGAAGGAATTCGCGGCGCTGAACGGCCAGGCGCATCTGATGAAGCCGGCCCGCGCCAACGTGTTGCGCAACACCATCGTCGATGTCGTGCGGACCAACCGGATCAGGCTGGCGCCGACGCTGCGCCCCGTTATCGAGGCGCCGCCGCTCGAACCCGAATTACTGCCGGAAGCTTTCAACGAAAGAGCGCCGCCGTCCTTCATCGACGTGCTCGTCGCCGAGGACAATGAAGTCAACCAGATCGTCTTCACGCAGATCCTGCAGGCGACGGGACTGAACTTCCTCGTCGTCAAGAACGGCGAAGAGGCCGTCGAGGCCTGGGAGGCCTATACGCCGCGCATCATCATGATGGATGTGTCGATGCCGGTCATGAACGGCCACGACGCGGCGCGGCGCATCCGCGAGCTTGAGCGCGGGCAGGGGCACCGCGTGCCGATCATCGGCGTCACCGCGCATGCGCTCGACGCCGACCGCGATCTCTGCCTCGACGCCGGCATGGACGACTACATGGCCAAGCCGATCAGCCCGGAACTGCTGGAAGAGAAGATCGCGCTGTGGCTCGGCAAGGAAGGCCGCACGAGCGGGATTTCGCTGAGCTAGTCTACAACTGGCCTAGCCCTCGGCGCGCTTGACGCCGCACAGCATTTCGCGCTTGCCGGCAAAGCCGGGACGGCGCTCGACCGCAAAGCCCGCGGCGCCCAGATTGCGCCGGACGAAGCCGGCCGCTGCGTAGGTGGCGAAGGTGCCGCCAGGGACCGTCTTTTCACAGACGAGCGTCATCAGTTCCTGCGACCACATGTCGGCATTGCGCGAAGGCGCAAAGCCATCCAGATACCAGGCATCGAAACCCGCCTTGGCGGCCGACACCCCATCGAGCGCCCGGCCGCAGACGACGCTGAGCGTGGTCTGCTCGTCGAGTTTCAAGGACACGGTGCCCTCGGGCATATCCGGCCATGCAGAGGTGAGCGCGATACGCTCGGCGTCGATCTCCGGCCAGTGCGACAGCGCGCGGTCGATCTCGTCTCGCCGCATCGGGTAGAGCTCGAAGGACATGAAGTGCAGTTGCTGGCCTTCTGCGCGCCTCAGCTTCCAGTTCCTGAAGGTCTCGGCGAAGTTCAGGCCGGTGCCGAAGCCGAGCTCACCGATCAGGAAGTTTTGCGCCCCGGCCCATCGCTCAGGCAGGCCGTTTCCGGCTAGAAAGACATGGCCGCATTCGAGGCGGCCGTCGGTCTGGCAATAAAAATGGTCGCCAAAGGCCGGCGAATAGGGCATATCGCCGTCGCGCCATTCAAGCGGCCGGTTCGCTATTTCGAGGTCTGCCGCGTCCATCTGATCGGGATCGATATCTGTCATGCCAACAGCCGATAGTCCGGCCTTGCCCTCGGGTCAATCGTCCACTGATCTGTTGATCGTCGGCGGCGGCATCATGGGGCTCTGGGCGGCCGTCTACGCAGAGCGCATGGGGATCGACGCGGTGCTGATCGATGCCGGCGTGCTTGGAGGCGGGGCGAGCGGCGGGTTGCTGGGCGCGCTGATGCCGCACATGCCGGATAAGTGGAACCCGAAGAAGCAGTTTCAGTTCGATGCGCTGGTAGCGCTGGAGGCCGAGGTGGCGCAGCTTGAGGCCGAGACGGGCCTCTCAACGGGCTACCGTCGCTCCGGCCGCCTGATCCCGCTGCCCAAGCCGCATCTGCGCGATATCGCGCTCGGCCATTCCGCCGATGCCGAAAGCCATTGGCATACAGGAGAGCGCCGCTTTCATTGGAATGTGATCGATACGCCTGATGTATCCGGCTGGCCGGACGCTTCCGGTATGGAGGGCGGCTTTGTGCATGACACGCTGGCCGGCCGGGTGGCGCCACGATCGCTGACGGGTGTGCTCGCAGCGTTCCTCCGCCGCGCCAAACACATCCGCATCATCGAGAATTCAGCTGTTCGCGGCATAGATGCCGAGCGCGGGATCGCCGAGACCGATGCCGGGGCGATCGCCTTCGGACATTGCATCATTGCGGCCGGTTATCAGTCGTTTCCGCTTCTGGCGCGCGACACATCGGGGCTGACACAGCCGCTCGGCCAGCCGGTAAAGGGCCAGTCGGCGCTTCTGAAGGCCGATATCGATCCTGGCCTCCCGACAATCTTCCGCGACGGGCTTTATGTGGTGGCGCATGAGGGCGGGCATGTCGCGATCGGCAGCACCAGCGAGAACCGTTTCGATGCACCCTTCGCGACCGACGGGCAGCTGGATGTTCTGGTCGAGAAGGCGCGGGCACTGGTGCCTCTGTTGCGCGACGCGCCCGTTATCGAGCGCTGGGCAGGGCTGCGCCCCAAGGCGATCGACCGCGACCCGATGATCGGTCCGCATCCCGAACATGAGAGATTGCTGGCGCTGACCGGTGGCTTCAAGGTTAGCTTCGGCCTCGCGCACCGGCTGGCCGAGGCGGTGGTGCACATGGCTGCGGGCAGTGCGGTACCGTTTGCGGTGCCCGAGAGCTTTCACCTGATCAATCATATTCACGTCGCTTCACGCTAAAGTGCCTCGCGATCGCTTGAATTCTCTCGTTTCGCCTACGCTTTTCCGTTTTTCGCTGCCTAAATCCTGAAATCAGCGGCCACTTTCGCGAGATAAACAGCAATTCACGTTAAACGTGAATTAGCACTCGCTGTCCTTCGTCAATCTGTCATGCAAATCGCCTATCTGCTTGCAAAACGGCAGCGCGCCGACGAGTCGCGCCTGGTGCCGACGGAGATAATTGCATGCGATACGCCATCTGCTTCACGCCCGCCGCGAATGACCCGCTGTCGCATGCGGCTGCCAATTGGCTTGGCCGAAACGTGTTTTCCGGCGAGATGGTGGAGCCCACTGCAATCCGCGGGCTCAGCATTCACGAGGTTGCCTTTCACACGGCGGTGCCGCGGCGCTATGGTTTTCACGGTGCGCTGAAGGCACCATTCCGGCTTGCGACCGATATGTCGGAGCCGCAACTCCTGCGGGAACTGATGCGCTTCTGTGGTACACTCACGCCGTTTTCCATTCCGCGGCTCGAGGTTGCGCGCACCGGTAGCATCTTCAGCCTGGTGCCGTCGCTGCCCTGCGACAACGTCCAGTATCTGGCCTCCTCGATCGTGCAGCAGTTCGACCAGTTCCGCGCGCCGCTCAGCGATGCCGATATCGAGCGCAGCGATCCGGATGGGCTTTCGGCGGCGCAGTTCGCCAATCTGCATCGCTGGGGATGCCCCTATGTGATGGACGAATTCCGCTTCCATATGCCTTTGACCGGCCCGGTCAGCCTGGTCGACATGTCGCGCATCGAGCGTTCGCTGCGCAGCGTTTTCGAGCCGGTTCTCATCGATCCGGTGAAGATATCGAACGTGGCGCTGATGGTCGAAGAGGGCAATGGCGGGCCGTTCCGGGTGCATTCGCTGCATCCGATGGGCAAGGTCAGCGCGCGGCGCGAGCGGGTTCCCGTTCCGGCCTAAGCGGTTGTGCGATAAGCGCAAAAAGCTGTTGCGCAGTTTCCGTCTCGACATTCGCTCTTGAGGTGTTACCGTTCGACGACTTTCTGGAAGGTGATTTCATGGTATCCGAGACTTACCCGCGCAATCTCGTCGGCTATGGCCGCAACACCCCCGACCCGAAATGGCCCGGCGGCGCCAATATCGCCGTGCAGTTCGTCATCAATTACGAAGAGGGCGGCGAGAGCTGCATTCTGGATGGCGACGCGGCCTCGGAAAACCTGCTGTCGGAGATCGTCGGCGCGGCCGCCTGGCCCGGCCAGCGCAATCTCAACATGGAATCGATCTACGAATACGGCTCGCGGGCCGGTTTCTGGCGGCTTTGGCGGATGTTCACCGAATTCAAGGTGCAGGCGACCGTCTATGGCGTGACGCAGGCGATGGCGCGCAACCCCGAGGCGGTGGCGGCGATGAAGGAAGCCGGCTGGGAAATCGCCAGCCACGGCTACCGCTGGTTGGAATACAAGGATTTCCAGGAAGAGCTGGAGCGCAAGCATATCCTCGAAGCCGTGCGACTGCACACCGAGCTTACGGGCGAGCGGCCCTACGGCATGTACCAGGGCAAGCCATCGGACAATACGCTGCGGCTGGTGCAGGAGGAGGGCGGCTTCCTCTATTCGTCGGACAGCTATGCCGACGATCTGCCTTTCTGGGTGAAGGGCGTGGACGGCAAGCCGTTCCTGATCATTCCCTATACGCTCGAAACCAACGACATGCGCTTTGCGACGCCGCAGGGCTTCAACTCGGGCGACCAGTTCTTCACCTATCTCAAGGATGCCTTCGACACGCTCTATGAAGAGGGCGAGGCGGGTAGCCCGAAGATGATGTCGATCGGCCTGCATTGCCGGCTCGTCGGCCGCCCGGGCCGCGCGGCGGCGCTGAAGCGCTTCATGCAGTATGTGCTCGACCATGAGAAGGTGTGGATCCCGCGCCGTATCGAGATCGCCGAGCACTGGCACAAGCACCACAAGCCGGAGGCCATCTGATGATCGCACGCGACGAATTCATCTCCCGCTTCGGCGGCGTCTTCGAGCACTCGCCCTTCATCGCCGAGCGGGCCTATGACGACGGTTTCGTCGGCGAGACGCTTGATGTCGACCGCGTGCACACGGCGCTGGTGGCGATCTTCCGCGCCGCGAGCCCGGAGGAACGCGTCGGTGTGCTCCGCGCCCACCCCGACCTCGCCGGCCGCTTGGCGATTGCTGGCGAATTGACCGAGGACAGCAAAAAAGAACAGGCCGGCGCCGGCCTCGACCGGCTGAGCCCCGAGGAGCATCAGCGCTTCACCGAACTCAACCGCGCCTATGTCGAAAAATTCGGCTTTCCCTTCATCATCGCGGTGAAGGGTCTCGACAAGCAGGCAATCCTCACCGCCTTCGAAAAGCGCATCGACAACAGCCGCGATGCGGAATTCGAAACGGCGACCGCGCAGGTGGAGCGTATCGCGCTCTTGCGGCTCGAGGCGCTTCTGCCCTCGCGCTGAGCGACTGCGCTTTTCTCTTGTCCGTCCGCCGCTTATAGTCGTCGCCAAGGGAGCGATTGCATGAGACCATCCGAGGTGCTGGAGCAAAACAGGCAGGCGATCCGCGAGGCGACCAAACGCTTCAATGCGGCGAACCCGCGTGTGTTCGGTTCGGTGGCGCGTGGTGAGGATCGGGTGGATAGCGATCTGGATATCTTGGTTGATGCATTGCCGGGAAGCACGCTGCTGACGCTGGGCGGTTTGCAGGATGCGCTCGATCAGATGATGCTTGGCACCGAGGTGCATTTGCTGACGCCGGGTGACTTTCCGGAGGACGTGCGTCGTGAGGTTCTGAACGAAGCAAAGCCGATATGAGCTGCTACTTTGTTGTCGGCGAGCGGTGGATAGGGCCGTGAAACCGTCCGAAGTGCTGGAGAGAAACAGGCAGGCGATCCGCGAGGCGACGACGCGCTTTAACGCGGCGAACCCGCGTGTGTTCGGCTCTGTGGCGCGGGGCGAGGATCGGGCGGATAGCGATCTCGATATTCTCGTTGATACGCTGCCGGGCACATCGTTGTTCGATCTCGGCGGGTTGCTTGAGGAGTTGAAGGATATTCTGGGGGTGAAGGTGGATCTGGTGACGCCGGGCGGCTTGCCTGAGAACATTCGCGAGCGCGTTCTTCAGAATGCCATGGCGATATGAACATGGCGCGGTCGCTCTTTCCTGACTTACGGCGACGTGCTTTTCTCTTTCTCATCCGCCGCTTATAGTCGTCGGGAGGGAGCAAAGGCGATGAAACCATCGGAAGTGCTGGAGCAAAACAGGCAGGCGATCCGTGAGGCGACCAAGCGCTTCAATGCGGCGAACCCGCGTGTCTTCGGCTCGGTGGCGCGGGGTGAGGATCGGGCGGATAGCGATCTCGATATTCTCGTCGATACGCTGCCTGGGACGTCTCTTTTCGATCTCGGTGGATTGCTGGAAGAGTTGAAGGACATCATGCAGGGAACGGATATCCATCTCATGGTCCCCGGAGATTTCCCTGAAAGAGTGCGCGCGCGCGTTCTCAGCGAGGCCAAGCCGATATGAATTCGGATTGGCTGCGATCCTATCTTGACCAGATGGAACAGGTTTCCCACGAGATCGGCGATTTCGTTAAGGACACGTCCAAGGAGGCGTTTCTTGAAGATGTGATGAAGCAGCGCGCCATCGGCATGAATTTGCTGATGATCGGCGAGGTCGTCACGCGATTGTCCGAGGAGTTTCCGGAGGTCGTCGCAGCCCATCCGGAAGTGCCCTGGACAAAGATGCGCGGAATGCGAAACAGGATCGCGCACGGCTATTTCAATATCGACCTCGAGACGGTCTGGGACACGGCGACGAACAATATCCCCGAGCTGATCGATACGCTCCACATGCTACGCCACTGGCGCATACAAGGCGAATGACGTGACAGACTTCCTCGATATCCAGCCGCTGACCAAAGCCGCCTTCGCGCCCTTCGGCGAGGTCATCGAAGCCGACCCGGCGACGATGCGGTATATCAACAACGGCACCACCGAGCGGTTTCATGCGCTGGCGTCGGCCGATGTCGTGGGCGACGGTGCTCGTGTCATCATCAACCTGTTTCGCGGGCTGCCGCGCGATTTTCCCTATGAGGTCGGGATGATGGAGCGGCATCCGTTCGGCAGCCAGAGTTTCTCGCCGATCTCGGGACGGCCGTTTCTGGTCGTGGTATCTGGTGACGAGGGCGGCAAGCCGGGGCGTCCGCAGGTGTTCCTGGCGCGGGGCGATCAGGGGGTGAATTATGGGCGCAATGTCTGGCATCATCCGTTGATGTCGCTTGGCGCGGTCAGCGATTTCCTGGTTGTCGATCGCGACGGGCCGGGCAACAATCTGGAAGAATATTTCTTCGACACTCCCTTTGTCATCAGCGAGCCCATTTCATGACCGGATTGACCACCCATGTCCTCGATACCGCCTCCGGCAAGCCGGCCGAAGGGCTGAAGATCGAGCTGTTTCATATCGAGGCCGAGGTCCGCCGGCACGTGAAGACCGTCGTCACAAATGCCGATGGCCGCGTCGATGGCGGGCCGATCCTTGTTGGCGAGAGTTTCAAGGCCGGAACCTACGAGCTTCTGTTTCATGCCGGCGATTATCTGCGCGGCACCGGTGCAGCACTCCCGCATCCCGCCTTCCTCGATCTCGTGCCGATCCGCTTCGGCATCGCCGACGAGAGCGCGCACTATCACGTGCCGCTCTTGATCGCGCCCTATGGCTACTCGACCTATCGCGGGAGCTGAGTGATGCGTTTTGCCGCGATTGCCGATGTGCATGGCAACCACCTGGCGCTGGAAGCCGTGCTTGCCGATATCGAGGCGCTTGGGATTTCCGAGATCGTCAATCTCGGTGATTGCCTGAGCGGGCCGCTCGAAGCGGGCAAGGCGGCGGACAGGCTGATGTCGCTCAATGCGCCGACGGTGCGCGGCAATCACGATCGCTACCTGATCGAAAGCCCCGCCGACGCCATGCCCTCCTGGGAGCAGCACGCTTATGGGCAACTGTCGGCCGCGCATCTCGGCTGGCTGCGAAGCCTGCCGTTCAGCGCCGTCTATCGCGACGAGGTCTATCTCTGCCACGCAACGCCTAAGCATGACGAAACCTATTGGCTGGAATCCGTCTCGCCAGACGGTCATGTCTTCCTGAAGCCTCTCGAGGAGATCGAGGCTCTGGCCGAGGGAATCGAGCAGCCGCTGATCCTCTGCGGCCACAGCCATGTGCCGCGCATGGTGCGCCTCAGCGATGGGCGCCTGATCGTCAATCCCGGCAGCGTCGGCTGCCCCGGTTACAGCGACGACACGCCCTATGAGCACAAGGTCGAGGCCGGGCATCCGCTGGCCTCCTACTGCATCATCGAAAAGACCGCGTCCGGCTTCGCGCCGCAGTTCCGCACCGTTGCCTATGATCACATGGCGATGTCGCGGCTGGCGCGGGAGAACGGGCGCGACAGCTGGGCGAGTGCGCTGGCGACGGGGTGGGTGCGCTGAGCTAAGCCGCCGCGTTGCGCTCGATTTCGTGCTTCGCGGCCTTGGCGAGAAAGGCCGAGCGTGACAGGCCGGCAGCAGCTGCCACCGCGTCGATCCGGGCCAGAACATCCTCCGGCAGCGTGACATTGATGCGCACGGCCCTGCTTGAGGCGGCTTTCAGCGAGACGAGGATCGCGACGCCGTCCTTGTTCTCCGGGTTGGCCATGACCGTTTCGAGCGAGGAGGGTTGTGGAAGCGTTTCGCCGTCCTCGATCAATCCCTCGACGTGAAAAGCCAGGGCTTCCTCGGCCATTTCGCGCGCCTCGTCCAGCGTCGAGCCAGCCGTGATGGCGCCGGGAAAATCCGGAAAGGAGACGCCGTAGTCGCTCTTAGCGTCCTTGTGGATCAGTCCGATATAGTTGCGCATGATCACCTCAACTTCAGGCCCGACTGTTTCTCGATGCTGCGCAGCGTCCCGATCGGAATGTCCCGCTTGGGATGCGGCACCGTCACGCGGCCCGGCTTGTCCGCGTGCTTGAACTGGGCATGACTGCCTTTGCGGCCGACCTCGAACCAGCCGGCTTTCTGCAGCAGGGCAATGACGTCGGCGCTCTTCATCGGGCTGAATTATACACAATGATGTGTATGATTCAAATCGCGCCTACTGCCGTCCCGCGATGATCGACGAGTTCACGTCCTTGATGTCGCGCTTGCCGCAAAGCGCCATGGTCACGTCCATCTCCTTGCGCAGGATGCTGAGCGCCAGTGACACGCCTTCCTTGCCCATGGCGCCGAGGCCATAGAGGAAGGGGCGGCCGATGTAGGTGCCTTTGGCGCCGAGCGCCACGGCCTTCAGCACGTCTTGGCCGGAGCGGATGCCGCTATCGAGGTGGATTTCGATCTTATCGCCGACGGCGTCGACGATCGAGGGGAGCATGCTGATCGAGGAGGGGGCGCCGTCGAGCTGGCGGCCGCCGTGGTTGGAGACGATGATGGCGTCGGCGCCGGTGTCGGCGGCCGCTTTCGCATCCTCGACGTCGCAGATGCCCTTGATGATCAGCGGGCCGCCCCACTGTTCCTTGATCCAGGCGACGTCAGCCCAGGAGAGCTGCGGGTCGAACTGCTCTGCCGTCCAGGAAGACAGCGAGGAGAGGTCGGAGACGTTCTTGGCGTGGCCGACGATGTTGCCGAAGGAGCGGCGCTTGGTCTGCAGCATGTCGAGGCACCAGAAGGGTCGCGTCGCCATCTGCCAGATGTGCTTGGGCGTGAATTTCGGCGGCGCGGAGAGGCCGTTGCGCAGGTCCTTGTGGCGCTGGCCGAGGATCTGCAGGTCGGCGGTCAAGACCAGCGCCGAGCACTTGGCGGCCTTGGCGCGGTTGATCAGGTTCAGCACGAAGTCCTTGTCCTTCATGACGTAGAGCTGGAACCAGAAGGGCTTGGTGGTGACCGAGGCGACATCCTCGATCGAGCAGATGCTCATGGTCGACAGCGTGAAGGGAACGCCAGCCTCTTCGGCCGCCTGCGCCGCCAGCATCTCGCCATCGGCGTGCTGCATGCCGGTCATGCCCGTTGGGGCGAGCGCCACCGGCATCGATACCTTCTGGCCCACCATCGTCGTCTCAAGCGTGCGGTTCGTCATGTCGACGAGTACGCGCTGACGCAGGCCGATCTTGGAGAAATCGCTTTCGTTGGCCCGGTATGTCTGTTCCGTCCAGGCGCCGGAATCGGCGTAGTCGAAAAACATCTTGGGGACGCGGCGCTGGGCGAGCGATTTCAGATCGGCAATGGTGAGAGGTTTCGTCATGGATAAGACTTTCACATCTGAATAATGCGACCGGCCATATCACATATAAATTGCATTCGAAACGGTATCTTTTCCCGCTCGTGTTCGCGTTCCGTCAGGGGATCAGCAGCAGGCTGCCGCTGCTCAGTCCGGCCTCCAATTCGCTTTGGGCTGCGGCGGCATCGGAAAGGGCGAGTTCGCGGGTTGGAAGCGTGAGAATGCCGAGCCGGATGGCCTCGATCGCGGCTGTTGCCGCTTCCAGGTAGAAGGCTGGATCGGCGCTCGCCGCCATGATGCTCGGGTGCGACAAAGACTTGTTCGGGCGCAGCGCCTCGATCGCCACCGGCGGTATCGGCCCCGCTGCCTGGCCAAAGCTCGCGGCCATGCCAAAGGGGCGGATGCACTGGATGGTCTTCGCCAGCATCGCGCCGCCGATGCCATCATAGGCCACATCGACGCCGCGCCCTGATGTCAGCGCCATGACGTCTGCGACCAGATCGGCATCGCGGCCGATCACCAGATGGTCGGCGCCGTTGGCGGTCGCCAGCGCCGCCTTCTCCGCATTGCTGACGGTGCCGATGACGGTGGCACCGATGTGCTTGGCCCAGCGCACGAGAAGCGTGCCGAGACCGCCGGCGGCGGCGTGCACCAGGATGGTGCTTTCAGGCGTCACCGTGTGGATCCGGTGGAGCAGCATATAGGCCGTCATGCCCTTGAGCATCATGGCGGCGGCCTGTTTCGAACCGGCATCGTCGGGCAGGCGGATGGCGCGATGCGCCGGCAGCAGACGGGTCGAGGCATAGGCGCCGACGGGGGCGCCCATATAGACGACGCGGTCGCCGGGAGAGAAAGTCGTGACGTCGGCGCCGACCGCCTCGACCACGCCAGCACCTTCGGCGCCGATGACGGCGGGGTAGTTGGGCAGCGGGTAGAGGCCCTTGCGATGATAGATGTCCAGGAAATTGACGCCGATGGCGTCGTGGCGGATGCGGATCTCGTTCGCCCCCGGCGCCTCCGGTTCTTGCGGGGTAACCGTCAGCTGCTCGATGCCGCCGGGGGCGGTGAGGGCGATTGCGATATCCATATTCCGATCTCCTGTGCCTGTCTGGCGCCGAAGATGGGGGATGGCTGCGTGATTGAAAATTCCCTATGATCGCACATTGCTTGGGAAAAAATGATCAATGCTGGATTGGGAAGATCTGCGCCATCTGCTGGCTCTGTCGCAACTCGGAACCTTGTCGGGTGCCGCGCGGGCGCTCGGGGTCGAGCATGCAACGGTATCGCGGCGCGTGGCGCATCTGGAGCGCGAGATCGGCGCCAAGCTGGTTGACCGGCGTGGGCGACGGATACTTTTGACGGCGGAGGGTGCACGTGTTGCCGCGATCGCCGAGCGCATGAGCGGCGACGCCATGACCATCGCGCGCGGCGGTATCGGCGCCGATCAAAGCCATGTCGGCGAGGTCCGCATCAGCGCGCCGCCAGCCTATGCGGGCGCGGTTCTGGCGCCGCCGCTGGTGCGACTGAGAGCGCGGCATCCCGGTATCCGGATCACGCTCATCGGTGAAACACGCTATGCCTCGCTCGGGCGGCGGGAGGCGGATATCGCCGTACGGCTTAATCGGCCTGAGAGCGGAGATCTGACTGTCTCGAAGATCGGCGAGGTGGGTTTCCATGCCTATGCGGCATCAGACTATGCCGAGACGGTCCATGAGCACGACTGGACGTTTATCGGCTATGATGAGGGGATGGCGTCGTCGCCGCAGGAGGAGCGGCTGGCGGAGATCGCCGCCGGTCGGCCGATCGCGATCCGGGCCTCGACGCTGGAGTTTCAGGTGGCGGCAGTCAAGGCCGGCGGCGGCGTGGCGCTGCTACCCGATTTCATCGCGGAGGGCCAGGGGCTGGCGCGGCTTGATCTTGATGGAGCCGACATCACGCGGGATCTGTGGCTTGTCGTCCATAGCGACATCAAGGATGTGCCGCTGGTGCGGGCGGTGATGGATGCGCTGCGCGAGCGTTGACGGCGCGATTGCTGAATAGATGCGGATTTCCGGTTCGGCGGATGTCGGAATAGCTTGGACCGATCCGTCCTTTGGGAGAACACAAGAGGAGGAAGCGATGCGAGAGTTGATCCTGGCCATGGCGATGACGCTCGATGGTTTTGTCAGCGGCCCCGAGGGTGAGACCGAATGGATTTTCACCGGTGACGAGGAGGCGATTGCCTGGAAGGTCGAGAACGCCTGGAATGCAAGCCTGCACATCATGGGCAGCCGCACCTTCGAGGGAATGGCGCGCTTCTGGCCGACATCGACCAACGTCTTCGCACCCGCGATGAACCAGATTCCCAAAGCGGTGTTCTCGAAGAGGGGCGCGGCGATCCTGCCGAAGGCGATCGACGCGGCGCCATCAGGCGAGCCGCAACCCGGCGCCGACAGCTGGAGCACAGCCTATGTGGCGAGCGACGATCTCGGCGAGGAAATCGCCAGGTTGAAGGCCGAAGACGGCAAGCCGATCATCGCCCATGGCGGCGCCACCTTCGCGCGCAGCCTCATCGCCCATGATCTGGTCGATCAATATATGCTGATGGTCTACCCGCTGGCGCTCGGTCGCGGCCAGCCGATCTTCTCCGATCTGGCGCAGCCGAGGCGGTTGCAGCTGGTGAGCACGCGGGTGTTTCCCAAGGGCGCCATCGCGCAGGTCTATCGGCGGGCCTAGAGAGCGTCTTTCGCCGCCAGGCCGGCGACATAAGTCTCGACGATGGCGCGGTCGTCGCCCATGGTCTGCAGCAGAAAGAGCTCTTCCGGCAGCGTTTTCACCACTTCCATCTTCAGGGCCATGGCCGGCGTCGCGCTAGCATCGAGCACCACCACGTCGGCATCGGTGCCCTTGTCGAGCGTGCCGATGCGGTCGGAAAGCGAGAGGGACTGGGCGTTGCCCAATGTCATCAGGTAATAGCTTTCCAGTGGGTTCAGGCGCTCGCCGAGTAGTTGCTGGATCTTGTAGGCCTCGTCCATGGTGCGCAGCATGGAATAGCTCGAGCCGCCGCCGATATCGGTGGCGACGCCGATGCGGACCGGCTTGTCGCGGCGCATCAGCGCCTTCAGCGGGAAGAGGCCGGAGCCGAGGAAGAGGTTGGAGGTCGGGCAGTGGACGGCGATTGCGCCGGCCTCGCTCATGGCGTCCGCCTCGCGATCCGACAGGTGGATGCAGTGGCCGAAGAGGGTCTTGTCGCCGAGCAGGCCGTAGCGGGCGTAGATATCGGTGTAGTCGATCGCGTCGGGATAGAGCTCGCAGGTGAACTTGATCTCGTCGTGGTTTTCGGAGAGATGCGTCTGGATGTGGAGGTCGGGGAATTCGCGGGCGAGTGCCTGCGTCGCTTCCATCTGGGCGGGCGTCGAGGTGATGGCGAAGCGCGGGGTGATGGCGACGTGATTGCGGCCCTTGCCGTGCCATTCCGCGATGATCTCTCGGGTCTCGTCATAGCCCATCTGAGGCGTGTCGAGCAGGCCCTGCGGGGCGTTGCGGTCCATCATCACCTTGCCGCCGATCATGCGCATGTTGCGCTTCATGGCTTCGGCGAAGAAGGCGTCGGCGGAGGTCTTGTGCACGGAGCAGTAGGCGACGGCCGTCGTCGTGCCGTGGCGGATCAGTTCGTCGTAGAAGTGCGTGGCGATACGCTGAGCATGCGCGCTTTCGACGAAGCGGCATTCCTCCGGAAAGGTGTAGGTGTTCAGCCATTCGAGAAGATTGGCGGCATAGGAGGCGATCACCTGCATCTGCGGGAAGTGCAGGTGCATGTCGATGAACCCGGGCATGATCAGATGCGGGCGGTGGTCGATCTCCTGTGCATCGGCTGTGGCCTTGGCCTTCACTTCGGCATAGGGGCCGCTTTCGACGATGACGCCATTGTCCATCAGCAGGCCGCCATCGGTCTCGTAGCGATAGCTTTCGCTGTCGGTCAGGCTCTGAGGTGCCCTGAGGAAGGAGAGCAGGCGGCCGCGGAGGAGGGTTGGGGTCATGGGCGTTCGCCTTTATCGATTGCGTGTCGTCGTCGGAACAGGGCTCAGGGCGCCGGCTTGGCTGGGAGGGCCGCCACCGATGCGGCGCAGCCGTATAATGTCCTGCCCTGAAATACCAGCTTTGCCGCGAGATCGTAACGCTTCGCGGATGAGCCGTCGACGCAGGTCTCCCTGGTGACTGTCAGCGTGTAGTGCTGCGGCGGGTGAGTGATGGTCCATGTCGCGCTGTCTTCAGTCATCGCCATCGGGCCGGGGTTTATGGTGATGACGTCGTTCTTGCCCGCCCGGCTGAAGGTGATCTGGCCCTCGCGGATGCTGAGCGCCCAGAATGGGCCGGTGCCCAGCACATTGACTTCGCCCCATATTTCCTTGGGGGCGGTGATATCAGCGGGGACGGTTCCCGTGGTCTTCACGTCTTCCTGTTTTGCAATGGCCTCCTCGGCCCGCGCTTCCGTCCATGCCTGCCCCGAGAGGGCGATAAGATTGGCCAGAAGCAGGGGGCGGAGGCCTTTGATCATTCGCGTTTGCCCTCGACCGCGCTTTCGAACCAGGCGACGAGCAGCTTGCGCTCGTCCGGCGTGATGTCGGTGACGTTGCCCGGCGGCATGGCGTGGCTGCGGCCGGCCTGGATATAGATCTCCCGGGCGTGTGCTGCGATCTCGGCGTCGTTTTCGAGGATCACGTTTTTCGGCGGCCGCGCCAGGCCCTCATAAACAGGCTCGGCGGCATGGCACATGGAACAGCGAGTGCCGACAAGCTGCTTGACGGCGGGAAAATGCGGATCGCCGGCGAATTGCTGGAAGGCCGGGGCGACCTGTTCGGCGGCCGCGTCCGTCTCGCCGGTCAGCACCTTGGGAACGGTGGAGAGCCACATGATCAGGATGAACAGGATCACGGTCGCCAGCCACGTCCAGGTCGGGCGGCCCTTGCGAGCATGCGTTGTGTTGAACCAGTGGCGGATGGTGACGCCCATCAGGAAGACAAGTGCGGCGATCACCCAGTTGTAGGCCGTGCCGAAGGCCAGCGGATAGTGGTTCGACAGCATGAAGAAGATGACGGGGAGCGTCAGATAGTTGTTGTGCAGCGAGCGCTGCTTGGCGATCGCGCCATATTTCGCATCCGGCGTGCGGCCGGCGATCAGGTCGGCGACGACGATCTTCTGGTTGGGGATGATGATCATGAAGACGTTGGCCGACATGATCGTCGCGGTGAAGGCGCCGAGATGCAGGAAGGCGGCGCGGCCGGTGAAGAGCTGAGTGTAGCCCCAGGCCATGAAGACGAGCACGGCATAGAGCACCACCATCAGGCCCCAGGTGTTCCGGCCGATCGGCGACTTGCAGAGCAGGTCGTAGACGATCCAGCCGACGGCGAGCGAGGCGAGCGAGATGGCGATCGCGACCGGGGCGCTGACATCGAGCACGTGGCGATCGATCAGGAACAGATCGGCGCCGCCGTAATAGACGATACAGAGCATCAGGAAGCCGGAGAGCCAGGTGAAATAGCTCTCGTATTTGAACCAGGTCAGGTGCTCGGGCATCTGAGCCGGTGCCACCAGGTATTTCTGGATATGATAGAACCCGCCGCCATGCACCTGCCACTCCTCGCCATAGGCGCCGACGGGCAGATGCGGACGCTTCACCAGGCCGAGATCGAGCGCGATGAAATAAAAGGACGAGCCGATCCAGGCAACGGCGGTGATGACGTGGAACCAGCGAGCCGCAAAGGCCAGCCATTCCCACGCGATGGCGTATTCATACATTCAGTTCCCCTATTCTCTCCGATTCAGCAGTGTGCAGAATGTTTTGCCGGGAGAAAAGGGGGGAGGCGCTAATGCTGCTTCCAGTGCACATGTTGAGCAATGCGCCAACCTATCCTCCTTAGGCGTGCAATGGCCATAAGGTTTAGCAAGCATGCGCTTTTCTCGATATTTTATGCTTGCTAGAAAATAGCAAGCATGTAGATTGCCTTTTAAGCAAGCATGGAGATGATTGCTATGGATGATCGGCAAAGCAAGGGCGGTAAGATTCGCGCGGAGCGGCTTACGGCAGAACAGCGGCATGAAATTGCTAGTGCGGCTGCTAAGGCTCGGTGGGCCGAGGCGTCGAGTTTGCCGAAGGCAACCCATACTGGGACGCTAAGGATAGGGGAGGCAGAGATACCGTGTGCGGTGCTGTCGGATGGAACGCGTCTATTGACCCAAGCTGGGTTCCTTCAAGCGCTGGGGCGCTCTTCCAAGCCGAAAGGAAAGTCGCAGCAAGTGACTGATGGTCTGCCGCCGTTCTTGGCGACAAAAAGCCTGAAACCTTTGATCACGCAAGAGGTTGTCGACGCCACTGTCCCTATTTCGTTTATAACTCCCACTGGAGGTAAAGCTCACGGCTTCAAGGCGGAATTATTGCCTTGGGTGTGCGACCTGTTTTTGCAGGCAAGAGCAGATGCACTTTTGACGGCGCAACAGCTTCCTCTCGCGGAGCAGAGCGAGGTATTGGTTCGAGCGCTTGCCAAAGTTGGCATTGTAGCTCTCGTAGATGAAGCTACCGGTTTTCAAACAGAACGGGACCGGGATGAGTTGCATCGGCTGCTGTCAGTTTACTTAGTCGAAGAACGTTTAGCCTGGGCAAAACGGTTTCCCGATGAGTTTTACAAGCAGGTTTATCGCCTAAAAGGCTGGAAGTGGCCTGTCGGCCGGGCAAAGACACCTTTTTTGGGGCATATTACCAACGATGTCGTTTATGAACGGCTGCCGGCAGGAGTGCTTGCTAAGCTTCGAGAAGTAAACCCGACTGACGAGGAATCGAAACGTCGAAAATTCAAGCATCATCAGTTCCTCTCTGAGGATGTTGGGCAACCGGATTTGCGTGACCACATTCTTCAGATTCTTCCGATTATGAAAATCTCGAAGTCGTGGGATTCGTTCAAGCGACACTTGGACGTTGCGTTTCCCAAGCCAGGCACTCAAATTGACATGATGCTTGACGATGATTGAGTTTACATTTTGGGATGTTAAGCCGTGAGGGTTCATTCACACGATATCGTTTAAGTTGCCCTCTCAATATCTTATATTGAAAATTTAGCATTAATTGAAATTTTGGGACTCGGTTACATTTTCTCCGTTGAGGCCGCCGGGTAAGGAGTAAACAGCCTCGGCGTTGCATTCATCAATGGAGAAGATGCCGATGCGCAGCATTCTTGTATTTCTGATGATTGCTTTTTCCTTTGCCGCCCAGGCCCATGACGCTCCATCCGGTTGGGCGTACGAGCCCTATTGTTGCAACGGCGACAACGAGACGGGCGATTGCCAGATGATCCCGCCGAAGAGCGTCGCGATCACGCCGAACGGTTATCGGGTGACGCTTCTGCCGGGGGATCACCGGCTCGTCACCCATGCCCATGTCTTCCTGCTGCCAATGGGTCGGGCGATGAAATCGGGCGATGGCGATTACCATCTCTGCCTGTTTCCCAACGAGGATACGCCGCGCTGCTTCTATGCGCCCGAAATGGGTTACTAAGCGCTCTCCCTGTCGCGGGCGATCTCTTCCAGGATCCAGCTGCGGAAGGCCTTGATCTTCGGCACGTTGCGGCGGTTTTCGGCGTAGACCAGCCAGTAGCCGCGATCGTCGCTGCAGGTCATCTCGAAGGGCTGATAGAGCCGCCCCTGGGCGAGTTCGTCGCCATAGAAGGCGGGCGTCAGGATGGCGACGCCCTGGCCGGCCATGGCGGCACTCGCCTCGAAGGTCTGCGATCCATACTGGCTGCGCGGGCGCGATTCCAGGCCGAGGTCAGTCAGGCCTGCCGCCTTGAACCAGATCTGCCACCAGGGATCGGTGGCGCCGATGATCGGCAGCTTCATCAGGTCTTCGGGCTTGTGGATGCCGCCGATGCTTTCCGCCAGTTTCGGGCTCAGCATCGGGGTGAAGTCGACATCGAGCAGCTTGTCGGCGATCAGCCCGCGCCAGTTGCCGTCGCCCGAGCGGATTGCGACGTCGACGGATTCGCGGGTGAAGTCGATCAGCGCTTCCGATGTCGACAGCCGCACCGCGATCGCCGGGTGCCTGAGCTGGAAGGTGCCCAGCCGTCGTGCCAGCCAGTGCGAGGCGAAGGTGGCGATGGTGTTGATCAGAAGCGTCGATTCGATCTCGCCGCGCGCCTCGGCCATCGCCTCGTTCAAAAGCACGAAGGCGTCGGACACTTTCGGCAGCAGCAGTTCGCCGGTGTCCGTCAGGCTGATCTGGCGCGGCCGGCGCAGAAAAAGCGGCTCGCCGATATTCTCCTCCAGCAGTTTCACCTGATAGCTGACGGCCGTCTGCGTCATGCCGAGCTCGTCGCCGGCCTTGGTGAAGCTGCCGAGCCTTGCCACGGCCTCGAAGACGCGCAGCGCATTCAGCGGAACCTGCTTGGACAGCTTCATGGATAAGTTCTCTTTATGCATGCAGACGGTTGTTCGATTGGAATTGCAGCATTAATCGGCGCAATCTGCAAGTCATCAGATCAGATTATCGAGGTGATGTCATGGCTTGCGTAACCAACGAAAAAATGGCCCAACAGGTGGCCGGACCGACCCATATCAGGTCTTTCGAGTGGCTGGCGCATCTGTTGCGGGGGCTTGCCGTGCGTCTGGCGCGGCCGGACCGGCTGGATCTCGAGGGCATGCCGGATCGCGTCAAGCGCGACCTCGGCTTCATGGACGGGCGCGATCCCTATATCGAGGATGCGCGAACACGGTAGGCGGCGAGCGCGGTCAGGATTTCGGCCGCGGTCATGGCGGCGATCACTTCCGGGCGCTTGTCGCGCACCTGTTGACCGCCGATCGGCAGCGTCAGCCGCTCCATCCATTCCTTCTCGCCACCCGCCTCGCGCTGCAGCCAGCTTGCGAAAGTGGCGCGCTTGGTGGCCGAACCGATCATGCCGGTATAGGCGAGATCGGTGCGGGCGAGCGCCTCGCGGGCGATCAGGAAATCGAGCGCATGGTCGTGGGTGAGGATGACGACGACGGCGCCCGCGCGCATCTCCTTAACCAGCGCTTCGGGCATGGCGACGAGCCGGGCATTGATGCCATCAGGCAGATGCGCGAGTTCGTCCTCACGGGTCTCGATCACGGTGACGTCGAGCGGCAGCGGCGAAAGCGCTATCGCGAGCGCGCGGCCGACATGCCCGGCGCCGAACAGCCACACCTCCGCCCGCCGCTCCGCTTCATCGCTGCGTCGCTCGTCCAGCTCGCGGATCACGGCATCCGTCACCCGGCGAAACCTGAGCTGCGTGCGCCCGCCGCAGCATTGGCCGATCTCCGGGCCGAGCGGGATATCCATCATCTCGCGGCCGTCGGCGCCGTGTAGAAGCTTGCGGGCGTTGGCGATCGCCATGAACTCGAACTGGCCACCGCCGATGGTGCCCCAGATGGTGTCGGTCGCGACCAGCATGAAGGTGCCGGTTTCGCGGGGGGTGGAGCCCTGGGTGCCGGTGATGTCGATCAGGATCGTGTCGGGGTGGGTGGCGAGGAATTGGGGGAGGGTGGTCATTGTGGGATGACCGGGGGGATTGTGGGGATGGGGTTGGTCTGGGCGGGGCTTGTGTGGGGCGAGTTTATGAAGGTGAGGTTTGTGGGTGTGATACCCCCCTCTGCCCTGCCGGGCATCTCCCCCACAGGTGGGGAGATTGGCTGGGGGCGGTCGCTCGCTCTACCCTCAACGTCTGCGAAAGCATTGCCACGAGTCGATCTCCCCCCTTGTGGGGGAGATGCCCGGCAGGGCAGAGGGGGGTACGCCACACCCGCAAGGCCAGCAAATCCTGCGAGCCCAGCAAACCCACCAAACCCCACATTCCCAATCATACCGCCTTCATCCGCTCGACCGCCATCAACACCCGCTCCGGCGTCGCCGGCGCGTCCAGCCTCGGGCAGACCTTGTAATCCGCCACACTCGCCACCGCCATCGACAGCGCTTCCAGCACCGAGATCGCCAGCATGAAGGGTGGTTCGCCGACGGCCTTGGAGCGGCCGATGGTCTGTTCGGCATTTTCGGACCATTCGGCCAGCTTGACGTTGAAAATCTTCGGGCGGTCGGAGGCGAGTGGGATCTTGTAGGTGGAGGGGGCGTGGGTGCGCAGGCGGCCCTTGGCGTCCCACCAGAGTTCTTCCGTCGTCAGCCAGCCCATGCCCTGCACGAAGGCGCCCTCGACCTGGCCGATGTCGATGGCGGGGTTGAGCGAGCGGCCGACGTCGTGGAGGATGTCGGTGCGGTCGATCAGGTATTCGCCGGTCAGCGTGTCGATCGAGACTTCGGTGCAGGAGGCGCCGTAGGAGTAGTAATAGAAGGGCGTGCCCTTTCCGGCGGCGCGGTCCCAGTGGATCTTCGGGGTCTTGTAGAAGCCGGCGGCCGATAGCTGGACGCGGGCGAAATAGGCTTGGCGGATGAAGTCGGGGAAGGGGATTTCCTGGTTGCCGACGCGCACCCGGTTGGGCAGGAAGGCGATCTCGGAGACCGGGACGTCCCATTTTTCGCCAGCGAAGGCGACGAGGCGTTCCTTGATCTGGCGGGCGGCGTCATAGGCTGCCATGCCGTTGAGGTCGGTGCCGGAGGAGGCGGCGGTCGCCGAGGTGTTGGGCACCTTGCCTGTGGTCGTCGCGGTGATCTTCACATGCTCGATATCGATCTGGAAGCTGTCGGCCAGAACCTGCGCTACCTTCGTATAAAGGCCCTGGCCCATCTCGGTGCCGCCATGGTTCAGGTGGATCGAGCCGTCCTGGTAGACATGGACGAGGGCGCCGGCCTGGTTGAAGGCGGTGAGCGTAAACGAGATGCCGAACTTCACCGGCGTCAGCGCGATGCCCTTTTTGATGTAACGGCTGTCGCGGTTGAATTCGATGATCTCTCGGCGCCGCGCCTGGTAATCGGCGCTCTCCTCGAGCTCGCCAACGATCCGCTCGAGAATGCTGTCCTCGACCTCCTGGTGATACGGCGTCAGCGTGCGGCCGGAGCCGGGCTGGCCGTAGAAATTCAGTTTTCTGATATCAAGCGGGTCTTTGCCGACGGCATAGGCGATTTCCTCGATGAAACGCTCGGCCCCCAGCATGCCCTGCGGGCCACCGAAGCCGCGAAAGGCGGTGTTGGAGACCGTGTGGGTCTTGAGGGGCTTGGAGGTCAGGTGCACATGCGGGTAGAAATAGCTCGAGTCGGCATGAAACAGCGCGCGGTCGGTGACCGGACCCGACAGGTCAGACGAGAAGCCGCAGCGGGCGGCATAGGTGGCGTCGACTGCGTGGATGCGACCTTCCTCGTCGAAGCCGAGTTCGTAATCGACCATGAAGTCGTGACGCTTGCCGGTGGCTGCCATGTCCTCGTCGCGGTCGGGGCGGAACTTGATTGATCGTTTCAGCTTCTTGGCGGCGATGGCGGCGAGGGCTGCGAACTGGTTGCCCTGCGTTTCCTTGCCTCCGAAGCCGCCGCCCATGCGGCGCACGTTGACCGTCACGGCGTTGGAGGGGATGTTGAGCACATGGCCGACGATGTGCTGGATCTCGCTCGGATGCTGGGTCGAGGACCAGACGGCGACCTCGTCGTCCTCGCCGGGAATGGCCATGGCGATCTGGCCTTCGAGATAGAAATGCTCCTGGCCGCCGATCCGCATCTGGCCCTTCAGCCGGCGGGCGGCGTTTGCCATCTCGCTCTTCGCCTCGCCACGGCTCAGCGTCATCGGGCTGGTGACCAGCGCGCCGCCGTTCTCCAGCGCGCCATCGATGTCGCTCCAGTGGGCGAGGTCGCGATACTCGATCTTCGCCTTGCGGGCGGCGCGGCGCGCGATGTCGCGGGTCTCGGCGATCACGGCGAAGATCGGCTGCTGGTGGAACTCGACTTTTGTTTCGGCGAGCAACGGCTCGTCGTGGCTGCCGTTGGAGCTGACGTCGTTAATCCCTGGCACGTCCTTGCCGGTGAAGACCCAGACGACGCCGGGGGTGGCGGCGACTTCGGAGAGGTCCATGCCGACGATCTCGGCATGTGCCCGGTCCGACAGGCCGAGCGCGCCGTGGAGCAGGCCTGCAGGCTCCGGAAGGTCGTCGATGTAATCGGCCGTGCCGGTGACGTGCTTGTGCGCGCTGTCATGGCGGCGCGAGGCGTGCATCGGGCCTGATATGATGAAGGTGGGGTCGGGGAAGGCAGACTTGTCCATCAGGGGTTGCCTCCTGTGGTGGGTGTTTGGGGGTGGGTGATTATTGAGGGCGTGCCGCGTGGCCCCCTCATCCGCCTGCCGGCACCTTCTCCCCGTTGGGGAGAAGAGACTCGGGGTGGGCCGCTCGCGCCATCTTCCCTTCGCCCCATAGGGGAGAAGGTGGCCCGAAGGGTCGGATGAGGGGGCTGCACGGCACAACGCTGCATATCAGCAATCATCACGCCACCTCCTCGAACCGCCGCAACTCAGCCGGCGCACCCGTCGTCTCCAGATAAAACCGCGTCAGCAAATTCTTCGCCGTCAGCTGCCGATACTCCGACGTCGCCCGCCAATCCGAAAGCGGCTGGAAGTCGGCGTCGAAGGCGTCTCTCACCGCCTCGATCGTCTCTTCATTCCACGGCCGGCCGATGAGTTCGTTTTCGACGGCGCGGGCGCGTTTGGGCGTGCCGGCCATGCCGCCGAAGGCTATCCTCACATCGTTGACGTCGCCCTGCTCGTCCAGCGTCAGATAGAAGGCGCCGAGCACGGCGGTGATGTCCTCGTCGCGGCGCTTGGTGATCTTGTAGACGGCAAAATGCGTGTCTTCGGCCGGGTAGGGCACGAAGAGGCTTTCGACGAACTCGCCGGGGCGGCGGTCCTGCTTGCCGTAGTCGATGAAATAATCCTCCAGCCGCAGCATGCGCGTGCCCTCCGTCGAGCGCAGCTTGACGGTGGCGCCGAGCGCGATCAGCGGCGGCGGGCTGTCGCCGATCGGGGAGCCGTTGGCGATGTTGCCGCCGATCGTACCCATGTTGCGCACCTGCTCGCCGCCGATGCGGGTGATCAGCCGGCCAAGCGTCGGGACCTTGCTGGCGATGGTCTCCAAGGCGCGGGTATAGGTCACGCCGGCGCCGATGGTGATGCCGCCTTCGCCCGAGGTGATCGTCTGCAATTCCTGGAGATGGTTGATGAAGACTACCGGGTTCAGCGCCCGCATCTGCTTGGTCACCCACAGCCCGACATCGGTCGAGCCGGCGACGATGGTCGCCTTCGGCTCGTCGGCCAGAATGCGCGCCAGCGCCTCCAGCGAGCCCGGCACCAGCAGACGGTCCTCGCCCGAGGTGATCGAGATGGTGCCCGATCCCTGCATCGCCCACAATCTTGCGACGATGTCGGAGCGGGTGCGCTCCAGCGGGTCGAACAGTGCGCTCGGCCGCGTCCTCGCCACCTGCTCGGCGGCTTTGACGATCGGCTCGTAGCCCGTGCAGCGACAGAGATTGCCCTGCAGCGCCTTTTCGATCTCGGCGCGATCGGGGTTGCTGTTTGAAAGCCACAATCCGTACATCGACATCACGAACCCTGGGGTGCAGAAGCCGCATTGCGAGCCGTGACAGTCGACCATCGCCTGCTGCACCGGATGCAGCGTGCCGTCTTTCGCGGCCAGATGCTCGACAGTGACGACATGGGTGGCGTTCAGCGAGCCGATGAAGCGGATGCAGGCATTGACGGATTCATAGTGCAACTTGCCGTCGATCAGCCGGCCGACCAGAACCGTGCAGGCGCCGCAGTCGCCCTCGGCGCATCCTTCCTTCGTGCCCGTCAGCCGGCGCTTCAGCCGCAGGAAATCGAGAAGCGTCTCGGTAGGCTTGACGTCTTTCAGCGTGACGTCTTCGCCGTTCAGGATAAAGCGGATGCTGTCGGTCATGTCGTTCCCGGTTTTTCTCTTTATTTAAAATGGTTATGCCGCCGTCCAGCCCCCGTCAATCGAGATGTGGGTGCCTGTCACCTGGCGGGCCTCGTCGCTGGCGAGATAAAGCGCTAAGGCACCGATCTCCTCGGCCTTGACGAATTCATGCGTCGGCTGCGCTTTCAGGATCACCTCGGTCTTGACCTGTTCCTCGGTCATCCCGCGCGCCTTGGCGGTATCCGGGATCTGCTTTTCCACCAGCGGGGTCAGCACGTATCCCGGGCAAATGGCGTTGACGGTCACGCCCGTTTCGGCAAGCTCAAGTGCGGCCGTCTTCGTCAGGCCGAGTATACCATGCTTTGCCGCGACATAGGCGGATTTGAACGGCGAGGCGACGAGGGCGTGCGCCGAGGCGATATTGATGATGCGCCCGTGCTTCTTCTCCTTCATCAGCGGGATCGTCGCGCGCATCGTGTGAAACGCGCTGGAGAGATTGATCGCGATGATCTGGTCCCACTTGTCGATCGGGAAATCCTCGATCTTCTCGACATGCTGGATGCCGGCATTGTTGACCAGCACGTCGACGCCGCCGAAGGTCTTGGCGGCGGTGGCGATGAGATCGGCGATCTCCTCCGGCTTGGTCATATCAGCAGGGTGATGGATGACGCCTGCCTTCGAGAGTGATTCAAGCCTTTCGGTTATGCCCTTGATTTCCTCGGGCTTTCCGAAGCCGTTGAGGACGATGTTGTCACCCTTGCCGGCGAATGCGGTAGCGATCGCGAGACCGATGCCGCTGGTGGATCCGGTGACGACGACTGTTCTGGCCATGAGGTTCTCCGATTTGCCCTGCGACGCGGTTGTGTGGAGCGTAGTCCGGAATCGGTTGGGCTGGCAATTGGCTACGATAGAAGGTGGAAACCTTGTTTATCGGTCTTGCGCGGATAGTCTCACCACGCAATCTAGCGCGCGACGCGAGTGAAGCAGGAGAGGGCTGACGGAAAAGGAATTTCACTTTTGTTTCTTTTCACATTCGTTTGCCTGCATTATTCATTCAATCCGAAGCAGCTCATGGGAGGATGACAATGGCGGGGTATGTACTGGCGATCGATCAGGGGACGACGTCGACGCGGGCGATCGTGTTCGATGGCGAGATGAAGATCGCCGGCGCGGGCCAGAAGGAATTCAAGCAGATCTATCCGCAATCCGGCTGGGTCGAGCATGATCCGGAGGAGATCTGGGACAGCGTCGTTTCGACCATCAAGATGGCGATCCGCGAGGCTAAGATCAGCGCCAAGGACATCGCGGCGCTCGGGATCACCAACCAGCGCGAGACCGTCGTCGTCTGGGAGCGCGAGAGCGGCAAGCCGATCCACAACGCCATTGTCTGGCAGGACCGCCGCACCGCGAGCTATTGCGACAAGCTGAAGAAGCAGGATCTGGAAAAGACGTTCACGAAGAAGACCGGCCTGCTGCTCGACCCCTATTTCTCCGGCACCAAGCTTTCCTGGATGCTGGCCAATGTGAAGGGGGCGAGGGCGCGCGCGGCCAAGGGCGAGCTCTGCTTCGGCACGATCGACACGTTTCTGATCTGGCGGCTCACCGGCGGCAAGAGCTTCGTGACCGACGCCACCAATGCGTCGCGGACGCTGATGTACAACATCGCCAGCAACGAATGGGACAAGGACCTCTTGGAGATCCTGCGCGTTCCCTCGGCGATGCTGCCCGAGGTGAAGGATTGCGCGGCCGATTTCGGCGTTACCGAGCCTCATATCTTCGGCGCCGCGATCCCTATCCTGGGCGTTGCCGGCGACCAGCATGCGGCGACGATCGGCCAGGCCTGCTTCGAGCCCGGCATGATGAAATCCACCTACGGCACTGGCTGCTTTGCCGTGCTCAACACCGGCGCCGACATGGTGCGCTCGAAAAACCGGCTCCTGACGACCATCGCCTACCGGCTGGACGGCGAGACGACCTATGCGCTTGAAGGCTCGATCTTCATCGCGGGTGCGGCCGTGCAATGGCTGCGTGACGGGCTCGGGATCATCGACAGCGCGTCGAAGACCGGCGAACTGGCCGATGCCGCCGACCCCTCGCAGGAGGTCTATCTGGTGCCTGCCTTCACCGGGCTCGGCGCGCCGCACTGGGATGCGAACGCCCGCGGCGCGATCTTCGGCCTGACGCGCAACAGCGGGCCGAAGGAATTTGCGCGCGCGGCACTTGAGGCCGTCTGCTACCAGTCGCGAGACCTGCTCGACGCCATGCACAAGGACTGGAAGGGCGGCGTCGACGAGACGGTGCTGCGCGTCGATGGCGGCATGGTGGCCTCGGACTGGACGATGCAGCGGCTGGCCGACATTCTCGACGCGCCGGTCGATCGCCCCGTGATCCTTGAGACCACGGCGCTGGGTGCTGCCTGGCTCGCCGGCAGCCGGGCGGGTGTGTGGCCCGACAAAGAAGCGTTTGCGAGGAACTGGAAGCGCAACAATCGCTTCGAGCCCGATATGGACGAGAAGACGCGGGCGGCGAAGCTCAAGGGCTGGCGGAGCGCGGTGAAGCGGACGCTCAGCGACGCCTGACGCGGCGCGCCGGCGGCGTCTTTGACGGCTCCGCCGATCGTTCTACAATGCCTGCCAATCTTGACATGTGGAGGAGCGGGCATGGTGTCGATGACGGTCGAGCTGCGCAATGTCGCGGGAACCCAGGCGGCGATGGGATGGGCCGGCGGCCATACGCTCGTCGTCGACAGGCCGCAGGGCAAGGCGGGCGGGCAGGGGCTCGGCTTCAACGGTGCGCAGCTGCTGGCGCTGGCGCTCGGTGGCTGCTTCTGCAACGACCTGCGCTATGTCGCCGAAGAGATGGGGTGCGAGCTCGGCAGCATCGCGGTGTCTGTCACCGTGGAGCTCGATGGCAGCCCGCTGGTGACGACCGCCGCGCATATGCAGGTTGCCTGCGAAATGGCCGACGGCTCCAGCGCCGACGCGGTGATCGAGAAGGCCAAGGCGAGCTGCATGGTCAGCAACTCGCTTCAGCGGGGCGTTGCCGTCTCGATCGAGGCGGTGCGCTAGAGCCTTTCCGGGTTAGATTGAAGCATTCTGTTGGCTCAAACGGAGTCGTATGGTCGACCGGCCGGCGCGCGTCGTAGCCAACGCATACGGCCAAGCCGGCCGGTCGATCAGGCGGCCCGTTTCAGCCAACCCCCGCTGGTTTGCTTCGCAAACCGGCTAGGGGCCGGGCATCTTTCCGCCAGGATTAAAGGCGATCGGCTCGACCGTACCTGGGGTATGCCCTTCGCCAATCGCCTTTGCCCTGACGAAAACCTGCTCCGGCAGAATGCTTCAAGCTAACCAGGAAAGGCTCTAGGCTTTACGCCGCAACCACCTGCCGCTGGCGTTTCGCGGGCGGTGAGTACAGCCAGCCGGCACCGCTGCGGTCGGCCACGGCGCGGATCGCCAGCGACAGGCCGATGGCAATGACCACCACCAGCGGCGCGGTGAGATAGCCGAGCGTTGCGCTGGCACCGATCGCGGTGGCGATGGTGGCGACCAGGAGCGAGACGATCATCACATGGGTGACGTAGACGGGCAGCGTGTTGCGGCCGAAATAGGCGAAAGCGTTGCGCACGCTCTCCCAGCGCGAGAGGAGCACCGCCGTGCCGCAGAGCCAGGCGAGGCCGGCGATGGAGGAGGCGAGCGCCCAGCTGCCCTTGTCGACGGCCTGCAGCCGCCAACGCAGCACATAGAGCGCCGAGAACAGCAGGAAGCCGCCGATCGCCGTCAGAAACGGGCGGGCGGTGATGAGGTGCACGACCGATCGCCCATACCAGCAGCCGAAGAGGAAGAAGACGAAATACTGCAGCACGTTGCGATGGGTGAAGAGATCGATCGATATATGGTCGCCGAAGGTGAGGACCGAGACGATGGCGGCGATCGCGATGGTGATCGCATGCGGCGTCGATTGCAGCAGCTTGGTGGCGACCATGAAGATGGCGAGCGCCCAGATGAACCAGATGCCGGTATTCGGCGCCCACCACATTTCCAGCAGCTGATAGGGATCGCTGCCTTCCGTAGGCACGAGCGCGTTCTGCTGCACGTATCGGAAGAACAGCCAGCGGGCGGTGCTCCAGATGGCGAAGAGGTAGACCAGCAGCCAGATCTTGCGGCGCAGGAAATCGCTCCACGGCGCGCGCATGGCCGATGCCGCCAGGAAGCCGGACACCGTGAAGAACAGCGGCATGCGGATCGGCGTCATGATGGCGCTGAAGCGTGCGTAGAGATCAGGTGCTATGGCGTGGAACTGGTGGTAGAGCAGGGTGTGATAGATCACCACCAGGATGATCGACATGCCCTTGGCGATATCGAGCCATTCGATACGGGTCTTCTCCTGCCGCTGCTCCAAGCGCCGTCCTCCATTTTGCATTGCAGCAAATTGAAGGGGGCATTGTGGCGAAAACGTGGGATAGCAGAAATTTATGGCCGCTATCCGCAGTTGTCTTCTGTGGGAGGCGCTCAGAACGGATTGACGTAGTTGGTGATTGCGATCTGGCGCAGTAGCACCTTGCGGATGATGTGCGTCGGCGTGACGTGATCGGTGTAGATCGCGGCATCGCCGGTGCTGCCGGCCGGCAATACGTCGGCGGCGTCCCTGTCGTCGAGCCTGATGCGAACGGCAAGCGGCAGGGAGGCGATCTCCTTGGGTGCCACGGCGAGGCCCGAGGTCTGCGTCTGGCCGCTTGCCACCGCCTGCAGCACGCTCTCCACCTTGCCCGGATAGACCTTGCCCGGCGCGTATTTGAAGGTGATCTCGACCGGCTGGCCGGGGGTGATGTAGCGCGCGTTGATCTGCGCGATCTCGATGCCAATGATCGTGTCCGCCGTATCGATGAAGGCCATGACGGGCGCCAGCGGCAGGCTGCTGACGCGGGCGCCCTTGCGAAGCGCGAGATTGGTGACGTAGCCGTCGGCGGGCGCCCGGACCACCGTCTTGTCGAGGTTCCACTGCGCCTCGGCGATCTCGGCCTGTAGCTGGTCGGTTTGCGCCTGTGCTTGCTCGACGTCGAAGCCGCGGCCGGCGCCGGTGGTCTGCAGCCGCGTCGTCTCGGAGAGCCTCAGCGTGGCGAGTTCGAGCTGCGCCTTCAGGGCGTCGAGCCTGGCCTGGTAGGGCACGGGGTCGATGCGGAAAAGCACATCACCCGCCTTCAGCGGCGTGTTGGCGATAACGGGGACATCGATGACCTCGCCGGCCACATTGGGGACGATCGCCACGGAATTGCGCACGACCAATGCCGCGCCCTGCGGTGCGCCCCAGCCCATCGGAATGAACAGGCCGATCAGGAGAAGCAGGAAGACCAGCGCCGGCGATACCTTCCAGAAAAGGTTGAAGGGCACGATCTTCAGCTTCACCAGCAGGAAGAGGATGACCAGATAGACGTTGAGGAGAACGACGATCATCGGTTCTTCTCCGCATCCGGCACGCGTGGGACGTCGACATAGGCCCAGATCACGACGAGCGGCCAAAAGGTGAAGCCGAGCAGCAGCGTCACCCAGCCGCCGACGCTGACGGCCTTGGCCCAGGGATGATTGCGCCTGCGGGCGATCATGCCGGGCAGCATCGCCAGGAAGAGAATGACCGCAAGCGTGCTGGCCGCCAGCACGATCAGCACGATCCACGCGAAAATATCGACGGCGCTCATGCGGGGTCTCCCTGCGGGTCAAGATCGACCGCAACAGACCATGCGGTGGTGCTTGCGCGGAAGTACGCAACGGTAAATGGCCGCTGCTGCATCCGGCCCCGCCCGACCGCGAGCCCTGACCGCCGCAATTTTTTGCTGCGCCCTGTCGGCGGGCGGGTTACTCCTTCGTCATTGAGGAAGAGGAGTATGAGATGCTGTATGCGATCCTTTGCTATGCCGATGAAGAGCGGGTTTTCTCCTGGACCAAGGAGGAAGAGGACGCCGTGATGGCGAAGCTTTATGCGGTTCAGGCGCCCTTGGCCGAAAGCGGCAAGCTCGGGCCTGTCGGCCGGCTGATGCCGACGACGGCGGCCACCACGGTGCGCAAGGGCAAGGAGGAGCCGCTGGTGCTCGACGGGCCTTTTGCCGAGACCAAGGAAGCGCTGCTCGGTTTCTACGTGGTTGACTTCGACACGTTGGAGGAGGCCGTTGCCTTTTCCAAGGAGCTTTCGTCGGTCAATCCCGGCTCTACATCCTATGAAATCAGGCCGTTCTACGTGTTCCGGCCGGGAGAGAGTGCGACATGACAGACATTGCCTGGATCGACGTTACGCTGTCATCCGCCCGGCCGAAGGCGCTCGGCGCGCTGCTCAGATACTTCCGCGATCTCGATATCGCGGAAGAGGCCTTCCAGGAGGCCTGCCTGCGCGCTGTCAGAACCTGGCCGGACAAGGGGCCGCCACGCGATCCGACGGCTTGGCTGATCTTCGTCGGCCGCAACAGCGGCATCGACGCGGTGCGCAAGCGCTCGAAGACCCAGGCGCTGCCGGATGAGGAGCTGATCTCCGACACCGAGGATGCCGAGAGCGATATCGCCGAGCGGCTGGATACGTCCAATTATCGCGACGACATTTTGCGCCTGCTCTTCATCTGCTGCCATCCCGACCTGCCGGCGACGCAGCAGATCGCGCTGGCGCTCAGGATCGTCTCAGGTCTCTCGGTGCAGCAGATCGCCCGGGCCTTCCTGGTCGGCGAGAGCGCCATGGAGCAGCGGATCACCCGGGCCAAGGCGCGCGTCGCCAAGGCCGGCGTTCCCTTCGAGACGCCGGATGCGGCGGAGCGGGCCGAGCGGCTGTCGATCGTCTCGACGATGATCTATCTCGTCTTCAACGAGGGCTATAGCCAGGCCGATCCCAAGGCGGAGGCCTGCGCCTTTTCCGACGAGGCGATCCGGCTGGCGCGGCTTTTGCTGCGCATCTTCCCCGGCGAGCCGGAGCTGATGGGGCTCCTGGCACTGATGCTCTTGCAGATCTCGCGGCGGCCGGCACGCTTCAGCGCCGACAACGAGATCGTACTGCTGGAGGATCAGGACCGGTCGCTCTGGAACCGCGAACTGATCAACGAGGCGCTGGCGCTGCTCGACAAGGCGATCCGCCACAGGCAGCCGGGGAGCTATCAGTTTCAGGCGGCAATCGCCGCGCTGCATTCGCGGGCCAAGAGGGCCGAGGATACCGACTGGGAGGAGATCGAGCTGCTCTACCGCGCCCTGGAGCGCATGCAGCCGTCTCCTGTTATCACGCTCAACCGCGCGGTTGCCGTGTCGAAGCTCAGAGGGCCGGGCGAGGCGCTGACGCTGGTGGAGACGCTTGGTGAAAAGCTCGACGGCTATTTCTATTATCACGGTCTGCGCGGCGGGCTGTTGAAGCAGATCGGCCGCCCGCGTGAGGCGCGCGAGGCTTTCGATCGGGCGATCGCGCTGGCGCATTCGGCACCCGAGGCCGCGCATATCCGCCGGCAGATCGACAGCCTGAAGATGGAGCCGGCGCTGCCGGCGGTGAAATAATTGCGAAAATCACCTTGCGCCTTGTCGGATCGGCGACATCTCACACGTTCTTGTAACAGACTGATCAAGAACAGGTTTCACGAAACAGGAGACGACACATGACCGCCATGCACGAGCTTATTCTCGTCCGCGAATTCGATGCGCCGCGCGAAAAGATCTTCAAGGCCTGGACCGATCCCGAGCTGATGAAGGAGTGGTTCGTGCCGCGTCCGTGGACGATATCGGACGCCAAGCTCGACGTGCGCGCCGGCGGCGCCAACCTGATTGTCATGCGCAGCCCAGAGGGCCAAGAGTTTCCCAATCGCGGCGTCTATCTCGAAGTGATCGAAAACGAGAAGCTGGTCTTCACCGACGCCTATACCAGCGCCTGGGTGCCATCCGAAAAGCCGTTCATGACGGCGACCGTGCTACTCGAGGATCTCGGCAACGGCCGTACCAAATACACGGCAACGGCCGTGCACTGGACCGCCGAGGACAAGAAGACCCACGAGGAAATGGGTTTTCACGAAGGCTGGGGCAAGTGCGCCGATCAGCTCGCCGAGCTTCTGGCGCGGATGTGATTTGGAGAGCGCCTCACCCTCATCCCGGCCTTGTGCCGGGATCCAGCGCGATCAAGTCCTTGATCGCAGAAGACTCTTTTCGCCGCGCGGACGCGCGTCGGCTGGATTCCTGTCACAAGGACAGGAATGAGGGAGGTCTTCGGTTCATGCGGCGTATGAGGCGGTTCGCAGGATGATTCCGTTCAGGCTTTGAAGTGGTTGAAATGAGAGTCGGATTTGGTGGTGCGCTGACATCATCCCATCAACTTTATCGAACGATCCGTTCTAGAATTTGTCATTGCGCCCCACCTCGGCCATCCTTATCTGCAATCTAAAGATTTCAACGGGATGCACGCCATGGAACTCGGCCTTTATACCTTCGCAGACGTCAACCCCAATCCTTCGAGGAGCAAGGGGGCGGAAGGGGCCGAGAGGTTGAAGCATCTGATCGAGGAGATCGAGCTTGCCGATCAGGTGGGGCTCGATGTCTTCGGGCTGGGTGAGCATCACCGGCCGGATTATGCGGCGTCTGCGCCGGCCGTGGCGCTGGCGGCGGCCGCGGTGAAGACCAAGAACATCCGGCTGACGAGCGCCGTCACCGTGCTGTCCTCCGATGATCCGGTGCGGGTGTTTCAGCAATTCTCGACGCTTGATCTTCTTTCCAACGGCCGCGCCGAGATCATGGCGGGGCGGGGGTCGTTCATCGAATCCTTCCCGCTGTTCGGCTATAATCTCGAGGATTACGACCAGCTGTTCGAGGAAAAGCTCGACCTTCTGCTCGCCCTTCGTGACAGCGAGGCGGTGACGTGGTCAGGCGAGATGCGGCCCGCGATCAACGGGCGTGGGGTTTATCCCCGGCCGTTCCAGGATCCTTTGCCAGTGTGGATCGCGGTTGGCGGCACGCCGCAGTCGGTGGCGCGCGCGGGTGCGCTCGGGCTTCCGGTGGCGCTTGCCATCATCGGCGGCGAGCCGCATCGTTTCGCGCCGCTGTTTGATCTCTACCGCGAGGCGGCAAGGCGGGCAGGGCAGGATCAGGCCAAGCTCAAGACATCGATCAACGTCCACGGCTTCGTCGCCGACACCACGGATGCGGCGGCCGACCAATTTTACGGGCCGCAGGCGGAAGTGATGAACCGGATCGGCCGCGAGCGCGGCTGGGGGCCGACCAGCCGCCCGCATTTCGACGCCTCGCGCGGGCCGAAGGGGGCGCTTTTCGTCGGCGATCCTGAAGTGGTGGCCGAGAAGATCATCGCGCATCACAAGCTCTTCAAGAACGATCGCTTCCTGCTGCAGATGGCGATCGGGCTGATGCCGCACGACCAGATCATGCGCGGGATCGAACTCTACGGCACGAAAGTCGCGCCGATCGTCAGAAAGGCATTGACTGAGAGCGGCGAAGGGGCGAAAGCCAGCGCCTAAAGCAGGAGCTTCATGGCGTAAAGGATGAATTGGATTTCCCCGGGCGTCGTGTTCTGTTCCAGATTCGAGAGCCGGCCGACCGGCCGTAACCTTAGGGCCGGAAACGGAATTTCATGATTATCGAGACTGAAGACGAACTCCTGAAGCTCAAAGAGATCGGCCGCATCTGCGCCAACGCGATCCAGATCATGGCGTCGTCCATGGAGCCGGGGATCACCACGCAGGAGCTCGACGATATCGGCCGCAAGGTGCTCGAAAGTGCCGGTGCGCGTTCGGCGCCGGAGTTCTGCTACCAGTTTCCCGGTGCAACCTGCATCAGCGTCAACGAGGAGATCGCGCACGGCATTCCCGGTTCGCGCGTCATCCGACCTGGTGATCTCGTCAATATCGATGTGTCGGCCGAAAAGGACGGTTTCTTCTCCGATACCGGCGCCTCCTTCGTCGTGCCGCCGTCGAAATCGAAGTTGGACAAGCTCTGCCGTGACGGCAAGCGGGCGCTTTGGGTCGGTCTCAACCAGGTGAAATCGGGCGAGCCGCTGGCCAAGATCGGCCAGGCGATCGGCGCATTCGCGGCCAAGAACCGCTATACGCTGGTGGCGAACCTCGCCAGCCACGGTGTCGGCCGCTCGCTGCACGAGGAGCCGGGCGAGCTTTCGACATGGCCGGATCCGTCCGAAAAGCGGATCATGACGGATGGACTGGTGTTCACCGTCGAGCCCTTCCTGTCGCTCGGCGCCACATGGGCCGAAGGCGGCGACGATGCCTGGACGCTCTATGCCGATCCGCAGGCGCCGACGGTGCAATACGAACATACCGTGGTCGCGACCCGCAACGGGCCGATGATCCTGACGCTGCCGGACGGGCAGGCGTAAAACCGGTTTCGACGATCTGTCTTACGATATAACGGACCTATAATGCGAGACGCCCTGCTCAGAGAGCAGGGCGTTTCCGTTTGGCTCTGTGAAGCCGGTCGTGCTTAGTCTTGCTTGGGCTGCTGCAGGATTTCGGCGGCGGCGCGTTCGAGGATGCCGGCGATGCGCTTGGCCTCGTCCTTCGACCATGGATAGCGCAGCTTCAACGCCGATTTCAAAAGCATACGCGCGGCGACGACTTCGCTCTTGTCCTCGGGGAAGGCTTCTTCCTCGCGTTCCCTGCCATAGCTTTCCGGGCCGCGGCTCTCCGGATCGAAGATGCGGCGCACATGCGCCATCTTCTCGCCGATGCGCTCCAGCTTTCCAAGCGTCATTTCGATCATGGAACTGTTCTCCTCGACCTGTTTGCGGCCGCTTTCGGTGATGCGGTAGAGCTTCTTCGTGCCCTCCGCCTCGACCTCGGCGAGGCCGGTTTCTTCCAGATAGGTCAGCGCCGGATAGATGACGCCGGGGCTTGGGACATAGAAGCCGCCGGAGCGCTCTTCCAAGAGCTTGATCAGCTCGTAACCGTGGCGCGGCTGTTCGGCCAAAAGCGCCAGGATGACCAGCTGCAGGTCGCCTGCCGCGAACTTCCGCCCCATGCGAAAGCCACCGCCACCCATCATTCCACCTCTAAAACCTCTCATCGATCACTCCTTATGATGTATCGTTGATTATGTCGTAAAACATATATCGTAAGATATGGCGTTTCAAGGGCGCACCGAAAATTTCCGGAATTGATGGGTTCATCAGAAAATCTTGATTGCGGCTCACCGTGTGCGGCGCGATAAGCGAGCCATGTTGGCTCGCAATGAACTCCCTCATGCACCCCTGTTTCGCACGGCTCTGGCCGGAATGATCGCCATGGCGGCGGCCATGGGTTTCGGGCGCTTTTCCTACACGCCGATCCTTCCCGGCATGATGAGCGGCGTGCCGCTGTCGGCCGCCGATGCCGGCTTCGTCGCATCCGCCAATTTCGTCGGTTATCTCGTGGGCGCGGTTCTCGCCGCCTATGGCTGGGCGGCGGGGCGGGAGCGCAAGGTGGCGCTGTCGGCACTTCTCGCCAATGCCATCCTGCTCGCCGCGATGGCCATGACCCATTCCGTCATGCTCTTTGCCGTCATCCGCTTTCTCGCCGGCCTCGCCAGCGCATTCGCGATGATCTTCACCTCGTCCATCGTCCTCAGCCACGGCGCTGCCGCCGGCAACGACCATGTGCAATCGGCGCATTTCGGCGGGCCGGGGGCGGGGATCGCCTTGTCGTCGGTGATGGTCTTCGTCATCGGGCTCGTCGCGCATGGCGGCCCGGATGCCTGGCGGATCGACTGGATCGGCGGGGCGATCTATTCGGCGATCAGCCTCGTGCTCGTCTGGCTGCTTTTGCCTTCGGGGCCCGTCGTCAGCGGGCAGACCGGCAAGGAGCCGCCGATCACATGGAGCCGGCCGATGCTCTTGGTCACGCTCTCTTACGGGCTGTTCGGCTTCGGCTATGTGATCACCGCCACCTTCCTCGTCACCATCGCCCGCATGGCGGCATCAGGTGCCGTCGTCGAATTCCTCTGCTGGTTCATCGCCGGACTGACATCCGCCATCGCGCTGTTTGCGTGGAAGCCGTTGGTGCGGCCGCTCGGGCTCGGCTGGATCTATGTCGCGGCTCTTCTGGTCGAAGCGCTCGGCGTGCTCGCAACCGTCATGCTGCCGCCATCCGTCGCGCCGCTGATTGGCGGCGCGCTGTTCGGCGCGACCTTCCTGGCGATTACCGCCTACGGGCTGCAGATCGGCCGCAAGCTTGTGCCTTCAAGTCCGCGTCGGGCCTTCGCGATGATGACGGCCGCCTTCGGCTTTGGCCAGATCGTCGGCCCGATCGTCGCCGGCGCGCTTGCCGAGCACACGGGAAGCTTCGTCGCGCCCACCTATGTGGCGGCCGTAGCGCTTGTCGTCTGCGCCATCATGGTCATGCCTGTGATCAAGAAGCTCTCCTAAGCGGTTACAATTGCGTAACAATGGCGTCAGGCCATTGCCGCTTTCCGCGAACTGCCTTAATTTCCGGCGCAATCGCTCTTATAGAGCTTGCGAAGACACTCGTTCAGGAAAGCAATCCCACCCGTGTTTCTATCCTACTTCCCGAAGCCGAAACTCTTCTTCACATCGGCCGTCGTCTGGGCGCTCATCGGCGTTCTCCTTTGGTATTTCGGAGGCTCCAGCCTCGGCGCCGCGATCGGCCTGCCGCCGCTTAGCCCCGGTCAGGAAGCGCCGATCGGCGTGTCCGTGTTCTGGTCGACGCCGTTCCTGTGGTTCTACATCTACTACATCGTCTTCGTCGCCATCTTCGCGGGCTTCTGGTTCACCTACAGCCCGCATCGCTGGCAGATGTGGTCGGTGCTCGGCTCGGCGCTGATCATCTTCAACACCTATTTCTCGGTGCAGGTCAGCGTCGCCATCAATGCCTGGTATGGTCCGTTCTACGACCTGATCCAGCAGGCGCTGGCAAAGACCGCGCCGGTCACCGCCTCGCAGCTCTATCTCGGCATGCTCGGCTTTGCCGGCATTGCCTTCGTGGCGATCACCGTCGGCGTGCTTAACCTGTTCTTCGTCAGCCACTGGATCTTTCGCTGGCGCACGGCGATGAACGAATACTACATGGCCCACTGGCCGAAGCTGCGCCACATCGAAGGCGCCTCGCAGCGTGTGCAGGAAGACACGATGCGCTTTTCGTCGACGGTCGAAAGCCTCGGCGTCAGCCTGGTCAGCTCGGTCATGACGCTGATCGCCTTCCTGCCGGTTCTCTTCAAGATCGGCGCCAGCATCACCGAACTGCCGCTGATCGGCGATGTCCCGCATGCGCTGGTCTGGGCGGCGATCTTCTGGTCGGTATTCGGCACGGTGTTCCTCGGTCTCGTCGGCATCAAGCTGCCGGGCCTTGAATTCCGCAACCAGCGCGTCGAGGCCTCCTACCGCAAGGAACTCGTCTACGGCGAGGACCACGCCGACCGCGCGACGCCGCCGACGGTGGCCGAGCTCTTCGCCAATGTCCGCCGTAACTATTTCCGGCTCTATTTCCACTACATGTACTTCAACGTCGCCCGCATCTTCTACCTGCAGGCCGACAACCTGTTCAGCCTGATCGTGCTGGTCCCGTCGATCGTCGCCGGCAAGCTGACGCTTGGCCTGCTCACGCAGATCAACAACGTCTTCGACCAGGTGCGCGGCTCGTTCCAGTATCTCGTCAATTCGTGGACGACGATCGTCGAACTCTTGTCCATCTACAAGCGCCTGCGCACCTTCGAATCCGCCATCGACGGCGAGCCGCTGCCGGATATCGATCAGCGCTATCTGGAGCGTGAGCAGGGGATTATTCACGCCGACGGCTAGTTTGGTGTGAGGTTGGGTTTGGGAGGCGCCGCGTGTCTTGGATGCGCGGCGTTTTTTGTTTTTGCGGGGGTGCGTTTGCGGGGTGAGTCCACGGTTTGCCCTGTGCCCGGGATACCCCCCTCTGCCCTGCCGGGCATCTCCCCCACAAGGGGGGAGATCGACTCGTGGTGAGGTTTTCGCCAAACAATTGACGTGGAGCGAGTGGCCGCGCCCAGCCGATCTCCCCACCTGTGGGGGAGATGCCCGGCAGGGCATAGGGGGGTAACACACGGCAGAACGCCACCCACCACGCACACCAAAACCGCGCGCGAAGCAAAACCTCGCGACGGTCGGCGGCATAAAACGGGAAGGGCAGGCGGTTTGTGGTCGGTGGTATTGGTTGTCAGGCTGTCCGCCTGCCCGATCACCTCGGTTTCCGGTTCGCCGACCCGACAGGAGCGTCTCTCGGATCGGTCTTGCCGGTGGATCATCGGCCCTGACGGCGTCTAATCCCCTTGGCAACCATCACCACACGCCGGATTTCGAGCGGCTGAGCATCCGGTTCGCGACCCGGCTCCCAGTGCGGTGACGAGGGGAGTATGGCGGGGTGGTGTGGGGTGGGGATGAGAAAAGTTCGGCGTTGGGGTTAGAGTGTTGAGCGGGTTGAGGGATTTGTTTTGTGGGGTGGGTGGTTGTGCCCGTGCGGTGGGGTGGTGGTATGGGAGTGATCTGGCGATGTCGTTGATGTCGGTGCCGAGCCACCCCCCTCTGTCCTGCCGGACATCTCCCCCCACAAGGGGGAGATCGACTCGTGGCGTGCTCCGCATCCAAACAATGAGCGTGGAGCGAGCGGGTGCTCCCAGCCAATCTCCCCACCTGTGGGGGAGATGCCCGGCAGGGCAGAGGGGGGTATCACACGGTAAAACGCTCACCGGTGGGCAGATGATGGGCAGAACGCCCTACGGTCCGCCGCCCCCAAAAATCACAACCCCGAAGCCGGCGTCCCCTGCAGCTTGCCGCGGGCCTTGATCACAGGGATCGCCTCCGAATAGCTCACACAAGCCACATCCTCCCGGTGGCAGACATCGCTCACCAGCCGGTCGAGTGCCCGCCAGTAGGCGCCGCCGTTCATCTCGACGAAGTGGAAGCCGAGCTGCAGCGGAATGCGGTCGCCTGCGTATTGCTTGTCGAAGGCGCTTTTGAACGCTCTGTAGGCGCGGTCTTCGAATTCCTTGCTGTCGGCCTTGTCTTCCTCGCCCTTGGAGTGGCGGACGAAGAGGTTGTAGTCCATGCCGACGATCGGGCGGTCGCGCGGGCCCTCGGGGATCAAGGGAAGGCCGAAGCGGATGATGCCGCCTTCCTCGACCGGCATGGCCGGACCCTTGGTGACGAGGCTGGCGTCATAGGTGAAGCCGGCCTTCTTTTCGGCGGCGATCATGTCCGAGCCAGCGGTGGCCGAAAGATAGGGCGCGCGAAAACCGTGGATGCCGTGGTCGACCAGATCCTGCCAGCCCTTCGGCTCTTCGAGGCCGACGCCCTTCCAGGCGTTCTTCAGAGTCCGGTGGAAGGTGGCGTATTCGTCCGACCAGTCGGCCTCGCTCCACTGGCGACCGTCGAAATGGCCGCAGGCGTGGCTGGAGATGTCGTGGCCCTCGAGATGGGCGTGCCAGATGTTGCCGAGGCGCTCGCGGATCTCGTCGTCGCTCTGGGCGAAGCCGATGTTGGAGCGGCCGGGCTTCTGGTGCGGCGCCTGGTAGGCCTTCTTCATCTCCTTGTTCATCAGGAAGGTGCAGGAGAGGAAATAGGTGAAATGCGCGCCGTTCCTGGCGGCCATCTCGCGGCTCTTCTGCCACAGCGCATTGTCGTGGGCGCCGTCGAAGGAGATCATCACCAACTGCTTCGGCTTGGTCGCCGGGGCGGGGTTTGACGCGCCGTCGGCGGTCTGGGCGAGCGCCGGGGCAATGGCCGGCGCGAGCAGCGAGAGGGCAAGCGAAAGGGAAAGACAGGAGCGAGAGATTATACGAGACATGGGCACCGCGACGATTTGTTTCGGGCTTTTCTGTTACAGAATTGAGGCGAAGCTGCGGTGCCGCTGGCATTTTCCTGCTCACGACGATAAGCCTGTCTCATAGTCAAAACAGGAATTTAGCGATGCAGCTTCTCATCTTGAGCCTCATCCTCTTCATCGGCCTTCACCTGATCCGCGTCGTCGTTCCGGATTTCCGCCGGTCGATGATCGACAAGCTCGGCAAGCCGGTCTGGGGCGCCGTCCACGGCATCCTCAGCATCGTGACGTTGCTGTTCCTCGCCTATGCCTTTGATCAGGCGCGCGGCATGTACGGCACGCTCTACAATCCGCCGATCTGGATGGCGCATATTACGCTGACCCTGATGCTGATCGCGATGATCTGTCTGGTGGCGGGCTTCCTGCCCGCCGGGCATATCCGCGCCAAGCTGAAGTTTCCGCTTCTGGTGGCGATCAAGATCTGGGCGCTGTCGCATCTTCTGGCCAATGGTGAGCCGGAGGCGATCGTGCTGTTCGTGGCGTTTCTTGCCTGGGCGGTGCTGCTCCGGATCTCGATGAAGCAGCGGCTGCGCAATGGCGAAATCAAGCTGCCGGTGTTCGTCTCGGCCAAGTATGATCTCTATGCCGTCATCATCGGCGCGGTGCTCTGGGCGGTCATCCTGTTCAAGCTGCACGAACTGGTGATCGGCGTTTCTCCGCTTGTGATGTGACGATTCTTTCACATCCCCCTTACAACGGATGCAAAATGGGGTAGAAGGCCCGACAATGTGCGTGCAACCCGCATGATTTTGCATATCCGCTGCCGGAGACGAGAATGGCATTCAACGACGATAGCTTCATTCGTGAGGTCAATGAGGAACTGCGTTCGGACCAGATGAAGGGCGCGTGGCAGCGTTTCGGCCGCTACCTGATCGTGCTGGCCGTCCTCATCGTTCTCGGCACTGTCGGCTACAAGGTGTTCCAGTATTGGGACAACAACCAGTCGTCCGGCACCGGCGACCAGTTCATTGCCGCCATGAAGCTTGCCGACGAAAACAAGAGCGACGAGGCGCTGACAGCGCTCGAGAAGCTCGAGAAGGAAGGTCACGGCGACTATCCGATCCTGGCCCGTCTGCGTGCCGCCTCCGTGCTTGCCCAGAAGGGTGACGCGACGGGCGCCATCGCCGCCTTCGACGTGATCGGCAAGGACACCAAGGCGCCGGCGCCGATCCGCGATGCCGCCAAGATGCGCGCCGCATGGCTCCTGATCGAAAACGGCACCTACGAGCAGGTCTCGGCCCAGGTCGAGGAAATGGCCGTTCCGACCAACGCATTCCGCCACTCCGCTCGCGAAGCGCTCGGCCTTGCCGCCTACAAGGCCGGCAACATGGCTCAGGCCCGCCAGTGGTACCAGGCGATCGCCGACGATGCGCAGTCACCGCGCAATGTTGCCAATCGCGCCCAGATGATGCTTGATAACATCACCGCATCCGGCAAGGCGCCCGCCGCACAGGGCTGAGTTTAGGGTATTTCAATGAGCTTTACGGTCGCGATCGTCGGTCGCCCGAATGTCGGCAAGTCGACGCTTTTCAACCGGTTGGTCGGAAAGAAGCTGGCGCTTGTCGACGACACGCCCGGCGTCACCCGCGACCGCCGCCCCGGCGACGCGCGCCTGATGGGGCTGACCTTCACCATCATCGATACCGCCGGTCTCGAAAAGGCCGAGGCCGAGAGCCTGCAGGGCCGCATGCGTGCCCAGACGGAAGCGGCGATCGACGAGGCCGACATCTCCCTCTTCGTGGTCGATGCCAAGTTCGGCCTGACGCCGGTCGACAAGGAACTGGCCGAGATGCTGCGCCGTCGCGGCAAGCCGGTCGTTCTCGTCGCCAATAAGTCGGAAGCCAAGGGCTCGGATGGCGGCTTCTACGACGCCTATACGCTCGGGCTCGGCGAGCCGGTGCCGATCTCGGCCGAACACGGGCAGGGCATGCTCGACCTGCGCGACGCAATCGTGGAAGCGGTCGGCGAGGATCGCGCCTACCCGCCGAAGGAAGATATCGCCGAGACCAACGTCAATCTTCCCCACGAGATGGAAGAGGACGAGGACTATGAGCCCGAATACGACGACACCAAGCCGCTGCGCGTGGCGATCATCGGCCGCCCGAATGCCGGCAAGTCGACGCTGATCAACCGCTTCCTCGGCGAGGACCGCTTGCTCACCGGCCCCGAGGCCGGCATTACCCGCGACAGCATTTCCGTCGAGTGGGACTGGAACGGCCGCACCATCAAGATGTTCGACACGGCGGGCATGCGCCGCAAGGCGCGCGTCACCGAGAAGCTCGAGAAGCTGTCGGTCGCCGATTCCTTGCGCTCCATCCGCTTCGCTGAAACCGTGGTCATCGTCTTCGACGCAACCATTCCCTTCGAGAAGCAGGACTTGCAGCTGGTCGACCTCGTGGTTCGCGAGGGACGCGCCGCCGTTCTCGCCTTCAACAAGTGGGACCTGATCGACGAGCCGCAGGCGCTTCTGGCGGACTTGCGTGAGAAGACCGAGCGGCTGTTGCCGCAGGCGCGCGGCATCCGCGCCGTTCCGATCTCCGGCCAGACCGGCCGCGGCCTCGACAAGCTGATGCAGTCGATCATCGATACGGACATGACGTGGAACCGCCGCATCTCGACCGCCAAGCTGAACCGCTGGCTGGATTCGATCACGACGCAGCATCCGCCACCGGCCGTCTCCGGCCGCCGCCTGAAGCTGAAGTACATGACGCAGGTCAAGGCCCGCCCGCCGGCCTTCATGATCTCCTGCACCCGCGCGGATGCGCTGCCGGAATCCTACACGCGCTATCTGGTGAACAGCCTGCGCACGGATTTCAACATGCCCGGCGTGCCGATCCGGATCATGTATCGCGAGAAGGACAATCCGTACGAATCCAAGAGCGGCGGACGCCGCAAGCCGCAGCCTGCCAAGTGATATTGTCGGGTGCAGCCAAGGCTGCGCCCGCACTCCGCTTCTTTAGCGATGATGATGGGCTGTCTCAGCCGTCGAAGTAATAGATCGGTTCGCGGGTCAGTTCGCCGTTGCCGACGTGGCCGTAGACGTCCTTTCCAAGAATCCAGAAGCTTATCGCCTGGGTTTCCATGGAAAAAATGTAGTCTCCCGATATCCAGTGCTCGGCTTTACTTCCGGATAGCGAAAACAGGTGTTCGCCGGCCTGGTACATGACCGCCTTGTGCGACTTCGAATCATATAGATAACGTTCGTCAGCCATGTTGCGCCCTGATTCTACATGGTGAGAATCTCACGCAGGCCGTGCTTTGTCTAATAATCCTGATTTAATATATATGACTATTTTTGGTATAAAGGCCGCCGGGGCTGCCCGCCCGAAGCGCAATTCTTGAAAATTATGTGACAGGCTGTCGGATGCGGCTGATGTCGGACGTCTTGATGGGGAGGGCGTGGATCGTCTTTTATAGGGCATCCGCGCCGGATCGGTTCGCACAGGGAGGTGCACGATGATGAGCCATTCGCATCAGGGGTCCTATCGGTGGGTGATCGTGGCGGCGGGGGCGCTGATGACCTGCGTCGCGCTCGGGGCGATGTTTTCGCTGGCGATCTTCCAGGAGCCGATCGCGCTCGACACCGGCTGGTCGCATATCGGCATCGCCAGCGCGATGACGCTCAATTTCATCGTCATGGGTATCGGCGGCTTCGTCTGGGGCGCTGCGAGCGACCGGTTCGGGCCGCGCGCCGTGGTGCTTGTGGGCGCCGCATTGCTCGGGCTTGCGCTGGTGCTTTCCAGCCGGGCGGTGACGCTCCTGCAATTCCAGCTGACCTACGGCATTCTCGTTGGTATCGCCGCCAGCACCTTTTTCGCGCCGATGATCGCGGCGACCACCGCATGGTTCGACGAGCATCGCGGCCTTGCCGTCTCGCTGGTCTCGGCCGGCATGGGCGTGGCGCCGATGACCATCTCGCCCTTCGCCCGCTACCTGATCTCTGCCTATGACTGGCGCACCGCGATGCTGATCATCGGCATCGGCGCCTGGGTGCTGTTGCTTCCGGCCGCACTCCTGGTGCGGCGCGCGCCAGAGAGTGCCGAGGATGAGGTTGGCGCAGCGCCGGTTGGTGGCGCGACGGCCATCGGCTCATTGCCGGCGGAGCGGGGGAATGCGCGGCTCGCCGACGTGTTCCGCTCTCCGCAGTTCATCGTGCTCGGGCTCACCTTCTTCGCCTGCTGTGCGGCGCATTCGGGGCCGATCTTCCATATGGTGAGCTATGCGACGATCTGCGGCGTGGCGCCGATGGCAGCCGTCAGCATCTACAGCGTCGAGGGGCTGGCGGGGCTTGGCGGCCGGCTGATCTACGGTTCGCTTGCCGATCGCGTCGGCGTCAAGCCCGTCATCGTTGGCGGGCTGCTCATCCAGGCGATTGCGCTGATGGGCTATCTCTTCGTCAGCCGGCTGGGCGAATTCTACGCGCTGGCGATGATCTTCGGCAGCGCCTATGGCGGCGTCATGCCGCTCTACGCGGTGCTGGCGCGCGAATATTTCGGGCAGAAGATCATCGGCACCGTCTTCGGCGCCGCCACCATGCTCTCCAGCCTCGGCATGGCCTTCGGCCCGCTGATCGGCGGCTGGATATTCGATCACTTCGCCAACTACTCCTGGCTGTTCATCGGTTCGGCGCTGGTGGGGCTGGGCGCTGCCGCGATCGCGCTGGCGTTTCCGCCGCTGCCGGGTGAGCGGGGGCGTCAGGCTGTGGGGGCTGCGGAGTAGGGGAGCTGAGTGGGGCGTGCTTGGGGTTGATGGGTGTAGCGTGGCGATAGAGCCGCAAACCCATTCGTCCGTGACGCTCTGCTTTCTTGCTCCCGCCTCCTACCTCTCCACCCTCATACCTGTGCTTGTCACAGGTATCCAGCGCGCTCAAGTCCTTGAGCGCAATAGAGTCTTTCCACGGCGCGGACGCGCCGTGGCTGGATCCCCGCCACAAGGGCGAGGATGAGGGAGTTTGAGGCGGCGTGGCGGGCAATCGCTGCCGAATTGGTCGAGGTTGCGTGTGCAACGTCCAGCCAGCCGAGGCCACCGTATCCGGCACAGCGAGTACCCCCAGCGGGCGCTCTACACCATCGTCGCCGCGTCGCCATCGCCGAGGCGCTTGTTGCGTGGCAGCGACTTCGCGTATTGCCAGGCCTTCTTCCATTTCGGCGTGATCACCCCGTTGGCGGCGCGGATGTTGGTGATGAACTGCAGCGTCGCCGCTTCCCAGGAATATTGGACGGCGAGTTCGCGGGCCTTTTGACGCGAGGCGGAGAGCGCCGCGAGGCAGGCAATACGGAGATCGTCGTCGAGCGCGCCGACCTCGCTGTCCTCGCCGATGATATCGAGCGGGCCGGTGACCGGGTAGGCGGCGACGGGGACGCCGGAGGCGAGCGCCTCGAGGATGGTGTTGCCGAAGGTGTCGGTCAGCGAGGGGAAGACGAAGACGTCGGCTTGCGCATAGATCGCCGCCAGTTCCGGGCCGACCTTGAGGCCGGTGAAATGCACATCCGGATAGCGCCTCTCGAGCTCGGCGCGGGCGGGGCCATCGCCGACGACGACTTTTGAGCCGGGCAGATCAAGATCGAGAAAGGCCGGCAGATTCTTTTCAAGCGCCACGCGGCCGACCGTCATGAAGATCGGGCGGGAAAGGCCGAAGGGCTTTTCCTCAAGCTCGGCCGGGTGGAACTGGTTGGCGTCGATGCCGCGGCTCCAGGGCATCAGGTTGCGGATGCCCTTTTCGGAAAGCTCGCGCGCCAAAGAGGGGGTGGCCACCATGCAGCCGGCGCCGGAATTGTGGAACCACTTGACGAAGGCGTAGAGCCAGCTCTTCGGAATGGGGAGCCGGGCCGCGACATATTCGGGAAAGCGGGTGTGGTAGCTGGTGGAGAACGGCATGCGGTTCTTCAGGCACCAGCGCCGCGCCGTCAGTCCCAGCGGGCCTTCGGTGGCGATATGGACGTAGGACGGCTTGTGCTTGGCGATTTCGCGGGCAACGCTGCGGTAGCGGGCGATCGACAGGCGGATCTCGGGATAGGTCGGGCAGGGGATGTTGCGGAAGCCCTGCGGCGTCACCATCGCTACTTCGACGCCGATCTTCGCGAGCTCGCGATTGGTGTTTTCGATCGAGCGGACGACGCCGTTGACCTGCGGATGCCAGGCATCCGTGACGATGACCAGCCGCTCCGGCTTGCCCATCGGCAAGGCGGCGACGTTTTCGCCATCGCTGGCATTTTGCAGGCGTTGCAACATGATCCGACTTCCATCCGCGCCATCGGCGCACAGCTCCGGGCGGGCGCCGGATAATCGATTCCCGCGCTCATATTCTCGCTGCTGTCGATGATGGAAATATTACAGGCGGGCGGTACAGCCTTGTGCAACCGCAGCTGTTATCTTGGGTTGTGTTCGGTTTGTTGTTTGCAATCGGCAATGTGCTATCCCTAGCTGCAGTTAGGGGAACAATCCATGTTGAAACGATTGCGGGTGCTGGCGTTGCTGGCGACGTCGATGCTTGTCGCTTGCGCGAGTGTGGATGCCAAGAAGATTGCGAAATTTGGAGAGGCGACAACCGCGGTTGCGCAAATCGTTGCCGACGTCCCCGAGGTGGCTGACAAGGTCGCTGCTCAGGCTGAATTCGAAGATCAGGCCACGGCGTTCGAGAGCCGTGCAGGCGATCCAGTTTTTCCACCTGCAGTTCCAGATCAGGATGAGGAACTGCGAAAGATCTGGGCGGTGCGCATCGGTACTTTGAATGCGATCTCCAACTACGGCGCTGCGTTGGCGGCGGCTGCAAGTGGCGAAGATGCCACGAAACTGGATAGCGCCGTCGGGAATTTGAAAACGGCGGTGAATACAGTGCCTAAAGTCGCCAAGAATGAAAAATTTCAAGGTGCCGCATCCCTCGTGCAGAACGCCAGCAAGCGCCTGTTTATTCACGTCTCGGATGCGCGGCTGCGAGAAGTCATCACCGAAGCCCATCCTCTGATCGTTAAGAGTGCCGCGCTGTTGTCTACCGACCTGGAAAAGGTTGGGAAGATCATCGAGGGCGACTACGAGAGTTGGCTACGAGCGAAGAAGCGCATACTCCGTGACGCTCGAGAGGACGGAACCAGCGCTGACCTATATGGCATGTACCAACAGTTCTCGAAGGACTTCGACGCGATGCAGGAGGCCATGGCCTTCTTTCGTCCTCGGCAGGCGCCCCGCTACGCACAGTTGCTGTCGAAAATGGTCGACGCTCATGCTGCGTTGAAGACACCCGATGCCGATGCTTTCAAAATCGAAGACTTCGTCTCGGCCGTCAAAGAGATGGCCGATGCGTTCAAACAGCTAAATAACAAATAGGGGAACGACCATGGCGATCACTCTGTTGGATCAGTGCATTCAGGCTCTTTTTGATCGCATCGACAGGACTACAGATAAAGTAGAACGCCAGGAGCTCATCAAGATCAAGAACAAGCTTATAGCCCTGAGAAAGAAACAGCTGCTGACCGAACTCGATCAAAGCTCGCATCGATATCTAGCGATTACCGGTCATCTCGAAGCCATAACCGCCGACATGAAGGCGACCACTGACGCAATCGATGCAGCAAGCCAGGCGGCGGCTCTGCTTGTTCGGATATCTGCACTGTTGGCGGGCGTCTAATGCCCCCCACTCAAACCCCAAGCCTATCCTTCGCCACCAGCGCCCCATGCTCGCTCACAACCCGGGCCGCGACCTTGGCGGCGAAGCGGGCGGATGCGGGGGCGTTCCGGGTTTCGAGATAGCGGGCGATGAAGGCGCCGTTGAAGCTGTCGCCGGCGCTTGTCGTGTCGACGACCTGCTCGACCCGCTCGGAGGGCACGAAGGTCTCTTCGCCGTCGAAATCGAGCGTTATGCCGTCGGCGCCGTTCTTGACGACGACGTCGCGGACGCCGAGCGCGCGGTAGCGGTGGATGGTCGCCTCGATCGAGACGTCGCCGAAGTGCAGGGCCTCGTCCTCGAAGCTCGGCAGCACCATCGATGCGGCGCGCGCGCCTTCGCTGATGGTCGCGTGCATCTCGTCATAGCCGGACCACAGGCGCGGGCGGATGTTGGGGTCGAAGGCGACCAGCTTGCCGGATGCCTTGGCGCGGCGTGCCTCGGAGAGCAGCGTGTCGGCGTCGTCACGCGAGAGGATCGCGAGTGTGATGCCGGAGAAATAGACGACGTCGGCGCCTTCGATCGCCTGGCGCAGGAAGTCTGGATCGGCGGCGAGCTGGCGGGCGGCGGAGTTGTCGCGCCAGTAGCTGAAGGAGCGTTCGCCATCCTTCAGGCTGATCATGTAGAGGCCGGGGGCCTTGCCCTTGATGCGGCGGATGCTTTCCGTGCCGATGCCGGCTTCGGCGAAGAAGGCGACCATCTCGTCGGACATGGCGTCGTCGCCGAGCGCGGTGCAGTAATCGACCGACCAGTCTTGAGGAAGGCAGGCGCGGGCATACCAGGCGGTGTTCAGCGTATCGCCGGCAAAGCCTTTGCGCAGCAGCCCGGCGCCGGCCTGCGACAGCTCCACCATGCACTCACCGATCGATAGAAAACGTCCGCCCACTGCCTGCCTCCCAGATGTTGCGTGTTCGCTGATACGCGCCGCGCGCGACGCTGACAAGCGCGGATTGGCCCGATGTCGCGATGTGCGGCTCGCTCGATGCCGGCGGGTTGGCCGGTGTCTTTGCAACTGGCGCGCAAAAAGACGTGAGCGCGGTTGTCTTTTGCTTTCTGCGCTTTAGTCTCGGCATGGACACGAACAACGGTAGGGATCGGCGACAGATGGTGGTTCGGACGGGCGGGAATGCGGACTGGTGGCGGGGTGCTGTTGTCTATCAGGTCTATCCGAGATCGTTTCAGGATACGAATGGCGACGGGCTCGGCGATCTCAAGGGCATCACCAGGCGTCTGCCCTATATCGCCAGCCTTGGCGTCGACGCGATCTGGCTCTCGCCCTTCTTCAAGTCGCCGATGGCCGACATGGGCTACGATGTCTCGGACTATTGCGATGTCGACCCGATCTTCGGGACGATCGCCGATTTCGACGAGATGATGGTGGCCGCGCATGCGCTGGGTCTGAAGGTGATCATCGACCAGGTGATCTCACACACGGCGGATGTGCACCCCTGGTTCGTCGAAAGCCGCTCCAGCCGCACCAACGACAAGGCGGACTGGTATGTCTGGGCCGATCCGAAGCCGGATGGGACGGCGCCGAACAACTGGCTGTCGATCTTCGGTGGACCCGGCTGGGAATGGGACGGCGTGCGCCGGCAGTATTACCAGCACAATTTCCTCACCTCGCAGCCGGATCTGAACTTCCACAACGCGGATGTTCAGGACGCGCTTCTGAAGACGGTAAAATTCTGGCTCGACCGTGGGGTCGACGGCTTCCGGCTGGATACGGTCAATTACTACTTCTGCGACAAGCTCTTGCGCGACAACCCCCCGCACGAGCCCGATACCAGCGATGGCGGGCTGGATGCGCCGGATACCAACCCCTATGGCATGCAGAACCACCTCTACGACAAGACGCAACCCGAAAACATCGGCTTCCTGCAGCGTTTTCGCGCGCTGCTCGACCGTTACGAGGGGCGCACGACGGTCGGCGAGGTGGGCGACGGTGCGCGCTCGCTGAAGACGGTGGCAGCCTACACCACCGGCGGCGACAAGCTGCACATGTGCTACACCTTCGACCTGCTTGGCCCGGAGTTCACCGCCGCCCATATCCGCAACTGCGTCGATGCCTTCCAGACATCCGTAGCCGATGGATGGGTCTGCTGGGCCTTCTCCAACCACGACGTCAACCGCCATCTCAGCCGTTTCGCCAAGACGGTCGAGGAGCGGCCTGTCGTCGCCAAGCTGGCGATCTCGGTGTTGGCGGCACTGCGCGGCTCAATCTGCCTCTACCAGGGCGAGGAGCTCGGTCTGCCGGAAGCCGATCTCGCTTTCGAGGATCTGCGCGACCCCTACGGCATCCGCTTCTGGCCGGCCTTCAAGGGCCGAGATGGATGCCGCACGCCGATGCCCTGGGAAGCGGCCAAGGCGCATGCCGGCTTCACCACGGCCGAAAAATCCTGGCTGCCGGTGCCCTATGAGCAGGCGGCGCTCTCGGTTGATGTGCAGGAAGGCGATGCGCATTCCGTGCTCACCCACTACCGCGACACGCTGGCCTTCCGCAAAAAGCATCCGGCGCTGATCGACGGGGCGATGACCTTCCTCGACACCAACCAGGATTTGCTGGTGTTTACCCGGAAGAAGGAGGGCGAGACGCTGCTGTTTGTGTTCAACCTGACGCGGGAGCGGGCGGCGTTCGGCTTGCCTGCGGGGATGGTGCTCGGCGAACGGCTGGAGATGCCCGGGGCGGGTGGAACGGTTGACGGCGGCAAGGTGGTGCTCGGGGCGCTGGATGGCTTCTGCGCGCGGCTTGGCTAATCCCCGTCCAACGTCGTTTCCTCGACGAAGACAGGCTGTCCGTCGAAGGTCAGCGAAAACTGTCCGCGCCCGGTCGGCACCAGCTGGATGGGCGAGATCTTGTCGGCGAGGCGGCGGCGCAGGAGGAGAAGCCGGGTCTCAAGATTGTCCTTGAATTCGGGAAGCCTGAGCGATGTGGAGAGGCGCAGTTCGCGGTTGGTGAAACCGGTACGGCCGCTCTCCACATGGGCGCGCAGCATGTGGTTCAGCAGCCGGCCGGCAATGCCCTTGATGATGTATTCGTCGGCAATGAAGATGCTGTCGTCGAAGGCGTAGTAGCGGATTTCGATCCGGTGGGTGTTCTTCCCCGGCGGCTGCCCTGATGGCGCCGGCTTCTGGTCTTCCGGCAATGCCTGCGACAGGGCGATGACACCGGCCAGATGCTGGGCCGCAAGCGTCAGCGCTGCCTCCTGCACTGCTGTAAAGGCAAGCCTTCGGCGGCTTTCGGCGCCGAGAACGCCGATGAGGTGACCGCCTGAGATCATCGGCACGGCAATTTGGCTCATGGTCTCGGCATCCATCGGCGGGGCGATGGTGCGGGTCAGATTTTCATTCTCGGCCGATGCCTTGACCGCGGCGCTGTAGCGTCGCGCCCGGCTGAGATCGCTGATCTTGACGATATCCCGCTCACGGGCCGCACTGCCGAAGACGCCGTCTCCGAAGGCGATCTCGGAGCCGACGCCCGATCGCTCGTAGCCCAGGCTGCCCGCCGTCGCGAGCTGGCCGCTGTTTTCGTCGGCGAGAAACACGACGGTCTGGTCGCATCCAAGCGTGTCGCGCATCCATTCCAGCGTCGCGTCAAGAGCGGTGTCGATATGGGCGGGAAGGTGGGCGAGTGTCATGGCGAGGCTGGCGGTTGCCTCGAGCAGCGGTTCGCGCGCGACCGGTTCGATCGGGGCTGCCACGGGCGAGGGGTAGATCGTGATATCGACCACCCGGAAGATATCGACGCCGCGAAGCCGCATGATGCCGGTCATGCCGACCTGCGCGCTCGTCGCATCGAGTTGGGTCGAAACGCGGTTGAACAGCGGACCGTCGAAGACGGTCTTCTCATAAACCGCGCGCAACCGGCACTGGCCGCCACGGGCGCCATCGACCAGCAATATGGCTGCCTTCGGGTTTTCCGCGAGATTGGCCATTGTCGTGTTGAAAAACTGGTTGGAGAGGCCGACGCGCTCGCCGTCCACCAGCACGACATGCGAGAGGTAGGAGACATTGGGAATGCCGTTCGCCGAGGAAGTAGCGATGATCGAGGGGACGATGCCCTCGAAGAAGGTTTCCATATCGCGTAGCCGCAGCGCGATCTCCTTCATTCGGGCGCTCCGATCAGCGCGCCGGCGCTGCTGCCGGGTGTCTTGATGGAGATGGTTCGGACATCGAGTATGGCGGTGGCGAGATCGCGGGATGTCAGCCAGACCTCGATCATCGACGAGGGGACGCCCTGCTCGGCGAGCGCTGCGGTGACGCCGGCGATATAGCGCTCGCAGAGCGCGTGGTCGTCGTCGGTGGCGGCGCGCAGGCTGGCGCTGCCCTTCAGTTGCAGCGAGCGATAATCGGACGGGCGCACGAAGGTGAAGGCGGCTTGCCCGGTCTCGATTATGTTGGCGAGCGTATCCGGCCACTGCCAACCGGAGATCAAGACTTCGATGGTTTCGCCACTCGGCAGGACGCGGCAGCCGACGCCGCGGCCGACATCGGGCTGGTTGGCACTATCGCTGGTGCCGACGATCATCATGACAGGGCCGGCAATGAAACCGGCGATTTCCTCATCGAAACGCACACCCGACCGATCCCCCAGATGTCCCCGCCGCCAGCATAAGCGAGGGGCTGGGCCGTTAGCAAACTTTTAGGGAGCGGTGGCAAATGGGCGACGGTACAAGCTAGGTGTCACACCAGATGAGGGATCAGGACATGTTTGACTTCGACCAATATGCGAGGCGGATCGGCCTCAAGGACATCGACATCACGCCGGCCGGGCTCACCGCCCTGCAGCGGGCGCAGCTTGCCGCCATTGCATTCGAAAGCATCGACCCGTTTCTCGGCCGGGTTCCGAGCCTGCAGCACGCCGATATCTGGAACCAACTCGTCGAGAAGAAGCGCGGGGGATATTGCTTCCAGCTCAACTGGCTGTTCGGCGAGGCGCTGAAGCATCTCGGGTTCGAGGCGCGGCCGATCCTCGGGCGGGTGCGCATGGGCGCGCCGGTCGGCGGCATCAGGGCGCATCTCGCCTGGATCGTGACCATCGGCGGGGAGGAGTGGCTGGCGGATGCAGGCTTCGGCGGGCCGGGACCGCGCGATCCGGTTGCCATCCGGCCCGGCGAACAGCTGATCGGCGGCATGACCTTTCGCCTGCGGGACGACACGGCAACCGGCGAGCTGGTGCTGGAATGGCAGGGGCCGGACGGATGGTTCCCGCTCTTCGGCTTCGATGAAAGCCCGTTTACGCAGGCCGATCTCGAAGGCGCCAACCAGCTTTGCACCGTCTGGGCGGCGCTGCCGTTTCGCGACAACCTGATGATGAGCATCCGCCTGCCGGATGCCGATGTGGCTTTGATGAACCGTGGCCTCCGGCGCTCGGGCGCGCAGGAAACGAAGAGCCTGCAGATCGGATCGGCCGACGAGCTGGCGACCTCTCTGCGTGATCTCTTCGGTCTCGATTGCGAGCCGGAAACCGTGGCGCGGATCTGGTCAAGGCTCGACACGCCGGTGCGGGCTGCCGCCTGAACCGGAAGGTGGTCTTCTTTCCACGTGGATGTCAGATCAGCCTGAACTGATCGACATCCACCATGCCCCTGTCCGAGATCTTCAGATGCGGGATGACGGGCAGCGGCAGGAAGGCGACCTGGAGGAAGGGTTCTTCGAGGGTCGTGCCAAGGGCGTAGGCTGCCTTTCGCAGGTCGTGCAGCGTGTCGCGGACGGTTTCGTAGGGTTCGAGGCTCATCAGGCCGGCGAGCGGCAGGGGGATTTCGCCGGTGACCTTGCCGTCCTCGACGACGACGAAGCCGCCCTTGATTTCGCCGAGCCGGTTGGCGGCCATGGCCATGTCGTCTTCCGAGACGCCGACGACGCAGATGTTGTGGCTGTCATGGCCGACGGTGGAGGCGATCGCGCCCTTTTTCAGGCCAAAGCCCTGGACGAAGCCGTTGGCGTGGTTGCCGTTCTTGCCGTGGCGCTCGATGACGGCGACCTTGATGATGTCGTTGTCGAGATCGACTGCCGTCTGGTTGCCCTTGACCGGCAGGCGATAGCGGCGGTGCTCGGTGATGATCTTGCCCGGCATGACGCCGATGACGGGCGTTTCGCCATCGGCAACCGGCACGCCGAAGTGGGCGGCGTTGACCGGCCTCGCCTTGACGCTGTCGAGGCCGACGGGGGCGATGGGCTTGCGGGTTTCGAACAGCTCCGAGGTGACCTTGCGGCCGGCGGAGAAGACCATCTCGGCCTTGCAGTTTTCGAGGCTGTCGAGGATGGCGAGATCGGCGCGCCAGCCGGGGGCGACGAGGCCCCGGTCGCGCAGGCCAAAGGCGCGGGCGGCGGAGATCGAGGCGGCGCGGTAGATGGCGAGCGGCTCGACGCCGTTTTTGATCGCGGTGCGGATCATGTAGTCGAGATGGCCCTGCTCGGCGATATCGAGCGGGTTGCGGTCGTCGGTGCAGAGCGCCAGATGCGGCGACAGGCGCTCGGTTATGATCGACATCAGCGCGTGCAGATCCTTGGAGACGGAGCCTTCGCGCACGAGGATGTGCATGCCCTTGCGGATCTTCTCCAGCGCCTCTTCGGCGCTGGTGCATTCATGCTCGGTGCGGATGCCGGCTGAGAGATAGCCGTTGAGGTCGTTGCCCGAGAGAAGCGGGGCGTGGCCGTCGATATGCGCTCCTTGAAATGCTGCGAGCTTGGCCATGCAGACGGGATCCTTGTGGATCACGCCGGGGAAGTTCATGAATTCGGCAAGGCCGATGACCTTCTCGTGGTCGCGGAAGGGCAGGAGCTTTTCGATCGGCAGGTCGGCGCCTGATGTTTCCAGATGCGTGGCGGGGACGCAGGAGGAGAGCTGGACGCGGATGTCCATGATGGTTTGTTCGGCCGACTCCAGGAAGTAGCGGATGCCTTCTTCGCCGAGCACGTTGGCGATCTCGTGCGGGTCGCAGATCACGGTCGTGACGCCATAGGGGAGCACGCAGCGGTCGAACTCGTGCGGGGTGACGAGCGAGCTTTCGATGTGGAGATGCGTGTCGATGAAGCCGGGGACGACGATCTTGCCGGATATGTCGATCTCGGTCTTGCCCACGTAATCCCCGCAGGTGCCGACGATGGTGTCGCCGGAGATGGCGATGTCTGACTGAACCAGTTCGCCCGTCACCAGATCGAAGAACCGCCCGCCCTTGAGCACGATATCGGCCGGCTCGCGGCCGGTTCCCTGGTCGATGAGGCGTTCTAGTCTTTCGGTCATGGGGCTCTCTGGTTCGGTGTCGTTGGGCGGCCACTCTAGAGAGGCGGGCGCTCGATGGGAAGGCGCGGATCGGTCTTGTCCTCGTCCATGCCGTCGCAGGGCTAGTCCCGTTCCGGGGTGGCAGGGTTGGGTCTATTCGGTCTTGCCGAGGGCGCCGATCAGCGTGTGGATCTGCTGGTTCAAGGTTGCGATCTCGGTCAAGGTCATGCCGGAGCGGCTGAGCAGCGTGTCGCCGAGGCATTTGCTGCGGGCGAGCATGTCGCGGCCCGCTGATGTCAGGAAGACGTTCACCTGGCGTTCGTCCTGGGTCGAGCGGCGACGTTCGAGGAGGCCCGCCTGCTCCAGGCGCTTGACCGGCGGGGTGATGGTGCTCGATTCCAGCGACAGGCGATCGGCGATGGCGCCGATCGTTGCACCATCCTGCTCGCCCAGCACATTCAACACCAGATATTGCGGATAGGTGATGCCCATCTCGTCCAGCATCGGCTTGTAGGTGCGGTTGATGGCGAGGCTCGCCGCGTAGAGCGAGAAGCACAGCTGGTCGTCCAGCGGCGGCGTGGTGGTGCCGGAGGCGGGGGGCTTGGCAGAGCCCATATGGGAAGCGTGTATCTGGTCGGTCATGCCGAGGCTCCATCTGTCTGTCCAGATATCATTACCATAAAAATGATATCGCGATAATCTTTTTCGTAGACAAGAAAATCTGAGGTGCTATGAATATGTTTATCGCGATATCGATTATCGCGAAAACAAATGGAGATGAAAATGACTGACGACATCCAAAATGCCTCAAGACGGCATGTTATGGTCGCAGGGCTCGGCCTCGTCGCGACGGCCGCTGCCGCCTCCTTCACCAATTCGGCTGAAGCCGCGAGCCACAAGCATTCCGCAGCCGCCAACCAGAAGACCGCTCATTCGACAGGTAAGGACAAGAACGCCATGACCAGCAGCTACATCACCACCAAGGACGGCACGCAGATCTTCTACAAGGATTGGGGCACCGGTCAGCCGATCGTGTTCCATCACGGCTGGCCGCTTAGCGCCGACGACTGGGATGCGCAGATGCTCTACTTCCTCGGCAAGGGCTACCGGGTGATCGCGCATGACCGTCGCGGCCATGGCCGCTCCAGCCAGCCGGGCCACGGCAACGACATGGACACCTACGCGGCCGATGTCGCCGAGCTTGCCGAACATCTGGATCTGAAGAATGCCATTCATGTGGGCCATTCGACCGGTGGCGGCGAAGTCACGCGCTATGTCGGCAATTATGAAAGCCGGGGCCGGATTGCCAAGGCGGTGCTGATCGGCGCGATCCCGCCTGTCATGCTGAAGTCCGACAAGAACCCCGGCGGCCTGCCGCTTGAGGTGTTCGATGGCTTCCGCACGTCCATTGCCGCCAACCGGGCGCAATTCTATCGCGACATCCCCGAAGGTCCGTTCTACGGCTTCAACCGGCCGGGCGCCAAGGTCTCGCAGGGCGTGATCGACAATTGGTGGCGGCAGGGGATGATGGGCAGCGCCAAGGATCAGTATGATTGCGTCGCTGTGTTTTCCGAAACCGATTTCACCGACGATCTCAAGAAGATCAAGGTTCCGGTTCTCGTCATGCATGGCACTGATGACCAGATCGTGCCGATCGCCGATTCGGCGCTGCTTGCCGCCAAGCTTTTGAAGAACGGCACGCTGAAGACCTATGACGGCCTGCCGCACGGCATGGCGACCACGCATGCCGAGATCATCAACGCCGATCTCCTGAAATTCTTCCAGGCCTGATCGAGGCCGGCTGCCACCAAGGTTATTTCTAAAGATCCGCAAACGAAAACCGGGCGCCCGCGAGGGCGCCCGGTCTGTATTTGATCGCAGAGGCGAGCCGAATTACTCGGCGGAGACGATCTTGCCGGCTTCCCACTTGTAGAGGGAGAAGCTCTGCGAGGTCAGGTCGCCGGTTTCGCCGTAGGTGAGCTTGCCGATGGCGGTTGCGATCGGCTCGCCGGCCTTCAGCGCCGTTGCGACGGCTTCGGAATCTTCGGCGCTTTTCGCCTTTTCGATGCCGGCCTTGATGACTTCGACGGCGGCGTAGGCGTTCAGCGTGAAGGCTTCGGCCGGGATGCCCTTGGCCTTCAGTGCGTCGGCGGCGGCCTTGGAGTCAGGGCTCTTGGTGGCGTCCACGGCGTTGGTGAAGATGGTGCCGGCGGCAGCATCCGTGCCGATGTTCCAGAACTCGGTGTTCGAGAGGCCGTCGCCGCCGATGATCACGACATTGACCTGCAGGTCATGCAGCTGGCGGGCGAGCAGGCCGCCTTCCGGGTGGTAGCCGCCGAAATAGACGACGTCGACCTTCTCGGCCTTGAGACGCGTGGTCAGCGCGCTGAAATCCTTGTCGCCGGGCGAGAGCGCGTCGTCGAGGACTTCCTTGATGCCGCCGGCGTTGATCGTTGCCTTGAAGTTGTCGGCGAGACCCTTACCGTAAGCGCCCTTGTCGTTGATGATGGCGATGCGCTTGTCCTTGAAGTTCTTCAGGACATAGTTGGCGGCGACTTCGGCCTGCTGGTCGTCGCGGCCGCAGGTGCGCAGAACGTTGGCGAGGCCACGCTTCGTCAGGTCGGGAGCCGTTGCGGTCGGGGTGACCATCAGGACGCCGTTTTCAGCGAAGACGTCGGAAGCCGGGATGGCGACGCCCGAGGTGACCGGGCCGACGACGAAGCGGATGCCGTCGCCGACGAGCTGGTTGGCGGCCGAAACGCCCTGCTTGGGTTCGCCGGCGTCGTCAGCGGTCTTCAGCACGACCTTCTCGCCGAGGATGCCGCCGGCCTTGTTGATTTCGTCAACGGCGGTCTGGGCGCCGTTCTTCACCTGGTCGCCGTAAGCGGCAACCGGGCCGGTCAGCGGTGCGATCAGGCCGATGGTGATATCGGCATGCGCCAGCGGCGCGAAAGAGATGGAGGCAACCAGCGCCGCCGTCAGGGTCTTCAGGGTCATTTTGTCTCTCCTTGGATGGGTCTTCGACCCGCGACTGTCCTGCCGCTGCGATCAATCCAGGCCATACAAACACCCATTTCCGGATGTGCCAAAGACGACGGACTGCGCGCGGCAAACGCGTCCATCCGGCCATGTTTGGCTCGAAGGACGCATGGCAAGTTTATTAGGAATTTCGAGGTGAATGCGCAAGAAGATAAAGAAACGCGGCCGGGTTTTGCCATGATCGGCAAAAATCGCGCCGGTTTTGGCAAAGTTGGATCAAGTTTTCGCGATTTTGGAGCGGTCGCGGCGGCGGCTCAGTCGCGTGTCTCGGACTTGAGCGCACAAAAAAGGATCGGCAAACCAGAGGTCGCCGATCCATCAATATCAAATGGTGCTAAAAACAGTCAGCCGCTCCATTGAGAAGCGACCAGAAACAACGTGATGTGGGAAATCAGGCCGCGGACTTGGCGCGGACGGGTTCGGCGTAGATCTGCGTCAGGGTCTCGAGAATGCGAATGACCTGATCGGACGTGCTGGAATAGTAGATCGTCTGTGCGTCGCGGCGGGTCTTGACCAGCTTCTGGGCGCGCAGCTTGGAGAGGTGCTGCGACAGTGCCGACTGGCTGAGGCCGACTTCGGTGGCCAGCGCGCCAACGGGGATCTCACCCTTGACGAGATTACAGAGGATCAGAAGTCGCTTGGGATTTGCCATTGCGGACAACAGTGCGGCGGCAACATTCGCGTGAGCGGTCAAATCAATTGTGTCCATAATCATCTTCCCATGGAAACGGAATTCAAAAAAACGTCTGCCTGAAATTGCCGACGCTGAAAACTAGCAAGAGGGGTTCAAGATTGTATATAGCTAAATTTCAGGTATTGAGTATTTCATGTTAGATATATGTGAATAAAGTTCAACGCGGCTGCTGACAGGTGTGTCAAACTCGTGTCGCACTAGCAAATCGCCCGAAATCACATCAAAACCGGCGCAATCGACTCCACAAATAGCCCATTTGGTGCCCGTACGGGCTTTATGCGCGATCGCTGTTTTCCTTGCCAAATCCGGCTCCAGGGCTAGCAAATCTTGCACTACCTCGGCAGCGCTTTCCGCGAGTTCTTCGTTGGCCGCGGAGCGGATGACCAGCTCCTCTCCATCAAGAATATAGGCGCGGCCGAAGCCGCCGTTGAGGCTGGCGCTCTCGGGAATCAGCCGGAAAAACCTGAAATCAGGGAAATCGACGTAGAGTTTCGCCTTGGAATGGCGGGCCAGAAAACGGTCACGAATGCGTGTGTGGGCCGTGCTGTCGCGTTCGACGGCTGCCGCGCGGCACTGAGTCGTCAGCCGCGCATAGGCCAGCGGGTCGCCCTTGCCGGGTTCGCCGGTCAGAAGCGAGGCGCGCGGATCGGCGTCGAGCGCACGGGTGTGCGCCGAGAGACCGGAGACGAGGATGACGGGAACGCCATCGAAATCGGTGCCGAGGAGCACGCGGCTGGAGAAGGGGAAGCCGGTCTTGGGGTCGAGGACCGCAATGGCGGCGTAGCGGGCGGAGCGGAGAAGAGTGCGCGCCAGCTTGCGCGCCTCTTCGTCCGTTTCCCTGATGACAGAAGCTTGATCTTTCATGTCCACTTTTCTGGCGCAAGCGGACGGTCGGATCAAGCCTGTTCTTTCTTCCTGTGCTGCGTCAGGCCGGCGACGACGTCCTGGGCGGAAATCGTGCCGATGATGGCGCCGTTTTCGACCACGCCGATGCTGCCCGGCTGGCGGGAGAGCGCGTCGAGAATATCGATCAGCGGGGTCTCGGCCTTGGCCGTGCCGCTGACGCTGGCGCCTGCCGCGGCATCGCCGAGGCCCGAATGCATGACGTCACGGGCGGTCAGCATGCTGATCGGGTTCATGTGCTGGACGAAATCGGCGACGTACTGGTCGGCCGGGTTCTTGACGATGTCCTGCGGCGTGCCGCACTGGATGATGCGTCCGCCTTCCATGATGGCGATGCGGTTGCCGATGCGGAAGGCCTCGTCGAGATCGTGGCTGACGAAGAGGATGGTCTTCTTCAGGCGGCGCTGGAACTCGAGCAGTTCATCCTGCAGGCGGGTGCGGATGAGCGGATCGAGCGCGGAGAACGGCTCGTCCATCAGAAGGATCGGCGCGCCTGTCGCAAAGGCGCGGGCAAGGCCGACGCGCTGCTGCATGCCGCCGGAGAGTTCGTTGACCTTGCGATCAGCCCATTTGGTCAGGTTGACCAGCTCGAGCTGTTCGGCCACGCGCTTCTTGCGCTCGCCCTCGGCCATGCCGGCGAGTTCGAGGCCGAAGCCGACATTGTCGGCGACCGTGCGCCACGGGAGCAGCGCGAACTGCTGGAACACCATCGAGACGGTGTGCATGCGCAGGTCCCGCAGGCCCTTGGCCGAGGTCTGGTAGGGATTGACCGGGCCTGATGCGGTGTTGACGGTGACCTCGCCGCGCACGACGGGAGCAAGCCCGTTGACGGCGCGCAGCAGGGTCGACTTGCCGGAGCCGGAAAGGCCCATGAGCACGAGAATTTCGCCCTCCTGGATTTCCAGCGAGGCGTCGGCGACACCGAGCACGAGGCCGGTTTCGGCGCCGATCTCGTCGCGGGTCTTGCCCTTGTCGGCAAGGGTGAGGGCGGCCTCCGGCTTGTCGCCGAAGACGATGCTGACATTGTCGAAGCGAACCGCGGTCATGCGCCGTCTCCTTCACCCGCCACGCGGAACATTCGGTCGAGGATGATCGCCAGGATGACGATGCAGAGACCTGCCTCGAAGCCCTTGGCGACGTTGACGGTGTTGAGCGCGCGCACAACGGGAACGCCGAGGCCGTCGGCGCCGACGAGTGCCGCGATGACGACCATCGACAGCGAGAGCATGATCGTCTGCGTCAGGCCGGCCATGATCTGCGGCGTGGCATAGGGAAGCTCGACCTTGCGCAGCACCTGCATCGGGGTCGCGCCGAAGGATTCGGCGGCTTCCACGAGCGAGGGCGGCGTCGAGATGATGCCGAGGCGCGTGAGGCGGATGGGGGCGGGGATGGCGAAGATCACTGTGGCGATCAGGCCGGGCACCATGCCGAGGCCGAAAAGGATAAGCGCTGGGATCAGATAGACGAATGTCGGAATGGTCTGCATCAAGTCGAGGATCGGCCGCAGCAGCGAATTCACCCAGGGGCGGCGGGCAGCCGCGATGCCGAGCGGAATGCCGACGATCATGCTGACGAAGGTGGAGGCAAGCACCAGCGCCAGCGTCGCGGTCGTTTCCTTCCAGTAGCCCTGGTTCATGATGAACAGCAGCCCAAGACAGGTGAAGACGGCGACGACGACCGAGCGCCTCAGCCAGTAGGCGATGGCGGTGATGGCCAGCACGACGATCAGCGGGTGCGGCTTCTGCAGGACGAACAGGATCCCGTCGATGACGTGGGACAGCACGAAGGCAAGCTGGTTGAAGAACCAGTCGGCATTGGAGGTGAGCCAATCCACGAAGGCTTTCGCCCAGGGACCAATGGGAATTTTAAAGTCGGTGATCCAGTTCAAGGGCGTGCCTATCCAGAAAGAACAACAACAGGGGCGAGGATAGCGAAAACGGGGTGGTCAGAGCCACCCCGTCTTTCGATATCAGAGGCCGAGGCTTTTCTTGACGGCGGCAACGCCGTCGCCGCTGCCGTCAAGCGTCTTGACGCCTGCGAGCCACGGCTCGATTGCCGTCGGATTGGCCTTCAGCCATTCCGTCGCGGCCTTTTCCGGCTCGTCGCCGTCGTTCAGGATCTTGCCCATGATCTGGTTCTCCATCGGGAGAGAGAAGACCATGTTCTTGAGCATTGTGCCGACGTTCGGGCATTCCGTCAGGTAATTGGCGCGAACGTTGGTGAACACCTTGGCGCCACCGAAGTCGGGACCGAAAACGTCGTCACCACCCGTGAGATAGGTGAGCTTGAAGTTTTCGTTCATCGGATGCGGCGCCCAGCCGAGGAAGACGACCGGCTTGCCGGCCTTCTCGGCGCGGGCGACCTGCGCCAGCATGCCCTGCTCGGAGGATTCGACGACCTCCATGCCCTTCATGCCGAAGGTATCCTTCTCGATCATGTTCATGACGAGACGGTTGCCGTCGTTGCCCGGCTCGATGCCGTAGATCTTGCCTTCGAGATCTTCCTTGTGGGCGGCGATGTCCTTGAAGTCCTTGATGCCGAGCTCAGCGCCCTTGGCGTTCGTCGCCAATGTGTATTTCGCGCCGGTCAGGTTCGGGCCGAAGGATTCGACCGACTTGTCGTCGATGAAAGGACGAACGTCCTTTTCCTGGGTCGGCATCCAGTTGCCGAGGAAGATGTCGATGTCCTTGTTCTTCAGCGACTGGTAGGTGACCGGTACGGAAAGAACCTTCACGTCGGGGGTGTATCCGAGACCCTTGAGGATCACGGATGCGGTTGCTGTTGTCGCGGTGATATCGGTCCAGCCCACATCCGACAGATGGACGGTGGAGCAGCTGGCGGGATCAGCGGAATATGCGGCGGTTGCGACAGAGAGTGCAGCAACGGCTGTGGCAGTGATCAGTTTGAATGCGCTTGTCGTTTTCATTTATAGACTCCCAGTCTTACGTTCCCAAGCCAATCACCAATAGCCGAGTTTTACAAGCGACCTCAGTGCGTTTGCGCCGCATTGCGGTATCCGATTGCGACGTGTCGTATTTAATGGATCGCTTGAATTTTGTCAGTTTTGAAGGGGTTTTCCGGCAATTTTCTGTGATTAACGATAGCCGGGGGTTTTCTTGATCGTATCCAGCTTTCAAGAAGCGGAGAGACGGAGAATGCAATGGCGAAGCTCTACTTCAACTACTCGACGATGAATGCCGGCAAATCGACGATGCTGCTGCAGGCCGCGTATAATTACGAGGAGCGCGGCATGCGCGTTCTTCTGCTGATCGCGGCGTTCGACGAGCGGGCGGGCAGGGGCGTGATCGGCTCGCGGATCGGGCTGCAGGCCAATGCGGTCGCCTTCGAGCAGGATGCCGATCTGTTGTCGCTGATCGCCGAGCAGGGGGCTGCGGGCGAGCCGATTGCCTGCGTCTTCGTCGACGAGGCACATTTCATGACGCGCGAGCATATCTGGCAGCTGGCGCGCGTCGTCGATCGGCTGAATATCCCCGTCATGGTCTACGGGCTGCGTACCGATTTCCAGGGCAAGCTGTTTCCGGCTTCGCAGGAGCTGATGGCGATTTCCGACGAGATGCGCGAAGTGCGCACCATCTGCCATTGCGGCCGCAAGGCGACGATGGTCGTGCGCCTCGACGGCAATGGCGCGGTGGCGCGGGAAGGGGCGCAGATCGAGGTCGGCGGCAACGAGAAATACGTGTCGCTCTGCCGCCGCCACTGGGACGACGCCATGAACGGCGAGTGGGTCGCCGAGGCTGTCGACTAAAGCGCTGCTTCCATTTGAGAATGAACGGCTCTAGTTTGACGGCATTCGATTCCCCGGGGATATCAGGTGCGCAAGCCTGTCTCGTTTGACACCACATTTGATGCTGCCAGTGCGATTGCCGACGAACTGCCGGTGAAGGTCAAGACCTGCGCCGATTTCGTCGGCGAGTTCGCGCGCCATCCTGGAGAGATCGACGACGAGCGCTTTCTGGTCGAAAACGAGCGCTTCCAGGGTTTCGCCGCTGATGCGAGGAACCTTGCGGAGCTGCTTGCCGAGCTGGTGGCGACGCTGGATGCGATGACGGTCAGGGTGTCGTCCGACCTCGACAGTTTCCGCGGGTTGACGGCGACCGAGCGGTTCATCGGGCATTTTTCGCGCCAGCGCATGTGGCGGCGCCACAGCAGCCGTGTCAGGGCCGCGCCCGTGGTCGAGCGGCTGCGCGACCTGATGGTGAAGTCCGACAGTGTCGCCGGGCTGATCACGCACCACCGCGCGGTCGTGCTCAGCGCCCACAAGGAGGCCGAGCGCAGGCTGGTCGATATCGTCGAGCGCCGGCGCCGATTGGTCGACGAGATCGACATCGCCCGCATCCGCATCAAGGAGCTCAATGCCAAGGCGCTGACGACGCAGGGGCGCATCGGCGTCTACGGCAGCAAGGCCGAGTGGGATCGGATGGAAGAGGAGCGCAGGGCGCTGAAGGCGCAGGCCGATGAGGTCTCCACCCGCGAGCACGAGCTGCGCGACGAGAGCCAGCGGCGCGAGCGCTTCATCGGGATCTTCCAGCTTCTGGTGGACGGGCTGAACACCGAGATCGGCCAGTGCAACACGCTGATGCGCAAGCTGATGATCGATACGGAAGAGCGTCTTCTGATTTATCAGGCGCAGGTGGATACCGATATTCCGGGCTCGAAGGTGCAGATTTCGTCCGAACTGTTTCCCAATATTGCAGATGCCATCGTTCTCTTCGAACGCGACATGTTGCTGCCGCAGGAGATCGAGCATCGCAAGCGCACCGCCGACGCGCAGTTCGGCAAGAAGTTTCCGGCCTATGCGCATCAGAACGAGGATGTGCCGGGCGCGCCTTTGATCGATACGATGAAGATCTCCTCGCGGCTGCGCTTCCGGATGCCGCGCCCATAGGCGTGCCGCCTCTAAACGGGGCCGAAGAAACAATAATATCAGCACGATGTTGCCGTTTCGGATGCGGATGCATATTTGAGGGCGAGTGAAACACGCGCTTTTGGATGCAGAGGGGAATGGGCGATGCTTGACGGAATCTCCGGTTTTTTCAGATCGATCGGCCGGGCGATTGGTCGTTGGGCGCGGTTTTTCGTGGCCTGGGCCTTCTGGCCGTTGATGGCCGCGCGCGGCTGGTATGGTCGGCGCAGCTGGCTGGTCAGGCTTCCCGTCATCGGCGTGCTAGCGCTGCTCATCCTGATGTACGGCTATTTCTTCGTTCAGACGCAGATGTGGACCGGCTTCAACCCGTCCTTCGTCGACCAGTACAAGCTTGCGGAGCGCAAGGTTCAGGTTGGCCAGGAAATTCCGCCCGCCGAGGGTGCGACCACGCCTGCGGCCAAGACCTGCCAGCGCTCGGCGATTGTCGACGTGACGGCCGATCTCACGGATTTCAACGTCAACCAGAACTCATGGATTTCCTCCATGCTGCTCTATCGTCTCGGCTTCTTCGGGATCGACTGGGACCACACGCCGTTTCTCGACAACAAGGCTTCGTTCCAGCGCGGTGTGAACCAGGCCCTGCGCCGCACCTCGGCGGAGCTCGTCGATACGCTGGGCCGCGTGCGCGGCACCTCCGGCATCAACAACGACCTGCAGAGCGCGCGTGGTAACCTGCAGTTTGACGAATACAGCTGGTATTTCGGGCTCAATCCCTTTGGCCCGAAGACGCCGACGCCGAGCTATTATCGCTCGGCGATCGACAGCCTTCGCAAGTTCAATACGGATCTCTCCAACTGCAACGCCGTCTTCGATACGCGCGCCGACAACCTCATCCAGTTCATCGACCGTATCGCCAACGATCTCGGCGGCACCGCCGACATGCTGGCGGAGCGCTCGGCCAACCATGCGAGCGGCTGGTTCGACACGCGCGCCGACGATCGCTTCTGGTTCGCCTATGGCCAGCTCTACGGCTATTACGCCATTCTGGCCGCCGCCCAGTCGGATTTTTCGCGGGTGATCGCCGAGCGCAATCTTGGCGCTCTCTACGGCGCGACCAATGCACAGTTCCAGGCTGCCTTGCGCATCCAGCCGGCGATTATTTCCAACGGCCGCGAGGACGGCTGGATCATGCCGAGCCATCTGGCGACCATGGGCTTCTATATTCTGAGAGTGCGCTCCAACCTCGTGGAGATGCGCGCGGTGCTCGGCCGATAAGGGCGAGCTTCATGGCGCGGCCATTGGCGCGCCAGGCGTGGCTTGGCGTCAGGTGATCAGCTTGTAGCGGATCGCCTTGGCGACCAGCTGGGTGCGGTTGACGCAATCGAGCTTCTTGATGGCGCTGGTCATGTAGGCGTTGACCGTGTGGTCCGACAGCGACAGGATCTGGCCGATCTCGATCGAGGTCTTGCCCTGCGATGTCCAGCGCACGACTTCGCGCTCGCGGGCCGACAGCGGCGGGTGCTCGTTGGTCTTGGCCGATTTCACCAGATTGAAGGCATCGAGCGCATGCAGCATCAGCATGTTGAGCTCGTTGACTTCCGCCTGGCCGAGCGGCGAGCGCGTGCCGGAGAACCAGAACAGCAGCCGCTGGTTATCTGCGGTATAGGCCGGGAAGGAGATACCTAGCCGCATGTCGAAGTCGGCTTTCAGCTCGCTGAATTCGGCGGGCAAAATGCCTGTCTTGTCGCAAAGGGTCCAATGCCTGGGCAGGGCCGAGGCGGCAACGCCAGTCGAAAACATCGGCAGCTGCATGAAGCGGGCGCGGTCGAACCTGCTGATATAATCGGCGGGAAGATTGCTTTCGATCAGCAGGGACTTGAGCAGGAAGCTTTCGGACGTCGGTGCGTCCATCAAAGTGGCGTACTTGAAACCGAAAGCCTCGGCGATGCGAACCAGAACTTGAGCGAATGCCGGCCTGGTCTTCACGGCTGCGATTTCAGCCGTCAATACTGACTGCCTCTCCGAGGTAGTTACGTACGACATTAACAATTTCCTGCGCGCCAACAACTTCAACCATAAGATCGACTATCTGATATATTTGCTAGTCGGAAATTGTGCAGCGCACATTGAATAGATTAATGTGTTATAATTTAAACACGAAAAATCTCTCATTGGTTGTTTTTAGATTTTTGTAAATCAACCTTTTGTCGATTTGGGTCGATGCGCTCACGAATTGAGCGTTGTGGCAAATGAAAAGGCAATGATTTGCCTTGCGCCATATGTCGCAGGCGACTTAGCCGCCCGCGAATCAGCCGGCTCTAGATTTTCGAGGTGTCTTTTGCCTTTTTCATCAGCTGCTCAAGGAAACCGAGCATGACGGCGGAGACGACGAAGGCGAGATGCATGGCTGTCAGCCACATGATCTTGCTGTCGGTGAACTGGTTCGAATTCAGGAAGACCTGCAGCAGGTGGATCGACGAGATGGCGACGATCGACGAGGCGACCTTGATCTTGAGGCTGCCGGAATCGAGCTTGCCGATGAAGGAGACATCGGTTTCGTTGTCGTCGAAGCGGCTGACGAAATTCTCGTAGCCCGAGATCATCACCATGACGATCAGGCTGGCGACAAGTGCCGCATCGATGAGGCCGAGCATGGCCAGGATCATCTCGCCTTCGTCATAGGTGAAGACGTTGATCGCCACCTTGGAGAACTTGTAGGCGAAGGAGATCGCGTAGACGGCCAGCGACAGCGCCAGGCCCAAATAGAAGGCGACAAGGATCCAGCGGCTGGACAGAATGATGCGCTCGACGATGAGCTCGAGTGATTTCATGGTTTACCCCCGTAAATGCTGAATCAATGCGTTGGTGATAGAGGTTGATGATGTGCTTGCGCAACCGGCGCAGGGTTCAAACTTTCGGTATATTTCACCATTGCGTTGGCATAAACGTGACCTTTGGACGATGAATATATCTGAGGGCGGCATGGCTGAGTATAAAACCGACATCGAGATCGCGCGCGCCGCGGTGAAGAAGCCGATCTACGAGATTGGCGACAGGCTCGGCATTCCGGCGGCGCAGCTCTCGCCCTATGGCCACGACAAGGCGAAGATCAGCGCCGAATTCACCGCCGCGCAGGCGGGCAAGCCCGACGGCAAGCTCATTCTCGTCACCGCCATCAACCCGACGCCGGCAGGCGAGGGCAAGACGACCACGACGGTGGGGCTCGGCGACGGGCTGAACCGGATCGGCAAAAAGGCCATGATCTGCGTGCGCGAGCCATCGCTCGGCCCCTGCTTCGGGGTCAAGGGCGGGGCGGCCGGCGGCGGCTATGCGCAGGTCGTGCCGATGGAGGATATCAACCTCCACTTCACCGGCGATTTCCACGCGATCACGGCGGCGCATAACTTGCTCTCGGCGATGATCGACAATCACATCTACTGGGGCAACGCGCTCGATATCGACGTGCGCCGCATCACCTGGCGACGCGTGATGGACATGAACGACAGGGCGCTGCGCGAGATCGTCGCCTCGCTCGGCGGGGTTTCGAACGGGTTTCCGCGCGAGAGCGGCTTCGACATCACCGTCGCCTCCGAAGTCATGGCGATCCTTTGCCTGGCATCGGACCTTCACGATCTGGAAGAGCGCCTCGGCAACATCATCATCGGCTATCGCTTCGACAAGACGCCTGTATTCGCGCGCGACCTGAAGGCCGATGGCGCCATGGCCGTGCTTCTCAAGGATGCGATGCAGCCGAACCTAGTGCAGACGCTGGAGAACAATCCGGCGCTGGTGCATGGCGGCCCCTTCGCCAACATCGCCCACGGCTGCAACTCCGTCATCGCCACCAAGACGGCGCTGAAGCTTGCAGACTACGTCGTGACCGAGGCGGGCTTTGGTGCCGATCTCGGCGCGGAGAAATTCTTCGACATCAAGTGCCGCAAGGCCGGGCTGAAGCCTGACGCGGCGGTGATCGTCGCCACCGTGCGGGCGCTGAAGATGAATGGCGGCGTGGGGAAGGGCGATCTCGGACGTGAGGATGTTGGCGCTGTGACGCGCGGCTGTTCCAACCTTGGCCGCCACGTCGCCAATGTCCGCAAGTTCGGCGTGCCGGTCGTGGTCGCCATCAATCACTTCGTTTCCGATACGGATGCCGAAGTGCAGGCGGTGAAGGCCTATGTCGCGCATCTCGGCGCCGAAGCCATCGTCTGCCGCCACTGGGCGGAAGGCTCGGCGGGCATCGAGGAGCTGGCGTGGAAGGTCGTCGAGATGGCCGAATCCGGCAACGCCAACTTCGCGCCGATCTATCCCGATGCCATGCCGCTCATCGAAAAGATCGAGGAAGTCGCCGCTCAGATATATCACGCCGGCGAAGTCAGCGTGCCGAAGACGGTGCGCGACCAGCTGAAGGTCTGGGAAGAGCAGGGCTATGGCGATCTGCCCGTCTGCATCGCCAAGACGCAATATTCCTTCTCGACCGACCCCAACCTGCGCGGCGCGCCGGAGGGGCACGTCGTTTCGGTGCGCGAAGTGCGACTATCGGCGGGCGCCGGCTTCGTCGTCGTCATCACCGGCGAGATCATGACCATGCCCGGCCTGCCGAAATCGCCGGCCGCCGAGCGTATCCATCTTAATGAGGATGGGGCGGTCGAGGGGTTGTTTTAGCTTCCTAGATCGCTTCAAGAGGTTCTGTTTCCGATTCACCCGGTCGCCACAAGCCGCTGACGCTATTGCCATTTTTCAATGGCAATAGCGATATCCGCCCTTGCGCTCGAGCACGTCGAGATGGAAGTGGGTCTCGTGGGCGGCGTCGCTTTCGGGGTCGAGCACCGTGGTGAAATAGAGGCAGCCGGCGGCGCTGACGGTGCGCTGGAAGGCGCCGATCAAGGTCGAATCCTCGCGCCTTGGCTTGACCGCGATATCCTCGCCTTTCTCGAAGCTGAAGCTTGCGATATCGACTGCGTTGCCACGCGCGTGTTCTGAGATCTTGCCGGTTTCGGCGCTGTTGCGCAGGCGGCAGATATAGGAGGAGGCCTGATTGATGGTGGTGATGCGACCCTGATCGGCGGCCGCAATGGCGGCGGCCGGGATGACCGTCCCCTTCATCCAGCGAGCAAGCGCCAGCGCCACCGGGCAGCGGAAGACGCCATCCGGCTTCAGCTTGATGCCGGGCAGGGCTTCCGTCACCTTGATCGGCTTGTCGATGCCGCAGCCATTGCCGTCGTCGATACGGCTGAGATCGGTGAAGACGACGCCGAGCGACTGCAGCTCCTTGACGCATTCGGAGTGGTCGGCATCGCTTTCCGGCTCGATCGTCAGATGCTGGGCCTCGAGCGTCTGCTTGTCGGGAAGGTTGGGGCCCTGCACCTCGCGCTTGGGCGCGGCGGCGTCCTTGCTCGTCGTGTCGGAGGAGGGGGCAGGTTTATCGCCGTCTGAGGTGTTCTCGCCGGGTTTCGTGTCCGGCTTTGGAACATCGGGGCTGGCGGCGTCGGGTTCTGCGACGTCTGGCTTAGTCTCCGGTTTAGGCTGCGGCTTGGGCGCGACATCGACGTTTGCTGGGTCGTCAGCCTGCTGTTCGACCTGCTTGTCGCCTGGTTTTACTTCCGGTTTGGGGCCGGTCTCGGGCAGGCCCGCGCCGGTCAATATGATGAGGCAGAGGAATGCCGTCGCGATATGGGCTGTTTTCTTCACGCATCCATCCATCGTTTCGGTCCCAGCCGTTAACAACGTTTGGAGGCGGATTTCGTTGCAATTTCGCAACGTTGATCTTCATCATGAAAACATGACTGTTCAAATCATGATATCTTGGCGGAATATATTGACAACCATACTCATGTTTTTTATGCGGCAAGAAGAAGGCGGAATTATTCGCCTGAACACCTAGCCAGCCCCTCCAAGCGCAGACGCGCGAAGACCAGCCAGCCCGGTACTTTTTTCATTGAGGGGTTGATTATGGTTATCCGACATTGGCGCTCGGCGCTTTTGGTGAGCGCGGCGTTTGTCTGCGCTGGTCCGGTCTCGCAGGCGCTGGCGCAGAGCGCGCAGACGACGACGCCGGCTGCAAATGCTGAGACGGACGAAAACGGCACGACGCTGCAGAAGATTGTTGTGAAGGGGAAGCGGGTGTCCCCGCCGGCGCCGGGCAGCGCCACCGACACGCCGCTGGCGACCGAGACGACGGCCGCTCAGATCGAGAACAAGCAGATCACCAGCATCAGCGATCTTGGCCGCATTGCCGAGCCGGGCGTCAACTTCAACCGCAACACGGGTGGCGTCAACATTCGCGGTCTCGAAGGTAGCCGCGTTCTGACCACTGTGGATGGCATTCCGCTGACCTTCCTTTCGGACGCGACACGCAGCGCGACCGGTGGTGTCGATACCTTCGACTTCTCTTCGCTCTCGGCTGTTGACGTTCTGCGCGGCGCCGATTCGAGCCGCGCCGGCGGTGGTGCGCTCGGCGGTGTCTTGGCCGTGCGCACGCTGGAGCCGGAAGACCTTATCGACGAAGGTCGCGATTGGGGCGGCATCGTCAAGTACACATATGACAGCTCCGACAAGAGCTCCTCGCCGTCTGCCGCCATCGCCAAGCGTATCGAGAACACCTCGATCATGTTCCAGGGCGGCTACAAGACCGGCAAGCAGACCGACAGCCAGGGAACCGTTGATACATACGGCCCGACCCGCACAGCGCCGAACCCTTCCGACTACGATCAGCATAACCTGCTGTTCAAGCTGCGCCAGCAGCTCGAAGGCGGTCACACGATCGGCCTGACGGCGGAAAGCTATCGCAAAGATCGTGATACCGACGCCAAGACCAACCAGCTGAGGGTTCTAACGTCGCGCGATCAGTATCTGCCCGGGAACTACTTCACCAACGACGCGTCGGCTCGCGACCGCGTCTCGCTGGACTACAAGTTCCAGTCCGAGAGCGACGACAGCCTCGTGGATTCTGCTTGGGCGTCGCTTTACTGGCAGGATCAGACGCGCGGAACCGGATATAACGGCTATCGCTCCACCTCGGTCATCGGTCCGATCGGTCGTCTGAACGACTATGACGAACGCGCGATCGGCCTCGTCGGCGCTTTGGAAAAGAACGTCGATACCGGTTACCTCGACCATAATTTCGTCTTTGGCTTCGACATCGCTCACATTACGAGCGAGCAGTATTCGTCGGGCTACGACAATTGCCCGGCACCGCTGCCTAGCGGCGCCTATCCGACCGGCTACTCCGCGTGCGCCAATCTGCACACCAACCAGGCTGACACACCAAAGGTTGAGACCGGCCGTATCGGCCTGTATCTCGACGACAAGGTCAGTTTCGGTGATACCGGCTTCTCGGTTACGCCGGGCGTGCGCTTCGATTGGGTCAAGCATGATCCGAAGATGACCGATGCCTTCGCCGACAACGCCAGCAATCCGGCGCTGCCGAACGGCTTCAACGATACGGCGATATCGCCGAAAATCCGGCTGGAGCAGGAAGTCAACGATCAGGTTCTGCTTTACGGTCAGTGGGCCATGGGCTTCCGTGCGCCGACTGCTGGTGAACTGTTCAGCACCTTCGGTGGTCCGGGTACATACCTGCGTATCGGCAATCCCAACCTGAAGTCGGAAACCAGCAATGGTTTTGAAGTCGGTGCCAAGCTCGGCGACGATGATCTCGGTGGCCGCGTGAACCTGTTCTACAACCGCTACCGCAACTTCATCGACACGACGAGTCTGAACGCCGCACAGGCTGCCGCTCTCGGCTACACGCTGTCGCAGTATCCGCAGGGCGGTATCAGCACCTATAACAACGTGGCGAACGCCGAGATCTTCGGTACGGAAATCTCCGTCCACAAGCGCTTCTCGAACGGCTTCCGCGCTCTGGCGGGCCTCGCTTATGCGGAAGGCAACAACCTCGATACGAAGACCTTCCTGCAGTCCGTGGCACCCCTTAAGGCCGTCGTCAGCGTCGGATACGACACCGAGACTTGGGGTGTTGGCCTCGATTGGACCGGCGTCAAGCATGCGCGGGGCCAGACCATCGGAACCGCGACGTCTACGAGCTACTTCAGCACGCCGGGCTACGGCATCGTCGACCTGACCGCGTGGTGGGAGCCCGAGCAGATCAAGGGTCTGAAGATCAATGCCGGCATCTACAATGTTTTCGACAAGACCTACTACGACTACGCCTCGGTCCGCACCGGTGGCTCGCAGCCTCGCGAATACTACTCCGAGCCGGGCCGCACCTTCAAAATCTCGCTGACCCAGCGCTTCTAAAACAATCGAAAGGGCGGCCTCCGGGCCGCCCTTTTTCGTGGCCGCATTCGCCTCTTGCGCTCTCTCTCATCTCACGCTAACAATTCCGCCCATGAACATGTCCTTGAACATCGCAATCTGGTGGTGGGCTCGCTAAGGCGGCCTCGACCAATCGTGTCCAAAGACGACGATGAGCCGCCCGGAAAACACCAGGCGGCTTTTTTTGTTTTTAAGGCCGCCTGTCATCCGGGCCGATAACGGAGTGAAGCAATGGTAACGATCATCAGGGATGACGGAGCGGAGATTTACGAGACCAAGGGTGGCATCACAGTCACGCGGCAGCGCCGGGCGATCCCTTATGCCGACGCGGTCTCCTCCTATATCGACAAGCTCGACGAGCGCCGCGGGGCTGTATTCTCGTCGAACTACGAATATCCGGGCCGCTACACGCGCTGGGATACGGCCGTGGTCGATCCGCCGCTCGGCATTTCCTGCAACGGCCGCAAGGTCTGGATCGACGCCTATAACGAGCGCGGCGAGGTCATTCTCGGCTTCGTCACCGAGCGGCTGAAGACGATCTCAGAGCTGGAACTTGGTGAGGCGACCAAGCGACGGCTGGATCTCACCGTGAAGGCGCCGGACCGGGCGTTTACGGAAGAAGAGCGCTCGAAGATCCCGACTGTTTTCACCGTGCTGCGCGCCGTTACCGATCTCTTCTATTCTAAGGCCGATGCCAGCCTCGGGCTCTATGGCGCGTTCGGCTACGATCTCGCCTTCCAGTTCGACGCCATCAACCTGAAGCTGACACGGCCCTCCGACCAGCGCGACATGGTGCTTTATCTCCCTGATGAGATCCTCGTCGTCGACAATTATTCCGCCAAGGCCTGGATCGACCGCTACGATTTCGAAAAGGGCGGGCTGACCACCGAGGGCAAGGCCGGCGACATCCCGGCCGAGCCGTTCCAGCGCACCGACACGATCCCGCCGAAGAGCGATCACCGCCCCGGCGAATATTCCGAGCTGGTGACCAAGGCGAAAGAGAGCTTCCGCAAGGGCGACCTGTTCGAGGTCGTGCCCGGGCAGAAGTTCATGGAGCGCTGCGACAGCAAGCCGTCGGACATTTCCAAGCGGCTGAAGGCGATCAATCCGTCGCCCTATTCCTTCTTCATCAATCTCGGAAACCAGGAATATTTGGTCGGCGCTTCGCCGGAGATGTTCGTGCGCGTCTCCGGCCGCCGCATCGAGACTTGCCCGATCTCAGGCACGATCAAGCGTGGCGACGATCCGATCGCCGATAGCGAGCAGATCCTGAAGCTCCTGAACTCGAAGAAGGATGAGTCCGAGCTCACCATGTGCTCGGACGTCGACCGCAACGACAAATCGCGCGTCTGCGAGCCGGGTTCGGTCAAGGTCATCGGCCGCCGGCAGATCGAGATGTATTCGCGTCTCATCCACACGGTCGATCATATCGAGGGACGTCTGCGCGACGACATGGACGCTTTCGACGGCTTCCTCAGCCACGCCTGGGCGGTCACCGTCACCGGCGCGCCGAAGCTCTGGGCCATGCGCTTCATCGAAAGCCATGAGAAGAGCCCGCGCGCCTGGTATGGCGGGGCGATCGGCATGGTCGGGTTCAATGGCGACATGAATACGGGGCTCACGCTGCGCACCGTGCGCATCAAGGACGGGATCGCCGAAGTCCGGGCAGGGGCGACCTTGCTCAACGATTCCATCCCAGAGGAAGAAGAAGCCGAAACCGAACTGAAGGCCTCCGCCATGCTCTCCGCCATCCGCGATGCCAAGGCCGGCAATACGGCCAAGGCCAGCCGCGACGTCGCCACTGTGGGCAAGGGCGTCAAGATCCTGCTCGTCGACCACGAAGACAGCTTCGTGCATACGCTGGCCAATTACTTCCGCCAGACGGGGGCCGAGGTCTCGACCGTGCGCTCGCCGGTGCCGGAAGAAATCTTCGACCGGCTCGATCCCGATCTCGTCGTGCTTTCGCCCGGTCCTGGCAACCCCAAGGATTTCGATTGCAAGGCGACGATCAAGAAGGCGCGCGCCCGCAACCTGCCGATCTTCGGCGTCTGCCTGGGGCTGCAGGCGATCGCCGAGGCCTATGGCGGCGAGCTGCGTCATCTGGCGCTTCCCATGCACGGCAAGCCGTCGCGCATCCGCGTGCTGGAGCCGGGCCTGGTGTTTTCAGGCCTCGGCAAGGAAGTCACCGTCGGCCGCTACCACTCGATCTTCGCCGACCCCTCGACCCTGCCGCGCGATTTCATCATCACGGCGGAGAGCGAGGATGGCACGATCATGGGCATCGAGCACGCCAACGAACCGATCGCGGCCGTGCAGTTCCATCCGGAATCGATCATGACGCTCGGCGGTGACGCCGGCATGCGGATGATCGAGAATGTGGTGGCGCATTTGTCGCGCAAGGCGAAGACGAAGGCGGCTTGAGGTCGGCTTCGACGAGCGGATAGGGGCCGCCATATTTATTTAAGAGGTTGGCGGGTGTGATACCCCCCTCTGCCCTGCCGGGCATCTCCCCCACAAGGGGGGAGATCGACTCGTTGCGGCGTCATCGCCAAAACGTTGAGGTAGGAGCGGGCGGCCGCGCCCAGCCAATCTCCCCACTTGTGGGGGAGATGGCCGGCAGGCCAGAGGGGGTAATCCTGGCACCAACGCCAGCGACATCCTTAGCCCAGCGCTCTTCACCCCCGCCGCTGCACAATCTTCACATTCATCCGGCTGCGCAGCCTGAAACCCAGCTGCTCGTAGAGCGCGATCGCCCCCGTATTGCTCGCATAGGCGTGCAGAAACACCTCTTCACTGCGCGCCGTGATCTCGCCGGCGACGAAGCGGAAGAGGAGGGTGCCGAGGCCGCGTTTTTGGAAATCGGGGTGGGTGCAGAGGCCACTCAATTCGGAGAGGCCGGGATGGCGCATGCGCTGGCCGGCCATGGCCGCCAGGCGGCCGTCGATCTTGACGCCCCAGAAAGTGCCGAGGCGCTGGGCGCCGAGGGTGAAGGGGCCGGGTTTGGTCAGCAGCGCCAGCGCCAGCATCTCTTCGGCATCATCAGGTGTCAGCGGCTCGATGCTCATGTCGTCGATGCGTTCGTAAGGACGGTCGCCGATCATCTGTACGAGCGTGCTTTCGATGAGCACGTCGTGATCTTCCGGGACTGTGATCGGGCCGGCCTCGACCAGCGCCATGATCTCGCCGGGCGCGGAAAGGGCCGCCAGCGCCCTCAAGCTTTCGGGCGTGTCGTCGCGTGGGGCGGCGAAGGGAACGATTGACGTCGGGTAGCGCATCGCGAGCGGACCGCCTTCGGCGAGATCGGCATGCACGGTCAGAAGCGCGTTCCAGGCGGGACGGTCGAGGCTGTGGGTCACTGGTGGTTCTCCCTAGTCGCGTTGCGGGCGTATCCGGGACGCAGGCCGCTCCGATGCACTTTCACTCAATTTAGAGCCGTTTGCCGATCAACGCCACGATGTCGATCGTTTCAATTTCCGCTCTTTGGGGTCTACTGGGACGGGGCGCAGCTCGGTTTGCTAGGGCTGTGGGTGTGATGCCCCCCTCTGCCCTGCCGGGCATCTCCCCCACAGGTGGGGAGATTGGCTGGGGGCAACCGCTCGCTCCCCGCTCATTGTTCAGGGATGCCGCCGCAACGAGTCGATCTCCCCCCTTGTGGGGGAGATGCCCGGCAGGGCAGAGGGGGGTAACGCAGCCTCGACCCATGCTTTCATCCAACCATACCATTGACATCCGCCCCCAAATCAGAACGTTTCAGGAACGATCAATCGGGAATCCTGCGCGTGTCCACTGGTGAAAAGTTTATCGTGATCCCCTACCGCAGCAATCGCGGCAAGCTGGTGCCCGGCGAGATGCGGCAGGCGTCGAACCCGATCAGCGCGGAGAAGATCGCGTCCGCCATGGCGGAGCGTTTCGCGGGTGTGGCGGCCTACGCGATCACGGTCGACGAAGAGACCGGCGACATGCTCTCGCCACGGCTCTTGGCGCAGTTCGGCGAGATCGCCGATCTCAATCCTTAAGCGTTACGATGGAGACCTCGCTCTATCTGCCGGTGAAGGCCTTTCTGGAGGCGGCGGGGTATGTCGTGAAGGGGGAGGTCGCGAGCTGCGATGTCGTGGGCTTGAGCGAAAGCGAGCCGCCGGTCGTGGTCGTCTGCGAATTGAAGATGTCGTTCAATCTCGAGCTTATCCTGCAGGCGGTCGACCGGGCGGCGATGGCCGATGAAGTCTGGATCGCTGCAAGGGTCTCGGCCAAGGGCCGGGGGCGGGAGGCGGACAGGCGGTATCGCGATCTTTGCCGGAGGATGGGGATCGGCATGCTCGGGATATCCGATACCGGCGAGGTCAGCATCATCGTCAGCTCCGTATCGCCGATGCCGAGGACGAACCCGAAGCGGCGCACGAGGCTGGTGAGAGAACACCGGAAGAGACAGGGCGATCCGGCGCTCGGCGGCGCCACGCGCTCGCCGATCATGACTGCCTACCGGCAGCAGGCCTTGATCTGCGCCTCGGCGCTGCAACAGGGGCTGGTGCGGCCGCGTGACATGAAACAATGGGCGCCGCAGGCGGGACGGATCCTGCTCGACAATGTCTATGGATGGTTCGAGCGGCAGGGGAAGGGCGTCTATGCGCTGAACGAGGCGGGCGAGGCGGCTTTGATGCGGTGGCCGCAGACGGTGGTGTTTGGTGATGCGGGTGTGGGTCAGGAGTAGTGGGGATAAGCCTACTGCAAGCATCCGGACCGGTTTTGGTAGCAACGTCTCTCCGTGTGCCCCCTCACCCTACCCTCTCCCCGAGGGGAGAGGGGAAGAGACCGCAGAGGGTGCCGCTTTCCCCTTCTCCCCGGCGGGGAGAAGGTGCCCAAAGGGTTCAGGTGCAACAAGTTGTACCGGGGATGAGGGGGCTCCGGATGCTGAGTTAGCTGCATCCAAGGGTCACTTGCGCACGAAGGCGCGAACCTCAGTGCGCGATTACATATCTGCGTTGCACAATAAGCAGTACGCGTTTGCCTGAAACAGGAGCATAAAGCGCGCAGTGCCGCACGTAAGGATATTTGTCATGGATTGGTTTCCCATAGTCTTCGTGATTTTCAAGGTTCTCGCGTTGGGCACGGGAATGTATTTCGCCATCAAGTGGCATTACGATCAGGTGGACAAGATCGAGAGAGGCTCGGTACTGCTCGCGGGCGGCAAGATCGCGGGAGCCTTCGTGCTGGCGCTGTTGGGTGTCGGGGCCGTCGCCTTCGTCATGAGCAGCATGCTTGGGTTGGACCTCGGTCTCTGATAGTCGCACCGTCGCCGTCGCCGTCGGTGGCCTTCATTGCGGTCTTTGTCCGCCGACGAAGCCCGTCGTGAAGCCTGCTGTGATTGAGGTGCGTCGGGAATTCTCGTGAAAAGTTCGCCCGGGCGACTTAGGCGCAAACCTAGCTAGGACTTTCCCGACATCAGAGAGAGCGCGGCACCGGGAGCCCTTTGGTGCGCCAGCCATTGCACCGGCGTCACGCCGACTTCGATGCGGAATGCCGTGCGTAGTGCATGGGCATCGGGGAAGCCGCTGCGCACGGCGACGTCGTCCAGCCCGCGTACGCCGGCCACCAACAGCTCCTTCGCCCGTGCCACGCGAACGCGCCTTATCCATTCGCCGAGACTACCTCCGGTCCGTGCCCTGATATGGCGCGTCAGGCTTCGGCGGCTCATGTTCGAGCGCTTGGCCAGTTCATCCAGCGAAGGCGGCGCGATGGGATCGGCGCGCAGGACTTCTAAAAGTTCGGTCACTCGCCGATCGGCAGTCGATCCGATCGCCGGTCGCTCGATCAGTTGCGGTTGTCCGCCCGCGCGCTGAGGGGCGACGACGAGATGGCGAGCGATCCGGTTTGCTTCACCAATCCCGCAAATCCGGCCAAGCAGATGCAGGCAGCAATCCAGCCCCGAAGCGACACCGGCGGACGTCAGGACGCGGCCTTCGTCCACGAACAGCGCGGCCGCATCGACCGTTACACGCGGATAGCGGGCCGCGAAGGTCTCCGCGTGTGCCCAATGGGTCGTTGCGCGCCGCCGATCCAGCAGTCCGGCCTCGGCAAGGCCGAAGGCGCCCAGGCACAAGCCCACGACGACGGATCCTCGAGCATCGGCCGCTTTCAGCTTGGCAACGATATCGGGCGATACGGGCTCGTCCACGCTCCGCCAACCCGGTAAAATGACGATATCGGCGTCATCGACCGCATCCAGCCGATGGGCGGCCTCGATGATCATGCCGCCGCTCGTGTTCAGCCGGAACTGATCCGAGCACACCTGAACCTGATGCCCACCCGCAAGGAGCTGCTCGCCAAACACGGCCAGCGGCGTGGACAGCATGAAAGGGCTGATATGGTCGTAAGCGATAATGGCGATGCGCATTGGCCCGATTTACACGATAAAAGGCAATCAGGCCACTCAACGGCGACGAAATCGGATGTCATCACTGTGAGCGAAACATCAAATGGAGCCTCCCGATGACCCGCACCCTTCTCGTGATCGACGTTCAGAACGACTATTTTCCCGGCGGCGCGCTGCCGCTCTGGGAGGCCGAAGAAACAGAGAAGCGGGTCGTCGAGGCGATCCGGCAAGCACGCGCAAGGGGTGACGGGATTGTTCTCGTTCGGCACGTTTCGACAGCGCCGACGGGCCTGTTTGCCGCCAACGGTGATGGTGTTGCAATCCGCCCGGCTGTTCTGACTGCGGCTGGCGATGCTCCGGTGGTGACGAAGCAGTATGCAGACGCATTTCAGGAGACGAGCCTCGCAGATCATTTGAGGGGAACGACGGAATTGCTGGTCTGCGGGATGATGACGCAGAACTGCGTGGTGTTTACGGCATTGTCACGCGCTGCGGAGAACTTCCAGATCAAGGTGATCGACGATCTTTGCACCGCTCCTCTGGAGGTCGTCCATCTGATCGCCTTGAGTGCCTTGCGGTCCAAGACGCAGGTGATCCATTCTTCCGAGGTTTGAGACGCGGCAAATACCGCCCGTCGACCTCCTGCCGCCACTTCCACTTTGACAAATCGCCATTTCTGGCCCATATCCTCCGCAACAGCCGCCTGCGCGATTTTCGCGCGGGCGGTTTTGCGTTTGAATGGCGTTGTTTCTGCAATTCGTTCGCATCCGCACCGGTATTGGACATCTAAGAAGGCAGAGGGACAGAGATGAGCGAACAGGGAAACCTTACGGTTCGGAAGCTGGCATTCTGGGGCATTCCGATGTCGCTTGGCGTCATGGGCCTGAAGATGGTGGCATGGTGGGTCACGGGGTCGGTGGCGCTCTTGTCCGACGGGCTGGAATCGACAGTCAACGTCGTTGCCGCCTTTATCGCTTTCTTCGTGATCCGCTACGCGCAGAAGCCGGCGGATCATGACCATCCTTTCGGGCACCACAAGGCGGAGTATCTCTCGGCGGTCACCGAGGGCGTGCTGATCGTTGTCGCAGCACTTCTGATCGTCAACGAGGCGGTGGGGCATCTCGCCGATCCCCGTATGCTCGAGGCGCCGGTGCTGGGTCTCGCCATCAACTTCGCGGCCGGCGTGATCAACGCCATCTGGGCGCGGCTTCTGATCACGACCGGGCGCAAGTATCGCTCGGCGGCGCTGACGGCGGATGGCCAGCATATCATGTCTGACGTCGTCACCTCCGTCGGCGTGCTGATCGGCCTGCTTTTGGCGATCGCCACCGGCTATGCGATCTTCGACCCCATCCTCGCCATTCTGGTCGCGATCAACATCCTCTATCAGGGCTGGAAGGTGATCTCGCATTCGATTGGCGGGCTGATGGACCAGGCGGTTGAGCCGCAGGAAGAAGAAGCGATCAAGGCTGCGATCGCCACGCATGCGACGGGTTCGCTGGGCGTGCATGATCTGAAGACGCGTCGCGCCGGCGCCGTCACTTTCATCGATTTCCATCTTGTCGTGCCGGCTGCAATGTCTGTAAGGCAGGCGCACGATATCTGCGATCGCCTTGAGGATGCCATCCGCGCCGTGCATCCGGGCTCCAGCATCGCCATTCACGTCGAGCCGGAGGGCGAAAAGGCCCACGGCATCCGCGTCAAAGTCATCAAGGAGGCTTGAATGCCCAATACAGACGTCTCCAGCCTGTCCATGCTGGGAAAACAGACCGAAGCGCCGACCTCGCCCGAGACGGCGGTGCTGGAAAAGGTGCCCGCCAGCAATGCCGGCACCGATTACGTGGTGCGCTTCACCGCGCCCGAATTTACCTCGCTCTGCCCGATGACCGGGCAGCCGGATTTCGCCCATATCGTCATCGATTACATCCCGAACGAATGGCTGGTGGAATCCAAGGCGCTAAAGCTCTTCCTGCACTCCTTCCGCAACCACGGCGCCTTTCATGAGGATTGCTCGATCTATATCGCCAAGCGCATCGTCGATCTGCTCGATCCGAAGTGGCTGAGGATCGGCGCCTACTGGTATCCGCGCGGCGGCATCCCGATCGACGTGTTCTGGCAGACCGGCAAGCCGCCCGAGGGCGTGTGGCTGCCCGACCAGGGCGTCGCGACCTATCGTGGTCGTGGCTAAGCTTAGTCAGCTTACTTGGCGGGATCGGCGGGGAAACTCGCCCTTTCCATGCGCAGCGGGCGCCGCTCGCTTCGGAGCCAGCCACGGACGAGGTTGCGGGCCTTGATCGCCTCCAGCTTCATCCTGAGCAGGTTCTTGCGCAGCTTGCTCGGCGTGAAGGCGCGGTCGATCGACTTGCGGATGAAAGCCGCCTTGTCGGCGCTGCCGTCGAGAAACTGCATCTGGATGACGGGGGCGGGCTCGATCTGGTAGGCCTTCAGCCAGGCGCGGTGCCACATATAGGCGTCGAGCAGGCCGTAGGTTTCGGTATCCTTCAACATGCGCGCGGCGGCACCGGGGCCGATGACATAGCCGGCCGTGCCGACGCGGTTCTGGAACACGCGCCGGGCGCTATAAGTCCCGTCGGTCCAGAGCGGATGTTTCGCGACGATATGATCGCGGGGCGCGAATTCGAGATCATAGGCGATATCGTCGCCATCGGCGCGCGCCTCGATGCCGGCAAGGGCGTCGGCGAAGCTCTCCGACAGCACGGCGTCGTCTTCCAGGATCAGCATCCGCTCACCGCTATCGATGATCCTGCGCCAGGCGATGCGGTGCGAGGTGAAGCAGGCGACATCTTCGCGCAACGTCGGGCTCGGCCAGCTGTCGGCGGCCTTCTGACATTCCTCGGGTGTGAGGTCGCGGGCCTCGAAGGCATCCAGAAACTCGAAATCGAGGCCCAGCGCCTGCATCTGCCGCGTCTGAAAGCGACGCCTTGTTTCCTCGGCCTTGCGGCTGATGATGAGGGTTTTCAATGCTCTGTCGTCCGCTCTGCGTTTCGTGATGTCAATGATCGCGGCGGACCATATCGATGCCAGGGAGGCTTATCAATCGGTCGCGGGGCGCATGCACCGAAAGCTTGCATAAGGCTGCGTTGCGACAACGACGCCACGGTCAAGTTAGGATTGTATAGATCGCCTCGTTCATTCGTAGGAGCCTCATCCTATCGGGGTAATTGCAGTCCTGAGTTTCATATCTAGTGTGGCGAAGGACAATTTCAGCGAGTGGGCAATTGCGAGCGGCGGTGCCCACTGTCAGCCACACGCTTTCACATATTGGGTGTTCGGATGCTTCGAAATCTTATTTTCGGATGTGCCGCATTGCTTGCGGTTTTTGTCTCCGGCGGCATGAGTGCCAAGCACGAGATGTTTCCCTGGCCCCAGCTTTCGGCGCTGAAACACCAGTTTACCGCGCCGGAGGCGGCGGCGCCCAGCCGCTACACGTTCGATGACAAGAAACGTCTGATCGGAGACGAGACGAAGATGGCGGTGTCGTGCCCGGTTCAGAGCGACCGCACCGCCGTTCTCCTGGTTCTCGGACAATCGAATGCTGCCAATGATGGCGGCCAGCGGCACAGGTCGCAGTATGGTGAGCGGGTGATCAACGAATTTGACGGCCATTGCTTCACTGCCGCATCGCCGCTTCTCGGCTCGACGGACACCAAGGGCGAGTACTGGACGGACATTGGCAATTCGCTGATCGCATCCGGGCGCTACGACAATGTCATCATCGCGCCGGTCGCTTACTCAGGCTCCGAGGTGGCGCGCTGGGCCGAAGGTGGCGATCTCAACCCCGTTCTCGCCGAAAGCACGAAGAAGCTTCACGACGCCGGCTATCGCGTGACCAACGTGCTTTGGGTGCAGGGCGAGGCCGATTTCGTTCTTGGCACGAGCTCCGAGATCTACGAACAGCGCTTCCTGTCGATGGTCGGAACGCTGCGCGGATTGGGGGTTGCAGCTCCCGTTTATATCTCGGTGGCGACCAAGTGCCTCGAACCCGCCAATGGCGGTTTCAAACAGCACACCGAAGACAATCCGGTATTGCGGGCGCAGCTTGCCTTGCCGAAGAGCGGCAACGGCATCGTACAGGGCGTGAACTCGGACGCGCTGCTCAATGGCGACGACCGTTACGATGATTGCCATATCGGCGGTTCGGGCGCGGAGAAGGTTGCGGCTGCATGGCGCGATCTGCTGCTCGCCGGTCCGCAGTTGCAGGCTTCATCGCAATAAGGGCGCGCAAGGCGCTGGCTTGGTGGGGGCCGCTTCAGCGCGGCCCCGATGGCGTTCGCGGCGGTCGTCAGACGTTGAAGCTGTCGTCGTTGCCGAAGTCGGACTGATCGTCGAAATTGTCGTCGTCGTTATCGTAATCGGCCTGCTGCAGGCCGCTGTCGTTGTTATCGTTGTTATCGGCGACGTTGTTGTCAGCGACCGTGCGGGTGTTGTCGGCCTGCTGGCTGCCGCCGTCATTGTTGTAATAGTTGTTGATGACGGTTTCTTCCGTCGGCGCGCTTGATGGCGTTGCGCCCGAGCCGAGGCCGAGCGAAGACATGTGGTTCCCGCTGAAGATGCCGCTCAGCGAATTGGCAAGCAGCATGCCGCCGGCCACACCGGCCGCGGTGCCGAGCGCGCCCTGCAGGAAGCTGCCGCCGGCAGATGGGGCAGACGCCTGCTGGCTCCAGGGGCCAGAGGGTTGCTGCTGCATGCGCGGGGCGGTGTCGAAGCCCTGGTTTTCACGGATCTGCTGGCGCGGGGCGCTGCCCCATGGGCCGCTGGGTGCGGCGTCCGAAGGTGTCGGCTGCGCCCGCTGCTGCGGCGGCTGGCTGCTGCCGAAGATGGAGGAAAGGAAGCCGCCGCCTTGTTCGGCCTTGTGGGTGTCGCTCTGGTTCGCCTCGAGCTGGCGGACGCGCTCTTCCAGCTCCTTGATGTGACTGGCGGCGGCCTCAAGGCCCTTCTCCTGCACGATCACGGCTTGCGCCAGATAATAGGCCGCGTATGGCTGTTCGCGGGTGCTCTGGTCGACCAGCTGTTCGGCGTCGCGGTCGCGCGGCGTTGCGGCTGCGGTGCGGACACGCTCGAAAAGGGCGGTCAGGAGTTGGCGTTCTTCGGGTGACATCGGCTGTCTCCTTTGGCGCTGGGCTCGCATATGGTCTCAAGTGGATCGCTTGAGAAGGACGTAGGAACGGATTGAGACTTTTCAAAGCCTCCACAAGTTACATTTCAGTAAGCCAACGACCCCTAACCATATCTTCACCCGTTCCGTGGCTTGTCTTTTTCACGCATTGTTTTACGCATTGAGTCGCACTATGTGCGGGGAACCCGAATTTACGTGAGAGAGGTTCGAATGAACGACGAAGACCAGGACGACAAGACGAAGGAACTGCCGCTCGGCAAGGAAACGGAGGCGAACCTTTTCAAGTCGCGTTCCATCTTCATCTATGGACCGATCAACCAGGAACTGGCGCAGAAGGTCTGCTCGCAGCTCGTGGCGCTTGCCGCGGCCAGCGACGAAGACATCCGCATCTACGTCAATTCGCCCGGCGGCCACGTCGAATCCGGCGATTCGATCCACGACATGATCAAGTTCATCAAGCCGAAGGTCTGGATGATTGGAACCGGCTGGGTCGCCTCGGCCGGCGCGCTGATCTACGTCGCCGCGCCCAAGGAGCAGCGCCTTTGCCTGCCCAACACCCGCTTCCTGCTGCACCAACCCTCGGGCGGCACGCGCGGCATGGCGTCCGACATCGAGATCCAGGCACGCGAGATCATCAAGATGAACGAGCGCCTGAACAAGATCATGGCTGACGCCACCGGCCAGTCTTACGAAAAGATCGCCGCCGACACCGACCGCGACTACTGGCTGTCGGCTGAGGAAGCCAAGGCCTACGGCCTGGTATCGCGCATCGTGACGTCGCAGAGCGATATCTGATCGGATTGAGATAGAAGCGCCCTCGGCTGCCGGATGATGGCGGGCGAGGGCGCTTTTTTGTGCGCATATCTTCCCCTCATCCCGGCCTTGTGCCGGGATCCAGCTACGGCGCGTTTGCGCCGCGAAAGAGCTGGTTAAAGCCAGGCGCCGAAAAAGAGTCTTCTCGCCGCGCGGACGCGCGTCGGCTGGATTCCCGCCACAAGGGCGAGAATGAGGGAGGTGGGGGGAGGCAACCGGCCCATCTGGCCTTGCGCCCCCGTTTGCGATACGGCTGCATGACGCCATTCTTCGCTCCGAGTCCCCCGCATGCTTAAAGACTTCTCCGTCCAGGCCCTGTTCATGGGCGTTCTCACCGCTTTCGTCGGTTTCGCCAGTTCGTTCGCCGTCGTGCTGCACGGGTTGCAGGCCGTTGGCGCCACGGAGGCGCAGGCGGCTTCGGGGTTGATGGCGTTGTCGGTCTCGCTCGGGATTTGCGCGATCGTGCTCAGCGTAACATCCAGACTGCCGATCAGTATGGCGTGGTCGACACCAGGGGGCGCGCTTCTGGCTGCGACCGGTGTGGTCGAGGGCGGGTTCAATGCGGCCGTTGGGGCCTTCATCATCTGCGCGTTGCTGATCGTGATCGCCGGGCTGTTTAAGCCGCTCGGGCGCGCGGTGGCGGCCATTCCGGCGCCGCTGGCCAATGCGATGCTGGCGGGCGTGCTGATCGGGCTCTGCTTCGCGCCGGTCAAGGCTGTCGGGTTCGATCCGCTGCTCGGGCTGCCGATCGTGCTTGCCTGGATTGTCGTCGGTGCCTTCAAGCGGCTGTGGGCTGTGCCGGCCGCGCTGGCGGCCTTCGTGCTGGTCGTGGTTTTCGGCGTCGATGTGCCCGTGGGCGCGCTTGATACCGTCAAGCGCTCGCTGGTGCCGACGGTCGAATTCGTCATGCCCGTGTTCAACGTGCCGGCCTTCGTGTCAATCGCTTTGCCGCTCTTCATCGTCACCATGGCCTCGCAGAATATTCCAGGCATCGCGGTCATGAAGGTCAACGGCTATGAGACCAAGCCCGGGTCGCTCTTTGCCTCGACCGGTTTCTTCTCGCTTCTGTCTGCGCCGTTCGGTGGCCATGCCGTCAATCTTGCGGCGATCACGGCGGCCATGTGCGCCGGGCCGGATGCGCATCCGGATCCGAAGCGACGCTACTGGGCCGTCATCGTCTGCGGTGTCTGCTATCTCATCCTCGGGCCGCTTGCGGGAGCCGTCACCGCATCCGTCGCACTGGCGCCGCCGATCCTGATCCAGGCGGTGGCGGGGCTGGCGCTGGTCGGCGCCTTCTCGGGCTCCGCCATGGCCGCCTTCCAGGCGCCCGATACGCGGGAAGCGGCTGCGATCACATTCCTGGTGACGGCATCCGGTGTCTCCTTCGGCGGCATTTCCGGAGCCTTCTGGGGGCTGCTGGCCGGCGGGCTGATGATGGCGTTGCAGCGATTTGTGCAGATGAGGAAAAAATAATCGAGCACTTGCCAGTTTTTCGCGCGGCGGCTATACAGGCCGGCATGAAGAGCACGGGCATCATGATTTCTGAGCAGATTGCACGCGGGCGTATCGCCCTGCGCGACAATACGCGCGCCCTGACCTCGCTTCTTCTCCTCGGCCTTACGCGCGGTTGCCGGGTCCGTTGAGGAGCGCCCGGCGGCCCAAAGCCCGCCGGCCATAGCTCCTCTTCACATATCCCAAAAATCGATCAACCGGACGCTTTGCGCCGGATTCGTCATCGCCAACAGGCAGGCCATGCGCTATGACGCGGCCAGATGACGGGAATAGGAAGAGAAGACATGGACACGAAGACCCGCTCCCACGGCATGCCTGACGCGGCGATGAAGTATCGCGCTTATCCGCAGGTCAACATCCCCGATCGCACATGGCCGACCAAGACGCTGACCAAGGCGCCGATCTGGTGTTCCGTGGACCTGCGCGACGGCAACCAGGCTCTGGTCGACCCGATGGGCCACGACCGCAAGGCGCGGATGTTCCAGCTGCTGCTCGACATGGGTTTTAAGGAAATCGAGATCGGATTCCCGTCGGCCTCGCAGACCGATTTCGACTTCGCGCGCTGGTGTGTCGAACAGGGCAATGTGCCCGACGACGTATCGCTGCAGGTGCTGGTGCAGTGCCGCCCCGAGCTGATCACGCGCACCTTTGAAGCCCTGGAAGGCGCCAACAAGCCGATCGTGCATTTCTACAACTCGACCAGCGAACTGCAGCGCCGCGTGGTTTTCGCCAAGGACGTCAACGGCATCAAGCAGATCGCGGTCGACGCGGCGAAGATGATTTCCGACATGGCGGCCAAGGCCGGCGGCGGCTATCGTTTCGAATACTCGCCGGAGAGCTTCACCGGCACCGAGCTGGAAGTTGCGCTGGAGATCTGCAACGCTGTCATCGGCGAAATGAAGCCGACGCCCGACAACAAGCTGATCATCAACCTGCCGTCCACCGTCGAAATGGCGACGCCGAACGTCTATGCCGACCAGATCGAGTGGATGTGCCGCAATCTCGACAATCGCGAAAATCTGATCATCTCGCTGCACCCGCATAACGACCGCGGCACCGGCATCGCCGCCGCCGAGCTGGCGTTGCTGGCGGGCGCCGATCGTGTCGAGGGCACGCTGTTTGGCAATGGCGAGCGCACCGGCAATGTCGACGTCGTGACGATGGCGCTCAACATGTTCACGCAGGGCGTTGATCCGGAGATCGACTGCTCGGATATCGTGCGCATGAAGGACGTGTTCGAATATTCCAACCAGATGCCGATCGGCGAGCGCCATCCTTACGTCGGCGAACTGGTCTATACGGCGTTTTCCGGCTCGCACCAGGACGCGATCAACAAGGGCATGAAGGCGATCAAGGTGGCCAATCACCCTGTCTGGGAAGTGCCGTATCTGCCGATCGATCCGCAGGACGTCGGCCGCTCTTACGAGGCGATCATCCGCATCAACTCGCAGTCGGGCAAGGGCGGCATCGCCTATATCCTGCAGCAGGATTACGGCCTGAACCTGCCGCGCAACCTGCAGGTGGAATATCGCGAGGAGATCCAGCGGATCACCGACGAAGAAGGCAAGGAACTGCCGTCGAAGCGGATCTACGACCACTTCATCGAGCGCTACGTGACGCAGCCGAAGGGCCGCATCAAGTTCGTAGATCACCAGACCTTCGCCGATCCCGAGCGCAAGGGCGTTCGCGTGGTTTCCGCCGAGATCACCGATAACGGCGTGACGAAGACGATCGAAGGGCGCGGCAACGGCCCGATCGACGGCTTCATCAATGCGCTCTCGGAGTATCTCGGGGTCGAGATGGCGGTGCAGGATTATTCCGAGCACTCGCTGCAGCACGGCTCGAACGCCTCGGCGATTTCCTATGTCGAGACGTCCTATCCGGGCGGCAAGCTCTTTGGCGCCGGTATCAGCACCAACATCGTCGGCGCGTCGCTGGAAGCGATCGTCTCGGCGGCGAACCGGGTGCTTGATGTGAGGGCCGGCAAGGCCTGATCGTAGGCTGGTTAGCGGGTCGCATCCCCATCATCTCCTCATCCCGGCCTTGTGCCGGGATCCAGCCGACGCGCGTCTGCGCGGCGAGAAGAGTCTTCCAACCCAAGGACTTGATCGCGCTGGATCCCTGTGACGAGCACAGGGATGAGGGTGGAGAGGTTTGCGGCGAGACACCAGGCGGCGAGCACGTTGACCGCCGCCGTTGACGACGCTTACTTCAAATCGCGGTGGCGATCTGCATGGCGAGCTGGCTGAGCGATGCCTCGGAGGAGGGGCCGATCAGCATGTAGGAGGTGCCGGCATTGTGCCAGGTGACTAGGCCGATCTCGTCGCGGATCGTTTCCTTGAAATCCTCGGCATCATCCGGCTGGTTGTCCTTGCGGAAGGCGATGGTGGCGAGGTCGCCGTCTGAGCTGGTGTAGACCAGCTGGCCGACCGGGCGGCCGTTTGCCAAGGTCACGCGGGCGCCCTGGAAGGTCCAGCCCTCGGAGACGAGATCGGGGACGCGGAAGGCGACGCCGACGGTTGTCGTGAGCCAGGTGGAGATTTCTTCCGGCTGCGTGGCCGGAACTTCGAAGATGTGGCGCGGCTGGCGGGCGAGCAGGCGCTGGTTGGCGAGCATGTCGCCCAGCCATTCCGTCGTTTCGCTCGCCTGCGCGGCATCGACGGCCTGCGCGGTCTGCGCCGCGGTGTGGCCGGTGCCGACGATATAGCCGATGCCGCAGCCGGCGACGAGAAGCACAATGCCGGCCACCAGCGCCTGCGGGCCTGACGGCGCGAATTTGAACGGCTGGCGCGACTGGCGCGGCGCGACCGGGGCCTTGGGCGGCTGCACGCTCTTGATCGAGCGCACCAGCGCCAGCGGAACCGGTTCCTTCAGGATGTCGTCGAGCCGGCGCTTGCCGAAATCGGCGCCGTTGCGCAGCTTGTCGTAGATTCGCCGCGCGCCGTCGTCGGTTGCCAGGCGCTGTTCCAGCTCGTGCTTCTGCTCGGGCGTTGTCTCGCCATCGAGAAGGGCGGTCAGCTGGGCATCGAGCGGCAGTTTCTTGAAGTCGAGCAAATCAGAACCTGTGGGAATGGTCGTCGGCGAGGCTGGCGAAGTGCAGTTTCGCCTGCGCCAGCTGCGACATGATGAGGGTGGGGGCGACGCCCATGATGTCGCCGGCCTGCTGGTAGCCATGGCCTTCGATCGATACCAGCAGGAAGGCGCTGGCGATGCCCTCGGGCATCTCCGCGATCATCCGATGGATCGCGTCGGAATCGACGATGGCGGCGCGGTCGCGCGTGGCCGTGCGGATATCGGTGACGTTGGTCTTGTTGACCGCATGCGGCTTGCGCTTGCGGTGGTCCTCGCTCCATTGCTGGCGCATCAGCGTGTAGACCCAGCTGTCGAGCCGGCCTTCGCCCTGCCATTGATTGCTCTTGGCAATCGCCCGCTGACAGCCGGCCTGTACGAGCTCGTCGGCGCCTGCCGCATCACCCGCGAGCGTCATCGCGAACCGCCGCAACCGGGGCAGAAGACCCACAAGATCGCGTCTGATGTCGATGGTCGTCACTGGTTGACGCATGGTTTTCCCAAGGTGAATGCCTGGCATCGGGAGCCGTTACGGAGCCGTGACCTAGCGCATGTGCGAATTATATCGTCTCTGTGTCCTTTATGAAACAAATCGCCGCTGCTTCGCAAGCAAAAGGCCACTTATCTCACGGGTTCCCAAAGCTTTTTTCGGGTGATCCCTCGGGCTCAATAGGTCCTGTAGCCGTGGAGCGACTGAAGGAGCGAGCGGTAGGCCCACGTGTTCTCGCCGCCGCGGTCGCGGATCTCGACCAGCTGCACGCGCGCGCCCTGCTCATCACCCTGTTCCATCAAAGCTTGGCCCATATATGACCGTGCGAGAATATAGTTACCGTCGGCCTGCAGCGCCTTGCGATAATAGGACATGCCAAGCTCCATCCGGCCGGCCTTGCGGTTGGCGTAGCCGAGGTAGTTCAGGATGCGCGGGTCGTTCTGGTTGCGGGCGAGATTGAGCACGGTGATGGCGTTGTCGTATTGGCCAGCATAGGCGAATTCGCGGGCGGCCTTGTAGAGATCATCGTCGTTGAAGGTCTGCTTGTTCGGCGTGACGCATTCCTTCTTCTTCTTGTCCCATACCTTGCCGTCGGCGCACTTGGTGGTGGTTTCGGTCTTTGGCGGCGGCTTGGTTTCGTCTGTCTCTTCGCCGGCGGCGAAGGCGGGGGCAGAGAAGGTGAGGGCGAGGCAGCCGGCGAGTGCCAGGCCTCGGAGCGGGGTCATGGATGGCATGCGACGTCTCCGAATATAAGATCGCTAATATAAGGAGTGTACGCCTAGATCGGGAAATACCAAGAGGCGATCGGTTGCGATTTATGGTTTTTCGCCCGAGTTCGCGCAGTGATTCAACTTGCCGCGAAACTGATTCCGGAAATGGCGCTAAAGCCTGAAGATATCGACGCTTTCCGGGTTGATGTCGTCGCCCGACGGGCTGAGGCTGAAGCGTTCGCCCTTGAGGCTCCAGGCGCCGGGGCCGCCATCGATGCTGAAGAGATTGTAGGCGGCGGGCGGTTTCGAGCCGCCGGGACCCTGCGAGCCCGAGGCGATGCCGACGACAGGAACCGGGCCTGTCTGGCCGCGCAGCCAGTGCACCGTGTTCAGGTGGGTGTGGCCATGCAGCACGAGTTCGGCGCCGCCGGTGGAGATGACGGCAGCGAAACGGCGGATGCCGATCATGCGCTTGTGGAAGGATGTGGCGCCACGGATCGGCGGATGGTGGATCATGACGACGCGAAACAGCCCGGCTTCGCCGGCGGCGCGCAGCATGTTCACTGTCTCGCGGGCCTGCCGCTCGCCGAAGAAGCCGCTGGCTGCGAAGGGCGGCGTTGCCACTGCCGTCGAGCAGCCGACGATCGCGACTTTTCCGCGAATGCGCAAGTAGGGGAAGATGTGCTTGTTTTCCTGCCATTCGGCAGGCGCGAGATCGCCGCGGACGTTATCGTACCAGGCGCGCATCGACTTCTCGTAGGCGCCGGGCACATAGGCGTCGTGATTGCCGGGGACGACGGAGTAGTCCTTGGGATCGCCGAGCTCGCGCAGCCAGCCGGCCGCGGCGCGGATTTCAAGGCCGCTTGCGAGATTGACGAGATCGCCTGTGATCGCCATGTGATCCGGCTGCTTTTCTCTTATATCGTCGAGCAGCAGATCCAGCGTGCCGCCGAAAAGGTGCTTGCGCCGATTGCGATGCCAGTTCACAAAGCCGGTGATACGCTTGGAAAAGAGTTCACGGAAAGAGATGTGGGGCAGCGGCCCGAGATGGACGTCTGAAATGTGCGCGAGCTTGAACATGGGTGCACACATAGCTCACGGCAGCCGTATTTCAAACACATCTCCTCGCACATCTGCTTGAACGGATTGATGGAATTGGAAGACGCGTGAAAGAAATCCGCCACTGGCAATCGCGCCTGATGATGCGCGTGGTGCATATCTACTTCGCCTTCGCGCGCGGAATGACCATGGGCGTGCGCGCCGCCTGCTTCGATGACAGGGGCTACGTGTTTTTGGTGCGGCACAGCTACGTGCCCGGCTGGCACATGCCGGGTGGCGGTATCGAGCGCAACGAGACGGCCGAGGACGCGCTCGTCAAGGAGCTGCGCGAGGAGGGCAATCTCGTGATTGTCGGACGGCCGGAGCTCGTTCAGGTCTATCTCAATACATCGGCCACGCGGCGCGACCATGTCGTGTTCTACCGCGCCAATGTCGAGCAGACGGCGCCGAGGGCGCCGGACCGTGAGATCGTCGAATGCGGTTTCTTCGCGCTCGACGCGCTGCCCGAGGGGACGACGGCGTCGACGCACCGTCGTCTTGCCGAGATCGCCGGAGAGCGGCAGCCCGACCAGGTTTGGTAGGCCGGGCGGCCTAATTAAGCGGCGGCGCGTTCGCCGCGACCGTGCGGGCGGTCGAGGTCCAGTTCCGGGCCGACGGGGACGATACCGGTCGGGTTGATCGTCTTGTGGCTGCGGTAATAGTGGTCCTTGATGTGGCGGAAGTCGACCGTCTCCTTGATCCCTGGTGTCTGGTAGAGATCGCGCAGATAGGCCGAGAGGTTCGGGTAATCGGCGATGCGGCGGATGTTGCACTTGAAGTGGCCGACATAGACAGGGTCGAAGCGCACCAGCGTGGTAAAGAGCCGCCAATCGGCCTCCGTCAGCCGGTCGCCAAAGAGATAGCGGCCCTTGCCGAGGCGGTCTTCCAGCATGTCGAGCGTTTCGAAGAGCTTGGCCACGCTTTCCGCATAGGCGTCCTGCGCGGTGGCAAAGCCTGCCTTGTAGACGCCGTTGTTGACGGTGTCGTAGATCAGCGCGTTCAGATCGTCGATCTCGGCGCTGAGGTCTTGCGGGTAGAAATCGGTGGTCGAGCCCGTCAGCGCGTCGAAGGCGCTGTTGAACATGCGGATGATCTCGGCGGATTCGTTGCTGACGATGGTGTTGGTCTTCTTGTCCCACAGGACGGGCACGGTGACGCGGCCGGAATAGTGCGGATCGGCCCTCACGTAGATGTCTGAGAGCGCCTTGGCGCCGAAGAGCGGATCGCCGGTGGTGCCGTCGCCGACCTTGAATTCCCAGCCCTTTTCCAGCATCAGCGGATCGACGACGGAGACCGAGATCAGGTCTTCCAGCCGCTTCAGCTTGCGGAAGATCAGCGTGCGGTGCGCCCAGGGACAGGCGAGGGATACGTAGAGATGATAGCGCCCGGCCTCGGCCTTGAAGCCTTCCTTGCCCGACGGACCGGTGCTGCCATCCGGCGTGATCCAGTTGCGGAACTGCGAGGCGGCGCGCTTGAAGTGACCCTTGGTCTCCTTCGTATCGTACCAGACGTCCTGCCAGACGCCGTCGACCAGCATACCCATGGTATCTACTCCTTCGATCTTTCGTTGCCCGTTAGATATCGCGCTTGGGCGGATTTTGCAGTGGGGCAAAGATTGAACAGTGCGTCACGCGCCGAATGCGCCCGGCGGTGCGATTGCTACTTGACGCTCAAAGCGGCGATCAGCGCGCGCAGCGCCGGCGGTGATTGGCGGCGGCTCGGGTGATAGAGGTGGAAGCCGGGGAAGGGCGGGCACCAGTCGTTAAGCACCTGCACCAGCGCGCCCGACGCGATCTCGTCGGCCACGTCGTGCTCCATCATATAGCCAAGCCCGACGCCGGCGCGAACGGCGGCCGCCGGAAGCTCGCCATCATTGACGATAAGCGGGCCGCTGGTGCGGATCTTGATTTCCTTGCCGTCCTTTTCGAACTCCCAGGGGAGCAGCCCGCCCGAGGTCGTCAGCCGGTAGCCGATGCAGGCGTGGCGTTCGAGATCGTAGGGCGTTTCCGGCGGCGGGATGCGGGCGAAGTAGGAAGGCGTGCCGACGACAACGGTGCGCAGTTCAGGCCCGACGCGGACCGCGATCATGTCCTTCGCCACCGTTTCGCCGAGGCGGATGCCGGCATCGAAGCCTGCGGCGACAATATCCGTCAGTCCGTCCTGGATGATCACCTCGACGTTGATATCGGGATGGGCGAGCAGGAAGGCGGGGAGCTTCGGCACCAGCACCATCCTGGCGGCATAGGCGAAGGTGGTGATGCGAACCGTGCCGGAGGGGTTGTCGCGCCATTCGGCCAGCGCGTCGAGGCCGCCTTCGATATCCGAGAGCGCCGGGTTGAGCGATTGCAGAAGCCGCTCGCCGGCCTCGGTCGGCGCCACGCTGCGGGTGGTGCGGGCAAGCAGGCGGACGCCCAGCCGCTCCTCCAGCCCGCGCATCGCGTGGCTGAGCGCCGAGGGCGACATGCCGAGGACGGCGGCTGCGCGGGTAAAGCTGCGCTCGCGGGCGACGGCGGCGAAGGCGAGGAGATCGTTGAGCGTTCCGCGTTCCATTGCTGCATTTTGCTCACAAGTTCATGCGACGGGCAACCGCTAATCCCGTGGAGTGCGTCGGCCTAAATGGTGGGTGTGAACAAGGAGCACGGATATGGACCTTACCAGCTATCGCACCCTCGGACGCTCGGGACTGATCGTCAGCCCGCTGGCGCTTGGCACCATGACCTTCGGCGCCGGGCGATGGGGCGCCAATGAGCAGACCTCGCGTGCGCTGTTCGACGCCTATGTCGATGCCGGCGGCAATTTCATCGATACGGCCGACATCTATTCGGCGGGCAAGAGCGAGGAGATGCTCGGCGCGTTTCTATCCGACAGCGGGCGGCGCGACCGGCTGGTGGTGGCGACCAAATCGGGATTTCCGCGCGGCGCGGGCACGCCGCTCTGGGGCGGCAACGGGGCGAAGAACATCCGCCTCGGCATCGAGGGCTCGCTGAAGAAGCTGCGCACCGACTATATCGACATGTACTGGATGCATGTGTGGGACCAGACGACGCCGGCCGATGAAGTTCTGCAGACGCTCTCCGACGCCGTGCGCGCCGGCAAGATCCTGCATTACGGCTTTTCCAACACGCCCGCCTGGTATGTAGCGCGGATCGCGACGCTTGCCGAGGCGCATGGGCTGCCGAAGCCGATCGGCCTGCAATATGCCTATTCGCTGATCGATCGTGGCGTCGAGCTCGACCTCATGCCCGCCGGCGCCGAATTCGGGCTTGGCATGGTGCCCTGGAGCCCGCTCGCGGCGGGGCTTTTGACCGGCAAATACGGCCGCGAGATGCTGGCCGAGGCCGGGCGCGCCACCGCCTTGCCGGACAAGACCTCGGAGACATCGGAAAGCGGCAGCAATGGCCGGCTGAACGGTGACAATCCTTTCGGCGGCATGCTGTTTACCGAGCGCAACTTCGATGTGGTCGATGTCGTGACGTCGGTCGCGGAAGAGGTCGGCCGGTCGGCAGCCGAGGTGGCGCTTGCCTGGGTGGCGCGGCGCGCCGGTGTCTCGTCGGTGCTGATCGGCGCCAGCCGGGTGGAGCAGCTGCAGCAGAACATCGCTTCGCTGGATGTTGATCTCGACGAGGCGATGCTGGAGAGGCTGGAGCAGGCAAGCGCGCTGCCGCTGCTCAACCCCTATTTCATCTTCCAGATGCCGACCAGCCGGCTGTTCGGCGGCCAGACGGTCGAGGGCTGGCCGAGGGGATGACAGCGCCCGCCCTCGGCCCTTGGTCGAGCGCAACATAGCGCAGGCTGGTCGCGATTGGCAGGTTCAAGACGCGATCAGCCATCCGTCGAGATGGTCAGGGCTTTCCACTCCTCGATCTCCTGCTGCAGCTCGCGAACGCGCTCGGAGACCAGCTTCAGGGCATCGCTGCCAAGCAGCAGTTGGGGCGGCGGTGCGTCGGCCTCGATCAAAGTGAGCACGGCTGCGGCAAGCTTGTCGGGGTCGCCCAGTTGCTTGCCGCTTTTTTCCTGCCGCGCGGTGCGGATCGGGTCGAAGATGGCGTCGTAGTCGGCGATGGACCTTTCCGTCCTGACCATGGAACGTCCGGCCCAATCGGTTCGGAATGAGCCGGGGCAAAGGGCGGTGACATGCACGCCGAAGGGCGCCATCTCGGCGCGCATCACCGCCGATATGCCCTGCAGCGCGAACTTGCTGCCGCAGTAGTAGGCGATGCCGGGCATGGTGATCATGCCGCCCATCGAGGTGACATTGACGATGAAACCCCGGCGGCGCTCGCGAAAGCGGGGGAGGAAGGCCTTGGCGACCGCGACGGCGCCAAAGACGTTGACGTCGAACTGGCGGCGCATCTCTTCGATCGGAGACTCCTCAAGCACCCCTTCATGGCCGTAGCCGGCGTTGTTGATGAGGATATCGATCGGGCCGTGATCGTCTTCGGCTTTCTCGACGACATCGGGGATGCGGTCGAAATCGGTGACGTCGCAAAGGGTGGTGATGACGCCGGGCAGCGCTTCGGCCAGGGTTTGGCGCGAGGCCTCGGAGCGGACGGTACCGATGACCTTGTGGCCCATTTTCACGGCGCGAGCAGCAATGGCGAGGCCGAAGCCGGAATTGGCGCCGGTGATGAATATGGTCTTGCGTGACATGATCAACAGGTCTCCTTGATATTGTGCGGATTGATAAATAATCTTGGAATCTGGCTGTTTCGATTGCGGATTGTCTGAGTATGTTGCCAAATCCTATCAAGATGGAGCGTGATGGCTCGGCGCGCCGCAGGCTGGTGGAACTCGCCGGGGCGCTTGCTCCCGCGCAGGGATATAATCTGACCGTGCTGCCCTCGGTGCGCTTGCTGCGGACGGAGGCGGTGCTTCACGACATCCCCGTGCTCTACAAGCCGGGGGCGGTTTTCGTGCTGCAGGGAAGCAAGCAGGGCATGCTCGAAGGGGAGGTCTATCTCTACGACGAGGATCACTATCTGGCGGTGTCGGTTCCCGTTCCCTTCCGGATGCGGTCGACCGCCAGCCCCGAGCGGCCGCTGCTTGCCGTCTATGTCGATTTCGACATGCAGATGGCGGCCGAGATCGCCATGCGGCTGGAGGCCCATGGCGAACTGGCGGACGAGAAGCCGCGCGGTTTGACGTCCAGCAGGATGTCACCCGACATCGAAGATGTGCTGCTGCGGCTTTTGACTGCGCTTCAGACACCTGCAGAAGTGGCGGTTCTCGGCGATGGGCTTATGCGGGAATTGCATTACCGGGTACTGATGGGCCCGCAAGGCGGAGCGATGATTGCCGCCCTTAAACGGCAGGGGGCGTCCGGCAAAGTGGTGCAGAGCCTGGGCTGGCTGCGGGAGAATTACGGCGCGGAGATATCGATCGCCGATCTGGCCAGGCAAGTAGGCATGAGCATTCCATCCTATCATCTTCGCTTCAAGGAACTGACCGGCAGCACCCCGATGCAGTATGTGAAGGCGATGCGGCTTCACGAGGCGCGGCTGATGATCGCCCGCCACAGCAGCACGATCGCGGAGATCGCGGTCTCGGTCGGCTATGCGAGCCCGGCGCAGTTCAGCCGCGACTTCAAGCGGCATTTCGGGCGGACCGCATCGGAGGAGGCGATGTGGGTGCGCCATCACCTCGGCGAAATCGTCTGAGTTTCATTCCGGGGCGGGGGCGGCTATCTTTTCCCATAGACGACCGATTTTTTTCCTGCTATCGGCCTTTCCACGATTTCAGGAACCCGATTTGATGTCCGCATCCAGAACCCTGCGACGACGCTGATGCTCCCGAACGCCCAAGGGCGTGTTCGAGAACCCATCATTTTGTCTATCCGGTTTCTGTCTCTTCATGCACAAGCACGATCTGGTCTACCTCACTGAGGACGCGTCGCACGACGCCGCTATCGAACACATCAACGAAGAAGCATTTGGCCCAGGCCGGCACACTCGTGCCGCCGCGCGCATTCGCGAGCAGGGGCCGCATGACCTGTCGCTCTCCTTCATCTGCGCCGATGACGGCGAGACGATCGCCTCCGTCCGGATGACACCCGTCATGGCCGGCGATGTGCCCGGCCATCTGCTGGGGCCGCTCGCCGTTCGCCCCTCGCACAAGAACCGCGGCATCGGCCGGGAACTGGTGCGGATCGCGGTGGAAGCGGCCAAGCGCAAGGGGTCCGAGGCCGTCATTCTCGTCGGCGATCCGCCCTATTACGGACCGCTCGGCTTCGAGAAGGTCGCCTATAACGCGCTGACCTTCCCGGGACCGGTCGATCCGGGCCGTGTGCTTGTTGTGCCGCTCGGCGAGGACGTGCATGGCCGGCTGAAGGGCTTAATCGGCTGGCGCAAATAGACCATCTGTTCTATTGAGCTATCTTAGGGTCGCCGGTTTTGGTGGTCTTTCAGATGCTTGAGGGGGAGAAGGCATGGCGCGCATTTCAATCGACGAGGCGCTGGATCGCGCGGGGACCGGACCGTTTCAGCGGCGGCTTCTCGGCATTTTTGGTCTCGTCTGGACGGCGGATGCGATGCAGGTGCTGGCAGTCGGCTTCACCGCCGCCTCGATCGCCGCGAGTTTCGGGCTGACGGTGCCGCAGGCGCTGCAGACGGGGACGCTGTTCTTCCTTGGCATGCTCATCGGCGCGTACGCCTTCGGCCGGCTGGCCGACAAGGTCGGGCGGCGCAATGTGCTGTTGCTTACCGTTGCCTGCGACGCGGTGTTCGGGGCGTTGTCGGTTTTCGCGCCGAGTTTCACCATCCTGCTTGTCCTGCGCTTTCTCACCGGTGTGGCCGTCGGCGGCACGCTGCCGGTCGATTATGCGATGATGGCGGAGTTCCTGCCGTCTAAAAGCCGCGGCCGCTGGCTGGTGGCGCTGGAGGGTTTCTGGGCGATCGGGACGCTGATCGTGGCGCTTGCGGCGTGGGCTGCCAGTGTCGCGGGCGTTCAGGATGCCTGGCGCTACATTTTCGCGGTGACGGCGGTGCCCGCCATCCTCGGGCTGGGGCTGCGCCTCTTCGTGCCGGAATCGCCGCTCTATCTCTTGCGCGGCGGTCGCGGGGAGGAGGCGAAGAAGACCATCAACCGGGTTCTTGTGGCGAATGGCAAGCCGGCACTTGGTGCCGACGACGAGCTGGTCTCGCCGTCGCATGCTGCCTCCGAAGGCGTGTTTTCGGGCGCGCTTCGCCGTCGCACCGTCATGATCCTGGCGATCTGGTTCCTTGTGTCGGTCTCCTATTACGGCGTCTTCACCTGGATGCCGGCGAAGCTTGCGGGCGATGGCTTCGGCTTCGTCCGGGGTTACGGCTTCCTGGTTTTCGTGGCGCTGGCGCAGATCCCCGGCTATGCGCTCGCCGCCTATGGCGTCGAGGCCTGGGGCCGCAAGCCGACGCTGATCGGCTTCTGCCTTCTGTCGGCGGCGGGCTGCCTGCTGTTCGTCGTCTCCAGCGTCGATATCATGGTCGGTGCGTCGCTGCTGATCATGAGCTTCGCGCTGCTCGGCACGTGGGGCGCGCTCTACGCCTATACGCCGGAACTCTACCCGACCGCGGTGCGGGCGACCGGCATGGGCACGGCGGGTGCCGTCGCGCGACTTGGCGGTCTTCTCGCGCCGTCGCTGATGGCGCTTGTCGTCTCCGAAGGGCTCGGCGTTGCGATCGGCCTCTTCGCCGGCTTCCTCGTCGTCTCGGCGCTGGCGGCGGTGGCGATCGATTCGGAGACGCGGCAAGTGGCGCTGAACTAGTCCCGGAGCGGCTGGTCAGGCTTTCTTGGCGCTGAAGAAATTGACCAGGCTATCGGGCGCTTCAGGGCCGAGGCACATCTTCAGGATCTCCGCTGACTCTGACGCTTCCGCTGCGCTGCGGACAAAAAGGTCGGCCTCGTAGGCCATCAGTGCCGCCTCGATATCGTTCGGATTGGCCGCGATCGCCTTGGCAAGTTCGGCGGCATCGAACATGGCGAGATTGGCGCCTTCGCCGGATGGCGACATCAGGTGCGCGGCGTCGCCGAGCAGGGTCACGCCCGGTACCCGCTGCCATTTGTGGTCGCTTGGCAGCGCATGGATCGGGCGCAGCGCGGGGCCGGTCTCTCCATCGGTAATGAGGGCGGTCAGCTCGGGCGCCCAGCCGTCGAACTCCTCGGCGATCCGCGCCAAGGCAGTTTCCCGGTCGGAAAAGTCGATCCGGGCGAACCAGTCCAGCGGCTTGTTCAATTGCACGTAGGTGTGCAACACGCCACTCGGCTCGCGATGGGCAGTGATGCCTTTGCCCGGTGCCAGCGCATACATGGCGCCGCCGCCGACGGCCTTGGCACTCGCGCTGTGCTTCGTGTCGCTGTCGAGCAGGTATGTCTCGATGAACGCGGTGCCGGCGTAGGTCGGCTTCGCGTCGGAGAGAAGCGGACGAACCCTCGACCAGGCGCCGTCGGCTCCGACGAGGAGATCGGTCACGACCGTCGATCCGTCGGCAAAGGCCAAAGCGTGCCGGCCGCCGCCGAGCGGCGCCGCTTCGATGAGCTTGCTTCCCCAGCGGATGGTATCGGCGGGAACGGCGTTCAGGAGGATGCGGCGCAGGTCGCCGCGGTGCACTTCGGGGCGACCGCCGGTGCCGTCGTCGGGATCGTCCCGGAGAACGATGCCGTTCTTGTCGAGGACCCGCGACGCTTGCCCACCGGGGTGGATGATCTCGAGGAACTGCTCGTAGAGACCAGCTTCCTTCAGTGCGGCCTGGCCGTTGTACTCGTGGATATCGAGCATGCCGCCTTGCGCGCGGGCCTCTGCCGATGCCTCGGCCTCATAAACGGTCGCAGCGATCCCGTGAACGTGGAGAACGCGGGCAAGCATCAGTCCGCCGAGGCCGGCCCCGATGATTGAAATTGAAGTGTTCATTCTTCTTCCTCGACTATGGAATGTCATTCCATAGTTGGAATATCGTTCCATTCATGTCAAGGTGAGACATGATAAAAACGGCTCATGGCAAGCAGCGGCGGGAAGATTCGCTTTCACGGGAGCGCATCGTCGAAGCGGCGATTGCGATCCTGGACAGCAGCGGAGAGGGCGCACTGACATTCAAGGCCTTGTCACAGCGGCTCGAAACCGGCGCAGGGGCCATCTACTGGCATATCGACAGCAAGGACGATCTGCTCATTGCCGCCTGCGACGCCATCGTTGCCCGGACGCTGGGTGGGCTGCCGGAAAACGCGGTCCCGGACGCGGCGATCCGCGCGCTCGCGCTCCACATGTTCGATGCGATCGACGCGCATCCGTGGGTCGGAGCGACGCTCGCGCGGGCTGCGGGGCAATTGCCGACGGTGCGGATTCTCGAGCGCGTCGGCCAGCAGGTTCGCGCGCTCGGCGTGCCTGATGACGTGCAGTGGGCAGCGGTATCGGCGTTGTTGAGCTACATTCTCGGCGTCAGCGGTCAGAACGCCGCCAACGCGCAGCTGGCTCGGGAGCGCAACCTCGACCGGGCTGATTTCCTTGGAGAAATGTCGTCCGTGTGGTCGAAGTTGGACCCTGCGGGGTACCCGTTCACGAACAGCATGGCGGCGCGACTGCCTGCTCACGATGACCGGGCGGATTTTCTTGCTGGCATCGACTTCATCCTCAACGGCATCGCCCGCCGCTAGTCTGGAGTCCGCATTGCGCGATGAGGTTCAGGACTGGCCGAGCGCCTTGCGCAGAAACGTCCGCGTACGGCCCTTCGGGAATTCCGGCAATTCGCCGAAGATTTCGTATCCCTGTTTCAGATAGGCCTTGAGCGCCGTTGGGCTGAAGGTGTCGATCCAGGCGCCGTGGCAGCCGCGATTGGCGGCTTCCTGTTCGGCCATCGAGAGCAGGCGGCCGGCGAGGCCGGTGCCGCGTTGTTTCTCGGGGATGAAGAGCAGCTGCGTGAAGAGCCAGCCCCAGGCGGTGTAGCCGGAGAGGCCGCCGATTACTTTTCCATCCTCGTTGCGGATGAGCACCGCCAGTGTCCGGCGATCGGCCGGGCCGACGTCGGCGTGGTTGAAGGCTGTGAGGGTCTCTCCGATGACCGCGAGGTCATCGGGGGAGGGCGTGGCGGTCAGTTCGAGTTGCGGCATTGCTCTAGCGGCCCTCGCGCCACCACATGGCGCCGAAGGCGAGCAGCAGGATGCCGACGCCGGCGAAGCCCGCGAAGAGCGGCAGCGTGTTGATGCCCTTCAGCACGGTCTCGTTGGTCAGGCGGATCTGCATGCGGTCGTTGTCGGCGACGCGGATCTGGCCGCGTACGGGCAGGATCGGCGGGATCTCGACATTGCCGTCGGTATCCGAGACGCGGGCGACGAGGCCTCTCGTTTTGTCCGATATCGGCTTCAGTACGTCAGGCGTCGAGATCATCGCCTTGAACTCCGGCGCATCGACGGCGCCGACATGCACGAGCGTGCTCATTTCACCGTTGCGGATTTCGAACAGGCCGATTTCGTCCATGCGCTTCTCGGCCTTGAAGAGGCCGGGCTCGGACTGGACGAGCGGCAGCGTCTCGGTCTTGCCGGAGGGGTAACGCACGGCGGCGTTGCCGGGATTGTCGCCGATGGTCTGGCGGGTGATCTCGAGCGTGCGGCCGGAGGCGCGGGCGGTCAGCGCTTCTTCTTCCAGCGCCGGTTCCTTCATCAGCCAGTGGGCGACGCGGCGATAGAGCGAGACGTGTGGGCCGCCGCCTTCGAAGCCACGGGCCCAGAGCCAGCCCTGATCGGACAGGAGCATGGCGACGCGGCCTTGGCCGGCGCGGTTCAGCACTAGGAGCGGATTGTTGTCGGCGCCGACCATGACGGTCTCGCCCTGTGGCGGCTCGACGCCGACCGAGCGGAACCAGCGGCCCCAATGCGGCGGTTCGTCGGTGGAGCCATCAAGGCCACGGGTCACGGGGTGCTTCTTGCCCTCGTCGGAGAGGCGCGGATAGAAGGCCTTTTCGACCATCTGGCCGGTCGGAGCGGCGGGGAGAACCGAGGAGAGCGGCGTCAGCGCGATCGAATCCGGGCCGGCATGCTCGGGACCGGCTGCGATCAGCAGCGCGCCGCCGTTTTCGACATATTGGGCGATGTAATCGTAGTAGAGGATCGGCAGCACGCCGCGATGCTGGTAGCGGTCGAAGATGATCAGGTCGAAATCCTTGATCTTGTCGACGAAGAGTTCTCGCGTGGGGAAGGCGATAAGCGACAGCTCGTTGATCGGCGTGCCGTCCTGCTTTTCCGGCGGGCGCAGGATGGTGAAGTGGACGAGATCGACGGAGGCGTCGGATTTCAGCAGGTTGCGCCAGGCGCGCTCGCCGGCATGCGGCTCACCGGAGACGAGCAGCACGCGCAGGTTCTCACGGATGCCGTCGATGACGTGAACGGCGCGGTTGTTGGCCTGCGTCACTTCTCCTGGCAGGGCGGCGACCGAGAATTCCAGCACGTTGCTGCCGCCGCGCTCGACCTTGAAGGAGAAGGGTGTGTCGCGGCCAGGTGTCGCCTGCAGCGTGGCGATCTCGTTGCCGTTGAGCTTGACCGTCACGTCGGCGGTGCCGCCGGGGCTCGGGCCGTCGTCGAAGACGCGCAGCACCAGCTGCTGCTCCTCGTTGACGATGCCGAAGCGCGGCGCCTTGATGACCTCGATGCGGCGGTCGAACTCGTTGGCCTTGCCGGTGATCAGGCCGTGGATCGGAGCGTCGAAGCCGAGCGCCTGGTTGACGCCGGGCACGTCGTGGATCTGGCCGTCGGTGAGCATGATGGCGCCGCCGATGCGGGCGGGCGGCACGTCGGCGACGGCGGCAGACAGCGCGTTGAAGAGGCGCGTCGAGGGGGCGTCGGAATCTTCCGGCTCCGTGGCGTCGACATAGCGTGGCTCGACATTCGGGAAGCGGGCGAGGCGGTCCTTCAGCGTGGCAAGCGCGTCGTCGGTCATCTTGATGCGCTCGGGCGTCTGCTGGCTCTGGCTGCGGTCGACGATAACGGGGACGACCGTCGAGAGCTGCTCGCGGTCTTCCTGCATCAGCAGCGGATTGGCGAGCGCTGCGAGCAGCGCCAGCGCCGCGACGGTGCGGATCCAGGCGCCGCGTACGCCCCTGACGATGGCGAGTGCTGCGATGGCGACGACGATGACGGTCAGGCCGGCAAGCAGCGGCCAGGGGATGAAGGGCGCGAAATCAACCGTCATGTCACTGCCCCAGCCGTTCGAGAAGGGCGGGGATGTGGACCTGGTCGGTCTTGTAGTTGCCTGTGAGCATATACATCATGATGTTGACGCCGCTGCGGTAGGCGTATTCGCGCTGCGCCTCGTCAGGGGGCACGGTCGGCAGCAGCGGGACGCCATTGTCGTCCACGGCCCATGCGCCGGCAAAGTCATTGCCCGTGATCAGGATCGGCGAGACGCCGTCGGCGGTTGCCGCTGACTTGGCGTTGTTGGAGCGGTTGTCCTGGCGCGCCTCGATCCAGAGCGGGCTGCCGGCATAGCGGCCGGGGAAGCTCGACAGAAGATAGAAGGACTTGGTGAGCACGTGGTCGGAAGGGACCGGCTCCAGCGGCGGGATGTCGAGATTGGCCAGAATCTGCTGCAGGCGCTCGCCATTGGCGCTGCTGCCGCCGCTGTTGTCGAGCGCGCTGAACTGGTCGCGCGTGTCGAAGAGCACGGTGCCGCCGGCGCGCATATAGGCGTCGATGCGGTTGATCGAGGCGGCAGACGGCATGGGCGCGGTGGCCGAGATCGGCCAGTAGATGATCGGATAGAAGGAGAGCTCGTCCTTGGTCAGGTCGAGGCCGACGGGGGCGGCCGGCTCCAGCGTGGTGCGGAAGGTCAGATATTCCGTGAGGCCCTCGAGGCCGCGCTCGGAGATGCGATCGACCTCGGCCTCGCCGGTGACGACATAGGCGAGGTGGGTGTTGTCGAGCCGCTGGAAGATCTGCTCGTCGCCGGGCTTGCTGTCGTCGGCGCGTGACTGGCTGGGCTGCACCAGGAAAGCGGCGCTGACGGCGACCGCGATCATCGCTGCCGTGCGGGCGGCCGGGCGCAGGCGCGAGAAGGCGCCGCTCATGAACATCACGATCAGGCTGTCGGCAAGCAACAGCAAGAAGGCGATGAGGAAGAGCGAGGGCTTGGCCGACCACGTCTCGCCGCCGATCAGGCCTTCGCGCACCAGCGTCACACCCGAGGCATCGAGAGGTTTCAGTTCGGCGTTTGCGGGCAGAACATTCAAGGCTGTGAACCCTTCCTCGGAGCCATAGAGGCCCGGCGGATTTTCGAAGCTGGCCACAGGGGCGGCCTTGGCGTTGGGGATCAGCGGACGCGCGGCGCCGGTCTCGGTGGTGAGCGCGCCCTTGGCGGTCAGGAGCCGGAAGGGCGGCAGCGCTTCGGCGGTTGTGGCGCCGCCGGATTGCGAGGTGACGCCACCGGAGCGCGACAGTTGCACGAGACGGCGCAGCATCTCGACGAAATTCCCTGATATCGGCAGGTCGGACCATGTGGCCTCGGCGCTGACGTGGAAGAGCACGATGCGGCCTGACGTCATCGGCTTCATCGTTACCAGCGGCGTGCCGTCGGCAAGGCTAGCCCAGGTGCGCTCGGCGAGATCAGGCGTCGGCTCGGCCAGTACCTGGCGCTTGACGGTAACGTCGGTCGGGCGCGCCATGCCGGCGAAGGGGCCGAAATTGGGGAATTCGGCGAGCTGCTGCGGTTCGGCCCAGGAGAGCGCGCCGCCAAGCGCGCGTTCGCCCTGGCGAAGCGTCACCGGCACCAGCGGATCGTCGGCTGGGGCGGCGGCGAGGCGCGGGCCGGCGAAGCGGATGAGCGTGCCGCCATTGTTGATCCAGCGCTGCAGCGGATCATAGGTCTCCTGCGGCAGGCGGCCGATATCGGCCATGACGATGACGGAGGGGTTCTGGGCCAGCAGGTCGGGAATGGAGGTCGCGAGATCGGGCGCATTCGGCTCGATCAGGTCGGCATAGGGCTGCAGGGCGCGCTGGATGTAATAGAGCGGCGACAGCAGCGGCTGGAAGCTGTCGCTGGCCTCGCCGGACAGAAGCACGACGCGGCGGCGCTTGAAGCCGTCGTCGAGAAGATGGACGGCGCCCGCCGTTGCGTGGTTGTCGATGCTGAGCCGCGCGAAGTCGTTGCGCATCTCGAAGGGGGCGGTGATCGAGCCCGAAGCGATGGACTGGCCGGGCTGGAAGGAGACGGAGCCCGACGCGATGGCGCGGCCCTGCGCGTCCTGGGCGGTCAGCGGCAGGGTGGCGGCCGAGGCGCCGTCGAGGCGGGTCGCGGTGACGGTCATGGCGTCGGCGGCGTTGTTCGCGCCTGTTATTGCAACCGTCTGCGCGGCGTCGCCGGCGATCAGGCGCAGTTGGCCGGGCTGCAGGTCGGAAAGTTGGCGCACCGTGGCGTCGTTGTCGTTGGCTGCTGCGCCGTCGGTCAGGAAGGCCAGCGTGCCGGGATGCACGCCGTTCAGCGCCGCGCGCAACGCCTCGAAGGCGCGCTGGCGGTCGGGAACGAGCGGCTGCGGCTCGGCGGCGCGCAGTTTTTCGCGGGCGACGGCTGCGGTGCCGGCGACGGCATCGTTGCTCGGATCGGCGGTGAAGGTGATGGAGACGGGCAGGCCGGCGCTATCGGCGTCGTCGATCAGCGCCTCGGCGGTCTGTACGCGGCGTTCCCAGTCGGGCGCGGTCGCCCAGCCATTATCGACGAAGAGCACGAGCGGGCCGCCCGCGGCGATCGAGCTGGTGCGCGGGTTGAAGACCGGGTCGGCGATGGCGAGGATGACGGCTGCGGCGAGCAGCATGCGCAGCAGCGTCAGCCACCAAGGGCTCTGCGCCGGCGTTTCCTCGCGCTTCAAAACGGTGGCGAGGATGCGCAGCGGCGGGAAGACCTCCGTCTTCGGGCGCGGCGGGGTCAGGCGCAGCAGCCACCAGATGACGGGAAGCGCCACGAGGGCGCCGAGAATTGCCGGATAGGCAAAGGCGAAGGGAAGCGCGTTCACAGCTGGCCTCCATGCGTTGCCTTGCCGGGCAAGCTCGTCTTGCCGGGCATTCCGGAGAGATGCATGTGGACGGCGACCAGCGCCTCGGAGGCGAGGTGATCGGTGCGGTGGCTGACAAAGGTCCAGCCGAGGTGGCGCAGGCTCTGGCCAAGGCCATCGCGGCGGCCGAGATAGGCGCGCGTATAGGCGTCGCGGATGTTTTCGGCGCGGCCGGAGGTGAGCTTCGAGCCGGTCTCGGGATCGGTGAACTCGGTACGGCCGGTATAGGGAAACAGCTCCTCAGCGGGATCGGCCACCTCGATGACATGGCCACGCAGGCCTCGACGGGCGAGCGGGCCAATGCGGGCCATCACGGCCTCGGCATCGTCGAGAAAATCGCCGATCAACACGAGGTCGCTGGAGCCGCGGATCATGGCGGTATCGGGCAGGCCGCCGGTGAGCGGCGCGTGCATCAGCGCGACGGCGAGGCGTTCGGCGGCGTTGCGGGCGGAGATCGGTTCCATCACGCCGGGGCAGCCGACGCGTTCACCGGAGCGGGCGAGGATTTCGGCGAGCGCCAGCATGATGACGAGCGCACGGCTTTCCTTGGAGACGCTGCCGAAGGTCGACTTGTACATCATCGACGGCGACATGTCGGCCCAGAGCCAGATGGTGTGGGCGGCTTCCCATTCGCGGTCGCGGATATAGGTGTGGTCGTCGCGGGCAGAGCGGCGCCAGTCGATGCGCGCCAGGCTCTCGCCTTCGCTATAAGGCCGGAACTGCCAGAAATTCTCGCCGATCCCACGCTTGCGGCGGCCATGCCAGCCGGCGATCACGGTGTTGGCGATCCGCTTGGCCTCGACGAGGCAATCCGGCAGCAGGCTGGCGCGCTGCCTTGCTCGTGCAAGGGCATCGCTGCCTGGGGTCGGAGTGACGGTCTGTCCGATCGATGCCACGCGTGAGGCTTCCTTCCTGAGCTTCTTAGCCCTTGGCCTGCTTCACCAGCCCGGCGATCACGTCGCGCACCGACATGCCCTCGGCACGGGCGGCGAAGGTCAGCGCCATGCGGTGCTGCAGCACGGGTTCGGCCAGCGCGTGGACATCGTCGAGCGACGGGGCGAGGCGGCCTTCGTACAGCGCGCGTGCGCGGGCGCAAAGCATCATTGCCTGGCCGGCGCGCGGGCCGGGGCCCCAGGCGACGTTCTTGTCGGTGGCGGCGTTGCCCTGGCCTGGGCGAGCGGAGCGCACGAGCGCCAGGATGCCATCGACCACCTTGTCGCTGACGGGCATCTGGCGGATCAGCGTCTGGATCTCGATCAGGCGCTCGGCGCTGAGCACGGCCTGCGGCTTGGTTTCGGCAAGACCCGTGGTGTCGAGCAGGATCTGCCGTTCGGCGGCGAGTTCCGGGTAGTTGACGTCCACCTGCAGCAGGAAGCGGTCGAGCTGTGCCTCGGGAAGCGGATAGGTGCCTTCCTGCTCCAGCGGGTTCTGGGTGGCGAGAACATGGAAGGGCGTCGGCAGGTCGTAGCGCTGGCCGGCGACGGTGATGTGGTACTCCTGCATCGCCTGCAGCAGCGCCGACTGGGTGCGCGGCGAGGCGCGGTTGATTTCGTCGGCCATCAGCAGCTGGGCGAAGACGGGGCCCTTGACGAAGCGGAAGGAGCGGCGGCCGGTCTCGTCCTGGTCCATCACTTCGGAGCCGAGGATATCGGAAGGCATCAGGTCGGGCGTGAACTGGATGCGGTTGGCGCCGAGGCCGAGCACTTCGCCGAGCGTGGTGACCAGCTTGGTCTTGGCGAGGCCGGGGACGCCGACGAGCAGGGCGTGGCCTCCCGAGAGAACGGCAAGCAGCGTGTTTTCGACGACGCTTTCCTGGCCGAAGATCACCTTGGCGACCTCGCTCCTCACTGTGGCGATATCGGCAAGCGCTTTTTCTGCTGCGGCGACGATCGCCTTTTCATCGAGGGGGGCTTCGGTCTTCATCATACCCATCAGGCATCTCTCCAGCGGCTGATCTCATTCGTCGCGAATCGTCGGACTTTTACACGTGTGCCTCATACCCGATAGAGTTATGAAGATGTTGCGGGCTGACAAGTTCGTTTCGAATGACTATCTCGTGACATTCCTGCGTTAAGTGCAAACAGAGACGGAACAATGGCAACCGAAGAGATCAACGCAGCGACCGATGCCGCGGATCTGGCCGCGCTGATTTCGCGCGCCGCGGGCGATGGTGGCGATGCGAAACGCGGTCTTCCGCCCGTCGAGAAATGGAATCCGCCGTTCTGTGGCGATATCGACATGGAGATCCGCGCCGACGGGACATGGTTCTACATGGGGACGCCGATCGGCCGGGCGCCGCTGGTGCGGCTGTTTTCTACGGTTCTGCGCAAGGATGAGGATGGCAAGACATACCTCGTAACTCCTGTGGAAAAAGTCGGTATCCGGATCATCGATGCTCCGTTCCTCGCTGTCGAGATGAACGCCTCCGTCAGGGACGGGCAGGCGGTGCTGACCTTTCGCACCAATGTCGGCGATGTCATCGAGGCTGGCAAGGCGCATCCGATCCGGTTCGTCATTCACGGTGATAACAATGAGTTGAAGCCGTATCTGCACGTGCGCGGTCGCCTGGAAGCGCTGGTGTCGCGGGCTGTGATGTACCAGCTCGTGGAGCTGGGCGAGACTGTTGATGTCGATGGCGTCGCAATGTTCTGCCTGCGCTCGGGCGGCGAGACCTTTCCCGTCATGCCGGCGGCCGAGCTGGATGCGCTGTCGCGATGATCGAGGTCCAGACCAGAGACGGCGCGCTTTATTCCGCAGCCGAATTCAGACGCCGGGCAATGCACCAGATGGGCGGGCCGGTCGACCTGTCGTGGCGCGAGCATGGCGACCATATCCTGAACCCCGAAATCATCGCCAAGGTGGAGAGCTTCAAGCTCCGCGATGCCGCCGTGCTGGTGCCTGTCATCGATGACGGCGACGAGGCGCGGGTGATCTTTACGCTGCGCACCTCGACGCTGCGAGAGCATTCCGGCCAGATCGCCTTTCCCGGCGGCAAGATCGATGGCGCGGACGAGACGCCGGAGCAGGCCGCCGTGCGCGAGGCCGACGAGGAGATCGGGCTGAAGGGTTCGTTCGTCGAGACGGTGGCGCGGCTGCCTGTTTATCTGGCCTCGACGGGGTTTCGCATCACGCCCGTGCTGGCGGTGGTGCAGCCGGGCTTTGCTCTCAAGCTCAATCCCGACGAGGTCGACGATGTCTTCGAGGTGCCGCTCTCTTTCCTGATGGCGCCCGGCAACCACATTCGCGACAAGCGAATGATCGACGGGCTCGACCGACATTTCTATCGCATGCCCTATGAAACCAGAATGATCTGGGGCATCACCGCGGGCATTGTCCGCACGCTTTACGAAAGGCTTTACGCATGACCAACCTTGCTCACGAAGCATGGTTCAACGACCCGGCGCTGAAGCGCGTTTTCTCGCTGCTGAACGCCGATGGCGGCGAGGGGCGCGTGGTGGGTGGCGCCGTGCGCAACAGCCTGATGGGGCTCGCGGTCAGCGATATCGACGTGGCGACGACGCTGACGCCCGATGTGGTGATCGAGCGCGCCAAGCAGGCCGGGATTAAGGCTGTGCCGACGGGTGTCGAGCATGGCACGGTCACGCTCGTCATCGACCGCAAGCCGTTCGAGGTGACGACGCTGCGCGCCGATGTGGAGACTGACGGGCGGCGGGCGACGGTGGCGTTCAGCACGGACTGGCAGACGGATGCCGAGCGGCGCGACCTCACGATCAACGCGCTTTACGTGGGCGAGGACGGCGAGGTGGTCGATCTCGTCGGCGGGCTTGCCGATATCGAGAAGCGCAACATCCGCTTCATCGGCGATGCCGCGACCAGGATCAAGGAAGACTATCTGCGCATCCTGCGCTTCTTCCGCTTCTTTGCCTATTACGGCTCTGGGCGGCCGGATGCGGATGGGTTGCGGGCGGCCGCGGCGGCCCGCTCCAAGCTTTCGACGCTGTCTTCCGAGCGGGTGTGGTCGGAGATGCGCAAGCTGTTGTCGGCGGAAGATCCGGGGCGCGCGCTGTTGTGGATGCGTACGGTGGGCGCGTTGACGGAAATTCTGCCGGAGACCGAAAAGTGGGGCATCGACGCGATCCCGGCGCTGATTGCGACCGAGAAGGCGCTCGGCTGGACGCCGGATCCGTTGCTGAGGTTGGCTTCTATCGTGCCGCCCGACGCCAAGCGGCTGGAGGCGATGGCCGCGCGGCTGAAGCTTGCCAATGCGGAAGCGGCGGTCTTCAAGGCGTGGGCGAACGCGGCGCCCATCAACGACGAGATGTCGACGGCCGCCTTCGACCGGCTGCTTTATCGCAATGGCGCCGAAGGCATCACCACGCGGCTGAAGCTGGCGCTCGCGCTGGCGCGCGGGAAGGCTGAGGGCGACATGGCGGAGATGGCTCGATCGGCACGGCTGAACAAGCTGCTCGATCAAGCCGCAGCCTGGATCAAGCCGAGCTTTCCTGTCAATGGCGGGGATGTTATGGCGGCAGGCGTTCCGTCGGGCCGGCAGGTCGGGGAGACGCTGGCCGCGTTGGAACATCAGTGGGTGGAGGAGAACTTCGCCTCCGACCGGGCGACGTTGCTCGCCCGGCTTTCAGATCGCGTGAAATAAGGCGATCGCATCAGATGATCAGGCCGCGTTCGCTTCGTTGCGGATGCGGGCCTTGATGTTGTCGACCATGTTTTCGCGGATGATGGTTTCGCCATGCGCGGATTTCATATGGTCGACGGCGCGGCGCACGACTTCGGCGTCGTCGGCTGCGCGTGTATGCCAGCTGCATCCGGGGACCAGCGTTCCACATTCGAAAAGTCTCATCGTCTCCTCCTGACTTGAGTTCTCAATGACGCTTATGCGTTTTGTGGGAATGCTCCAGGGACGGGAAGGTTCCGGCCGGTTGTCGCACCGGCCGTAGGGATCGCATGTTTCACGCGATCATCGATGTGTCCGTTCCCCGGACTGCTTGCCCGATTACTCGGGCATCGCCCATGCGCGGTAGCAATCCGTGTGGGCGCTGTTGTTCTGGCCCTTGGTGCGGCGCGACAACTCCTCGGCGGACAGGCCGCCGGCGAGTTGCAGCTTGACCTGTTCCACAAAGCAGGAAAGGGGCAGATCGGACCCGCTCTTGGCTTTCAGCGCTTCGGCCAGCCTGTTGAGCATCTCGGGTGTGTCGATTGGGCGGGGTGGCGGTTGGACACCTGCCGCCGCCGGTGTTCCACTCTGTATCGTCATGACAATCCTCCTCCGATTGTTGAACGCTTACATGCATGAAATGGGTATCCGGTCCGCTTATTAAAAGCCTCTCACGATCAAATTGCCGATCTTTCCTCCCAGTTACGGCCAGCGAACGGCGGGGGGTAGCGATGAGAGAATGGACTCGACATTCCCACCCGTTTTCAAGCCGAAGATCGTTCCCCGGTCATATAGCAGATTGAACTCGACATATCGCCCACGGCGAATCAATTGTTCTTCACGATCTTGTTCTGTCCACTGTTTATTGAAGTTGGAGCGAACAATCCGTGGATAAACCATGGCGAAGGCGCGGCCGACATCGCGGGTGAAGGCGAAATCGGCGCTCCAGCCGCCCGCTTCCTCGCTCGAATGCAGCCAGTCGTAGAAGATGCCGCCCGTGCCGCGCGCTTCGTTGCGGTGCTTGAGGAAGAAGTATTCGTCGCACCACTTCTTGTAGGCGTCGTAATCGGCGACGCCCGCGTGGCTGCGGCAGGCGATTTCCATCGCCTTGTGGAACAGACGCGTGTCGTCGTCTTCCTGGGTGCGGCGGCGGTCGAGCACCGGCGTCAGGTCGGCGCCGCCGCCGAACCAGCGGCTCGATGTCACCACCATGCGGGTGTTCATGTGCACGGCGGGGACGTTGGGGTTCACGGGGTGGGCGATCAGCGAGATGCCGGAAGCCCAGAAACGCGGATCGTCCTTGGCGCCGGGCATCTGGGCGCGCAGGTCGGCGCTGAATTCGCCGTAGACGGTGGAGGTGTGGACGCCGACCTTCTCGAAGACGCGGCCTTCCATCATCGACATGCGACCGCCGCCACCGGCGCCGTTCTCGCGCTTCCAATCCTTGGCGACGAAACGGCCCGGCTCACGATCGGAAAGCGGTCCTGCGAGTTCATCCTCGATCGCTTCGAAAGAGGCGCAGATCTGGTCGCGCAAGCCCTCGAACCAGGTGCGGGCCATCTCCTTCTTGTCCTCGATATCCGCGGGCAGGCCGATCGGAAGTTCGGGTCGTTCCATAGTCGTCGTCTCCGGTACGCGCGCGGGCAAAATTCGAGTCATGCCCGCTTCAATCGCCCCTGATAGCAGGTCGTTTGGCATAGCGCCAACAGCCCAACGGCGTTGGTGAGCAGGCTTCAGATTCGACTCGCAATATTCAGGCGTCGATACTACCTTTCCATTAGAGGTAGGTTGTATGACGAAGATCCCAGGACCGCCGTCATTTGACGGCTTGAAACGAAGGATTGCCAAGCACCGGGCCGAGGGCACGCCGCGCAAGAACGACCGGTTCGTGCGGCAGACCTATTGCCTGGCGCTGCTCGATGCGCGCGCCAAGGCCCGCGAGTGGTTCGACGAATATCCCAAGGCCGCCTACTGGACCGAGGTCGAGAGCTGGCGGCAGCTCGACGGCGACCAGATCGAGTTCACCATGCGACGTCTGCCATCGGCCGACTGAGGTCTATTCGGCTGCGTCGCGCAGGCGGCTTTCGATCAGGAGGCCGCTTTCATCCAGGATCGGATGTGCGACCGAGACGATATGGGCGTTGATGCGCTTCAGATCGCGCAGCATGTCGAGATGCAGCGAGCTCGTCTGCAGGCTGTCGGCGCGGCCGTCGCGCAGGCGCTCCAGATGGCGCTCGGAGGATTGCTTCTCCATGCGGCGCACTTCCACTTTCACTTCCATCAGCTGACGGGCGAGATTGAAATCGCGGGTGACGAAGATCGTCTGGGCGATGCGGAGATTCTCCAGCGTCAGATGGAAGAGCTTGCTGAGTTCCTCGTAGCCGTCCTCGGAGAATTTCAGGCCGAGCGAGACCTTCTTGGCGACCTGCGGCAGCAGGCCCTTTTCGATGATGTCGCCGATATGCTCGAGATTGATGGCGTAGTCGATGATGACGATGGAGCGGCGTCCGTCCTCTTCGCTGAGGCCGCCGCGACCGAGCTTGGAGAGGTAGATCTTCACCTCCTGCTGCAAGCTGTCTACGCGCTTTTCGAGGCTCGCGATCTCCGTCAGCTTCGACATGTTGTTGCGCTCGAAGGCGTCGGCCGCGCGTTGCAGCATGCGCTCGATGAGGTCGCCGACACCAAGCACTTCGCGGGTGGCGCTGGCGAGCGCCACGACCGGCGTCGAGAGTTCCTGTGGATCGAGATAGCGCGGCGCGTTATCCGGCTGCTCGTCCTCGGGGACGAGCTTCAGCATAAGGCGCGACAGCAGCCGCGAGAAGGGCCAGGCGAGGGCTGCGAGCAGGAGGTTGAAGCCGAGATGGGCATCGACCGGCAGCTTGGCTGGTGATAGCGGCAGGGTTTCCAGCAGATCGGCACCGAAGCCGGCGAGCGGCAGCGCGATCAGGCAGCCGATGGCGCGCACGATGAGATTGCCGAGCGTGACGCGCTTGACCGAGGCGGGGCCGGAAAGCGAGGCGATGACGGGCGGGATGGCGCCGCCGAGATTGGCGCCGAGCACCAGTACGATCACAAGGCCGGCCGACAGGATGCCCGTCGAGGCGAGTGACAGGATGAGGACGACGGCGGCGAGGCTGGAGGAGGAGATGAAGGCGATGCAGGCCGAAAAAGCGAGCGCCACCGGCCAGGCATTGTCGAGCAGGCCGATGAAGGCGGACAGCGCCGGCGACTGGCGCATCGGCTCGGTGGCGCTGCTCAAGAGGTGCAGCGACAGCAGCATGAGGCCGATGCCGATCAGCGCCTGACCGCCGCCCTGACGCGAGGTCGAGCCGCCGCGATAGAGCACGATGCCGGCGAGGATGACCAGCGGCGACAGCCACTCGATGCCCGTCGCGACGATCCAGGCGGTGACGGCGGTGCCGACATTGGCGCCCAGAAGCACGATCTGCGCCATGCGCGGCTTCACCAGCTCGCGCTCGACGAAGGAGGCAACCATCAGGGCGGTCGCGGTGGAGCTCTGCAGCGCAATGGTCGCAACGAAACCGGAGACGAACGAGCGCAGGCCGCTCTTGGTGCCGGAGGCAAGCCCGGTCCTGAGCCGCGCGCCGAAAGCGCGCGATACGCCATCCTTCACCTGCGACAGGCCGAACAGCAGCAGGGCTACGGCGCCGAACAGGTTGATCATGACGATTGTGGATTCCATGCGGGCTTGTCTTTTTCTATCTTTTGGCGCCTTCAGTGGCGCGTTTTGCGACTCTCTGGTTGCGGCAAATCATTGAAATATCGGCATATCGTCCGATTTTTTGTTTGCCCGGCTAAAAATTATACGCCTGATCGGCGATTTCACAACGCCGTTCGCGACATTATGCGCCGCTGAACCGGCATTTCCGTGGCAGGGTCAGGACCAGACGGTCTGGCGCATGGCTTCGCCCGTGATCATAGCGGCTGATACCGCGACATTGATCGAGCGTTGGCCCTCGATCATCGGCACCAGGATGCGGGCATCGGCGGTGTCGTGCACATGATCGGGCACGCCGGCGCTTTCACGGCCGAAGAGCAGGATATCGTCGGCGTGGAAGCGGAAGTCGGTGTAGCGGCCGGATGCCTTGGTGGAGGCCAGCACGAGGCGGCGGCCGGTGGTTTTGCGCCAGTCCTCGAACTGTTCGAAATTGACATGGCGGGTGAGGGCGGCGGCGGCGATGTAATCCATGCCGGCGCGTTTGAGGTTGCGATCCGAGATGTCGAAACCGGCGGGCTCGATGATATCGACGGCAAAGCCGAGGCAGGCGGCGAGCCGCAGGATGGTGCCGGTGTTGCCAGGAATATCGGGCTGATAGAGTGCTATTCTGAGGTCCGCCATGATCGCCCTGTTTGATCGCTTCTGTCCGGCCTGACCTAGTGCAAGTGCGGTATTGGTGCAACAGCCTGCTTTTTGGGCGCGAATCTTCGGCTTTCGGCAAGTTTGGGCTGGAAAACCCATCAATTTCGCGTTATCGGTGCACATCTTCAATCGCCAACAAGGGAGCGTCAAGATGAATGCATTGCCGTATGTCAGCCTCCCGTCCGCCAATTCGCGGATCATGGCGACCCGACGCTCCTAAAGCGTCCTTTTCTTTCTGATCTCCCTTTCGTAATCCATTGCGCGGCCATGTTGGCCTCGTCCCTTGAACGTCCACTGCCCATATAAGCCGTTGCGCGTCTGTGCCGGCGAAGGCAGGAACGCTGAAGTTCGGAGCATTTTCATGTTTGGCTGGTTTGAACAGCGTCTCAATCCTTTCCCCTCCGAGGAGCCCGGCGTTCCTCCCAAGGGGCTGTTTGCCTTCTGCTGGCACTATACGAAGCCCGCGGCCCCCTGGCTTGCGGCCATGGCCGTGCTGACGATGCTGATCGCCGTCGGCGAAGTCGCGCTGTTCCAGTTCCTCGGCAATATCGTCGACTGGCTGACGCATGCCGATCCGAAGACCTTCCTCGAGACCGAGGGCTACAAGCTCTACTGGATGGGCGCGCTGATCCTGATCGGCCTGCCTCTGGCGGCGGTTGCGGATTCGGTCATCATGCACCAGGTGCTGATCGGCAACTATCCGATGATCGCCCGCTGGCAGATGCACCGTTTCCTCATGCGTCACAGCATGACCTTCTTCGCCAACGAGTTCGCCGGACGCGTGGCCACCAAGGTGATGCAGACGTCGCTTGCCGTGCGCGAGACGGTGATGAAGATCCTCGACGTCTTCGTCTATGTCGTCAGCTACTTCATCTCGATGATTGTCGTCATCGCGGCGGCCGACTGGCGGCTGATGATCCCGATCCTCGCATGGCTTGGCGTCTATATCGCCATCGTTGCCTATTTCGTGCCGCGTTTGCGCAAGATCGCGGCGATGCAGGCGGATGCGCGTTCGCTGATGACCGGCCGCGTCGTCGACAGCTACACCAACATCGCGACGGTGAAGCTGTTCTCGCATGCGGGCCGCGAGGAGACCTATGCCAAGGAGGGCATGGACGGCTTCCTGCAGACCGTGCATCAGCAGATGCGCAAGGTCACGATGTTCCACGCATCGGTTTATATCAACAACTGCGTGGCGCTGTTCGTGATTTCGGGCCTGTCGATCTGGTTCTGGCTGAACGGCGGCATCTCGGTCGGCGCGATCGCGATTGCCATCGGTCTTGCCATGCGCGTCAACGGCATGTCGCAGTGGATCATGTGGGAAGTCTCGGCGCTGTTCGAGAATATCGGCACGGTCTATGACGGCATGGAGATGATGACGAAGGAGCACGACATCATCGACAAGCCTGGCGCTTCGTCTCTGACGGCCAAGAAGGGCGCGATCCATTACGACCGGATCGGCTTCCACTACGGGAAGGGCAAGGGCATCATCGAAAACCTGTCGCTCGACATCAAGGCGGGCGAGAAGGTTGGTCTGGTCGGTCGCTCCGGCGCCGGCAAGACGACGCTGATGAACCTGTTGCTGCGCTTCTATGATCTCGAAGGCGGTCGCATCACGATCGACGGTCAGGACATCTCGCATGTCTCGCAAGAGAGTCTGCGTGAACTGATCGGCGTCGTCACGCAGGACACGTCGCTGCTGCACCGCTCGATCCGCGACAACATCGCCTATGGCCGTCCGGATGCGACGGATGCGGAGATCATCGAGGCGGCCAAGCGTGCCAACGCCTGGGACTTCGTCGAGGGCCTCGTCGACATGCAGGGGCGCAAGGCGCTCGATGCGCAGGTCGGCGAGCGCGGTGTGAAGCTCTCGGGCGGCCAGCGCCAGCGTATCGCGATCGCCCGCGTCTTCCTCAAGGACGCGCCGATCCTGGTGCTCGACGAGGCGACCTCGGCGCTCGATTCCGAAGTCGAGGCCGCGATCCAGGAGAACCTGTTCGCGCTGATGGAGGGCAAGACGGTCATCGCGATTGCACACCGTCTGTCGACGCTGACGGAGATGGACCGGTTGGTCGTGCTCGACAAGGGCAAGATCATCGAGGCCGGCTCGCATGTCGAACTGGTGGGTGAGGGCGGCGTCTATGCCGACCTCTGGAACCGCCAGTCGGGCGGCTTCCTTGCCGATCACTCGGACGAGGATGGCGTCCGGAAAGAGGCTGCGGCCGAATAACGCGGACCTCCCCGCTCCGCCATGTGTGTGGAGCGGGCGAATTTGACGAATGTCAAAAATAGCACGGCGGGCGTGTGGCAGATCAGCGATTGCGACATAAAAGCACGCGGCGGTGGTAAGTTTTTGTTTAGCGGAGACTGGCACAAGGGTTTCATCAATTTAGCATTGTTTGAAATTTTCAGGTGCCAGCCATGAGCTCTCTCAAGATCAAGATTCTTCTGCCCGTTCTCTTTGCCTTCATCGTCATCATCCTGATCGCCCAGGGCGCTGCCGGCATGCGGTCGGTGTGGCAGCTCAACAGCCAGGCCGAAAGCATCAGCCTGCGGATGGACAAGTCGCTGATGATCGCGGAGATGGAGCGTCGCGTATCGGATGTCCGTCGCCTCTATCTCGCGGTGCTCGCTGCCGTCACCGGTGAAGAGCAGAAGACGCTTCTGGCTCAGATCAAGACCGCCACGGCGGCCCGCGAAAGCGCGATCAAGACGTTTGAAGACGCGCAGTCGGGCGGTCCTCGGCCACGGTTCGAGCAGCTTAAGGGCATTATCGCTGACTACGACAAGCTTGGAGACCAGTTCTTCAGCCTGCTCGGCAGTGCAAGAACCAGCGATGCCAAGGCCGTCATCGAAAAGATGACGCCGATGGGCAACAGCGCCGGTGAAATCCTGCAAGGGATGATCTCAGACAATCGCGCCGCTGCCGGCAACGACAAGAAGGCCGCAGCCGATGCGACCGAGATCGTGACCATCGCAACGATAGCAGGTGTTGCGATCGCCGTGCTTCTCGCGATCGGCGCTGCCGTGCTCAGCCTCGTTCGCGTCACGCGGCCGATCGGGGTGATCACGCAGTCGATGAACGCGCTGGCAGCGGGCGACAACCAGGCGGCCATTCCCTATGCCGGCCGGCACGACGAGATCGGCGAAATGGCCGCTGCCGTTGCCGTATTCCGCGACAACGCGCTGGAGCGCGAACGCCTTGAGCGGGAGACGGAAGCCAATCGCTCGATGAGCGAAAGCGAGCGGATTGCGCGCGAGAAACAGAAGGCGCGCGAGGCGGCAGAAGTGTCGTTTGCCGTCGACAATCTGGCCCGCGGCCTGAAGAGCCTCTCCGACGGCGACCTGACTTTCCGTATCGAGCAGAGCTTTGCCGGTCAGCTCGACCAGCTGCGCACCAACTTCAACGAATCGGTACACGGCCTGGAACGCGTGTTGCGGGTGGTGGGCGAAAATGCTCGCAAGATCGACGCCGGCGCCAACGAGATCCGCGCAGCGTCCGACGATCTGTCTAAGCGCACCGAGCAGCAGGCTGCGTCGGTCGAGGAGACGGCGTCGTCGCTCGAGCAGGTAACGACGGCGGTCCGGGATACGGCTCAACGCGCCGGGCAGGCGGGCGAACTGGTCGAGACGACCCGCAGCGGCGCCGAGCGCTCCGGCGCGATCGTCGAGCAGGCGGTTGCTGCCATGGAGGCCATCGAAAGCTCTTCCAGCGCGATCTCCAACATCATCGGCGTCATCGACGATATCGCCTTCCAGACCAACCTGCTCGCGCTGAATGCCGGTGTCGAGGCAGCACGTGCCGGTGATGCCGGCAAGGGCTTCGCGGTCGTCGCGCAGGAAGTGCGCGAACTCGCCCAGCGCTCCGCCAATGCCGCCAAGGAAATCAAGGCGCTCATCACCAAGTCGGGCGATCAGGTGCGCCAGGGTGTTGAGCTCGTCGGCGAGACCGGCCGGCAGCTTGCGGTGATCGTGTCGGAGGTTCAGGCAATCAACGGCAACGTGTCGGCCATCGTCGGCAGCTCACGCGAACAGTCGACCGGCCTCAGCGAGATCAATGTCGCCGTCAACCACATGGATCAGGGCATCCAGAAGAATGCGGCGATGGTCGAGCAGACGACGGCAGCTACCCACAGCCTGGCGCGCGAAGCGGCAGCGCTGATCGAGCTTCTCTCGCAGTTCAAGCTGAGCGAAAGCCAGGCCGCCGCGATGCGTATTGCTTCGGAGGCGAGCCACCAGCCCGTCCAATCGCCGGCCCGCGCGCTCGGTGCCCGTGTTGCCCGCGCCTACGGCTGACCACTGGACATAAAGCACAATTGAAAACGCCCTCCCTGGGATATCGGGAGGGCGTTTTTATTTTGTAATCAGTCGCTTGGATGTGTCTGCTCAGTGCCTGTCGGCACTCAGGCTGTCCGCCCAATCCATGACGCGGTGACCTTCGACCGCCATGCTGCTGGCAAAGGCGAGCGTACGCAACGTCATGAGCCGACGCTGCTCTTCATTATCGATCCAAGCGGCAACGGCTTCCGCCACGACCTGGTCGTGCGCTACACCGAGCTGCTCAATAACCGCATCGAGTCTTTCCGCCAAAGGCAACGGTATGCTCGACACGAGTGTCCTCTTTTGCATTGTGGCCGTCTCCCGTGAAATCTCATGCTATTCCCACATTGTGGCAGGACATGTCTCATTCAACGACGATGCCGTCGATGTTACCAATCATTACGAAAATATTAGGCTGGTCCGGCGAACGGATTGCTTTCCCCATCCGGCGGATAAGCCTATATCGCAAATATGCTCCTAAATCGACTCTTTCGTGCCTTTGAAACCTGGATTGATCCCTTCCAACCGCGCGACAACATTCAGCCGCCGCGGTCGACGACGGGCTTCATCTGGTTCTATATCGGCCAGGCCAAGCTCCCCTTCATCGCCATGCTGGTTCTCGGCGGCATGTCTGCCGCCATCGAGGCGGCGCTTTTCTGGTTCGTCGGGCGGGTCGTGGATATTCTCGCCAGCATCAAGCCGGATGTTGGCTGGCACGGCCTGCTTGCCGCGCACGGCTTTGAGCTGTTCGGCATGCTCTTCCTCATCGGGCTCGTGCGCTTCATCGTGCAGCTGGTGATCGCGCTGGTCGATCAGCAGGTGATCACGCCGGGATTCTACAATCTCGCCCGCTGGCAATCCTACCTGCATGTGTCGCGGCAATCGCTGTCCTTCTTCCAGAGCGACTTCTCCGGGCGGATCGTCACGAAGGTTTGGTCGGCGGGGCAGGCGACGGGCGATCTGGTGACATCGTTGATGGAGAGCGTCTGGTTCGTCGGCATATATGCGGCGACGACGCTGGTGCTTGTCGCGCGTCTCGACCTTTCGCTGGCGGTGGTTGTGCTCTGCTGGCTGGTGGCCTTCGGGGTTCTCGCGCGCTACTTCGTGCCGCGCATCCGTCGCCACTCGCGCGATACGGCCGAATCCGCCTCGATGCTCAACGGGCGCATGGTGGATGCCTATAGCAATATCCAGACGCTGAAGCTCTTTGCCCGCGACGAGGAGACCGATCGCTACATGCGGCAGGGCTTCGATACGTTCCAGGCGACCGTGCTGCTCTTCACCCGCTTCATCACCGGCGTGCGCGCCTCCATGGCGCTGCTGTCGGGCATCATGATCGTGACCATGGCCGGACTCAGCGTGCATTTGTGGCTGCAGGGGCTTATCAGCTCGGGCGCCGTCGCGTTTTCGCTGGCGCTGGTGCTCAGGCTGAACTTCCTGCTCGGACGCCTGATGACGCAGTTCAACGGCATCATGCGCAATCTCGGCACGATCCAGAACTCGGCGGAACTGATCTCCAAGCCGCTCGGTCTCGTCGACAAGCCGGATGCGCCGGATCTCGTCATCGCCGAGCCGGGCATCCGTTTCGACGACGTGTCCTTCCACTATGGCAAGGGCAGCGGTGTGATCGACCATTTCTCGCTGACGATCGCTCCGGGCGAAAAGGTCGGCATCGTCGGGCGCTCCGGTGCCGGCAAGTCGACGCTCGTGAACCTTCTGCTTCGGCTCTACGATCTTGAAGGCGGGCGTATCCTGATCGACGGGCAGGATATCGCCGGCGTCAGGCAGGAATCGCTGAGGATGCAGATCGGCGTCGTCAGCCAGGACACGTCGCTGCTGCACCGCTCGGTGCGTGACAACATCCTCTTCGGCCGCCCGGATGCGGGCGAAGCGGGATTGATCGAGGCGGCGCGGCGGGCCGAGGCGATGGGCTTCATCCAGCGGCTGGAGGATCAGCAGGGGCGCAAGGGGTTCGACGCGCATGTCGGGGAACGCGGGGTCAAGCTCTCCGGCGGGCAGCGGCAGCGGATCGCGATCGCTCGGGTCATGCTCAAGGACGCGCCGATCCTGGTTCTCGACGAGGCGACGTCTGCGCTGGATTCAGAAGTTGAAGAGGCGATCCAGACGAACCTCAACCGGATCATGGACGGCAAGACGGTTCTGGCCATCGCGCACCGGCTGTCGACGATCGCGGCGCTCGACAGGCTGATCGTCGTCGACAAGGGGCGCATCATCCAGGAGGGCACGCACGAGGCGCTGCTTCGCGACGGCGGGCTCTATGCCGAACTCTGGGCCCGGCAATCGGGCGGTTTCCTGGCGGCTGATCTGGAAGAGGTGTAAGCCTCCTACTTGTCCGCTATCAGCGATCGATGGCGATCTCGGCCATCAGCCCATAGTGGTTGGAGCCGGCATTGTCTTCGATCTGTTTCACCGAGACCAGCCGCAGCGGCGGGCGGGTGAGCACGTGGTCGATGGCGATGCCGAGCTTGCCGGCTCGGGTCGGCCATGTCGCGGGCTCCGGGAAAACGGTGTTGAGGCCGGTGGAGCGGACGAAATCCTGGATATGCGGATCGATGATGGCCGAGTTGAAATCTCCGGCCACGATGAGCGGCCCATCCGTTCTCTTGACGATCCCACGCAGATCCCAGAGTTCGTCGACCTGGAAATCGTCGAAATAGGGCTTGGCAAGGTGGACGGAGGCAAGGTGAACAGGCGTTCCGTCGACATCGATCGTCACCTGGACGAGCCGGTTGGGCCACAGATCGCCGAGGGTCTTGATCGCCTGGTCGATGAAAGGCCGTTTGGAGAGCACCAGCGTATCGCATCCCGGCGTGCCGACGCCGCAGCCGATGCGATAGGGGTAGGTCGCTGACAGCCGGGGAAGTTCCTGAAGCAGCGGTATGGCCTCGAGGATGTTGACGACATCCGCGCCGGAGGCGATCACGGCGTCAGCGATGCGGCGGCTGTTTTTGAAATTGTCGTTTTCGATGTTGAAGGACATCAGCCGCAGCAGGGGGCGCGACGCAGTCTTGGGCGGCGCGGCCTCGAATTCCTTCAGCATCAGCACGCCGTGGCCGGCAAGCACCGCGGAAACGGTGACCAGCAGATAGGCGTACCAATGGCGCCTGATGAGGATCAGCACGAGGCTTGCGGCGAGTGCTGCGAGCGCGAAATGGACCTGGAAGCTGTAGACGAAGGCAAGCAACCAAGTGTGCGTGAGATAACGCAAAGAAATGGCGGCAAGCAGCAGCGAGACGAGAACACTGCCCACGCAGAATAAAGTGTGTCTCATAGGATGGCACCGGGCGTGAGCGAGTAATATTTGGGCGACGTAACACGTAGCCGGATATGTTGCAACGCAACACTGTTGCAGCCGCGCGATTGTCCTAAAGAATCAACTCTCAAGGGGCGCGACATTGTGCCCACTTGCCCTGCCGAGGCTGGACATAATTGATGATCGATAATAGAACGCGCCTTAGTGGGTGGGGAATCTAAGTTCGAATATCTGTATGACAGATTCGTCGCCTTGGAGGGATGGCACGGAAAATTCCGTGAAATTTGGGCAGAGGATGTTAAGCCGTGAGCGAACACGAAACGACAGGCGGGGTCTCTAGCGAGCCCACACGCCGTGATTTCCTTTATTTAACCACGGGTATGGCAGGCGCTGTCGGCGCCGTCTCTGTCGCATGGCCGTTTATCGACCAGATGCGTCCCGACGCTTCGACGCTGGCTCTCGCTTCCATCGAAGTCGACGTGTCGAGCCTCGAGCCTGGCATGTCGCTCACCGCAAAGTGGCGCGGCAAGCCGATCTTCATCCGCAACCGTACACCTGAGGAAGTGAAGGCTGCAGATGACGTTCCCATGGCGGAGCTCAAGGATCCGATCGCGCGCAACGCCAACCTCGCCGCCGATGCGCAGGCGACGGGCGTCGACCGTTCGGCCGGCAAGGATAAGGAAAACTGGATCGTCATGATCGGGTCCTGCACCCATCTTGGCTGCGTTCCGCTCGGCCAGGCCGGCGAATACAACGGGTGGTTCTGTCCCTGTCATGGCTCGGTCTACGATACGGCCGGCCGCATACGGAAAGGCCCGGCACCGCAGAATCTCGCGATTCCGACCTATTCGTTCGTTTCCGACAAAGTTATCAAAATCGGTTGAGGGGGACTGATTTATGAGTGGCCATTCCAGCTACGAGCCATCAACCGGCCTTGAGAAGTGGATCGATGCACGCCTGCCGCTGCCTCGTCTCGTCTATGACAGCTTCGTCGCCTATCCGGTTCCGCGTAACCTGAACTATGCCTATACCTTCGGCGCCATGCTGTCGGTGATGCTGATCGTGCAGATGCTGACCGGCATCGTGCTCGCCATGCATTATGCGGCGGAAACATCCGTTGCCTTCAATTCCGTCGAAAAGATCATGCGCGACGTCAACCACGGTTGGCTGCTGCGCTACATGCACGCCAACGGCGCGTCGTTCTTCTTCGTCGCGGTCTATCTGCATATCGCCCGCGGCCTCTACTACGGCTCGTACAAGGCGCCGCGCGAAATCCTCTGGATCCTCGGCGTTCTCATCTATCTCCTGATGATGGCGACCGGCTTCATGGGCTACGTGCTGCCCTGGGGCCAGATGTCCTTCTGGGGTGCTACGGTTATCACCGGCTTCTTCTCGGCATTCCCGCTGGTCGGCGAATGGGTGCAGCAGTTCCTGCTCGGCGGCTTCGCGGTCGACAATCCGACGCTGAACCGCTTCTTCTCGCTGCACTATCTGTTGCCGTTCGTCATTGCCGGCGTCGTCGTCCTGCACATCTGGGCGCTGCACGTCACGGGCCAGACCAACCCGACCGGCGTTGAGGTCAAGACCAAGACGGATACGGTGCGGTTCACGCCCTACGCGACGCTCAAGGATGCGCTCGGCGTTTCGGTGTTCCTGCTGGTTTACGCCTATTTCGTCTTCTACCTGCCGAACTTCCTCGGCCACGCCGACAACTATATCCCGGCCGACCCGTTGAAGACGCCGGCGCATATCGTTCCGGAATGGTACTTCCTGCCGTTCTACGCGATGCTGCGCTCGATCACCTTCAATATCGGGCCGATCGATTCCAAGCTGGCTGGCGTTCTCGTCATGTTCGGCGCCATCATCGTCTTGTTCTTCCTGCCGTGGCTCGACACCTCGAAGGTTCGTTCCGCGGTCTATCGCCCGTGGTACAAGATGGCCTACTGGCTGTTCGTGATCAATGCGATCATCCTCGGCTGGCTCGGTTCGCAGCCGGCGGAAGGCCTCTACACCACGATCTCGCAGATTTGCACGCTGCTCTACTTCGCCTTCTTCCTGATCGTCATGCCGGTCCTGGGTCTCGTCGAGACGCCGCGCCGGGTGCCGAACTCGATCACCGAGGCGGTGCTGGAGAAGCGCAACAAGTCGGTCGCTGCCGAAGCGGCCAAGGCATGAGCGGGCGGCGAGAGGGAACACACACCATGAAAAAGCTTGTTGCAAGCATCCTGTCACTCGCAGTTGTCGGCTGTCTCGGGAGCGCGGCTGTCGCGCAGGAGGCAAAGCCCGCCGAACATCACGAGGCGGCGACCCCGCACTATCCGCTGAAGGAGCCAAGGGAGGTCGACTGGACCTTCGCCGGTCCCTTCGGCCACTACGACAAGGGCCAGCTGCAGCGCGGCCTGAAGGTCTACACCGAAGTCTGCGCCGCCTGCCACTCCATGCATCTCGTGCCGTTCCGCATGCTGGGCGATCTCGGCTACTCGGAAGCGCAGGTCAAGGCATTCGCCGCCAACTACGAAGTGCAGGACGGCCCGAACGCGGCGGGCGACATGTATAGCCGCAAGGCCGTGCCGTCGGACTACTTCCCGTCGCCGTTTGCCAACGCCGAAGCGGCGGCTGCCTCCAACAACGGTGCAGCACCGCCGGACTTCTCGCTGATCGCGAAAGCCCGCGAAGTCGAGCGCGGCTTCCCGCGCTTCATCTTCGATATCTTCACGCAGTACCAGGAAGGCGGGCCGGATTACATCTACTCGCTGCTGACCGGATACGAAAACCCGCCGGCAGGCACGACGGTGTCGCAGGGCCAGCACTACAACCCGTACTTCCACGCCGCCTCCGTCCTCGCCATGCCACCGCCGCTGTCGGATGGCCAGGTGACCTATGACGACGGCACTGCCGGTACGGTCGACCAGTATGCCAAGGACGTGGCCTCGTTCCTGATGTGGGCCGCCGAGCCGCATCTGGTCGAGCGCAAGCACACCGGCTTCATGGTGATGATCTTCCTGTTGATCTTCACCGTGCTGATCTACCTCACCAAGCGGTCGGTCTACGCCCGCAAGGACCACTGAGGGTATCAAAGGCTTGATCGGAAAGGCGCTCTTCGGGGCGCCTTTTTTGTTGGGAAGGGGACGGGGGCTAGCGGCTAGAGATCACCGAAGGCTTCTTCGTCTTCAGGGCTTTCCCATTCCGGGAAAAGACTGGTCGCGGAAGCCAGATCATCGCTGACGTCTTCCTCGTCCTCCGGCAGGTTCGGGCCTTCGATGCGCTTAGACCAGATCGCGACGTCGGTTATCTTCACGCGTCGCTGCATGGGTACGCCCCCATGGCCTGTCGTATGGTCGATATGGCATGATAGCCCAGCCTGAAATTGAATCAATCGGCTGCCGGCTGCCCGCATTTGTCGAGGATGCGGCGAAACGGCTATGGACAATCGGCGCTCGGCGGATCAGTTTGCGCGCAGACTCTTCTAGGAATAAGGCATTCATCCGCCCATGGCTCACGCAGTAGACAACGAACTCGTCAAGGCGATCCGCTCCATCCGGGATTACCCAAAGCCCGGCATCATCTTCCGCGACATCACCACGCTGCTAGGCGACGCGCGGGCGTTTCGGCGGGCGGTGGATGAGCTGGTGCAGCCTTATGCGGGGATGAAGATCGACAAGATCGCCGGCATGGAGGCGCGGGGCTTCATTCTTGGCGGTGCCGTGGCGCATCAGCTTTCGGCGGGCTTTGTGCCAATCCGCAAGAAGGGCAAGCTGCCGCATGATACCGTGCGCATCGCCTACAGCCTGGAATACGGCGTCGACGAGATGGAGATGCACATCGACGCGGTGAAGCCGGGCGAGAAGGTGATCCTTGTCGACGATCTGATCGCGACGGGCGGAACGGCAGTGGGCGCGACCCAATTGCTGCGCCAGATGGGCGCCGAGGTCGTGTCGGCCTGCTTCGTCATCGATTTGCCGGATCTCGGCGGGCGGGCGAAGCTGGAAGCGCTCGGCGTCGACGTGCGTACGCTGGTCGAATTTTCGGGCCACTGACCTCGCTGTCGGGTGAGCGCGCTATCCGGCGCGCTACTCGAATTCGAGCACGCTGCTTTCGAACCTGACAACCGGGTCGCCCGCGACATATCCTTCGCAGAGGATGGTGTTGAGGATGCGGCCCGGGCGCGAGGCCATCGGACGGCTCGACAGCAGGGTGACGGCGTAATCGACGGTTTCGCCGGCGAAGACCGGGCGGATCCACTGCAGGTTCTTGAAGCCCGCGGCCGGGCCGAGCTTGGGCGGCGTTTGGCCCTCGCGGGCGATTTTCTTGCTCTCGGCGATCCAGTAGGCGACGAATGTCGTCATCCAGCCCGCGCATGTGTGCCAGCCGGAGGCGCAAAGATCGCCGAACAGGCTTTCGCGCGCGGCTTGCCTATCCACATGGAAGCGCTGCGGATCATAGCGGGTGGCGAAGCGGATGATGTTTTCCTCGGTGAAGGCGTAGCTTCCCGTCTCGGTCTTTTCGCCGAGCGCATAGCGATCGAGCATCCTCATGCGCTTGCTCCCGTTTGCGCTTCGGTCGCGGTGGCCATGCGGAACATGATCGGATTTTCCGAGACGCAGACCGTTTCGCCGCGCTGGTTTTCGAGCTCGTGGCGGAACTTGACGATGCCGATACCCGGGCGGGAGCGCAGGGCGCGCGCCTCGAGCACGGTCGAGTGGCCGCAGAGCGTGTCGCCAGCGATCACAGGCCGGCGCCATTCCATGATGTCGATGCCGGGTGCGCCCTCGGAGAGCGAATTCAGCAAATAGCTGTCGATCATCATCCGCATCAGCATCGCCGACGTGTGCCAGCCCGATGCGGCGAGCCCGCCGAGAATGCTCGCGCGTCCGGCCGCTTCGTCTGTGTGCATCGGCTGCGGGTCGAACTCGCTGGCGAATTCGATGATTTCCGCGGCCGAGACTGTGACAGGTCCGAGCGCGAAGCGGCGGCCGGGATGAAAGTCCTCGTAGGCGAGTGTCTGATCGGACAAATTCGTCTCCACGTCATAGGCGTTTCAACACGATTACAATAGCATGCGGCGTCACTCAACGATTCCAGCGAGAATTCCGCATGTCCGAACTGAAGGCGATCCTTGACGAGGCTGAACGAGAAGGGATCATTCCATCGCAGGCTTCCGAGCGGCTGTTGTCGTTTCTCTTGGCGCGTGGCGTCAGGGCGGATGCCGCGGTGTCGACCGCGCGGGATGAAGCAGCGGGTGGTGCCGCGTTTTCGGATACGGAGACGCCGAGCTTCGTGCGCGGGTTCCACGATGTGCTGATCACCATCGGCATCGTCGTGGCGCTTGCCGGGCTCTGGGGCATCGGTTCCATCTACGCGGTGTTTCCCGCCATCATCGTGCTTGCCGAAATCCTTGTACGCCGCCAGCGGCTGGCGCTGCCTGCGGTGGCGCTGACGATTGCGCTGGCGCTCTGGACGGGTGCCGTGTCGGCGATGCTGCTGCAGGGCTCGCCTCAGATCATCGGGATCGGCGACAATAATGAGGGGCTGCAATACACGCTGGCCTTTCCGGTCGTGCTCGGCCTCTTCTACCTGCTTTACCGGATACCGCTCGCCTTTGCGCTGGCGATCATGGGCGCCGTGGTCGTGGCGCTGCAGCTCGTGCTCCGCCTGCTCGGCTGGGTGAGCGGCGATCCGCTCTATGCGGTCACGCATGGCGGCGTGCTGTCGATGCTCGCGGTTGCCTGCGCGGTCGGGCTGTTTGCGCTCGCCATGCGCTTCGATCTCAGGGATCCGCTGCGCCGGACTGTCAATTCCGACATTGCCTTCTGGCTGCATCTCGGCGCCGCACCGGCGCTGCTTTACAGCATCCTGTGGCTCTCCGGCGGCGGGCCGGGGGCGCTCAGCGGGCTCGACACGGTGTCGATGCGCACGCCTGTCGTGGTGATCACAGTCATGGCGCTGATGCTGGTGGGGCTGATCATCGACCGACGCGCCTTCGTGACGTCGGGACTGGTATCGCTGGGGGCAGCACTCTACGGGATCTTCCGCCAGGGCAATGCGCAGGTGGATACCTACATCTTCGTCACGCTGCTGGCGGTGGGCGTGATCGTTCTTGTCATCGGCACCGGCTGGATGCCGCTTCGGCGCGCCGTCGTGCGCCGGCTTTCGCCGCGTCTGCAAAAAAGACTGCCGCCAGCTTAGGCGGCAGTCCTAATGTTCGAAATCAGGTGTTGAAGCGGAAGTGGATGACGTCGCCGTCCTGGACGACGTATTCCTTGCCTTCGTCGCGGCCCTTGCCGGCTTCCTTCGCGCCGACTTCACCCTTGAAGTTGATGTAGTCGTCGTAGCCGATGGTGAAGGCGCGGATGAAGCCGCGTTCGAAATCGGTGTGGATGACGCCGGCCGCCGCCGGGGCCTTGGTGCCGCGGCGGATGGTCCAGGCGCGGGTTTCCTTGGGGCCGACGGTGAAATAGGTGATCAGGTCGAGCAGGTGGTAGCCGGCGCGGATCAGACGGTCGAGACCGGCTTCCGTGAGGCCAAGCGCCGAGAGGAACTCGGTTGCTTCTTCTTCCGGCAGCTGCGCCACTTCGGCTTCGATCGCAGCCGAGATGATGACGCATTCCGCGCCCTGCTTCTCGGCCATCTCGGCCACGGCCTTGGTGTGCTCGTTGCCGTCGACGGCATCGCCTTCGGCGACGTTGCAGACGTAGAGGACCGGGTGCGAGGTGAGGAGGTTGAGGCCCTTCAGGATCTCGATCTCTTCCGGCGCCAGCGTCTTCAGGAGAAGACGAGCAGGCTTGCCTTCGTTGAGGAGCTTGATGACCGCTTCCATGACGGGAAGCTGGGCCAGCGATTCCTTGTCCTTGGATGCGGCGCGCTTGCGGGTCTGCTCGACGCGGCGCTCCAGGCTTTCGAGGTCGGCGAGCATCAGCTCGGTCTCGATCGTGTCGGCGTCGCCGACAGGATTGATGCGACCCTCGACGTGGGTGATGTCGTCATCCTCGAAGCAGCGCAGCACATGGACCACGGCGTCGACTTCGCGGATGTTGGCGAGGAACTTGTTGCCGAGGCCTTCACCCTTGGACGCGCCGCGCACGAGGCCGGCGATGTCGACGAAGGAGATGCGCGTCGGAATGATTTCCTTGGAGCCGGCGATACCCGCCAGCTTCTGCATGCGCGGATCGGGAACGGCGACTTCGCCGGTGTTCGGCTCGATCGTGCAGAAGGGATAGTTCGCCGCCTGCGCCGCCGCCGTCTTGGTGAGTGCGTTGAAGAGGGTCGACTTGCCGACATTCGGCAGACCGACGATACCGCATTTGAAGCCCATGGCTGAAACCTGCTGTTCTTGAATTCCTTGGCCGTGCGTATGGGGTAAAAGCCGCCTCCGGGTCAAGCTTTTCGAGCACATCTTGCGTGATCAAAGCGGCTTTGGCTTGAAAGCGGTGCTTGCGGTGCAATATATTGTGTGGGCTGAGCATGGCTCGCCCTCTTTCCTGTCATCAACGGATGGACTGCCCGATGAGTGACAACGATGTCGCCCTGAAACCGAAAGTGAAGTCGAAGCCGAAGCTCGATCGGCCGAAGCTCTACAAGGTGATCCTCGTCAACGACGATTTCACGCCGCGCGAATTCGTGACGGCTGTCTTGAAGATCGTCTTCCGGATGAGCGAGGAAGCCGGATACCGGGTGATGATGACCGCGCACAAGCTTGGTACCGCCGTGGTGGTCGTCTGCGCCAAGGATATCGCCGAGACAAAGGCCAAGGAGGCCATGGATTTCGGCAAGGAGGCGGGTTTCCCGCTGATGTTTACGACAGAGCCCGAGGAATAGGCCTCAAGAGACGCGTTAGGCGCTTCTTCTGATCTGGAAGCCTGTCTTGTTCTGCACGAAGCCGCAGCTTTCGTAGAAGCGATAGATGCCGGGATCGGTGCGGCCGGTGAGCAGCATCACCTTGTAGCATCCCGCCTGCCAGGCGAGCTCGATCGCATGCGCGATCAGGGCGCTGGCATAGCCGCGCCGGCGATGCGGCGTTGAGGTGGCGACGTTTTCGATCAGCGCATAGGGCGCGCCGCCGCGGGTGAGGTTGGGCATGGTGATCAGCGTGACGGAAGCCGCCAACGCATCGTCGGCCATGCCCACCAGGACGCGCATGCCGGGATAGGCCTGCATGGAGGCGAAGCGCTCCTGGGCTACCGTCGGATCGATGGCGGGGTCGCCGGGGTTCATGTCCTTGTAGAGCGCGAGAAGCGCTGGCAGGTCTCCCGCTTCGGCGGTGCGGATCGCGAGAGGCGAGGGGGACATGGTCAGTCTTCCTTGTTGCCGAACATCTTCTTCAGCATCTCGGCCATCGGTCCCGTCGTCGGCAGCTTTTTCGGCTGGGCGCTGTTGCGGGCCTGATGGATGTGCGACTTGCCGGCAGGCTTCTGAGCAGCTGCGTTCGCACCTGATGGCTTGGCGGGCTTCGGCTTGTCCTCGTCTTCCTTGCCACCGACGGCGAGCGCCAGCTTGTTCATCAGCTGCGAATCCTCGCGTTTGACCAGCATCTCGAGATTGTCGGCGAGCGCGTCGAGCATCGGTTCCAGCCACTGCTGGTCGACCTTGGCGAAATCACCGAGCACGTAGTTGTGCACCAGATCCTTGTTGCCGGGATGGCCGATGCCGAGGCGCAGGCGGCGGTAGTCCCTGCCGCAATGGGCGTCGAGCGACTTCACGCCATTATGGCCGCCATGGCCGCCGCCGACCTTGATGCGGGCCTTGGCGGGCGCGAGGTCGAGTTCATCGTAAATGGCGACGATGTCCGATGGCTGCAGCTTGTAGAAGCGCATCGCCTCGCCGACGGATTCGCCTGAGAGGTTCATGTAGGTCTGCGGCTTGATCAGCAGCACCTTCTCGCCCGCGATCTCGCCTTCGGAGATCTCGGCCTTGAACTTCTTCGACCAGGGCGAAAACGAGTGGCGGCGGTGGATGGCGTCCACGGCCATGAAGCCGATGTTGTGGCGGTTGCCGGCATATTGTCTGCCGGGATTGCCGAGGCCGGCGATAACAAGCATGGCGCGTTCATTCCTGGACGTTTCAAGTTTTCAAGCACGTTCACCACCGCGAAACGGCGCCGGAGTCAAGCGCAAGCGTGTCTATCGTGGATAAAATCAGTTTTGGAGATGCAGGCCATATTTGGCGAAGATCGCGCGCTGCGTGCCGTCAGCGATCAAGTCGTCGAGCGCCTGCTGCATCCTGGCCCTGATATCCTCGGGAAAGCTCTTTTCGCAGGCGATGCCCAGCGATTGGGAGGAGAGCGTTGCGACGCGCACGAGGGGGTGATCGACCTTGAGCTTCTCGAAGTAGATCTCCGAGATGGGCATGAGGTCGATGCGGCCGTTCATGAGCTTGCGCAGCGTCGAGGGGAAGTCGCTGGCGATGTCGACCTTGGCGTAGCCCTTTTCCTTCAGCAGTTTCTCGGTGTAGTCGCCGCGATGCGTGCCGATGACGTAGCGCCGGGTGTCGTCCAGATCGGTTTCGCGAATGCCTGAGGAGGCGGTGGCCACGAGAATGTTGGCGTCCACCAGCAGTGGCTCGACCCATTTGAACAGCTTGTCACGCTCGGGGCTATGGGCCGTGGTGAAGAGGCAGGTCATCGGGGTCCCCTGAGCTGCGGCATAGGCGCGGGTCCAGGGCATGATCTCGATATGCATATCGATGCCGGCCTTCTGCATCAGCATCTGCACCTGCTCGACCGATGCGCCTTTCAGGGTGTCGCCTTCGCGGTAGCTGAAGGGCGGGTATTCCTCGGTGACGAAATTGACGGTGGCGGCGCGTGCCGGAGCCGCGAGGGGCAGGCTCAGGAGAGCGAGAAGCAGCAGTGGTTTGATCATCTCGGCTTCTCTTTTTGCGATTATGAGGCGCGGGCGAGCGTGTGCGCATCCGCCAGCCGACTTGCCAGCTGGTCGACGGTCTGCGGACGGTGGAAGAGATAGCCCTGGCCGTAGTCGAGACCCATCTCGCAGAGCGTGTGGCATTCCTGCTCGGTCTCGATGCCTTCGGCGATCACCGTGCAGCCCATCTTGTGCGAGAGGGTGGTGATGCTTTCGACGAGCGTGCGGCTTTTCTGGCGGATATCCTCGTTGGCATCATTGATCGAGCGGGTAAACGACTGGTCGATCTTGATGATGTCGACGGGGAAGCGGTTGAGATAGCTGAGCGAGGAGTAGCCGGTGCCGAAGTCATCGAGCGCGATGCGGCAGCCGAACTGGCGCATGTCGCTGACGATCTTGCGGATTTCGGGGTTGTTGTGCATCAGCACCGCCTCGGTGATCTCGACCACGATCCGCTCGGGGCGAATGTTGTAGCGCATCAGCAGCGAGGCCAGACGTGCGGGCAGCGACGGCTCGAACTGCAGCGGCGAGAAGTTGATGGCGAGGTAGCTGCTCTCAAGGCCCGGCAGCGCCGAGAGCGTGGCCAGATGCTCGATCGCCTTCTCCATGATGACGTTGCCGACTCGGATGATCTTTCCGGTCTCCTCGGCGACGTTGATGATCGCGGCCGGTGCCATCAGGCCCTTCACCGGGTGATTGAGGCGCATCAGCGCTTCGAAGCCGGCGACGCCGCGACCGTTGAGATTGACGATCGGCTGGAGGAAGGCCGCGAACCAGTCCTCGATCAGGCCGATCTCGATGCAGCTTTCGATCTCGGCGCGGGCGCGGGCGTGATCGACCATGCCGTTATCGAAGTGCTGGGCGCCGTTCTTGCCGTCACGCTTCTTGGCATACATTGCCATGTCGGATTTCTGCAGCAGTTCGGCCGCATTGTCGGCGTGGCGCGGATAGATGGCGATGCCGACGCTGGCGCTCAGATGCATGTCAGTGCCGAAGGGCTCGTTGAAGATGGAGGCGAGCATTTCGGCCATCAGGTCGGCACGCTCGGCGGCGTTGCCGGATGGCAGCAGGATGGCGAACTCGTCACCGCCGAGGCGGGCGGCTACATCCGTCGGCGCGAGCTTGCTCTTGAGACGGCCGACGAATTCCCGCAGCGCCTTGTCGCCCTCGGCGTGGCCGAGGTTGTCGTTGATCCACTTGAAGCGGTCGAGGTCGACGAAGAGGCAGGCGAGCTCCTGGTTGGCGGCGTCCGCCTCGCGGATCTTGCCGTCGAGCACGGTCTCGAAGCCCTGGCGATTGAGGAGGCCAGTCAGATGGTCGGTGATCGCCTGCTTGTGGTTGCGCGCTTCCGAGGCCTTCAGCGCAGTCACATCGGTCATGACGGACAGCGACAGGCCGCCCTGGCCGCCGGTGGCAGCCTTCGATTCCAGGATCAGCACGTCCATGACGCGGCCGTCGGCGCAGAGGAACTTGACGGTGACATCGACAGTCGCGCCGCCATTCAGCTCACCCTTGCGGCCGAGGAAGGCGCTGCGGGTGTCCGGGGTGACGAGATCGATGAAGCGGTTGCCGATGATATCGTCGCGCTCGTAGCCGGTGGCGGCGAGCCAATAGTCGCTGACGGCTGTGATGTGGCCGTTCTCGTCGAGCGAGAAGAGCATCGCGGGCGTCAGATTGTAGATGTCGATTGCGCGGCGGTGCGCGAGCTTCAGCTCCTGTTCCTCGCTCTCCAGCTTGGACTGCATGGTGTTGAAGCTCTTGGCAAGGCGGCCCATCTCGTCGTTGGAGCGCCAATCGACATGATGGCGCGAGCCGAGCTGGCCGGTGGCCTCGATGGCCGCGATCAGGCGCATCAGCGGGCGAACGAGGACGATGCGGTTGCCGATGAGGGCGGCGCAGAAGACGATGAGGACGGCGAAGACGAAGATCGACAGGAAGATGATCTCTTCATTCTTCAAGCCGGAAAACAGGCCCGGCGCGGGATAGAAGACCGAGATCGTGCCCAGTTTCTTCGGGCCATCGAGCGTGGTGTAGGTGATGGCGTGCGAGACTTCGACCAGTTCGCCGTCGTAGGAGGCGGGGATCGTCGACTGGGTGACGTCAAGCTGGCCGGATGCGTCGCGGACCTGAACCTTGACGATCGTGCCCTGCGAGACGACCGCGGCGCTAATCTGCGCGACGCTGTCCTCATCCAGATCCCAGAGCGGCTTTGCCAGCGCCTGCGAGTTCGCGACGAGAAGAACGGAGATGTGGTCGCGGATTTCCTTTTCGGCACGTCCCGAGGACAGGAAAAGGAACAGAACAAAAAGCGGGGCTACGAGCAGAACCAATGCGGCGAACACGATTCCTAGAAATCTGTTCTGAACGGAATTATGCATTTTCCTGCGTCTGCCCCTTGCCGCGAAATTTCTTCGTTCAGAACAAAACCTGCTCTGGAACGATGGGGCATGCTTCCACGAAATGTCTTAATCGAAGTTGAAGCGCTTATCTCTGTAGAAATGAAAAGACCCGCTTTCCGGAGAAAGCGGGTCTTATACTTTACAAAGCGTTCAAGCGATCAAAGGATCAAGCTTCAGCTTCGCCAGCTTCTTCTTCTTCCGATACGCCAGCTGCCGGAGCAACGATCGTAGCGATGGTGAAGTCGCGGTCGATAACCGTGGTCACGCCCTTCGGCAGAGTGACTTCGGAGATGTGGATGCTGTCGCCGATCTTCTTGCCGCTGAGGTCAACGTTGAAGAATTCCGGGATCGCGTCAGCCGGGCAATGAACTTCGACGTCGTGACGAACGATGTTCAGAACGCCGCCGACCTTGAGGCCCTGGGACTTTTCTTCGTTGATGAAGTGAACCGGGATCGCAACGGTAACGGCGGTGTTGCCGGATACGCGCAGGAAGTCCACGTGCATGGTGAAGTCGCGGACCGGATCGAGCTGGTAGTCCTTCGGCAGAACCTTGTACTTCTTGCCGTCGACGTCGATCGTAGCGATGGTGGTCATGAAACCGCCAGCGTGGATGCGCTTCGTTACCTCATTGGTGCTGAGGGAGATCGAAACTGGGGCCTGCTTGTCACCATAGATGACAGCCGGGATGAGACCATTGCGGCGAAGTTCACGGGCGGACCCCTTACCAACCCGTTCGCGCGCCTCGGCCTTGAGCTCGTAGCTTTCGTGGCTCATGACTTTTCCTTCCGAGGTTATTTGGAGAGCTCGGCGCAGGCATCGCCTGTCGCTGAACTGGAGGCGGGTTTCCCCATCCTCATCCGCATTGCCTCCAAGGGTGTCTGTGCGGACGCGTGCGCTATAGTCTAGTTGCGGCGGAATGGCAAGAGTTGCGGCGCGCAAGAGGAGTGCAGATGCAGCGATGCCGCGCATCTGTTCTTTAGCATGGGCTGATGCAACTTAAGCATCCGCGCCGCGCGCCAATCAAAACCCAAGATCAGCCGCCGTTGACGGAGCATTAATGACAGTTGCGATTAGCAATCGTCAAGAATTCTTGGGGTGCCGGAATTATTGGTTTCTTAAGCGGCCGCATATGAAAGCGAAACGGCAAATTGGTCCGGATATCTCATGTTTACCGTTTTTAACTGCATTGCCTACATGCACGATCTCAGGCTGGTCGTTTTGGCCGGATGCCTGTGCTTACTATCGAGCCTCGCCGCGCTGACGCTGCTGCAAAGAGCGCGGAGTACCGTCAAGGTCGCGCGCCTGATCTGGCTTCTGATGGGCGGTGCCGCCGGCGGCTTCGGCATATGGGCAACGCATTTCGTGGCGATGCTGGCTTATGACAGCGGCGTGGTGGTCGGTTACGACACGTCGGAGACATTGACGTCGCTGGTGCTCGTCGTTGTCGCGACGCTCGCGGCGGTGGCGTTTGCGGCTGGCGCGGAGAGCAGGGTGCGGCGGGGTTTCGCGGGTGTGTTGTTTGGCGTCGGCGTTACGTCCATGCATTTCCTCGGCATGATGGCCGTGCAGTTTCCCGGCAGCATGCTCTGGGACCAGTCGCTGGTGCTTGCCTCTATGGGTTGCGCGGTGGTCATCTCGGCCATCGGCTTCTATCTGCTTCCCGATATCAAGGCTGACGCGCGCAAGCTGCTTGTGCCGGCCGCGACCGTCTGCGCCGCGATCGTGGCCATGCACTTCACCGCCATGGCGGCACTGACGATCGTGCCCGGTCCGGGACCGGCGATCGATCCGAGCGAGACGATGTCCACCGGCTTCATGGTCGTCACGCTGCTGTCGGTCTCGTTGTCGATGATTGCGTCCGGTTTCGCCGCGGCCCTGTTCGCGATGCGGGCGGAGAGCTCGACGAAGGAGAGCGAGGCGCGTTTCGAGATGCTCGTGCAGGGCGTGACCGACTACGCGATCTACATGCTCGACAAGGATGGCCGGGTCGCCAACTGGAATGCGGGTGCCGAGCGCGCCAAGGGATACACAGCCGACGAAATCATCGGCGAGGATTTCGGGCGGTTCTATTCCGAAGAGGAACGCGCGGCTGGCCTGCCGCAGCGCGCGCTTTTGAGGGCACGCACCGAGGGGAAATTCGAGCAAGAGGGCAGGCGGTTCCGCAAGGATGGAACGTCATTCTGGGCGCATGTCGTGATCGATCCCATCTGGGGTGCAGACGGCGAGATCGCCGGTTACGCGAAGATCACCAAGGACGTGACCGAGCAGAAGGCCGACCGCGACCGCCTCAAGGAGGTCTCGCGCAATCTCGATCTCGCGCTCGAGAACGTCTCGCAGGGCATCTGCCTGTTCGATGCCGAGGAACGCCTCGTGCTTGCCAACTGCCGCTACAGCGAGATCTTCGAATTCGAGCGGGGAGCGATCCGCCCCGGCATGACCTACAAGGAGATCATCACGATCGGCTACGAGATTCATTTCTCGGATCCCGAGGTCGTGGCCAAGCGCGCGTCCGAGCATTACGAAAAGCTGATGCGTGCGCTAAGATCTGGCGAGCGTTCGATCGTGCACAAGGCGGCTGAGGGCCGGTCGATCCAGCTGAACCTGAACATGCTTCTCGATGGCGGCTGGGTCGCCACCTATGAAGACATCACGGAACGACTGCTCTCGGAAGAGAAGATCGCTTTCATGGCGCGTCACGACGCGTTGACGGGATTGCCCAACCGCTCCGAATTTTCCGAGCGCCTGTTGCAGGATCTGGCGGTCGCCAAGCGTGCCGGGACGAAGGTTGCCGTCATCGGCATCGATCTCGACAAGTTCAAGGAAATCAACGATCAGCGCGGCCATCACGCCGGCGACCAGGTGCTGGTCACCTTGTCCGACCGCATGAGTGCGCTTCTCGGTGAAGACGAATTCGTCGCCCGGTTCGGCGGCGATGAATTCGCGGCTTTGAAGCAGTTTTCCGATATCGCCGATCTGCATGATTTCGTGGCACGGCTGGAGGCGAGCCTGACGGGCGAGTTCAAGATCGAAGGCTTCGACATCAACCCCGACGCCAGCATCGGCGTCGCCATCTATCCGCAGGACGGCTCGACCGGCGAAATGCTGCTCGCCAATGCCGATCTTGCCATGTACCGCGCAAAGGCGACTCTTTCCGAGCGCATCTGCTTCTATGAAGTGGCAATGGACGAGGCGGCGCGAGACCGCCGCAAGATGGCGAGCGACTTGTGGCTGGCCATCGAACGCAACGAGTTGCACCTGCACTACCAGGTGCAGAAATCGGTATCGAGTGGCGAGATCACCGGCTACGAGGTGCTGCTGCGCTGGAACCATCCGACGCGGGGCAACGTACCGCCGGGCGAGTTCATCTCGGTTGCCGAGGAATGCGGCGCGATCGTTCCGATCGGCGAATGGGTGCTGCGCGAAGCCTGCAAGGAGGCTGCCGGCTGGGCCGACAAGCACAAAATCGCCGTCAATCTGTCGCCCGTCCAGATCGGTCACCAGGATATCGCGCATCTCGTGCACGCGGTCCTGTTCGAGACCGGGCTCGAGCCATGGCGCCTGGAGCTCGAGATCACCGAATCGTCGATCATCGTCGACAAGGACCGCGCACTGCTGACGCTGCGTCAGGTCAAGAATCTCGGCGTATCGATCGCCATCGACGATTTCGGTACGGGGTATTCGTCGCTGGAAACGCTGCGCGCGTTTCCGTTCGACAAGATCAAGCTCGACCGCAGCTTCATGAACGAGGTCGAGACCAGCGAACAGGCCAAGGCGATCATCCGCGCTATCCTGGCGCTCGGGCAAAGCCTCAACATTCCAGTCCTCGCGGAAGGTGTCGAGACGGATGTTCAGCTTGGGATATTGCTCAACGAAGGCTGCGACGAGGCGCAGGGCTATCTGCTCGGCCGGCCGATGCCGATGCGTCCGCGCAAGATCGCCGCCTGAGACCGCGCATGCAACTGCCGGGTTGACAGGGCGGGGGCCTAGCCGTCACATGCGACCTCAAATCGTACGGGAGAAATTCAGCATGCAACTCAAGACCCTAACGGCGACGGCTGTCGTTCTTCTCGGTTTGGTTTCGACGTCTCAGGCGGTCGATATCAACCAGAAGGGCGCCAAGGAGATCGAGGCGAACCTGTCGAAGCTCTTGCCGAAGGATGCAGCCAAGGGCTTCGTGACCGTCAACCCGGCCGGCACGCGCTACGAGATCGTCTACGACTTCGCGGCGCTGTTGAAGAAGGCCGACCCGAAGAATTTCTCCATCAAGGGCCTGAACCCGTGGTCGATCTTCGCGACGCCCGAAGAGAGCGGCCTGTGGACGATCGAGGGCAACAACTCGCTCGACGTCACCGGCACGTTCAAGGCGCCCGGCCAGCCGAACACCGAATTCACCTACGTCATCGATTCCCTGATTTCGAACGGCGTCTTCGACCCGGCGATCAGCTATCTCAAGTCCGGCGACTTCTCCAGCAAGGCGCTTCGTTTCTCGTCGAAGACCGAGCAGGAAGAGGTGAGCGTCGAGACCGGCTCGTCGACTTACAAGATGACCTCGTCGGACGGCGAGATGAAGGGCCGCACCAATTTCGCCGGCAGCGGCACGATGAACGGCTTTGTCGAGAAGATCAGCGGCAAGGAAGTGCCGCCGGTTGAAATCCGCGCCGACTCGGTGGATTTCGCGGCTGCCGTGAATGGCGTTTCCATCAACGATTTCCGCGCGATCCTCGCCTTCATCATCGAACACGCCGATGAGAAGAAGCTCAAGCGCGCCGAGAGCGAAGAGATCAAGGAGCTGGTGCGCAAGTCGTTCCCGCTGATGTCGAGCCTCAACGAGACGGTGACCATGAACAAGGTCAGCGTGTCGAGCGTTGCCGGCAGCGGTGGCGCCGACAGCGTCGATTACACGATCGGCATGAGCGGTCCGAGCGATGCGATGCGCTTCGATGTCGGCATGGCTGCCAAGCAGATCAGCTTCAACAGCGCTCTGCTGCCTGAGATGTATGCGCCCTTCGTTCCCGAAGAGGTGGACATGCAGTTCGCCTTTCCGGAACTCAACATCGCGGCCGTCGGCGACGAACTGATGAAGGTCGATTTCACAGACGACAAGAAGAGCAAGGCGGAAAGCGACAAGGCTTTCGAGAAGCTCCTGACCAATGGCGAGTTCGTCGTTGCCTTCCCGAAGATTTCGGCGCGCTCCAGCGTCTACGATGCGGAGATCTCGGGTGATGTTCGCGGCATTCCGGAGTCGACCACGGCCTATTCGTTGAACGCCTCGATTGTCGCGCGCGACTTCGACAAGACGATCACCGCTATCCAGGAACTGGCCAAGAGCAATCCCGACCTCAACCAGGTTTCCTTCGGCCTGATGATGGTCAAGGGCTTTGGCAAGACCGATCCGGATGGTCGTCAGCGCTGGGACGTCAACGTCGCACGCGATGGGTCGATCACGGTCAACGGCCAGGTAATCAAGGGCGCGAACTGAGCCCCAAGTCGTTTCCGGCCCCATTCGTGGGCCGGAAACCTGCTGCGGGTCAGAGCATTTCAGCCTTTCTTCGAAACGCAGAAATGCTCTATCTATTTGTTATTACGCAATTCCGGACGCAAACCGCGCTGCACTTTTGCTGGAATTGCTCACTGGAGTAGCGCAATCAGCGGCGGCATTCGCCCTGACCGACGATGCGGAAGCCCGCATTGCCTGCCTCGCATGAATTCGAAAATGTCCTGATCTCTCTGCCGCGCTCGCCGCAAACGGGCCGGTATTCGCGCGTGCAGATGCCACCCGGCCGCTGTGGCGGCATCGGGTCTTCATGGGGAGGGCGCGGACGGGGCGGGCGAGGGCCGGGTCCCGGCGTCATCGGCGGGCCGGCGCGGCATTCGCCGCGACCGACGATCCTGAAGCCGCTGCTGTTGGCTTGGCAGGCATTGCCGAAGGTCTGCGTGCGTCCGCCACGTTCGCCACAGACGGGCGCGTATTCCATGGTGCACATTTGCGGCTGCGGTGGGCGAGGGCGCGGCGGTGGCGCCGGACGAACTGGGCCCGGTCCGGGTCCGTAACCAGGGCCTGGTCCATAGCCGGGACCCATGTCCGCGGTGCAGGCGGAGAGGGCTGGAAGGATGACCAGCATCGCCAGTCTGATCGGAGATTTCAGTAGTCTTGCCATGCCTCTTCCTCCCGCCGGCTGGATATCATTGATAATCCTAGCCGAATTGGAGCGGGGGAGGAAGGGCGGAGAGAAAGTCCTGATAGCCTCAGTCGAAGAGGCTGGAGACGGATTCTTCCTGGCTGGTGCGGTTGATGGCTTCGCCGATCAGCGTCGCGGTGGTCAGCACGCGGATATTGTGCGCCGACTGGACAGCCGTCGTCGGCTGGATGGAGTCGGTGATGACCAGCTCGCGCAGCTTCGAATTGGTGATGCGGGTCACAGCACCGCCCGACAGAACGCCATGGGTGATGTAGGCGGTAACGCTTGCGGCACCCTTGGCCAGCAGCGCGTCGGCCGCGTTGCAGAGTGTGCCGCCGGAATCGACGATATCGTCGATCAGCAGGCAGTCCTTACCGGTGACGTCGCCGATGATGTTCATGACTTCGGATTCACCCGGGCGATCGCGGCGCTTGTCCACGATCGACAGCAGACAGTCGAGCCGTTTGGCGAGCGCGCGGGCGCGCACGACGCCGCCGACATCAGGCGAAACGACCATGACGTTGGAGATGTCGTAATTGGCCTTGATGTCGCGCGTCAGGATCGGCACGGCATAGAGGTTGTCGGTCGGGATGTCGAAGAAGCCCTGGATCTGACCGGCGTGGAGATCAAGCGTCAGGACGCGATCGGCACCGGCTTCGGTGATCAGGTTGGCGACGAGCTTGGCCGAGATCGGCGTGCGACCCGAAGCGCGGCGGTCCTGGCGTGCGTAGCCGAAGTAGGGAAGGACCGCGGTGATGCGGCGGGCCGACGAGCGGCGCATCGCATCGATCATGATGAGCAATTCCATCAGGTGGTCGTTCGTCGGGAAGGACGTCGACTGGACGAGGAAGACATCCTCGCCGCGTACGTTTTCCTGGACTTCCACGAAGATTTCCTGGTCGGCAAATCTTCGGACCGTTGCTCTGCCCAAGGGCACTTTAAGATAGTTGCAGATCTCTTCGGCGAGGTGCCGGTTCGAATTGCCTGCGAAAACCTTCATCTTGGTCCGCCTGTTGCCTGCTGATAGCCGCGCTTTTTAGCCAGCTTGTTCCCGAATGCAAGGGTAAAGGCGACTTGCGCCTTTATATTTCCAAAAAGCTTGTGGCTTAACCGCCACGGGCGTCCCGCCACGAGGAAAACTCGGTGATCGTCTTGGACGCAATCTGCTGCATGACGGAGGCCGGAACCACGGCCCAGGGATCCTGGGCCTGCGAGGGAACGCTCTCCTGTCCCTGGATGCGGTGCAGCCGGGCGCCGCTGTTGTCGAGCACATCCCAGACATAGACCACCGTGACCTTGCCGCTGTCGGAAAAGGCCGAGAGGTAACCCTTGAGGATGAAGGCGGTGCTGTTGTCGTTGGAGCTCTTGATGGAGAGACCGTGCGAGCGGGCCTCGGCGCCGAGCTGCCGCGACAGGGGCGTCACGGCCTGCACCGGAGCGCCGATGATCGGCAGGAAGCGGACGGTCGATGCGCCTGATGGCGTCAGCATCGCCGTGCGCTTCGGCTCGGTTGCCTTTTCCTTGGCTTCCGCGTCGGCAATGTCCTGCTCTTCGGCCTGGGCGTTGGATACAGGTTCGGAAACGGTGTCGGAGACCGGCTCGGAGAGAGGCTGGCTGCGGATGGCGGCAGACGCTCTTGGCGATTGCTCTGTCTGGCCATCCAGCGCGTAGGCCTGGGCCTGCATCGTCGTCGGCGGAGCGCCGCGACCCGATATGGGGCCGGATGTGGTGTCCTGCTCGACATAGGCGGGGTGATAGCCGCCCTCGCGCGGCGAAGACGCAAAAGCCTGGGCGCGGTGCGGCGTGCCGGCCATGCGCTCGACCTCGCCCTGGGTGACCGGCGTCGAACGGATGCTGCCCGAGGTGTCGCCGATGTCGACGAGGGGCGTGAGGGCATCCGTGGTGTTGCAGGCGGAAAGCAGGGCAAGGCAGGCGATGAGCGTGGGCGCTGTCGCAAGTCGCGTCATCCCTCGTGTCATCCTTCTTTCCGTGCGCGTGTCTCCACGCGGCATATGCCCCGGCCAACTTTATGACGGTCGGGGCACTGCAATGTCAATTGTCGATTCTAAAGGGTGGTCACTCAGAGGTTGATGAAGTCGAGCGGGTGACGCGACAGCGCCTTTGGCTCGTCGGCCGTCGTGAGATAGGTCTGGCCCAGCGTCATGGCCGTTCCGCTGTCGGAATCCATGATGATCATGTGGACGAAGAGCGACATGCCAGGTTCGATCGGCTGCGGATTGCCGACGTGGAACATCTGGTGCTCCATCCAGGAGGGCGAGAAGCGGGCGCCGAGCGAGTAGCCGCAGGCGTTCAGGCGGTGACGCGAGAGGCCGCGCTCCTCCATGATTTTCGAGTGGACATCGAAGACATCACCGAATGTATGTCCCGGCTTCAGCACGGTTTCGATGGCCTGGATGTTTTCAAGGCAGGCATTGTAGAGCTCGCGGTGGCGATAGCTCGGTTCGCCGATGACGATCGTGCGCATCATCGCGGCGTGGTAATGCGCGTAGGCGCCGGCCCATTCCAGCGTCAGCTGGTCGTTGGCATCGAGCCTGCGGCGACCGGCCTTGTAGCGGCAGAGCAGGGCATCGACGCCGGAGCCGATGATGAATTCGTTGGCGGGATAATCGCCGCCGCCGGCAAAGACCGCGCCCTGCATGGCAGCGAGGATAGCTGCCTCATCAGCGCCTGCCTTTGTCAGCGAAAGGGCCGCGTCCAGTGCATCGTCGGCAAGGGCTGCCGCGCGCTCGACATAGGCGATCTCCGTCGGGCTCTTGATCAGGCGCAGGCGGCTGACGAGGTAGGAGGCGTCGGAGATCTGGCCGAAGGCCATCAGCTGCGTGTCGAGAAGCCTTGCGATGCGGCCGGTCATGCCATGGGTGTCGTATTCGACGCCGATGCGCGCGCCGAGCAGGTCCATCTCGACCAGCAGGTTCTTGAGATCGACCGTCGGGTCGGCGTTGACGCGATCGACCCAGATATGAATGTTCTCGATGATCGACGTCTGCCGCGCCTGGCGCAGGTCGGCCGAACGGGTGAGGAGCGCCATGGTGCCGTCGGCCTTGACGACCAGCGTCTGGAAGAAGCAGTAGCCGAAGGTATCGTAACCCGTCAGCCAGTACATGCTTTCCTGGGCGAAGAGGAGGAGGGCATCGAGCTTCTCCTCCTGCATCTGTTGCGTCAGCCGCACGAGGCGATCGGCGAATTCGGAGGTTTCGAAGTGTAGGCCCATACCGGTCACATCTCCCTTATGGCAATTGCCGAAATCTGTCGGCCGTAGTCCGGTTCCTGGCTGTGTGTCGTTCGTCGGTAGGAAAAGAAGCGTTCGCTGTCGGGATAGGTGCAGACGCCGAGGCTTTCGGCCTTGACGCCGGCGGCGCGTAGCCGATCGATGGTGAAGGACGGGAGGTCGAACATCGAATGGCCGGGCTTTTCCGACGGGGTGAAGTAGCGCTGGTAGTCACCGTTTTCGCTGACGAAGCGCTCGACGAATTCGGGACCGACCTCGTAGCTTGCCTTGCTGATCGATGGGCCCAGGCAGGCGACGATCGCCTCGCGCTTGGCGCCGAGCTTGATCATGGCATCGATGGTGTTTTCGAGCACGCCGGTAAAGGCACCCTTCCAGCCGGCATGGGCCGCGCCGACAACCCTGTTTTCCGGATCGGCGAACAGGATCGGGCCGCAATCGGCGGCGAGCACGCCGAGCGCGATGCCGGGGGTTGCGGTCACCAGCGCGTCGGCCGGCTGGCGGGTGCCGTCATAGGAGGCATCGACCACCACGACGTCGGGCGAATGCACCTGATGCACGGTTGCCAGCCGCTCGACCGGCAGATCGAACCAGCCGGCGACGCGCCTGCGGTTTTCCTCGACCTTGGCGCGCTCATCGTTGGAGCCGAGGCCGACATTGAGGCCGCGATAGATGCCGTCGGAGACGCCGCCCTGGCGGGTGAAATAGCCGTGCTGGATTGTGTCGCCCGTCGCTTCGTTCAGCAGCGCGCTTTGGATCGGTTCCGGGGAGGGCGCATGTGTCATCGGTCATTCCAAGATTTGCTTTAGCGACGCCCAGACGGTGTGCCGGACGAAGCGCTGTCGATTGCGGCGATGTTGACCCCGCCGCGCGCGCCCTGTCAATCCACGGAACGGAACGGCATCAGATCGATGGCGGGATGGGAAACGGCCATCACCTTGAAGAGTTCCCCCATCTTTCCCTCGCCTTCGCCGGCCAGGCGGTCGACGGCGGCCTGGATGATCTGCTGGGTGCGGGGTTCGCGGTCACGGCCGAGGGCTGCGGCGCGTTCGAGGATGCCGAGGCCCACCAGGAAGTCGCCCTGATGCAGCTGGCCGTTGACGTGGAGCCCGGCCGCCACGGCAGTCTCGCCAAGTGCCTGGAAATCGACGTGGCTGGTGAGATCGGCTTCGCCTGGGTGGGCGAGCGGCGGGTCGAATTCATGCATGCGCACGGCCTGCAGCGTATCGCCGAAGCCGGTGATCAGGTGGCCGTAGTCGAGCGCCAGCGCCGTGCCGCCAAAGGCCTTCAGCCGATCGGCGATGGCGACCATGACGGACTCGCGGGCAGGGGCGATCTCGAAGAGGGTGCCGAGCGGCACGGTCGCTGCCTGCTCAGGGAGCAGTTGCGGGTCGATACCCGCGACGCCGGTTCCGAAGGACAGTTCGTCATCGATGTCGAGGCCGACCATGCGTTCGCGAAAGCCGGTGGCGGTCTTCACGAACTGGCGGATGGGGATGGCGTCGAAAAGTTCGTTTGCGGCGATCAGGGTGAGGCCCGGCGGGATTTCGTCGAAGCCGTCGTGCCAGCTGATCCTGCCCTGATGGGCGGCGAGCGTCTCCGCCTGCACCTCGCGCAGGCGCGGGCTGGTTTCGACGAGATGGACGCTCATCGTTTCGAAGAGCGGCGGTGCGAGGCGCTCGATGACACGAAGCATGTCCGACATCATCGTGCCGCGCCCGGGGCCGATCTCTACCAGCTTCACATCCGACGGCGTGCCGTGGCGCTGCCATGCGTGGACGATGAAGACGCCGATCATCTCGCCGAAGAGCTGGCTGACCTCGGGCGCGGTGACGAAGTCGCCGGAGCTGCCGAAGGGTTCCTTCGTCTTGTAATATCCGTATTCGGGATCGGCGAGGCACAGCGAAAAATAATCGGTGACGCTGATCGGACCGTTCGCCTGAATGATCGCCTTGATCTTCTCACCGAGTGCGGTGGTCATGTTCTCCTCCTCCGGTGCCGCGATCAGGACTGCAGGGCAGCCTGACGACGGGCGCGGATCATGGCCCAGAGGCCCAGCAGGATCATCGGCGAAGACAGGACCATGCCCATCGTCAGCCAGTTGGTGCCGAGAAGGTAGCCGAGTTGTGCGTCAGGTTCACGGAAGAACTCGACGAAGATGCGCGACAGCGCATAGCCGCAGACGAAGACGCCGGCGACGAAGCCTGGGGTCTTCAGCGCCTTCATGCCGTAGATGAGGGCGGCGAGCACGAGAACCAGCACGATGCCTTCGAGGCCCGCTTCATAAAGCTGGCTCGGATGGCGCGCGAAAGGGCCGCCGGTCGGGAAGACCACGGCCCACGGCACGTCCGTCAACCGGCCCCAGAGCTCGCCATTGATAAAATTGGCGATGCGGCCGAAGAAGAGGCCGACGGGAACGACGGCGGCGACGATGTCGAAGAGGTTCCAGAGCGGGATCTTGTTGCGCTTGGCGAAGATGATCATGGCGATCGTCGTGCCGGTCAGGCCGCCATGGAAGGACATGCCGCCGTTCCAGATCTGGATGGCGCGGATCGGGCTCTCGATGATCGCAGGCATGTCGTAGAAAAGGATATAACCGATGCGGCCGCCGAGGACGACGCCTAGCGCCACCCAGACGACGAAATCGTCGAGCTGCGCCTTGGTGATCGGCGAGACATTGCCGGGCCAAAGGCTGTCGTTCGCGGCGATGAGGCGCGCGTAGTACCAGCCGATCATGATGCCGGCGACATAGGCCAGGCCGTACCAGTGAATGGCCACGGGCCCGATTGCAAAGGCGATCGGGTCGATATTGGGGAACGGCATGATGGCCATAAGGTCGGCAGCTGTCTGCAAGGTAATCCCATCCGTTGATGTGGGCGGAAGATGGCCTTGCCATAACAGCGGGTCAAGTTGATTGTTAGTGATGCGAGATAAGTGCGACCGCTTATCCAGTGCAAAGCGCTTGCATCCTTAACGGCGAAGCCCTACCTCATTCCTGAGGGCCGAGAGCGGCCGGAAGCCATTATTTCAAAGGGAGTAAACCGCCATGACGACAGGCGCAAACCGCATCATGGACGAGTTCGCAAAGCTGATGACAGATGCCGCAGGTGCCGCCCAGGGCGTGCGCAAGGAAGTCGAGACGATGTTCAACGCGCAGGCCGAACGCTGGCTGAACAGCATGGACGTGGTCAAGCGGGAAGAGTTCGAGGTCGTGCGCGAGATGGCGATCAAGGCGCGTGACGAAAATGATGCGTTGCTGGCGCGTATCGCCGCGCTCGAGGCGAAGCTCGAATCCAAGCCGGCCGCCAAGGGCAAGTAAATCCCGTTTGGGGACAGGGCGCGGTGTGGCCTTTGAGAGACACACCGCTGCTTCGGCTAAAAAAGCGGGTGTGTTTATCCACCTGTGGACACTGCCAAAAAAGCCAATGGGCAGAGTCGTTTATACCCTCCTTCTGAATCCAATTCCCAACACCTTTCCACAGTGGCGTTCCCTAAAACGGCCCTCAGGGGGCTGGCACACCACCGGGTGCGTTATACACTGATTTTAAATGATGATTCGAAGCAGTTGGTAAGCTCCGGGCAGGTTCACTGCGTAAGTCTGGTAGCGGTTCAACGGTCATCTGGGTTGGTGGTTTCCGGGTTAGTTGCGTGTGTTCGCTTGTGTCTCGTTGGACGAAGTCGTTACGCATTCACTCCGGTCAAGAAGGTGCTGCATGAGCCTCATGGAATTGGAAGTCGAGCGTCAATCGAACCCGGTCGATATGATCGAGTACGTCGCCGCCCACAACGACTGGGCTTTCGAGCGGTCGGGTGACGACGAAATCGCGATGACGGTCGAGGGCAAGTGGACGGATTATCACGTCTCCTTTTCCTGGATGGAGGAATTCGAGGCGCTGCATCTCGGCTGCGCCTTCGACATCAAGATCCCCGAACAGCGCATGAATGAAGTGACGAAGCTTCTGGCCGGTATCAACGGTCAGGTGCTGATGGGTCACTTCGACGTCTGGCGTCAGGAGGATGTGATCATCTTCCGCCAGTCGCTGCTGCTTGCCGGCGGCGCTGAGCCGACGAACCGCCAGGTGGAAGTGCTGCTCGCGAGCGCGCTCGATACCTGCGAGACCTATTATCAGGCGTTCCAGTTCGTGATCTGGTCCGGCATGGACGCCAACCGCGCCATGGAAGCCGTGTTGTTCGAAACCGTGGGTGAAGCGTAACATGTCCGGTCTGTCGTCCTCGGGTCCAATCGTTCTTGTCGGCGCCGGCAACATGGGGGGCGCGATGCTCTCCGGCTGGCTGAAGAACGGTGTGCCCGGTGCCTCCGTCGTCGTCGTCGATCCCGGCCCCTCGGCCCAGATGATGGCAACGATCAACGAGGCGGGCGCCAGGCATGTGACGGCGCTTCCCGCCGAACTGAAGGCCGGTGTGCTGTTTCTGGCAGTGAAGCCGCAGGTGATGGACGCCGTGCTTCCCTCCGTGAAGAGCGCCGTCGCCGACGATACGGTCGTGGTTTCGGTTGCGGCGGGCAAGACGCTCGGTTTCCTCGAATCCCATCTCGGCGAAGCGGCAATGGTTCGCGCCATGCCGAACACGCCGGCCATGGTCGGCCGCGGCGTCACCGGCGCGTTTGCCAATCAACGCGTTGGCCAGAACCAGCGTGATCAGGTGCATGCGCTGCTCAGGGTCTCCGGACCCGTGGAGTGGGTGCCTTCCGAATCCGATATCGATGCCGTTACAGCCCTTTCGGGCAGTGGTCCTGCGTATGTCTTCTATCTCGTGGAGTGCATGGCAGAAGCAGGCCGCAAACTTGGCCTGCAGGCGGACCTTGCCATGCGGCTTGCACGGGAAACTGTCGCGGGGGCTGGTGAACTCTTGCACCAGTCCCCCGACGACGCATCGAAGCTTCGCCAGAACGTGACGTCGCCAGGCGGCACGACGGCGGCGGCGCTTTCGGTGCTGATGGCTGACGATGCGATGCAGCCGCTGTTCGACAAGGCGCTTTCGGCCGCTCGCAAGCGCGCCGAGGAACTCGCAGACTGAGGCGATTTTTATGACCGAAGAAATTACCTACGGCGATTTCGAGCGGGTCGACATCCGTGTCGGCACCGTGATCGAGGCCAATCCGTTTCCGGAGGCGCGCAAGCCGGCCTTCAAGCTGCTGATCGACTTCGGACCCGAGATCGGCGTCAAGAAGTCCTCGGCGCAGATCACCGTGCACTATACGCTTGAGACGCTCGTCGGTCGGCAGGTGCTGTGCGTGGTCAATTTCCCGCCACGGCAGATCGGGCCGTTCCGCTCCGAGGTTCTGACGCTCGGCTTCGAGGACGAGGCCGGCGCCATCGTGCTCGCGGCGCCGGACAAGCCGGTGCCAAACGGCAAGAAGATCATGTGATTGCTGGAGCGCCGTGGCCTTGTGCCCGGCGTTTCAATACCGACGGTCTAGTGAATGTCGCGCGAGATCGGGTCCGACAGGCTGAAGTCGTGGAACGTGGCTTCGAAACCGGCGCGCTGCGGTGAGCAGAAGACGGGGCCGACCATCAATTCCGCAAATTTCGGGTCGAACCAGGCGAGGCGCGCCATGCGCCAATCCGCCATCATGTCCGTGCTGTACTGGATGAACAGCGCATCGCCATTGCGCGTGACCCGCACCGACAGCCTTGCGAAATCATGGTCAATGCGAAATGCCGACCAATCGGAATTGCCGTTGGTGACGACGACGCTGAAGTGGCGGGCGCCGTCGGTATATTCGATCCCGCATTTCATCCAGTGCGTCGCGTCGGCGCGCAGCATGATGCCCGCCTGATCGTAGAGCGCCTGGTAATCCGCCGAAAAGCTCAGCTCAGCGGTGAAGTCGCCGTCGCGGGACCGATGGAGGAAATGGCCATCGTCGCGGTGGAAGCCGTAATAGGTTCCCTGCCAGAAATCAGTCTTCTCGCCGGAGCGCACGTGCAGGCCGTCGTCGCGCTGCTCGGCGAGGGGTGGCGGGTTGAGCCAGGTCATGTCCGTCAAATCGATCGCCATCGTGACCTCAGGCCGGGATGCGAATGACGGCGCGCAGGCCGCCTGCGGGGCTGTCGCCGAGCGTGACGTTGCCGCCATGGCTGCGGGCGATGTCGCGGGCGATGGCAAGGCCGAGACCCGTTCCCGATGCATCGAGATTGCGTGCCTCGTCGAGGCGGAAGAAGGGCTTGAAGACGTCCTCGCGGTTCTGTTCGGGAATGCCGGGGCCGTCGTCGTCAAACACGATCGTCAGCCACTTGGCGCCGTGCTTGGCCTCAATGTTGAGGGTCGCGGCGTAGCGGCGCGCATTTGAAGCAAGGTTGGTGACGAGGCGCGTGAATGCGTTCGGCCGGACCACGATATCGTCGTCGCCCTCGATTGAATAAGTGAGCGTCTTCTTGTGCAGGGCAAAGTCCGGCTCAAGCTTCAACAGCAGCTCGCTCAGCTTCAGCTCGCCGACATCTTCCTCGACCTCGCTGCGGGCGAAAGCCATGTAGGCTTCCAGCATCGATTGCATGTCGTTGACGTCGTCGCTCATGCCCTGCAGGTCGGGATTGTCGCCGGCGAGCGCCAGCTGCAACTTGAAGCGCGTGAGGATGGTGCGCAGGTCGTGACTGACGCCTGTCAGCATCGCCGTTCTCTGTTCCATCTGGCGCTCGATGCGCTCGCGCATGAGGATGAAGGCGAGGCCGGCGCGGCGGACTTCATCAGCGCCGCGCGGGTAGAAGTTTTCGGCCTTCTGGCCCTTGCCGAAGCTTTCGGCGGCGGCCGCCAGTTTCTGGATCGGGCGGATCTGGCCTCTGAGGAACAGGATGGAAATGGTGATCAGCACCAGCGATGCGCCGACCATCCAAACGATGAAGATATGGGTGTTGGAGGCGTAGGTCTGATTGCGCTTGGCGAGCACGCGCAGGATCTTGCCGTCTAGCTTTACGCGGATTTCGACGAGATTGGAATCGCCGACCGTGTCGATCCAGAAGGGGCGTTTGATCTGGTCGCGGATTTCGTCGCTCAGAATCCCATCGAGAATGGAGAAGAACGGTTTGATGCGGGGCGGGGGGAGCTCGCCATCGGGCTCGATCGAGATCTGCAGGCCGAGCTGGTCGCGGGCGATGCGGGTGGCCTCGCTGTAGTCCGTATCCTGCGGGTAGGTCTCGATCATCTGGATGATCGCGGCAATATCGGCGGTCACGGCCATCGACAGGCGCTGGGTGACCATCTGCCAGTGCCGCTCCATGAAGACGGCGGCGACGACGGACTGCAGGAGCACCATCGGCATGATGATGATGATCAGCGAGCGGACGTAAAGGCCCTTGGGCAGCTGGCGGCGCAGCAGGCGGGTGAACCAACGCCAGCCGGAAACCGGCGAGCGGTCCTCGCGTCGCAGGGAATCGAATGTTACCATCTAGAGCCTTTCCGGGTCCCGGATCATCAATCGATGCTCAGGCGGTATCCTATACCACGAACCGTCTGGAGCCAGACCGGATTTGACGGGTCGTCCTCGATTTTGCGGCGCAGGCGGTTGATCTGCACGTCGATCGTGCGCTCGCCGACATCGACATCGTTGCCGATCAGTTCGTGGCGGGGAATGGTGTCGCCGGCGCGCTTGGCGAAAAGCAGCATGATTTCCTGCTCGCGGTCGGTCAGGCGCACGATCTCGGCAGCCTTCTTGAGCTCGCGGCGGGTGAGCGAGAATGTGTAGGGGCCGAACATGACCTGTTCGATCTTGGGCGCATCGCCGGAGACGTTGCGGCGCAGGATGTTGTTGATGCGAAGCACGAGTTCGCGCGGATCGAAGGGCTTGGGCAGGTAATCGTCGGCTCCTGCCTCTAGGCCGGCAATGCGGCTGTCGGATTCGGCGAGCGCTGTCAGCATGATGATCGGCACGTTCTTGATGATGCGCAGATTCTTGGTGACGTCGATGCCGGATTCGCCGGGCATCATCACGTCCATGATGATCAGATCGAAATCGAGGCCGCCAAGCTTGCGGCGTGCTTCGGCGCCGTCGGCCGCAACCGTCACACGGAAGCCGTTCTCGCTCAGATAGCGGTTGAGCAGCGCGCGAATGCGCGTGTCGTCATCCACAACGAGCAAGTGTGCCGCATCGTCCGAAATCACTATCTTCGCCGCCATTCAGTCCGCTTTCGAGTTTTGTCTGTTCTGCATGCCACTCAGGAAGGCCTTGACGCCAGCCCTTATCTCCGGAGACGCCCCGTCGAATGCTCTCTCAATACGGCGCGATTGCGGCTCGGCGAGTGCAAGCACCAGATCCCGGCCAGTGGCGGTGGGATAGAGCTTGCGCTGGCGTCGGTCCTCAGGCCCCGCTTTTTGTTGAATATACCCCGAATCGATAAGCTGTTTGAGTACCCTTGCGAGACTCTGTTTGGTTATCTTCAACGTATCCAGGAGATCGGCAACGGTCATGCCGGGGTTTCGGTTAACGAAATGCACCACGCGGTGATGCGCACGTCCAAAGCCGCTCTTTGCCAGGATGGCATCCGGATCGGAGACGAAGTCCCGATAGGAGAAAAACAGGAGCTCGATGATGTCGAAGTCGATGGTTTCGGTGTTTTCCAACGGCTTGGTCAAAGGCTCCGGCTTGGGCTCCTGCCTGCCGGCTCTCGGGCTGCTCTGTCGTGCCAATTTGGCATTTCCTTTCCTAGTCTGCGCCGTTTGGCCGGAGCACGCGGGACCATAGGTCAGCAATGATGACATATGTTCCAGTGTCTGTCGGTTTCCGGCTTTCGCGCGTGCAAAGAAGATCGGTGTTGTCAGTCGAACCGAGATGCCCCGCGCAAAACTCCCCATGCGATACGCAATTCCCCTGCGTGATTGGATTAAGAGGCATATTTGCGGCAACAATCAACAGGCATGACGCGAGCGTTGCGGCGAGTTCACAGCCGTCTGGCGAGCGCGCATGAAAAAGGCGGCCGGGTGGCCGCCTTTGCTGTCCGTGAATTCAGGTCTTAGTTGTAGACGTAGACGATACGGCGCGTGCCCGGATCGACCAGTACAGGACGGTCGTTGATGCGAGCGTAGCGGTACTGGTAGTCAGGGATTTCCTGGAAGGTCACGGTGCCGGGAACCTGTGCGCCGACCACGACGTCACCGCCGATATCGACCGTGCGGCCAGGGTTGCTCTCGATATAGGTAGTGACCGTCTGGGGCGGTTCGATCGTCTCGACCGAGCCGACCGGGCCGAGCAGTTCGTCGCCCGGAGCTGGTTCGGCGGGGCCGGTCGCTGCCGTGGTTTCATAGGTCACAACGGGGATATCGAGATCGGACTGGTGCTGCTGGACGATCACCTGGTTGCCGTCCTGGTCCATCTGCAGATACTGGGCGTAAACCCAGCCGCGCATGCCGTTGACATCGACACGACACCACTGGCTGCCGGCGACGCAGCCGTCGAGGATGGTTTCGGAGCCGCGCGTCGCAACGCCGACAGCGGGATACTGCTCGCCGGGGCCGGCGTGAATGGTCAGATCGTTGATGGCCGTTGCGGCCATTTCCGCGCGGGCGAGGCCGGCGGACGCCAGAACCATTGCGCCTGCCAGGAAAAGATTTCGCTTCATGGTCATCGTGGGTCTCCTTTTATAGACGGGTTGGTAACGCCCGGAACAAGGGGAGGTTCCGCCGACCGCGATCACAGGAGATTACACTTGTCGTTGCGGCGTGACGGAGCGCTCGGCAAAATCGAGGCTGCACGCGCCGGCGTTTGCGACTATATCGACATCGAGACGGACGAACTGCGCAAGACATAAAGCGAGGCACCCCATGAGCATGCTCCAGGCCGGGATCATTCCGGTGACAGCGTTTCAGCAGAACTGCACGATCTTTTTCGATGAAGCGACGAAGGAAGGCGTGGTGATCGATCCGGGCGGGGATGTCGCCAATATCCTGCAGGGGATCGAGCAGAATGGGCTGAAGATCAAGGCGATCTGGCTGACCCACGGCCATCTCGACCATGCCGGCGGGGCCAAGGAGCTCAAGGAAGCGCTTGGTGTCGATATCATCGGCCCGCACGAGGACGACCTGCCGCTGCTGCAACGGATCGAGACGCAGGCGGAGAAATACGGGCTGCCAGCTGGCCAGATGCAGAATGTCGAGCCGGATCTCTGGCTGAAGGATGGCGATACGGTGTCTTTCGGCGAGCATGTGTTCGAGGTCTATCACACGCCGGGCCACGCGCCGGGGCATGTCATCTATTTCAACCGGGCGCAGAAGTTCGCGCATCTGGGCGACGTTCTGTTCAACGGCTCGATCGGCCGCACCGATCTTCCCGGCGGAAACCACCAGCAGTTGCTCGATTCCATCCGCGACAAGGTGCTGCCGCTGGGCGACGAGGTCGGCTTCATCTGCGGCCATGGCCCGGGCAGCCGGATCGGCGACGAGCGGCGCGGCAATCCTTATCTGCAGGGGCTTTGAGCCGGGCAGGGGATCAGAGCGGGCAAAGTCCGCACAAAACAAAAGCGCCGCTGAAAAGCGGCGCTTCGTGCATGAACGATCGGCGTTCGATCAGTTGGCGACGCAGAAGTGGCTGCGGCCGTCGTTGCCGATGAAGGTGCCGCTGCGCGGGTCGAACGAACGGTAACGGTAGGAGCAGTAACGTTCCCACTGTGGGGTCCACGGCTCGACGCCGACGCGAACCGGAGCCGGCTGGTAGTAGCGCACCGGTGCCGGGCGATAATAGCGGGGAGGTGCTGCGTAGACCGGACCGTCGTCATAGGCGTAGGGCGGATCGATGTAGCGGGGTTCGTCGTAGCGCGGAGCATTGGCGATCGCCGAGCCGACGATCAACCCTGTTGCCAGACCGACAGCGCCGCCGACCCATGCATCATTGTTATGGTGGTGGCGATAGCGCCAGTCGTCAGCCGATGCGACGCCGATCGACGAGAATGTGATGGCAGCCGCGGTTGCCGTCAGAAGAAGGGTCTTGGCAAGGCTATTCATGTGTTCTGTCCTGTTCAAACTCTTAGCCGGTTTTGCACCTTGATGATGGCAAGTTAACGGCTGGCGGCTGAATGCAGGCTGAACGATAAAACCCGGCGGCCCGCCGGGCTTCAACTCGATTGCAAGAGTGGCTCTATCAGCCGTCGATCTGCAGGTTGACGGCCTTCGGGCCCTTGCCGCGACGATCCGGTTCGGTGTCGAAGCTAACCTTCTGGTTTTCCGTCAGTCCGGCCAATCCGGAAGCCTGCACGGCGGAAATGTGAACGAAGATGTCCGCGCCGCCCTTGTCAGGCTTGATGAATCCGAAGCCCTTGTCGGTGTTGAAGAATTTTACAGTCCCAGTCTCGGCCATGCGTCAGGTCCTTTGATCTCTGCCCGCCATCCACACGGGCAGCATACTGATATTGCCTCCTCACGGAGACGCTAACAGGCAATTATTGAATTGTGAGAAAAAGGTCCCCTCTAAATCAGTATAGTTCTCCGCAGAACTTCCGCCTGCTTATTTAGAACCAACCGACCGGAGTATTAGCGTCTCCGGCGCGCACAATCTTAAGGACTTCCCATGCTCGCAAAATGCCCGAACGCCACGAGATTGCTGCGATTATTCACTTTTGGCAAGCAAAAGTTTTCCGACGCAACGCTGCCTCGCGCGCCAATTCCGGGTGGGTTCTGCGCTCTGACGAAAAAAAGCACTCATCAGTCGCCTCTGGATAACGTTTTGTATCGCGAGCAATATATTTTAGGAGCAGATTTTGCCAAAATTACAACGTGTGCGCGACCTCGCGAACGTTAAACTTTTTTTCATATTTTCGGCTTCAGCCCGGATTTTGGCTGATAAGCAGGCCGTTTTGACGACGTCGACGCGCTATCTCGGGGACGATTTCAACTAGAAGCATTGCCGCGAACATCAGCGCGCAGCCGACATAGCCGAGGGGCGAGATCTTCTCGCCCAGCACCAGAGCGCCGAGTGCCGCGCCGAACAGCGCTTCGGACGACAGGAAGATGGCCGCCTGCGAGGAGGTGGTGTAGCGCTGGCCGATGATCTGCAGCGAGAAGGCGACGCCCGATGAGAAGATGCCGACATAGAGGATTTCCGGCGCCGCGTCCCAGATCGCTGCCCAGCTGATGGGTTCGACAATGACAGCGGCGCCCAGCGCCAGGACGGCGGTGACGGCGAACTGCGCCACCGACAGCGTCAAGGCTCGGCCGGTCTCGGAGACAATGATGCCCGCAAGCGTGATCTGCCCGGCGGAGAAGACCGCGCAGAAGATCGTCAGGATATCGCCGCGCGACAGGGCCGACATGTCGCCGCCTGACAGCAGATAGATGCCGGTCAAGGCCATCAAGGCGCCCGGCCAGACGATCCAGTGTGGCGCCCGGCGCAGGAAAACCACGGCGATGATCGGAACGATCACGACGTAGAGCCCGGTGAGGAAGCTCGAATTGGTGACCGTCGTCGTCTGGAGGCCGATCTGCTGGGTGATCATGACGCCGAAGAGGGTGAGGCCGATCAGCAGATAGAGCATCGTGTGGCGCCCGCTGGTCTTGACCTTACTCTTGCGCGCCTCGATCAGCGCGAAGGGGAGCACGGCGACGGTGGCAATGGCGAAGCGCAGGCCGACGAACCAGAGCGGCCCGATCGTTTCCATCGCCGTCGACTGCGCGACAAAGCCGCCGCCCCAGATGGCGCCGGCCAGCAATAGAACAAGGTTCGCCTGTATGCGCGTCATGTAAGCCTCAATCTGGGAGGTCGGCCAGACGGGGTTAGCGCTTTGCGGCCGAAAAGGAACTGGTCGAGATGGGCGACCGTTACCAGTTTCGTTCGACCGCAGCAAGGCGACGTTGGCGGCCTAGATCAGCCGTTGTTGGCGGGTGCCCGGGAGACGCGCAGCAGCGTGCCGTCGTCCTCGTCGGTGACGATCAGAAGCGCGCCATCGGGCGCCACCACGACATCGCGCATGCGGCCATAGGCGCCGTCGAAGATGCGCTCCTCGGCGACGAAAGCGCCGCTGTCATCGCGCTGCATGCGCGACAGGAGTTGGAATTTCAGTGCTGCGACCAGGAAGTCGCCATTCCATTCCGGAAACATCTTGCCGCGATAGATGGCGACAGCGCCCGGTGCGATCGAGGGGTCCCAATAATAGAGTGGTTGCTCCAGGCCCTTCTTGGCGGTGCCTTCGCCGATCTCGGCGCCGGAATAGTCGCGGCCGTAGGTGATGATCGGCCAGCCGTAGTTCTTGCCCGGCTCGATGCCGTTGATCTCGTCGCCGCCGCGCGCGCCGTGCTCGACGGTATAGAGCTTGCCGTCGGCGCTATCGAAGGTGATGCCCTGCGGGTTCCTGTGGCCCTTCGACCAGATTTCCGGCAGCGCCTTGGCGCCATCCTTGAAGGGGTTGTCACTCGGGATGCTGCCGTCGGCGTTGATATGGACGATCGAGCCGGCATCGTCCTGCCAATCCTGCGAGCGGTCGCGATCGCCGCGGTCGCCAACGCTGATGAAGAGCGAGCCATCCTTGGCGATGGCGATGCGCGAGCCATACTGGATGCCGCCGCTGGTGAACTTGCGCATCTTGAAGATCGACTTGACGTTCTCAAGTGCGGTTCCGTCGGCTGAAAGCGTGGCGCTGAAGGCTTCGGTGCCGGAGCCGCCGTCACCCGGGGTCGCGGCCGTGAGATAGAGGGTTCGCGAGGTCGCGAAATCGGGTGCCAGTTCCACATCCATCAGACCGCCCTGGCTTCTGGCGTAGACCTTGGGGACGCCGGATATCGGCGCTGAGAGCTTGCCGTCGCGGACGATCCGCAAACGGCCCGGGCGTTCGGTCACGAGATAGCCGCCGTCAGGAAGGACAGCCACCGCCCATGGATGCTCCAGCCCCGAGGCGATCGTTTCGACCTGAACCTGCACCTTCCTGGTCTCGACCGTGTCGGCCGCCATGACGGGCGCGGACTGCACGATGACCGCAGCCAGCGCCACGCCTAATCCAAGTGTCGAAACTGATCTCATTCCCCATCCCCTAATGCCAGCTTACAAATGTCAATTCGCATGAGACTTGGAGGAGCGGGTGCTTCGGTTCAACCCTCAAGGGGCGGAGGATAACGGCATTGTGTTTCGGCCTTGAATGGAACCGGTCGTTTTCGCATCCACAAGCTCAGCATCAACGATGTAACGGAGCGGCCCGCGTTCGGTGGCGCCGAAGGGCCAGCAGGTTGCCAGTACGAGGTTACGGCCATGCGCGGTCGGGTCGATGCCGCTGTCGTCCCAGGAGACGACACGGCCTTCGCCGGCCTTGAAGATCAGGCGTTCGCCGTCGCGGCGCGTCACCTCGATCTCATCGCCCGGCTTGACGTCCTTGAGCCAGCGGAAGTGGGTGTCGCGGTGGGCGGCGATGACGGATGTGCCTTCGTCGCCGGGCTGCGGCGTGTTGGTGAGCCATGCGGGGCCGAAGGCAAGGGCTTCGCCGGAGGCGCCGGAGAGAACGATCGCCTGCTTGCCGAGGCGCGGGGCGCTGACCTTCGCCTCGGTGGTGAAGTCGGCCCAGGGCCATGGCTTGGCATCCTCGCCGCGCAGCTCGGCGGCGAAGGCGCGGGCGAGCAGGAATTGCGACAGCTGCGCCTTCGCCTTGATGTAGATGCCGTCGCCGATCAGGATCATCCCGTAGATCGCCAGGATGGCGATGCCTGCAGCGATCACCTTCTCGACCACGGAAAAGCGCGGCAATAGCGCTGATGGCTGCTTGTTGTCGGGTGCGTCGAAGGCGGTTGCCGCCGCCGTCGCCATGGCGAGTTCCAGATAGGTGGGAAGCGGGCCGAAATCATCGGCCGGCCCGGCTCCGCTGGTTCTGGCTGATCTAATGGCCACGGCGGGTTCCTCCCGCCATGGCGTTGCGGCGTCTCCACGCCATCAGACCGCTTGCGGCCACCAGCGCCAGGATCATCATCGTCACGCCACGGGCGATCTGCTCGTCGGCGCGCGTCGCAGTCTGCGGCAGCTGGATGGAGGCCGAGCGCTGGGCGATCAGGTTGGCGGCCTTGGGTGTGGGAGCGGCCGCCATGCGGGTTGCTGCAAGCTCGGCCACCTGCTGCAGCGGTGCGGCCATGGCGTGGTCGGGTCCGTTGCCCGAAGGTGCCTGCGGGGCAGGGGCGGTCTCGCCGTAGACTTTCTCGAAGTCCCAGCCATCGGGCAGGTTAAGCGGGAGCTTGGCGGAGTCCAGAGGCTTGTCCGAAGGGCGCGATGGGGTGACATCGACGGCGACGAGGCTGGTCATGCGGGAGACCAAGTGATGGGCAAGCGCCACGGTCTCGACATCCTTGTCGAGGGCCGTTGGGTCCTGGCGCTCATAGGCGCGGGCTTCGAGGTCGTCGATCTTGCGGCGCGCCCAGAGCTTGGAGATGCCCTGGCCGTCGGCGGCATTGGCGATCTCCATCTCGACCCGCCAGGGCTGGGCGCCTGTCTTGCCCGCTATCTGCAGTTTGCCCGTCGGCTTGGTGTCCGGCAGTTCTGCCGTCAGCACCACGGGTTCGCCGGTGTAGAGGTCGGGCATCGGGTTGGGGGTGATGTCCTCGGCCTTGGCGTTTTCGAAAGTCGCCGCGATATCGGTCATCGCGGGGTTCTGCAGCTTCTGGAACAGCTCGGCCATGCGCGTGGCGATCTGGTCGGTGGAGCCGATCTGAGTGAAGGTGCCGCGGCCCATCTCGGCGGCCTTGGTCATGAAGTAGGAGTTGGGCGCCGAGCCGATGCCGACGGTGAAGACACGGGCGTCGCCACGGTTCTGGGTGATCTCGGTGAAGAGTTGCTGTTCGTTGCCGATCGCGCCGTCGGTAAGGAAGACGACCTGGCGCAATGCGCCCGCTGCGACCGAGCCCTGGTTGCGGAGCGCATCCTGCAACGCGGGCAGCATTTCGGTGCCGCCATCGGCATTCAGGCTCCTGACATAGGATATCGTTTTTTCGCGATTGTCGGGGGAGGCGGCGACGAGGCCGTTGAAATAGTCGGTCATCGTGTCGTCGAAGCCAGCTTCACGGTCAGCGCGACAGGGTTGATCTTGGCGTTTTCACGCGGATCGAGCACCGGTGCGGTGATCTTCTCGCGGTTTTCGACCGGATTGGACGGGACGGCGAAGCCGGCGCCGTTGTTGAATTCGACGGTCTGGACGATCGGCGCCGGATTGTAGCGGGGTGCGACGACCATCGGGAAGCGCAGCGAGAACTCGCCGCCGGACTGGTGCACCGTCTGCTGGTATTCGACCTGCACGACGATGGTTTCGCCGGGGCCGATATTGGCGACCTGGTTGGTGAAGATGTTGGGACGCTGCTGTTCCAGAAGAGCGGTCTTCTTGCCCTCGGCTTTGGCCTGCTCGTAGATCTCACGGGCTTCCTGGCGCGGCTTGATCTGGCCTTCGATGAAGCGATCGCCGATCTGCATCTTCAGGACGTCCACGGCGGAATTTTCAGGCAGCGGGAAGACGTAGGTGCCTTCGACCCAACCCTTGCTCGGGTTCTGGAAACGCTGCGTGACCTTGACGCGGGCGATGGGGCCGGTGACATCCATCTCGACGTCGGTCTTCAGGCGCGGCGCCTCGACGAAGAAGCCGGGTTCCTTGGCGGGAAAGAGCAGGGAGCCGCTGTTGACGTCGTTCGGCTTGATCAGGCCGGCGATCTCGCGGGCTTTCGGCTGGCTTTCCTCGGCGGCATAGGCGGCCGTCACCAGTCCTGATGTAACCAGGATGGAAGCGGCGAATGCCACGAATGCGATCAGCAGGGATATGGAAACGCGGGCGGCGCGCAGCCGCCTCAAGGTGACTTCATCTTCCAGAAACATGGCATGCCCTCAGTAACCAATTTCGGAGATGCAAGAATGCGGCTTCGATCTCGGCGGGCTCGCGACCGAATTGCGGCATGGCACGGCATTTGTTGCGGCCAATTCGTGGCGAAGGGCCAATTTGGCGAAGTTTTTGATTTCAGGGCGTAAATCGGAACCGCGTCGATGAGGCGGCTTCGGATTATGCGAATCACGATCTCGATGGCGCGAATGATCACGAAGAATCATCCGATTCATCACCCCTTTGGCCTTGAAAAGCCTGCCTACATTGGACATAGACCGTAGCGCAGAAATCCGGCCCCGGCCGTCTGCTAAAATCAACCGTATAGGACCGATATCATGGCCTTTCTTGCCGATGCTCTTTCCCGTGTGAAGCCTTCCGCCACCATCGCCGTTTCCCAGAAAGCGCGCGAGTTGAAAGCAAAAGGCCGTGACGTGATCGGTCTTGGCGCCGGTGAGCCGGACTTCGATACGCCCGACAATATCAAGCAGGCAGCGATCGACGCTATCAACCGCGGCGAGACGAAGTACACGCCGGTTTCCGGTATCCCTGAACTGCGCAAGGCGATCGCCGCGAAGTTCAAGCGCGAGAACGGCCTGGACTATTCCTGGGAGCAGACGATCGTCGGCACCGGCGGAAAGCAGATTCTTTTCAACGCCTTCATGGCAACGCTGAATGCCGGCGATGAAGTCGTTATCCCGGCTCCTTACTGGGTGTCGTATCCTGAAATGGTGGCGCTGTGCGGCGGTACGCCGGTTACCGTCATGACGACGCAGGAAAACAACTTCAAGCTCCAGGCAGCCGATCTCGACAAGGCGATCACGCCGAAGACGAAGTGGTTCATCTTCAACTCGCCGTCCAACCCGTCGGGTGCCGCCTATACGCATGACGAACTGAAGGCTCTGACCGACGTGCTGCTCAAGCATCCGCATGTCTGGATCCTGACCGACGACATGTATGAACACCTGACCTATGGCGACTTCAAGTTCGTCACGCCGGTCGAAGTCGAGCCGAAGCTCTATGACCGCACGCTCACCATGAACGGCGTTTCGAAGGCTTACGCGATGACCGGCTGGCGTATCGGCTACGCAGCGGGCCCGATCCAGCTGATCAAGGCCATGGACATGATCCAGGGCCAGCAGACCTCCGGCGCATCGTCGATCGCGCAGTGGGCCGCTGTCGAGGCGCTGAACGGCACGCAGGCGTTCATTCCCGAGAACAAGAAGATCTTCGAAGGCCGCCGCGACCTCGTCGTGTCGATGCTGAACCAGGCCAAGGGCATTTCGTGCCCGAACCCGGAAGGCGCCTTCTACGTCTACCCGTCCTGCGCCGGCCTGATCGGCAAGACGGCCCCGACGGGCAAGGTCATCGAGACGGATGAGGACTTCGTGTCCGAGCTGCTGGAATCGGAAGGCGTTGCCGTGGTTCACGGCTCGGCCTTCGGCCTCGGCCCGAACTTCCGCATCTCCTACGCGACCTCGGAAGCACTGCTGGAAGAAGCCTGCAAGCGCATCCAGCGCTTCTGCGGCGCCTGCAAGTAAGCAGCCTCGCTTTGAACTTCGAAACCCGCCGGCGACGGCGGGTTTTTTATTGCAGGTGTGTTTTGCTGCCGCCCATTTAAAGATCGCTAATGACTGCCGCCTATTGGTGCGCTGTTTTTATAGATTTCATTGCTTTTGGTATCATGACGCTTCAATCCTTCCAGCTCGACTTCGCAACGGTTCTCCTGTTGCACCAATGCTCGTTTCTCGTCGGCGCTCTCTGCTTTCTCTATACGCGCTGGCAGTCGAAGCGCGGTGAGGGGTTGGGCACTCTGGCGATCGGCTTCCTGTCGCTGGCGATGTCGTCGACCTTGGCGGGGCTGGGCGAGCGTTCGGTGCTCTCCCATGAAATATGGACGTTCGGCACCTTCGTATTCGGCCTGATCGGCTATTCGGTTTTCTGGGTCGGAATGCGCCAGCTCAGCAGCGGTCGGCGGCGGCGGATCGATTGGCTGGTGCTGATCATTCCAGCGGCGCTGATCGTGATTGCGTTCGCGACGCGATTCTATCTGGACGACGCTATTCGCGGTGCCGTCAGCAACTTCATCTCCTTCCTTTCGCTTGCGGCAGCCACAGCCACCGTGCTGCATGATCGGCGGCCGGAACGGCTGCCGGTGCGGATCGTGCTGTCTTGCGTGATCGCGCTGTCGTCGCTTCTGGCCTTGCTCATCGTCGTTGCCATGCTGACGCCGGCGATCGCTCCGATGACGCCGCGCTGGGCGTTCTTCATCCGCATCATTTGCCATTTCGCGATCGCGCTTTTCGTGATCATCCTCGTGAAGGAGCGTGCCGAGGCGGCGCTGCGGCATGTGGCCGATACGGATATGCTGACCGGTGTCGGCAACCGCCGCTGGTTTACCTCGCGAATGCCGAAGGTCATGCGTGGGGACGATGCGCTGCTGTTGATGGATCTCGACCTGTTCAAGCAGGTCAACGACCGCTTCGGTCACGATACCGGCGATCAGGTGCTCGTCAGCTTCGCCGATGCGATCAGCCGCAACCTTAAAACTGACGGCAGTTTTGCGCGCCTCGGCGGCGAGGAGTTCGCGGCCTATCTGCCGAAGACGAATGCCTTGGAGGCCATGAAGGCGGCCGAGCGTCTGGTCGATCTGATCGGTAAGCTCGAAGTGGATAGCAACGGTCAGCGTGTGCCGCTCACCGTCAGCATCGGCGTTGCAACGAGCGCGGATGCGGGCCGCTCCTGGAGCGATCTGCTCAAGATGGCCGATGCGGCTCTTTATGCCGCCAAGGACAGCGGCCGCAATCGCGCCGTTCTCTATGACAAGATCGCGGCATAATCGGCTTTCCGGCTTGGCAATCCGATTCAGGTTTTCGCCCTAAGGCGTTGATTTCGGATTCTATCTGCCGCTATAGCCCCAGGCTTGCCAGCATCAGGAACGTTGCGAAGAGGATGAAGTGCGTCATCCCCTCGATGGCGTTGGTCTCGCCGTCGTTGAGGTTGATGGCGGCGGCGATCAGGGTGATGGTGACCATCACCGTCTGCACCGGCGTCATCGCCATGATGAAGGGCTGGCCGGTGTAGAGGGCGATTGCCTCCATGACCGGGACTGTCAGGATGACGGTCGAGAGCGAGGCACCCATGGCGATGTTGACGGTTGCCTGCATGCGGTTCTTCAACGCGGCGCGAAGCGCGGTCAGGATCTCGGGCGCGGCCGATATGGTCGCGACGACGAGCGCTGTGAGGCCGATCGGCGCGCCGGTGTCCTTGAGGCCCGTCGTCATGAAGGCCGACATGAACTCGGCGAGTGCGCCGATGATGACGACGCCCGCCAGGATCGTGGCGATCGAGACTGCCGTCGATCCTTCGTCGCCATGGTCCTCCGATGTGTCCTGCTTGCGCTCGGCGCGAGGGTAGCTGTAGCTGAAGAAATAGCTGTGCTGGCCGACCTGCATGCGCAGGAAAAGCGCGTAGAGCGCGATCATCGCGACGATGGTGAAGGCGGAATAATAGTGCCATTTCTCGTCGGGCACGAATTCCGGGACGATCATCGATATGCCGATCGCCGTCAGGATCATGACGCCATAGGTCTTGCCGGAATTGTCGTTATAGGGCTGCTCGCCGTGCTTCAGGCCGCCGAGCAAGGCGGCAAGGCCAAGGATGCCGTTGATATCCAGCATCAGCGCCGAATAGATCGTGTCGCGCACCAGCGTCGGGGAGCTTTCGCCGGCCATCATGATGGCGAGGATGATGACCTCGACGGCAACAGCCGAGAGCGTCAGGATCATCGTGCCATAGGGATCGCCGACCTTGATGGCGAGGATTTCGGCGTGATGGGCCACACGCATCGAGGCGAGCACGATGGTGACGACGAGGGCGACGGCCGCGATGAGTGCCGCGCCCTGGCCCATCTCCATGATCGCGTGTTCCGATAGAAACGCCGCCACGCCGACCGCAATCGCGATCAGCAGGTACCGTTCGGTTTTCAGGCGTGACACTATCCCCAACGTCGAGCTCCGATCTTGATTCATCTCTCAAGTCTAAGGCGATGATTTCACATATCAAGTCGGCGATTGCGCGGGGCAGGTTTGCAGTCTTGGGCATTTAATGGAATACTGCCTCATCGGTCAGCCGGAAGCATATCGCGGCGCCTCTCGTCTTTTTGCCAAGTGGCACCGCGCTAAACAGGATCAGATCCTGTCGGTTCGGTGTGTTGAACCAAGCAAAAGAGGAGTGAAGTGCATGGTCAAGGTGGTCTATGAAGTCGTCCAGCACGATGGCGGCTGGGCCTACCGGCTGGGAAACGTGTATTCCGAGGCCTTCCCGACACATTCCGAAGCGCTTGAGGCGGCCCGTATCGTGGCGGCCGAGCAGCAGGTCGGCGGCGATTCCGCCGAGATCAGTTGGCAGGACGACAAGGGCAAGTGGCATGAGGAATATGCCGAAGGTGGCGACCGTCCGGAGACCGAGGTGGTCGATGGCAACTGGAAGACCCACCAGGCCGCAACGTCGCCACGCGCCTGACCGATCGCGCCTTTCTTGACGCGTTCCGTCAGTCCCGGCGGCCGAGCGCTCCTTCCCTGATATAATCGAGCAGGCCCGTGACCAGCGCATCGAAGGTGACGCGGTAGCGCGGTGAGGTCCTGATCGCCTCGTGCATCACCACCCAAGTCGCGAGGGGAATCTGAAACGCCTGCGGCAGAACGTGGACGAGATTTTCATCCGACGCCGCCAGTCCTGTCTGGCACATACCAATCCCCAATCCCGACCGGATCGCCGCCATCTGCGCCAACGTGCTATCGGCCTTGAAGCCGAAGGCGAGGTCGGCGAAGACAGGGTAGCGTTTCAGCATCGTCCTGACATAGCCGGTGTGCCGGTCGAAGCCGATCAGGCGGTGGTTACCTAGATCGGCCATGGTCTCCGGCGTGCCGCGATGGTCGAGATAGCGGCGATGGGCGTGGAAGCCGAGCGGAATGTCGCCGATGCGGCGCACCACCAGCGCTTCCTGTGTCGGCTCGCTCATCCGCACGGCGATATCGGCTTCGCGGCTCAGCAGATCCTCGACCGCGTCGGAGGCGGAGAGCTCGATCTCGAGTTCCGGATATTGTTCCATCAGCGGTGCCAGGATTGAGGGCAGCACCTCGACGCCGATCACCTCGCTGGCGCTGATGCGGACTGGGCCGGCGATGCGGTCGCGATGACCAGAGGCGGTGCGCAGTAGCGCCGCGGAGGTTGAGGCGAGCGTTTCGGCATAGGGCTTGAGCTCGAGGGCGGCTTCGGTCGGCATCAGGCCGCTCTGCGAGCGGACGAAGAGCTGGGTGCCGACGATCTCTTCCAGCGCGTCGATATGGCGGCCGATGGTCGGCTGCGTCAACCCGAGCTCGCGGGCGGCGGCCGATAGCGAGCCGTGGTGGAGCACGGCGAGAAGAGTGCGGTAGAAATCCCAGCTCGGCTCTATTGTCATTCAAATACGTATAGATGAGATACGAATTTCGTCAATTTCGTTTATCTCTTCAAGAGCGCATCATCTCTTCATCAACAGATGGAGACGATGATGACACAGCAGATCGCACTTGTACTCGGAGCAACCGGTGGCATTGGCGGCGCGGTTGCCCGCAAGCTGGTTTCGCGCGGCTGGCATGTCCGCGCGCTGAACCGCAATGTGGAGAAGGCGCGCGCCGCCGAGCCCTGTTTGAACTGGGTGCAGGGTGACGCGATGCGTGCGGCCGATGTGATGGCCGCCGCTGAAGGGGCAAGCCTGATCGTGCACGCCGTCAATCCGCCCGGCTATCGCGATTGGAAAAAGCTGGTGCTGCCGATGCTCGACAATACGATCGCGGCCGCCAGGGCGGTCGGTGCAACGATCGTGCTTCCCGGCACGGTCTACAATTTCGGGCCGGATGCCTTTCCTGTTCTGCGCGAGGACAGCCCGCAGCATCCGGTGACGAAGAAGGGTGCCATCCGCGTCGAGATGGAAAAGCGGCTGGAGGCCGGATCGCGTGATGGGGCGCCCGTCATCATTGTCAGGGCCGGCGATTTCTTCGGGCCGGGGGCGGCGAGCAGCTGGTTTTCGCAGGGGATGATCACGCCAGGCAAGCCCGTTTCCACTGTGACCAACCCGGCGCGCAAGGGTGTGGGGCATCAGTGGGCTTATCTGCCCGATGTGGCGGAGACGATGGTCCAATTCATCGAGCGCCGCGAGCGGCTGCCTGATTTTGCCGTCTATCATATGGACGGCTTCTGGGATCACGATGGGCAGCAGATGGTCGAAGCGATCAGGCGCGCCGTTGGCGGTCGGGTGAAGGTGCGGAGCTTTCCCTGGTTCGTCGTACCGCTGGCAGCACCCTTCGTGACTTTCATGCGCGAGTTGAAGGAGATGCGTTATCTCTGGCGCGATCCGATCCGGATGAGCAATGACCGTCTGGTGGCGGAACTCGGCTTCGAGCCGCGCACGCCTGTTGATGAGGCCATCAGGACGACCTTGCTGTCGCTCGGCTGCCTTGAAGAGCGGATGGACGATGAGGTGGCGGGCGCGTTGGCGCCGCGTGGCTAGCCTTGGCTGAGTTCCGTGAGCGCGATGCCGGCGACGGTGAGCGGGCTCTGCGCTTCCTGTGACATGCTGTCGTCGAGAAACCAGGCGGCGGAGAGACCGCAATAGGCGGCGATCCAGCGCAGCAGGCGCGCGGGGTCGATGTTGGCGGCAGCCGATACAATCGGCAGCTGGCGGCGGAGCCGATAGGGATCGGTGACCGTCGAGAGCTCCGGGTTGGCGAAGATGTTGGCGTAGTCGAAGCCACGCTCGCCAACCAGGCCCTTTGGATCGATCGCCAGCCAGCCGTGTTCTTCGAAGTCGAGGACATTGCCGTGGTGGATATCGCCGTGCAGGACGGTCTCGTCGCGCGGTTCGGCGAGCAGGGCGCTGGCGATGTCGTGGCACTCGGTGAGCACGCCGCCGTATTTGCCGGCGGCCGGAGCGAGGTCGCGGAACCATCTGGCAAGGGGAATGAGCGGTGGCTTCGCTGTTTGGCGTGGCGTATGCAGTCTGGCGACGGTGTCGCAGAGGATGCAGCTTGCCTCGTCATCTTCGCCTTCAGCGGCCATGGCGAGCAGCGAGCGGCCACCTTGGGCGCGCTCAAGCACGATTGCATCGGCGTCGTGGCAATAGACCTTGGCCGCACCGCTTCCGTCCCACCAGTGCATCACCGCGGCGCCCGATCGCTCGGCTTCGTCGGCGCTCAGCTTCAGCATGGCCGGCTTGCCGCGCCACAGCACGGGCAGAAGGTTGCTGGAGTGGGTGACGACAGGCTCGCCTTCAGGGGTGAGGTGCCAGCGGTCGAGATAGGGCTTGAACATGAGGGGATGCTAGCCGGTCGCGGCCGGAAAGGGAAATGACGTCGACCCAGAATGACATGGGCCAGAAAGAGAAATCCCGCCGGATGGCGGGATTTCGAGGCTTGGTGTCGATCAGGCGACCTTTTCGAGGACAGGGTAGTCGATGTAGCCCTTCGGGCCGCCGCCATAGAGGGTGGCCTGGTCGATTTCGTTGAGCGGGGCGTTGGCCTTGAGGCGCTCGACGAGGTCAGGGTTGGCGATGAACGGCTTGCCGAACGCGATCAGGTCGGCCTTGCCGCTTTCGGCGGTGTCGATGGCGAGCTGGCGATCATAGCCGTTGTTGACCATCCAGCTTGCCTTGCCGCCGGCCTTTTCATAGGCGGCGCGCAGGCCCGCATAGTCGAAGGGCTTGTCGCCCTGCTGGAAGTTGCGGTCGCCGCCGGTGGCACCCTCGATGATGTGGATGAAGGCGAGGTCGTACTTAGCCAGACCCTCAACGACGTAGTCGAACAGCGGCTGAGGGGCAGCGTCGGATGCGTCGTTGGCAGGGGTGACCGGCGAGATGCGGATGCCGGTGACGCGCGGGCCGATTTCCTTGGTGATCGCATCGACCACTTCGAACAGGAAGCGGGCGCGGTTTTCGATCGAGCCGCCATACTGGTCGGTGCGGTCGTTGATGTCGGCGCGCAGGAACTGGTCGATCAGGTAGCCGTTGGCTGCGTGGATCTCGACGCCATCGAAGCCGGCGTCGATCGCGGCGCGCGCGGCCTTGCGGTAGTCCTCGACGATGCCGGCGATTTCGGCGGTTTCAAGCGCGCGGGGCTCGGAGGTCTCGGCGAAGCTGCCGGTGCCGTCTGAATTGACGAGGTAGGTCTTCGACTTGGCGGTCTTGTTGCTTGATGAGACCGGCTTGCCGCCGTTCGGCTGCAGCGTCGTGTGCGAGATACGGCCGACATGCCACATCTGGACGACGATCTTGCCGCCATGGGCGTGCACGGCGTCGGTCACGCGCTTCCAGCCATCCAAAGCTTCCTTGCTGTAGAGGCCGGGGACGTCGGCATAGCCCTGGCCCTGATGGGTGATCGCCGTCGCTTCGGTGACGATCAGGCCGGCGGAGGCGCGCTGCGTGTAATATTCGACGTTGAGGTCGTTCGGCACGGCGCCCGGCGAGCGGTTGCGGGTCAGCGGGGCCATGACGATGCGGTTCTTGACGGCGATGTCGCCAACCTGCGTCGGTTCGAAGAGCTTGCTCATGGAAAGTCCTTTCGGTGGTGCTAGTGGTTTGGGGGCGTTGGAAGGATCATTCAGCCGGGGCGGGCATGGCTGCCTTGCCCTTGGCGGAGAGATAGGTAAGTGCCGTGACGACGAGGCCGATCAGGGCCATGAAGGCGGCGACCAGCGGTACGCGGGTCATGTCGAAGCCGAGCTCGATGGCCATGCCGCCAGCCCAGGCGCCGAGCGCGTTGCCGGTGTTGAAGGCGCCGATATTGATCGTCGAGACAAGATTGGGCGCATCCTTGCCGAAGTGCACGACACCGACCTGCAGGGCGGGGACGGCAGCGAAGGTCGCGACGGCCCAGACGAAGAGGGTGATTTCGGCGGCGATGAAATAGGGGCTGGTAAAGCCGAAGGCGACAGAGGTCACGGCGATCATCGCGAAGACGCCGGCGAGCGTCGGCCCGAGCTTCCAGTCGGCGAGCTTGCCGCCGAGAAGATTGCCGACGGTGAGGCCGAGGCCGATCAGGAACAGCGTCCAGGTAACGCCCTGAGGCGACAGGCCGGTGACATCACGCAGCAGCGGCGCGATGTAGGTGAAGAGTGCGAACATCGAGGCGGCGAAGAAGACGGTGGTCGACAGCGCCAGCCAGAGGTGGCCGTTCTTCAGGGCGGCGATCTCGCGGAAGATGTTGCCTTGTTCCTCCTGCTTGTCCTTGGGGAGCATGGCGATCAGGCCGGCGATGGTGATGACGCCAAGTACGGTGACGACCGCGAAGGTCGAGCGCCAGCCGAATGCCTGGCCGATCGCGGTGCCGAGCGGCACGCCCAAGACGTTTGCGAGCGTCAGGCCGGTGAACATCAGCGCCACGGCGCGGGCGCGGCGATCCGGCGCCACGAGGTTTGCGGCGACGACGGAGCCGATGCCGAAGAAGGCGCCGTGGCAGAGCGCGGTGACGACGCGGGCGATCATCAGCACCCAGTAGCTCGGCGCCAGCGCGCAGAGCAGATTGCCGGCGATGAAGAAGGCCATGAGCGCGATCAGCGCCGTGCGGCGTTTCAGGTGCGCGGTGGAGACCGCCATGACGGGGGCGCCGACGGCGACCGCGAGTGCATAACCGGTGACGAGCCAGCCGGCCTGCGGGATCGTCACCGCAAGGTCGGTGGCGACTTCGGGCAGCAGGCCCATGATGACGAATTCGGTGGTGCCAATCGCAAAAGCGCTGAGCGCCAGGACGAGGAGAGCGAGGGGCATGTTCAGAGATCCTGTGCCAGTTGCTTGAGGAAGGCAGCGATGGTTTCTTCGTTGCGCTTGTAGAAGATCCACTGACCGACTCGGCGCGTGGTCACGAGATTGGCACGGCTGAGCGTGCCCAAGTGAGCGGAGACGGTCGATTGCGAGAGGCCGCAGCGTTCGAACTGGCTGGCGCAGACACCCATCTCGAGCGGGTGCTCCTGCGAAGAGAAATGCTCTTCGGGGTTCTTCAGCCAGTTCAGAATCTCCATCCGCTTGGGATGAGATATCGCTTTCAGGATTTCGTCGTTGTCCATCGTCGTTTGCCGAACCATAAATCGTTTCTGACCGATATATGGATCGACGATTTTCGATGTTCAAGACATGCGCGAGCGGCGCGTGCGATTTTTTCCGCGGTTAAATTTTAAGCAAAAAAAGAGGGCCACCGAATGAACGGGGCCCTTTAAGGTGTGAAGGTTATTCAACCTCCAGAGGGGAACAGCTAATGCAGCGGCACTGGGAGAGAACCGCCATGTGCATCAACTGAGTGCGATATGATGCTTTGACGGGCAGATTTCAATGCCCTTTTGCGCATGCCTGCTATGCAATGCAGCATTTTTTGCTGCGATGCGAAAAATTAGGGCAAATCAAGGCAAAAAAAGAGGGCCACCGAAAGCTCGGGGCCCTTTATAGGTATGAAGGTCTAAACCTCCAGAGGGGAACAGCTAATGCGGTGGAACTGGGAGGAAAAGCCACCGTGTGCATCAGCTGATGTTGATATGGTGTTTTAATGTGCAGCCGGCAACCAATTTTTGTGCATGTCAGGCATGCGTGCTCTGCACGGCTGCGAATTTCGTCGCAAAAACAGTTAGAAACTCCAGTTTCTGGCCTTGCTGACGATGAAGTCGCGGAAAGCCTTGAGCTTGGCGGCGTTCTTCATTTCGTCGGGATAGCAGAAATAGGTGTCGAAGGACGGCACGTCGGCGTTGATCGGCAGCTGAATCAGGCCCGGGTCGCGGCCGACGATATAGTCGGGCAGGCAGGCGACGCCCATGCCGAGAAGGCAGGCGCGCTTGATCGAGGTCTGGCTGTTGATCTGCAGGTGCGGAATGCGCTTGTTGTCCGACGAGCGGCCGGCGATTTCAAGCCAGTTCACGTCGAGCAAGTAGTTCGGCGCGGGTTCGCCGAAGGTGATGATTCGGTGATTGTCGAGATCCTCGACCGCCTGCGGCTCGCCATATCGGTTGATATAGGAGGGGGCCGCATAGACGTGCATGTGCACGGTAAACAGCTTGCGCTGAATGAGGTCGGATTGCTGCGGCTGGCGAAGACGAATCGCGCAGTCGGCGTAGCGCATGTTCACATCCACTTCCTCGTTGTCGAGGATGAGCTGGATCTGGACATCCGGATAGAGCTGCATGAACTCCTGGATCTTGTCCGTGAGCCAGCCCTGGCCGAGACCGACGGTCGTCGTGACACGGAGCTTACCCGACGGCGTTTCCGTCGTCTCGGTGAGCTGCATCTTCACGGTTTCGAGCTTCAGGAGCACGTCATGGGCGGTGCGGTAGAGCAGCTCGCCCTGTTCGGTGAGTATGAGGCCGCGGGCGTGGCGGTGGAACAGCTTGGTGCCGACATCCTGCTCCAGCGCGCTCACCTGACGGCTGATCGCGGATTGGGACAGGTGCAGCTTGTCGGCCGCGTGCGTGAACGAACCGGCTTCGGCAGCTGCGTGAAAGATACGCAGCTTGTCCCAGTCCAACGGCATTCCACCACCCCTCATGCCGATATTACTCCGCAGCTACGGCGACGGGCACAAGGCCCGTGAGATAACGTTCGGCCTCGAGCGCTGCCATGCAGCCCATGCCGGCGGCTGTGATCGCCTGGCGGAAGGTGTCGTCGGTGACATCGCCGGCCGCGTAAACGCCCTCGACCGAGGTCGCGGTCGAATCCGGCGCGGTCCAGAGGTAGCCGTTGTCCTTCAGCTTCAGCTTGCCCTTGAAGAGCTCGGTCGCCGGCGCATGGCCGATGGCCACGAAGACGCCGTCGATCGTGTGGTCGGCAACAGTGCCGGTGCGGGTGTCGCGCAGGCGAACGCCTGATACCGACGGCGGCATCGGCGGCTTGGCCGGCGCGCCGGTGATTTCGGCGATCTCGGTGTTCCAGAGGATCTTGACGTTCTCCTTGGCGAAGATGCGTTCCTGCAGGATCTTTTCCGAGCGGAAACTGTCGCGGCGATGCACGACCGTGACGGTCTTGGCGATGTTCGAGAGATACAGCGCTTCCTCGACGGCAGAGTTGCCGCCGCCAACCACGATCACGTCCTTGTTGCGATAGAAGAAGCCGTCGCAGGTGGCGCAGGCGGAAACGCCGAAGCCCTGGAAAGTCTGCTCGCTCTCGATGCCGAGCCACTTGGCCTTGGCGCCGGTGGCGATGATCAGCGTGTCGGCGGTCCAGACCTGGCCGCTATCGGTGCGGGCGACGAAGGGGCGCTGGTTCATCTCGACTTCGGTGACGATGTCGTTGACGATCTCGGCGCCAACGTGCTTGGCCTGCTGCAGCATCTGGTCCATCAGCCAGGGGCCCTGGATCGGATCGGCGAAGCCCGGATAGTTCTCGACATCCGTCGTGATCATCAGCTGTCCGCCTTGCTCCATCCCTGCAATCAGGACCGGCTTCAGCATCGCGCGTGCCGCATAGACGGCAGCGGTATAGCCGGCGGGGCCGGAACCGATGATGAGCACCTTGGTGTGGCGGGCGGACATGAGACTTCCTTTCAACTGGCTGGACGCGCTGGATATAAGGCGAATACGGCCATCACGCGTCCATGCGTTATTTATGAACGACCAATGCTTTTATTCAAGGGCAGCCTTGCGTTACCAACAAGGCATTCGGTGTGGATGTGCAAGATTCCGTCATCTCAGGGAAAGATTCTTGCGTATTGTGCCGCTTTATATAGAAGCTGGATTCACGATTTTAAAGAAAGGCACTCGCTTGGTTCGCGCTGAACTGGACGCCATCGATATCAAGATCTTGCGTGAGCTGCAGGCGGATGGACGCATGACCAACGTCGAGCTCGCCGACCGGGTCGGCATCTCGGCGCCGCCCTGTCTTCGGCGCGTGCGCAAGCTGGAAGAGTCCGGCGTCATCGAAGGCTACCATGCGATGCTGAACAGCCCGAAGCTGGGCTTCGATCTCGTCGCCTTCTGCATGGTCGGTCTCAAGCATCAGTCGGAAGCCAACCTCAAGGCGTTTGCCGCGGCGACGACACAGTGGCCGCTGGTGCGCCAGGCCTGGATGGTTTCGGGCGACAGCGACTTCCTGCTGCACTGCGTGGCTGAAAACCTGACGCGGTTCCAGGATTTCGTCATCGAGGTGCTGACCGCCAACGAGCATGTCGACACCGTGCGCACCATGCTGACGATCCGCCAGATCAAGAAGCTCGGATTGACCGAAGTCTGAGTTGTCTCAGCCGAGGCTGTCGTAGACGGCCTTCAGCTTCGTGGCTTCGCCTTCGATACGGAAGCTTTCCATAACATGCGTCGGGGCATTGGCGGCGAGCCGCGCCAGGCGGCTTTCATCATCCATGAGGTCCGAAACGGCCTTTGCCATCGCATCGAGATCGTCGCGGGCAATGAGCATGCCTGCGCCTTGGTCGCCCGTGGTGACGATCTCGGGAAAAGCGCCGACATCGGTTGCCACGACAGGCACGCCCGAGGCCATGGCTTCAAGCGGCGTCAGGCCGAAGCCTTCCCAGCGCTGCGGCGCGACGAAGAGATCGAGCGCGCGGTACCAGTCGTTGATGTTCGTATGCTCGCCGACGAAGAGGATGCGGTCTGAAAGGCCGGCGGCGGCGACCTTTGCCTTCAGGCCGTTTTCGAACTCGACATGCTGGGCCGTGGCGCGGCCGGCGATGATGGCGCTCCACTCAGGATGATCGGGGAGAAGCCGCAGCATGGTATCGACGAAGAGGTCGGTGCCCTTCTGGTGGCGGACGCGGCCGAAGCAGCCGGCGATCTTCTTGTCCGGGTCGAGGCCGCATTCACGCTTGGCCTGCGCCTTATCGGATGGAGGCGAGAAGCGGGCGGTGTCGATGCCGTGCAGGATGACGGTGCTTGGAACTTCCAGATAGTTCGCCGTCTTGCCCGAGGTCGCGATTACGGCGTCCATCTTCGAGACGAGGAACTTCGTCCAGCCGCTGTGCTTGCGCTGCGAGGCGGAGGTGAAGACGATCTTCAGCTTCATGCGCAGGAGGTCGCGCATGATGAGGGCAGGGAGCATTTCGATATTGCGGCGGGCGTGCCACACGCGGAAGGGCCGGGTCGAGGGTGCGCGCCATAGTTTTGAAAGGTCGCGGAAGCGGATATGCGGGATCGAGGCCGGCAGGCCCGGCCCGAGCGCCGCGATCTTCTGACCGAGCGCCCGCTGGACCGGGATAAGCTGGATGATCGTCGAGGTGACGCCTGACAGACGCTTCTTGAAGTTCGGCGCTATGATTTCGACGTCAGCGATATCAACGATGTGCGATCGGCCGCGATCCGCCAAGGTCCTCAGCCCCAGGTGATGGCCAGAACTTCGTAAGCCTTGGAGCCGCCGGGCGCGTTGACTTCGATGGAATCGCCGACTTCCTTGCCGATCAGCGCACGGGCGATCGGGGAGGAGATGGAGATGCGGCCGGCCTTCACGTCGGCTTCCTGGTCGCCGACGATCTGGTAGGTCTTCTCTTCCTCGGTGTCCTCATCGACGAGCTTCACCTTGGCGCCGAACTTGATCGTGCTGCCGGACATCTTGGAGAGGTCGATGACTTCGGCGCGCGCTGTCAGATCCTCGAGCTCGCCGATGCGGCCTTCGTTGTGGCTCTGGGCTTCCTTGGCGGCGTGGTACTCGGCGTTTTCCGAGAGGTCGCCGTGTGCGCGGGCCTCGGCAATCGCCTCGATGATTCGCGGGCGTTCTTCCTGCTGACGCCAGCGCAGCTCTTCCTGCAGCTTGACGAAACCACCCTGCGTCATCGGTACCTTATCAACCATTTTCTTGTCCTTCAGTCTTTGTGTCGGCTAGGCAGAGACACAAAAGAAAACAGGTCCCGAAGGGGAACTTCGGAACCATGCAAAAACTCTATCTGCTTCGTTTATAGCAGATTGCCTCCGTCGATTTCCAGAGAATTCGATGAAGCGACTTGCAACCCCTCATGGCTTTTCGCGTCAAACTTGAAAAACATCAATCGGAAGCGGCTTTTCTTGACTGTTAGTGATAGAACATATAGTGAACATAGGCATGAAGAAGTCACTCGAAGAGCGGTTGGCCATCCTCTCGGACGCGGCCAAATATGACGCCTCCTGCGCCTCCAGCGGAACCACCAAGCGCGATTCCGGCAAGAGCGGTGGGCTTGGTTCGACTGAAGGTGCGGGCATCTGCCATGCCTATACGCCGGATGGACGATGCATTTCGCTGCTCAAGATCCTGCTCACCAACTTCTGCATCTACGACTGTGCCTACTGCATCAACCGTTCATCCAGCAATGTGGAGCGGGCGCGGTTCACGCCCGAGGAGGTTATCTGGCTGACGCTGGAGTTCTACCGGCGCAATTATATCGAGGGGCTGTTCCTGTCCTCAGGGATCATCCGCTCCTCCGACCACACGATGGAAGAGATGGTGAGGATAGTGCGCGAGTTGCGCACCACGCATAATTTCCGGGGCTATATTCATCTGAAATCCATTCCCGAGGCGTCGGCGCATCTGATCGAGGAAGCCGGGCTCTATGCCGACCGTCTGTCGCTCAATATCGAGCTACCGACCGACCGCGGCATCGCGAAACTGGCGCCGGAAAAGAAGCCGGCCAGCATTCGCCGCTCGATGGGTGATCTCCGATTGAAGATCGAGGCGGCTTCCGAGCCGACGCTGCAGACCAAGCGGCGCAAGCGTTTCGTGCCGGGCGGGCAGAGTACGCAGATGATCGTCGGGGCCGACGGGGCCAATGATGCGACCATTCTCGGGACCAGCGCGCAGCTTTACGGAAGCTACGGGCTGAGGCGCGTCTATTACTCGGCCTTCAGCCCCATTCCCGACTCGTCGAAGAACCTACCGCTGATCAAGCCGCCGCTGATGCGTGAACACCGGCTCTATCAGGCCGACTGGCTCTATCGTTTCTATGGTTTTGGGATCGACGAGATCACGTCCTCGCAGGAGGGCGGCATGCTCGACCTCAATCTCGACCCGAAGCTTGCCTGGGCGCTCGGCAATCGCAACGACTTCCCCGTCGACATCAACAGGGCGCCGCGCGAGACCTTGCTTCGCGTGCCGGGGCTGGGGACGAAGACGGTAAAATCGATCCTGTCGGCGCGCCGTTTCAGAAGGCTGCGGATCGAGGACCTGACGCGGCTTGGCGTGTCGATCAAGAAGGTGCAGGCGTTCATCTCGGCCGAGGGCTGGTCGCCGCGCCGGCTGATCGACCGACCGGATCTGAGGGCGATGTTCGAGCCGAAGCCGGAACAATTGTCGTTGCTGTGATGATTACCGTGTTGCTGGAGGGCCGGGGGGAATTGGCCGAGTGGCGCGACGCGGCGCGGCGGCTGGCTGCCTCGGGTGTCGTGCCAGAGGAGATTGACTGGCGGGAGCGTCATCGCGAGACGGATCTGTTTGCCGCGCCTGAAGCGTCGTCGAAGCTGCCGGCGCTTGATGCTTCCAAACCGCTGACGGTGCCGCCCGCCTTTATCGGGCTTGCGGAGGCGGTGATCTGCCATAGCGATCCGATGCGCTTCTATCTGCTCTACCGGCTGCTCTGGCGGCTGCAGAGTGATCGGTCGCTGCTCGACGTCGCCTCGGACGAAGACGTGGCGCGGGCGCGGGCGATGGACAAGAGCGTTCGCCGCGACGCCCACAAGATGACGGCCTTCGTGCGCTTCAAGGAGGTGGGCTCGGGGATATCGCTCAATGGGCGGCGGAAGTTTCTCGCCTGGTTCGAGCCTGATCATCACATCGTCGCCCGCAAGGCGCCGTTCTTCCAGAAGCGGTTCAACGACATGGACTGGGTGATCGCGACGCCCAAAGGCTCGGCTGCCTGGGATGGCGAGAAGCTGACCGTCAGCCATGACCCTTGCGAGAAGCCCGATCTCACTGATCCGGCCGACCAGCTGTGGCGGACCTATTATGCCAACATCTTCAATCCGGCGCGTCTCAAGGTGAAGGCGATGCAGGCGGAAATGCCGAAGAAATACTGGAAGAACCTACCCGAGGCCGATCTCATTCCCGGCATGATCGCAGATGCGGAAAGCAAGGTTCTGACGATGGCGAAACGTCAGGCGAGCGAGCCACTGCCGTTTCACGACCGGCTCCAGGAAGCCGCGCGCCGGGTGCCCGCAGCGCCAAGAGCGCCGGTGGGCACGCTGGCGGCGCTGCGCGAGGACGCCGCCGTCTGCACCCGCTGTCCGCTGCACGAGAAGGCGACGCAGACGGTTTTCGGCGAAGGGCCTGAGAATGCGAACGTGATGTTCGTCGGTGAGCAGCCTGGAGATCAGGAGGATCTCGCCGGGCGGCCGTTTGTCGGGCCCGCGGGCAAGGTGTTCGATCAGGTGGCGGGCGAGGCGGGGATCGACCGGCAGTCGGTCTATGTGACCAATGCGGTGAAGCACTTCAAATACGAGCCGCGCGGCAAGCGCCGCATCCACCAGAGGCCGAATATGGGCGAGGTCACGCATTGTCGCTGGTGGCTCAATCTGGAGATCGAACTCATCAAGCCGAAGCTGATCGTCGCCATGGGCGCCACCGCGCTGACGGCGCTGACGGATACGAAGCACAAGCTGTCCGATATCCGAGGACAGCCGATCAGGATGGGGAAGGAACGAACACTGTTCGTCACCGTCCATCCGTCCTATCTGCTGCGCATTCCAGACGAGCGGCTGAAGGCGGAGGAGATGGTGCTGTTTCGGGCGGATATGGTGCGGGTGCGGGAGTTGATGGCCGGGATGGCTGCCTGACGATCGCTCGGTTTGCGAATTGCCATGGCGCTTCGGCGCGAATGTTGTAGCGTTGCCGGCAATGGCAATCGGGAGACCGTTTATGTTCGATCATGTGTCGATTGGTGTGAAGAGCCTTGAGAAGTCGCAGGCGTTCTACGATGCCGCGCTGGCGCCGCTCGGCTATGAGCGGTTGACGAATTTCGGCAATGTCAGCGGTTATGGCGCCGATCGGGTGGGGCTCTGGGTCGGCGAGGTGGCGCGGCCTGTGGCGCCTGATATGGAGTCTGGGCTGCATTTTTGCTTCGTGGCGCCGTCTGAAGAGTCCGTCGATGCGTTTTATGCGGCAGGCCTTGCCAATGGCGGAACCGACAATGGCGCGCCGGGCGTGCGGCCGGATTACAGCCAGTTCTACTATGCCGCCTTCGTCATCGATCCTGATGGGTATCGGCTCGAGGCCTATTTCAAGCGGCCGGAGTGATCGGAACCACCTCCGAATTTTCTGATGGTGGCGGGCCGTCGTTGCTCCAGGGCTCCGCCTCGAAGCGTAGGGGCAGGTTCGGCGGGGCGTAGGGCGGCGCTGTTGCCGATGACAATCGGTCGATGACGGATTGGTGCAGCGAGGCGCCGTCGGGGATGAAGCGGCGGTCGGCCAGCGGCAGGTAGATGCGCGTCGTGTCGCCACGCTTGCGCCAGGAGGTGATCGGCACCCGTCTCGGCACATATTCGAGCAGCTTCCACGCCCAGTTCATGGAGTCGTGCAGCGGTGCCGTCGGGGCCGGCCGGACATAGCTCTTCGTCGGATTGTCGCCATGGACGAGTTCGTTCACGGCGTCCTCGTTATAGGTGAGGCCGGTGCTTCGGGTCTCGGCTATCATCCAGGCGAGCGGTATCTTGATCGCCGCACTCTCCGCTTCCGGATAGCCGCCCCCGATATCGCCGTGAACACCTGAGAACCAGACTTCCTTCACATTCTGCGGGGGTGGTTTCGGTGGCTTGAAGGGGCCGCCCCAATAGTCCTGTCCCTGCCGCCATGGCAGCGGATTGAACATGGTTCGCCGCTCGTCGATGGCGAGCGCCTGGCGCACCACTTCGACGCTCGGATTGCGATCGGTGAAGGGAAGCGTCAGCAGCTGCGGGCGCCATTTGCCCCAGACGATGACCGAGGACACGGTGTCGAAGAGACCGAGCAGCTTGATCGGCGGGCGATCTGTCTTCAGCGCGCGCTCGTAGAGGCGCATGGTCTTGAAGGCCGAGGGCGCATCCCAATCGACATCGGCGGCATCCGCTCCGCCCTGTTGCTGCTCGCTTTCGGAGATGCCCTTGTAGGTGTTGTAGGCGTAGTCGATCAGGTTGACGTGGTATTTGCTCATCAGCCCGAGCGAATGGACGAAGCCTGCCAACACCCGCGCCGTATAGGCGCCGCGGCTGAAGCCGAAGATGTAGATGTTGTCGCGGTCCCGATACTCTTGATCGTCCCCCGGTTCGCCGGGCTCGTAATTGTCGACGAGGAAGCGGTAGGCCTCCTTGACGTTCTGGTCGAGGCCCCAGCCGGTTGCCAGGCCCCAGAGCTCGACCGTCTTGCGGTAGGCGTTGGACCATGCATTGGCGGCACCGAAGGTGCCGACGCCGGGATCGTAATAGACGATCTGTTTGTCGCTGCGGTCGAGAACGCCGAACAGCCTCAGAATATTGGTGCGGTCGGCGGAGATTTCGTTCGACGTGCCATCGAACAGAATGACGATATTCTTGCCCATCGATGCCCCTCACGTGTGGGCACATCGTAACATGATCGCGAAGGGTTTGAAATCTCAGGTGGATTGTCGCGTTTTGCGACACTTCGGCGTGTTGTGACAGTGGCTTCGTACGCCGGAAAAGCCGGCCGTGAAGGGTCACGGCCGGCCTTGATGTCTTAGGCGAAGTAGCTCTGCAGCGGGCGAACCTCGAGGTTGCCGGCCTTCAGCGCCTTGATCGCCTGGGCGGCTGCCTCGGCGCCGGCCATGGTGGTGTAATAAGGCACCTTCTGCATCAGCGTCGCGCGGCGCAGCGACTTGGAGTCGGAGATCGCCTTGTTGCTATCGGTCGTGTTGATGACCAGCTGGACCTGACGGTTGCGGATGGCGTCCTCGATGTGCGGACGGCCCTCGAGCACCTTGTTGATCTTCACGGCCTCGATGCCGTTTTCGGCGAGGAAGCGGGCGGTGCCGCCGGTGGCCAGAACCTTGAAGCCCTGTTCGACCAGCATGCGGATCGCGGGAAGGACGCGCGGCTTGTCGTCGTCGCGTACCGATACGAAGACCGTTCCGTCACGCGGCAGTTCGACGCTGGCGCCGAGCTGCGACTTGGCGAAGGCCAGTGCGAAATCGGTGTCGAGGCCGATGACTTCGCCGGTCGAGCGCATTTCCGGGCCGAGCAGCGTGTCGACGCCGGGGAAGCGGGCGAACGGGAAGACGGCTTCCTTGACGGCGATGTGCTTCAGGTTGCGCGGGTCCGGCTTCTCTCCGTAGGCGGCAAACAGCGGATCGAGCTTTTCGCCGGCCATGGCGCGGGCGGCGATCTTGGCGATCGGGGCGCCGATGGTCTTGGCGACGAAGGGAACGGTACGCGAGGCGCGCGGGTTCACTTCGAGCACGTAGACGGTGCCGTCCTTGATGGCGAACTGCACGTTCATCAGGCCGACGACGTTGAGAGCCTTGGCCATCGACTTCGCCTGACGCTCGAGTTCGTCGATCATCTCGGGCGAGAGCGTGCGCGGGGGCAGCGAGCAAGCCGAGTCACCGGAGTGAATGCCGGCTTCCTCGATATGCTCCATGATGCCGGCGATGAAGGCGTCCTTGCCGTCGGAGAGGCAGTCGACGTCGACTTCGATGGCGTTCGACAGGTAGCTGTCGAAGAGCAGCGGGTTCTTGCCGAGCAGCGTGTTGATCTGGCCGGTCTTGTCGTTCGGGTAGCGCTGCTTGATGTCCTCAGGCACCAGCTCCGGAACGGTGTCGAGCAGGTAGGTCTGCAGCATGCTCTCGTTGTGGATGATCTGCATGGCGCGGCCACCCAGAACGTAGGACGGGCGAACGACCAGCGGGAAGCCGATTTCGGTGGCGACCAGGCGAGCCTGTTCGACCGAGTAGGCGATGCCGTTGTTCGGCTGTGTCAGGTCGAGCTTGATCAGGAGCTTCTGGAAGCGATCGCGGTCTTCGGCGAGGTCGATCATGTCGGGCGCGGTGCCGAGGATCGGGATGCCGTTCTTTTCCAGCGCTTCGGCTAGCTTCAGCGGGGTCTGGCCGCCGAACTGCACGATGACGCCGACGACTTCGCCCTTTTCCTGCTCAGCGCGCAGGATTTCGATCACGTCTTCGGCCGTCAGCGGCTCGAAGTAGAGGCGATCGGAGGTGTCGTAGTCGGTCGAGACCGTTTCCGGGTTGCAGTTGATCATGATGGCTTCATAGCCGGCGTCGCGCAGGGCGAATGCGGCATGGCAGCAGCAATAGTCGAACTCGATGCCCTGGCCGATACGGTTCGGACCGCCGCCGAGGATGACGACCTTCTTGCGGTCGGAGATTTCGGCCTCCGAGCGGGCGGCGCCGACAAAGGGCGTCTCGTAGCTCGAATACATGTAGGCGGTCGGCGAGGCGAATTCGGCGGCGCAGGTGTCGATACGCTTGAAGACCGGTCGGACGTTCAGCGAATTACGCAGTTCGGCCACTTCCTTCGGGCGCTTGCCGGAGAGGGTTGCGAGACGGGCGTCGGAGAAGCCCATGGCCTTCAGCGTGCGCAGGTTTGCGGCATCGGTGGGCAGGCCGTGTTCGCGAACGCGGGCTTCCATGTCGATGATCGCCTTGAACTGGGCGATGAACCACGGGTCGATCTTGCAGCCTTCGTGCACTTCTTCTGGGCTCATGCCCATGCGCAGCGCCTGGGCGACCATGCGCAGGCGATCCGGCGTCGGCGTGCCGATGGCGGCGCGGATGGCGTTCTGGCTGCCTTCGCCTTCCTCGACGCCGGGGATTTCGATTTCGTCGAGGCCGGTGAGGCCCGTTTCGAGGCCGCGCAGCGCCTTCTGCAGCGATTCGGCGAAGGTGCGGCCGATTGCCATGACTTCGCCGACCGACTTCATTGCGGTGGTCAGAACCGGCGAGGCGCCCGGGAACTTCTCGAATGCAAAACGCGGGATCTTGGTGACGACGTAGTCGATCGACGGCTCGAACGAGGCAGGCGTCGCACCGCCGGTGATGTCGTTGTCGAGTTCGTCGAGCGTGTAGCCGATGGCGAGCTTGGCGGCGACCTTGGCGATCGGGAAGCCGGTGGCCTTCGATGCGAGAGCCGAGGAGCGCGAGACGCGCGGGTTCATCTCGATGACGACGAGGCGGCCGTCCTTCGGGTTGACGGCGAACTGGACGTTCGAACCGCCGGTTTCAACGCCGATCTCGCGCAGAACCGCGATCGAGGCGTTGCGCATCATCTGGTATTCCTTGTCGGTCAGCGTCAGTGCCGGCGCGACGGTGATGGAATCGCCCGTGTGGACGCCCATCGGGTCGATGTTTTCGATCGAGCAGATGATGATGCAATTGTCCGCCTTATCGCGGACGACTTCCATTTCATATTCCTTCCAGCCGAGAACCGATTCCTCGATCAGGACTTCCGTCGTCGGCGAGGCATCGAGGCCGCCGCCGATGATCTCGAAGAACTCCGAGCGGTTATAGGCAATGCCGCCGCCGGTGCCGCCCATGGTGAAGGAGGGGCGGATGATGGCGGGCAGGCCGACGACGTCGATCGCCTGGGCGGCAATCGCCATGGCGTGGCTGATGTAGCGCTGCTTGCGGTCGGTCTCGCCGAGGTTCCACTGGTTTTCCAGCGCGTCGAGCGCCTTGTCGAGCTCTGCGCCCGAGAGGCTTTCCTTCAGCTTGTTGCGCTCGGCTTCATGCGTCTTGCGGTCGGCATCCTTGATGTCGGTGGCGTTGGCGAGCATCGAACGCGGGGTTTCGAGGCCGATGCGGTCCATGGCTTCGCGGAACAGGGCGCGGTCCTCAGCCATGTCGATGGCGGCCGGCTTGGCGCCGATCATCTCGACATTGTAACGGTCGAGAACGCCCATACGCTTGAGAGAAAGCGCGGTGTTGAGCGCGGTCTGGCCGCCCATGGTCGGCAGCAGCGCGTCGGGGCGCTCCTTGGCGATGATCTTGGCGACGACCTCAGGGGTGATCGGCTCGACATAGGTTGCGTCGGCGAGACCCGGGTCGGTCATGATCGTGGCCGGGTTGGAGTTGACGAGGATGACGCGGTAGCCTTCCTCCTTCAGCGCCTTGCAGGCCTGGGTGCCGGAATAGTCGAATTCGCATGCCTGGCCAATGACGATCGGTCCTGCGCCGATGATGAGGATCGATTTGATATCTTGGCGCTTCGGCATGGGCTTTTTTCCGTTTCCTAGCTGCGCAGAAAGCCGGCCAGGGTGGGAGGCACCGGCCGGGTCGCGCATATGATGGTCTTTTCAGGCTAGAAGCGGCTTATAGGCAAATGTATCCGTGAACGGAACCCCATAATTTTCGGAATCGACAGGAATCGGAAAGGGCTAGCCGAGGCTCGGCATAACGAGGGCACGAATCTCGCCAGGAAGGGCCGGATTGCTGATCGCTTCCACCGCCTCGCCAAGGCCGATGCGGCGCGAAATCAGCGCTTCGACCTTGATCGCGCCTGATGCGATCAGGTCGGCGGCGCGCCGGTGTGTGAAGGGGTTGATGAACGAGCCGATCAGCCTGATTTCGCGAAACAGCAGGTCGAAGGGCTCGATCGACACTTTCGATCCCTGCGGCATGACGCCGAGAATCACGACTGTGCCGCCATGACGGGCAAGGGCAGGGGCCTGCTCGACGGTCTCGGCGACGCCGGCGCATTCGATGACGACATCGGCGCCGCCCGGTAGCAGGCCATCCGGCGCGGTGATGTGTTTGATGATCTCGCCATCACCAGGGTCGGCGGTCGCCGTCGCGCCGAGTCTTTCGGCCAGCCGCCGCTTGTCGGCGCTGCGGGTGACGAGCACGACGTCGGTGGCGCCGGCAAGGCGCGCGAGTTGCACGACCAGCAGGCCGATGACGCCGCCGCCCAATACGACCACAGACGAGCCGGTCCTGATCTCGGCCAGATCGACGCCGTGCAGGCAGCAGGCGAGTGGTTCGCAGAAGGCGCCGTGGAGGGGATCGAGGTCATCGGGTAGCGCAAACGCCTGTTTTTGCGGGACGATCACATACTCCGCGAAGCCGCCGTCGCGGCTGATGCCGATTGCCTGGAGGTTGCGGCAAAGATTGACGCGGCCGCGCTGGCACTGCTCGCATTGGCCGCAAGAGATGTTCGGGTCGCCGGTGATGCGCATGCCCTTCCGAAAACCGCTGACGGCGGGGCCGATCTCCTCGATGATGCCGGTGAATTCGTGACCGAGCGTAACGGGTGGTCTGGATGGGAATTCGCCGTGAAGCAGGTGCCTTTCGGTACCGCATATGCCGCAGGCCTCGACGCGGACAAGCAGCTCGCCCGGACCGGGGCTGGGCTTTTCCACCTCAATGAACGAGAGTTTCCCGATTGCTTCCAGCCGCACTGCCTTCATGCCCAGTTCTCCTCCGATATCTCCCTCGTGCAGAAGGGGCGAAAGCAAGGCGCGCGTCAAGCGCCTGTCGTGGCCACGAAGGGCGGATAGGCGTGGTTGAAATCGGCTGGAATTTCCCATTCCCCCGGATATATAAGAGATGAGAGAGCAAGCAGTCTCTGCGGGGAGATCATCATGGAATGGAAAGGCCGGCGTCAGTCCGACAATATCGAGGATCGTCGCGGTGATCCTTCCATGGGTGGATTGGGACGAGGGGGCGGCTTCAGCTTTCCCTCCGGCGGCGGCATGGGCCGGCGCGGTGGCGGGCTCAGCATCGGCACCATCATCTTCCTCGTCGTGATCTATCTGATCTTCAAGGCCATGGGCATCGACCTCCTGCAGGTGATGGATGGCGGCATGTCCAGCGGCCCGGGCTATGAGCAGAGCCAGTCCGGCGGCAGCCAGACCCCCGCCAACGACGAGATGACCGCCTTCGTGCGCACAGTGCTCGCCGAGACCGAGGATACGTGGCAGGGCATCTTCCAATCGATGGGCCGTCAATACGAGGATCCAAAGCTGGTGCTGTTCTCTGGGCAGACGCAGTCGGGTTGCGGCTTTGCCTCGGCCGCGACGGGACCGTTCTACTGCCCGCAGGACCGGAAGGTCTATCTCGACACCGCATTCTTCAACGAGCTCAGCCGCAAGTTCGGTGCATCGGGCGATTTCGCCGAGGCCTATGTCGTCTCGCACGAAGTCGGCCATCATGTGCAGAACCTGCTCGGCATCCTGCCCAAGTTCAACGAAGCGCGTCAGCGCATGAGCGAGGCCGATGCCAACAAGATGTCGGTACGTGTCGAGCTGCAAGCTGATTGTTTCGCCGGCATCTGGGGCAAGTTTACCCAGCAGAAGGGTATTCTCGAAGCAGGCGACCTCGAGGAGGCGCTGAATGCCGCGCAACAGATCGGCGACGATACGCTGCAGAAGCGCAGCCAGGGCTATGTCGTGCCGGAGAGCTTCAACCACGGCACCTCGGCGCAGCGCGTGAAATGGTTCAAGCGCGGCTTCGACACCGGCCAGATGCAGGCCTGCGATACCTTCTCCGGCCCGGTCTGACGGTTGCAGGTCCCGACGCCGGGACTGCATTCACCAGCTTTCGTCTCGTGCGCCCCTGTGCGATAGTTCTGCTCAATTTGAGCCGATCGTGCGGGAAAATGCACAATGGATGATCTTCCACTTAGCGACCTCGATGCCTTCACGGCAATCGCCAGGGAGAGAAGCTTTCGCGCGGCGGCGCGCAAGCGGGGCGTTTCGGCCTCGTCACTCAGCGACTCCCTTAGAAGGTTGGAGGAGCGGCTGGGCGTTCGGCTTCTCAACCGGACGACGCGCAGCGTGACGCCGACGGAAGCCGGGCAGCGGCTTCTCGAACGACTGGCACCCGCGCTGGGGGAGGTCGCGTCGGCTCTCGGGCAACTCGACAGCTTCCGTGAGGGACCATCCGGAACGCTCAGGCTTAACGTGCCGACGATCGCGGCGCGCTCCTTCCTGTCCGATATCATCAACCGATTTCTGAAGGCCTATCCGAAGGTGCGCATCGAGGTGATCGGCGAGGACAGTTTCATAGATGTGCTCGGTGCCGGCTATGATGCGGGCATTCGCTATGACGAGCGGCTGGAGCGCGACATGATCGCCGTGCCGATCGGCCCGCGCCGGCAGCGCTATGTGACGGCCGCGTCGCCCGATTATCTCAAGCGTCGCGGCATGCCGAAGCATCCCCGCGATCTCATCGACCACGATTGCATCATCCACCGGTTCCTGAGCGGGACGAGCGCGACGCCGTGGGAATTCGACCGGGATGGTGAGACGCTGATGATCACGCCGACGGGGCAGGTGTCGGCCAATGCTATCGAGATCGAAGTGGGAGCCGCCGTTGCAGGCCTCGGCGTCATGCGCACCTTCGAAGAGGTGGTGATGCCCGAGGTCGAGGCAGGGCGACTGGAGCTCATTCTGGAGGAGTGGGTGACCGAATTCTCCGGACCCTTCCTCTATTACGCCAGCCGTCGCCATATGCCGGCGGCGCTACGCGCCTTCGTCGACTTCATCAAGACGGAACCACAAAAACAGCGCTAGGTGCGCGCTTTGTTCCGGTTCGCCATCAACGGAAGTCGTGAGCCTATCAAAACAATTGAAATGTTCACGTATTGTTTCGCTCTTTTGCCTGCGGTATGTAGAACGGGCGGCGATGAGATCGTCTTTCCAGAAAACAAACAGCTGTAGAGACCTCGCATGCTCGACCCAAAATTCGTCCGCCGCGGCCTTTTCCTCGTCTTCATGATCCTGTTTCTCGACGTGATCGGGATCGCGATCATCATGCCGGTGCTGCCCGTCTATCTTGAGCAGCTCACAGGCGGTTCGGTCAGCGATGCGGCGCTCGATGGCGGCTGGTTGCTCGTCGTCTATGCCGGCATGCAGTTCCTGTTCGCGCCGTTGCTCGGCAATCTGAGCGATCGCTTCGGGAGAAGGCCGGTGCTGTTGCTCTCGGTTTTGACCTTCGCCATCGACAATCTGATCTGCGCGGTGGCGACCAGTTTCTGGATGCTGTTCATCGGGCGCATGCTGGCGGGGTTGAGCGGCGGCAGCTTCGCGACTTGCTCGGCCTATATCGCCGACATCAGCAATGAAGAGAACCGCGCCAAGAATTTCGGCCTCATCGGCATCGCCTTCGGCGTCGGCTTTACTGTCGGCCCCGTCATCGGTGGATTTCTCGGCGAGTTCGGGCCGCGCGTGCCGTTTTATGGCGCGGCTGCGGTCTCGTTCCTCAATTTCGTCGCGGCCTGCTTCCTGCTGCCCGAGACGCTCGATGCGAAAAACCGGCGCCATTTCGAATGGAAGCGGGCCAACCCGCTGGGCGCGTTGAAGCAGATGCGAAACTATCCCGGCATCGGTTGGATCGCCGCCGTCATGTTCCTGTTCTGGCTGGCGCATGCGGTCTATCCGGCCGTCTGGTCGTTCGTCACCAGCTATCGCTACAATTGGAGCGAGGGCGAGATCGGGCTTTCGCTCGGTATTTACGGGATCGGGGCCGCCGTCGTCATGGCGCTGGTGCTGCCCAGGATCGTGCCCGTTCTCGGTGAATGGAAGACAGCGGTGGTCGGGCTCTGTTTCTCGGTGGTGGGCCTCACGGGCTATGCATTCGCCTGGGAGGGATGGGTGGTCTATGCGGTCATCGTGCTGACCGTGATGGAAAACATCGCCGATCCGCCGCTTCGCAGCATCGCGGCCGGCAAGGTGCCGCCCTCGGCGCAAGGCGAGCTGCAGGGGGCGTTAACGAGCCTTTCCAGCATCACGACGATCATTGGCCCGCTGATCTTCACGCAGATGTTCGGCTATTTCACCAAGCCGGATGCGCCGGTCACCTTCGCGGGCGCGCCGTTCTTGATGGCGGCGTTCTTCATCCTGATCGCCACGCTGGTGTTTCTCTTCAGGGTACGGGTCTCCAAGACCGGCAAGGCGCTCGGTCAGGCAGCCGAGTGATCGATCAGAATCGATGATGTGATGATGAATATTTCATCACCTGCATGTTTTTGGGTGTCGTTTCCTTGGGATTTCGGCTAGAGCCTTGGTCATATTGTCGCGCTTTGCGCCCATTTTGCATCAAGTCACAGGACACCGTCATGGATACGCCGATCGACGCGCGAAAGCTGGCGCCGACAACCGATAACCGTTGGAGCGCGCATATCCGCGCGACGCTGGCGCTCGGCGTGCCGCTGATCGGTGCGCAGCTGGCCCAACTCGGCATCAACACCACCGACGTGATGATCGTCGGGCGGCTGGGCGCCGAGCATCTGGCGGCCATGGTGCTGGCCGGCCAGTTCCTGTTCACGATCCTCGTCTTCGGCTCCGGTTTCTCGATCGCCGTCATTCCGATGGTGGCGCAGGCCTATGGCCGTGGCGACGTCGTCAGCGTGCGCCGGTCGCTGCGCATGGGCCTGTGGGTGGTTATCGCTTTCTGGGTGCTGATGCTGCCGGCCTTCTTCAAATCGGAGCAGATATTGCTCGCCGCTGGGCAAAAGCCCGAGGTGGCGGCGCTGGCGCATAGCTATATCGTCATCGGCCAGTTCGCGGTGCTGCCGGGGCTGCTCTACAACGTGCTGCGCTCGCTGGTGAGTGCTATCGGCAAGGCCGCCGTCATTCTCAACGTCACGATCGCCATGCTGGTGCTGAACGCGGTCTTTGCCTACGTGCTCGTGCTCGGCCATTTCGGCCTGCCGGCCATGGGGTTGCGCGGTGCGGCGATCGTGTCGGTGCTGGTGCAGACGGCGGGCTTCTTCTTCATTCTGGCTTACGTCCAGAGCCGGCCGGAAACCCGGCGTTACGAAATCCTGGTTCGCTTCTGGCGGCCGGACTGGAAGGCCTTCTTCGAGGTCGTGCGTCTGGGGTTGCCGATCAGCGTCACCATTCTTGCCGAAGTCAGCCTGTTCACCATGGCGTCGCTGTTGATGGGCCGGATCGGCACCATCGAGCTTGCAGCGCACGGCATCGCGCTGCAGTGGGCATCGATCGCCTTCATGATCCCGCTCGGCCTTTCGCAGGCGGCGACCGTCCGGGTCGGCGTCGCGCACGGGCAGGGAGATCGCGTGGCGCTGGTGCGCGCGGCCGTGTCCGTATCCGTGCTCGCCTGTGTCATTTCGGCTATCGGCGGGTTGCTGTTTGCGATCATGCCCGGTTTCTTCGCGGGCTGGTTCCTCGACACCCACTCGGCCGAGGCGCCGCAGGTGCTTGCCTATGCCGGACCGCTGATCGTGATCGCCGGGCTGTTCCAGCTGGTCGATGGTCTGCAGGCGATCGCCAACGGCCTGCTGCGCGGGCTGAAGGATGCACGCGTGCCGATGATCCTGGCGCTGATCGCCTATTGGCCGATCGGCTTCTTCCTGGCCTGGGCGCTGGCGTTTCCGCTGGGGCTCGGCGGCATCGGCATCTGGCTCGGCTTTCTGATCGGATTGTTCACGGCCGCGCTTATGCTGTGCGCGCGGTTCTACATCCTGATGCGGCGCGAGGTTTAAACCTGGCGTCGCTTAACTGCGGGTGTTCGGCTGCGGATTGGCGAAGACCTTCGACCCGCGTTGATGCCAGAGCGATACCAGCGCCCGGCGGGCCGGGGTCTCGATGCATTCGTAGCTGATCCAGGCGATCAGCAGGGCCGCGACGAGGGCCATTGGGACGACTACATAAAGCGGCATTGTTGACGACAGGGCGTTGCCCATCAGGAACATCACCGGCACGTGGAAGAGATAGAGCGAGAAGCTGATCTTGCCGAGAAAGCGCATCGGTGCGGCGGCGAAGACGGCTGCTGAAATCCGATGCTCCTGCGCCACCAATAGAACCGCGAGCGCGCCGGCGAAGGCGGGCGCCAGTCCCCAGGCGTTGTCAGCATTGGGAAACAGGTGGTTCGATATCAGGATGAAGAAGGGCAGCGTCAGCGCCAATATGCCCGTGGTGATGCCATCCAACCGATCTTTCAGCCGCGATTGGAGCCGGCCGACGGTGGCGCCGAGAAGGAAGAACGCGAGCTTCGAGACCAGCAGGATGCCGGGACCGGGGAAGCCGTCTAGCGCGTCGAGCGCCAAAAGGCCTGCAAGCAGGACGCCGATTGCCTGGTATCGCCTGGTGTCGCTGAAGAAAAGCCAGATCACCGGGAAGAGAAGGTAGAACTGGATTTCCGGCGGGACCGACCACAGGACGCCGGTTGAGCCCAGGAGCAGGACATGGCGCAGGATTTCCTTGCCGCCGTGGATCGGGTTGATGAAATCGAAGCCCGGAATGCTCGACAGAACCGCGACGACAAGCACTGCCACCAGATAGACCGGATAGATGCGCGAGAAGCGGCTGACCAGGAAGTCGGCTACTGCCTTGCGGCTGATCGGCCGGTCACCATAGAGATAGGCCATCAGGAAGCCGCTGAGAGCAAAGAAGATCGCCACCGCCCGGCCGCCGACACCTGTTATCATGAAGGGCGCGAGCGAGGGGAAGATCAGATCGAGGTGCGAGAAGACCACTGCCGCGGCGGCCATGCCGCGCAAGCCGTCGAGACTGGCTATGTGCTTCTTTTCCTGCATCGATGGCACCTTCGGCCGGCGTTGCGCGCGCCTGGGTGCGGATCATGAAATGCCGGCCTTAAATTGCTGTTAACAAATGACGGCAAGACCATGCCCAAAGCAGACATGAAAAGAGCGGCGCCGTGGTTTTCGGCGCCGCTCTCTTTAATTGATCTCTGTCTATTCGCTCAGCGTTCGGCCAGTGCCGCTTCGCCCTTCTTTTCGCGCACCATGTTGATGAAGCGGCGGAAGAGGTAGTGGCTGTCCTGCGGGCCGGGGGAGGCTTCCGGGTGGTGCTGGACGGAGAAGATCTGCTTGCCTGAAACGCGCAGGCCGCAGTTCGTGCCGTCGAAGAGCGAAACGTGAGTCTCCTCAACACCTTCGGGCAGCGACTTCGTGTCGACCGCGAAGCCGTGGTTCATCGAGACGATCTCGACCTTGCCCGTCGTGTGGTCCTTGACCGGATGGTTGGCGCCGTGGTGGCCTTGGTGCATCTTTTCGGTCTTGGCGCCGAGCGCCAGGCCCAGCATCTGGTGGCCGAGGCAGATGCCGAAGAGCGGAATATCCGTTTTGATCAGCGACTGGATGACCGGAACGGCGTATTCGCCGGTTGCGGCCGGATCGCCCGGGCCGTTTGACAGGAAGATGCCGTCGGGCTGCATGGCAAGCACTTCCTCGGCGCTCGTCGTTGCCGGCATCACGGTGACTTTGCAATCGAGGCCGGCAAACAGGCGCAGGATGTTGCGCTTGACGCCGTAGTCGAGGCAGACGACGTGGTACTTGGCGTCCTCGGCTTTCAGTTCGCCGTAGCCTTCGTTCCAGACCCACGGGGTCTGCGACCACTGCGAGGACTGGCCGGAGGAGGCGATCTTGGCGAGGTCGAGGCCTTCGAGGCCGCTCCAGGCCTTGGCTTCTGCCTTCAACGTGTCGATGTCGAAGACGCCGTTCGGATCGTGGGCGATGACGGCGTTCGGCGCGCCGTTTTCACGGATCCAGGCGGTGAGCGCGCGGGTATCGATGCCGCAAAGACCGATGACGCCACGGGCCTTCAGCCAGGCGTCGAGGTGCTTGGCGGCGCGGTAGTTGGACGGGTCGGTCATGTCGGCCTTGAAGATGACGCCGACCGCGCCGTGGCGTGCTGCTGGCGTCAGGTCTTCGATGTCTTCTTCATTGGTGCCGATGTTGCCGATATGCGGGAAGGTGAAGGTGACGATCTGGCCGAGGTAGGAGGGATCGGTCATGATCTCTTCGTAGCCTGTTAGCGCGGTGTTGAAGACCACTTCGGCCTGGACCTTGCCGGTCGCACCGATGCCCTTGCCTTCGATCACTGTGCCATCCGCCAGAACGAGCAGGGCGGTCGGCTTTTCGGTTGTCCAGGGTGCTGTCGCGGTCATCTTCATCCCGTTTCCGGCCGCCAGACGTCCTTGGGCAACGTTGGCCGGCCATTTTGGTTCGCAAGCGTGTACGCGCGGCAAGGCGCGCGCTCTCAGGCCTGATCACGAATTTTGGTGCAGGTGGCGGTAAATAGCCACGCTATTTCCTGAGGTCAATCTTTGTACCGCAGATTCTAAGGGTTTTCTGCCGCTTTATGTCGCGCGTTTCGCAATTTATTTGATCCCACGCATTCGTCTGGTTTATGAAGCGGCATTCAAACAGGAGTGTTTATGATGTTGCGCGATCAACTCGCCGCCGCCCTCAAGGATGCGATGAAATCCAAGAATGCCGAGCGTCTTTCGACCGTTCGCCTGATCCAGGCCGCGATCAAGGACCGTGATATCGCCAATCGCGGCGCCGGCAAGGAAGAGGCCAGCGACGACGAAATCCTGCAGATCCTGGCCAAGATGGTGAAGCAGCGCGACGAATCGGCGAAGATCTACGACGAGAACGCCCGCCCGGAGCTCGCCGCCAAGGAGCGCGCCGAAATCAAAGTCGTGCAGGACTTCATGCCGAAGCAGCTCTCCGATTCGGATGTGCGCGCCAACATCGCGGCGATCATCGCCGAGACGGGTGCTGCCGGTCCGAAGGACATGGGCAAGGTGATGGCGGTGCTCAAGGAGCGCTATGCCGGCCAGATGGATTTCTCCAAGGCGTCGGGTGCCGTCAAGGAACTCTTGAACTGATCGATCAAGCTAGGCGCGCGGTCTTCGGGACCGCGGGCCCCAGCACGCTTGCGGCTGCGGCGTCGATGACGGCGAATTTCGCGGCCTGATAGCCCCAATATTCCCGCACGAACTTCATAGACATCCAGGTCTCGCCCTTGAACGAGGCCTCCGACCAGCCGATGCTGCCCATCTCGGCTGCCTGCGACAGCAGTCGCTTCAGATGCGTGTTGGATATCATGAACTGGTCGCGGATCTCCTTCAGCGACAGCCTGCCGATCGCGACGCGCTCCATCGACGTGTCGAAAGAGGTTATCCGCGTCATGAGCAGATCCATGACGAGGCCGCCGGAATTCGCCCAGTTGAAGAGATTGTAGGTGGTGCCGGGATCGCGCACCGCGTCGCTGTCGATGATGCCCTTGGCGATCAACGGCTGCATGCGGGCAAACACCATCGGATCCTTCATCGCCGCCTCGAGACGATGGCCGCCATCGAGGTTGTCGAGGATCATCAGGTGGGCGGCGAGCCATTTGTGGAAGTGTTCCATCGCCGTTTCGGTCGGCTCCAGCAGGCGCGTGCGCTTGTCGGATGGGCTTTCGACCGGGCGCAGGAAGCGATAGGCGAGCATTTCCTGCATGAAGGCGGCCGCCGTGTTGCGGCTGGCGATCTTCTTTTCGATGGCGAATGAAATGAAACGGCCGGAGTAGAGGCCGCCCTTGGGATCGTCGGGGTAGCCGAAATAAAGCGCGAATCCGAGTTGCGCCATCAACCAGCGTTGCTGGGCGGCGAATATCGACGCGATGCGCGGGCTTTCGCGGTAGATCGCGAGCATTTCGCGCGCGAATTCCAGAACCAACGCGAAAAATGCGTCACTCTCTAAAAATTCTTCAACCTTATGTGGCATGCTTGGCAACCATCCGAAGTTGCCGCCTTCATTGGACTTGCGACCAACGACTGTCAATCAATTGCTGGTGGAATCTGCCTGTGATAGGCAGTCACAATCCACAATATGAAACGTTAGGTAGAAATTAAAGAAGGCAGGAACTGGGGGCGTTCCTGCCTTCTTGCTCTTTGCTCCGGCTGACGACGCAGGACCTGGGTCCTCATCAGCGGGTATTTGCAAAGGCACCCTTGCAAGGCGGCGCCGGGGGTAGGGATGGTGCCTTGCGAGGGGATCGCTTTGTTGAGACTGACGTTATTGCGATGCGGCATCGGATTCAAATTACAAAAAAATAATAATTGGCGGGAATCGCCGCCTTAAAGCGAACACCAGTTGGGGTGTCCAGCTCGCAATCGGATTCGAGTCTCGGCCGTAAGGTCCTGTTTTATCTACCCGGAGCGAGCGCGTCATATCGCGGTTGGTGTCGTTTACGATGTACGGCAAGCTCTTGGCGCTTCGTGAATGCCTTCGACAGTCACGCTTTGTTGAAAGTTTCAGATACCCGCGTTGCCGGGTGCAGGTCATTGAAGCAACCTGTGTATAGCGTGGCTATCGGCCAAAGTTCATGGCATGCGCCCGGGAACTTGCTTATATGGAGGATAGCCAAGAGGTAGAAATGCGCTTTTCAAACTCCTTTCTCGACGAGATACGCGACCGCGTCCTGATTTCGGACGTGATCGGTCGCCGTGTGAGCTGGGACAAGCGCAAGACCAACGTCTCGCGCGCCGATTATTGGGCGTGCTGCCCGTTCCACGGCGAGAAGTCGCCGAGCTTCCACTGCGAGGACCGCAAGGGCCGCTACCATTGCTTCGGCTGTGGCGTGACCGGTGACCATTTCCGCTTCCTCACCGAACTCGAGGGCTTGAGCTTTCCCGAGGCGGTGCAGACGATCGCCGATATGGCCGGCGTGGCGATGCCCGTCGCCGATCCCGCCATGGAGAAGCGCGAGAAGGAGCGGACCACGCTTCTCGACGTGATGGAGATGGCGACACAGTTCTTCCAGGACCAGCTGCAGACGGCGAACGGCGCCCGCGCGCGCGCCTATCTGCGCGACCGCGGACTGACGGGGCGCACGATCGAGACCTTCCGTCTCGGCTTTGCGCCCGATAGCCGCAATGCGCTGAAGGAGCATCTGGCGGGCAAGGGGGCGTCGAAAGAGCAGATCGAGGCCTGCGGGCTGGTCGTGCACGGGCCGGAGATCCCGGTGTCTTACGATCGCTTCCGCGACCGCATCATGTTTCCGATCCTGTCTTCGCGCGAGAAGGTGATCGCCTTCGGTGGCCGCGCCATGTCGCCGGACGCGCCGGCCAAGTATCTCAATTCCAACGAGACGGAGCTCTTCCACAAGGGCAACGTGCTCTACAATTTCGCCCGCGCGCGGCGCTCGACGCAGGGCGCCAATGGCGAAGGCACGATCATTGCCGTTGAAGGCTATATGGACGTGATCGCGCTCCATCAGGCGGGCGTCGAGAACGCGGTGGCGCCGCTCGGCACGGCGCTGACCGAAAACCAGCTGGAGCTCCTCTGGAAGATGACGCCGCAGCCGGTGCTCTGCTTCGACGGCGACGGCGCCGGTATCCGCGCCGCCAACCGCGCGGCCGATCTGGCGCTGCCGCACATCAAGCCCGGCCGCACCGTGCGCTTCGCGCTTCTGCCTGACGGCAAGGACCCCGACGATCTCGTGCGCAACGAGGGGCGAGCGCCGTTCGACAAGGTTATGAGCCAGGCCAAACCGCTGGCCGAAATGATTTGGGCCCGCGAGTTGAAGACCGGCTCGTTCGAGACTCCGGAGGCGAAGGCCGAGCTCGAGGCGCGGCTGAGGCAGCTGGTGGCCGTGATCGCCGATGAGGATGTGCGCCGGCACTACCAGCAGGACATGCGCGACCGGCTGAACGGCTTCTTCCGGCCGCAGTTCCAGAACCGCGACGGCGGCGAGCGTCGCAATTTCGATCGCGGCGGTTTTGAGCGTGGCGGTGGGCAGGGGCGGGGACGCGGAAACGACGGCCCGCGCGGCGCGCGTGTTTCCGGCGGCGGCATTTCGGATCGGCTGGCCCGCTCCGGGCTGGTGCGCGGCCACCAGGAAACGCCGGCGCTGCGCGAGAGCGTCTTGGCGCTCACCGTCGTCAACCACCCGGCGCTGATGCAGGACGAATATGACGAGATCGCCTCGATCGATTACGACAGCCGCGAGCTGCAGCGGCTCTGGTCGGGCATGCTCGGGGCTGCGGCGGCTGTCGCCGGTCCGCATCTGACGCGCGATTATCTGATCGAGCGCCTGGAAGAGCAGGGCTTCGGCGGGCTGATCCAGACGCTGGAGCAGCAGATCCGCAATGCGCGGCTATGGATCGCCACCGAGCAGGCGGCGATGGAGGATGCGCGCGAAGGCTATCGTCAGGCGCTTGCCTTCCACAAGCGGTCCAAGGCGCTGCGCTGGCAGAAGATCGAGCTGGAAAAAGAGATCGCCGAGGCCACCGAAAGCGGCAACGAAGAGGTGATCGACCAGCTGATGCGGGCGCTACAGGAGGTTCATTTCGAGGGACTGCGGCTTGAGAACCAGGAAGCGATCATCGATGGCTTCGGCGTGCTCTCCGGCCGCGTCAAAGGGGCTGCGAGCCATTGATGGACGCGGCGGATACACGGTTTTCGGCGGGTGACGCGCTGTTTGGCGCAGAGCGCACGCCGCTTGGCATTCTCAACCACGTCTACGGCTATCCGGCCTTTCGCGGCAAGCAGCAGGCGGTCGTGGAGCATGTGGTCGATGGCGGCGATGCGCTGGTGCTGTTTCCGACGGGTGCCGGCAAATCGCTTTGCTTCCAGATCCCCGCGCTCTGCCGCGATGGCGTCGGCATCGTCGTTTCGCCGCTGATCGCGCTGATGCGCGACCAAGTGGAGGCGATGAAGCAGCTCGGCATCCGCGCAGCCGCGCTCAACTCGTCGCTGACGCGCGAGGAATATGTCGAGGTTCGCCGGGCGATCTCGTCGGGCAATCTCGACCTGCTTTACGTGACGCCGGAACGCATCCTGATGGAGGGGTTCCGCGATATCATCGGCAATTCCAGGATCGCCTTGTTCGCTATTGATGAAGCGCACTGTTTTGACGGATCGCCACGTCGCGCCAAAAAACAAGAGCTATCGCAGGTAGCAAACTAACTCGATCTAGCAGCCCCACGGTCAGCAGTGATCGAGCACGATATCCCTTCCATCAAGGTGCTTAACCCTTCTGGAAATATCCTCGGGGGTTTGGGGGCAGACAGCCCCCATTCTGAAAAAGAAAAAAATGCGAAGGGATGGTCGGCCGTTGACGCGCGGCGGATGCGCGCTGTTCAACGTCAAATCAGGACACTAAACTTAACCCTTCACGGTCATCGGCATCCCTGCCTGCACCGTAATTTCATAGTATCAATAATTTCTCTTATGTCAATGATTTTATTTGGGATTTTACGTCTATCACCTATGTTGACCCAGCGGATTCCGGTCACGCTCTTGAAGCAGGGCGCATCCCTCTCGGTGACGTAGGCTGCTCTAATAGCGGTAGACGTGAGAGCGCATCACTGCTCTTCCAATTTCGAAGGGGGAACCGGATGTTGAGCGGCGGTCTTTTTGTCGGCTTCTGGCGCCTTAGGCTCGGCGATTGCCTTAGCGCGCCGGGTCACCTTGTTCAGTCTCAGGATTTTACCCGCCGTGTTATGGTTGAAGAGACCCCAACCCCTCTTGCCCGCAGGCGCCACGAACTCGATCCCGCTCTTCTCGTAGAAATGCTGAAGAAGGACAACATACTGGGGTAGGTCGCGAACCCCGCGCTCGACCCTCTGGATCGTCGCTCTCGAAATTCCGGCATGCTTCTCCACCTCTTCCTGACTAAAGCCTAGGAACTCTCTTGCGACCTTTAGGATTTCTGGCGGTGCGATCAGCATAAGGATTCAATGCCATGTATCCACAGGTGCCGCAAACCGACGGACAAATATGTTGACGCCGAGCCATCTTAGGCGTCCATTAGACGCCTAAAGCATCTAATGGAGTTGTAAGAATGCTGAATCCTTCGAGAGACGTCTCGGTCGTCGGCCGAAATTTGCGAATCAGTGCCGCGGGGACAGGGCGCGTAAAGGCTGGGGCAGTCTGACATGTACCATCGCCTGGATAGCAAGGTCTTTGCCGAAACCTGCAACAACGCGGCGCGGTTCCTGATGCTCTGCGCGCTCCGACAAGCGCTCCGTGGAACCGAGCAGTTCAAGAACGATGCGAAGGGCATCATCATCTGCATAGTGGACAAGGAGTGGATCTGGCATGCCAAGTCCGCGGCGACTCTCCTTATGACCGGAGGAAGGGAGCGTTCGTACTATGACGACTTCCGCCGTCCGGTGCACATCATCGGGGAGACGCAACGGCGTACGACGCATAAGGGCGCCGAAGACTCCGCGGTCTTCCGGCCGGAGCATCAGGCCATCTATCTTGCAACATCGCTTGATGGGGTCAGGGCTGCGCTTCAGCTAGCGGCCGACGTCATTGTCAACATTTCACCGCCAACTGCGAGACACATCGTCGCCGCACGCAAGGTGCTGGGCGTCGGCGATGTCGACCTCCAGCTTGCCACGGCTATCGCAGAGCAACCGGCGGAAATCGTCATCGGTCTAACAGCTCGTCATTCGCTGAAGGAACTCGACATCGCCTCCTTGGTCAAACCGACCACAGGGCCTGACCGCTTGCCGAAGCTTTCGACGCTACCCGGATACGGTCCGGCCCGCCACTGGGTCGATGCGATCAAGCAGGACGTGAACGATTGGCGAGAAGACAGGATTCCATGGTCGGATGTCGATAGGGGCATCCTTCTCATGGGGCCGCCGGGTACGGGCAAGACGCTCTTCGGCACGGCGCTGGCAAACGAGCTAGGATTCGACCTCGTCAAGACGTCGGTTGGCGAATGGCAAGGAACGAACAGAGGGTACCTCGGCGACATGCTCTCGGCGATGTCCCGATCGTTTGCAGACGCCACGTCGCGCCGGGGCGCCGTACTGCTAGTAGACGAACTCGATGCGATCGGCGATCGCTCCACGATGAGGGGCGATCAAGCCTACTACGAGGGCAACGTCATCGGCAGGTTTCTCGACCTGACCACCCACGCGCTGGAGCAGCCGGGAACCATCATTGTCGGAGCGACGAACTACGCGCACCTGATAGATGGTGCCGTGCTGCGTTCCGGCCGTCTCGAAAAGCACGTGTACCTTGAACTGCCCGAGGACGAAGAGCGTGCGGAGATCTTTGCCTACCACCTCAATCAGGCCGTCGCCCCGAAAGATCTTCGCGAAATCACCGACAAGCTGGCGCTTGCGACCCCTGCCGATCTTGAAAAGCTGGCAAGAGCCGCAAAACGGGCGGCAAGGATTCGAAAAGGCGACATCGCGATCTCGGACATCAAAGCCATCCTTCCCGCACAGGTACCGCTACCGGAAACCGTCGTCCATCGCATCTGCGTTCATGAGACCGGGCACGCTTTGATGGCGATGGCGTCCGGGGTTGCAGACGTGATCAGTATCAGGGTCGAATCCCACATGGTTGAGGGCCAGCCCATCCAGGATGGAGGCCGGCTGCATTACAAGATGCACAACGAGGCGCTCCCGACCGAAAAGGATCTGTTGGCGAGGATCAGGATCATGCTGGGCGGCACCGCGGCCGAAGAGGTCGTATTCGGCACCCGGTCGATCGGGGCAGGGGGCGCCATCGGTAGCGATCTCGATCAGGCCACCAGGCTGGCTTACCGCCTGGTCGGCAGCTATGGGCTAGGCAAATGGCTTCGATATCAAGTCGGTGCGAACCGAGTTGACGAATCCTTTGTGCCGTCGCCTGAACTCCGCGCCGAGGTCGACGGGATCCTGGCTCGCGAGTATCGAGCGGCCAAGGAACTGCTCACCAAGGAGAAAACCCGCCTGCTGCGGCTGTCGGCCGAACTTGTCGTCGATCGCCATCTTCGTATCGAGAAGCGCTAACGCGACAATAAAGGATTCGAGCCGGGTGGCGACATGGAATTTACCGTCTATGGGCACGAGATCATTTCCGGCTCCGACATCGGTATGCATTTCTCCGCGACGCTCGAGGAGGCGAGGATCGCGGTCGCGGGATATCGAGAGGCAATGACGCAGATCGATCCGACGGGCGAATCCCTCGGCCGGCTGGGTATTCACGAACTGGTTGTCAGGACGCCAGACGTTGAAACGATGATCGTCCTCCTCAACTCCCCCTATTCGCTCCTTTCTTCCTGCCTGACCAGCAGGAGGCTCGTGGAGACTTTCGGGTGTTGAGGCGGGAGCTGTTGTGGCCACCGAGCCGTCACTGGCTACGAGGTTGGTCGATCTGCGTTATGTTTTGCAGAGACATAGCTGCTTCGGGGCTCTCCGCGGCCTAGCTGCCGGCGTCAACCAGTGCTGCGCGCGGCGATCAATTCTTATGGATTCGACGCCGACACGGTTATCAACTGAGCAGCAACCTCCCATAGGGATTCGTCGCGAGGAGAACTGCGGTGGATACCGACAAGCGATGGCACTCACCCGAAGAGACGCAAAGGATCTTGAACGCGTTTCACCGCGGCAAAAAGCCGGTCCGCAGCATGTTGTCGACCGGTCACGGTCGATGGCTATACTCAGAAAGAAAGTGCTCGGGACTCCCTGATGCTTGGCGGTACGGACGAAGGCTGAGGCAAGCGTGCTCATGCCTTTGTAAGCGTGAATTCTTAGGGTCATCAGATAAGAGGCTTATTATCCATCGCTGACCGACGTCGCGCGCATGACCTAAGATTTCAAAATCTGTTTGACGACTGAGCGGATCGACGCCAGCCTTTTCTTAGCGATGGGCAAAAGGTTAGGTGATGAAGCACAAGGAATTTCAGGAAAGTGTGATCCGGAACTATCTAGGAAGGTTGCTCGACGCAGGAAGTGGCCAGCGTTTCAACGCCGAAAATGCCTTGATGACCCATGGCGTCTTGATGGACATTGTTGGCGAGAGACCGGCTTCGATCGTCCTTGGTGAGCGACGGCACTGTTACTCCAACTCCGTCCGCGCCCTCGTTTGCCAGGGGCCGGATTCGGCCGACGAACTCTTCTACTGCGAAGGGTACGCGATGGAAAAAGGCGGGGTCTGGCTCCCGATCCAGCATGCCTGGTTGGTCGACGGCGCGGGTAGAGTGATCGATCCGACTTGGCATGATGCAAGCGAACATGTGTATTTCGGTGTAAGTTTCAGAACGTCTTTCGTGCTCGAAATGCTCGAACTAGCGGGCATGGAGCCTGGGCTGCTGAATTCGCCTGTTTTGATGCGACGTCACTTTGGCACGCCTCAGCTCTTCGCGGCCGCTCTGGGCGAAAGCCTGGCATCTTGAAGATTTCACTCGAGCCCCACCTCGTAGAACGGTCGTGACGCTTGAAGCAAGTAGCCGCAGACGCCTGCGAACCCTTGCATGTTGATAAGGATGCTGTCCCTAGCCTTCAGCTCGCACTAGGTTGAACTTGGCGGCATCGCGACCCAATGCCGAGTTTTTGCTGGCCGTTATCCAAAGGGACTGCACGCAGCGATGACACACCGAACTTTGGCCGACGCGCTTCGACGACGCCACTCGACGGAGTTGCCGGTTGGCCGCAGAGTCGGAAGACCACGGTCCACGCCATGCTTGTATCCGGTCAAGCGACGATGCTGGCTTGTAGACCTGGAAATTCTATTTCTTGCAATGATGGATACGCGCCCATGAATGGCGGCTGGCATCCGGCGGGGTTCGCCCAATCTTTCCGAGGGCAAAAACTACATCGGGGAGTTCATGTCTTTTCTTTCTTGTGATGCGTCGTGCTCCGGGAACAAGGAGCGCAGTCTTTGGTTAATCGAGAGCCGCACCAAATGCACAAAGGAGAAGACAATGCGCTTAAAACTCTTCGCTACTGCGATTATGGCAGTCGGCCTCGCTGGTTCTGCTTTTGCCCAGTCCAATCCAGCTCCGGCAGGGTCGACGATCGACAAGAACCAATCTGACACAGGCGGTGGCGCGAACGCTGACATGAAGAAGCCCATGGCTACACATTCTGCCAAGGCTGGAAGCAAGATGAAAACGGACAAGTCCAAGTGTTCGGATCCTGCAAGCAGCGCAGGCAACGGCAAGCTTCAGACCCAAGGTGGGAAGAGCAATGCCACGCCCGAGGACGAGGCTTGCGCGGCGCACAATAACTAGCCCGTAAGGTATTGATCGATCCCATCGCGCCGATTCTACTGCGATGGGATCGTCCTCAAAGTCTCTCAACTGACGGTGCCCGTTCGAAGATAACTTCAACCTACATAGCGGGGGCTTTGGACCTCGGCCTGAAGCTCGCCCGTTCGGCTTTCGCCTGATCAGACGGAGATAACCCAAGGCATCAGTTTGAGGCGGCCCGGTTGACGCGATGACCGGCACTTTGAGTAGCGTCTACCGTATTTGCGGTGTCCTTGCCCATCCCCCGGATAGTGTTGCCGCATGCCGTAAGCGAGAGCGTCAATATGGTCGCGGCAAGAATTGTAGAAATGGCTTTCATGGGAACCTCCGGTTTCGTTACGAATGCCGACTAAACGCCGGCGAACCTCTTAAGTTCCGAGCTGACTGGCAGCCATATCCCGTCACTCGAAGGCGGCTTCCGGGCTGGTAACGATCTGCCGAACGAGACGAAGCTACGGCTGCTGGAGCTCAGAAAATTACTCGTCACCGAACGCGCGCGATTCCTACAATGACGACGACGGAACGACGCCCAAGGTCGGCATCAAGGATCCGTCATGGGACGGTTCTACTTCCTCGTTCGCGAGTGCCGCGCGAACTTCATCCTCTTCCCAACCAGCGTCTATTGCGGAAGACACGAGTTCCTGCTGTCTTTCCGTATCGGAAGCTCGGGAGGTCTCGTTCAGGTGTTTACGAGCGGTTTCAAGACACTGCTTGAGGTCTTCAGTTCGGGCGGCATCGCCGATCGAATGGCTTGGGGAAGCAACATATGTCATATTGGGCTCTCCGGTTTTGCAGTTTAATCTAACTGTAAGCATTAAGTTCCAGACCAGTATTGCCACCATCCTCATCCAGGCTTGACCACGTCAAGAATGGCAATACAGCCAGCCGGTTGGTGCCCGGCTTGGAACCGTCAAACAAAGGTACAAGCTCCTACCGCGCGGGCAGATGTGGTGTACTTCCGCACTGAAGTGGGAAAAGGATCTGAGGATTTGCCACGCTATGATGGCGACTGATGAGTACGCTCGTCACATGACATGGGGATGAGTGTCCGGTATGTATGAAAGCCCGCCATGAGCGTCACTGCTCACGGCGGGCAATTGCCGGACCGGCGTTCATGTCAACGCCACGAAAACGAGAAGCCGATCCAGCACCGGCCACGCTACTGCGCGAAGTGCAGAGACCGCCTACACCTTTCGCACAGGGTCCGCTTCTGTTCGGAAGATGTTCGTGTCCTGTCTCACACACCCATTTGGAAGTGACGGGTGCTTGTGGACAAGCGGCGCGCCGGGGAAGGATCGGTGACACGCATGCGCAAGTGGTCAACCCGTCGGCACTCGGATTGCTCTGAGAGACGGAGTGATCGGTCGGGATCGACGGCAAGCGATTATCTTTGCAGTTCTTCAACAGGAGGGAGCTCGGAGGGTTCCTGCGACCAGCACTCATCTTTCCTTCCTATCTCCCTCCAGAGTAGGAAGCTACGGGAGATCGCGCCGTTCTGAGGCAGTTCGTCGTCTGTCAAGGGCCAGGCCAATCTCCCGACGGAGCTGACGATTTGCCCCGGTTTTGCTAAGCCACGCTGATAATCGACGCCGCGATGAACCGCTCCCGCCCGAAGTTGTAGTAGTACACGGCGAGGAGACGCCCGTCGCGTAGGACTACAGAGCGGGGATAGCCGATATCAGGGAGTTTGGCATCTCGTCGGATGTCGATGCTCTCCGACCAGTCCCTCCCTCCGTTCGAGCTTGTAACCATCCGTATGCCGGGGCTGTCGCCGCGATAGCCGTAGACGATGGCAAGGCGCTTCCCTTCAAGGAGTGCAAGGCTGCCTGGATTGCCCCCAATCCCCGTATCTGCGACGGGGATGCCCGCCGCCTGCCACGTGGCGCCTTCGTTTTCGGATCGAAAGGCCTCTAGCCAACCTGGTCGATCAACGCCTTTCCCCCGGCGTACGACGCTGAGGATGCTTCCGTCAGGAAGACGAACGCTCGACGGCATGATGGCGTAGCCATCGCCATCGAAGGGGAGGACGCTCTTTCGGCGGAACGACAACCCGCCGTCTGTGGTTTCGGCGCATAGGCAACAGCCTTCGGTTCCGTCTTCCTTTGACGCAGTCATCATGAACAGCGCATGGCGTCCGGACAGCGGGACGACATCGGTTCGTGACGCGAGACCTTCGACGTCCAGTCCGGTGAAGTTGAATGGTCCTTCCCATCCACGGCCTCGATTCCTCGTCACGTAGAACCAGCTTCGGGCTCTTCCGTCGAGACCGGTTCGGGCCACCATGACCGCGACCTCGGGATCTTTGAAATCGATCGGCATCGAAAGCGGCTCAATCTCGCCGTCCGAAATCTGCCCGCCTGATCGGAGCTCCATGGCTACATGCTCGTCGGCGGAGAGACTTCCGCCTCCCGGAATGAAACCGGCGAAAGGCTCTACCGACCAAGTCTGGCCGCCGTCCGCGCTCCTTGCCTGAAGCGGTCGGAAATGATGGCCCTTGTCGCGGGCGTGAAGCGCGCCTTGTTCACCAAGCCTTCCGTCTGCAAACACTACAACAACCTCGTCTTCCCAGACCCACAGACCATAGTTGGCCGGCCACGCAGAGAAATGACCAGGACGTCGGAAAACTTCCTGATGACCCGCTACGTGCGTAGCGAGCCCGGTCATTTGCTAAGTCCTCTCAGCTTGGCACCGAGGATGAAGGCTGACAGGAAAAAGCATATGATGTTTGCTAGTATGATCGGAAGCTCGCCCCTCATGATCCCGAAGGCGGTCCACAACGCAAAACCCGTGACAGTCAAAACGTACATCCGGGTGGATATAGCTTCGGTGTCTTTGGTGCGGATCACCTTCAAAGCCTGGGGAAGGAAGCTCACGACGGAGCAGATGGAGGCGCAGTAGCCAATGAGTGAAACGAAATCCATGGGTCTCCTCGAGATCTCTCCATGAACTTCGATTTCAGCACGATGTTCCAGCAGAGACCGACGGCGACGCTAGGATCTGCCAACGACGGGTCTGCCAGTCGAGGGACCCGCAGGCGCATTTGTCACTCGGTCGAGTCGATAATACATCGCGGTGGCCGACCTTCGAATCCATTGCCGCAGCGCTAGTCGTTTTCCTTCGATTCAATATCCAGAATAGCCGCGAAAGCGTTCTGAACACGCTTCGGTGCTCTGGCCAGTTGCTCGACCAGATGCAGACCCTGCTTGGAAGATAAAAAGAGCAGCACTTCGGCGGATAACGGCGCGGCTTGGGGAACAGGTTCGCCGATGAATTCGTAGTCCAGGCCTTCAAAGAAGTAAGAGGACGGAAGGTTCAGGAAGTTCATGACGGCGAACATGGAAGAGGCGCTGACCCGGTTGGTGCCTCGCTCATATTTCTGAACCTGCTGAAACGTCACGCCCAGCGCGTCGCCTAATTGGGATTGCGAAAGGCCTTTGAGCTTTCGCGCAAGGGCGAGGCGCTTTCCCACGTGAATATCCACTGGGTGTGGCTGCCCTGGCGACTTGCTGAGTCGCGACTGGTCTCCATTTTTTTCTACCATGCTTAAAACTTCTGGTTAGGAATTCGGTTTCGCACAATGCGAAGATGCGTCATATATGATAACCTGCATATGCTGTTCAGCATGATTAGGCAATCCTCTCCCGCGAAGACCCGTTACGAACGGCAGTCCTCCTCCTGAATGGGCCGTACGTTCGCCCGAAGAATGCAGCGTCCTCATTTCATCGCGAGTGCCCGGTTTGTGGAAGGAACCATTCGTCGCCGCGAGTGTTTCGCCGCTGACTGTCCGTCGTTTCGTTCAGGCAGCAATCAACTCAGCTAAGGGGACTAACATGGAAAATGCAGGCATCGGCTGGATCGCAGCCATAATCATCGGTGGGATCGCCGGCTGGCTCGCCGAGATGTTCATGAAGTCAAACATGGGCGTCTTGATGAACATCATCCTTGGTATTGTAGGTGCGATCGTTGCAAACTTCCTTCTCTCGCTTTTCGGCGTCGTCCTGGGAGGCTGGCTGGGTTATCTGATCGCCGGCTTCATCGGAGCCTGCGTACTGATAGCGCTCGCGCGCATGATACGCCGGACCGCTTGAACCAATGACGACGGCGCTCCGGCGCGCCGTCGTCCTCCCTCGGCGTCAGTCTGATCGAGTTAAATAGTCCCACCGTTCCTGAAGTGTTCGGTTAACGTTGACCCCGCTGCCCGCGGCGTTTGTCCTCAGAGCCTATTACTCGCTCCCGCCCACGCACCTACAATGCCAAGATTCATAGGTTCGGTTGGTCCTTCATCGACCTCATGCTGTCAACGCCGCGCCGGCGGTCGATCCATCTCATCACCGGCGTCACTGCGATCCCGTGTAGGATGACCGACGCCAAAATGATCACCAGTACGGTAGCCCATACCGTCTGCATGCCGTCGAACTGGGCTTTCGATGAGGCGTAGGCGAGGTAGTAGATCGAACCCAACCCCCGTATTCCGAAGACCGACACGATCGCCCTTTCTGCCGCAGGGCGCCGGCAGCCCAGCAAACTGATCCACGCTGCCAATGGCCGGGCAAGTCCCAGCGTTGCGACTGTCACAATTGCGACACGCCAGTCGACGTGCTGAACAAGCGAGCCTTCGGCGACGATCGAGCCGAAGCAGACGAGGAGCACCATCATCAGCATCCGCTCGATCTGCTCGCCGAAGTCGTGCAGCTCACCGTGGAAGCTGCTCCGTCGTTCGACGCTGCGGAGCGTCAACGCAGTGACGAAAACCGCCACGAAGCCGTATCCATGGGCCAGTTCGGTGAGCCCGTAGGACACGCATGTGAATCCCAGCGCCGCCAATCCGTCGCCCGTCTTCGCGATAGATCCGCCTTTTGGAATTTTAAAGGTCAGATATCCAAGCGCCCGGCCGACGAGCCAGCCTACGCCGACGCCCGCCACAAGCTTCCACCCGACGTCGAAAAGCAGCCAGGAACCCAGCCAGTCCGTCGTTTGGCCCCCGCTGCCCGCGATGGCAATTGCCGCCATTACGAAGGGAAAGCTCAACCCGTCGTTAAGCCCGGCTTCGGACGTCAGCGCGAATCGGATGTCATCCTCCTCACCGGTCTGTGGTGGTCCGACCTGCACGTCGGCCGCCAGGACGGGATCGGTGGGCGCAAGCGCGGCGCCGAGGAGAAGGGCGGATCCCGCGCCGAGACCGAGGACGCTCCACCCGAGGAGGGCGATCGCCGCAATCGTAAGAGGCATGGCGATCCCGAGTAGTCTCCAGGTGATCATCCATCTCGACCAGCCGAGTGGCCGGTCGATCTTCAGGCCCGCGCCCATCAGAGCGACGATGATTACGAACTCCGTCAGGTGTTCGGCCCACTTCATGTTCTCGAGGGGATTGAACTGAGGCAGCGGCGTGAATGGAGACCAGGCGAGCGCCATCCCGATGGCTATGCAGCATATCGGCAACGAGAGGGGAACTCGTTTGAGCGCCATGGGGAGCCACGCCGTCAAGAGCACGATGGCACCGAAGATCAGGAGCGTGACGACGTAGGTGTTCAACTCGTTCACTTCTCCCTCAACTGCTCTCCGGTCCGATCGCACCGGACCTGCGGGGCCTTCGCTTTTGTGAATGCGGCTTCGTGAAGCCTCCGACGGCCGCAGGAAAACGTCCGTTTTCCGTTGCTGTTCCGTTATGGAGATGACGCGAGGAAAACGGCAAGCTCCCGTGCGACGGTTTCCGGATCCTCGCGTTGCGGAAAATGACCCACGTTCTGAAGAACGATCCTGTCGAAGGGACCCGTAAATTTCTTGTAGAGGTCTTCTGAGAGCTCGGGCGGATTGACGCCGTCGTCCATGCCCTGGAAATAGACCGTTGGTAGAGAAAGCGAGTGCGTCTCTTTGATGCGATCTTCGAGCCAGACGCTATCCGGATCAGGCTCGGCTTCGGCCCACCGGACCCGGTAGCTATGCAGGGCGACCGCTACCCAGTCCGGATTGTCGAAAGACTTCGCGACAGCGTTGAATGTCGCCTCGTCGAACCAGCCGTCTGGGCTCCAGTTCTCCCACTGGATGCGAGCAAAACCATGCGGATCTTTCGCGATTGCTTCCGCGCCGCGTTTGGTAGCCATGAACCAATGGTACCAGTAGCGGCGCCTGCCTGAAGGGCGGCGTCTTGAGGCCGCCCATGCGGGGCAGCGAAGCAAGCAGCGCCATCCGATCGACCCGGCTCGGCCATCCCATGGCGAGCGCCTCGGCGATGTTCGATCCCCAGTCGTGGCCGACGACGGAAAATCGATCTATGCCGAGACCGTCCATGAGGGATATCGCGTCCATCGCGAGGACGGCGCCGTTCGCCGTGCGTAAAGCCTTCTCGTTCCTGAATACCGTCGGGCCGAAGCCACGCAGGTAGGGCGCGATCAGGCGAAGGTTTCGATCCTGGAGCCGGGACGATACCGCGTTCCATGTCGTCGCGTCGTCCGGCCAGCCATGCAAAAGGAGAACGGGATGGCCGTGTTGCGCGCCGGTCTCGTCGAAGGTGATGTGCAGGTCGGGCGTGTCGAGATGCGGCATGGGAAAAATCCTTGTTCGACGCTGGAAACACGGTCCGCTCTCCCCTCCGTTAACGGAACAACGAGCTGCCAGCGAAGTTGGTGATCTGGGCAACATCGCCCCAGATTCCAAGGGGGCTTCATGATTGTTCGCTCACCATTCCCGATTAGCCGACGAGCCGTCTTAGCGGCGGCGAGCGCGACGCTTGCAAGCTCCGTTTTCCCGGCCGCCGCCTGGCCGGCTTCGAACAAGCAGGAGAATACGAAGATGGACAATCCGACGACGAAGTACCCGAAGCCGCCGTTCCAGAAGCAGAGCCAGCCCTTTCCTGGCCTTGCCGGCAGGATGGACCCAAAGCCTGATCACGGTGAGATCTCCTACAAGGGCTCTGGTCGCCTTGCGGGGCGCAAGGCTCTGATCACCGGGGGCGATTCCGGAATGGGCCGCGCAGCAGCGATCGCCTACGCGCGCGAAGGCGCAGACGTCGCTATCAACTATTTGCCCGACGAAGAGCCGGACGCGAAGGAAGTCATCGCACTCATTGAGAAGGAAGGACGCAAGGGCGTCGCGCTTCCCGGCGACCTTCGCGACGCAGCCTTCTGCGAGAAGCTCGTTGACGACGCCGCGAAGTTGCTCGGTGGCCTCGACATCCTCGTCAACAATGCCGGACGGCAGCAACAGGCACAGTCGATCGACGACATCACCTACGAAGCGTTCGACGCGACGATGAAGACAAACATCTACGCGACTTTCCTGCTGACCAAGGCGGCCCTCAAGCATATGCAGCCCGGTTCCGTCATTATCCAGACGACTTCGGTGCAGGCCTACGATCCCTCCGAAAACCTCGTCGACTACGCCATGACAAAGGCGGCGGTGATGAGCTTCACCAAGTCAATGGCAAAGCAGCTCGGGCCGAAGGGCATTCGCGTCAATGGCGTCGCGCCGGGTCCGATCTGGACGCCGCTTCAGGTCAGCGGCGGCGCGACCATGGAGAAGCTCGAGAAGTTTGGTGGCGACACGCCATTGGGGCGTCCCGGTCAGCCGGCGGAACTGGCTTCGATCTACGTGCAGCTTGCAGATCCGCAGGCCAGCTATTCGACAGGACAGGTCTACGGGGCCGCAGGCGGCGGCGGCCAGCCGTAAGCGTCGATCTCTTCATCACAAACCGTTAAGGAGACACAAAATGAAAGCTCTGACCTGGCATGGAAGCGGCGACATCCGCTGCGAAGAGGTCGACGACCCGATCATTCAGCACGAACGCGACGCGATCATCAAGGTGACGAGCTGTGCGATCTGCGGCTCCGACCTCCATCTCTATGGCGGATTCGTGCCGGGGATGCATGCGGGCGACGTCATGGGCCACGAGACCATGGGCGAGGTCGTCGAACTCGGCCGCGGCAACTCGAAGCTCAAAGTCGGCGACCGCGTTGTCGTCCCATTCACGATTTCCTGCGGCGAATGCCGCCAGTGCAAGTGGGGGCAGTTTTCGCTCTGCGAGCGTTCAAACCCCAATGGCGCGGAACAGGCCAAGCAGGTCGGCTACCCGACTGCCGGTCTATTCGGGTACTCCGAACTTTATGGACGCTTTCCGGGCGGCCAGGCGCAATATCTGCGCGTGCCCTATGCCGACGTCGGCCCGATCAAGGTCCCGGACGGACTTTCGGACGAGCAGGTGCTCTTCCTGTCGGACATCTTCCCCACGGGCTACATGGCGGCGGAGAACTGCGACATCAAGCAGGGCCAGACGGTCGCCGTCTTTGGCTGCGGCCCGGTCGGCCTCTTCGCCATCAAGTCCGCCTTCCTGCTCGGTGCCGAACGCGTCATCGCAATCGACACGGTTCCTGAACGCCTTGCGCTGGCGCGGGGGGCGGGCGCCGAGACGCTGGATTACACCGACGAGGATCTCCAGCAGCGAATCCTCGAAATGACGGGCGGGCAGGGTCCCGACGCTGTGATCGAAGCCGTGGGCATGGAAAGCCACGGGGCCGGCGGCGTCATGGAGACGGTGCAGACGAAGCTCACTTCGACCGAACGTCCATACGCCCTCAGCCAGGCGATCATGGCGTGCCGTCCGGGCGGCGTGGTATCGCTGCCAGGCGTGTTCATCGGACCGGCCGTCCCTGCGCCGCTGGGCGCGTTCGTCGGCAAGGGCCTCACGCTGAAAACCGGGCAGACCCACGTTCAGCGTTACCTGAAGCCCCTCATGGACCTTATTGAGGAGGGCGCCATAGACCCGTCCTTCCTGATCACCCACCGGATCGGCCTGGAAGAAGGACCGGAAGCGTACAAAACATTCCGGGACAAGCAGGACGGCTGCGTGAAAGTGGTCATCCGTCCGAACGGCTAAAACCTTCGGCACATCGTCGGAAGTCACTCCGCCGATGTGCCACGACGCGCTGACTACAAAATTGGAGTTTGTTGCTCCCGACCCGCCGACCGCCGGCGTTCGCCGAGGGAGGTGCCTGGTCGGTGTCGACACCCGCCATCGTCGACCGATCCGGATACTCCCCGGTACGGCCATCCTTCGGAGCCAGCCTCACAAAAAGATCAATCTGTCGGCTTTGAACATGTCGATGGTGCGCGGCGTGGGGCCGTGGTCGAATCCCTGGAATGGGCCTCTCAATCCCTCTAAAGCAAACGAAAGGAGGTCGAGATAGTTTGCACCCGGCAACTCCGGGGATTCGCCGGTACACGGGAAGAATGCAAAAGAAGCCAGACACGGGTCCAAAATGGATCGACGCTTTGCCTCCGTTGTGCGATTGAACGTGCGAGAATAAATTTAACTCGCAGCATCACGCCACTTTCCTGACTGACGCTGCCTCCTACATAGGCTGCGAAACCAACCGCAGCGGCCCGAAATGACATCCGACATACTCGACATTTTCTCAGATGGTGGGACACTTGCCACTCTGATCCGTAATTTCGACTGGAGCGCGACACCGCTTGGTCACCCTTCTGAGTGGCCAGAGGCCGTTAACGTGACAACGACCACGATCCTCCGGTCGGCGGTCCCGATCGTCACCTTGTGGGGCGAGGACGGCGTCATGATCTACAACGACGCATACTCGGCGTTCGCCGGCGGCCGCCACCCGTCGCTGCTTGGTTCCAAGGTTCGAGAGGGCTGGCCCGAGGTTGCGGACTTCCACGACCACGTCATGAAGGTCTGTCTCGCCGGCGGATCGTTGTCGTATAAGGATCAGGAGCTTACGCTTCATAGGGACGGTCGCCCCGAGCAGGTCTTCATGAACCTGGACTACTCGCCAGTGACAGGCGCGGACGGCCTTCCATGCGGCGTGATGGCGATCGTCGTGGAGACGACTGAGAAGGTGAGAGCGGAGCGCTGGCTGCAGGGAGAGCAGGAACGGCTGCGATCGATGTTCGAGCAGGCGCCTGGGTTCGTTGCAATGCTCAGCGGGCCGGACCACGTCTTCGAACTCACCAACGCTGCTTACCGACAGTTGATCGGGCATCGAGACGTCGTCGGACTACCGGTACGCGACGCGTTGCCGGACTTGCGCGGGCAAGGGTTTTTCGAACTTTTGGACGAGGTTTACCGCACGGGCAAGCCCTTCGAAGGAAAGGCGCTCCCAGTCGATTTTCAGCTTTCTCCCGATGCTTCGGCCGAGCGCAAGCATGTCGATCTCGTCTATCAGCCGATCAGCAACGAGCAAGGCAACGTAATCGGCATCTTCGCGCAGGGAAGCGACGTCACGGACCGCGTACAGGCTGAAGCCGCCCTTCGAGCGAGCGAACTGCAAAGCCGCCAGATCCTCGACGGCGCCGTCGATTACGCGATCCTGGCGCTGGATCTGAACGGTCGAATCTTACGATGGAATGCGGGCGCCCGGAATATCTTCGGATGGACGGAAGCGGAAATGATCGGCGTGCACTGGGAGATGTTGTTTACGCCGGAGGACAGGGCGTCTGACAAGGCTTGTGACGCCATGCGAGCAGCCCTTGAGCACGGCAACGCGCACCACGAGAGATGGCATCTCCGCAAGAGCGGCGATCGCTTCTGGGCCGAGGGCGAGATCGGCGCGATCATCGGTGAAAATGGAGAGCCGGTTGGATTGGTCAAGGTCCTGCGGGACAAGACCCCGGAACACGTCGCCGCAGAGGCTGTCACTGAAGCGGAGGCCCGGCTACGGCGGGCGCAGGAGGCGGGAGGCGTCGGCGTCTTTTCCCTAGACCTCGAAACGAACATTCTGACCCCGACACCTGAGTTCCGGAAGATTTACGGACTGTCGGATGCGGGCGACGTGCCGATCGCCCTTATAGAGGAGCTCGTGTTCGAAGAGGACCGGGACATCGGTTCAAACGAACGGACCAGAGCGAACGGAGAATCGCCGCTGAACGTCGAGTATCGCATCCGCCGGGCCGACGACGGCCGAAAGCGTGTAGTCGCACGCAAGGGTGAGTTCGAGTATGACGCACAAGGCAGGCCGATCCGCTTCGTCGGTGTCGTCCAGGACGTGACCGAGAGGCGCCGCGCCCAGCGCGAGCTACGCGAGAGCGAGGCGCGCTTCCGCGCGCTCGCCCAGGCTATTCCAAATCAGGTCTGGACAGCCAGACCTAATGGTATGCTCGATTGGTTCAACGAGCGGGTCTACGAGTATTCTGGGCGAAAGGCGGGCGAACTCGACGGTGAAGGCTGGGTCGCGATCGTCCACCCCGACGACGTCGCTTCGGCCGCACAGCAATGGAGGGAAGCGCTTCAGGCGGGACAGCCGTACGAGAAAGAGTTCCGGCTACGTCGGGCCGACGGACGTCATCGATGGCACCTCGCTCGAGCGGTGCCCATTGCTGACGACGAGGGCGGTGTAGTTCGGTGGATCGGCACGAATACCGATATCGAGGAGCAACGCGAAACTCGCGCCAAGCTCGAAGCGCTCAACCTTACGCTTGAGGAGCGCGTAGCAGAACGCACCGCGGATCGCGACCGAATGTGGCGACTATCGACCGACATCATGTTGGTTGCCGACTTCGACGCGAGGGTGACTGCGGTGAATCCCGCATGGCGAAAAGTGTTCCAATGGGAGGAGAATGAACTTCTCGGCCGGTCGTTCATCGATCTGGTCCATCCGGACGACAAGGACTCGACCCTGGCCGAGGTGGGTAAGCTGGCTGAAGGCGCGACCACCTTTTTCTTCGAGAACCGCTACAGAGCAAAAGATGGCAGCTACAGGACCATTTCCTGGACCGCCGTTCCCGACGACGGATTCATTCACGCGGTCGGTCGCGACGTCACCGAAGAACGCGCGGCGGCAGCCGCGCTGCGCAGGACCGAGATCGCCCTCCAACAAGCCCAAAAGATGGAAGCCATCGGCAACCTGACGGGAGGCGTAGCTCATGACTTCAACAACCTGCTGCAGGTCGTTGGCGGAAACCTTCAGCTCTTGTCGAAAGACGTCGCGGGCAATGAGAAAGCCGAGAGACGGATTGCAAACGCGCTGTCTGGTGTCGACCGCGGTTCGAAGCTCGCATCGCAACTTCTCGCATTCGGCCGACGGCAAGCGCTCGATCCTCGCGTGGTCAACGTCGGCCGGCTGATCCGGGGCATGGACGAGATGATCCGGCGCACGATTGGCGAGGGCGTAGAAGTAGAGACGGTCGTGTCCGGCGGCCTGTGGAACACCCTCGTCGATCCGATGCAGATCGAAAACGCGGTTCTCAACCTCGCCATCAACGCCCGTGACGCGATGGAAGGTTTTGGAAAACTTACGATTGAGGCCGGAAACACCTATATCGACGACGCCTACGCGCGTCAGCACGACGAGGTCGAGCCAGGTCAGTACGTTGCACTCTCGGTATCGGACACCGGAAGCGGTATGCCGCCCGAAGTAATCTCCAAGGTCTTCGAGCCATTCTTTTCAACCAAGCCGGAAGGCAAAGGAACCGGCCTTGGTCTGTCGATGGTCTACGGGTTTGTCAAGCAGACTGGTGGGCACGTTAAGATCTACAGCGAGGTCGGTCACGGCACCACAGTGAAGATGTATCTGCCGCGATCAGTGCAGCAGGAGGATATCGAGATCGGCCAGACGGATGTGGAAATTGAAGGTGGGCGGGAGACCATTCTTGTCGCCGAGGACGATGAGGCCGTCCGCACCACCGTCGTCGAACTGCTGCAGGAACTCGGATACCGCGTGCTCAAGGCACCCGACGCGTCGGCGGCACTCGCAATCATCGAAAGCGGCGTCCACATCGATATGCTGTTCACGGACGTTGTCATGCCAGGCCCGTTGAAAAGCAGTGAGATGGCGCGCCAGGCAAGGGAGAGGTTGCCGTCGCTGGCTGTCCTCTTCACGTCGGGATACACGCAGAACTCGATTGTTCACGGCGGACGCCTGGATCCAGGCGTCCAGCTTCTATCGAAACCCTATTCCCGCGAGGCGCTAGCACTCAAGGTTCGCCACGTGCTTAACAACGTGGCGCAAAAGAGACTTGCCACGGAGCGAACGCACACAGAGACGCCTGCGAGTCCGACGACCGCAGAAAGAGGGAACCGGGTACTCCTTGTCGAAGACGAGATGCTCATACGAATGTCGGAAGCCGACATGCTTGAAGATCTTGGATACGAAGTAGTGGAAGCCGGTTCCGCTGAGGACGCGCTACCCATTCTCGAGCAGCGGCAGGTCGATATAGTTATTTCCGACCTTGGGCTTCCTGGCATGAGCGGCGAGGACTTCTGTCGCGAAGTGCGACGACGTTGGCCGGCTATAGCAATCATCTTCGCCACGGGTATGGACCGGGGCCCCGTGTTGGAAGGCCCCGCCAAGACTGCCTTGTTGAGGAAGCCGCATGGAGTAGCGGAGCTGAAGCGTGCGCTGGAGGCGGTCGTCTGAGATTGGAAGGCGGCGCGAATGCCGCCGATTTTCGCTTCAGCAGCGCGGCGCAGGAGAAGCAACTCTCTGCAAAATCAGATCTGAGAGGGGCCTTCATCGGGCACAAACTCTTGAGCAAACGCAGCAGCCTACTTGCCACGACTTTTCCTCGCCACATCTACCGTTGATGTCAGAGACTGATAAACGCGATCGTTCGAGGCTCAGAGACGGGGATTATCCCAAACCCGCTCCTGTGGAACAGTTCGGTGCGCTCTGCCTCCGTAGCGGCGCCGGCGGTACCGAAATCCTGCTTATCACTACCCGACAGACCAAGCGTTGGACCATTCCAAAGGGATGGCCAATCAGGGGCATGAAGCCGCATAGGGTAGCGGAATGCGAAGCATGGGAAGAAGCCGGCGTCGAAGGCCGCGCGAGACGGAGATCTGTTGGCAGCTTTACGTACATGAAGACGCTCGACGACGGCGTCCGGGTGCCCGCGACGGTCGACGTTCACCTACTCGACGTAAGGCGTTGCAATCGAATTTTCCCGGAACGCAAGGAGCGAACCCTCGCTTGGTTGGCGCCGGGCAAAGCCGCCCGTCTGGTCGCAGAACCTGAATTGCAGAAAATTCTGCGGAAGCTCGACTTGGCTCGCTAGGAAACCAACCTGTCTCCCAGCCCCGCTCCGAAAGCTGCTTCGACGGTGAGGAAACGACGTTCGACGTGGTTGGCCATATGTTCAACGATTGCAATCGCTTCAGAACGTCCGTCTGCCACAACGCCGCGACGGTTTATTCGCTGAGGGCGTCGCAACCGAATGCTCTTGAAAGGTGGCGCGCGAATGGCTTCAAATGCGCGTGACGAGGCGAGATAGCCGAAAGACCCCCCACCATGAAAGTGGCCCCGCCGGAGCGGGGCCCAAGTGGTGCTGCATCCTGGTAAAGGAGGCTGCACTACTCTGTAGCATCTATCAGGTCGCGTGTTTAGTGGAGGTTTCAATTCTGCCATGGTGGAGTCTCCGACGTGTTCCTGCTCTTCAACCGCGTAGGCCGATTGGTCGAGCAATCTTGCGGAGCCTACTTGGACCGGACATTCGGCTGGATCTGTGATAATTGTGTCTGGCACGCGACGGCTTCTATGTGGAGGACATGATGTTCCAGGCATTTTGGGAGACAGAGCAACCGCTCGGTCCGGATGAGGTCATAATGATAAACCGTATCGTTAATGATTTCTGTCACGACCGAAAATTGGAACGCGACTCCGAGGAGGCTCGTCGGGCAGCCGGGGAGCTGCTTAAGTGGTTTCGGACAGGCGTAACTGAGAGCACAAGGCTCCGCGAGTTGCTGTATTCGAGGGATTGACGACCCTTCAGCGTCGCGTTCGATGCATCGCCTGTCGATGTCCGTGACGCCCGAGAAGGAAGTTCGGGGTCTTGACGACTGAGTATCACAGCGTCGCTAATGCGCTCGCCATTCCGATACGGAACTAATTGATTCAAACGGTGTTTTCCCCTCGTAGTTACGGAATGCAGATGGAAACGTCGGCGAAACACGATCGCGACGCAGTATCGGGCAGCAGACCTAGATGCTACAGGCAACCCGATGGCCGCTCGATGGCGACATGACTGTCGCCGGGCGTCCGGGAGAAGGGCGCTGCGCCATGACGGTTTGAGCGCCCCTGTTTTTCCGCTTCTCAAAAGACCTGCGGCGACATCCGATCGCGCAGGAGATAGCGGGAAGAAAGAATATGAATATTGATGGCGCTCTCACTGCGGGTCGGGTTACCTAAGACACAAGATAACTTAGAACGCCGTAGACGGTCGCTTTTTTTGCTCCATCTGCGGCCGGGGAACTTCAGGATGCAGAGCGAGAGGACATCCGGCTTACACAATCAGCGGCGGGTCATTGTTCTCGGGGAGTAGCGGAGTCTTCCAAGCTCTCATGGACTCAAGACTTCCGTTCGCTCCGCGATACGCGATCGAGAGTGGGCGGCGGAGGGTGGGTAGCATGGAGAGCGGGACCCTCCGCCTAGCGCTATGGTAAACTCAAACTGAATCCACAACGATGCCTCTCAACAAGGATCCGCGACGATTGTTCCACCGATGCGGCCGACATGTCTTATCGACGGCAATACGGCCGCTGAGCTGTCGAGGGCCGCGCTTGGGGCGCCTGCATTCGAGGACTAATTCATCCTCGAACTCTTGTTCCCAATGGATATGGCTTTTGCACGGGGCCACCAGCAGATCGATGCGGAGAGAAAGATTCGAACCCCTCGTCTTGATCGAATGAAGCGGAGGCTGCCTACGGCAGACAAAATCACCGACGAATCCCTCGCCCAGGCGCATCGTCGAAGGTCGCAGCAGCCCGAGGCCAGAGACGCCGCTGCCCCGTCGAATTAGCGTCATAGTGGGGGAAAGAAGGGGGCCCCTCGACAGGATCGATGTGCGAAAGCAAGTGCCGCAGCAATTCGGGCGCACATGGACAGCCCTGGCGCCGGTGCGCCTGTCTGATCCCACGTCGGTAGGCGCGCTTCAGCACGTAACCGTCATGTCGCTGAAGTCTCATAAGCAGTGAGGATCTCGCTCGCGGTAGCTTCCACGAGGCCCCTGAACCCTCTGGTCGGAAAAGCGAAGGTTGTACGACCTTTATCGCTGCGCTAGGGTTTCGATTTACGGATTAACGCTGGTGGATGCTGCCGAAAAGGGTGGGGCCAACATGGACGAACCTACAGAGCACCGTTCTGTCGATGGGTTTCGCGCCGATCTCCGATCCGCAGATGATCGCGTCCGGCTCAACCATTGGCTACCCCCACGAAAGGGCGTCCTTCCGCATATCCGAATTGGCGCGCGCTGGTTCAACGTCATGTGGTTCCTGCCAATCGCCGCGATCGTCCTCATCGTAACGGTAGCCGGATCTCAGGCGCTTCGTGAACTACCATCTGTTCATGCCTTCATCGAACTTCATCCAGGGATTGCCCAGTCGGCCCCCTCTGTTGAGAGTGGGTTTCCTTGGTGGCTGCGGCTCCAGCACTTCACGAACATGTTCTTCATGATGTTTATTATCCGGGCGGGCATCCAAATTCTTGCTGACCATCCCCGTCTCTATTGGCATCGGGACTGTACGCCCGGCACCGAATGGTTCCGTTTCCAGAAAGATGTGCCGACCGACCGGATCTGGACGGCCAAGGACGACGCGGTTACGCTCCCCGGCTGGCTCGGCATTCCGGGCCTGCGCCATACGCTCGGCCTGTCACGGTGGTGGCACTTTTCGGTCAATCTGCTTTGGACGATCAATGGAGCACTGTTCTACCTCTTGCTTTTCGCAACGGACCAATGGCAGCGCATCATACCGCTAACTTGGGAAGTGTTTCCGGCCGCCCTATCGACGAGCATACAATATGCGTCGCTCAACTTTCCTGTCGATGAAGGTTGGACCCGCTACAACGGTCTTCAACAGCTCACCTACTTCATGACCGTGTTCGTTGCGGCACCGGTCTCGATTATCACCGGCTTCATGCAGGGACCGGCGATTTCGAACCGGCTCGGCTGGTTCGGCCGCGTACTCGACAGGCAGAAGGCCCGTTCCATCCACTTCATCTCGTTCCTGTGGTTCGTGTTCTTCATCGTCGCTCATGGCGTGATGGTGTTCGTGACTGGCCTTCGGCAGAACACCAATCACATGTTCGCCGGGGTTGATGACGAAAGCTGGTCTGGATTTCCGTTCTTTCTCTTGGCTATGGGTGTCGTCGCGGCCGCCTGGCTGTGGGTCTCGCCCTTCACCTTGCGCAACGCCCGGCTGGTTCAAAAGACGGGGCAGTTCACGGTCGGCTGGATCAAGGGGCTGATCGAATGGTTCGATCCACGCTATCAACTGACCGAGAAGGACATCTCGCCCTACCTCTGGCCAAACGGGACGATGCCCAACTCCGCCGAATTCGAAAAATTGGTCGTCGGAAACTTCGAAGACTATCGTCTCATGGTTGGTGGTCTCGTTGAACAGGCGCAGGACTTTTCATTAGAAGATCTCAAGGCGCTGCCGCAGCAGGAGCAGATCACCACGCATTTCTGCATCCAAGGCTGGTCTGGTGTCGCCAAATGGACGGGCGTGCCGATGCGCGAGATCATCGAGATCGTCAAGCCCAAGCCGGAAGTTCGATACGCGGTATTTTATTCCATAGCCGAGGGCGGTGACGGGGGGCGCTATTACGATGTCCATAAAATCAGCAACATGTACCATGAACTGACAATCCTGGCTTATGACATGAACAACGCGCCCCTGAGCGTAGTGCACGGCGCGCCATTACGGCTTCGCTGCGAGAACGAGCTAGGCTTCAAAATGGTGAAATGGATCGCCGCGATCGAGTTCGTAGAGGACTTCAAACATCTGGGTGCTGGCCAGGGTGGGTACAACGAAGACCATGAATTCTACGGCTATAGGATGCCGATTTGACCGAGGCTTGAGGACGAAGTTGTTCTCATCCTTCTATTCCTACAAGGTGGTTGGCATTGGGCCTACTGCAGACTTTATCTGTTTGCGGACTTCGAACGCGCCACTGCCGCCCCATGCGGTTTGCGAAAAGCGGGACGTGGCAATGACAGCGGAATGCATGACGCACCAGGAACTCCAGCGGTCAATTGTCAGCGACTTGCAGTATCGATCGAAATCTTCCTGAAGGATTCGTTGCGGTTGCTGCACGTCCAACCCCCGCTTCCCATCGCACTTCTTCTTTCTATCGAGCCATGGCGGCTTGTCTCCAGTGTGCTCGTCTGCGGACTTGTCCATCGGACGTCTCGAGCTTGCAACCATCGATGCTCTGGAAGGTTGGGGATTCGAAAACGCTGCCATCGGGTATCGGCGGAATTAGCTTAAGGCGTATGCATGCGAATCCTTATTGTCGAGGACGAGTTTTTCATCGCAATAAACGTCGAGGACGTCGTTGCTACACTGGGCCATGAGGTACTCGGTCCAGTGGGCACATCGGAGGAGGCGAGGGAAGTTGCTGCGGAGGCTGATATAGCGATAGTGGACCTTCAGCTCGCCGACGGTTTCACGGGATCGGCGTTGGCGGACAATCTAGGAAGGCGGAAGCCCCGCTGGGACTGACGCTACTGCCGATACTCTAAGACACGTTAGCGAGCCCGATGCGGCCGTTCTTGAATTGACCTCTCGGCGGTCGTCAGAAAGACGCCGTTTCCGGCGACAAGTGCTCTGCTTACCGCAAGACTGCAAACAGCTACGTCGACAGGGTCGCGGCAGGCGCACGAAAGCTTGCTGTCAGTCCGCCACTCCCAAAGTCAAGCGCGACGTCGCGCGCCCCGTTGATTCCCATCGCGATCAGTTTCGACCCGAAGCCTTTGCGCAAAGGCGCCGCCGCAGACGGGCCGCCGATCTCCCGCCACGTTAACTGTAGGCCATCATCTTCAAGCGTCCATCTGATTTCGACCTTTCCGTCGATCACGGACAGAGCGCCGTACTTCAACGCATTGGTGGCCATCTCGTGCAGCAGAAGCGAGAGGGACATGGAGGTCTTGGATCCGACTACGATATCGGGGCCGTCGATTTCGAACCGTCCAGGGAACGTGTCGGTCAGGAGCACGCCGTCGAGCAGCGCGCGAAGGTGGGTCGATTGCCAGTTCGTCTGGAGCAAGAGGTCGTGCGCTCGACCGAGCGCGATGATCCGGTCTTGAAAGGTCGACGCGATCGCGGGATCGATCTCGCGAAGCGACTGCGACGCGACCGCCTGAACCACGGCGAAACTGTTCTTGACACGGTGCGCCATCTCTTCGAGGAGGAGCTGCTTCCGCTGTTCCTGAAGTCGCTCGACCGTCTGGTCGCGAAGGATTTTTACGTAGCCCTGCAAGGCGCCTTCGTCGGCCGTTAGAGGCATGAGCTCTCCATTCGCCCAGAAGCGTTCCCCGCTCTTGCGCAGGTGCCAGCGCTCGTCGATGCCGCGGCCCTGGGTGCGTGCCGACCGCATCTCCAGATCAGGTACTCCTGCCTCCCGGTCCTCCGGAGTGAAGACGAATGAGACGTCGCGCCCGGTGGCCTCCGATCGCTCCCAGCCCAGAACGCGCGTCGCGCCGTCGTTCCAGTCTGTGATCAGCCCAGAACGATCCATGACGATTATCGCATAGTCGATCGCACTATTGAATACCGCCTTGTACCGGGCCTTCTCCTCCGACTCCGCTCGTCGCGCGTCAGCTTCGGAGGCCGCGACACGGCGCAGTTCGAGTTGAGCCATCACCTGCGAAGCCAGCACCCGTAGCGTCCGCTGCTGGAGTTCGTTCAGTTCTCTTGGTTCGTAGTCCAACACGCAGACCGTACCGAGTGGCAGTCCCTCCGAATTCTTTAGGATCGCGCCTGCATAGAAACGAAGATGCGGCTCGCCAGTGACCAGAGGGTTGCAGTCGAAGCGCTTGTCCTTCGTGGCGTCCGGCACCATCAGGAAGTCGTTTTCAAGTATCGCCTTTGCGCAGAACGAACTTTCGAACGGCGTCTCCCGGACGCCCAGACCGACCTCGGCCTTGAAGAACTGACGACGGTCGCCGATCAGGTTCACGACCGCGATCGGCGTCCCACAGATGTCGGAAGCCAACCGGGCGACATCGTCGAAGTCTTTTTCATTCGGGGTGTCGAGGATTGCATATTCGTCGAGAGCTTGAAGGCGGCGGAGCTCACGTGCGTTTTCGTGTGTGTTCATGAAGCGTGGCCTATTGACCCGAGGGCCCATTCACTATTGTCGGGACCATATCACTCAACTTAGTTTCTAGGCAACCGCCTCGCGCCGCTTGCCCTCTGTGCCCTGCGCAGTAGTGTTGTGTCGGCCGTGGCCGGGACCCGACGTCGGACCTGGGCGGTGGCGCTAGGTCGATTGCGATATATCCGGCTTAGGGCAGCTTCATTCCTTTATTGAATACCCGAGGCCCGTGTCGGCGAAGATAAGCTAAAACGACGCCTTTCAGTGCAAGCCGGGCGCAGGCGGCCGCATTGCCGCGTTCAACGGCATGACGGGTATTCCCCTGCAAAAAAACCGCCGCCTTGCAGTTGGTCCCCGTATGCTTTTCACTGCTGGCGTGGCCGCTTCACCCAGGGGTTCGTGGAAGGTACCTTTCGACTTCATCACACGTTCCGGGGGCGAGGAGGTACCCGCGCGTGTCAGCTCCGTACGTGAACGCTGGTAGCTGCTACCTAACTCCGCAAATGTCGTGTTAAAGCGATTTGCCAGCATATCGAACCTTCTGCTGCTACCCGCGTTTAGTCATCTTCGATGTTTTCGATCGACTTCAGCCATGGGAGGCTTGCTTGAGCATTTCCGTCAATGGGCAGGCGGTGCAGGCGCCTGAAGATCCGAGAGTATCCCTTCTCGATCTGTTGCGCGAACATATGCAACTCAGCGGCACGAAAAAGGGGTGCAATCAAGGTGCGTGCGGAGCTTGTACCGTGATCGTCGACGGGCAACGCGTTCTATCATGCCTTGCTCTTGCCGTACAATTCGAAGGCCGATCGATCACCACGATTGAGGGGCTTGGTGAGCCGAGCTCGCTGCACCCGTTGCAGCGGGCATTTGTCGAGCACGACGGTTTCCAATGCGGTTATTGCACGCCCGGACAAATTTGCTCGGCTGTGGCTATGATTGAAGAGATCAGGCGAGGCGTTCCAAGTCACGTCACCTCAGACTTGTTGTCCTCATCGATAAGTTTCAGCCACGAGGAATTGCGAGAGCGGATGAGCGGCAACCTCTGTCGGTGCGGAGCCTATAATGGCATCATCGATGCCATTGCTGAGACATGGAAGGAGGCGGCAGAATGATCCCCTTCACGTATTCCCGCGCGACGGACGCCCAAGACGCGATCCAGCAGGGCATGATCAGCGGCACCAAGTTTCTCGGCGGCGGGACCAATCTCGTCGACCTGATGCGTGAGACGATAGAACGCCCGACCGGCCTTATCGACGTCACCGGCCTTTCGAGCGACATCACGGAAACAGCCGATGGAGGGCTGTTGATCGGTGCCGCCGTACGCAACACTGCTTTGGCGGAGAATATTATCGTTCGCCAACGGTTTCCAGCTCTCACCCGCGCGATCGTCTCCGGCGCCTCCGCGCAGATCCGTAACATGGCGACCGTAGGCGGCAACCTCCTTCAGCGTACGCGGTGCGCCTATTTCTACGACGACGATGGTTCGAACTGTAACAAACGCGAGCTCGGGAGCGGATGCGACGCGATCGGCGGTTTCAATCGCAATCACGCGATCCTCGGCGCCTCTGAAGCCTGCGTCGCCGTCCACCCGTCGGACATGTGTGTGGCGCTGGCCGCGCTTGATGCCGTTGTCCATCTTGACGGAGCCACCGGCGCTCGGACGGTCCCACTGAAGGAATTTCATCGTCTGCCTGGCGATCGGCCCGATATCGAGACCGTGCTGCAGCCCGGTGAACTTATTACCGCGATAGAGCTGCCGCAGACGGAGTTCTCAACCCGTTCGTCTTACCGCAAGGTGCGCGATCGAGCGAGCTACGCCTTTGCCTTGGTTTCCGTAGCTGCCGCTCTGGATATCCGGGACGGCCGAGTCCGTGACCTACGGATTGCTCTAGGAGGCGTCGCGCACAAGCCTTGGCGGGCGGAAAAAGCCGAGAATGCGCTTCGCGGGCGCGCAGCAAGCGAAGCGGCATTCATAGAAGCGGCGGAGGCGGAACTGGCCGGCGCTCACCCGCTTGATGGCAATGCATTCAAAGTCGAGCTCGCAACGCGCGTGGTCGTCTCGGTTTTGAGGGAACTGACGGGAGATGCAGCATGAGCCTCTACGAAGATGCGAAGCAGACCGCTCAGGGCCTGATCCAGGCGGGCATGGCAAAGGCTGTTGCGATAGCCCCCGATAGCTGGATTCCGGGAGGTGAGCCCGACCCGCTTATTCGTGAGCGCCACGGCCATGTGGGGAAACCCGTCTCGCGCCTCGACGGGCCGCTGAAGGTTTCGGGAAGAGCGCCTTTTGCTGCCGAGTTCCCCCTCGATGGCATGGCCTATGCATCGCTCGCTTATAGCACGATAGCCAAAGGACGAATGTCGGTGATTGAGACTGCCGACGCCAAGGCGGCGCCTGGCGTTGTCTTGGTGATGACGTATGAGAACGCCCCGCGGCTCCGGCCGCCTCCGCTGTTCCTATCTGGAGAAAAAGCGGCCGGTGGCGACAATCTCCCCGCCATGCAAGACGATCGAATCCATTGGAACGGCCAGCCGATCGCCTTGGTCCTGGCCGAGACACAAGAGCAGGCGGACTATGCGAAATCGTTGATCCGGGTCCGATACGATATCGACGACGCGATGGTGTCGTTCTCGAAGGCCCGCGAGGTGGGGACGGACACGGCCCAGTTCATGGGCCAGCCTCTGCACGATGAGGTCGGCGACGCGGTGGAGGCCCTCAAGAGCGCCGAATACAAGGTGGACGCCACCTACACGACCCCTCGCCACAACCACAATCCCATTGAACTCCACGGCCTGACCGTCGCCTGGGAGGGCGACACCCTGCGAATGCATGATGCTCAGCAGCTTGTTGCCCATACGGCTTGGTCCATGGCTCAAGTTTTCGGCATCAACGAGAAGCAGGTTGTTGTGACGTCGCCATTCGTCGGCGGCGGCTTCGGAAGCAAATCGATGTGGCAGCATCATATCCTTGCGGCGGCCGCGTCAAGACTGGCGGACAGACCGGTGCGTTTGGTGCTTTCGCGCGAAGGCGTGTTTCGGATCGTCGGTGGCAGGTCGCCGACCGAACAGCGCGTCGCACTTGGTGCGGGTTCCGATGGGAAACTGACGGCGATCATCCATCGAGGTGTGACTGTCAAGACGCCGCACAACGCCATGCCCGAGCCTTTCATTCTGCCGACGCGCAGCGCCTACGCTGCGGAGAACATCCTGTTGGACGTCCAGAAGGTCGAACTCGACATGGTTGGCAACACGTTCATGCGTGCGCCGGGCGAGGCGGTCGGCACTTTCGCGCTGGAATGCGCGATGGATGAGCTGGCGGAGAAGCTTGGTATCGATCCAATCGAGCTCAGGGCGCGCAACGAGCCGGCGAAGGACCCGATTTCTGGATTGCCGTTTTCATCTCGCCATATCGTCGAGGCCTACCGAACCGGTGCGGAGCGGTTTGGATGGGAACGCCGAAATCCTATCCCCGCCGTGACCGTCGATGGAGAATGGCTCGTTGGCATGGGCTGCGCAACCGCCACCTACCCTTATTACAGGATGCCCGGCGGTGCGGCACGTATCACGTTGACGCGCAATGGACGGGCAATCATCGACATCGCCGTCCACGAGATGGGGATGGGCACCGCTACGGTCCAGACCCAGGTTGCCGCCGACCGCCTCGGTCTGCCGATGGAACACATCACGTTCAACTACGGAGATTCCACCTTGCCTGGCGTCATCATGGCCGGCGGCTCGCAACAAACGGCTGCCATCGGCGCATCGGTAATCGCCGCGCATAACAAATTGATCGACGAGCTCCTGCGACTTGCGGGCAATGATTCTCCACTCGCAGGTCTAAAGGCCAAAGAGGTCGGCAGCCGCAACGGCGGCCTCTGCAAACTCGATGATCCGAGCCGTCACGAAACCTACGAATCCTTGCTGACGCGCGCGCAGCAAGAGTCTATTTCCGTCGAGGCAAAGCCGCCTCAGCCTCTGGAGACGATGCACTGGTCCATGCACAGCCACGGCGCCATGTTCTGCGAGGTCCGAGTCAACAGAGTAACAGGGGAGCCGCGCGTAGCACGTTTCCTCGGATCCTTTGATTGCGGCCGCATCCTAAACCCGAAGACCGCGACCAGTCAGTTTCGCGGAGGCATTATCATGGGCCTAGGACTGGCGTTGATGGAGGACGCGCAGTTCGACGAGCGGAAAGGGCGCATCATGAACCCGAGCCTCGCCGAATATCATGTTCCGGTCCACATGGACGTGCCCGAAATCGACGTCATCTGGACCGACATCCCCGATCCCCATGCCCCGATGGGGGCTCACGGCATTGGCGAGATCGGCATTACCGGTACGGGCGCAGCCGTTGCCAACGCGATTTACAATGCGACTGGGAGGCGCGTTCGCGACCTTCCTCTAACGCTGGACAAACTGCTGTAACCGCAGCCTCATCGCGATGGTGTTGCTCGTAGGGCGACCATCTGCTGCTCTACGTTCCATCCGCCGCCGGCAAGACAGGATCAAGTCCATGACGCCCGAAACCATGCAGCCCCGCGAATGGTGGCACCGATCAACCATCTACCAGATCTATCCGCGCAGTTTTGCAGACAGCAACGGTGACGGGGTCGGTGACATTACGGGCATCATCTCCAAGCTCGAATATTTAAAGACCCTTGGCATCGAAATCATTTGGCTCTCGCCGGTCTTTGCGTCACCTATGGACGACAACGGTTATGATATTTCCGACTATCAGGATATCGCGCCAGAATTCGGCACGCTCGCCGACTTCGATCGCCTTGTCGCTGAGGCGAAGCGTCGTGGCATCGGCATTATTTTAGACTTGGTCGTCAACCATTCGTCGGACGAGCACCCCTGGTTCGTTGAAGCACGTAAGTCGTTAGACAATCCCTATCGCGACTTTTACGTTTGGCGCAAACCCGGCGAGGGCGGAGGTCTTCCCAACGCTCTGACATCGTCTTTTGGCGGACCGGCTTGGACCTTGGATCCTCAGACAAACGAATATTATCTGCATCTGTTCTCCCGCCGGCAGCCCGACCTGAATTGGGAAAATCCAAAGGTGCGGTCAGAAATCTACAGAATGATGAACTGGTGGTTGGAGCGGGGCATCGCCGGTTTTCGGATGGATGTCATCGACTACATTGGCAAGGAGGTCGACCAATCGATCGTTACCGACGGCCCGCACCTGCACGACTACTTGCAGGAGATGCACCGCGAAACCTTCGGCAAGCGGGATGTGCTGACAGTCGGCGAGACCTGGAGCGCGACGCCCGGCTCGGCGCTGCTCTACTCCGGCCGGGACCGTCACGAATTATCGATGGTCTTTCAATTCGAGCACGTGACTCAACAGTGGGACGAGATCTACGGCAAGTGGCGTTCTCGGCCTTTCGACCTGATCAAGCTGAAGGCGGTTCTCAGCAAGTGGCAGTACGCGCTCTCTGACGATGGTTGGAATTCGCTCTTCTGGGGCAATCACGACCTGCCGCGCGCCGTGTCCAAGTACGGAGACGCGAAAGGATTTCCAATCGAGTCCGCCAAGATGCTTGCGACGGTCCTCCATCTGCTAAAAGGCACACCGTTCGTCTATCAGGGGGAGGAAATTGGCATGACCAATGTGCCCTTCAGCAAGATCGAGCAGTACAGGGATATCGAGACCCTCAACATGCATCGTCTCCATCTCGACTCCGGTCTTTCCCCGGAAGATTTCATCAAGGGTGCCAATGAGAACGGCCGTGACAACGCCAGAACACCCATGCAATGGACGTCGCAGGCAAACGCGGGCTTTACTTCCGGCATCCCTTGGATCGAGGTCAATGAGAATTACACGCTGATAAATGCTGAGCGTGCCGTGTCCGACGAGCACTCGATCTGGAACCACTATCGCACGCTGATCGCGCTCAGAAAGGAGCACCCGATCATTGTCTATGGTCGGTATCAGTCCTACCTCGATCAGCATCCGGACGTCTTCACATACACACGCTCGCTGGGCAGTCAGCGCCTTGTCGTCGTGGCGAACTTTTCGGCAAGAGCAATTCCCTTGAACTTGCCAAACGAGCTCCAAGTGGCGGGGCGTTGCCTCATCAGCAATTACAGCGCCATCGAAAGATTGAAGGCTAGCCTCGACCTGAGACCATACGAAGCATTCGCTATTTTAGCCGAAGGTGATTGAGACGGAACAAATGTTCCGAGTAGATGTTTTTGCGAATGAAACTTCAACGTTCCCGATGCTTGTGGAACCCAGATTAGGATGAACCATGAGCATCGAAAGTGCTGGCACTGATCAACCCTCCCTCAATATCGCTCGCCGTTATCCGATCGGCGCGGAAATCGTCGGTGACGCGGTATCGTTTCGTGTCTGGGCTCCATCTCAGCAGCGCGTAGCAGTTCTGCTGGGTGACGGTAGCGAACACTGTATGACGCCAGAGGACGGAGGCTACTTCCGCGTTGATGTTCCAACTTTGGGCGCTGGCGCTCTGTACCGGTTCCGGCTTGGCAGCATCCCCGATACTTTCGCAGACCCGGCGTCTCGTTCCCAGCCAGAAGGGCCGGCGGGCTATTCGGCCGTAGTCGATCCACACAGCTATCAGTGGCGCGACCACGACTGGCAAGGCGTCACGCCTGCTGGCCAAGTTCTTTACGAGATGCACATCGGTACATTCACGCCAGAGGGGACCTACGCCGCCGCGGCCGAGAAGCTTCACTTGCTGAAGGAGATCGGCATCACATGCCTTAAAGTCATGCCACTCAACGAGTTCTGTGGGGAGTTCGGCTGGGGATATGATGGAGTGCTGCCGTTTGCGCCAACACGGTTATACGGCGGTCCCGATGATTTGCGATCGTTCATAGACACCGCACACCAGCTCGGTATCGGCGTCATTCTTGATGTGGTCTACAACCATTTCGGCGTTGGCGATCGCTTCAGAGATTTTGCGCCCGACTATTTCACCGACAAGTACTGGAACGAATGGGGCAGCTCAATCAACTTTGACGGCGATAACTGCGGAGGTGTCCGCGAGTTCTTCGCCAAGAATGCCGCCTACTGGATTGATGAGTACCATTTCGACGGGCTACGTCTCGACGCCACACAAGCGCTCAACGACAGCAGCGACGAGCATATCATGGCGCTGATAAATCGCGAGGCTCGTGCCGCAGCCGGCGATCGAACGATATATCTGGTGGCGGAGAACGAACCTCAGGACACACGTCTCGTTCGGGGCTCCGGGAAGAACGGTTACGGCCTTGACGCGCTCTGGAACGATGACTTCCACCATTCGGCGATGGTCGCGTTGACCGGCAGGAACGAAGCATACTACCATGATCATCTCGGTCGCGCCCAGGAGTTCATCTCCTCCGCGAAGTACGGTTACCTCTTCCAGGGACAGCGATACGACTGGCAGGACGCTCCTCGCGGCCAACCGGGATTTGACCTTGCGCCAAGCAACTTCGTTCATTTCCTTCAGAACCATGACCAGGTTGCCAATTCTGGAACCGGCATGCGGATGAACACACTCGCTTCGCCTGCACGAGTTCGGGCATTGACAGCGTTGTTGCTGCTGGGGCCACAAACACCCATGCTGTTCCAGGGCCAGGAGTTCGGGGCTTCCAGTCCATTTTATTATTTTGCCGACCACTCGGGGGATTTGCTGGAGATTGTCCGCAATGGGCGGATCGATTCTCTCAAGCAGTTTCCAAGTCTCAAGGATCCTGCATTTGCGCAACGGATGCCCGTGCCTGCCGAGCGCTCCACCTTTGAGCATTCAAAGCTCGATTGGGCCGAGCGTGATGCAAACAGACATATAATAGCTCTACATCGGGATCTTCTTGCGCTTCGCCAGCAGAGCAGAGCAATTTCGGGCTATAGCGGAGCGGCGCCGCAGATTTCGCAGGGGCAAGGCTTGGACGGAAGTGTGATCGCTCAGCGGGCGTTTCTGCTCCGATTTTTCGCCGATGCACCAGAGGAAGAAAGACTGCTCATAGTGAACCTCGGCGAAGATGTCGTTGTCACAAGCCTTGCGGAACCGTTGTTGGCGCCTCCCGCGCGGTGTGAATGGTCGCTCGCGTGGTCGAGCGAAGATTTCTTCTACGGCGGTGGTGGCAAGAGGCCAGTTGACCTCCAGAGACGGTGGACGCTGAGCGCCGACAGCGCGATCCTCCTTGCTCCCAAGCCGGCCGCGCGTCGCCCGATACCCGACCGCGACGATCTTTTCCGTTGGCAGGACGTCATCTCAAACATCGGCGGATGAGATCGCATGTGTGCCTCATCGATGCTCGGAAGGACAAAGGTACGTTCGCCTGCTAGCAAGCCTTGTTTAGCTGCTGGTTCATCGTCCAAGTCCCTTGCTCGGTCCCCGATGGTCAGATGTCCGAACCCATGTTATCCCTCTGGCAACAGAGGGGATTTCCATGAGACTAAAGCTCGTGGCGGTTGCGGTTGCTGCGCTGGCTCCCGTGCTCGCGATGTCAGGCTACAACGAGTACGCTATTCGCCAGCAGCGTGGCGATGAAGTGCGTGCGAACGCCGCCCAGGCGGCACGTCAGGCGTCGTCGGAAGTCGAACGTATCGTCGAGGGTCTCCGCTCGCTGCTGGTGGCGGTTTCTTCCATGCCTTCCGTACGGCATCTCGATGCGCCGGTCTGCAACGAAGCCTTGCAGTCGCTTGCGTCCCGCGTCCCGAACATCAAAACTCTTTTCGTTTTAAGACCGGATGGAATTCCTGTCTGCGGAAGCGCGGAGATGCCTGTCGGGGTCAGCTTCAACGATCGCGACTACTTCAATGAAGCCATTTCCACCAGGGACTTCGTGGTGGGCCGCTTCACGAACAGCCGAATTTCCGGAAGCCCGGTGCTGCCGCTTGCAATGCCGCTAATCGAAGACGGAAAGGTGACCGCGGTCGTAGTCAGTGGCATCCGCTTGGACTGGCTTCAGACCCGGATTACAGAGCGCGGCGTCGCTCCCGGCAATGCGGTGACCTTGGCGGACCGCGACGGTACCATCTTGGCGCGTGTGCCCTTGCCGGAAAAGTTCGTCGGCACTGTCATTCCAGGCGAATACCAGAAGCTCGTCCACGCTGATGCACCCGGCGTCGTCGAAGTGCGGAGCCAGGATGGCACCGCACGCGTGCTCGGCTATCGGCCCATATCATTACCCGCGAATCCGCTTTACGTCAGCGCGGGATTCTCGACTACCGAAGCCTTCGCTCCGATCGACCGGGCTACGTTGGCAAACCTCGTCGGTATCGCAACTGGCGCGCTGATCTCTCTCCTTCTCGCGATGTTTATTGGCCGCCATTTTCTCCTTGCCCCGATCTCGCGTATCTCATCCGTTCTGCAAAACTGGCGGGAGGGCAGGACGAAGTCTCGCACCATGATGAAACCGACGGATGAGCTTCACGCGGTCGGGGCGTCCCTCGATAGCCTGCTTGACGAGCTTGATTGCCGGCGTGTGCAGAACGAGAAAGCCGAGGCAGATAGAATATTGTTGGTTAGTGAACTGGCCCACCGGGTGAAGAACGGATTTGCCCTCGTGCAAGCGATTGCCAGGCAGAGCTTCGCAAGGTCCGATAGAGGTCAATACGAGTCTTTCTCGGAGCGGCTTCTGGCTCTCTCCAGTACTTACGACCTCATCTTGTCGAAGGAGGGTTCGGCGTCGCCAATTCGCGGAGTACTGGAGGCGGCGCTGCGCGCTCATTCGTCGTCAGCGGACCGAATTTCGCTCGAGGGCCCCGATCTGGTGCTGCCGGCTGACTTGACCATGCCCCTGTCGCTGGTCATCCATGAACTCGCTACCAATGCGACGAAGTACGGTAGTCTGATTTCTGAAGGCGGAACCGTGTCGATCCGATGGACCTCCGGTAGCCGCGTGCATCTCGAGTGGATCGAGCTAGGAGGGCCGGCGGTCGCCGTGCCTACACGCAAGGGGTTCGGCTCTGTGCTCATCGAGCGCGCGTTCCCAGTCGGGGCGAAGGCCAAAATTCGAAAGGAATTCGCAGAGTCCGGGTTGCGCTTCGAAATTGCCTTCGATGTAACGGAACCGTGATCGATGTCGGAAGTTGGTCTCGATCGGGGGACACCTGGAAACTCACATGACTACGAAGATATTGATCGTTGAAGATGAATCCCTGCTCCGAATGCTCGCTGTAGATCTGGTGGAGGACGCGGGATTTGTCGCCTTGGAGGCCGCGGACGCCGATGAGGCCATCGCGCTACTACAGACAAATTCCGATATTCGGATCGTCATGACGGATATAGATATGCCGGGGAGCATGGACGGATTAATGCTGGCTGCCGCAGTCCGTGACCGCTGGCCGCCTATTTCGATTATCGTCGTGTCCGGCAAACATAGGCCGACGAGCGAGGAGCTCCCGGAGGGCGGCGTCTTTTTTTCGAAGCCGTATGATTTACGCAAGATGACTGAGCAGCTTCAAGAGATGGCGGCTTGATCGCCGCAGTCGTTGGAAAGAGATCCAGCGTGCTTGGGCGCATGCACTTGCCGAGCTTAAGTTTTGCTCGCGTCAACCTTGGCCTGGGCGTTGGTACTCCAGCGTACGCCGACGTTGCTCGCGGAACTAAGGGCCGGAGGACGCGTTAATATTCGCCGGGGGGCAACGCGAGGCACTCATGAGCGAACATACCGCTTCCAACTTCTTTTCAACATTCGCTACCGCCATTGCCGATCTTTCGGGAAAGCCCGCGACTTTCGTGCTTGCGGTAGTACTCGTGGCCGTGTGGGCGGGATCTGGTCCGTTCTTCGGCTACTCAGAGACTTGGCAGCTCGTAATAAACACTTCGACCACCATTATTACTTTCCTGATGGTGTTTGTCCTGCAAAACAGCCAGAACCGGGACGGCAAGGCTCTGCAGGCGAAGCTCGACGAACTTATTTTGTCATCGCAGGCGCAGAACAAGTTCGTCGGCATCGAGAAACTGAACGAGCAGCAGCTACGCGAGATGAGCAAAACGCTGGCCGAAAAAGCCGAATGCGTCGAAGACGTCGCCGAAGAGAAGGCCGCTGAAGGTCGTTGAATCCCATCGTCGCTCTTCCGTGTCCAACCTCCAATCCTTCGGCTTAGCGATAGGTCGAAGGGCCCGCATGCCGTCGATGACTCCTGGTCAATAAGGATCGCATTCGTTGCCGGCTATCGGCGGGTGCGTTTGCCCCAGCGGCTGTGGAGCTCCCTTGGAACGGGTAATTGACCGGTCCCTTCTTAGCTATCGACCAAGCCTGGACACGTCGAAAGCCCGCTCTACCTCCCAGTATGATCAGGAGCCATAAATGCGCATTCTATCGTTGCCCGGCCTAACCGCCGTCGTCGTCATTCTGTTAGGCCTTTGCATCGGTGGACTGGGAGGATGGCTCGTGTTCCTTGGAGGGAGCACCTACTACTTAATCGTAGGAATCGCGCTCATTGGTTGCGGTGTTCTCTTAATGCGACGGAGCATAGCCGGACCGTGGCTTTATAGTCTTGTTCTGGTCGGGACTCTGGCTTGGTCGTTTTTTGAGGTTGGGCTCGACGGCTGGGCGCTCATTCCCCGACTTGTTGGTCCTGCCATTCTCGGCCTCTGGGTATGGTCGCCTTGGATAGCCGGCAGGCTTCGTGGAAGCCGCAAAGATGCGGGATTCGGCTTCATTGCCTCGAATCTTGCCTTGTCCCTCGTCATCCTTCTCTTTGTGTTCGCGTCCGGCTATTTGATCACCAGTTCGCGAACAATGACGTTCGCTGAGCCGACGGGCTGGGATGCGCGGGCAACCGCTACCACCGAGGATGTCTCACCTGAGGCGTGGCAGTTTTACGGGCGCACACCTTCCGGCGACCGCTATTCGCCGCTTGATCAAATCAATCCGTCGAATGCCAAAAACCTGAAGCAGGTCTGGTCCTTTTCGACAGGGGACCTTCCTCGCGATGGCGAGAACTCCAAGGGGAGGGAGTTCAGCTTCGAAGCGACGCCGATCAAGGTAGGGGACAGTCTCTACTTCTGCACCCCGCATCGCGAGGTGGTCGCTCTCGACGCGACCACGGGCAAGCTCAGATGGCGGTACGATCCCGCCGGCGACATGTCCCACAACGTCTATCAGGCGTGCCGCGGCGTCTCCTACTTCGAGGGCTCCGGCGTTCAGGATGCACAGTCGGAGTGCCATACCCGCATAGTCTCGACGGCTTCCGATCTGCCTCGTCTGTTCGAACTGGATGCCGAGACCGGAAAGCCCTGCGAAGGATTCGGCCAGCATGGGATGGTTGATCTTCGCGAGCACATGGGACCCGTTCCACCGGGCTTCCATTTCATCTCGTCGCCGCCGCTAGTCATGAACGGCAAGATCGTTCTCGGAGGGTGGGTGTATGACAACCAGTCTGTTGGCGAACCGTCAGGCGTCATTCGAGCCTTCGATGCGAACACCGGGGCGCTTGCCTGGTCTTGGGACTTGGGCAAGACGCCCGCCAACAAGAAGCTCGCCCCGGACGAGGTCTATACCCGCGGAACGCCCAACGGGTGGGGAGTGTATACGGCCGACGCCAAGCTCAATCTCGTCTTCGTCCCGTTGGGCAACGCCACGCCGGACTACTTCGGCGGCGAGCGCCGGCCTTTCGACGACGGGTATTCGAGCGCGCTGGTCGCTCTCGACCTGACGACAGGTGAGGAGCGCTGGCACTACCAGACCGTCCATCACGACCTCTGGGATTTCGACCTACCAGCAGGACCGTCGCTCGTGGATCTTCCTGACGACAAGGGCGGCACGATCCCGGCGCTCGTCCAGACAAGCAAGCAAGGACAGCTATTTCTGCTCGACCGCCGGAATGGTCGTCCCATCGCGGACGTCGAAGAGCGGCCCGTGCCGAAAGGAGACATGCCCGGTGAGCGATATTCTCCCACACAGCCTTTCTCGACAGGCATGCCGCAGATGCTCGCGCCGAAGCTGCAGGAGAAGGACACCTGGGGCGCGACGCCAGTCGACCAGCTTCTTTGCCGAATCGCATTCCACCGCATGCGCGACGACGGGCTGTTCACGCCGCCCGGCGAGATTCCGACCATTGGGTGGCCCGCCTTCGACGGAACGTCCGACTGGTACGGGGCGACCATCGATCCGGTGCGCAAGCTTCTCTACATCAACACGACGTTCATGCCCTTCCAGCTTCAGATGCTCCCGTACAAAGCCGCGCTCGACAAGGGACTGTTCCAGCCGTGGGGTGGATGGAGCGAGCCTTACCCGCAGCCAGACTTCTCGAACAACCCCGAGCATGGCACGCCTTACTCCATCGTGGTGAAGCCATGGTTGAACGCCGTGGGCATTCCTTGCGTGCGCCCGCCGTGGGGGCAGATGCAGGCCGTGGATCTCCTGACGAAGAAGGTCGTTTGGCAGCGTCCAATCGGCACCACTCGAGATATGGGACCATCTGGCCTCAGGGCGCCGTTTGGACTGCCGACGGGTATCTTTAGCATGGGTGGCAGCGTGGCGACGAAGAGTGGCCTTGTGTTCATGGCCGCGACGACTGACCAATATCTTCGGGCATTCGATGGGAAGACCGGCCGGACTTTGTGGGAGTTTCATCTCCCAGCCGGCGGGAATGCGACGCCACTGACCTATGTGGGCTCGGATGGAAGGCAGTACGTGGCCATTGCCGCCGGCGGTCACGGTGGCATCCAATCAAGGAACGGAGACCAGGTCATCGCCTTCGCCATTCCCAAATAGATACGCAGCGATTTCGCAGCGTCCGTCCGTCTTTCACCCCAGAGAAGCTCGCCCATGAAGCTCCGCGTTCCTCCTAGGCGAAGCTCCAGTCCTCCCCGAGCTTCCGGCGGAGGTCGCTTTCCAGCAAAACCGATCTCGGCCTCGTGTTTCCCAGAACCAGCAGCTTTGCTTGGCCGCCGTTGCTCCGAAGACCACGCCTTCGTCGTTTCCGGCACGAGGATCGTCTTGAATCCGGTGGGGCGAATCTCGTAAAGCTCACCTCATGAATTTCCACCAGCAGCAACTCAGCTTCGGTGCGAAGAGGCCCTTGTTTCAAAGCGAGATGATCGCCGGCTTCGAATGCGGTCTTGTGCATGCTGGCCGCCACGATCTGCTTCTAACGACGCGACACACGCCTGCGGATCGTATGCACGCTCATTTCAGGATTGCCGCCGAGCATGGGATGGCGACCGTGAGGGACGGTCTGGTTCCCGGTCACCACGTGATCGAACGGCTGAAGGTCGCCCACGCTGCGGGAGTTCAAGCCATTTGGGACCTATCGCATTATCACCGCAACCTCGACCCAGTTCGCTGTGCGCGAATTGTGGCCGAGGCGTCCCTGACCATTTCGGGACGAGAGCGGCTATGGCTTTGTCCCGTCAACGAGCCATCTTTGTATCCGCTTCTCGCTGGCATGCCTCGCCAGGAGGCAATCGACATGGCAGTCACGATGGCTCGCGCAGCAAGAGACAATCATCCTGACGTCGGTATTCTCACCAACGATCCAATCACCGGTGTGGGTGATCGACAGTTCGAAGCGACCGACGCCATCGTGTCCGCGGTGGGCGTCGACGTCGTCGGCGTGAACTACTATCCGCATACGGCGCGCACCATCCTGTCGAAGGTGCTCGTCAAGACTTGGCGTCGATACAGGAAGCCGATCATGGTGTCGGAGACAAGTTGGCACGACGGGCATCCAGTTCATCACCGCCGGTATCCGGGTTTCCATAAAGGAGGATGGCTTCGGCATGTCCTCGATCAGGTCGACGTCGCTCGTATGCACGGCGCCGAGATCGCGGGCGTATGCTGGTACCCGATCGTGGATTGCCCACCGTGGCATTCACCTCGCTCCCGAAGTCGCTGGAGCCATGGCTTGATCCGCAGCGACCTGTCGGTCGATCCGGCGCTGTCCGCCGAACTGGCACGACTGCGAACGGCGCAAGCTGCGTGAGCCGGCCAAGCCCCGATCAAGCGCCGCTAATCCGATCGCGTGCGGTGGCCGCGAAACTCCTCGATCTGTTAGGGCTCACATGAGGCACGTTGCGACCGGAGCAACAATTTGGCTTTGCTGCGAGCTCCGTCTTGCCGCGCCGTGCGGCATCGTCAAAAGAAATGAAATCAGGGTGACGCGTAGGCGGCCTAGAGGGGTGGATGAAGAAAAGCAGGCATATCGGTGTCGCCGGGCGCGCGAGCCAGATAGAACCTGGCAGCATCTAGCGCTTCTCGGATCGTTACATCCATGTCCAAATACCGATAAGTCCCAAGGCGCCCGACGAATGTCACGCCGCTCGTCGCCTCTGCGCGAGTCACGTAATCTGAGAGTAGCTGTCGGTCCGCAACAAGGCGAACCGGGTAATACGGGATGTCGTGCGGGCCGCAGTCGCGTGAAAACTCGCGGTAACAGACAGAGCCTGCGTGTTGCTCCCAAGGGGAGAAGTGCTTGTGCTCCGTGATCCTTGTGAATGGAACCGACGCGTCCCCATAGTTCATGACCGCGCAGCCTTGGTAGTCGCCATCGTAGATGAAGCGTTCGAAATCAAGTGTGCGATAAGCAAGCCTGCCAAGCTCGAAGTCGAAATAGCCGTCAAGCGGGCCGGAGTAAAAAGTGTGGCCCGAGACGGCGCCATTCCGATGGAACCGTGTCGATAATCTTACCGAGATGTTGGGGTGGTCTAGGATCCGCGAGACCATGTCGGTATAGCCGGTTTCGGGCATCCCCTGGTATTTGTGGGAGAAATAGTTGTCGTCGTAGTTGAAGCGTACCGGGAGGCGTTTCAGGATCGAGGCCGGGAGTTCCTTTGGGGGGCAGCCCCATTGTTTCTCGGTGTATCCCCGGAAGAAAGCATCATACAGCTCCTTGCCGACGAAGCGGAGCGCCTGCTCCTCGAAGGTCCGAGGCTGGTTGATCGACTTGTCGCTTTTCTCCTTGATGAAGGCGCGAGCTTCATCAGGCCTAAAGGTCTTCCCAAAAAACTGGTTGATCGTGTGCAAATTGACGGGGAGCGAGTAAACCTGCTTGCCGCTAGTAGTCTTCACGCGGTTCTTAAAAGGGACAAAGGTCTGGAACTGATTGACGTAGTTCCATACCTCTTCGTCGTCAGTGTGAAAAATGTGAGGGCCGTAGACGTGGACCATGACCCCCGTTTCGGCGTCGCGCTGCGTATGGCAATTTCCCGCGATGTGGTCACGTTCGTCGACGATCTCGACCCTATGTCCGGATAGAGCAAGCTCCCGTCCTATAACAGCGCCGGAAAGCCCCGCGCCGACAATTAATATACTTCCGCCCATGTTTCAGGGCCTTTCTACTTAAAAGATGGTGTGACACTTACGGCTCAAAGCAGCTATCTAACTTCTAATCTGGTAGCCTGCATCTTCCTTAGACGTCGCAAGGCCAGACAGCGAAAGGGTGTTCGAAGTAGGATTACCAGGCGTCCTGCTGCGGACTTCGCCGTGGAGGCTGGATGAAGCTGAATTTCGTTTGCGGTCGTGTTTGTGGCTCCTCCGCCCGTCATCTCCAAGACACGCCGCCTCGACAATAAATCGAGGCGGCGCTTACGTCATTTGCAGGCGTTGGCTGCGTCAGGTTTGTTCGACTGGTCGCCCGAAGTTGGAGACGGGTTCGAAGTGTCTCCAGCGTGCTGGCGTTGGCAGTCATTAGCGTCGCCGCCTGAGGCGCCGGCGTTTTGGCCGTTTTGGTTCGGATTGCTCGCGGCGCCTGTGTCTCCAGATCCGGATCCGGTTGCTCCGGACCCGTTGCCAGAGCCGCTGTTCGACCCCGTGCCTGCGTCACCACTGCCGCCGCTCTGGCTGGTGCCGCTGCCCGAGCCGGAGCCTTGGCCTGCACTGCCGGCCGTCTGCGCAAGAGTTGAAGTCGCCATGCCAAGCGACAACAGGGATACGGCTGCGATTTTTAAAAACATCACTTTCCTCCTTGGTTGCCAGTGACAACCTAGGCGGAGCGGATCGGTTCCGCTCGGTGCCGCACGACTTGAATTCTGAGCGAACTCAGGAGTTCTGCGCGCACCATGAGCCCGCCGTGAACGCCAAGACAGTCCCGGCATCGGCGAACCGATCTAGGCTCAGGACTCGTTAAATCAAATCCAGAAGATGACAATGGCTGCGATGCATATTGTTGAGAAGAAGGTGTGTGCGCAGCGATCGTATCTGGTGTGAATTCTGCGCCAGTCCTTGAGCCTTCCGAACATGTTTTCGATTTTGTGGCGCTTTTTGTAGAGCGCCCGATCGTGCGGTATTGGCACCTTGCGATTTGCCCGCGATGGGATGCAGGCCTCTATTTTGCGTTGTGCCAACGCGTCACGAAACCAGTCAGCGTCATATCCCTTGTCGGCCAGAAGCGTCTTTGCATTGGGGAAAGCATGTAGCATTTGCGCAGCACCTTTGTAGTCGCTTGTCTGTCCTTCGCTCAAAAGGAGGATCAGAGGCCGGCCGTTACCATCGCAGACAGCATGCAGCTTGGAGTTCAACCCGCCTTTGGTGCGTCCGATACGTCGGGGAACATCCCCTTTTTTAGCAGACTGGCTGCGGTGCGGTGGGCTTTCAAATGGGTGGCATCGATCATCAATTGCTCAGGTTCACCGCGCTTTGCCGTCAGTTCGGCCAGAATGCGATTGAACACGCCGAGCCTGCTCCAGCGGATGAAGCGGTTATAGATCGTCTTGTGCGGCCCATATTCCTTGGGAGCGTCGCGCCATCGCAAACCATTCCGCAAGACGAAGATGATGCCGCTCAAGACAAGCCTGTCATCAACGCGCGGAACGCCATGCGATAGCGGAAAATAAGGCTCGATACGGCGCATTTGCGCCTCTGACAACAACATCAAATCACACATGACGGTCCCTCCGTTCGATCCAAGTGAATCAAAACCGAGGAAACATAACAAGTAATTTAATAGGTCCTGAGCCTAGCATTACAGTTGCATAATTATCTGTAGTCTGAATCTATAGGTCTCCATGATTCGGAGGTCATGGATGGCAGGTGCAGCAATCGAGACGACGCTTGAGCTATGGGCATCATCGTTGCGTGACGTGAAGGCTCGTATGCGCGGACTGTTTACGCAGGAGCGTGTCGCATTATCTGCGAACCTTTTCCTGGACGGCTTGCTTGGTGACGAGCGGCGTAAGACAGGTTGGATGCGTGCTGAGGCAGCCGGTGATCCCGGCCCGTGGCGGCAACAAGCCATTCTAGGGCGCGGGCGCTGGGACGCCGACGCACTTCGCGACATCGTGCGGCAGTATGTCGTGGATAACCTCGCCACGGATGATGCAGTCCTAGTCATCGACGAAACAGGCTTCCTCAAGCAGGGCAAGACGTCGTGCGGTGTTGCACGTCAATATACAGGATCGGCTGGCAAGATAACGAACTGCCAGATCGGTGTGTTCGCCACCTATGTGTCCGTTCGCGGTCATGCCTTTATCGATCGAGCCCTTTACTTGCCCAAGATCTGGGCTGCGGATCCGGCAAGGCTTTCGGCAACTCATGTTCCTCAGGGTACAGCCTTTGCTACCAAGCCAGGTCTGGCTGTCGATATGATACGGCGAGCATTGGCAGCCGATGTGCCGTTTTCATGGGTGGCTGCAGATGCGGTTTATGGCGTTGGTGACATCGAGGGAGCCCTGCGCCGAGCCTGCAAAGGGTACGTTCTTGGCGTCAAATCGGACCACCATTTCGGCTCTTGGTCCGGAAAGCCTCCGGTCGCCGGCACAGCGCAGGAGATCGCCCGTGATCTCGATCCAAGCGCATGGCGACGTCTTTCCGCTGGTGAGGGCACCAAAGGCGCACGGCTTCATGACTGGGCCTACTGCGAACTCGCCGATCTCCATGCCGACGAATATAACGAGACGAAGTCAGGTCTTTGGACCCGTGGCCTACTGATCCGGCGCAATATCAGCGATGGTGATCTCGCATTCTTCACGACATGGTGCCCTGCCGGGACGGACATCCAGACGCTCATTTCCGTTGAAGGCCATCGCTGGGCGATCGAAGACAGCTTCGAGACCGCAAAGAACGAGCTCGGACTCGACCACAACGAAACCCGCTCATGGCATGGCTGGCATCGCCACGTTTCCCTCGTCATGCTGGCCTTCGCAATGATGGCGGTGATCCGGTATCGCGCCAATGACGCGACGCCCCCAAAAAGACCGCGGATGCCGACCATCAGGATTTGATCCGCTGGTCTATCCAGGAAGTCCGGCGCATCGCCATCAGACTCGCTCAGCGTCGCATAAGCCCTGCCTATATCATCGCATGGTCATGCTGGAGGCGCGCCCATCAGGCGACTGCACGACGAGCTCATCTTAAGACTAAATTGCAACTGTAATGCTAGGCTGGTGAACGAGATGTTCAAGTCATGGCGTTTGGCGCGAGCGTACATTAGGCCATTGATACCGGCAGGCGCGGCCTTGAATTTCATTCCAGGCAAGGAGTAGGCAATCGCCTCCGTTCACGCCGGCTCCCGGTTCAATATCCGCAACGTGCGGATCTGGCTCGCCAACGCCAGCAGAGCCTTCGCGACAGTCTCGTCCGACATCTCCTCGATGTGTTGCACGATGTCGTCCACGACCCGCTCGGTCGCCTCGTCGAACGGCGCGATCTTCCCCGTCTTCAAAAGGAGACCTCGCAGCGCCCCGGAAGCAGTCACGCCGCGCTCGAGAAGACGACGCCGTTCCACCAGGGCCAGCCGTTGAACGGAGTTTGCCGCCCGGACGAACTCCGAGATCATGTCCGTCGTCACGGTCATAGCGAGTTCACCTCCGGCAGAGGCTTACCTTCGAACTTCGACGAGTTCACGTCCCGCGAAACCCGGTGGAATTCGAGCCGGCCATCTAGGTTCTCCTGCAACAGAGCCTTCGCTCTTGGGCCAGGCGTCGAAGGATCGAGCCATTCCTGGTAGACCGTGGGATCCAGGATGACCGGCTGCCTGTTGTGAAGCGTTTTCATGGGATCACCAGCCGGCATGGTGACGATCGTGCAGCTCGTGACGCCCAGCTTGTCGTTGCGCGCCCACAATCCGGCGAACGAAAACGGCTGGTCGCCCGGTAGGTGGATGTGCCAGGGGTTCTTTTTGCCGTCGATGTCGTCGACGGTCCATTCATAGAAAGCCGACGCAGGGACCAGACAACGCTTGCTCTTGAACGCGTCGCGGAAGGCCGGCGCAGTGTTGACGGTTTCGATGCGTGCGTTGAACATTGCGGCCTTTGGCGTCTCCTTGGCCCACCATGGTACGAGCCACCATCGCGCTTCCTCTGCAACCTGCCTCCCGTCGGCATCGTTGTGAACCATCAGCACCTGCGTGGTCGGCGCGATGTTGTAGCGGGCGGCCGTGTTGCGGCCGCGCTCCTGGTCCGTTGGAAGATCATAGAGATCAACGAAAGCCCGCCACTCATGTTCGAACGTGAACCTACCGCACATGTTTTCTATGGTCTCTCTTTCCGCAGGGCCACAGGATCGCGCTCCACACCACGACTGGCAAGTACCGAGAGCATGCGATTGTCCGCGAGCTCCACAAGGGCGGCAGCCACCTCTTCAGGCTTCCAACCGGCCTTGACGGCGGTCGCCGCGACCTTCGCGAAGGCATCGTCCATGGCTTCTTGGCATCGCAGGAAACGGTCGGGATGTCCGTCGAAGCGAGGTGAGGGAACTCGGGTCATCCCATTGAGATGTCGCCCGTTCTTCAACCGTCAAGGCGCCCATCTTGACTGAGATGGCGCCGTCACCATCTCAAGGCGGATAACCCGCGGAGCCGGCGCATGAACGACCTGATCCTCACAGAGGTTTTCGACGATGACCTGATGGAGATCCTTTCCCCCGAGCAGAATGCGCTAAGCGCGGGGAGGTGTCCTTATGCGACTGTTGCGGACGTCGCGCGTTCATGGACGAGGATTGTTGTGGCATCTGCGAAGAATGCCTGTCGCCTTGATGGCGGTTCGCGCAGCCTGACTGCTTCACCTGACGCCGCCGGGAACAGCGATTAACAGCGCGTCAGGCCAGGAGGTCTTGAAGAGTCTCCTTTAGCGTTTCCGGCATGGTGGGCTTCGTCAGCCAGCCGCCTTTGAAGAAAACGTCCTCGTCGACGTCCGCTCCGGAGTACACTGCGAACGGAACGCTTGCTGCCGCGAGCGCCTCGACGACGTCCGTGCACAAGCCGTCGTTCAGACGCGGGTCGACGATGGCGACATCAGGCCGATTGGTAGCAAGCCAAGCCAGGGCGTCCAATCGCATGTCGAACACGGTCACGTCGGTCGCTCCAAGTTCACGCAGCATCTCCTCCATGTCCAGGGAGATGAATGGCTCGTCCTCGAGGACGAGCACGTGACCGATGTTCGCAACCTTTTCCATGTCGCGACCGTAGGTTCAGTCATCCCCACATGCAAGTGACGGTTTCGAGAGCGAAATGCCGTGAAACCATTATTTTCGTTCGACGTTATCCGGCGATCACGAGAGGTAGACCGTGCCTGAAGCCGACAAGTCCGACATCCATGGCGACGAGCCCGCCGCGGCCTCCAATCAGGGAATGGCCGATCACAAAGAACTGGCGACCTTTGCATTCCAGAGGACGCGCATGCCAATGGTCGTCTCCGACGCCCGCCAGCCCGACAACCCGATCGTACTTGCCAACGACGCCTTCCTCAACCTCACCGGCTATTACGCCGAGGAGCTGCTCGGCAGAAACTGCCGCATGCTCCAGGGCGAGGAGACCTCCAGGACAGCCGTCGCGGAAATCCGCGCCATAATCGCTCAGGAGCGCGAGGGCACGGTCGAAGTCCTGAACTACAAGAAGAACGGCGCCCCGTTCTGGAACCAGCTCCACCTCAGTCCAATCCGCGACGACGATGGCCAACTCGCGTACTACTTCGCCTCCCAGATCGACGTCACCGAGTATCGGAAAGTCCAGACGTTGGAGGAGGCGGAACACCGTCTGCTTCTTGAAGTCGATCATCGAACCAAGAACGTTCTGGCGATCGTCGACAGCATCGTGCGCCTGAGCCGCTCCGACAGCGCAGCCGCCTACGCCGCTTCCGTGCAGCAGCGCGTTCAAGCCTTGTCACGAACCCATATCCTGCTGGCCGACAACGGATGGCAGCAGGTGTCTCTTAGCGACATCGTCCGTCTGCAGGTCGCCGTGTTCAGCGAGGCCGGAGTCGCGATCGAAGGGTCCGAAGTGACTGTTCCCGCACCATCGGTACAGCCACTCGGCCTGGCTATCCACGAGCTCGCCGCGAATGCAGCGGTTCATGGCGCTCTATCCCGACCGGGAGGTCGGCTTCATATAAGCTGGCAACGAGAAGGCGACGGGATCGTTCTCGAGTGGCTGGAAAGCGGAGCGGTCGCGGTCCCGGCCGAACCACGGAAAGGCTTCGGAAACGTCCTGCTGGGGGCCGTCCTCGAAAAGCAGCTTGGCGGCAGGATCACCCGAGAATGGCAGGACGATGGCCTGCGACTTCGCGTCGATCTTCCGTCCCTGGACCGCGTCGGCCGCAGCCTGAAGTCCAATCCATGAAGGTATTCATCTACGGCACGCTGAAGCGAGGCTTTCCCCTCTTCGAGAAGGGTCTGCATGGCGCCCGCTACCTGGGCGACGTTGAAACGATCGAACTTTATCCGATGTACATCGCCGGGTCCTTCTACGGCCCGATGATGCTCGACCGTCCGGGAGAAGGACTGCAGGTTCGGGGCGAGTTGTTCGAGGTCGAGGAGGGACGCCTCCAAACCCTCGACGAACTTGAAGCAGTCGGCCAGGAGGGAAGCTTCCGTTCGACGGTCGACGTCGCGCCGGTCGGAGGAGGGGTGCCGACAACGGCTATCGGCTTCATGAAATCCGAAAAGTGGCTCGACCCGCTCCACTCGGGCCACCTCAGCGACTATCAGGACAGGCGGTTCGTCCCGCCATGGGACCGATAGTCAGGATCGCTCGCCGCTTTCCACAGCCACGACGGAAATTTTCATCTTAGCGAGAACCTCGACCACGTCCATGCAGAGGCCGTCGATGAGCCTCGGATCGACGACGGCCAGATCCGGCCTGTTCTTCGCTAGCCATGTAAGGGCGTCGACTCTCGTGTCGGGCGACATGAAGCAGATGCTGACGACTGGCAAGATTGCGCTCGCCGACATGATGGGCGACGGCGCGATCCTCAAGGTGATGAAAACAAGCGAGGACGACACCGTGACCGCGTACGAGAGGGCTGTCCGCCACGAAGATGCCATCCCGGCGTCGAAAGCGTTCTTCACGAAAGCTCATCAGACGAGGAGAAGCATCGCGCATGGATGGAGACGACCGCCAAGACGCTGTGATCTTGAAGATCGTCGCCGGAAACATCATCTAGGGACTACCACCCGAACCAACGACGGCCTGTTCCGCGGAATGATTTCGCGAGCGCGGTGCTGTCCGGGTGAACGAGGGCGCTCCCCATGACGGGTCGAGCGCCCTCGCTTTTCTGGTAATCACGAGCGAGGGCAATTGGCCGAACCCCTGATCATCTGTCTCCACGGCATCGGCGCGTCGGGTGCGCAGCTTATGCCGCTGGCATCGTCATGGCGTGCCAGCCTCCCGGAAATGCGGTTTGTTGCTCCGGACGCGCCAATGCACCACCGTTACGGTCATCAATGGTTCTCGACCGAAGGCAACCCACTCGATCCTGCGCGGATCCTTGCTGCTAGAAATGCCTTCGACGATTTGATCACCGACGTCGTCCACCGCGAAGGATTCGACGACCGGCACGACCGGATCGCCTTCGTTGGCGTCTCGCAGGGAGCCATCATGGGACTCGACGCCGTCGCCTCCGGACGTTGGAAAGTCGGCGCTCCAGTCGCATTCTCCGGCCTCCTTCCGCCCCAACCGGTCTCGTCGGCAAGCAAGAGCACGCCCGTTTTACTCGTGCACGGGGAGAACGACACCACCATTCCGCCGATGGCTTCCCGACTCGCCGCCGCCCAGCTTGGCACGGCCGGCTTCAAGGTCGAGTTGGATATCGAGCGCGGCACTGGCCACACGATTTCCAGCGCCGGCGCGCAGAAGGCGCTATCCTTCCTCAAGAAGTCGTTTCTCTAAAACGCAATCGGTCGAAGTCGAGATCGTTTCCCCGCCATGGCTGACGAATACACCCAACAGGACGACGTCGACGTGGGCCTGTGGCTCGAGCTTATCGGCGGCGGCCATCTGACGGACAAGCGGATCGTCGACGGGTTGAAACCTGACGACACCACGAACCTCCCGACGCCGAAGACGCGCCGGAAGATCAGACAGCGACTACAGGGATAGAGGAAAGACAGCATGACCATCGAATCCATCACCGCCAACGCACCGCCGAAGGTCACCGGCTGGAAGGGTCTGAACGGCACCGCCCGCTTCTGACGGCTGAAGACCGCCCTGTTCAGGAGGAGGGGACGTACGCGTTTCGACCGGGCGGCCGCCGACCGCATTCTCGACGATCTCCGGCACGTCGCCTACAGGCGCGGCGTCGAGGCGGCGAGGGTCTTCCAGTTCCTCGATCAGGACTTCATCGACGCGGACGAAGACCTTACGTCGGCGCAGGACGACCTGAACCGCATGTCGCGAAATCTGCCGTTCCTGCGGGAGGTTGCGACCGTCGTCGAAGAAATCGAATCCATACGGGATGAGATGTCGGACGATGCGCGGATCTTCTTCGGATGGCGACCGTATGCGGAAATGTGGGCGTTCCCGAATCCTGTGTGGTGTGAGTTGCGAACTGCGTTCCAGCAGGGCAGGGACGATGCGGATAGGGTGCCGGAACAAACCCGTTGCCCAGTCTTCGCGTTTTCCCGAAGTTCGTCCCTCATGGCATGAATGGCTGCGCTCCGTTCAGGAAAAAGGTTGGGAGAAATGCCACTCGATCATGGATGTCGCCCCGGCTGTCATCAAGCACCCTTGCGAGACGACCGATAAAGACATCTCCCTTCTCATTTTCGAGCATAAAGCCTTCGCCAACGTTGATCGGAAACACATCAATGCATGGGTCTGCTCAATGGAAGCGCGTGAACGGGGCGCCGTGATTAACGCAGTCGTTGGCCTTGAAGGAAAGCCTCAAACAACTGTGAGTCCTTGTTTAGAAACAGCGCTCTCAACTTGACACCTGCCAGGGACTCGACACGTCATATGCCGTTTTATTGTCGCCGGAGCATGAGAATGAGCGCAAAAATTAGAATTAAAGCTGGACCTGTTGAATTCGAATACGAAGGCGAGACCGAACTGGGTGTCGCCGACATCAAGGAGCTGTTCTCGCACATCGAGACGCTTTTCAAAGTGCCCGTCCTGGCCGAGGGAGGTGACTCTGGACATTCTTCACATCCGCCCCAGTCCCAGGTCTTGGATCGGCCCAGGCCGACTGGGCAAACGCTTCACATCAATAGCATTGCGTCGACGTTAAAAGCGAAGAGCGGCGGTGAGGTCGCGGTGGCCGCTGCCGCAGCACTGCAAATCTACGAAGGCAAGGAATCCTTCACGAGGGCTGAACTGTTGACGACTATGAAGAAGGCAACGATGGCCTACAAGGAGTCGATGTCCGGCAACCTGTCGACCTCACTCAAGACTTTGGTGGGTTCGAAGTTTAATCAGATCGGCACCGACATCTATTCATTGAACCAGGAAACCTATGATCAGTTGGTGGCTCAGCTTGCTTGATGTCGCCCTTTTAAAGGACTGGATTCATCGCGACGTCTCCAGTCGTGACAAGCTGCTGCTCATACTGGGAACGTTCGATGGGCCAGTGAAGCTCGAGAACATCCGTGGGCGATCACTCGAAGCTGGATTTCGCATCCCGAAGAAATGGAACCTTTCGGATATCTTGGGAAAGAGCGGCGGGCTGGCCCTGCGCGTGCCGACGGGCTGGGAGCTTTCGCAGGCCGGGAACGCCCACCTTCAAGGATTGGGCGTTGTTCCTGAAAATCCTGTCGCGGTGCGTATTGCCACCGATCTTCGACGTCATCTCGGGAACATCAAAAACGCCACGACGAGGGCCTTCGTAGAGGAGGCGATAACCTGTTACGAGTCCGGTCTGCATCGGTCGGCAATCGTCATGTCGTGGATTTCGGCGGTCGACGTCCTCTACCACGAGGTCGCCACAAGCCACCTTGCAGCGTTCAACAAAGAGGCGAAGAGTGTGAATGCGAAATGGAAAGAGGCTGTGAACGCGGACGGCCTCACTAGAATGGGCGAGTCCGATTTTCTCGAACGATTGGTTCCGATCGGCGTCATTGGTAAGAACGTTAAGGAAGAGCTTCTCAAAGCGCTGAAGCTAAGGAACGGATGCGGCCATCCAAACAGCCTTAAAACCGGTCCCAACATGGTGGCGAGCCACATAGAAATGTTATTGCTCAACGTGTTCGAACCATTTGCGCCTTAACGTCTTAGTACGCTGCTGGAAGCATCACTCGCAGTGCTTCGGCGCCTTCAGCGTCTTCACCAACCTGTCGACGACCGGCCCATACCGCTTCTGCTGCGCGGCCGGATAGTCCAGCGTGAAGTTCCCCATGGCGTCGTCGCACAGCGCGATCTGCCGCATGTAGATGATGCGGTCGCCCTTCGAGCCGGAATAGCTCGCCCACGCAGCTCCGCGCTTTTCGTAGGTGAACTTCCAGCCATCGTCGATCTCGAACTTCTTCCGGAGATCGCTCTCTTGCGAGAAGCCGCCCTCGGTAAAGTAGTTCCCCCAAACGGAGAGCTTCGCCTGGCCGTCTGCGCTCTCAAGACCGACGCCGTCGCCATTCTCCGGAGTGAGCACAATCTTGAAGTCCTCGGGAAGGTCGACGCTGTATCCGAAGCGGCCGTTGCCATACGGCCTGAAGTCGGCGGCTGTGGCCACCACCGCGGTTAGCAGGACTCCTAGGCTTGCAACGTATCGTCTGCGCATACAGTTTCTCTTTCCCAAGCAAGACACCTCCTTCGTATCACGGCCGAAGCAATCGGCGCCACCGATCCCACGCAAGGTGGCGGATGGCTACGCCGGTTTGTGTTCGGCCTCCCGGTGTCCGATGATTCAATGATCAGAAGGACAGAGACCGATGGCCACGACCGATCCTTACAAGCTACTGCTCAAACTTTACTCGGCGCGAAACGTCGGCGCCATCGAGTGCCTACTGAAAGAGCGCGCTCTGGAAATAGCCTCGCTGTCCGAGAGCGAAAGGACGGCCGTCGAGAAGATCAAAGCTGAATCCGCGAGTTGGCGACAAATTGAGGACGAGCAGGTCCGGGAGCTGTGCTGAACCTTTCCGATCCGCTCACGTTGACCGTCGCACGTCTGCGGGGGCATGTTCGGCTGTTGTCTGACGAGCACTTCTATAACGGCGAGCGCTTCACGGCGTCGTTCGGAACGCCAGAAGGCTATCGAGTTCGTCCTCGGTCACGAGCACTTCGATGACGTTGTCATGTTCGTCTCGTTGCAAACGACGGAGCGTGCCGTCCCGCCTTTGTAGCTCTCGACCCTGAAATTCATATCAGCGGAACCTTTCCCCTGATTGTGAGGAAATCTCGGTCGTCAAGGGGCGGCGGCGACACCAAAGACCTTCTGCTTCCAGCGCCCGAGTGGAACATCGCCTCCCAGTCGAACTCCCATCCCGTCAACGCCGACATCAACGCCAGTCCCATCGCCTGCCCGACAGCCGGCGCGACTGCATTCCCGATCTGATCGGCGACGCTCCCGAGCCCGCCGACGAACGCCCACTCATCCGGGAATCCCTGCAATCTGGCGCGCATCCTCGTCGTTAGGCCCGGCACGAATCCTTCGCGCGCGGCCTCAGCATTCGTCGGCGCCGCCTTCGCCAGAGGCGCATACGATACCCCGTTCATGAGCGCACGTCGCGCTTCGCCTTCCTTCGGACTGCCCTGATAGCCACGGATCGTGTCCGATAGCGCTCCGACGCCGATGGGATTGCCGAACCGGTCGAACTCCGGCCGCTCGCGCATCGTGCGCGCCCAGTCGTCCGCACCATTCCAACCGTTCTCCGACATCAGGTCATGAAGGACGTCGCCCATGTTGGTCGCCATGCCGGGAAATTTCGGCGGCATCCGGAAGACGTCCGCCAAGTCCTTGCGGAAACCGACGATCATGATTCGCGAGCGGTCCTGCGCGACGCCGTAATCCCGCGTGTTGATGCGATGGATGTCCGTCACGTAGCCAGCCTTCGAGAACTTCCGCAGAAGGAAGGCGAGGTAGTCCGAATGCTTGGAGTGAAGCAGTCCTTCGACGTTTTCGAAGACGAACGCCTTGGGGGCGACCTCCCGCACGGCCCGGACACCTTCCATCATCAGATCGTTCTCATCGGCCTTGCCCTTGCGCTTGCCCACTGTCGTGAACGGGGTGCAGGGGAGGCCGCCCGCCAGCAGGTCAACGCGCTGGTTCCGGTACTGCGTAAAATCGACCTTTCGGACGTCATGCTCGATGACGTTCCACTCCGGCCGGTTCTTCCGCAGGGTGGCCGCGGCGTTCCTGTCAAATTCGACTAGGCCGACATGCTTGAATCCTGCGAGTTCGAGGCCCAGAGCAAGACCTCCGGCGCCCGCGCACAGTTCGAGTACGCGGGGACGGAAGCGTTCCGGGGGAAGCACAGCCATCACCGACGGCATGCGAACTACGCCCCATGCTTTCGTCGGCTTGCCGGTCATCGCTGCCAGGGCGTCGATTGCCGTAGGGCCGAGGTCGTTGTCGCGCAGCCCGAGACTATAACCTCGATCGCCTTCGAACCGACCGTCGCGGAAGCGCTTCAAAGCAAGATGTGCTCTCGCTGCCCAGTATCCGGGATCGCGCTCCCGCAACCCGGTGATTGACGGATGTTTGTCGCCGAACAAGGATTCGAACTCGGATAACAGGCCGGCGGCCTCGTTCATCAATGAAGAAGGGACAATCCGGTCTTCGTGCGACAGAACCGAGACTTTCCCGATAAAGGCCTCTAGCCCGGCCTGGAAGGCAGCCATCGTATCTCGGGCGTGTCGTCTCGCGGTCGCTGCTGCGGCCTTGCGTCTGATGATCGCCTCTTGTTCTGCGACAGTCAGCTTCGCGGCCGCAAGCTTCCTGCGGATAGTCGCGACGTCCTTCGTATCAATACGGGCGCCGATCTCCATACGCTCCAGGATATCACGTCGCGTTTCGGCATCGGCGAATACCAGAGCCTTCACGACCGGAAATGATGCGCGGCTCTTTTGAAGAACGCCTTCCGAACCCTTGAGCGTCGTCGCGAATCCCAGGTAGGTCGACAGTTCCGTGGCAGGCAAGTTGCACCGCGCCTTTAGGAAAGCTTTCGCTTCCGCGGCAGGGACTATGTCCGTCAGCTTGGCGACTTCGGCGGCCATCTGCAGGACACGATCGGTCATCTGCTTCTGAAGCTCGATGATCCTGTTCATTGCGGCGGAAAGCGCCTGAGCCTTCGGGTCGATGTCGGCCATGCGGAGTGTCCCCTTTCAGGACGTCCATACGACATCGGATCTTTCAGGGCCGGTAAGTGGATCGTTCAAATGCAAGCGATCTCAACGGAGTCGGCTCCGAGCTCGTTCTTAATGAAATACGCACTGCGGGCATGCGAACCGGCACGGTGCAATCATCCAGGTTCACAATCATGGCTTTTCCAGCACCAGCACTCGAAGGCTTTATCGTAGTTGTCCAGCACAAGCCGGAAATCGCCCGACGTCTCGAAGCTGCTCTCGCCCATGCAGGGGCGACCGTATTCGTTGCCAGACAGGTATGGGAAGCCGTTCAGCTCCACAAAAAGTTCGACGCCCAGCTTGTCGTGTTCGACAGCCACGATGCAGATGGCGAGCTCAATGAGCCGATAGTAATTGACGCCCGATTGATGGCGAACGTTGGCGCTATTCGATACTCAGGGGAGATCGCCGATCTCCCAGACATGATGTCGTTCGGCACGTGGATCGACATCGCCCGGCCCGTCGCTGACGTCGTGGAGTTGGCGATCGAATGGCGTAGGTTGCTCAAGGCGTAGCCCATCCGACTGAACTCAGTCGATGGGGACGGTCGCGAGAAGCTTGCCGACATCGTCCACGATCTCGAAGCGCCTTCGTCCGGACGCCCCGCCTTTGGAGGGAGTACGTTGAACTTGCGCGCAGATCAAAGCCTCCGCGATTGCGTCGCTGACGTCGGGCAGCATGACGCCATCTCGATCAATCAAAAGCTCGTCGCCCATGCGGACGTTGAAATGGAAGCGTTGGAGACCTGTGAGCGCGTGCGGAAGCGTACGCATTGACTATCGGCCGGACTTTCGAAACGCCGTTGCGTTGATATCGACGGCCTCGTGCCGCAATTCTTTCAATGTGGAGGCGACCAGTCCGATGAACATGGCTGCGATGAGGACGGTCAGGATGGTCAACAGGGCGAACATACGTTTTCTCCAGTGTGGCTTAAGGGAATGGCGGGTGCGTGGAAAAGTTCCGCCGGCCACATCTGTGCGATAAATCTGCTTGAAAACTCGGCGAGCGCTATCTTGGGGGCGAAAACCAAAACGGCTCGATCGGCGTATATGCTTTCATGACATTGATCGAAATCCATCGCCGTCGTCTCCGCGTCTGCATCTCAATCATCTACCTAGTCGCCGGTGCCGCCGATATAGCGATCCCGGCTCCATTCCTGAAGATAACGCCCGGCTGGGTTCCCGAAGCTCCTGCGGTTATATTCGTCACAGGAATTTGCGAACTGACTGGAGCCATTGGTTTGCTACTGCCGTGGACGCGACGTTACGCAGCGATCGGGCTCGCACTTTACGCTATGTGCGTATTTCCGGCGAACATCAAACACGCAATCGACATCTTGGGAGGACCGTTGCCGTCGGCGCAACAATGGGCGTACCATTTGATCCGCCTTCCTCTTCAGCCCCTGATCGTATGGCTTGCGCTGTTCGCGGGCGAGGTGACATCCTGGCCCATCCTGAGGCGGTCAACTGAGAGATGAGAGCTCATGCCAGATGTCGTTCGGTAGCGAGACGTGCAGGACAACGCGGCTTCCTACGAGATCAAGGAATGATCGTCGACCGCGTTCTGCAACCGTCGCACGCGCAGCGACCACTCGTGCGCCGACACATGCGTCCCGCCGTCTTCGTCGATCTGTAAGGTCGCCCCGATCCAGTCAGTCGGCATCACCCCCGGAAGGTTTTCACGGATCAAGCCGAGCGCTAGGTCATCGAGAGTATCAAGACCGCTGCTGGCTCCCCGGCCGGCACACTCCAGCGTCCATTGCTATCGGGTTTTCATCTGGTTTGTTCCGTCAGTCATCGAGCGACATACCGGCAATCGCGGGGCGAGAGAGGGCTTTCTTGTTCCAGTCGAAATCCTCACCATCTAAAGGGTGTCCTCGAATCTGGAGCACTCGAGAATGGAAAACGATGTCCTGGAACTGACAGCCGCCCCCGAAATCGAGATCCTGCCGCCGGAGCACGACGACTTCGATCGCGACGGCCCGTGTAACTGTCTTTGCTGCGGACGCTCGCAATCCTTCTTGGACGAAGACGGGTGCGGCATCTGCGAAGAGTGCCTCGCACCGTAGCTCTCGGGAACTTCTTGAATCGGCGTCCGTTTTTACAAGGTCGAAACCATCAGGAGGCATTCACATGGCTACCACGTCCCGAGGCAGAGCGCAGGATCGCGCGAAAGTCGCCGCCGGCCAAGATCACGAAGTCCGCTACGAAGCGAAGAAGGAAGACGTTTCGAAGGATACAGTAAAGAAGGCCGTGAAAAGCGCCGGGAATTCGCGCAAGAAGGTCGAAGCCGAAATCGGCCATCGCTGATCGGCGAGCGCTTCAGAGCCGCTCGACTTGGGCGGCCCTGATCACGATCTCGTCCTGACCAAGGCGAGCCTCCAGCTCTCTCCTGTAGTTTTCCCACCACTCCCGGTTCAGATGCTCCGTCATCACCTCGACAACCACGATCTTGTCGCGGTCAACGTCGCCCTCGTTCTTCCAGATGCCTTCCGCAGGCGCGTCGACATGCATCGTGACGCCCCCGAACACTTCCGTGAGTTCGTTACGCACTCGTTCGAGGGCGCCGCGGCCGTCGTCGCCGGTTATCGGAAGAAGGATTTCGACCAGATAGCTCATGTGGGCGTCCGCCGGTCAGGCCGTCCCGTGCTTTGGCCCTTCGAGTTGCTCGAAGTCTTTGTTTCCGTCGTCGGCGCCGAGTTTCGCACGAGCGCGAGCGATCTCTTCATTCGGACGCCTCGATCGGAGCGCTGGAATCGTCTGGTACGCGGCCGCTGCTCTGGGCGATGGTTTTCATCCCTGGGGCGGTCTTTGACCCGGTCTCTCACCTTCGTCATGGGATGATCTCCTTCTCGATCACAACCATCATGCGCGCCTGGAGTTCCGGAGTCCGTAGCCGGACGGGTTCGTACGTCAAAATCGCTGACCATCCGCGGTCGCCCCGGACGCCGGGCGGAACGATCGCTACATCTGCGAGTTATGGGCCACGACCACCCCGGCACGGAGACTTCGATGATCGACCCTCCAACAAACGAGCCTGACACTCCCGAACGGAGAGTCGAACTCGACCAGACTGTCGACTACGCAGTCCAGCTCCTGGTGGAGGAAGCCCATCTCGTTGGATGGACGCGCGTTGAATTCCTGACCGCAGTGCTTGATGCGGCGAACGCCCGGCTGTCCGCGATCGAGGAGGAACGCGATCTCGAAGAGGGGCAGGCTTGAATCTGGCGACCTAAAACGTCAACGGAGTGAACGGCCGGCTCGAAATCCTCCTGCGATGGCTGGAGGAGGCCGAGCCGGATGTCGTTTGCCTGCAGGAGATCAAGGCACCGCAGGACAAGGCGACCCGCATGACATGCCTGTCATCATCGCATCCGGCGGACATCGCCTCCGGCCGCACGAGCTCCCGGCCATACCGTGTTCGTTCCCAAGCCGTATGGGCTGGATGTCATTGGCAGCTATGGTCGCAAGCATAACTGCAGGCGAGGGCCGACTGCTCGCCGGCTAGTCGAAGTCTCCGGCCCGCCCTGTCTGAAAGACGATGATCGGGTCGCCTTCCTCGCCGACCGCAGGACGCCCTTCCCGTTTGACGACGAGTATGCCCGCATGACCGCTGGCGGCTTCCTTCGCCTTCGCGACGGCGTGCGCCTCGTCCCCGTCGAAGACCGTCTTCCAGACTTGAATGGGCTGACCGCGGTCATCGAGGTCGAAAGCGAATATGCTGATGGATGTGAACGCTCCGGGCATCGGTTCACGCCGATCCGCGCTGTGGCTTCTCGACCTGCTCGTCGATTTCCTTCTTCACCTTCTCTCGAGCGTCGTCCTGGAGCTTGGCGCGGACACGCTCCACCTCCTCGTCGGTCGCCTCGATCGGCTGGCTGGAATCGTCAGGTAGACCGGGACCGCTCTGTGCGATTGAGGCATCCTTCGGTCGATCGTTCACGCCGTCTGTGATCTTGGACATGGGTCATCTCCTTTCGGAGCCTAACGACGACCCTGATAGATTGTTCGGCAGTCTCCGAAAAATTACGAGAAGCGAGCGTCATCTTCCAATCGGCACGGAACCCATCGGCTTTGTGCCTTGCCGTTCCCAGACGCTGCGTCATCGGCTCGAATCCTTGAGGGGGAAGGATTCGGCGCGCTCATGACCGCAGCTAGGCCGATCCTCTCAGGTTAGGGTCGATCCTAAGCGTACGGCCGCCCAACTCGCGCCGACAGGCACCGCTTCCTTGCTTTTTCGCCGGCGAGACCTGACATCAGTCATCGCGAGACACACGAAGCGGCTACTGAGGAAGCGGCTGGCTGCCGATGACAGGTGACGGTCGTCAAGCCGGACTTTCCAACGCCGTTTGGGCAACCTTCTGGACGGTGAGTCGATGCACCCGCCCATCCCGAGCCCTCCAGTCGATGGACTGGCCCGGAGACAAACCGATGAGCGCTGCACCGATCGGAGTCATGATCGAAATCCTGCCTGCCGCAATGTCCGCGTCGCCGGGATAGACGAGCGTTACCGAGCGATCCTCGCCGAGATCGCTCGTGTATCGAAGCGACGAGCCCATCCTAACGACGTCGCCCGGTATCTTCGCGTCGTCGACCACGCGGGCTCGCTCGAGTTCCGTAAGAAGTTCGTCGGACACCTCTGGAGTTCGAACCGCGAAAGCTTCGGCGAGCTTCGTCAGGCGTTCGTGCTCCGAGCGTGCGATCGCGATCGAGGGTTTGCGTGCCTTTCTGGATGCCATGGCTGTTCTCCTGCCGTTCGCGGCCGCATTCCGGCGCCGCGGCGATATCAATTGCCTTTAGGGATGTCGTCGCTGGAGGGTTCGGCTGCTGATCTTTACCGAACGTCGACCCCTCGGCCGGGCGCGACGCGACCGGGCCGGGGGCTAGCTGCCCGCGGTGGGAAACACTCTTTCCAGAACGGTATCGAGGCGTGAGATCAGCATCCAGCCAGATTGGCTCCAGCGATATCTTCAGTCAAGCACGAAGGAATGCGGATCTGCGGTTAGCGCTTCCAACGCCAGTCCCTGATTTCGGGAAGGTCTTCGCCGTGCTCCTGCACGTAGGCGCGGTGCTCTACGAGCTTGGCACGGAAGCTGTCGATCGTCTCCGGCACCTTCTCCGCCAGCCCCGGCACCCGCGCGACAGCCTCCAGGGCCAGGTGATACCGGTCGAGTTCGTTCAGCACCGTCATGTCGAAAGGCGTCGTCGTCGTTCCTTCCTCGATGAAGCCGCGCACATGGATGTTCTGGTGGTTCGTCCGTCGGTAGGTCAGCCTGTGGATCAGATAAGGGTACCCGTGGTACGCGAAGACGACCGGTTTATCCTTCGTGAAGATTTTGTCGAAGTCGCCATGATGAAGTCCGTGCGGATGCTGTTCGGGATCCTGCAGGGACAGAAGGTCGACGACGTTTACGGTCCTGATCTTCAGGTCGGGAATGGCCTCATGCAGCAGCATGACGGCGGCCAGCGTCTCCATGGTGGGGACGTCGCCCGCGCATGCCATGACCAGGTCGGGAGCGATCGTGTTGTCCTCGTAGCTCGCCCATTCCCAGATGCCAGCGCCCGCCTTGCAATGCGCCTCGGCCTCGTCGATCGAAAGCCATTGAGGCTCCGGCTGCTTGCCCGCGACGATCACGTTGATGCGGTCGTAGGTTTTCAGGCAGTGGTCGCCGACCCAAAGCAGCGTGTTGGCGTCCGGCGGCAGATAGATGCGGACGATGTCGGCCTTCTTGTTGGCGACGAGATCGACGAACCCCGGATCCTGATGGCTGAAACCGTTGTGATCCTGCCTCCAGACGTGGGAGGTCAGGAGATAGTTCAGCGACGAGATCGGTGCCCGCCATTCGAGCTCGCGGGTCACCTTCAGCCACTTGGCATGCTGGTTGAACATGGAATCGATGATGTGGATGAACGCCTCGTAGCAGGAGAAGAGGCCATGCCGCCCTGTAAGCAGGTACCCCTCCAGCCACCCCTGACACAAATGCTCCGACAGCACTTCCATCACCCGGCCATCGCGGGACAGATGCACGTCGTAATCCTCGATTGCCTGCATCCAAACGCGTTGCGTCTCATCGAAGACGCTCCCCAGGCGGTTGCTCTCCGTCTCGTCGGGTCCGAACACACGGAAATTCTTCGTGTCGGCGTTGAGCTTCACGACCTCCCTGAGGTAATGGCCGAAGATCTCCGTAGACTGCACCTGCTGCGAACCGCGCTCACCAATCTCGACAGCGAAGTCCTGAATGGGCCTTGCCATCAGCTCCCTGCGAAGCAATCCACCATTGGCGAACGGCGTTGCGCCCATCCTCTTCTTTCCTGTGGGAGCCAGTGCGCGGAGTTCATCCTTCAGCCGTCCGTTGTTGTCGAAGAGATCGTCGGGGTCATAGGACCGCATCCAGTCTTCTAAGATTTTGCGATGGCCGTCGTCACCCCGGCAGTTGGCGACCGGAACCTGGTGGGCGCGCCAGAAGCCTTCGACTTTCTTGCCATCGACCTCCTTCGGGCCCGTCCATCCTTTCGGGCTTCTCAGGACGATCATCGGCCAGCGCGGCACGCCCGGCGACGGTGCATTGTCGCGAGCTTCGTCCCTGAGTTCTCGGATCCGTTCGAAGACATACTCCATTGTCTCAGCCATCTTTCGGTGCATGACATCAGGATCATCGCCTTCGATGAAGATCGGCTCGTATCCGTAGCCGCGAAACAGGCTGGTCAGGTCTTCATCACTGCTCCGGGCGAGGATCGTCGGGTTGGCGATCTTGTAGCCGTTGAGATGAAGGATGGGCAGCACGACGCCGTCACGGGAGGGATTGAGAAACTTGGTCGAGTGCCATGCGGCAGCAAGCGGCCCGGTTTCCGCCTCACCGTCACCGACGACGCAGGCGGCTATCAGATCAGGGTTGTCGAACACTGCGCCGAACGCATGCACCAGGGCATAGCCAAGCTCGCCACCCTCGTGGATGGAGCCTGGCGTTTCGGGTGCCACATGGCTGGGGATGCCGCCGGGGAACGAGAACTGCTTGAAAAGCTTGCGTAGACCTTCCGTGTTCTCGGGGATGTCGGGATAGACCTCGCTGTAGGCACCTTCGAGATAGGTGTTGGCCACCATGCCTGGACCGCCATGACCGGGCCCGCAGATGTAGAGCACGTCGAGGTCGCGCGTCTTGATGACCCGGTTGAGATGGGCGTAGATGAAGTTCAGACCGGGCGTCGTGCCCCAGTGACCAAGAAGTCGAGGCTTGATGTGCTCCGGCTTCAGCGGTTCGCGAAGCAGCGGATTGTCCATGAGGTAGATCTGGCCGACCGACAGATAGTTTGCCGCGCGCCAGTAGCGGTCGATCAGGGCGAGTTCTGCATCGTTGATGAGATTGGTAGCGGGATTGTTCACGATCTTCTCCTTCAAAGCTTATGGTGCGAGAGGACGGAAAGCGCCTCGTCCGCGATGACCTGTTCTTCGTCGGTTGGGATGACGAACACCTTGATGCTGCTGTCCGTCGTGCTGATGATCTGGCTGTTCGCTTCATTGCGGCCGTCGTCGAGTTCAAGGCCGAGCCAGCCCAGCCGTTCCGCGACCCGGCCTCGGATCTCCGGCTGGTTCTCGCCGACCCCGGCTGTGAAGACGACTGCATCAAGCCCGCCGAGCGTGGTCGCCTGCCGTGATATCTCGCCCGCCACTCGCAGACAGAAGAGGTCGATAGCCTCGGTCGCCTCATGACTTGGATCCTTAAGGAGAACGCGCGTATCGCCGCTGATGCCCGAGACGCCGAGCAATCCGCATTCATGATAGAGGAACTGCTCGATCCGCTCCGGTTGGCGCATCCCCTTGCGCATAAGGTAGAGCAGGGCGCCGGGATCGATCCAGCCGGGTCGTGTTGCCATGGGAATTCCGTCCAGCGCGGAGAAACCCATGCTGGTGTCGCGGCTTCGGCCGCCGATCATCCCGCAGACGCTGGCACCGCTGCCGAGGTGGCACGCCACGACACGGCCCGCCGCGACTTGAGGGGCGATCTGCTCAAGCGCCCTGGCGATGTATGCATAGGACAGTCCGTGAAACCCGTACCGCCTGACGCCATCGTCGTGCATCGCTCGCGGGATTGCCAGACGCCGGACGACATCGGCTTGAGAGGCATGAAACGCCGTGTCGAAAGAAGCAGTCTGTGCGATCTCCGGTTGGCTCTCTCTGACGGCGCGGATCACACGCAGGGCCGCGGGCTGATGAAGTGGCGCGAGATGCACCAGGCTCTCGATGTCGTCCAGCACCTTGTCACCGATCAGTACGGGGCCGTCGAACTTGATCCCACCATGGACAACGCGATGAGCGGCGGCAGTTATCCTGCCGGAGACGACCGCGTCGAGATGATCGATCACCTGATTTACGACCTCCCCGAAGTCGCTCTCCGGATCGCCGAACAGCTCCCGCTCGAAAGCAAGTCCTCCGATCTTTCCGACCAGCCGGAGTGGACTGGTCTCGAAATCGATCTTGGCGCGCCCGGTCGAATGGGCGGTACCCGACCCGATTTCAAAGACGCCGATCTTCAGGGATGACGAGCCAGCGTTGAATGTCAGGAGCACGTCGTAATTCATGGAAAAAGCTCTCCTGAGGAAACGGCGGTTTCCTAGTAGGTAGAGCCGTGAACGCCCTGGACAACGCAACGCACTGCCTTCCTTTGCATTTCGCCTCAAAGCCCACACGCACTGCGGTCTCACTGCTGTTGTCGTCTATGTCCTCCCTAGGCGCGTGCGCGTGGCATTCAAAAGATCGCGTCGGCTGACGATCCTGGCGAGTGTCGCCCGCTTGGCCAAAGTTCGCGCGTCGCAGATGATGGGCGTCGTTGAAGGCGTGAAGCACAGGGTGTCTTTCGTGCGCCGGCATATCGGCCGTTGGCAAGAGAACGATCGGCGTTACGCCAGCGCGAAACGGTGTCGTTCGTGTCGGCTTCCTTCCCCCAGTCGGAACGGTGACGACGGGGCTGGCTGCGTGCAGGCGCGAATGGCATTCGAAGCGGCCGGCGGCTCCTATGGGACGGGCGCCTTCAACATTGCGACGAGTGCGCCATGAGCGTAGGGCTTGGGCATGAAGGAGACTCCGCTCGCGAGGTCAAACGCGCCTAGCCGCACATGACCCGACGTCACGATCACACGAGTATGCGGCGAGCGCGCGCGGACCTTCGCCATCAACCCCAGGCCATCCGTGGTACCCGGCATATTGACGTCGGTGAATACCGCGTCGACTTCGTTATTTTGCAACACCACTAGCGCCTCGTCAGCGTTTCCCGCTTCCAAGACTTCGAATCCGGCGTCCTCCAACGCTTCCACGGTGGCGAAGCGGATTAGGGGCTCGTCATCGACGACCAGTACCCGTTCAACGTGGTCCTTGGGCGGAGAGAGTCCGAGAGGTTGTTTTTCCCGTTCCGCCACTGCTTGCAACCAATGCTCTTTGTCGCGGCCGGTCGGGCATCCTTCACTTAGCCAGATCTCATGGGCCCGCACACTGATCCAATTGTAAGCGTCGTCCTGCATGGTTATCCTCCGGTTAGCCAGGAACTACGAAACGGTGCGCCCGGTTCCTCATCGAGCGTCCGAAAAAAGTGCTCATCTGTGAGCGCCGCGTAGGCTGCAGCTTGTTTACCAATACACGCCATTATGATCAAAAAATTGGAGGAACTTCATGAGCGTGTGGCGCGAGCTGCTTCCGAACCTTGCCGTCGTCGCAATCGCGACGTCGTTGTGGACGCATGGGCGCCGCTATACTTTCAGGCTCGGTGAACGCGCGAGCAATCTGGTGCTAGGGCTGGTGATGGCAGCGGGGGTGCTGGCCACAATGGCAATCCCGTTCGAGTTCATCCCAGGCGTCCTTCTCGACGCTAGGTATACGCTCCGGGCAGTCTCTTCCTACTTCGGCGGACCAATCGGCGCTCTTCCGCCGCTCCTAATTGCGATCGTTCGTCGCGTCTGGATCGGTGGGCTGGGAGTGCCTGTCGCCGTCCCGCAGATCGTCGCAGCCAGCTTGGGAGGGCTGCTGCTACACCACTTCGCGAAAGCCGGGCTTTCCAAATTAGGGCCGATGTTCGCTCTCGCAGCATGGTCGGCAGCTTGCGGGACCGCCGGATTCTACGTTCGTTATCCGGTATCGAATTGGCTGGAAATCACGAGTACCACGCTTCCGCTGGCGACGCTTCTCTTCGGCGCTACGCTGTTATCGGGCCTAGCTTTCATTCAGGAACTCAAGCGCCAAGCGGCGACACAGCAGAACTATCTTTACCGTGCTGCGATCGAAGCCCTACCGGACTGCCTCAACGCGAAGGATCGAGATGGTAGGTTCATTGTTGCCAACCCGGCAACGGCTGCGCTGATGGGTACGGACGTCGCAGGGCTAATAGGACGAAAGGATTCAGACTTCTATGCCGAGCACACGGCGAATCTTTTCAGGCTGCCGGAGCTCGACGTTCTAAATACCGGGATCCCCGCAACCGTCGAACAGCGGTTTACGCGCAATGATGGCGCTGAGACATGGCTCTCGACGCTGAAGGCTCCTCTGCGTGACGAAGGCGGCGAAATTCTCGGCGTCGTCACGCACAATCGTGAGATCACCGAGCGCAAACGACTCGAATGCGATCTTCAAAAGAGCCAGGACAGACTGCGCGATGCGATCGAGAGCATGTCTGAAGGCATCGTGATGTTCGACGCGCACGGGGTCCTCGTTCTCCACAACGAGCACTTCCAATCTTTGTTTCCACTGACGGCCGACGTTCGCATTCCAGGGGCTAGAATAAGCGACATCGTGCGCACCTCTCTCGTACGGGGCGAGATTGAGAGACCGACGAACGATTTCGAGTCCGTGGTCGAAAGGACGGCGGACGTCCTGATGAAGGCCGGCGAACGTGCGTTTCGTCTAACGGATGGACGGACCTTCGACGCCCGTACCAGTCGTACTAGCGACGGTGGATCGATAATCGTATTTGCGGACGTCACAATCCACCGCGAACGAGAGGAGCGTTTAAGAGAGCTGAACCAGAAATACGCCGTGCTCGCCAAGACGGACGGTCTAACCGAGCTCGTGAATCGACGAGCTTTCGATGTCGCTTTGAAGAACGCCGCAGGGGCAGGGGCTTTCTCCTTGCTGATGATCGACGTTGATCGCTTCAAGGCCTTTAACGATGGGTATGGGCACCCCGAAGGCGACGCCTGCCTGCGAGCTGTCGCTGTCTGCCTATCGCAGCTCTTCACGACACACCACAATGCAGTCGTTGCACGTTACGGCGGGGAGGAGTTTGCCGTTATCCTTCCAGGCCTGACGGCGACGACCGGATTTTCGGCCGGTCAGCTCGCTTGCAGCGCCGTGCGGGGGCTCTCAATCCGACACGATTACAGCGACAAACGCGTGGTCACGGTAAGTGTCGGAGTCTCCTGCTGCAACCAGGGCGACTCCGAAGCGGCTCTCAGGGCCGCAGACGCCGGGCTGTACGCAGCGAAAGCCGCAGGCCGAGACTGCGTGCGCGAAGGGTTTCCAGAGGTCGGAGGGATGCGTGCCTAAGGTCTCAGTCACTCGTCGTCTGAAATCTCTTCCAACGTCACGCCTGCAAGTTCCTCGTTCAATCCGGCGATGTCTCCGAGGGAGATAATGCCGCTCAGATCGCCTTCCTCGGTGAATACGAGGAGACGGCGCATCTGCAGTTCAGACATCCTGCGCGCTGCTTCGGAAACATCGTCGTTCTCAAGGCAGCTCTCGACGCCCTCGGTCATGATGGCGCGCACCGGTTGAGCAGGGTCCATACCTTCGGCGACCACGCGGACAACGATGTCGCGGTCTGTAACTATGCCGAGCACGTCGTCGTTCACGATCGGGACTACGCCCGTGTCAATTTCAGACATTAACCTAGCCACGTCGCGTATGCTCGCGTCAGGGGCTGCGGTTACAACCTTCGCCGTCATCACTTCTCGAACAAGCATTGCGACTCCTCCATTTTCCTCAATCAATACGCCCGTGTCGGAGGAAGGTTCCAGCGTGTGGCCATTGGCGAGAGCCAGTAGAGGGGCGCCTCGAGCAGCGGGGCATCTCGTGCTGTGGATGGGAATCTGGTCCGCAAGGACCCGCCTGGATTAGGCTATCGCTTCTAAGGCACACAGGGGGAGCGCCCCGCCAAAAGATCCAGGCACTTTGACCCAAATCGCGAAGAAGCCGGGCGGTGAAGAGGCTGAGGGAACTAAGCACCGATGATGGCTGTCGGGGCAACTGATCGCGGCCCGTCTGACCGAGGTCGTTTGCAAATCCGTAAAATCAAGCGATGGAGCCGACCTGGTCGGCCTCCATCGTGGTCTTTTGTTACTGGCTGTTATCCGGGCATGCATCACTTACAGAAGCGCCGCTGTTACCGCCTTGCGTGTCGACTGCGCCGGGTGCCGCGCGATCGGGGCATTTGGTCCGATCAACCGTTCCGGTGGTATTGGAGTTGGTGCCCATCGTGCTGTTGGTAGCGCCCGGATCGACAACTGCCGGCTGGTTAGTCCCTGTTTGGTTCTGTAGGTCGCCATTTGCGCCACCGCCAGCATCCTGCCCCTGCGTTTTGTCGCCAGACATGCTGTTTGGGGTCGGGTTAGACTGGGCGTAGGTCATCGACGTCATCATGCCGAAAGCTAGGATTGAAGCTGCTGCTAATCTCATACGCATCGTGTGAATCCTTCATTCTGTGTTTTCGTGACGGTATGGAACCTACCCGTCAGGCACATGTTCCGGCGCTGCCGATCACGAAAATATCATTTAGGAAGCTAGCGAGCCTGATGGACGCAAGCCTTTGGCGTTGCCGCTCTTCCCACAAAAAGGTGATGGCGATGGCACGCTGTTTCGTTCGAAACAGCCGCAAACAGATATCACTCAAAGCAGGAGGGTGCTGCGGAAGCACGCTGCCCATGTAGCCGATGGGGCCCTGTCGTGCTGCATGAAGTTGGTCTGAGGTCAAAGGCTCCGGGCAACGACTGAGCAAAGCGGTCGGATTGACGCCACCGGAAAACGCTAAACCAAAGCAACCCAGAACACCACAGCGAGGATTGCTACAAGCGAAAGCAGCAACCCGATGCTCAAGGCTAGAAATTCGATACCCTCGTCCGCCCAAGTCTCGTTCTTGTCTTCCATCTCGCCCCCGACAAATGGCTCTAACAATGCAAATTAAGCATCGCCTCGACCTGCGCGTTTTTGATTTCAATCACTAATGTAGGCGCATCCTCTGCATCGCAGGACTCCGCGCACTACAGCCTGCGGGATCAACGATGTCAATGGAACGCCGGCTTCCACGAGCCCTCATTAGTCTTCGTTGTCCTACCCGATCGGCGAAGGCCGACGGAAATAAATTCATGCCGCTAGTGTTTGTGAGTTTTGGCGGCGTCGCTCACAACGAACGTCGACGATGCTTGTCGAGCGCGTTTACAACGTGCACATTTTTACGGCCTCACTCTCCGTGAGCGGACCCAATGGTAGGTCGTTGTAGGATGTGATCAAGCCTGTGAATATGTCGATTACGGTCCAGGAGCCATCGAGCTCTTGGCGAACGCCGTACCGGTTCGTCAATTCACGAGACATGATGTGGCCTCTCCACGCCAGCCTTGCAAGAACAACCTTTCGCGGCAGGTCAAGGTAAGAAGCGGGTCCCTGATGTATCCGCCGTTCGCTTTCGCCGACGCTCCTAAAAATGTTTTATTAGCTGAACCGCCTGTTTGCAACTCTCGCACAGAGGTCCCGCCGAAGGCAGCAGAACGAGCAACGAGATTGATAGGAACGATACAGGCTCGGTCGGGACGAGGCGGCCCGTCCGCCACGCGCCACATTCGTGATCTACAAGGGGCTGTGTTATCGAAAGATCGGAGATGGTGGTTACCGCACCATCGGTCCAGCTCGTGGATCCGCGAACGCCGCAGTCAACGTCGCTTTGTACCCACCGTCGTCTTCATATTGCCCGGCAACGAGACAGCGATCGGTTTGTTCTCGAGTGAAGGTCGGGAATGCATCCTCGCTTACTTTGTACGTTTGCGCACTGATCGATTGCGTCGCACGCGCGTTTTCTCTGGGGGAGGACGCAATAATGTCCAATGGTGAAACGAAGAAGAGAATTGCAATGTCGGCAGACGAACGACGCGCCGCCAGCGAGCGGACAAGCTCCGCGGCCCGCGAAACTTTAGCGGAAGAGAGGCGGCAGCGGAACGAGAAAACGGAACGTTTGAGACAGGCACGACTTCAGGCGCAGGCGGGAGTCCTCCGCTCTGGTCAGTGAGGAAACTGACGGACGGCGGGATCCGATGGCTGATAGAAGCTGTGCTGGTATAAACGCAGTTGGCGGGAGAACGAAAAGGCCGAGCCGCGACCGAGTTTTAGCCACTCAAAGTCGACCGGTCATAGAACCGTATTCGAGTCGAGACTTCGCGCGGCTGGGTGACAGAGGCCCGCGACCTTCGCGGGAACCTGCCTCCCGATCGCTAGTTTATCAGCTCTCTGAACGCGACCGTTGCCAAGACTTCACCACGTTCGTTCAGGATCTCGAAACGCATCCCGTCGATACGCTGGTCCTCGAGCACCATCTCCGCGACCATCTCGCGCGCTGCTTTTTTCGCTTCGTTTCGCGCAGCCTCAAGGGATGGAAGCTCGATGCCGTCAAGATCCCGGTCGGCTCCGTCGTCGGATTTAATATCGAAATAGAATCGCATTCTACCCTCGCGGTTTATTCCTGTGTCGCAGTTCCTTTGTTGGCGCGATAATCGGCTAAAGCCCCGTAGCAGCAGGAAGTTCCCCCCACACCCTCGCAGGGATGGCGACGGTGTCGGGCACTTCGGCGTCGCTGACGAGAGCAGCCGAGATTGCGCGGAAGTGTCGCTCGATCCTGCCAGTACCGGTCATCTCCCGCGTGTTTGATCTCGTCAGGAACCTTCCTCGTTTACAAAGGTTCGTGTGTCTGAACCCCTAACTGGAGAAGCGCACTTGACCTCAGGTTTCAGAACATCTTGCGCCGTTACCGTCTCGACGATCGCCTTGCTGCTACCCCCCGCGGTGCAGGCACAAACCTTGGAGAAGCTGACGAATAAGGCAAAGGAGATCGCCGCCCCTCTCACCGGGAAAACGGACGACCGGCTGGAGAAGGTCGCTACCTTCGACCATCAGGTGACGGGCGTGACCGTTTCGGAAGACGGGCGGATCTTCGTCAATTTCCCCCGTTGGACGGAGGACGTGCCGGTCTCGGTGGCTGAGCTCATGAAAGACGGTTCAATCAAGCCGTTTCCGGACGACGAGTGGAACGCCTGGCGGAATGCCAAGATGGCTGAGATGTCGCCGAAGGATCACTTTGTCGCCGTACAGAGCGTCGTTGCCGATGGCAGAGGATCCCTTTGGGTGGTCGACCCGGCGGCGCCGAATAGCGAGAAGACCGTCAAGGACGGGCCGAAGCTGGTCCAGATCGATCTGAAGTCGAACAAGATCGCGAGGGTCTATCCGTTTACGCCGGATGTAGCCGGTCCGGCCAGCTATCTCAATGACTTCCGCATCGCGCCTGACGGCACGTTCGCCTACTTCACGGATTCGGGATCGCCGGGCGGACTGGTCGTTCTGGACCTCAAGAGCGGCAAGGCATGGCGCGTGCTGAGCGATGATCCGTCGACGCAGTTCGAGAAGGGCGTAGTCGTACACACCGACGGCAAGCCGCTACGTCGGCCGGACGGTCGTCAGCCTCAATTCAACGCGGACGGCATTGCTCTCACGAAGGACGGGAAGACGCTCTACTGGCAGGCGCTCACAGGCAAGACGATGTATCGCGTTGCGACCGAGGCGCTGCAGAAAGCGCCTGAAGACCCGGCCGCGGTCAAAGCCGAGAAATTCGCAGAGACCGAGCCGTCCGACGGTCTGTGGATCGATGATCAGAACCGCATATACCTGAGCACGATGCAGAACAACGGCGTCAAAATACTCGGTCAGGATGGCAAAGTGACGCCGATCCTTGAGGACAGTCGGCTGCGTTGGCCCGACACTTTTGCGCAAGGACCGGATGGCGCGATCTATATTACGGCCTCGCACATTCAGGATTCACCCTGGTTCAATCAAGGCTGGACCAACGACGCCTTCACTCTCTTCAAGTTCGTTCCGCAGAAATGACGCGCGCGTACGGGCTTCTTGCCATACCGGATCAGTCTTGGCTGCTGAAAACTTCGTGATCTGTAGCTCGGGAACCGCGCCCGATGACGTAGGTTCTGTGGTAGTTCAAAAAAACGGAGTAACACTCTTGCCCCTATCTCCTTTAAAATCAACATTCCTCGTAGGCCTACTTGCCATAGTCCCCGCCGCTCCATCCGTCGCACAGGATGCAGCCAAACCCGCCGCGGAAATGCAGGCCGTCCTCGACAAGCTGCAAGCTCTCGACGTCAAGCCGTTCTCGACCCTTACCGTACCGCAAGCCCGCACCCAGGCGAGCGCCGCGGACGCCGCGCGTGCCGTTCAGTGGGACAAGAGGATTTCCTCCAACCCCGAGGCACAGGTGACAACTAAGGACATCGCCATCCCTTCGAAGTCAGGCGCGCTAGCAGCGCGTATCTACAAGCCCGGCGGAGACGGCCCATTCCCCGTCGTGGTCTATTATCACGGTGGCGGCTGGGTCGTAGCCGACATTAACGTCTACGACAGCGCGCCGCGGGCGCTGGCGCTTGGCGCCCATGCCATCGTTGTGTCCGTCGAATATCGCCACGCGCCCGAGCATAAGTTTCCGGCTGCCCACGAAGACGCATGGACGGCCTACAAGTGGGTGGTCGAAAACATTCACTCGCTGAACGGCAACGCCGACAAGATCGCTGTCGCCGGCGAGAGCGCAGGTGGCAACCTCGCCGCCAATGTCGCTTTGATGGCCAAGGAGATGAAGGCGAAGCAGCCGGTTCGTCAGCTCTTGGTCTACCCGGTCGCGGGAAATGACATGAACACGGATTCCTATAAAGAAAATGCCGACGCGAAGCCGCTGGGCAAGGCCGACATGGAATGGTTCGTGAAGAACACGTTCAGCTCCATGGACCAGACGTCCGACAAGCGGCTGAACCTTGTTGGCCGTGACGATCTAGCCGGCGTCGCTCCGGCGACCGTGATCACCGCCCAGTTCGATCCGCTTCGTTCCGAGGGCCAGGCCTATGCTGACAAGCTGAAGGCCGCAGGCGTCGAAGTCGATGCCAAGACCTTCGACGGGGTGACGCACGAGTTCTTCGGAATGGCGAAGGTCGTCCCGCAGGCGAAGCAGGCCATGGATATGGCCATCGCCGATCTCACCTCTGCCTTCAATAAAGCCAAGTAAGGATTCGACCATGAAGAAAATTACATTGGCATTCGTTGCCGCCACGGCCCTGACGTTTTCGATCGTCCCGGCCGTCGGCGCAAAATCGCCGGCTCCTGCCGATACCGCAGCCGCACCATTCAACGTCGACAAAGCGTCGTTCGTGAAAGTCGTCGCCAGCTCCAACGCCTTCGAAATCGAGTCGAGCAAGATTGCCGAGCAGAAGGCAAAGGACGGCGACGTGAAGGAGTTCGCCCGGCAGATGATCGCCGACCATACGAAGGCGGCCGAAGGCTTGAAGAAGGCCGCAAAGATCGACGGGGCCGAGCCGCCGCTCTCTCCGAAGCACGCGGCGATGATCGAGACGCTGAAGGGGGCCTCCGACCAGGATTTCCAGCCGCTCTACATCGAGATGCAGAATGTCGCCCATATGGAAGCGGTGAGCCTCTTCGCCACATACGCCAAGGGTGGGGACGACGCCGCGGTCAAGGCCTTTGCCGGGAAGACGCTCCCGACGCTCGAGATGCACAAGATGCATGTCCAGAAGCTTGTGGCCGCCCATTGATCGGAGATTCGTCGGAGGCGGGTGTCATTGCCCGCCTTCGTGATGAAGCCTACCGCGTCCGGCCCGTGCGATCGCTCGGTGTTGACGCCGGAGATCCAAGCCTTCCTGCGTCAAACGAAAGCGCCAGCGACCGGATGCTCCTTCAAACTCGACAAGCCCTAGCCCGCGTGCCACGATCGCCGTCTTCAATCCGACGCCTTTCGGCGCAGGTCGAAAACTTGACGCGGTAAGGCTGTCGAGCAGACGGACAAGGCGCTGGTTGTTGGTGCTCGCCATGAAATTCATCCTTACTCGTCTGCGAAACTAAGGCGCGCTTCCCCGGTTCCCATACAACGCCAGCGCGGCGAGATCGGATTTCGGAGGTCAGTTGTTCTTCTTGATGATGCTGATCGCGCCGCTCACCTCGAGAATGGCAAACTTGATCTCCTTCACCGACTCAAGCCCCTCCTGGCTTCGCGCTGCTTCCATGACGTCCTCGCGGTCAAGACGGCAGCCCCGTAGCGCCTTACTGTCGTAGACGCCGTCGACGACGAGAATAGTGGGGACGCCGTCGATCACGTGACCGGCTCGCGGCCACCACCTTTTCAGGTAGGAGAGCCCGATGTCGGTCGTGAAAAGTGTCAGGATGAGGAGAACCGCGTTGGTGATCGAGAAGTCGTCGCCAAGCATCGCTTGCTGCGTCGTCTCGGATATGACCAGCACGATCACCAGATCGAAAGGGGTCATCTGTGCGAGTGTCCGCCGGCCTGAAAGCCTGATGATGATCAGAAGGGTGAAGTAGATCGCGAGCCCGCGAACGACGGCGTCCATCAAGTCTCCTAAGGCAGTATGAAGGTGGATTGCTCGGCGGCGTCGTTTTCGATACCGACGACGAAGGCTCGCAGGCCTGGCTGCTGGGTCTGGAGCCGAAAGACGATCCTCGAAGAGGCTGTCGGGTCGGCGCCGAATATGTACCCGATCCGGCCGTCCTTTCTGGTCGTACCCTTCTGAGGCGGATCTACTCCCTCGATCGAAAAAGCCTCGAGAAACCGCGGATCAACGAATACGATCTGATCTCCACGGCTTGCCGGAAGAATGACCCTCATCTCGTCCGGGGCGTTCCAGCGCGATATGGCAGGGATTTCGATGGATCCGCCCGAATACTCGATCGTCCTCCTTGAAAAAATCCCGCCGCGCCCGAGAAGTCCGAGCAGACATGCGATGAGAATGAACCCGAAGATCAGCCACGCGACACGTTGAGCGGCCCAGAACCGCCGCTGAAATGTCCCATGGTCCTTGACGCCTTCAGGTAGTGCCGGGCCCACGCTCGGCTTTCGCGCCTTCACGTCTGACATCAGACCGGTCCGGAGAAGGTGTCGCAGGCAGAGAGCCGGCCGCTATCGAACCCTTGCTTGAACCATTTCACGCGCTGTGCGGACGTTCCATGGTTGAAGCTGTCGGGCACGACATAACCCTGCGTCCGCTTTTGCAGCGTGTCGTCGCCGATCTGCTGCGCCGCGTTCAATGCCTCCTCAAGATCGCCGGCGTCGAGGATGCCCTTCTGCTGAGTGAATTTCCCCCAGATACCTGCGAAGCAGTCCGCTTGAAGCTCCACGCGGATCGACATCTTGTTGGCGTCGGCCTCGCTCATATGCTGTCTTGCTTCGTTAAACTTCGGAAGGATCCCGAGTTGGTTCTGCACGTGGTGGCCGACCTCATGGGCGACCACGTATGCCTCGGCGAAGTCGCCGCTTGCGCCGAAACGATTACTAAGCTCATCGAAGAACGCGGTGTCGAGATAGACCTTCTGGTCCTCCGGGCAGTAGAACGGCCCTGACGCCGCCGAGGCCGCACCGCAAGCGGATCTCGTCTGCCCACGAAACAGTACGAGGGTCGGGTCGTCATAGGTGCGGCCTTGCGACTGGAAGATGCCCTGCCAAGTATCCTCCGTCTCCGCGAGCACGGTCTTCACGAAGGCCGTCATTTGATCGTTCGAGCCGGCCCGACTTTCCGGCGACCCCTGCTGTTCACCTTGTTGATAGCCGGCACCATCGGTGCTCCCGCCCTCCATCACCTGCATGAGGTCGATGCCCATCGCCTTGAACACCAGATAGATGACAACGAGGAAGACGATCGTTCCGATGCTCAGCCCTCCGCCACGGCGGCCTACCGGAAGACTGAATCCGCCGCGCCGACCAAATGGTGCACCGCCCATCCCACTGCTCTCGCTTTGGCGATCCTCGACATTTTGCGACTGTCGTCTGCCTTCCCATTCCATCACTCGTTCCTTTATCTTTCCAGGGCAGGGGGTTAACACGCGGCGACTGCGGCTGGTTCCGGTGAAGGCGGGCGGGGCAACCCTGATCGGATCGACGGTATGGGACCCACGCTTCGCCCGCTGTAGTTCGCCGGTGTCCCCTGCGTTGATGAAAGGGCGCGGAAGCACCGCGCCCCGACATGTTTATTGGATCGGCGGGGACGCCTTCCCGAGCTTCAGGGAAGGTTCGCGTCCCCAGACCCTCAGCTTCCCCAGTTCTTCGACAAATGCGTCGACCTCCTTTGCGTTCGAAAGGGCGATCGTTCCTTCGTCGAGGGCGGAAGATATGCCGGCCTTGTCAAGGAGTGGGAGAGCCGACTGATCGTATCCGATGACCTTGCAGTGCTGGAACGCGTCCGCGACGAAGTCGCGGGCTGTCGCTTCTTTTACCAGATCTTCGATCGCCTGATGGGAGGTCAGGAGCGCGACCGCGTCGAACAGAACCGACGGTCCACCGTCGATCATATGATGAGCTTCGATCCAGCTTCCATCATCAGCGGTGACGCCGCCTACCTTGGGGGCGATGATCTCGAACATGGCCTTTGCCTTGGTTATCGCTGCGCACACTGCTTTCAACAGCTTTGCGTCGACCCCGTCGGCGACGAGAATGCCGAGCTTGCGCCCTTCGAACCGCTTGGGGCCGCGCTCCACGATGCTGAGCGCTGGAGACGCCTCGAGATCCTGACGTGTCGGCATCGCGGCGTCGGCCGGGTTTGGCATCGATTGGAAGCCCAGCTTCTGAGCAACCGTCGTTGCAAGCGTCTCGTCGATGTTCATTAGGTGCGAAACCATCCGCTCGCGGATCGCCGGGGTTTCGACCTTGCTCAGCTCGAATGTAAGAGCCATCGCGATATGCCGTTGTTCGGCGCCCGTTTGGCTGATGTAGAATTGGCGGGCCTGGCTATAGTGATCGGCGAAGCTTTCTGGGCGCAGCCGTACTTTAGTGCCCTGTTCTTCAGCCGGGAAATGGCGATAGCCTACGGATGGCGACTCCCGTGGTCCAACCCCGAAGGAATTAGGCTGATAGTTGACGCGTCCGACTGGGTTGCGCATCGCCATGTGCCCGTCCTGCTGAAAATGATGGAAGGGACACTTGGGTGCATTGATCGGCAGGTGGGTGAGGTTCGGGCCGCCAAGACGCTTGAGCTGGGTGTCGAGATAAGAGAAATTTCGGCCCTGCAGCAGCGGATCGTTGCTGAAGTCGATGCCGGGCGGCACGTTCTGGGTCATGAACGCAACCTGTTCGGTCTCTGCAAAGAAGTTGTCGGGCATGCGATCAAGAACCAGACGCCCAATCGGCCGGACTGGAAGAACTTCCTCGGGAATGATCTTCGTTGGATCAAGAACGTCGAAGTCGAAGCCATCAGCGAAGTCCTGATCGAAGAGCTGCACGCACAGCTCCCATTCCGGGAAGTTGCCCGACTGGATTGACTGCCAGAGGTCGCGGCGGTGGTAGTCAGGATCGGCGCCGTTGATCTTGACGGCCTCGTTCCACGCGACGGACTGAAGGCCAAGCTTCGGCTTCCAATGGAATTTTACGAACGTCGACTGATCATCGGCATTGACGAACCGGAAGGTGTGGACTCCGAAGCCTTCCATGAAGCGGAAGGAACGCGGGATCGCACGATCGGACATGATCCACATGATCATATGCATGCTTTCGGGCGTTAGACTGATGAAGTCCCAGAAATTGTCGTGCGCCGACTGCGCCTGCGGGAAGGCGCGATCAGGTTCCGGCTTGACGGCGTGAACCATGTCAGGAAAGCGGATGGCGTCTTGGATGAAGAAGACGGGGATGTTGTTCCCGACCAAATCCCAGTTGCCTTCCTTGGTGTACATCTTTACGGCGAAGCCGCGGACGTCGCGGGCGAGATCGAAGGATCCCTTGCTGCCAGCGACCGTAGAGAACCTCACGAAAACCGGAGTTCTTTCACCAGCCCGCTGAAAGACGTCTGCGCGAGTAATATCGGACAAGGATTCGTACGTCTCGAAGAAGCCGTGGGCGCCGTAACCGCGGGCGTGAACGACCCGTTCGGGAATGCGCTCATGATCGAAGTGAAAGATCTTCTCGCGGAAATGGAAGTCGTCGATCAGTGCCGGGCCGCGCGCGCCGACGCGCAACGTGTTCTGGTCGTCAAACACTGGGCCGCCTTGGGCGGTCGTCAGGACGTCGTGTCCATCTTCCGCGAACTGATGAAGTTCGCCACCGGCGCCCCTGTGAAGCTTTTGATCATGGATGGTGACGCCGCTTGCATCCGAGCCGGCGGGTGAACTTTTTGTGGTGCGCTTCGCCATTGGTTGTCCCCTTCGATTAAAAAGAAAAAGGCCGCCTCAAAGGGCGGCCTTCGGTCGCGATGCCTGCGTCAGGCAGTTCTGCCTGCACCCTTCGGATTGGCTTGAGCTTGAGCAAGCTGGGTCAGTTTTTCATCGGTCGCTTCCTCCTCCGCGAGGGTGGCTTGGAGGAGCGGAACGGCTTCGCTCAGACCAAGCTGATCTGCCCAAGCGATCAGCGTGCCGTAACGGGCGATCTCGTAGTGCTCGACAGCCTGAGCTGACGAGATCAAACCCGCATCGAGCGCCGGGGATCCCTTGAACTCTTCCATGATTTCCTCTCCCTCGGCGAGGATGCCCTGGATGGCTTCGCAGGTCTTGCCTCGGGCCGGCTTTCCGAGGAGTTCGAAGACCTGCTCTAGGCGCACGATCTGGCCCTGCGTCTCGTCGCGATGCTGCAAGAAACCTGCCTTGCCTTCCTCCGACTGGGCGGCGCGGGCCATCTTGGGCAACGCCTTCAAAATCTGCTTTTCGGCGAAGTAGATGTCCTTCAAGGTGTCCAGAAAGAGATCGTCGAGCGTCTTCGTGGAATTGGTAGCCATTTCGTGTTCTCCTGAGAGCTTGGTGGCTTGCCGGCCAGCTTATCTGACCGAAAGGACGACGTCCCCGTGGTTGCAGAGACCAGTCGCCTAATGCACACAGGCGTCATTTGTTCCTGTCCGGTACCGCACCGTTACGGGCTGGTGGCCATGGCAGGAGGAGGAATAAGCTTTTGGAAAACTACGGCCGGTTGCTAGTACGCCGGATGCTTTCAGCCGCGTGGAACGGAAGGGCGGCGAACTGGGCTCCGTGACGATGGCGGTCTTGAGCCACAGCGCCGCGTTTGGGAAGGTCCAGGCCGCACTTGCCGCTTTGGCCAACTTTGACAATCGAGCGGTTCAGTCGAATACAAAGATTAGCGCTTCGACATCAACAGCAGTTCACTGGGCGGTAGACAGACCACACTCTCGTTGCAGCACGCCTGCATGGAAGTTCGCCATAACGTTGGGACCATCATCCCGTCGTCTTGGGATCAGACGTCGGCCGGTCGATCATGAATAAGCGCCTCGAGCTCATGGACCTCCCGTCGCTCAACGGCGATGAGATCGTTGCGTGCGGCGTCGCTGGAGCGGATGAGCTCGTCTACTTTCACTTGAAGCGCGCTTGAGTCCCTGTTCTGCGAATGCTGCATCAGTAACAGGACGAACAGGGCCGACCCCGTTCCGATCATGTTGGACAGCAGCAACCATTCATGCGGAAATCGGAGTACGGCGCCGAACAAACACCAAAAAGCGATTGCCGCGAAAACGCCGGCCAGGACGCACCTATGGCCGGCGAATGCAACAACGGCCTCGGATAGCCGCAAGAAATGAGAGCGCCACTTCATAGCCGAGAAATGCGCTATTAGCGCTTCGGTTCCTAATCGAGCAGATCGGATGGAACCTTGCCGCCGTTTTCGGACAGCTTCTTCATGAGCGCCTTGTGAAGAAACATGTTCATCTTTGCGCTGTCGTGCGCGTCGCCGGAATAGCCGAGCTCCTGTGCTAGTTCTTTGCGCTCCTCGAGGCTCGCGTCCATTCCCAGCGCCTTCATCAGGTCCACGATCGAGTGTCGCCAGTCGAGCTTCTGGCCGGACTTCTGGACTGCGGCGTTCAGGATCGGCTCGATGTCGACCGAAGCTTTCGCGGCCGCATCTGCCCCTGGTCGTGCCGCCTCCTGCGAAGGTGCCGAAGACGCCGTCGGCGCGGAGGACGGCGAGGCGCTTCCGGGGGTGGAGACGTCTGCTGACGACGGTATGGAAGTCTGAGGCTGTGCGGCGGGGGCCGAACCGGTGGTTCCTCCCGTCGATGGCTGCGGCACGGGCGCGGCGTGCGCCTCTCCGAAAATGGCGTGTTTGATACGGTCGAAAATGCTCATGTTTTCTCCTCTGTGGTGAAGGGCAGAGCCGCCGCAGTGGACGGCCTGTCCTCGATGATGAATTAACGTGCGAGATAGACTTCTTCGTCGCGGGCGAGGTGAGTCGTGCCGACAGCGCCGCCGACCCATGCAGCAATCGCGCCCACCGCAAGGGCGATGAACGCCAGGATCGCACCAGCCGAGAAGGCAGTGGCCGCGGTCTGCGCCGCCTCGGTTGCCTTCTGCTTTGCTTGGGCCACGGCGTCCGTGTACTGCTTCTCGTACTGGGCGACCTGCTGCTTGGCTTGGTCGACCGGAATGTTCTGTGCCTTCGCGATCGCGTCGGCGGCACGGTTTCGGGCTTCCTCAGCCTTGGCCTGATCGCCTGTGATCGCCGCCCGGACCGATGCTACCGCCGCGTCTCGAAGAGCCGCCGGGTCGTTGCCGCCGGAGGCCTGACGGATGTTCTGTTCAATGCCGGCCAACGGATCGGTGGCGGTGGCCAACGCCGGGGCGGCGGTCGTTGCTACCGTACCGACGGTTGAGCCTGCGCTGGAGACGATGCCGCCCAACCCGGAGAACACGCCGCCGACGAGGGCACCAACCGAAGTCGTTAGAAGATAGACGACGACAAGCGTCGTCACCGCCCAGGAGGTCAAGCCATGAAGCGCCCCGGTCGAACGTACAGGCCGGCCCGAAAGACGGCTCGCAACGTAGCCACCAATGAAGGAGGCGATGACCCCGCTGACGACGAACCATACAGCGGTAGTGACCGAGAGCGTGGTTGCGCTCGGGTTGTCGCCAGTGCCTGGATCGATTACTGCAGCGCCAATGCCGGCACCCAGCAGGTTTAGAAGGAGCTGGACAACGAGCGCGATTGCGACGCCAGCAAAAACCGCGCCCCACGAGATTTTGTTAAGCGCTTGGTTGAGGTAGGGATCGTCGCTGCGGGCATGAAGGTGGGCGACTGTGGACACCGGTTCGGTCATGGTTCTCTTCCTCTATCACGGGTTTGTGAGTGGCAAAGGAACAAGCAAAGCAAGTGTTTGTTCCAGTGAACGATTGAGGTAATCGAACCACGGGAGCTGCGGAACACTCGGACTGACATAAGGCCTGAGAACTGAGAACGGTCGGGCCGGGCCACACCAGAGTCGTAGTCACTCTGCCCCGATAGCGTCGCGCTATCTCACTGCGGCATTGACGTGTCGCCAGAGTCGGCCCGGCGCGCCAACGCCCTGCCTCGGAAAAGAACATAGCAAAATAGCGCCCCGGCAATGGCGGTAGCAGTCACGGCAAATATCAGGCGGTACGTGGCGATCGCCGGTAGCGAAAGTCCCGCAACCTCGCCGTAGACAGCGGATGCCGCCGAGACGCCAACGAAGACAAGAGTGTTGAGAGCGCCCAGTGCCAAGCCGCGCATGTTCAACGGAATGAGAGCCTGCGCCTCCGTCATCACGAGCGGGTGCACGTTGCCCATGGCGTAGAGCACGGACAAGCCGACGCTGGCTGCCACGAGGCCTAGCCCCGGCGAGGCGGCCAACAAACCTGCGAAGACGATGCCGAAGACATAGGTGACGACAACGATCGTACGCGCCGTCATCCGCGCAAGCAGCACTGGCACCAGGAAGCTAGTCACGATTCCCGCCGTGCTGATTACCGTGAGCATGGTGCCGACAGGGGCTCCATCACCGAAGACTGCGGTGACGTATGGCGCCGCCCAGGCGTTTCGGAACGTGCCGCCGAACGACAGTGTAAAGCATATGGGCGCGAGATAGAGAAGCGGGGCAAGCCAGCCCCGACTGGCCTTGGAGCCGGGTTTCGTGGCACGCTCGACTGTCGAGCCGAGAGTGAAGCCGACCGTGATCGCGGTGGCCGCCATGGCCGCTGCGGCCGACCAGCACGCGGAGCGCCAGCCGAATTCTTCGATGAACCATAGAAGGGGCGACGCCGAGAGGAGAGCGCCAGCCGATCCGATCGCGCTGATAGTCGTCGCTAGACGGCCCGCCCTCTCGGCGGGATACTTTTGTCCCAGAAAGTAAAGGACGCCCATGAAAATCGGGGCGCAACCAATCCCTATCAATGCTTGTCCGACGAGCGTCGCCCAGTACCCTTCCGAGAGCGCGACAAATGATGAACCTGCCGCTCCGACTAACATCATCCCTGCCATTGGGAAACGTACTCCCCACTTGTCGAAAGACATCCCGACCGGGATCTGAAGAACGGAGAACGACGCGAAAAACGCCGATGCAAGCCAGCCGTATTGTTGCGGGGACAACGATAGATCGCTGGCAATGGCCGGGCCGACCACGCCGAAATAGCTCCTAAAAAACATGCTCAGCAGAAATGCTGCGGACAGGGTAGGGACTGAAGGTCCGATCATTTCACCATCCCAAGGAAGAAGGCCCGACAAAGATGCCGGGCCTTCTATTGCAAATCTGGCTCAGATCAATCTCTTCGGAAAGTCTGGTTCTGGCCGTTCTGCGACTGGCCAAAGCCGTCCTGCGACTGTCCGCCGGTACGCTGGTCGTCCACCTCAACCTCTGTTTTACGAACGGTTTCCTCGATTGTCTCTGTTCGTTCGCCGGCTGTCTTGCGAATGCCGATTTCCTCGACGACTCGCGCCTCCTTCTGAACGACTGCCTCCTCGTGATGCTCTTCTGCGGAGATCGTCCGATCCTGGAAAGCGCGATCCGCATCGGTCAGCGGGCGGTCTACCGAGCGACGCTCGATCTCGACGTTCTCGTCGCGAAGGCTGACGTTCTCACGGACCGGCGTCTCGACAACATAGGAACGCACGCGAACCGAGCCATTGTTGACGTCGCGCTTTCCGACCCGAAGGTTTTCTTCCACCACCGGAATTGTCTCGTCGCGCGAGCCGGCGTCGAATGCGTCTTCGCGGGTCGATGCGGACGACTGCGTCACCCTGTCGAGGTCGTCGCCGAATTTGGCCTGCGGGGAGGCGTCATACGTCGATGTTGCGAAGCTCTCAGTCGAACGTTGCGCATCCCAGCCCTCGGTGCGCCAAGTATCCGCGCGTTCGTCGATGTCGATCGAACCCTCGTCATCCAAGATGTCATGTGCGGTCTGGTAATTCGTACCGTCGACCTGAACGGAAACCAGGAAACCCCCTCGGCTGAGACCTTCGGCGTAAGTCGCGCGGTCTTCGTCCGGAAAGAACCAATCGGCGAGGCCCGCCCAGAAGCCGGAACGTTCCCTGCTGCCAGCCACCCCGCCGTCTGCCTCGTAGCCTGGCATGAATCGGATGGCGTTGTCCTGAATGCCCGCGTCCTTGAGACGCTGAACGGCGTTTTCGGCGTCGCTCCGGCTATCGAAGAACGCACTAAGCGTGTTGTTTGCCGGGTTGGAAGTCACTGCGCCTGTGGTGTCGTTGTAAAGGTCAGCCATTTGAGGTCTCCTCGGTTGCTTCATCGACCTTGATGCGCTCGACCGATGCTGTCTGCTTCCGCAGATCGGCCTCGACGCGTTCGGTTCGGAAGGACTTGCGTTTCGTGATCCGGAGCTCCTCGACGAGGACAAGTCTCTTTTCGACGACAAGTCTTTCTTCAAGGATTGGAATGATGGTGACGTCGCCATCGATGCGGATCTTCGGTGCGACATCGACGACCGTGCCGAACGCTACGCGTTCGACGTCGACCACTTCCCTACCGAGCTCCACATCGGCGAAATCCCGGACGGTGTGCGTCCGCGTGCTGACAAGGATTCGAGCGTCCGAGACCGCCTGCTTGTCCAGGACGAGCTCTTCTTCCACCAATTGTATCGTGTCCTTATCGTCCATGCGGATTTTCCTTCCGCAAGCTAACGAGCACGATTCCGCATGGTTCCGAAGAAATTCGACGACGCTCGATCTTCGCAGGCTCGCTGATTTCTGCTACGAATTTCCCAACCCGATCATCTGCCATCCCGAGCGATGGAGCCGCAGGAGCGACAAGGCCGTCCCGCGGGGCGGCCGTGTCCCGTATGGGGAGAGCCGGCAAAGCAACAAGTCAATGGGCTTTGGGGAGGCCTGTCGCTGCCGCCAGCGTACGCTCAAGCTCGTCCAGAGGGACGGGTTTGGTAAGATGAAAGTTGAAGCCAGCCTCGACCGACTTTTGTTTATCCTCAGCCTGCCCCCATCCTGTCTGCGCAATGATTGGCAGATCGATCAGGCCCGCTTCACGAAAGGCCTTGCAGACTTCGTATCCATCCATTCCCGGAAGTCCGATGTCCAGGAGGACGACATCTGGTCCATAGCCCTGGGCTTCGCTCAAGGCCTTCCGGCCATCGTGTACGAGATGGTACTCGTGACCGAGCTCCTCGAGCATCAGCGCGAGCGTAAACGCAACGTCCTCGTTGTCGTCAATCACCAGAACTTTCAACGGGCGCCTCGCGAAAGAAGCCACGCCGGAGCTTGATTCATGGCGCGGCTCTTCCGGAGCCGCCGCTAGGGGAAGGCGTACTTTAAAGACGCTTCCCGTCCCCGTCAGGGGCGCCGTGGACTCCACGCTTCCGCCATGCATGGTGACGAGTTGCTGCACGAGCGCGAGACCGATGCCGAGCCCACCTTGGGCGCGCTGTAGATGATCGTCGATCTGAGAGAACAATCGAAAGACGTCGCCGCGCTTTTCGGGCGGAATGCCGACGCCGTTGTCTTCGACGTCAATGACTACCTCGTTTTCCAAGTTCCGTGCCGACAAGACGATGCGTCCGCCGGGAGGGGTGTACTTTGCGGCGTTGTTAAGCAGGTTCGATACCACTTGCGATATCCGGGTCTCGTCTGCCTCAATCCAAATCGGTTCGTCGGGAACATGACTTGCGAAGGAATGCGAGGCGGCGTCGATCGTCGGACGGCTGGCCTCGATCGCGGAACGAAATACCTCGTCAATCCGTATTTTGTTCCTACGCAATTCGATCTTTCCCTGACTTACACGAGAGACGTCGAGAAGGTCGTCGATGAGCCGAACCAGATGGACGAGCTGCCGGTCCATCATCTCTTTCACTTCGCCCGCAGACTTGCTGTCGGGATTCATTCGGAGCAGGTCCAGACCATGGCGCAAGGGCGCGAGGGGGTTGCGGAGTTCGTGTGCCAGGGTGGCGAGAAACTCGTCCTTCCGGCGATCCGCTTGCTGCAGCGCCTTCGCCTGCATCTCGAGTTCATCTCGTTGAGCTGCGATCTGCTGTCTTTGACGATACAGTTCGAAGAAAACGTCCGCCTTGCTCCGCAGCACATCGGCTTCGATCGGCTTTTGAATGAAGTCGACTGCTCCGGCCTCGTATCCGTGAAATCTGCGCTGACCATCCGTAGTGCCGGCGGTCACGAAGATGATCGGAACCCGGCGCGTGCGTTCATTTCCCCGCATAAGTTCGGCGAGCTCGAATCCATTCAGTCCCGGCATCTGGACGTCGATCAGTGCCAAGGCGACGTCATGGTCGAGGAGGAGTTCCAAGGCTTGGTCACCGGACTGCGCCTTCAGAAGCATCAACCCTTCGCGACGGAGAAGCGCCTCGAGCGAAAGCAAATTCTCGCTCAGGTCGTCGACGAGCAGAAATTTTACTGGGTCCATTTCAAAACCTCCTTAAGTATGCTGCCATCTCACCAAGCTCCATGACGACGGCGTCGGGACATGCCCCGAGCGCCGCTTCCGGCATGGCGGACGCGAAGGCCGTTTCCGGTTGTTGAACTATCGTCTTGCCCCCGGCGTCGGCTACAGCCTTCAGACCCCTTGCGCCGTCCTCGTTCGCTCCTGTCAGAACCAGTGCAACAACACCAGGCCCGAAGGCATCCGAAGCACTTTCGAAAAGAACGTCGATGGAGGGGCGCGAAAAAAGGACGGGCGCCTCCGTCGATAACGACAGGGTTCTATCGCTTTCGACCAGCAGGTGGTAGTCGGGCGGCGCGAAATACACCACTCCCTTAGTGAGCGGCTCCTTGTCTTCCGCTTCACGAACACCCAGCGCGCACCTCGCAGCGAAAAGCTCGGCGAGCACGCTTGGCTTGTCGGGCGGAACGTGAACCACCACGATGATCGGCGTAGCGAAGTCGGAAGGCAGAGCAGGCAAGATCGTGCCCAGGGCATCCAGAGCTCCGGCAGACGCACCTATTACCACGACTTCGGGACGTAGTAAGGTCATCGGTTCCCCCGCTGGTAAATCTTCTCATCTCGAGCGAAATCCGTGAACGATGGGGCGTGGGCGGAGAAACGCAGGCTCTCCTTAGCTCCGAGCCCCAGGAAGCCTTTCCGCGCCAGCGAATCTTTGAAAAGCCCCAGAACGCGATCCTGCAGCGGGCGTTCGAAATAGATCAGGACGTTCCTGCAGGAAATTAGGTTCATTTCACCGAACACGGCGTCCGTCGCCAGGCTGTGGTCGGAAAACACGACCTTCTCACGCAACGTCCTGTCGAAGGATGCTCGTCCGTAGCCGGCGCTGTAGTAATCCGACAGCGACGATCTGCCCCCGGACTTCCGGTGGTTCTCGGTGAAGAGCTGAATGCGATCGAGGTCGTAGACGCCGGCTTCGGCAGTTCGAAGAGCGTCCTGATTGATGTCGGTCGCATAGAAGATCGTCCGCTGCTCCAGCCCTTCCTCTCGGAACAGGATCACCGTCGAGTAAAGTTCTTCGCCGCCGCTGCAGCCCGCGATCCAGACCTTCAGCGAAGGGTATGTCCGAAGATGAGGAACGACTTTCTCACGGATAGCGCGGAAGTAGCTCGGGTCGCGGAACATCTCGCTGACCTGGACCGTCAGGTATCCCAGTAGGCGGGGAAGCAGTCGGGGGTCATGTAATACGCTTTCCTGAAGGGCGGAGATCGTGGGGTATCCAAGTTGATCCCGCGCCTGCCGCAAACGGCGCCTTACCGAAGCCATCGAGTAGTTCCGAAAGTCGTAATGATAGCGCAGGTACACCGCCTCCAACAGCAGTCGGATCTCGATGTCCTCGACCTTTTCCGGGGAAGGGGTCTCCGTCATCGCGGCATCCACACGCGGACGAGGGACAACAGCTTTTCGACGTCAAGCGGTTTGGCCATGTAGTCGTTCGCGCCAGCTTCGATGCACCGCTCCTGGTCGTCCGGCATGGCCTTTGCGGTCAACGCGATGATGGGAAGCTTTTTCCACTCGGGGTTCCTGCGGATCTCGCGTGTCGCGGTCAGTCCGTCCATCACCGGCATCATCACGTCCATCAGCACGAGGTCGATCGGGAACGCAACAGCATCGATGGGCTTATTGAGCCGATCAAGCGCTTCCTGACCGTTTCTCGCAATCTCTATGATCGCGCCGCGCGGTTCCAGGATGTTCGTCAACGCGTAGACGTTGCGCACGTCATCTTCGACTACGAGGATCCGACGCCCTTCCAGCAGCGCGTCGCGGTTCCTGGCCTTGCGGATCATCTTCTGTTGCTCGTCGGGCAGTTCCGAGACCACCTGGTGAAGGAAGAGCGACACCTCGTCCAGCAGGCGCTCCGGAGACTTTGCTCCCTTGATGATGATCGACTTCGAATACCGGCGCAGACGTCGCTCGTCGTCCGCGGAAAGCTCGCGGCCGGTGTAGACGATGACGGGCGGAAAAGAGTGGTCGCCGTCCTGGCTAAGCGTCTCAAGCAGTGAATATCCTGACGCGTCTGGCAACGACAGATCGAGAACCATGCAGTCGAACGTCTGCTCCTTCAGTAATTCGAGGCATTCAGCAGCGGTTCCAGCGTTCACTGTCTCGACGTCATGCGACGTCAGGAGCTTGGCCACCGCTTCGCGCTGAACTTCGTTGTCCTCGACAATGAGAACCCGGTGGACCCGCTGCGACAGCTTGGCTTCCAATCCTTCCAGGACCTCCACCAACTGCTCGCGCTTGACCGGCTTCAGCGCATAGCCGACAGCTCCCAGCGAATATGCCGTTTCCGAATAGTCTTCCGCAGACACGATGTGGATGGGAATGTGACGCGTTCTGACGTCGCGCTTCAGTCGATCAAGTACCGAAAGACCCGACTGGTCGGGCAGTCCGACATCAAGGACAATGGCGCTGGGCATGTGTTGTTTCGCGAGGTCCAGCGCTTCCTGGGCGGTGCCGGCCACAAGCGTACGGAAGTTCATCTCGCGTGCGAGGTCCCGGAGAATCGCGGCGAAGGTATCGTCGTCTTCAATGACCAGGAGCACGCGCTTTTCGTCGGCAGGCGCTGCCCGATCGTCTTCCAGGGCCCGATGCCTCGCAGAGGAGGGCGGAGAGCTCGCAGTGACATTCGTCGTAGAAGAAGGCTCACCAGCAGCACGGGGTTCGGCCTTCGCAAGCACCTTCGCCGGGTCATAGGTTTCGGGAATGGTTACCGTAAACGTGCTGCCTTTTCCTTCCTGGCTCTTCAACTGGACGTCGCCGCCAAGCAGGCGGACAAGTTCCCTGGAGATGGAAAGCCCGAGGCCCGTGCCGCCGTATTTCCGGCTGATCGTTCCGTCCGCCTGATGGAAGGCGTCGAAGATGCTTCGCTGCTGCTCCGGCGCAATGCCGATCCCGGTGTCAGATACGGAAAGAGCAATCTTCCCATCGCTTGCCCGTTTCATCGAAAGCGTGACCTTGCCTCGCTCGGTGAATTTGAAGGCATTCGAGAGAAGGTTCTTGAGCACCTGTTCAAGTCGCTGCAGGTCCGTCTCAATGACCGAGGGGCTTTCCGGGGAGATCTCGACCTCGAACCCCAATTGCTTGGACTGGGCTACTGGATCGAATACCCGACGCAGATTGCCAACGAGCCTGTCGACGGCGATCTGCTCTGCTCGGATTTCAACATGGCCAGCCTCAATCTTAGACAGATCCAGAATGTCATTGATCAGGTTGAGAAGATCGTTCCCGGACGACTGGATGGTCTGCGCATACTTCACCTGCTCTGCGGTCAGGTTTTCGTCCGTGTTGTCAGCGAGAAGCTTGGCGAGGATAAGCGACGAATTAAGCGGTGTCCTGAGCTCATGCGACATGTTGGCGAGGAAATCCGACTTGTAGCGGCTGGCCTGTTCGAGTTCGCGGGCCTTTAGCTGGACGGAGGCGTTCACCCGCTCCAGCTCGTCGCGTTGGCCTTCAAGTTGCTGCGTCTGCTCTTCGAGCTGGGAGTTCGTCTGCTCCAGTTCGACTTGCTGCTGCTCAAGACGAGCCTGGGATTCCTTCAGGGCTCGGCTCTGCTCTTCGAGTTCTTCGTTGGAAACGCGGAGTTCCTCGCTCTGGACCTGAAGCTCTTCCGACTGCCGCTGCGTCTCCTCGAGCAGATTTTGAAGGTCGCTTCGGTATTTGGCCGACCTGACTGCAGTTGCGATGGTCGACGACGCCTGCTCCAGCAGTGCAAGCACGCTCTCGTCGACGGGACGCAGGAAACCGAGCTCGACGACGGTGTTCACCGAACCGTCGACCGCGCCAGGGGAGATGACGAGATGGCGAGGTTTGTCCCGCCCCAAAGCGGAACCGAAGGCAAGGTACCCGTCCGGCACGTCGTCGATGACAAGTGGCTGACCATCGGCAGCCGACTGTCCCAGAAGCCCCTCCTTGCGCTTGAAATGCTTAGGAATGTCGACCCCGTCCGGAACTCCGTAGGTCGATGTCTGTCTGTAGACATCGGCGTCGGCCACGAATACGGCACCGGCGACAGCGCCGGCATAAATCGAGAGAAACTGCAGAAGGCTGTCGCCGAGCTGCTCAACGCGCTGATCGCCGATCACTGCCGAACTCAGTCCGACTTGGCCCGATTGCAACCAATCTTCGCGGCGCCGTGCGAGGGTGGCTCTCCGCATCAGCACACCTATAGCCGCTGTGAGGAGAATTCCGAGCGCACCCGCGAGGAGCGTGCTTAGAAATGCAGTGCCGTAGGCGCTGTTCATTTCAGCGATCCGCTGTGCGCGCGCCTGGCTCTCAGCCTGGCTCATCACCGTCAATTGTGCACGTAGCGCGTCCATATCCTCCTTGCCGCGGTCGGAATTTACCACTGCGAGTGCGGCCTCGGCGCCTTCGGACTGGCGAAGATCGATAGTCTGTTTCAGTTCTGCGAGCTTTGCCGCCACGTGGCGCTTGAGAATGGCGATCCGAGCCTGCTGTTCGTCGTTGTCGCCGACCAGTTTCTCGATTTCACTGAAACGCTCGGGTATGGTCGCGAGCGCGGCGTCATAGGGTTCTAGGTAACGCGGGTTGTTCGTGAGAAGAAAACCTCGTTGCCCAGTTTCGGCGTCCTGAACGCTGGACAAGAGTTCGTCCATCGACACGATCACTTCATGCGAATGGACGACCCGGTCGTTGTTTTGGCGCAGCGATTGGAGGTTCAAGTAGGCTATAGCCGCGCTGACGATGAAAAACACGATGGCCCCGGCAAGGCCGAAAGCGACGACGGGATCAAGGCCAAGCGTTCGCGTGGAAGGGGAAAGACCGCGTTGATTCATTAGAAGCTCGCTCTTGGGGTCGATCAGGGAGGAGAAGCAGGCGGTTTATCATGTCGGGAATGTTTGTACACTATCATTCGGGCCCGTTCGCCCGCACCAGTCCCGTACCTTCGGATCCTCTGAGGAGGCGCTCCTGAAGTAGGTCGTGCAGAACTGGGCCACGGAAGGACCATAGTCAGGAGTTTCGGCAGCGACGCCTTTTAACGCCCCTCGAAACCGACGCCCTACGTCTTCAAGACCAGCAGACGGTATTCGAAGTCGTTGAATACGACCTACGGACGCTTTCATCGAGACAGGGCGTGCGTTTTGCGACCTGGCCTAAGGGAGACCGGGCGCAAGGGCAGAGGAGGCGTGCAGCGAATGCCTGAGACTACCCTGACCCAGGCGAGTCCTTAGCGCACGAGCTGCAGGAAGCGACGAATGGATGGTAAGTAACCGCCCCTAAGCGACCGAAAAACTGCGAAGGCGCGGCGACATCCGTTGAAAAAGACGGTCGGCCATAGCGTGATAACGCCGACTCGCAACATTTGCATTCATAAATAAATCATTGGAACTTCTGTCTTTTTCAAGTGTTTCTGGCTCATCGACATAGGAGGTAACACCAATGAAGAAAATCGCTATTTTGACCGCGGGCGTAGTATTGGCCGCATCTGCTGCCTTCGCCCAGAGCGAGACCCCGAGCACGTCGCAGACCACCCCTGCGGTCAACACCGAACAGAACCCCGCCGCGCCGGTCGCTGGCAAAAACAGCTTCACGGAAGATCAGGCCAAGTCCCGGATCGAAGAAGCTGGGTACAAGGATGTGACCGATCTGAAGCTCGACGATCAGGGCGTCTGGCGCGCCACTGCTTCAAAGGACGGCAAGCCCGGCAACGTCTCCCTGGATTTCCAGGGCAACGTCACCATGGCCAAGTAAAAACCATAACGGAGGAATCCCATGAAGACCACGATCACAGGACTCTATGACAGCTACCACGACGCCAAGGCGGCCGTGAGCGCGCTCGAAAATGCGGGCGTCGCGTCTGACGACATCAGTATCGTCACCAACAAAGCCAACGGCGACGCCGACGTCGAGGGGCAGGGCACTCGGGCAGGTGAAGGCGCTGGGACAGGTGCCGGTATCGGAGCGGTCGCGGGCGGTGCAGGCGGTCTTTTGACTGGCCTCGGCATGCTCGCAATTCCGGGCGTAGGCCCGGTCGTTGCAGCCGGCTGGCTTGCCGCCACGGCAGCCGGTGCGGTTGCCGGCGCTGTCGCGGGCGGCGCCGTCGGCGGCATCGTCGGTGCAATGATTGAATCCGGCGTGCCGGAAGAGGACGCGAACTTCTACGCGGAAAGCATTCGTCGCGGCGGCTCCGTCGTCACCGCTCGTGTGGAAGACGAGCACCGGGCGTCTGCCGAAGGGATCCTCAATAGCTCGCCGCGCGTCGACGTCGCAGACCGCCGGGCACGGTACGCGGAACAGGGCTGGACACGTTTCGACGAGACCGCCGATCCCTACACGGACGAGCAGATCGCCGCCGAACGCGACCGCTACCGCGTCAACCGGCTCTAATGCGCCAAGTCCAAACGTCAGAAGCCTCGCAGTCGCTGCGAGGCTTTTTTGCTGCAGTCATGGGACCTTTTTGCACGGTCGACGTTTTCGTTCCTAACGATGGGAGGAAGAGCGGATGCCGCAGAGAGACGCCAGTGAATGCCTGGAAATCGGAAGACCGGCTATGCCGGCCGTCCCAAGGCTTCTTGAGGTGCGATCGCCCCACCGTGGCTCTACGGATGAAGCCGGTGAAATCCCCACGCCGCCCAAAATGTCGAACCCATTCATCGACGTCGTCCTTCGTGTCATCGGCGGATGGTGAGGTCAGCGATGGCGACATATTATTTCCAGCTTCTCGATCACCAAGGTGTCCGGCCCACGGAGATGGCCTACGACTTCGACAACGCTGAAGCGGCGATCGAGGAGGCTCGCACAGCGCTGACCGAAATGGCAGCCGATGGGCTTCCTGGTGGCGAGTACAACATGTTGTCGGTAGAAGTCTTCGACAACAAGAGGAGACCGGTCCGTGAAATCCGGCTGGTTCTCGAAGAGATCGACAAGACACTGTTTGATGCCTCGAGCCAGGGTTCAAAGGAGAGTCACGATGGTCATTAAGAGCAGCGATCCCACATCGCCCAAGGTCACGGAAACAGCGACCGAGGCCCGTCAAGGAAGTTATGGCAGGCCGGTTCTCATGGTTCTGATCTGTGGCTTGGTGCTGGCACTGCTGGCATGGGGCGGCGTCGAGATGTGGGGCGAGAGCATCGACAAGGATAAAGAGTCGACCACCTCGACGAAGACCGACCCAATCAACGCCCAGCCCTCCGGAGCCGGCACCTTCGATGACAATCCTGCCGACGGCAGCAGCCGTCCGCCCGAGGCGACCGACAGGTCTCCCACTCCAAGCGGCAGTGGCAGCGGCCCGACGCAGGTGACCACGCCGTCTGGAACGGAAAAGACGAAGTAGCACCAAGACGACCTTCGCGCGTTGACGATTGACCCAACGGATCTCTACATCGTCTCTGCAATCTCGGAGAGACGGGATCGGCAGATGCCCTGCGAAGTTTGAGTTATCTTCGGAAATTGATGCCGGACTACGGGACGGCGCTCAAGGTCAGGAGGGAAGGCGCTGCTATCCGCAGCAGATCGTTTCGGCTCTTCAAGCCGACCTCAACGATACTAAACGAGAAGCCGGTATTGCCGTCAAGCGAGTAGAGTGGCACTAATCGGAGTGCGGCTTTGAATCTGGCTCGACGGATGGCAACTGCAGGCTATGAACCCAAGACTTCTCAGAACGTTCTTATCGGTACTGCACCATCGCAGCTTCACTCGCGCGGCCGAGAAAGTGCATTTGGCACAATCCAGCGTCAGTGACCAGATCCAGTCTCTTGAAAGCCAGCTCGGGGTCTCTCTTTTCGTACGGTCGAGAACAGGCCTTGTACCGACGCCGGCCGCAAGCGCACTTCGACCCTACGCCGAGGACATGTTGAGGCTGGACGGCGAGGCTCGGATCGCGGTGACGAATACTGTTCGCCCGGAACGGCAGCGATTGACGATCGGCGCGCTTGAAACGATTGCCTCCTCCCGTCTGGCTGCCTGGTTACCAGGCTTCGGGGCAGAACATCCCAATGTGGATGTTAGGCTACGAGTGGCCGGTAGCGGCGAGTTGTTGAGGCGGCTCGGAGAAGGGGAGATCGATGTCGCGGTGAGCTTCCACGATAATGTACCGGCGGACAAGTTCGCATTGAGGACGCTGACGCCGGAACCGCTTGCCCTTATTTGCAGGCGAGGTGTCCGTAAAAGCGAAGGAAAATTTAGCCCCGCTTTTTTGGCTGCCCAAGAATTCGTGGTGACAGGAACCGGATGTATCTATCGCCGCATCTTTGACGAGTTTCTATCGAAATGCGGAGTTCCAAGTCCAAAGCTTGCTGCCGAGGTGGAGAGCATAGGCGCAATCATCAACTTCGTTTCGAGAAGCTCATGCTTGGGACTCGTCCCGCGACTGGCTGTCGAGTCCGCCTTGGAGGGCGGCAAGATAGAAGCAATCGAATGGGGCGACCTCGATCTGGCCGTGCCACTAAGTGTAATTTGGCGACGCCGGCGGGTCCAGACTCCGGCAGTGAAGGCGTTCCTGGAGGACGTGAAGGCGAATTGTTCGTCTCTCAGACCAGCCGATGACCGCCCTCGACATGAAGCACCGTCCCCGTCGTGAAGCCGTTCCCCATCACAAAGGCGATGGCATCGGCAATATCTTGCGGGCGGCCGATCCGGCCCACGGGTAGCCTTTGTGCCATGGCATCAAGGGTTTCTGCCTTTCTGTCGACCGCAACGAATTCCCATATCGGCGTATCCACCCAACCTGGCGATACCGCATTTACCCGGAGGGGCGCCAGTTCCACCGCAAGAGCCCGCACCAAGCCTTCCAAGCCAGCGTTGATGGTTGCCACCACTGTTCCCCTGGCGGCCGGACGATAAGCGGCGACGCCGGACGTGAACGTCAGCGATCCGCCCTCACGGAGTTTGGGCGCGCCATACTTGGCAAGCAGCAGCGGGCCGAACACTTTGCTCTCGATGGCCCGTTGTGCCGCTGCCATATCAAGAGAGGGTAGAAGCTCGTAGGCGCCGCGAATGTCCGCAGCCGTGGTTGCTATATGGTCGAGCGGTTCGAGCTTTTCGAAAAGGCTGGCGACTTCATCTTCCCGCGTGACATCGACGGAAAAGGTCGAGAGCCGCGAGGAGCTGCCGAGCGTCTCAGTGGCCGACAGTAGCTTCCCCTTGTCGCGCCCGGCGATTATGACCTCCATCTCGCTGTCGAGCAGATGGCGAGCTAGTGCCAGCCCCATGCCAGAACTCCCGCCAACGACCAGAATTCTCGAACCTTTTAAAATTTTCATCCGGCGTCCCTGCAAATTCCACTGCAGACCAAATGCCAGACATCTTGCTGGCAAGGAAACGGATATAACCGATACCGTCATCGGGGAATCCGATACTCCTAAACCCGGCCTCCCTTCGCCGGTCAAACAGCGCATCTTCGCCACCTGAGGCTACTTCTTGAGGAAGCGTCGAAAGTGCTCGAAGGTCATCCTGCGTTGGGGTTGAAGGATTGCGGCATCGGGCTCAAGCCGACTCCGGGCGATGGCGGATCGGTCTTCGGCGAGTTGTCTCAGTCCCCCGGCCACTCGTCGCGCTCAGCCATAGCGGTGCCACGCTCGGACTGACCGCCAGCGACTGCTCGCGGACGAAATTGCGACGGGAGAGCGCCATCCGCTCCTCGCAAGCTTCAGACCGGAGAGGTTCGTAGACAGGCAGTGAGGACTAGGTCCGGCGCGTTAGCCCGGAAGCTTTGGGAGGCCCCTTGTAGCGGCAGATTTCCACAATCAGGCGCGGACGTCAGCGCGCTTCGATGCCGAAAGCGGTGAGGACTTCAGTGGTGATCGTCCCGGTGACCTTAAGATTGTTATCCCTCTGCATCTGAGAGAGCGCAGCGCGCGTATCTTCGTCGACGACGCCCGTGAGCGATCCTGCATAGTAACCGTAGGCGGTCAGGCCCGACTGAACCAGAATGACGATCTGCCTGAACTTCGCAGAATTTCCTGGAAGCACCTTAGCCGGTGCGACAGCACTCGGAGCCGACGGGACCGGATTTTGCACCGCGGGCGCGGTATAGGTCGGCGCCGTGTAAAGGGGTGCCGGTGGCGGTGCAGGCGCCGGATCATAAGAAGGAGCGGAGTAGGTGGTGCGTGGAAGATATCCACCGCCACTCCCGGAGCTGTGACTGCTGTGCGAGCTATGAGAGCTGTGGCTCGAATGAGAGCGATGTCCCGCGAGCGAATACACGTGGCGCAGCTTGAGGCGTTCGAACACGGATTGCGGGTCCGGCTTCTTCGTCACTCCCGAGGCCGGCATAGCGTCGGCCTTCACGGGCAGGAAGCCGGCGGCCAAGAGTGATGGAATGAGAAAAACGCGTCGCTTCATATCGGCCCCAGTTTCTTGAATCCTTTGGAGTGATCGTACCATTCGAAAAACCCTCCGCAGCGCGGCATGCTGGAGCACTGGGCGCAGAAGGATTCGAACTTGTTCTTCCAGTCGGAAATGGCCGCCGGCGCGCGTCCGCGGTAGGCTTCCGGTATCGAACAGAGCGGAAAATTATAGAGCTGGACGGAGACGCCCTTCGTCGACGCGATGTTGATCGCTCGTGCTATCGTCCCGAAGTCGATCGAAGTGTCCTTGAAGATCCGGCTCCAGTTCATGCGGCCGAAGCCGATGCTCTCCAACTGCATGATCGCCCACCTTTCGACGAAGGGAAGGGTGGTTCCGACGAACCAGGCGAGATCCGGCATCGATGCGTAGTTCTGCTCGAGAATCACCGTCCTGAGCTCCACCGCGGAACCTGCACGGGAAAGGATGCTGAAGGATTCGAGCAGCCTTTCGAAGGCGCCATCCTTCTGCACGATCGCGTCGTGGAGGGAGGCGTCGCCGGAATAGAGCGGTATCCCCCATAGCACTTTGTCGACGCCGATGCGCTTCAACGCAGGGACGTCATCGTCGTCGAAATGCTGGCCGTTCGTTAGGACGTGGAAGGTGAGATCGGGCCGCATCGCGGCCACCTCGGCGAGCATCTCGAACAGTTGACGCTTGTGAAGAAGGGGCTCGCCGCCTGAAATGCCGATATACGCGGAAGGCGGCGCCAGCGATGCCGCAATCTTCAGTTCGCTGAAAAGATCGACGTGGTGTTTCTTCGGCGGCTGCGAGCACATCAGGCAGAGCTGGTCGCACTGTTCTGTCACCAGAAGCGTATTGTGGCGGGAGTCGGCTCGGATGAGACGCCGCGCGCTCTCCTGGCCGGGAGCGACAAGGATGACATCGTCGGCGAGGTTAACATGCGCAGGTGCGTCGAGCTCGAGAGCGAAACCCTGGAAGTCGTACTCTCTACGATCGCCGTCGACGCGCTTTAAAACGGCGTCGTGCGGCCCCAGAGCATCGTCCGTCTCGCGAAGGCGCACGACGAGGGGTTCGACCGCCGGGAAGGGCTGAACCGGGATGCGAAGCTGTATCATGAGTGCACCCGCAGAAGTTCAGGTTCGAGGCGTTCGAGCCCGGCCCATAGGGCAACCGACTTCCTCACCTTTTCATCCTCGGAATAGATCAGCTCGAAAACGAGGTCGAATATGCCGAGGTGCCTCTTGCAGAAATCCGTCTCATGACGCGGCATGTCGATGCGGCCGTACCGCGACAGGTCGTCGATAAGATCGATACCGCAGAACGCCTGATAGGGGCAGTGGATGCAGTCGGCGTCGAAGGTGTTCAAGGATTCGGCGTTCATTGCTTTGGCGATCGCAGGGTCGAAACCTTCGTGGACGTTGCCCATCCGCAGGTCGATTTGTCCGAGCCGGCCCATCATCCTGGCTTCGTCGGTCGGGTAGAAGGATCCGTCGTGATCGACGACCAGGTAGCTCGTGCCGAGCGTGTTAGGATTTCGCAGATCGACATGTCCATCGTGGCCGCTAAGCAGCACGCGACGAAGACAGTGGGAGAAGTAGAACTCTTCCATTGGCGTCGAGGACGCCGCGTTGTGCTCGATAAGCGCGAAGATGAAACGCCTGACGTAGTCGTTCCATGCGGAGCCGACGTCGCGCGTGCGGAAGCGCTTGCGAGCAAATCCCTGATGGTTCACCGGCCTGAGGAACAAGGATTGAAGTCCGTGCGAGGCGTAGGTGGCGACGACGGCTTCCGGATCGGGCAGCGCGTCCGGATCGAAGGTCGGCAGCGCGGAAACGCGGCCTGGACAGAGGTCTTGGGCCTTGTCGAGGTTCGCCAGGAAGCGCGCTGTGAGACCTTCCGTGCCTGTGCGATTTCGTTTGTGTAAAGCGACGGTCGGGTCGAGCGAGGTGCTAATGAAGGTGTCGACGCTGGAGAGGAATTCCCAAGCGCCTTCGTTCACGTCCTGCAGGTTGGTACATACGACGAACTCCGCCGTCGCGAACCGTTGGCGGGCAAATTCACGGATTTCCTGCAACACGTCGAGGCGCAGGAGAGGTTCGCCGCCTTGGAATTCGATCTTGATCTTCTCTGTGTGCAGACCGTCCAGCCAGTGGATGACTGCCTGCAACGTGCGACGGTCCCAGTCGTGCCCCGGCGTACTTTCGTTTACGCGGCTGACCTGGCAGTACGAGCATGCAAGATTGCACCGGAGGGTGGGAACGAGAATGACGTAGTCGAGCTGCGTCGGGACGTGGAGGCGTCGCGCCCATCTGTAGCCGAATGCTTGAAAGCGGAGATCTCCGGGACGGCCGAAACCATGGCCGTTGCTTTCAAGAAACCGCTCGTCGTCGCCAGTGAGGCGTCCTTCGGCATATCGCTCCAGGAATTCCTGCGGTGCCTCGAAGAAACCGCCGGCGTCGTCACAAAAGAGGAAGCGGCCGGAGGGGGTCGGTCGGAACTTCAACGGCATGACGTCCATCACAGCAGGCTCTCAAGCATGCGGAGGCGAATGCCTTCGGTTTCGCGATAGATCTTCTGTCGATAGAGGGTGTGCTGAAACGCGGCCAGCAGCTCAGGGCCATCGCCGTCCAGGGACACTCCGTCGCCCTCGATCGCGATCTCGACGCCTGGATGGAGGTAGGAAAATCGAACTATAGCTTCGTCAAGATACGGCGCGAAGACCGGTTGGACCTTTATAATCATAATGGTGTCTTCTGACGGGGCAAATCAGGCTCTGGCAACTATGCGGGCCACAATGCCACCAAGAAATTAACCGCCCAAGTTGTTTTGTGACTTTTTTGAACTTTTTTACCGAATTCGACAAACTGAGGCTCGCCCGTAAAGACGACTATTGGCGGTTGAGCGTCCGCGTGTATGCTGGCCCGACTTTGACGACAAGCAGGTGCAACCTTGCGCTACGATAGAACATGCATGATCGCGGTGGCGACGGGTCTCGTCGGGCTGTGCTTCGGCATGCCCGCTCGAGCCGAGATAAAGCCGGTACCGCAGGTTCAGCAAACGCTGTCGGGAGACGGATTCGATGCCGGGACGCCGGACGGCATCTGGGGGCCGAAGTCGATCGCCGCCTTGAAGGCCTTTCAGCGATCAAAGGGCCTGAATCCCAGCGGGGTGGTCGATCAAGCATCACTTCATGCACTCTTCCCCGATATCGTCTCGGCGACACCCGTCACGACAATAGCCGACACGCCAGATATGCCTCCGGCCGTTGTGACGTCGGAAACTGCGGGCCCATCGCCTGACGTAGCGACAGCACCTATCCAGCCTGCGATGAACAGTTGGACCGACGATACGGGTCGGAGCGAAGCAAGGAATGGATCGGGCGTCGCGAAAGTGTTCGGCCTTATCATCGCTGTGATCGCGATCGTGGCGTTCAAAGCCAGGCCAAAGAAAAAGGCAGCCACCGGGCGGACACGGTCAGGTCGCCGGTGATGCGGGAATCCTTCGTGGGCCCCTGTGGGACCGCTGGAAACCAAGCTTGCGGTCCCGTTAGTGAAGAACAAGCTTTCAAGACGATTTGCTGGTGGAACGGAGACAGCCGAGCTACCATTGTCAACGAGGAGGGTCACAACGAGCGAGTTTGGTTACGACGCATGATGCTCGCTGCACGAAATCGGGCACCTAGTTGGAGATCCTGACAGGCGCTTGAACAAGCTCCGGGTGGACAAGATCGACGACGCGGTGCGCTAGATCGCCCAGAAAGCAAGCTCGTTAAAACTCGCGTTGGAAACCGTACAAATACATTCGGCGTCAGCATACCAGCAGATGGCAAGCGGTGTCCCCGTCACAGATGAGAGGTATCGCCTCATTAGGCTGTCACACACGACGATTTATGGCATGTCATGTGCATGAACGAAGCACAGCTTGTTTCCCTCGGGATCACGACAATAGGCAGCGAAAAAGTCATCACGGTATTGCGGACGGACGGCGGGTTCGCCTTCATTCGATCCTCCATGATCAATCGCCGTTTGCCAAGCCGCGACGACGTGCTGCCGCGATGCTGCGGCAAAACTGACTTGTACGCCGTTACCCGCAGTTGCGGTTCGGCCGTCGAACGGACGCCTTAGAGCAAACTGGGGCCATCGTTTTCCGCACCGCTGCCAGATAAAACCGGCCTGGCTATCGGCCGCCTCAACGGGATCACGAGCTAATCCTAAGGTGCCAAGCACTGCATCGTAGAAGGCTACCATAGCTTCAACGTTATTTGCGCCAATCATTACGTGGCTGAACATCTTAAACCTCATCCTGCTGGGGCAGAATCATACACAGGCAAAGCTTTTCCAAGGCAGTAACTCTTCAATCCGGCTCTGCTTGTGGCCGTTCACAATGGCGGTGAGCGTCGCAGTCAAATAGGTCAGCGGATCGGCGGAATTGAGTCTGCAACTCTCAACGAGCGAGGCGATAGCTGCCCAGTTCTCCGCTCCTTCCGATTGAGAGCAATCGGCCTGATTGTCCACTCACTGCCACCCCATGGGCGATGATCACGCGCCAGCGCCCCGAAGTATCCGGTCTTTGTTTTGCGGGAACCGGGACACGGGTTTCGTCCATGAACAGCCTGGTTGAGCGTTTTAGGTCGGCAATCAGTGCATCGAAGACGGGACGCATTCGAACGCCCGACCGACCCAGTCAGCCAGCGTTGATCGGTCGTGATCGATGCCCTGGCGGCTCATGATGGTCGCCACCATGATCCTGACGCGGTTCGACGGAAGGATCATGTCGCCGCCGCGAGAGCGCGGGCGATGGCAGCGATCCGGGCAGCAGACGCACCTTCCTCAAGACGGATGGTGAATGGACCAACGACGATCTCGGCGCGCGGGCGGCCTCAACCGTCGGTTTCTTTGGCGCCGCCGTCTCTGTGAGGACCTCCAAGGTAGTATATCGCGGAGGCCGCTCAGGTCTTGGCCTACAAATTCTATCATCATACAACGCCCTATTGCAGATGGTGCGATTGCCCCAGAGAGTTTCGATTACACCTACATGCCACAGCACGAGACGCTGCCGTATCTATCGTATGAGGAATTTCGGCCCTATCTCCATCAGCATCTGAAAGCACACCTCGCTCACACGTTACCCGGTGAAATGCGTCGACCGCAAGAACGTCTGATCTAGGTGCGGGCTGATTTCGACCGGCTTCCGGCCTGTTTCGCTATCGTGAGATCGCTGTCGGGGATCACGTAGGGACCTCGTTGGCTCTCCGGACGCTCCAGGACATTCTGCGCGGCGTCGGTCATGATCGACCAAAGCTGCTGACCTCTGGTTCTACTAGAAACTGTATCGCTCTTGACAGTTTTCGTATCCATGATCTGTATCCTCCTGAGGGAAAAACCCGACTCGAACATACATTTATTAATGACCTCGCGAAATCCATAATCGCCTTAGGGTCGTTAAGTTCCGCTTAAGGTGTAACTTGAACGCAAGTGCTATCGTTGACAATCCAGAACTGGTGATAGGTCTAGTCGGCCCGATCGGGGTCGACATGGACGCAATCGTCGCTCATCTGAAGAGTGCGCTCGCCGATGTCGACTACCAATCGAGCGTTATCCACATAACTTCTGTGATGGGTGACCTTCTTCCCGATCTCAAGGTTCAGGACGGCAGCTACGGCGAGCGTTACAATTCGCTCATCGAAAACGCTGATCGCGTACGTCGGGAGGTTGGCAACCCCGCTGCGCTTGCATGCTTGGCGATCAGCGAAATCCGTCGCCTCCGCGAGGAACTCCGCGAAGAAGGCCTCGACGCGAAGGACGCGCGCGACCGGCCGCTTCTCAACCGAGCTTTCATACTTCGTCAGTTCAAGCGAGAGGAGGAAATTAGCCTCCTGCGGGCGGTATATGGGCGAAAGTTCATCCAGGTTTCCGTCTTCTCAGACGCGGATGAACGACGCCGCCTGCTGATCAAGAAAATTAAGCAATATCGCACGAGCCTTGTCGAAGATTCCGACGCCGAGAAGACCGCGATCGATCTGATCGAGCGTGACAATAATGAAGTCGGCGAGGACTACGGACAAAGGGTTTCTGACGTCTTCCACCTTGGCGACGTCTTCGTGCCTGGCGGACCGGGTGAGGAGACGAAAGAGGTCGTCGACAGGTTCATCAACGCCTTCTTCGGTCACAACGGATTGTCGCCTACCAAACGAGAATACGGAATGTATGCCGCCGCCGGCGCTTCGCTTCGTTCGCTCGACCTCTCGCGGCAGATCGGAGCCGCAATCTTCTCGCCGCAGGGCGAAGTGATCACCCTCGGATGCAACGAGGTGCCCAAGCCTTTCGGCGGCACGTACTGGTGTGACGATCCCGACATCGATCCACATCGAGACTTCGAGGAGGGCGAGGATGGCAATCATGCCCGGAAACTTCGACTGCTCTACGACCTGGTGGAACGTCTGGGCAAGCTCGACTTCCTCTCCGACAAGCTCAAGTCGGTGGGAAGCACATATGCGCAGGTGGAAACACTCCTGGCAGAGAAGCTCATTTCCGACTCGAGGGTGATGGACATCATCGAGTTCGGCAGGATCATCCACGCCGAGATGTCGGCAATCACGGATGCAGCCCGGAAAGGCAAGTCGTTGCAGGATTCGATCCTGTTCACGACGACTTTCCCGTGCCACATGTGCGCGAAGCACATCGTTTCGTCAGGCGTCAGGAAGGTCGTCTTTCTGGAGCCTTATCCGAAGAGTCATGCCAAGGACTTGCACGAGGATTCGATCACATTCTCCGGCGCCGAGGAGAATGAAAAGGTTTTGTTCGAGCCGTTCATCGGGATTTCGCCTCGGCGATACCGCGACATTTTCGAGAAGAAGAAGCGCAAGGATTCGGCCGGCAGGGCGCAGGATTGGGCGTCGGGAAAGCCCGCTCCGCGTATCGAAGATCGCAGCGCCTCATATATCGCAAATGAAGAGCCTGCGATTTCCCTCGTCGTTAAGGAGATCCTCGCCTTTGGAGAACGGCTGGCCGCTGAACATGCGGCTGCGTCCCCGACTGAAGTCGTCTCCGATACGAGCTCGCATCCTATCCAGACCTAATCGCACCATGCGATCCTCCCGCGTCTCACCCAGAAGTGAGACCGGCAGCCGGAGTTCCGCCACACCGAAGGATGAAGCGTGGGCCGGTCGGCCTGAGGTGAAATTAAAGAGAGTTATCAGGGACGATGAAGGTGCCATCGAGATTGTCAATATTCTGACAGTTGAGTACAGGGCACGTCTTGTCGTCTCGCGTCGGGATGTTTCGCCATTCGGCATACTCGTTGGCGTCGCACAGACGGCTGTTGCGGACGAAGCGATCGTAAAGCGGAAGTCCGCGGGGCGATGTCCAGCGAAAGATGACGGCGCCCTGACTATGGACAGCGGAGCGGGCCTGATCGCATGACATTGCGAGCGGGTTTAGCCGCGAAATTCCAAACGACGGGGTTGCCGCGAGGGTTACGGCGACGGTCAAGGCAAGCGTCTTCATGCGATATTCCTCATGTGCGATCCCACCTAACGTCAACTGGATATCGTGGTTCCGTCTAAATGGAACTCGCTGGCCGGGAGCGCTGTTTAGCGAGAATTAAAAATGTCCGGAGGATAATAACGTGGCCAAACGAGACGAAGACTTCGTATCATGTCGATGTTCGTTACGGCCTGTTACGGTTACGAAGAAGTCCGACAGGACGACCAGGCGTCGCTGCTGACTCTTCGCTCGGCCGCCATCGAGTTTTAACAACGGGCATCGATCCGAAAGATGGGTGGCGCGCGTGAACGCCCCGACGTCCGCTTCGCTTCATTAGCCCACGATCGGCCGAGGTCGGCTGCGACCGTCGGTACGTCCCCAGAGGAATAAGATGACGTTCCAAGAATTTGAACTTCGGACAATCCGTGTCGCTGGCGGCGACATTCGGCTACGCGTCGGAGGCGAGGGGCCGCCTGTTCTCTTACTCCACGGCCACCCCCGCACGCACATGACATGGGGAAAGGTGGCCGACCTGCTGGCGCCGTTCTTCACCGTTGTTTGCCCCGATCTTCCGGGCTTTGGAGAGTCATATGTACCGCCCGACGATCCCAATAGCGTTCACTCGTCCAAGGAAGCAAAGGCGTCAGCTCTGGTCGAAATGATGGGCTTACTGGGCCATGCTGAGTTCTTTCTCGTCGGACACGATCGAGGAAGCCTCACGGCGTTCAGGATGGCAATGAACTATCCCCAGGCGGTTCGCAGATTGATCCTCGTGGACTGTCTGCCGGTGTTGGAGCACCTCGAGCGAGCAGACTGGGAATTTGCCCGAGACTGGTATCACTGGTTTTTCTTTGCGCAGCCCGACAAGCCGGAGCGTGTCATTTCCGCCGACCCGGAAGGTTGGTACGATAAGCTTTCGCCCGATCTCATGGGAGAGGAGGCATATACGGACGTCCTCGCGGCCATTCATCGTCCTGCGACGGTCCACGGTATGATCGAGGACTACCGAGCGGGACTTCGAATCGACCACGTTCATGACAGGGCAGACCGCGACGCCGGCCGCCGGGTCAGTTGCCCGATGTTGTGCCTTTGGTCTCTCCGGGACGATCTGGAGCAGATTTATGGCGATCCGGTAGCCATCTGGAAGAATTGGGCAAGCGACGTCAGCGGCTTCGGCATCGATAGCGGACATCATGTCGCTGAGGAGAACCCTGATGCTCTTGCTAGCGCAATCCTCGACTTCTTAGCCAGGTGAACGACAGGGACCGCCGTATAACGCTCGCATTTTAACCGCAACTGGTCGGTCGCCCTTGCAGGACCCACGTGCGCCCTTATGATCGTCTCTTAAGCACCGCCTTACAACACTTCCGACTTGGAGCTAGCGGGCCGGGCGGATACTATGTGATAGAGTTCGAACACAGCGTTCGGTATCGAATCGCTCTCACCAAAATGGGAACGTGAATTGCTTCAGAGCGCATTTGAAATGAATCGAGACCCTGCCGTCCCTTCAACCGCCGACCCGTTGAACGTTCTCCGCGGCGTATGGGGATACCCGGATTTCCGAGGAATGCAGGGAGAGGTCGTGGCCAATGTGCTGTCGGGACGCGACACCCTTGTCTTGTTTCCTACTGGGAAAGGCAAATCTCTTTGCTTTCAGCTTCCTGCGCTCTGCATGCGCGGTACTGCGGTGGTCGTGTCGCCACTCGTTGCTCTCATGCGAGATCAGGTAGAGGAGCTGAAGGAACTGGGCGTCGCCGCGGGCGCACTGTGGTCGGAGCAGCCTCCCGCCGAAGCGACGGAAGTCAAACGTCGTCTTCGCGCCGGTGAGATGAAGCTGCTGTACGTGACGCCCGAACGTGTCGCGGCCGGTGGGCTACAGTCCATGCTCGGACCGGACGGGCTGTCCTTGATCGCCGTGGACGAAGCGCATTGCATCAGCTTTTGGGGAAATAATTTTCGAAAGGACTATCTCGCACTTGGGCGCCTCAAGGAGATGTACCCCGGTGTTCCGATCGTCGCGCTTACCGCCACGGCGGACCCGCATACGCAGAAGGACATCGTCAAGCTGCTGAACATTGCGGACGCCAAGGTGTATGTCGACAGCTTCGATAGAAAGAACATCAGCTACGAAATACTTCCTCGCAGCAATCCGCGGGCCCAACTGCTGGATTTCCTGAAGAGACACGAAGGCGAAAGCGGTATCGTTTACTGTCTCTCCCGCAAGAAGGTCGAGGAGACGGTCGAGTGGTTGAACGAGAACGGCGTCCGAGCGAAGCACTACCATGCGCGGCTCGATCCCGCGGTCAAGGCGGCCAATCAGGACGCCTTCCGTCTCGAGGAAGGACTTTGTCTGGTCGCCACGGTCGCGTTTGGAATGGGGATCAACAAGCCGAACGTTCGGTACGTCGCACATCTCGATCTGCCGTCATCCATTGAAAGCTACTACCAGGAAACGGGACGCGCCGGTCGTGACGGGCTTCCGTCGGAAGCGTTCATGCTCTTTGGCATGCAGGACATCGTTCAACGAGGGCGGATGATCGACGAAGGCGAGGCCTCGGATCAGGCTAAGAGAATTGAGCGGGCTAAATTGAACGCGCTGGTCGGCATCTGTGAGACGACGGCCTGCCGCCGGCAAGCCATCCTTGGGCACTTCGGCGAACGGCATCCAGGCAACTGCGGAAACTGCGACACATGCACGAAGCCGATCGAGACCTGGGACGGGAGCGACGCTGCGATTAAGGCCCTTGCCGCGATCTACAGGACCGGCGAACGGTTCGGCGTGGGCCATGTCATCGATGTCCTCATCGGGAAAGTGACCGACAAGACGAAAAGGTTCGGTCACGTCGACCTCGCGGTCTTCGGAGCAGGCAAGGAGTTGAACGCTGCAAGCTGGCAGTCGATATACCGTCAGCTTCTCGCTTTGAACCTAATCCGCGTCGAGCACGACCAGTTCGGAGCGATGAAGCTGCAGGAGTCCGCAGCCGGCGTATTCAAGAAGGAAACTTCCGTCACGCTCAGACGTGACCGATCCGTGACGCGGGGCGCAAGACGAACAGCCGACACATCGAACTACTCGTCCCGTTCCGGCCTTTCGGCAGACGATCGAGAAGTTTTCGAGGCACTCCGCCAAGAACGCCTGTCGATTTCGCGAGAGCTGGGCGTCGCGCCTTACGTGATCTTCCCGGACACGACGCTCGTGGCGTTCGCGACCAGGCGCCCTGCGTCGCTTGGCGAGATGCTCGATATATCCGGTGTCGGCCCCACTAAACTTGACCGATACGGCCAGCGCTTCCTCGACGCTCTGGAGGTTGCTCTTCGGTAGGAGGGAAGGTGCCTGATCTTGCTCAGGCTCTTCGTATCTGCTCGAGCGGGCTGCCCTCAAAGAGAACAAAAATTGTACCATACAGGTGCCCGCCTGTTTCGTCGAAAAAAGTGATGCCTGATACCCCAGTGGTGGGAGATAGCTGCCACTCCGCGGTCAGGTACAGGTCGCTATGCTTCAGCAGGTAATCGCACAGATGCATGACCTCGCCACAGGGCCAGAACACGTAATCCCGCATATCCAGCAAAGTCATAGGATCTGGACCTTCCCAGATGCACTGTCCATCTCTGTACGCGATATGATGGACGCGGCGATCGCCGACTTCGGAAATAAACTCGAGCATTTCAGGCACCCCGTTTTTATGCAAACTGCCTGGACGAAGTCCGGACTGTCAACGAACTCGGTCGGGAGCCCCTGATGTTTCCTGTGGACGGTTCCTCAGGCGTCGCTTGCGAGCGTCCAGCCCTTGTCACGAATATGATTGAAACTACGGTCCCTTCTCAAGGCAGAACGGATGAGATCGACAGGGTTCTTCGCGTGAATATAAATCCCCTTCGATTCCATTTTGCGCTTTAGTTCCATCTGCATCACCGGCTTGCCAGCCTCCGCCAAGATCATCTTGGCCGCTTCTCTTATCCGGTCGGACTCGTTCATTGAAGTTACCGCTGTAGACTTGGCGTGCTCGCTCGAAGGGAGTGGGTTGTCGACAAGGGGTTCCCTCATCAGTTCGCCCATTTCGGCTCGGATCACTTCCACCCGCGCCTTAGCCTTTTCAATTTCGGCTTCCTGGTCGGCGCAGTATTGTGCGGCACGGACGCGGAACTTGGACAAGTCCGCCTCCCGTTGAAGGATTTGTTTCTGCAGGGAGAGAAGAAGGGTTTCGAATTGCTCGCCGATTTCGACCAACGATAAAAATCCTTACAATGCTAGTCCGGGGGTGCAGTACCTATTGTTCATGGACGTGAGATCCGATAGGTTGCAGTAGCGAGTCGAGCGGGCCCGTCCTCAAGAAACCAGCCCGCCCGACAAAACGAGAACCTAAGAAAGGCTCACGCCCATGTGTTAGCACCATCCCCCTGAAACCGCTAGTGTTTTTCACCGGTCCGCCGATGCGTAATTGCGTCTTTCGGCTAAATAGCGGATTCGTCTCATCATTCTATCCTAAACGAGCGATCGTTCAATCGAATTGAACCGCGTCCATGCGCCCTGCGGCACACTTGGACACCCGTCGTTCGGCTAGATAAACGAATCAGTTGGACCTGAACCAATTCGAACGCGGCCTCGCCGCGTTTGCAAACCCGATCCCGCTTAAAAGTTTTCATGGTCATTCGGACGCCGTCGCCTCCGATAACGACAACCTGTGACTGTATAGGAAAGAAGATGAGCTCAAAACGAAGACTGCTGACTTTAATGAAACCGGTTTCTCTAGCAGATCCCATTGAGGCGAGGGTGGATCGGCCCCGTCTCGATGTGGCGCCGCCGCCTGGACAGGAGGAACTATCGGCGCCCTCCGCTCCAAGTCGAGGCCGCGAGGACGGCGCCCGTGGGCCGGAGGACGAGTCCCTGACTATGGCGAACGACACGCTAGGGCCCGCCAAGGTGTCGCCACGTGCAAGCGGCTCGACGGGCGCCCAGCCTGCAAAATATGCCCTGGATTCCGCGGACGGTTCATCAGGGACGCCGGCCCGTCTCGTTGTCGACTTCGGAAATTCCAGCATCGTCAAAGGCTTGGCGAAGAAGTTGAAGCGAGAAGTTCGAAGCTGGGGCGACCTCATCTCGCATCACGACGCGCTAACAATCGTCTCTCGTACTTTCGGGCACGACGGCTACGAGGAGCTATATTCCCGCATCGGCCTGGCAGACATGTCTCAGCCAGATGGTCTCGTTGAGCGGGACGTGGCGGAGAAACGTTACCGGCAGTATGCGACCGTACTCGCCGAAAATGACTTTTCCATCGACGAAGCCGAGCACTTGCTGAAGGTAGTGACGTTCGGATCTTGGTGGGATTTCTCGGGTGAACGAAGCCCGCTCAAGATACATGGGGCGCGCATCAGGGTTGCAAATACGAAAATAGAATTCCTTGATCTTGTGACGGTCGAGAGTCTCTTCGGCATCTTCAAAAGGGCGATACATGCGCAAGGACTCGTCATCGAGGAAGGCCGGCGGCACCTCTTCGCAAAAATGTTCGGACACGCCACCTTCAAAGAGCTCTGCGCGGCCGCAGGGCACGGGAATCCTTCAGTTCCGGACTTCTATCTTGCTCCCGAATCCTTGGACGAGCGTGTGCGTGGGTATCTCGAGGTCTTGTCGGACGCAGGCGTCGGTGAACGCGTAGGATTGGCAGTTATACGGGAAGGTTTCGGAGGGTGGCTCGGCATCGATGACAACGAATGGGAATCCTTGAGGTAGCCACGACATGCCGATCAGGTTCAGCTCGGACGCCGGCCGCGCTGGCGTCCGCGGCGCTACGACTCCAGCGGACAGTTTGGAAATTTCGATCAAGTCCAGCATGGACTGAAGCAGTGAGTCCTAGGACGCCGTTTCAGGGCGCCGACGACTTCAGGTAACCAACACACATAGGTGACACAAATGGAAGCTGCGAAAGAACGTTTCGCGGGCGCGAATTCGCTCGCACTTACTGTAGAGGAATTCGAACGAGGGTATCCGAATCTGGCCGAGGCAGTGACGGGATACACATCGTTCCTCAAATCAAAAAACAAACGGGCGAAGTATGCGTTAGCCCCCAGGTTGCTGCTCGGGATGATCGAAGATGACGGCCGCTACGACATGCTCCGTCTCTTTCTTAAGTCGCCGGACGCGTGGTCGGCGAAGAGGAAAGAATTCGAAGACGTCCTACAGCAGGCACTGAAGGCTAATTACGAGCGTTTGCTGGCGTCCGAGCTCTATTCCGAAGCTATCGCTCTGGAGCATGGCAGGAACGCGGTTGCCCTGTTCCGGTGGCTGGGTCTGAACACATCGATCTATCCGGAACTACCGAAGTTCCTACCTCTCAAACCAAAAAACCCAAAGGGGCCGCGGAAAGCCGTGGACGTCGAGCCACCGTTCCCACCGATGAGCGTCGACGAGATCGCATCGATACTTGGTGATCAGTTCCGCGATGATTTTCGCGCTTTCGAGGCAACGGAACTGAGGGGCACAACGAAAATCGTCGGATTTCGCTACCTGATGTCATACATCAGGTTGAATCCTACCAGCTATTCGGACGCCTTGCTTTGTGCGCTTTCCGGAGGCGGCAAGGAACGGTGCGATGCTCCAGCGATCAAGTCCGTTATCGACGAGTGCGAGACGGCTATGAAAAGTTCAGGAGCCTTCGCCGCAGTCACTGTTGCGGGATTGATGCGCAATTGCTCTCACCTCCTGGAACATTTGTCGGAACTCCCCAACCGGAGCTATCCGCATTTCTCGCGGCGCTATAAGAAGTTCACCCACGTTCCCGCAGCCAGCGCGTCTGTGACGGATCTCGGTTTCCCTGAAACCGCAAACCTCACTGGAGCGGCGAGACTCCGCGTCTCGATGAAGGTCATCAGCGACGCCGCAATGGACGTCCTTCAGAAGCATGTGTCGTTCTTCAAAGCTGCCGAACCGCTGCGCTTGGGGATCGCTACCGGCATTCCCGAAGATGTGCGGGCGGCTTGCAGGGCGATCTCGACCGTCGTGAGAGCGGAAATTCTCAGTTTCGAGCGAACCGGGAAGTCCCGGTTTTCGAGGTACGGTGACCACTCGAATTCCATAGCCGTAAACGCGTCTTTGGAGTTGATGGCAGAGCCGGAGACATGGCGAAGGGCCGGCCTCGGCGAACTCGTTCCTGACGTCGTGTCGCTCGAGTTCCAGCAAATCGTCACTCTCGTGCATTGCTGCATCGGCGCTACTAATCCCCCGCTCATGGCAGCTAAGATAGTGTTCTGCTGTGACACCGGTTGGAACCGCCAACCGATCGAGGACATTCTGCCTGAGGTGTATCAGTTTCGTCTGATGGACGAGGTTGGCATAGCGTGCGCTTCCTTCGTGGAAGTGTTCAAGAATCGCGCTGGACACTTGGTTCAAACCCTGTTGGAGCATTCCGAACTCAGCGGGATAAGAGCGGCTGATGCTGTCGCTGCTTGGGAGGAAGCTGAACGGGCAGAGAGCTGGGGGGATTGCGATCAGCGTTCGATGGTCGGGTACACGAGCCCCGCCTATGTAGCCCTGGAGCTGATACGTCCATTGGTGGAGCCTCTTGATGGCTATACCAAGAACCGCCGCGTTCATGAGCGGTTCTTCAAAAGCATTTCTTTGGCCGGCGGCGTCTCGCTCAACACGCGCGATATAGCGACGACATTTGCAAGCGGGCCGCTCGCAACCCCAGGCCTGACGTTCAAACTGATCCGTAAGTCCTACCTTCAGATGATGTTCAGAGTGGTGGACACGGTCGAATCCTTGCGAACGGACGCCAATCACGCCGGCACCGGCGGGCTTCTTCCCGTCTACCTGAACTCACCCGACATTATACGCGAACTCGAGCAAAGCACACGGTTCTTCCAGAATGCCATCCAGTCTCTGATCGTGGCCGAAGTCGGCAAACCGCTTGAGTTCCTGATGGCACCTGAAGAACACACCTGGTTCTACAACCTCGCGCGCGTGTCAGGGGTGGCGAGCGCTGTCGGCTACGGTGTTTCCACGCCTGTCGCTGGACCACCTGCCTTCCGCTTCACGCCATCGGACGAGCAACTCCGGTCACTTGTTGCGATCAGCAAGTCGCTGGATTTCGAGGAAAAGACTGCTGACCCGCGCCGCTGGTCGCTCATAGGCGTACCCCTGAGGGGATTCACAAAGGCTATTTTCGCGAAGCTGAAATCCGCAGGAATGAGCCGTCTCCTTAATCGCATCACCGAAAAGTTCGACGACGATCTGCGTCAAGGATTCGTCGCTCTCACCCCCCTCAATCTCTCAGGAGCAATCAAATGATGAAGCTTTCGACATACAAGGCGCGTCTGGGCGCCAGATCCATCCCGGCAGCCGTCGTCGCCACTCGCCCATCCACTCCTATTGGTAAGCGACCGACTACGGGATGGTCGCGCGGAAAGAACCGTGACCTGGCGCACAACTGCTGGATTATCGCCACCGCGGACCCTGCCAAGAAGCGGAAAGAGGTCGAGCATCTCGTTTCGTTCGACGCGGCCGTTGATTTTCCGGGTGTCCTTCTCTCGCACAACTCGCTGAATGCTGACCGCTTGACCAAAAAGATCCTTGTATTGACGTCTCTGTCCATCGGCGTGCGGGGAAACGGGGGACTGGACGCGACCTATGTCGCGCAGATGGCCCGGAAATTCGACTGGGCGCTGCGTTATCGCATCGCGGAAGGCTATAAGTCATTCGCAGATCTCCCCGAGGACTTCGCTTCGGACTTTTCCAAGCGTCTCACAAAAGGGGGAATCTTGGCGCTCGTCCCCATCGAGGAAAGGCTCGACCTGGTGCTGGGTGCACGCACAAGCTCGGACGCTTTGGTCATCAACCACAGCTTCGCCTCGCAGCTCGGCGTCACCGTCGCAGCTATTGCACGGTCACCGTCGTTCCAGTTAGCGCTGCTGGATGCTGACCCTTCGGCCGGCCTGGATGCCGGCGCTTTGGACGAGGACGAGAACGACAACGTTCGCGGTGATGATCCGACTTCGAAGATGCAGGGCACGCAAAACATTCTGTCAGATACGAACGGCAGGCGCAATCTGCACAGTTACCTCGAAATCCTCGAATACCTCTTCAGGCTCTCGGAGCGTGACCTAGAACATGATCGGATGGAGCAGAACCCGTTTGAGTCGATGTCTTTGGACGCGATCCTGAACCGCGATCGCAAGGAGGGCGGTAGGACCGATACGCTTCTTCCAGAGGACATGATGAGGGCTATGACCGCGGCAGCGAGGTACGTAGCAAGCTACTCCAAGTACATTCTGGCTACGTTTCACGACTCTCGTCATCGGGACTCGCTCGGAACTCCAGCTAACGAGATGAGGAGTGCCAGCAAGCTTATGCCCAAGGGCGGGTTTATCATCTGGCCGATCTGGAACATGGGCGCAGCCAGGCGAGAACCACTGCCCCCTAAAACGATCCTCCTAGACGAGGCCGTTCGGCATCTATTCGCAGCTTGCGCCATTCTAATCGCCGGTTTTGCGGCGCGCCGGGACATTGGTGTTCGAAGCGCCCACTTCGGCTGCCTCACCGAGGGCGAAAACGGCCTCATGACGATGAAAATATATATCGGCAAAACGGACCAAGACCGCGTAGATATCCCGGTACCATCGATCCTCAAGACCGTCGTAACCACACTCGAAGAGCTTTCTGCCGACACCCGCCAGGCGACTGGAAAAGAATGGCTGTTCGAGGTCGCATTCGATCCCAAGAAGCCCGAGCGGCTGAATTCGTCGCGATTCCATCAGACCATTGATCAGTTCATGGAATTCATGGGGGTGGCCCCGCCTGAGGGCCGTGACCGGTGGGATCTCAGCATTCATATGCTACGGCGCGGGTACGGGATTTGGTACTACTATGGATTGACTGGCGGCCATCCCGACGCGCTTTCGCTCATGTATCGGCATAACGACCCAAACATGACACGGATCTACTTCACCATGATCTTGCCGGGTGAAATCAACCGGTTGAAGACTGAGCTCGAGGTGCGCTTGCGAAGTTCCGTCTCAAACAGGACTGAGGAAGACCAAGCCTGGGTCGATAGCGCCTATAAGCGGCTATCTTACCTTAAAGAGCATCAGAAGGCTTTCGACGAGCCGCGCTGCGAGATGTTCGTAAAAAAAATGCTGGGACTGTGGCGAGGAACGGAGAGCGTTATCGGGGCAGGGGGCAAGGCTCTGTTCAGTGATGTACAGGCGATAGCCGAACGCGCGATGGGAACCGTCCGGATCGGTTCGAGAGCCAACGACCCGAGCGCGCTCGAGACCCCTTTGCTAGAGCGGTTGATCCAGTACGCAAAGAGCCACTTTCTGGAGCCGGTGATCGGCACGAATATGTGGTGCGCTGCCGATCCACACGACGAGGAACACCGGGCCGATGCCGAGTGCCTGAAGCTGAAGGCGAAGGGCAAGGCGCCTTGGAAGAAGGACGGCATACCTGAAGCACTTATGCCTGACTACGACTTCGCCTGCAATCGGGTTTGCATCGGTTGCCGTTTCGGTGCTGCTTTCCAGGAAGGCCAACTTGCACTGCGCAGCGAGGTAAATCAGCGTCGTCACGCTGTAACTCATGCAGCAACCACGGCTCTTGAGCACGACGGAGCGGACCTGCTCGCAGAACTGGAGGCCGATATCGCTGCCGCGGGCCCTGCACAACGGGGAGGCGGGCTGTGAGCGACGACGAAATCTGGGACCGCGAAATGACGATGGACGAGTTCAAGAGGCTCGACCCTGCTCTGCAGAAAAAGCGCATCGACACGTCGCTCCGTCGAAAAGTCACCGAGGTGCATCGGTGGTCGCGCAGTGGCGTTCCGACCGGGATCGACTGGCGCAAGAAAGGAGGGAGCCGAAGCAAGCTTCGCCAATGGCACGACGCGAAGAAGAAGCTGTGGAGTTGGAGTGACGACGCTCCTGATAACCCCAGGAGCATCCGCAACAAGGCGGTGATGGCCAAGTGGATTGAGGCCCGCAAGCTCCTCGCAGCCGGAAGAACGGCCAAGCCTGCGGAAGAGAAGGACATGTGGAAGGACAGGGCTTTGGCGCTCGAACTTCAGAACACCAATCTTATTGCGGTGAAGGCTTCTCTTGAAGACAGACTTCGCCGCGCTGAAGCCAGGATCGATGCCAGCAAGAAAAGGAGGGCAAGCTCGTGAGCAACGTTTGCCGCAATTTGTTCGCGGGACAAACCGCAAAGGGCCCCGAGTGGTCGAAGGGCGATCTCGGCAATCCTTCGGATAACAGTCTCGGAACGTACGATGCCTGGACCATTGTTCCGATACTTCTCTTTCAAGGCGAGGCCACAACTGGACGACGTGCGGACCCGCTCCGGACGGGGCGAGGCCATGTCGAAGCCAGGGTTCAGACCGACGTGCAGAGGAAGACGGATCCATGATCTACATCCCGAACGACTTTATCATGGATCGAACGCCAGCAGGCTTCACGTGGCGGGACGATGACATGTCGGGAATCCCCCGTATACGATATATGGATGGCTCGATCTTTGAGCCGTTCCTCCGGTATTTCGCTTATGGTTGGCTAAACAAGCTTTTCAAGGCGAAGTCCTCGATGGGACCGGACGCGTATTCCCTGCGAGAATGGCTCTGCCATACTACGAATCTCGGCCTCGATTGGGTTTCGGCCGGTACCGACGACGTAATGAGGTCGTTTCGTAGTACATTTGCTGAGAGGGTAGAAGAAGGCGAACTGGCAGCGGCTCAGGTCGAACTTAAGCTCGATCACATTTTCAGCTTCTATCAGCGAATCAGGAAAGCAATGCCCTTCAATGGCGAGGAGCCGATGCTCCAGTTCGTGGGGCATCCTGATAGCCTCGCTCCGATAACAACCCGTCGCGTTGGTGGACATGCCCGTTGGAGCGGCTGGAACAAGATCGATCGGAAAGCCCCCAATCGTCCGACGCCGGACGAGGACCAGGTCGAACGAATCCTTGAACATCTCAGGGCGGCGGCAATGGAGCCCCTGGACGGAACTTGGAAGCAGGCGCTCCAAGTCTACGCAGCGGAAAGAAACTGGCTCGTGGCGTGCTGCGAAGCCCGCGCCGGACTTCGCGCCAAAGAGACGGCAAGTCTCTCACTGCAAAAAATCGCGGATGCGTTGGCGAACTTGAAGATTGTCAACATTTCGACCGGTAGGTGGCGGTCGAGCCTTCAGTCAAACCCTCTGAATGATGCGGTCGACGACCCGCAACTCCAATCAGAGATTCGTACAGGGCTAGAGAGGCACGCCGCCCGCGGCTACACGACGATCAACGTGGCCGTCCGGACAAAAGCGAAGCCCGAAAGATCCGTCGAGTTTCCGATCGACCTCTTAATAGATCTTCTCGAAATTGGGGTATGGAGGGTCCGCAAGGCATTGTTCGAGCGCTGGACGGCAGACGGCAAGATTGACCTGGACCACGATGCGGTCTTCCTCTCTTCCACGAGAGATGGGGCTCGGCTCTCCACAAAAAGTATCGCCGACATCGTCAAAGATGCGTTCAATGGTCTCGACATTGCGGGTAGCGGCCACAGGCTTCGCGCGTATTATTTTACTGAGATGGCTTGGCTTCTGTGGACGCAGGAGCTTGCGACGGCAGGCTACCGAAGCGATGTCGCGATCACTAACACCGTACTCAACCGCCTGGCGGATCTAGCCGGGCACAAAAGTCCAGGAACGATGGAGCGATACTATCTCGACAGGGCGAAGCTTCGGCAAAAACTCAAACGAAACAAGCCGACGCTCGACGCCCGCAAAGACATGATGCACGCGCTCATCGGCGTGAGTTGGAATTTACGCGAGGACACGTGTCGGCGTCTCCAACGGGTCATATACGCATTCGATGACTGTGAAGATTCACGGTTCTTCACAGTCATCGACGCGGCGATCGACAAGTACGTCGATCTAAAGGCAAGACCGCAACCTGAACGATCGTCCCACCTCCGATTGATCACCAGCGGGGAAGATCCTTAAGGGGGGTCAAAATCGGAGGTATTGATTCCGGTATAAGCCTCTGATATGAATGGGCTATCCGTAAAATGTCAGAGGCTGTTACGCCAAAAACATGCCGTTTCTCAGTGGGGCCATGATTTCCGGCCCGAATATCGCGAACTCGGAAAGCTCGGCGAGCTTTATCCCGGCGTTCCCCGCATCGCGCTGACGGCAACGGCCGATCCGCATACGCGTGACGATATCGCGGCGCGCCTGGGCCTCAATGGCGCGAAGATCTTCACCACCAGCTTCGACCGGCCGAATATCAGCTACGAAATCGTCGAGCGCGACCAGCCGCGCCAGCAGCTTCTGCGGTTTCTGGCTGGCCACAAGGGCAATAGCGGCATCGTCTACTGCCTGTCGCGCGCCAAGGTCGAGGATACGGCCGAGTGGCTGAACGGCCAGGGTATCCGGGCGCTCGCCTATCACGCCGGCATGGATCGCGCGGTGCGCGACGCCAACCAGGATGCCTTCCTGAAGGAAGAGGATCTCTGCCTCGTCGCGACAGTCGCCTTCGGCATGGGGATCGACAAGCCGAACGTGCGCTATGTCGCGCATCTCGACCTGCCGGGGTCTGTCGAAGCCTACTACCAGGAGACCGGCCGTGCCGGGCGCGACGGTCTTCCGTCCGACGTGTGGATGGCCTACGGCATGGCTGACGTGATCCAGCGCGGGCGGATGATCGACGAAGGCGGTGCCGCCGACGAGATCAAGCGCGTGGAACGCTCCAAGCTTAACGCGCTGCTTGCCATCTGCGAGACGGCATCGTGCCGGCGGCAGGCGATCCTGTCGCATTTCGGCGAGAGCCACGCCGGCAATTGCGGCGGCTGCGACACCTGCCTGAAGCCGGTCGAGACCTGGGATGGGACGGATGCGGCGATCAAGGCGCTGGCGGCGATATATCGCACGGGCGAGCGCTTCGGCACGGGCCATGTCGTCGATGTCCTGATCGGCAATGTCAACGAAAAGACCGAGCGCTTCGGCCACACCGAAATGCCGGTTTTCGGCGCCGGCAAGGATATCGCCACGCGCACCTGGCAATCCGTGTTCCGCCAGCTCTTGGCGATGGGCCTCGTGCGCGTCGACCACGGCGCTTTCGGCGCGCTGAAGCTGGAGGAGGGCGCGCGCGCCGTCTTCAAGCGCGAGCGCGAGGTATTCTTCCGCAAGGACCGCCCGGCCTCCGAACGGCGGCCGAAGAGGGCGGCGCAAGCCGAGCGGCGCTCGGTTCTCTCAGGCTCCGACGATGCGCTGTTCGAGGCGCTGCGCGCCGAGCGCACCGCGATCGCCCGCTCGCTGAGCGTCCCACCCTATGTCGTCTTCCCCGACACGACGCTGATCGCCTTTGCCACCGAACGGCCACGCACGCACAAGGAACTGCTCGGCATTTCCGGCGTCGGGCAGTCGAAGCTGGAGCGATATGGGGATGCGTTTCTGGAGGTGATTTTGGGGTTTGATGGGTGATCTGGTGACGGACTGGCTTTGGTCTCGCCAAGACAAACGGATGCCGATGTGCTAGTGCGATTGCATCGGGAAGTCTCAAAGAAGGGCCACCAATGACCTCGCAGTTCCTCTCCCATTTGCGCACCGAGCTTGCCGGCCTGAAGGAGGCCGGGCTTTACAAGGCGGAGCGTGTCATCACCTCGAAACAGGCGGGCGAGATCGCGATTTCATCCGGCGAGCGGGTGCTGAATTTCTGCGCCAACAATTATCTCGGCCTTGCCGACAACGCGGAGCTGGCGGAGGCCGGCAAGAAAGCGCTTGATCGCTATGGTTATGGCATGGCGTCGGTGCGTTTCATCTGCGGGACGCAGGAAGAGCACAAGGAGCTCGAGGCCAGGATTTCGTCGTTTCTCGGGATGGAGGACACGATCCTTTATTCCTCCTGCTTCGATGCCAATGGCGGCTTGTTCGAGACGCTGCTCGGCGAAGAGGACGCGATCATCTCGGATGCGCTGAACCATGCCTCGATCATCGACGGCGTACGTCTCTCCAAGGCCAAGCGTTTCCGCTACGCCAATAACGACATGGCGGCGCTCGAGGAGGAGTTGAAGAAGGCCGAGGGTAGCCGGTTCAAGCTGATCGCCACCGATGGCGTGTTTTCGATGGATGGGATCATCGCCAATCTCCAGGGTGTCTGCGATCTTGCCGAAAAGTATGGCGCGATGGTCATGGTCGATGACAGCCATGCTGTCGGGTTCGTCGGCAAGCATGGGCGCGGTTCGGCGGAGCATTGCGGCGTCGAGGGGCGGGTCGATATCATCACCGGTACGCTCGGCAAGGCGCTGGGCGGCGCCTCGGGCGGCTATACGTCGGCGAAGGCGGAGGTGGTGGAATGGCTGCGGCAGCGGTCGCGGCCCTATCTGTTTTCCAATACGCTGGCGCCTGTCATCGCGGCTGCGTCGTTGAAGGTGTTCGACCTGATCGATCATGGTGATGCGCTACGGGCGCGGTTGTCGGCCAATGCGGATCTGTTTCGTTCGGAGATGACGAAGCTCGGCTTCACGCTTGCCGGCGAGGGGCATCCGATCATTCCTGTCATGCTGGGGGATGCGAAGCTGGCGCAGGATATGGCGGCGCTGATGTTGAAGAAAGGCGTTTACGTCATCGGCTTCTCCTTCCCCGTGGTTCCCAAGGGGCAGGCGCGTATTCGCACGCAGATGTCGGCGGCGCATTCGGTCGAGGATGTCGAGCGGGCGATTGAGGCATTTGCCGAGGCTGGGCGGGAGTTGGGTGTCATTTGAGGCTGCGGGTGCTCCTCTTCTCCCCGTCGGGGAGAAGATGTCCGCAGGACAGATGAGGGGGCGAGCGGAGCGAGGCCCTGAGCGAAGGCGAAGGGCGAGAAACTGGTTAAGGTGTGCCGTGTGGCTCCCCTCATCCGCCCTTACGGGCACCTTCTCTCCAGTGGGAAGAAGGGGGAACGCGGCAATTGGGAGGAATTGAATGTCGAACATGATGAAGGCGCTGGTGAAGTCGAAGGCCGAGGTTGGGCTGTGGATGGAGCAGGTGCCGGTGCCCGAGGTCGGGCCGAACGATGTGCTGATCAAGGTCAAGAAGTCGGCGATCTGCGGCACCGATGTGCATATCTGGAATTGGGACCAGTGGGCGCAGAAGACCATTCCGGTGCCGATGGTCGTCGGGCATGAGTTCTGCGGCGTGATCGCCGAGGTGGGCTCGGCGGTCACCAAGTATCATGTCGGCGAGCGGGTGTCGGGCGAGGGGCATATTGTCTGCGGCAAGTGCCGCAACTGCCGCGCCGGGCGCGGGCATCTCTGCCGCAATACGCTGGGCGTCGGCGTCAATCGTCCGGGCTCCTTCGGAGAGTTCGTCTGCATCCCGGAAGCCAATGTCGTGCCGATCCCCGATGATATTCCCGACGAGATCGCGGCGATCTTTGATCCGTTCGGCAATGCGGTGCATACGGCGCTCTCCTTTGATCTCGTCGGGGAGGACGTGCTGGTCACCGGTGCCGGTCCGATCGGCATCATGGGGGCGCTGGTCGCCAAGCGGTCGGGGGCGCGCAAGGTGGTGATCACCGATATCAACCCGCACCGGCTCGATCTCGCCCGCAAGCTCGGCATCGATCATGTCGTCGATGCGTCGAAACAGAACCTCTCCGACGTGATGACCTCGATCGGCATGACCGAGGGCTTCGATGTCGGGCTGGAGATGTCGGGGGCCGCACCTGCATTTCGCGACATGATCGACAAGATGAACAATGGCGGCAAGATCGCCATTCTCGGCATTGCGCCCGCCGGTTTCGAGATCGACTGGAACAAGGTGATCTTCAAGATGCTCAATCTGAAGGGCATCTACGGCCGCGAGATGTTCGAGACCTGGTACAAGATGATAGCCTTCGTGCAGGGCGGGCTGGACCTTGCGCCTGTGATTACCCACCGCATCGGCATCGACGATTTCCGCGAGGGCTTCGAGGCGATGCGGTCGGGCAACTCCGGCAAGGTGGTGATGGACTGGTAATGGGAGGAGAACGACATGAACTATGAAGGAAGCTGCCACTGCGGCCAGATCGCTTTCGATGTCGAGGGCGATTTTAAGTCGGCGATCGATTGCAACTGTTCGCTCTGCCGGCGCCGCGGTGGGTTGCTCGCTTTCGTGCCGCGCGACCAGTTCAGCCTGAAGACGCCGCGCGAGGCATTGTCGACCTACACATTCAACACCCATGTGATCCAGCATCATTTCTGCAGCAATTGCGGCGTCGGGCCTTTCAGCGAGGGCAAGATGCCTGACGGGACGGAGATGGCCTGCATCAATCTGCGTTGCGTGCCCGCCGTCGATCTCGCGACAATCGAAATTCAGCCTTGGGACGGCAAGTCGCATTAGTCTGTGGGTTGGCTGGAGCCTCGGCGTGACCGCAGGTCGCGGCGGGGCGGTGTGCGGGATATGTGCGACAACTGGTCGTTTCAGAAGAATGCGGCACGCTCTTGTCTTCCCGTGGTGACATCCTATCTATGCTTGGCAACCGCTTTGGCGGCTTGTGGCCTGTGGATAAGGCCTTTTCCAAGTTTTCTCGCGCTTTTTTGCTGGAAAAGCTTGACGAGAACTAAAATTGTGGGAATCACCGTTCGACTTGAATAGCGGTGAACTGGGTCAAGGGCAGATCGCACAACCATGGCCGGACATTTGGTGACATATGAACTCTGTCGTCCGGCGCCGGCAATCGTGGTTAATCAGGCATTAAATGTCATCCCGTTATTTGGGATCAGGTGATTCGAGACGGCCGTTTGCGGCGCGCCGGCTTTGATAGGGCCGTTTTACCGCAGCGAGTTTGAATAGCGTCAGGAAGGCGACGATATACATGGCAACGAAGGTCAAAGAGAACGAAGAAGCGGAAGTCGAACGCGACGGCGGTACCGACGGCCCTCTTCTCGATCTTTCCGATGACGCGGTCAAGAAAATGATCAAGGCCGCCAAGAAGCGCGGCTATGTGACGATGGACGAGCTCAATGCCGTTCTCCCGTCCGAGGAAGTGACATCCGAACAGATCGAAGACACGATGTCGATGCTGTCGGATATGGGCATCAACGTCATCGAAGATGAAGAAGCCGAAGAAGCCGGCGGCAACGACGGCGGCGACGACGATTCCAGCTCCGACGACGAAAGCGAAGGCGGCGAGCTTGCTCCCTCCGGCGGTACCGCACTTGCGACCGCCAAGAAGAAAGAGCCGACCGACCGCACCGACGACCCCGTGCGCATGTATCTGCGCGAAATGGGTTCGGTGGAGCTTCTGTCGCGCGAAGGCGAAATCGCCATTGCAAAGCGCATCGAGGCCGGCCGCGAAACGATGATCGGTGGTCTCTGTGAGAGCCCGCTGACGTTCCAGGCGATCATCATCTGGCGCGACGAACTCAACGAAGGCACGACGCTGCTGCGCGAGATCATCGATCTCGAAACGACCTATTCCGGTCCCGAGGCGAAGGCTGCTCCGCAGTTCCAGAGCCCCGAGAAGATCGAGGCCGACCGCAAGGCTGCCGAAGAGAAGGAAAAGACCCGCCGCACCCGTTCGGGCGACGACGACATCACCAATGTCGGCGGCGAGGGCCTGCCTCCGGAAGAGGAAGAAGAAGACGAGGACGAATCCAACCTGTCGCTGGCCGCCATGGAAGCGGAACTGCGCCCACAGGTCATGGAAACGCTCGACATCATCGCCGAGACCTACAAGAAGCTGCGCAAGCTGCAGGACCAGCAGGTCGAACAGCGTCTCGCCGCAACCGGCACGCTGTCTTCCGCTCAGGAGCGCCGCTACAAGGAGCTCAAGGATGAGCTCATCAAGGCCGTGAAGTCTCTGTCGCTGAACCAGAACCGCGTCGACGCCCTCGTCGAGCAGCTCTACGACATCTCCAAGCGACTGATGCAGAACGAAGGCCGCCTGCTGCGTCTGGCCGAATCCTACGGCGTCAAGCGCGACTCGTTCCTGGAACAGTACCAGGGCGCCGAGCTCGATCCGAACTGGATGAAGTCGATCGCCAATCTGGCCGCGCGCGGTTGGAAGGAATTCGCCAAGGGCGAAAACACCACGATCCGCGACATCCGCCAGGAGATCCAGAACCTTGCAACGGAAACCGGCATCTCGATCGCCGAATTCCGCCGCATTGTGTCCATGGTGCAGAAGGGCGAGCGCGAAGCGCGTATCGCCAAGAAGGAAATGGTCGAAGCGAACCTTCGCCTCGTCATCTCCATCGCCAAGAAGTACACGAACCGCGGCCTGCAGTTCCTCGACCTCATTCAGGAAGGCAACATCGGCCTGATGAAGGCGGTCGATAAGTTCGAATACCGCCGTGGTTACAAGTTCTCGACCTATGCGACGTGGTGGATTCGTCAGGCGATCACCCGTTCGATCGCCGACCAGGCCCGCACGATCCGTATTCCGGTGCATATGATCGAAACGATCAACAAGATCGTTCGTACCTCGCGCCAGATGCTGCACGAAATCGGCCGCGAGCCGACGCCGGAAGAGCTGGCCGAGAAGCTCGCCATGCCGCTCGAAAAGGTCCGCAAGGTCCTGAAGATCGCCAAGGAGCCGATTTCGCTCGAAACGCCTGTCGGTGACGAAGAAGATTCGCACCTCGGCGATTTCATCGAGGACAAGAATGCGCTTCTGCCGATCGATGCGGCCATCCAGGCGAACCTGCGCGAAACGACGACGCGTGTTCTGGCATCGCTCACGCCGCGCGAAGAGCGCGTGCTGCGCATGCGCTTCGGCATCGGCATGAACACCGACCATACGCTCGAAGAAGTCGGCCAGCAGTTCTCGGTTACCCGCGAACGTATCCGTCAGATCGAAGCGAAGGCGCTGCGCAAGCTGAAGCATCCGAGCCGCTCCAGGAAGCTCCGCTCGTTCCTCGACAGCTAAGTCGCGGAGATATGTCATTCGAAAAGCCGGGCCTTGTGTCCGGCTTTTCTCGTTTCCGACGGGGTTTGGCTGGGGATTACGTGCCCTGGCGTTCACGCCCTTGTCAGGTGTGCGTGTTTTTTGCCTTTAAGGCTTGATGATGCCTTCTTAAAAGGCCACATCGACAACTTGTCGTTCAGCATTGCGTGGGTATGGCCAAGGCAACGGAAAAGCAATTGGGGTTGTTCGGCTGGGGCGTCATCGCCTCGGTGCTGCTTCATATTGTCGTCGTTGCCGGCTTCCTGATCAAGCTGCCGCAGCCGACGCCGCCTCCTCAGGAGGAGACGGTCAATGTCGAGATGGTGCCGCCACCGGAAGAGAAAAAGCCCGAAGAGAAGAAGCCGGAAGAGCAGGCTGCACTGAAGGTGCCGGAAGAGCCGAAGCCCGAGGAGAAGAAACCCGAGCAGCCGGCTGCGGCCGAAAAGCCAGCCGACGAACAGAAGCCGGAAGAAAAGAAGGCCGAGCAGAAGCCACCGGAGCCAAAGCAGGAAGAGGCCAAGGCCGAACCACCACCGCCGCCACCAAAGCCGCCGGAGGAGAAGCCGCCGGAAGCGCCCAAACCGCCTGAAGAAAAGCCGCCCGAGCCGCCGCCACCTGAAAAACCTCCGGAAGAAAAGCCGCCCGAGGAGAAAAAGGCCGAGGAGCCACCGAAGCCAGATCCGGCCGAACAGGAAAAGGCCGACCAGCAGCCGAAGGGGCCCGACGGCAAGCCGCAGCCGATCCAGCCGTTGCGCCCCGTCTTCGAATTTGGCGACAAGGCGAGCGGCCCAAGGAAGGCCGAGGATGGCGATGCTTCCACCGAGGCAGGCAAGCCTGCGGGCGCGCCCGATTCGGAAAAGCCGACTGATGATCCCGCATCGGCCGGAAAGCCCAATGCCGACGACAAGCCGCCGGCCAAGCCGATGCCTGACGATATCAACCTGCCGCAGGTCGATGTCGCCGATGCGCATCAGGAAAACAACGGACCGGCCGCCGAGGCCACCGGTGTGGTGACCACCGAAATCACGCAGGCCGAGCCAAAGGAGATCGCCAAGGCGGATCCCGCCGCCAGTGCCGCTCCGGCGGCCGATCCGCTGACCAAGGTGAAGAAGCTTTATTCGCAGAACGATACGGGCGGCGACGTGGCGCGGACGGCGATCGACGGCATGCCGCGCGGCATGCGTGTTGCCGAGCTCTGCACGACGGAATTGCGCGAGCAGCTTAGGCACTCGCCGCAGGGGTTCCGGCCGGAGCTCTTGCCGTCCTACCGCCTGCAGCAGGGCAATGTACTGGAGATCAAACGCGGCGCCTTCCGTGCCAGTGCGCGCTGGTACGATATGAGCTTCCGCTGCGAGGTCGATACCGACGGAACCAAGGTGCTAAATTTCGCCTATGACGTGGGCGCCGCAATCCCGAAGTCGCAGTGGCGCAGCCGCGGGTTCCCCGATTTCTGATGGATGGCTGCGGGCGCCGTTGTGGCACCCGCAGGCCTGATCGAGAGCTACTTGCTGCTGCCCGCAATCAGTGACGGCAGTTCGGCGAAGAGGGCGTCGCGGGCGCGAACGCCTGCCGTGCCCTCGGTCTTCTTGTCATCCTGAATGAGGCGGGCGAAGACCACGGTCTGGTCACCCTTCGTTGCCCAGCCGACGAACCAGCCCCATGGGTGCTCTTCGTCGAATGTGTAGTCTGGCAGTCTCGGATAGGCCATGCCGGTCTTGCCCTGCACCGACCAGCCATCCGGCAGCTCGGTCTTCTCGACGACCTTCAACGTCATATCCGTCGCATGGGCGCTGACGGGAAGCTGCCGGTTCACCAGCTTGCGCAGGAAGGCCACCTGTTCCAGCGGCGATATCTTCAGCGACGAGGCGATCCATGCCCGGTCGAGGCCATTGTTCTTGCCCTTGTCGCCGGAGAAATCGGCATTGCCGTAGTTCAGCTTCGTCGCGTAGTCGTGCAGCGTCTTTTCGCCGAGCGCGTGGGTGATGCGCTGCGAGAACAGACGACCGAGTATTTCAGCCAGCGGACGGCATCCGTCGGCTTCTTCCAGTTCTCGCCGCCCCAGTCGGGATCGCCCTTGCGAAAGTTCAGGGCCGGGGTGTGCTCGTCCTTCAGGAAGCCGCTGTCATAGCCGATGATGCTGAGCGCCACCTTGAAGGTCGAGGCCGGCGTGACGCGGCCTTCGCAATCGCCCTCCTGGACAATCGTGCGGCCGGTCTTGGCGTCGGCCACGACAGTACAAATAGTCTTGGCTTGCGCGGTCGTGCTGATCGCGGCGATCGCTGCGGCGGCAAGGAGGGTGGAGCGGAGATGCATGGAATGGCCCTTTCCTGGTGGCTTTCACAGGATAGCTACCAGTCGTTTGACCCCGCGACAAAGGACCAATACTAGATGAAGCCATTAGAAAAATTGGGGCTTCATCATGGTTCGGCCATATCTTCCGCTGAACGCCTTCCGGGCTTTCGAAGCGTCTGCGCGGCATCTGAGCTTCACCAAGGCGGCGATCGAGCTCAACGTCACGCAGGCGGCCGTCAGCCATCAGGTGATCGCTCTTGAGGCGCAGCTCGGGGTAACGCTGTTTCGGCGGCTGCCGCGCGGGCTGATGATCACGGCTGAGGGCGACAGCCTGCTGCCGGTGCTGCGCGACAGCTTCGACCGCATGGCAGGCGCTGTCGAGCGGTTGCGCGACGGGCATGTGCGCGAGGTGCTGACGGTCGGCGCGGTCGGGACTTTCGCCGTCGGCTGGCTGTTGCCGCGCTTGCCGTCTTTTCAGGAGCGCTATCCCTATGTCGACCTCAGGCTTTCCACCAACAACAACCGGGTGGATTTGGCGGCCGAAGGGCTCGATCTCGCCATCCGCTTCGGCGGTGGGGCGTGGCATGCGACGGAGGCGACGCGGCTCTTCGAGGCGCCACTGTCGGTGCTCTGCAGGCCCGATCTCGCGGAAGCGCTGAAACGGCCCGAAGACCTTGTGGGCAAGGTGCTCCTGCGCTCCTATCGGCCGGACGAGTGGACGCGGTGGTTCGAGGCTGCCGGCGTTTCGCATCCGGGGCTGATTCAGAAGAGCATCGTCTTCGACGCCTCGCTGGCGATGATGGAGGCGATCCAGCAGGGGATCGGCGTCGGGCTTGCGCCGCCGAAGATGTTCGAGCGCTATTTGGCGTCCGGCCTTGTGGCGCAGCCGTTCTCCATCATTGTGTCGATGGGCAGCTACTGGCTGACGCGGCTGCACTCGCGCCCTGTGACGCCCGCGATGGCGGCGTTCTCGCAGTGGATCACGTCGATGATTGCACAAAGTGATGAGGCAGGATGTTAGGGAAATAACAGAAGTTTTGCTGAACGGTCTGGAAGCGTTTTCGAAATGCGCTAAGTTGGGTGTGTCGAAGTGAAACGGAATCGTTAATCGTTCTCCGCTCCAGTCCGACACAAGCATGACCGCCTAGCTTTGTCCCATCGCCGGATGTTAGCGGCACAAGAGGGGACAATGACATGTCGAACGAAATCGAGCGCTTTTTCGAACAGCAGGACGAAGCCACCAAGGTGGCGATCATCGAAAGCCGTGGCGACGAGTTGACCGACATGCTGGTATCCGCGCTCGAAGACGCGCTTTCCATCCTCCACGGCGAAATGCAGCCCGAAACATTGCACTAATCGTTGACGCCTCGATCGAGGCGGGCACAACTGCCTGAGGCCTGGCTTGGCGCATCCCGTTGCATTGGACAGCTTCATTGCGGGCTATTCCTGGGATCGCGATCCCGTGGGGCGGTCGCCGTCCGAGGTGTTTCGCCTGGAGCGCGCAGATGCGCCCGCGCTCTATCTGAAGCGCGAGGCGCGGAGCGCCTATGGCGAGTTGGCGGGTGAGGCGGCGCGCTTGCGGTGGCTTTCCGGCCAGGGGATGCCGTGCCCCGATATCATCGCCTCCACCACCGATGATGACTATGATTGGCTGCTGATGAGCGCCTTGCCGGGCCGCGATCTCGCTTCGGATTCGGCTGTTGATGCCGAGGCGAGGGTGGTCATGCTGGCCTCGGCGTTGCGCGCGCTGCACTCCCTCGACATCGCCTCATGCCCCTTCGATCACCGCTGGTCGAAACGGCTTGCCGTTGCCGAGCGGCGTATGCGGGCCGGGCTGGTCGATGAAGAGGATTTCGACGAGGCGCGGCTTGGGCGCAGCGCCGCCGATCTCTATACGGAGCTTTGCCAGATGCCTGCAGGCGAAGAGGATCTGGTCGTCACCCATGGTGACGCCTGCCTGCCGAACTTCGTTGCATCAGGTGATGCCTTCACCGGCTATATCGATTGCGGCCGGCTTGGCGTTGCCGATCGCTACCAGGATATCGCGCTCGCCTGCCGCAGCATCGCCGCGAATTTCGGTGAGGCGTTCCTCGAGTTGTTTTGCCAGAACTACGGCATCGCTTCGCTGGATGCTGATAAATTGCTGCGATATCAGATGCTTGACGAGTTCTTCTGACGGGTTGATTCAGGGCCGATGAAGGCGCCGGCGCGGTTCGATCACCGCAAGTTTACGCCGATTTTGCTGCAAATGAGCGCGGTGCTCCCCATATCGATGTCATGAACATCCAAGGAGCCGCCAATGTCCGCCCAGCCGATGAAGATCCCCGGTCCGGATCATCCGATTAAGATTACGCCCAATCCTAAGCGTGTGATGGTCAAATGGAATGGCCGCGTGATTGCCGATAGCCACAAGGCATTTACGTTGAAAGAGGCGAGCTATCCCGCCGTCTTATATATCCCTCGCAGTGACGTGGATATGCCGTTGCTGACCCACAGCACGCACAAGAGCTTTTGCCCCTACAAGGGCGAGGCGTCCTATTACAGCATCGCGTCGGACGGCGAGCGTTCGGAAAACGCTATCTGGAGCTATGAAGATCCCTCGGATGCCGTCAGCGAGATCAAAGGCTATGTCGCCTTCTACCCTGATCGCGTCGATTCCATCGAGGAACTGACGATCTAGGGGAGGCGAGACGCCGACGGCTTAGGAGACGTGGGTTCGGCGATCGGTCGCTGCAAACCTGTCTCTGAAAAATCAAGGATCGGTCCGGCAGGGAAACCGGACCAATCCCCGTAACTGATCGGAGGTCAATCGGATCAGAAAAGGCAAACTTGTGAAAGGTGCCCCGGCCTAGACCGGGGCGCCGATAGTCAGATTAGAAAGCGCGCTGCAGGCGGAAGAAGCCCTTGGTTACGCTGTCTTCGTGGTCAACGTCGGTGTAGTCGACGGTAGCCTTGGCGTAGAGGTTGTCTACGATCTGGTAGTCAACGGTTACGCCGACCTTCCAAGCGTCGTTAGACGAGAAGTCGGTGTTCGTTGCGTTGTGGCCGTAGTTGCCGAAGTACTGAGCCATCGGGGTGATGGTCCACTTGTCGGTAACCTTTGCTGCGTATTCAGCAGCAACGGTCCACTCGGACTCGTCGTAGTAGCTGTTGATGCCGGTTGCATAAACAGCAGCCAGGCCGAGCGTGCCAGGTCCGATGTCAGCGAAGAGCATGCCACGGATGGCGCCTTCTTCGTTTTCCTTGTCGTAGGAACCGATGAGCTGGTAGGATACTACGCCAGCCTTGCCGCCGATTGCAGCAGCTACGCCGAAGTTGTTGCTGCCGCTGCGGCTGGCCGGGTCGCCGAACCGATCAACAGCACCCTTTTCAGCGCCGTCTTCCAGTTCGTCGATCGAAATGCCAGCGTAGAAGTCGCCGGATTCGTACTGGTAACGAATGGAGTTGTGCAGGGTCTGGTAGCTGGACAGAACGTCCGGCTCGCCGCTCAAATCGTCATCCCACCAGCTGTAGAACAGACCAGCGCGCAGGCCAGCGATGTCGATGTAAGCAGAGTCCAGGGTGGAGCTCGTCGAGGAGTTGTCGCCGTTGTTACGGAGAACGATAACGCCGGTGAGCGGGCCGTACTCGGTGTCGCTCTTGGCAGTGAACTGAACCTGGGCGCGCGTACGAGCGTTCCAGTCAGACGAACCCTTCTGGTTCGGGCCGCCGTATACTTCAAAACGCAGGTAACCGCCGACCTTGAGGCAGGTTTCGGTGCCCGGGATGTAGAAGTAGCCGGTGCCGTAAGCGTCGCAGACGCGAACGTATTCTACTGCTTCAGGCTCAGCTGCGACGATGGCGTCGGCAGCGAAGACGGGGGACGCGGCGGCAGCGAGAGCTGCTGCGGACGTCAGCATAACCATCCGAATGTTCATTTGAAATCCATTTCCTTCTAGAAGAGACCGTCGCCACACACTGGGAGGTGATAGGCAACCGTTCCGGTAAACAGCCTTTCGGCACGCGGATCAGCGAACCGCTGCATCTCTTCTCTCATTACTCATTAAATCTATCAATTCGGATGGTCAGGAAATCGTTGTTTATGAAACTTGTTATGTCTGAATTGTGATTAATTTGCCACAATATCAAATACTTAGGCATATAGACGCAGTGCCCCGGCGGCTGCGGAGCAACATGATATCAAAGCCATTTCGGGTGCCGTGGAGCACGATGCGGTCGCCAAGCAGACACATTGGCGTCAATGTCGGCGAGATAATGTGGCGCTGCAGCAAATTGAAGAGGGTTCGCTGGAACGCTATGTTCCAAATTTGGAACGAAACTATTCAGGCGGCGGTTGGCATCCTTGAACAAGGGGCGTATGCGACTTGCTGAGGGTCGCACTTTAGCATCCCTTTGTAAAAGGAATCCCTAATGCCGGCGACCGAAACCATCTTCCCGGATATGAACGATTTTGCTTATTTTGCAGCGGTTGTGCGCTATGGCGGCTTCTCCGCGGCGGGGCGCGTACTGGGTTTGCCGAAGTCGAAACTCAGCCGGCACATCAACGCGCTGGAAGATCGGCTGGGGGTCCGTTTGATCGAAAGAACGGTGCACCGGTTCCGTGTGACCGAAATTGGTCAATCACTATATGTTTACTGCGAGAACATGATCCGTGAAGCGGAACGCGCCACCAAGGCTGTTGCCGATGTCAACGGTGAACCGCAGGGGACGATCAGGCTTAGCGTTCCAACGGGGCTGCTCGAGGGATCGCTCGGTGCGATCTTTCCCGAGTTTCTGCTGCTTCATCCAAAGATCCAGTTGCAGATTCTCGCCACCGACCAGCGGGTCGACATCATCAACGACCGACTCGATCTCGCCATCAGGGCGCAATTGACCGAAGAGACCGACGCCGAACTGACGATGCGCGTCTTGAGCAAGGTCGACCTCATCCTTGTCGCCAACAAGGATATGGCGGCGCGGCTGCCAAAGGGGGAGGGCATAGAATCGCTTGAAGGTGTGCCGACCGTTTCGTTTACAAGCGGCATGGCCGAGTGGCGCGAGGTCGACGTCTGGGACTTCACCGGCCCCGATGGTGCGCTGCACAGGCACGAGCATCGACCGCGCATGAGCTGTCGCAGCGTGCCTGCCGTTTTGGAAGCCATCCATGCTGGCGTGGGCGTCGGGCTTCTTCCCGATATCGTTTGCGCCGAAGGGCTGCGGCACGGAACGCTGGTGCGCCTGCTGCCTGACTATCAGATGTCCCAGGCCACCATCTATCTGGTGTTCACGGCATCGCGCGGCTTGCCGACGGCAGTGCGCACGCTTGTCGATTTTCTCGTCGAACGCTTCCGAACGTTCAACGTTGCCGCCGAGGGTGATCGCGCGGGTACAGCGTAAGTCTGTCTTTCTCGGCGTGCCGGACATCTTGTCCAGCAGACATGGCGCCTATCTTGAAAGAGGTGTCGGTTCGAGCGCGCCTCGTTCGTCCTTGAAGCGATGCCAACGTTCAAGGGAGAGAGACCATGTCCTATGTCGACGGTTTTATCGTTGCCGTGCCGAAGAAGAATATCGAGGCCTACAAGGCGCTCTCGGCCAAGGCCGGCGCTGTCTGGAAGTCACATGGCGCGAAGGATTATGTCGAATGCGTCGCGGACGACGTGCCCTATGGCGAGTTGACGTCGTTTCCGCGTGCGGTTCAGGCAACCGATGACGAAGTCGTGGTGTTCTCGTGGATCACTTACGATTCGCGCGAGCAGCGCGATGAGATCAATGCGAAGGTCATGGCGGATCCTGAACTGCAAGTCACCGGATGCCTTGATATCTTCGATGGCAAGCGGATGATCTATGGCGGCTTCGTTCCGCTGCTTTGGCTTTGACGCGAACCGATCACCGGCATTGACATGTCGGCGGGTGCGCGCGACCTCTGGGTGAAGTCTCATCGTCCGGAGGTGCACCCCCATGCCACAAAAGATTCTCAGCCTGCAGACCCGCGGGCAGGGCCTTTATGAGTTTACCGATCAGATCGCTGCCTTCGTGCGCGCCGCCAATATCGAATCCGGACTGCTTACCGTCTTCGTGCGGCACACATCCTGCTCGCTGCTGATCCAGGAGAATGCCGACCCGGATGTGCGCACCGATCTCAACGGGTTCTTTCGCCGCCTCGTGCCGCCATCGTCCGATCCGTCGATGCGCTGGATCGTCCACACGATGGAGGGGCCGGATGACATGCCCGCCCATATCAAGGCGGCGCTGACGCAGGTCTCGATCGGGATTCCCGTCATGGACGGGCGGCTTGTTCTCGGCACCTGGCAGGGGATCTATCTGTTCGAACATCGCGAAACTCCGCACCGGCGCGAAGTCGTGCTGCATCTCGGCAACTGAACCAAATGTGAACGGCCGGTTCGAACATCGTTCATTTTCAGGCGTTTATCGTTTGTCCAATCCCGCAAGGGAGACCATCGATAACAAATGAAAGCATGAACATGACCCATTTTATCGCCAAAGCTTCGTTCGCCGCCATCCTTGCCATTGCGTCCATCCCCGCGACGTTCTCGGTTGCGTCAGCCGCCAGCCCCGAGCGTGCGTCGGTCATCGACATTCAGTACCATCGCCCCGCTCCGCCGCGTGCATGCTCGCCGATCCGGGCTGTCGAGAAGGCGCGTTATGCCGGTCTGCGCAATGCGCGCGTCACCGATATCACGCCGCGCCGGGTCGTCGTTTCCGGTCGGGGCTATCGCGGCCATTGGGACCGCATGTTCTTCGCGAACGTTCGCGGTTGCCCCGAAATTCGTCGCTGATCCGCCGCTAATCGGCTTGAGCCACAATAGGAACTGCACCGCCTTGGCCGCGCCATTTTCAGCCTGCTTTGTGCGAATCGCATAACAATGCGTTTATCCGGGAGGGCCGTTCTTGTGACGGGCCAAGAGAATCGAAAAAGGAGCGCGGTCGCGACCGCGTGATATGGAGATTTCGATGATGCAGTTTCTGACCAAGGCGGGGATTGCCCTGGTACTGGGCGCCGGCACGCTTGCCGGCGCTACGGTCCCGGCCTCCGCTCAGGTGGACATCTATATAGACGGCGGTCGTCCGCCACCGCCTCCAGGCTACGGGCGCCCACCACCGCCCCCAGGTTATGGCCGTCCGCCGCCGCCGCCGGTTTATGGCCGCCCACCGCCGCCACCCCCGTATGGCGGCCGGCCGCGTGGTTGCGATCCGCGTCTGGCTGAAGACAAGGCGATGGATTACGGCTTCCGCCGTGCCCGTGTGGTCGATATCACGCCGCGCCGGGTCATCGTGCAGGGCTTCACGCGTCGTGGACCCGACGAGATCACCTTCGGCAACGTTCGCGGTTGCCCGGTCCTGCGCTGACAGGCCGGTTCCAATAGTTTGAAATGAAACCACCCCTGCCTGCGTGGAGACGCGGACAGGGGTGGTTTCGTTCTGGGGTGATGTTTCTGCTGCCGCCGCGGCGGTCAGGCCTTGGGCGCGTTCGCGGCTTCGCCGGCGGCCGAGGTCGCAAGCGGCGCCTGGCTGTCGGAGGAGACGACGGATGTCGGCAGCGGCGTGCCGCGCTTGCGTTCGCGCGCCAGCGTCAGGAGGCCGGAGCAGATGATCAGCAAGATACCGCCGGCCATCGGCAGATCGACTGAGTCGTCGAAAATCAGGTAGCCGAAGGCGATCGCCCACAGCATCTGGCTGTATTGCGGCGGTGCCACGAGGTTGGCGGGCGCGATACGCGCGGCGGTCATCAACAGCACGTTGCCGGCGGCGCCGAGCAGGCCGTAGCTTGCGATGAACAGCCACTGCCGTGGTGTCGGCATGACGAACTGCGAGGCCATCAGGATGCCGCTGACGATGATGGTGCCGAGCAGGGCGGCGCCGTAAAGCGACAGGCGCTTTTCGGCCGGACCCATTTTTCTCAGAACAACGATCGAGATCGCCGCCGTCAGGCCGCCGATTGCCGCGGCAAGATGGCCGACCGAGAGTTCGCGGAAGCCGGGACGCAGCACCACCAGAACGCCGAGGAAGCCGACGATAACGGCGGCCCAACGCTGCCAGCGAACGTCTTCCTTGAGGAAAATGACGGACAGGATCGTCACGAAGGAGGGTAGCAGGAAGAGCAGGCAGAAGGCTTCCGCCATGGGCAGCAGCGTGAAGGTGATGATCGAGGCGATCGCGCCGATCGCGCCGCAGACGAAGCGTACGAGCCAGAGCGCGCGGTTGGTCGAGCGAACGACATCCAGCCAGGAGTCTTCCTTGGCCTTGATGAAGGGCAGGGCGGCGGTGCCGAACAGGGCGCCTATGAAGGCGATCTCGTAGGACGGGATGCTGCCGTGGAGGATCTTGATCGAAGCGTCGCTGAACGCGAATACGGCATAGGCGGCAAACGCGATGAGAACGCCGCGCGCAGGCGAATGGGGAGCAGTCATGGGAGCAGAATCAGCTTGCAGAGAGAGTGGGGCGCCGGAGCATCTTTACCGGCCACGGGCGGTATAGTTCAGAATGCTGCCCTGCACAATTGCCGAGAAAGCCGCTTCGCCTTTAAAGCAAGCGGTGTGATGGCGGCGCCACGCCGCACCAGACGTGGCGGCGATCCGCCACCACGTTTCGTCAATGGAACCTGCTCAGTTGGTGCCGCGTCGGAGCGCCGGCCCATAGTCGCGGTAGATGCTGAGGCAATCGGTGTAGCTCAGCGATTCGTTGGCGCCGTAGATCACATGCGCGCTCGATGCATTGGTCGACGCTTCCTCGGACACGAAGAGGATGGCTTCGCCGAGCGATTTGCCTGTTATCGGCGCGTCGGTGCCATCGTCGAGCGTTATTCCTTTTATGACTGCGGCAATCTCGCGGTGGCTGAAAACTGCCTGTCTGTCTTCCGGTGTCATTGCCTTTACCTCGAACTGAAAATGGATGGTTCTATCGGTGCCGGCCGAAAACTGCGCCGACGGTCGCGCGATGCCATCGCCTTGCGGGTTCGATGGCAGGCAGACGTGCGCTAGCACGGCCTTTTCGCGTCTGTATTCGTCGACCGAATGTCGCCGGCGGCCGCCAGCGTCGGATATCCGATCGACATATTATGGACATATGGCCCGATCGCCGCCGGACAAGATCGCTTCTTTCAATCCCCTGTGAATTTAAAAGGAGCCGGCGTGAATTCGCTCAGTGATTGCGGGCGAAGGCTGTCCGGCTGCGAATTGGCAAGTGACGGGCGGATCGCTATATCAGGCCTCAACAAGTGCAACGCACTGCTGGAAGGTGAACGGACATGTTTCAAACGGCGAAGATCGATCAGGCCGACAAGAAGGAATTCTATCGCGAGCTCGCGCAGCAGCTGACCGGGTTGCTTCACGGCGAGCGCGATGTGATCGCCAACGCGGCCAATACCTCGGCGCTGATGTTCGAGATGATGCCGGAGCTCAACTGGGCGGGTTTCTATTTCCTGAAATCGAAGGACGAGCTGGTGCTCGGTCCGTTCCAGGGGCGCACCGCCTGCGTGAGGATCGCCGTCGGGCGCGGCGTCTGCGGGACCGCTGTCGCAAAGGGCCAATCGATCCTCGTCGAGGACGTTCATGCCTTTCCCGGCCATATCGCCTGCGACGCTGCCTCGCGCTCTGAGCTGGTCGTGCCGCTCAGCCACAATGGCGAGATCCTCGGCGTCATCGATCTCGACAGCCCGATCCCTTCGCGCTTCGATGCGGATGATCAGGCGGGGATCGAGGCGTTGGCCGAGATTTTCGTCAAGGCCAGTTACTGACGTCAATTCCATTCAGTGAACGAGAAGAGGCTGCGCCCGGACAGAGCGCAGCCTCTTTTGTTTATCCTGTCACTCAGGACTTCTTCTTCTTGGCCTCATCGTCGATCAGCTCGTACCACATGGCGTTGAGGACGGCGAAGGCGGCCGCGAGCGGCAGGCCAAGGATCCATGCGAAATACCACATCCTATTTCTCCTTCAGTATGCGTGACCGCTTTTGTCGGTGATCTGCTTTTCGTCGACCTTGCCCCAGAGCACTTTGTAGACCCAGGCTGTGTAGGCCAGGATGATCGGGAGGAAGATCGAGGTGACGACGAGCATGATGAACAGCGTCAGGTGGCTCGACGATGCATCCCAGACCGTCAGGCTCGACTTCGGATCGAGCGAGGAGGGCAGGATGAAGGGAAACATCGAGACGCCAACGGTCGAGATGATGCCGAAGATCGACAGCTTGCTGAAGAGCAGCGTACCGACCTCCAGCCTGGCGCGGATGGCGATCAGGGTGGCGAGGGCACCGGCGAAGCCGGCGACCGGGGCAATCATCATCCAGGGATAGGTACCGTAGTTGGCGAGCCACGAGCCCTCATGCGCCGCTGTCTTCAGAAGCGGGTTCGAGGGGCCGTCGGTGACGATGGCGCTCGAGATTGTGTAGCCGTTGACACCAAGCGCCAGGAAGACGCCGCCTAGCGCGAAGAGCACGATGACGAGGATGGCGGCGATGCTGCCATAGGTGCGCGCACGCTCCGCCACAGGACCGCTCGACTTCAGTACCAGCCAGGCGGCGCCGTGCATGCTGAGCATCGCGACGGAGAGCAGGCCACAGAGCAGGGCATAGGGGTTGAGCAGGCCGATGAAGGTGCCCTCGTAGAAGATGCGCATGTCGGCCGGATCGAAGCGGAAGGGTACGCCCTGCAGCACGTTGCCGACGGCGACGCCGAAGATCAGCGACGGAACGAAGCCGCCAATGAAAAGCGCGAGATCCCAATTGCCACGCCAGCGGGCGCTCTCACGCTTTGAGCGGTATTTGAAGGCGACCGGCCGCAGGATGAGCGCAAGCAGGATGGCGAACATCGCGAGATAGAAGCCGGAGAACGAGACCGCGTAGAGCGGCGGCCAGGCGGCGAAGACGGCGCCGCCGCCGAGGATCAGCCAGACCTGGTTTCCTTCCCAGACGGGGCCGATCGTGTTGATTGCGACGCGCCGCTCCGTATCCGTTTTGGCGACGAAGGGGAGCAGCATGCCGACGCCGAGATCGAAGCCATCGGTGACGGCGAAGCCGATGAGGAGGACGCCGAGGAGCAGCCACCAGATGAGGCGCAGGGTTTCATAGTCGATAAGTTCGTGCAGGATCATGATCAATCACTCCGCGGCAGGAACGAGGGTTTCGGAAATCAGCTCGGCTTCCGGTTCGTTGTCCGGTTCCGGGCCTTTCTTGATGGCCTTCACCATCAGCGTCATCTCGATGATGATCAGCACCGTGTAGAGCGCCGCGAAGCCGAGGATGGTCAGCAGTACGGTGCTGGCGCCGAGACTGGAGACGGCGGCGGCCGTCGGCAGCACGCCTTCGATGATCCAGGGCTGGCGTCCGACCTCGGCAACCACCCAGCCGAACTCGATGGCGACGAAGGGCAGCGGGATCGCCAGGACGGCGACGCGCAGCAGCCAGGGATGCGCGTCGAGGCGGCGGCGGGCCGAGAGCCAGAAGAAGGTCGCCGTCAAGAGGATGAAGAACACGCCGAGCCCGACCATGATGCGGAACGACCAGAATAGGGTCGGTACATGCGGGATGGTGTCGCGGGCGGCCTGGTCGATCTGCTGATCGGTCGCGGTGCGGGGATCGTCGACATAGCGCTTCAGGAGCAGGGCGTAGCCGAGCTGGTGGCCGAGATCCTCGAATGCGCTCTTGGTTTCCGCCGTGATCTTTTCAGGCGAGCCGGCGGCGCGGATCTGCATCAGCGCGTCATAGGCCTTGATGCCTTCGCGGATGCGGGTCTTTGCGTGTTCCTCGAGTTCGTTGATCCCGGGGATGACGGTATCCAGCGAGCGGGTGCCGATCAGGCCCATGACCCAGGGGATATGGACGGCGAAGTGGGTCTCGCGCGCCTGTTGATCAGGAAAGCCGATGGCGGTGAAGGGGGCCGGTGCCGGCTCCGTTTCCCACATGGCTTCGATGGCGGCGAGCTTCATCTTCTGGTTTTCGGTTGCGAGATAGCCGCTTTCGTCACCGAGCACGACGACCGAGAGCGCGGAAGCCAGGCCGAAGGAGGCGGCGACCGTCATCGAGCGCTTGGCAATCTCGATGTGCCGGCCCTTCAGCAGATACCAGGCCGAGACGCCGAGCACGAAGATGGAGGCACAGACGTAGCCGGCCGATACCGTGTGGACGAACTTCGCCTGGGCGACCGGGTTGAAGACCACGTCGAAGAAGCTGGTCACTTCCATGCGCATGGTCTGCGGGTTGAGCGCCGATCCCACCGGGTTCTGCATCCAGCCGTTGGCAACGAGAATCCAGAGCGCGGAGAAGTTCGATCCCAGCGCCACGCACCATGTCGCCACGAGGTGACCGACCTTGGACAGCTTGTCCCAGCCGAAGAAGAACAGGCCGACGAAGGTGGCTTCGAGGAAGAAGGCCATCAGCCCTTCGATCGCCAGGGGCGCGCCGAAGATGTCGCCGACATAGTAGCTGTAGTAGCTCCAGTTCATGCCGAACTGGAATTCCATGACGATGCCGGTGGCGACGCCGATGGCGAAGTTGATGCCGAAGAGGACGCCCCAGAACTTCGTCATCTGCCGCCAGATCTGGCGGCCGGTCATGACGTAGACGGTCTCCATGATGGCGAGCAGCACGGCGAGGCCGAGTGTCAGCGGTACGAACAGGAAGTGATAGAGCGCTGTCAGCGCGAATTGAAAACGCGATAAGTCGACAATGTCTAGTTCCATAGTCTTTCTCCCACGCCCCATGGGGGTACGAAGATTTTCCGCCGGGCCGGATTGCCTGGCGGTCATGCACGCGCTCAGTCCGGTCTCAGCCGATTCAGAGCTTCTTCGAACGCCGTCTCTCCGCGGCGCGAACTGCTGGCGATGCGGCCGCCATCGAGCGTGGCGATAACATCTGCGATCTCCGCCTCACGGCGGATATGGGTGGCGATAACCAGCGAGCGACTGTTCGCCCTCTCGGACAGGCGGTCCATGACATCGAGTGCTGTAGCGCGGTCGAGACCTTCCGTCGGCTCGTCGAGCAACCAGAGCGGGGTATCGCGCAGGAAGAGGCGAGCGAGTGCCAGCCGCCGCGACTGGCCACCCGAGAGGCCCATGCCGCCTTCGCCGAGACGGGTGTCGAGGCCATCGGGCAGGGCGGCGATATCGGTCAGTAGACCGGCGGCGGCGAGTGCGGACTTCAGGTCGCTTTCGGTGGCGTTGGGACAGGCCAGGCGGAGATTGCCGGCGACTGTGTCCTGGAAGAGTTCGGTGCGCTGGGTCAGAAGGGTTGCTGTGTCGTTGGCGACGGTACCCTCGAGCGGTTCGATCTCGCCGGCGAGCAGGGCCAGTAGCGTCGACTTGCCGACACCGCTGGCGCCGATGAGTGCGAGTTTTTCGCTCGGTCTTAGGGCGAGGTTGATGTCGGCGAGAACAGGTGTTGCGGCTGCATCATAGGCGGCGCTGACACCGGTGAGTTGGACCGGCAGTCCGGCGGTGGGGGCGGCGTGCTGACGCGTGGCTGTGTCGTCGGCCAGGCGTGGGCCGATGCGCTTTGCCGCCAGCAGCGTGCGTCCGAGTTCCAGCGCACCCCGACGCAGCGCGCCGAAGGGCTCGACGGCGGCGAAGGCGATCAGGATGCCGAGGGCTGCGACCGGTGCGGTGATCGTGCCGGCACCGGCCAGCGCCGCGACGGCGAGCAGCGCACCGGTGAGCAGGAGTGTCGAGGCGATGCCGAAGCCGAACGTCACGGTGCTTTCGATGCGGTTCAGGCTGTTGTCGGCATCTTCGGCATAGCGGTCGGCGGCGGCTACGGCTGCTGTTTGCGCTTCAATCCTGCCGGCCATCAAGAGGTCCGACTGACCGGAGACGAGGTCGATGGTGCGGGCGCGCAGTGCCTCGATGCCATAGGCGCGGCGCCGGGCATGGGCGGCGGCGAAGCGGCCGGCGCAAAGGGGGATGCCGAGGCCGGCGACGATGAGGAGCAGTGCCGTCGAGAGGCCGAACAGGGGATGCATCAGGCCAAGCGCGATGCCCGTGGCGATGGCGGTGAGGATTGCGACGCCTGCGGGCACAAGCACGCGGAGATAGAGAGAATCGAGCGCATCGATATCGCCGCTCAGGCGAAACAGCAGGCGGGCGGGGCGTCTTGCGAGATCACGGGCAGCGCCGGCCTGCGCCCAACCGCGAAACAGGCGTTCGCGGAGCGCGGCGAGCACGGCGAGCGTCGCATCGTGCGTCGTCAACCGTTCGCCATAGCGCGAGGCGGTGCGGCCGATCGCCATCAGGCGGATGCCTGCCGAGGGGGCGAAGACATCGAAGGTGATGGCGGCTGCCACTGAGGTGCCGGCGATCGCCGTTGCGGTGATGAACCAGCCGGAGAGGCCGAGCAGGGCGATGCCGGCGGCAGCCGTCGCAGCCGACATGACGGCGCCCATCAGCAGGCCACGTTTCTTCTCCCTGACGAAGAGCTTGAGTATGGGCTTGAGGTCGGTCAGCGACGCGCTCATTCGGCGGCCTCCCGTGCGGCTTCCGGATTGAGATGGATCGTCTTGCCCATGCGGGCGGCGAGGCGGGGATCGTGCGTGGCGACGAGCAGGGTCTTGCCCTTGGCAAGCGCAAGCAGGGTCTCGGTGATGTCATCCGCCGTTGCGCTGTCGAGATGGGCGGTCGGTTCGTCGGCGAGGACGATCAGCGTCTCGGGGTTCACGGCGGCGCGGGCGATGGCGAGCCGCAGCGCCTCGCCACCCGACAGGCCGGCTCCGCCGTCGCCGAGCGGACGTTTGCGGTAGACGCTTGCGAGTCGTCCGAGACGGGCGGCGTTGAGTGCGGCGGCTGCCTGTTGCGTGGAGACCTGCGGGCGACCGAGCGTGACGTTGCGGGTAATGCTGCCTGCGAAGATATGCGGCTTCTGGCCGATCCAGGCGATCCGCGTCCGCGACGATTGACCGGCCGGTTGCCCGCCGATCTCGACGCGGCCGCTTTCACAGGGCGCAAGGCTGGCGGCGAGTGCCAGCAAGGTCGACTTGCCTGAGCCGCTTGGGCCCAGCAGCGCGACGTGTTCGCCGGCGCGGATATGGAGATCGAAGCTCTCGATGGCTGAGGTATCGCTGCCGGGGTAGCGGAAGGCGACGGCGTGGAAGAGGATGTCGGCGGCCAGGGGGCCTTGAGCGGCTTCTCCCTGCGGCAGGAGCATGCCGTCTTCGCTCAGCGCATCGAGCGCCTTCATCGCGGCTTCGCCCGAGGCGCGGTCGTGCCAGACGGCCGAGAGTTCGCGCAGCGGCTCGAAAAAGGCGGGTGCAAGCAGCAGCACGAAGAGGCCTGATGTGAGGTTCAGTCCGCCAGTCCAGGCACCGAAACGGATTTCGCCGAGCAGCGAGAACCCGACATAGACGGCGACCATGGCGACGCCGAGCGCGGCGAAGAGCTCGAGAACCGCCGACGACAGGAAGGCGATGCACAGCACGGCCATTGTGTGGGTCTTCAGGTCCTCGGCATCGGCGCGAAGCCGCGTTGCCGTGGCATCGACAGCATCAAGCGCGCGGATGGTGGCAAGGCCGCGCAGGCGATCGAGCAGGAAGCCATTGAGGCCGCCGGTCGCGGCCAGCTGCTTTTCGCTGGCGGCCTGCGCGCGCCAGCCGATCAGTGCCATGAAGACAGGGATGAGGGGCATGGCGAAGAGCAGCACGAGCGCCGCGATCCACGAGATCGGGAAGACGCAGGCGAGGATGACCAGTGGCACGGCGCTGGCCTTGAAGCGGGCCGGCTGGAAGCGTGCGAGATAGGGGACGATGAGCTCGGCCTGTTCGCCGACGACGCTGGCGGCTTCTCCCGAGGTGTGGCGGGTGCTGTCGACCGGCGACCGGCGCGCAAGGGCCTCGACGGCGCGGGCGCGCCTCAGGGTGAGTTCGGCGCGGGCGGCGCGAAAGGCGAGGCGGCCTCCTGCCGCTTCGAGACAGCTTTTCGCGATGCCGAGGAAGCCGATGACGATCGCCGGCCAGATGACGGCCTCGACCCCGCCGCCATTGGCGATGCGGCCGACCGCGATCGAGAGGAGGCCGGCCTGCGGGATCCAGAGGAGGGCGGCGAGTGTCTGGACCAGTGCCGCGTTGCGCAGGCCAGACGGCTGGCGGGCGCGCTTGCGCCGTCCGTCGCGGGCCTTATCTTGCTTGGCATCGAGAAAGGCACTGGTCATGGCGCTAACTCTTGTTCGCAGGATTGGGACGGCGGCCACGGCCGAGCGAGATGACCCGGTCCTTGGCCTCAAGCAGCTTCGTCACTTTCGCGCCTAGCGAGAGTAGCGTTGCAAGTCTTTCGGTTTCAAGTTGTTTCACATCGTCATACCAATGTGTCAGCTGTTCAATCAGCGCATGCATTTCGCTCATGCGTTCCTGCGCATGGCGCTCGGCCTCGCTGGCCGGCCTTTGCATCAGGATTTCGCGCAGCACCGAGAGCGTCGGATCGACCTCGCGCTTCTTGCGCTCTTCGGCGAGCGTGCGCAGGATCAGCCAGACATCGTCGGGCGTGGTGAAGAAGTCGCGGCGGTCGTCCGGCCGGTGCCTGAGCAGCACGAGGTTCCAGGTCTGCAGCTCGCGCAGGCTCATCGAGACGTTCGAGCGCGAGATGCCGAGCGCGTCTGCGATCTCCTCGGCGCAGAGCGGCTGAGGGGAGACGTAGAGCAGCGCGTAGATCTGGCTCACCGTCCTGTTGATGCCCCAGCGCGAGCCCATCTCACCGAAGTGCAGGACGAAGGATTGGACGAGCGGCGCAAGGTTCATGGTCCGGTTTCCGTTATGACTGTGATTTCAGAAATTTCTGAAATCACAGCTCGCAGTACATGGCTGACAATCGGCAGGCTGGGGATGCTGCGATTGGTGCCGGATTTGACGATAGCCAGCTTTTCGCCCGGGTTTATTGATTCAGATCAAATGGCCGAGGAATGTTTGGCCTTACCCTGCGCGAGGTAGCGATCGAACTTGGCGGCGATGGTGCGCACGAAGGGGCGGCCTTCGTCGGTGATCACGAACCTGTCGCCATCGAAAGAGACGAAGCCATCCTCGTTGAAGCTCGCATGCAGGGCGTCGTCGCAGGCGTTGTCGGCGGCCTTGCCGAAGCGGGCGCGCAACTCGGTGACCGAGAAGGCGTATTGGCACATCAGCTCCTCGATCGCCTGCGCGCTGGCGCGGTCGGCATCCGAGAGCGCGAAGCCCCGGGCAACGGGAAGGCGGCCTTCCGAGATCGCCCGGCAATATTGTCCTGTTGCGACGATGTTCTGGACATAGCCCTGCGGCAGCTTGCCGATCGAGGAGGCGCCGAGGCCGATCAGCGTGTCGGCGCCATCGGTCGTGTAGCCCTGGAAGTTGCGCCGGAGTTCGCCGTCACGCAGCTGGCGGGCCATGCTGTCGTCGGGCTTTGCGAAGTGGTCGATGCCGACGGCATCATAGCCTGCCGCAAGGATGGCGCTAGCGCCCGCCGCGGCCATTGCGAAGCGGTCGGCGGGACCGGCAAGGGTCGCGGTATCGATCACCGACTGGTGCTTCTTGACCCAGGGAACGTGGGCGTAGCCGAACATGGCGATGCGATCGGGCTGCATCGACAGCGACAGGTCGATCGTGCGCAGCAACATGTCGCGATCCTGATGCGGCAGGCCGTAGACGATGTCGAGATTGATCGAGCCGATGCCGAGCTCGCGCAAGGTTCGCACGACCAGTGCCGTCTGCTCGAAGTTCTGCGGTCGGTTGATTGCGGTCTGGACGATCGGCTCGAAATCCTGCACGCCGACGCTTGCCCGCGTCATGCCGAAATCGCGCCATGCCTTCAGCTTCTCCTCATCGACATGCGTCGGGTCGATCTCGACGCTGATCTCGCAATCGGGGCCGATGTCGAAATGGGCGTCGAGCGTGGCGCGCAGACGGACGAGGTCGGCGGGGCTGACGATCGTCGGCGAACCGCCGCCGAAATGGATGGCTGCGACCTTTCGCCGTAGCGGGAGATATGTCGCAACGAGCGCGATCTCGCTATTCAAGGCTTCCAGGTAGGTCGCGATGGGGTCGTAGCGGCGCACCTGCTTGGTATGGCAACCGCAGTAGAAACAGAGCCGGTCGCAGAACGGAATATGCACGTAAAGCGATAGTGCGCCTTGTGAATTTGCTTCGAGCCACTGCCGGTAATCCATCTCGCCAACGCCCTCGTGGAAGTGCGGCGCGGTCGGATAGCTGGTGTAGCGGGGTACGGGGGCAGAGTAGCGGGCAATGAGATCGGCGTTCATGAGCGTGTCCTTTCGAGGACGGGAATAAAGGGGGTTTTCGATGAATGCCTTGATCTCGATCAAGAAAACGCTGTTCTCTGACGACAGCCTTGGCTATGCTTCCGGCGGAGCTGGTTGCATGCGAAAAGATATACATAATTCTAATATTCCAATACGTTGCGTAAGCTGCGAGGTCCGCCACAAGGGTATGTGCGGCGCGCTGACGGGCGACGAACTTCTGTCTCTGTCTGCCCATACGCGGCTGGTGACGCATCACGCCGGCGAGGAGCTGGCAGGCGAAAAGATGCCCGTCGAGGCCTACGCGACGGTCATCAGCGGCGTTGTGAAATTGACGAAGACTCTGGAGGATGGGCGCCAGCAGATCGTCGGGCTGCAGTTCGCTCCCGACTTCCTCGGCAGGTTGCATGCCAACGAAAACGGTGTCTCGGCCGAGGCCGCATCCGATGTGCACCTGTGCCGTGTTCCGAAGGCTGCCATGGAGCGGCTGGTCAAGAGCACGCCGGCACTCGCTGAAAGGCTGATGGAACAAACGATGCGCGAGCTCGACGAGGCGCGCGACTGGATGGTGACGCTGGGGCGCAAGACGGCGGCGGAGAAGGTGGCGAGCTTCCTGTTTCTGATCGCGACGCATCTGGATCCCGAGGCGACCGGCGAGAATCGCCGTTTCGACCTGCCGCTGTCGCGCGCCGATATCGCCGATTTTCTCGGGCTGACGATCGAGACGGTGTCGCGGCAAATGTCGAAACTCAAGGCCGATGGCGTCATTTCCATCGTCGCGAACCGGCATATCGAGGTGGCCAAGCTCTCCAAGCTGAAGGCCTGCTGCGGCACCTGATGGCGCGCTTCGGCGCGCCCTGTGAATGCGTGTTGCCGAGCCGGGTGTTTTGTGCAGGAGTGATGGTTTCCATCATCGATTTGAGAGCCTCCATGCCCGCCGCTGAAGCCAATCTCCTCGTCTCCCGCCTGTCTCCGCCGCCCATCCCCTCGGTGCTCGCATGGGCACGCGAGTACAAGGGAGCCAATGGGCCGCTGGTCGATCTCTCGCAGGCGGTGCCAGGCTATCCTGCGCATCCCGAGATGCTGCGGCTGCTGGGTGAGGCGGCGTCGTCGCCCGCGACAACAGGCTATGGGCCGATCGAGGGCGAGGGCGTGTTGCGCGAGGCTTATGCCCGGCAGATGTCCGAGGTCTATGGCGCGCCGGTCGCTGCCCGCAACGTCCAGATCACTGCCGGCTGCAACCAGGCCTTCATGGCGGCGGCCATTGCGCTTGCTGGCGCCGGAGACAGCGTGGCGCTGACCAATCCCTTCTATTTCAACCAGGAAACGACGCTGTCGATGCTTGGCATCAACAGGGTGTTGGTCGAATGCGATGCCGATAACGGCTTCCTGCCCGACATCGCTTCGGCCGAGAAGGCGCTGGCCTAGGGCGCCAAGGTGCTGGCGATCGTGACGCCGAACAATCCGACGGGCGCGATCTATCCGCCGGAGCTGTTGCGCGCACTGTTCGATCTCTGCCGCAGCCATGGGGCGTGGCTGATTGTCGACGAGACCTACCGCGACTTCCTGCCGGAGGGTTATGGCGCCCCGCACCCGCTGCTCAGCATCCCCGGCTGGGAGGAGACGCTGATCCTGCTTTACAGCTTCTCCAAATCCTTCTGCATTCCCGGCCACCGGCTGGGCGCGATCACCGCCGGTGAGGGTGTCGTCGCCGAGATCGTCAAGGTGATGGACAACATGCAGATCTGCGCGCCGAGGGCTGCCCAGGTGGCGGTTGCCAAGGCGATGACCGTTCTGGCCGGCTGGCGGGCCGCGAACCGGCTGGAGATTGCCCGGCGGGCCGATGCGCTGCGGGCGGTGATGGCTGAGTTGCCCGGCTGGGAGATCGGTGCGATTGGCGCGTACTTCGCGTTTATCCGGCATCCGTTCGCGGATTTGAGTTCGTCTGCGGTTGCCGAGAGGCTGGCCAAGGAGGCTGGCGTGGTTTGTCTGCCGGGGAGCTATTTCGGGGTGGAGCAGGAGCGGTATCTGCGGTTGGCGTTTGCCAATGCGGATGCGGAGTCGATCGGGCGGTTGGTGGAGCGGTTGCGCTAAGGTTGCTTTGGATGGGGCGCCTGAGATCGAACGTCGTGCCGTGGGATACCCCCCTCTGTCCTGCCGGACATCTCCCCCACAAGGGGGGAGATCGACTCGGAGCCTGCTCTCAGCCAAACAATGAGAGTGGAGCGAGCGGTTACACTCAGCCAATCTCCCCACCTGTGGGGGAGATGCCCGGCAGGGCAGAGGGGGGTATCCCGCGGCAAAACCTCTCTTTAGGCACCTCGCAGCCGTATGCTATGCTCCAGCACATGACGCGTCATCACAGAGGTCCCCCATGCCCCGATTTCTTGCCGTCTACACCATGAAACACGAGGATTTCGCGGCCTTTCGGCGTCTGTCCAAAGCCGAACAAGACGCCATTGATGCCGAAGGTGTGCCGCAGTGGATGGCCTGGGAGGAGCGGAATGCTGCGGCTATTCTCGATCGCGGCGGCATGGTGGGGAAGACAATGCGGGTTAGCAAGGACGGGATTGCGGAGGCTTCCAATGCGCTTTGCGGTTATCTTATCGTCGAGGCGGAGAATGCCGAGGCCGCGGCACGGCTGTTCCTCGATCATCCGCATATCACGGTATTTCCCGGCGATGGCGTGGATATCATGCCGTTGGTGACATGATGCCGTTGCAGGTGTTTATCTAGGCGATCTTCGCCCGATCATCCAGAGCGTCACGCGGCGCCGGCATCTTGTTGATCGCGCCGCGGGTTCGATTGCGGCCGGCGCTCTTGGCTTCGTAGAGCAGCTTGTCGGCCCGTTCATAAAGGGTCGCGAAATCCTCGTCGCCGACGATATCCGTAAGGCCCATGCTTGCCGTCACCGGGCGTTTGAGGCCGGGCACCGTGCGGGCGACGATGGCGGGAATGGCCTGGCGCCGGAGTTCGGCCTGGGTGTCGGCGTCGTCGCCGCGCAGGAGAAGTACGAATTCCTCGCCGCCGAGGCGATAGGCGCGGACGCTCGTGCCGGGCTGGAGCGCATTGGCCACCGCCTTCAGCACCTCGTCGCCGACGCTGTGGCCGTTGATGTCGTTGATCGCCTTGAAATGATCGATGTCGATAACAGCAAGGGCCGCGAAGCCTTCGGTTCGCAGCTGCTCGAATTGCAGCTCGATCGCACGCCGGTTCAGCAATCCCGTCAGCGGGTCCGTTTCGGACAAGCGTTCAAGCAGCTCGGCGTCATTGCGGGCGCCGTCGCGCTCGCGCTTCATGGTGACGAAGCGCTCGGCCACGCCAAGCGTCGTGAACACGACCTCGCACATGCAGCCGATGTAGAAGAGCAGTGTGGCGTCGGTGCTGTGCAGCCAGGGCACGACACCTGTCACGAGACGGATCAGGCCGACCACGACCATCGGCGCGTAGCCGAACGCTTGAAATCGCGCGGCGCGGCTTCCGCGGCGCAGCGCATCGATCATCGACAGGATGAAGATGGCAAGCACCGGCGCGAAGGCGGCGGTATAGGCGCTCGACTGGATGGGGCGGGCGACGAAGGGGAAGGCGGCGTGAAAGACGCTCAGCGCTATTGCCCATGCCGCGCAATAGGGGAGCACGCGGCGCAGCAGCGGATGCATGAGACCAGGCTCGACGAAGCTATAGGTGAACATCGCTCCCGACGCGATGGTCATCCCGAAGATCACCGTCGTCATCCAGCTCAGGGTCATGGCCGGCGGATCGAAGAGCATGACCGCCAAGCCCGATGTTACCATGATGGTCATCAGCAGCGAGAATGTCAGCGCCGAGTGCCAGAGAACGAAGGGTTCGCGCAGCGCCCGGTAGAAGGCTGCATTGAAGATCAGGGGCATGACGAGCATGCCGGCAAGGCCTGCCAGCACAAGCATCAAGCGCATGTCGCCGATGCCGCCGGCTGCGTCCGTCGGTGCGAGATAGGCACGCTCCAGCGTCATCCGGTGGCTTGGCAGGTCGATCGCGGCGATGATCTGTCGGGTCTCGCTGGTCACATCGGGCAGGGGTGCCTTGAAGTAGCCGCCGGCCATGGAGCTTTGGAGGGCTGCGGCGGGGATGGTGTCCTGGCGGAGCGTGCCATCGCGATCAATGGCAAGCAGATGCACCGCCTGAAGTGCCGCTCGCCTGGAGAGCAGATAGTTGGGAAGGGTGACGTCGGCGTTGATATCGAAGCGAAGAAGCACGCGTTCGGCATCGATGGAGTGGGCTTGATCGCCGCAGGACCATCGATCCTGGTTCCTGGCGATCGCGACCACGTCTTCCGACAGGCTGGCGGATGCCCAGCAGGAACTGCGAATCTCCGCCGAATCCGCCGGCGCAGCCGATGCGGCGCTGAATTGCAGCAGCATCACCAGGAACAGAACGGCCGCCGGAAGGCTATTTCGAAATCCACTCGAAGTCATGGCTCTAGGCTAGGGCGGAAAGCTTTTGATGCCGTTAATCGGGGCAGGTGAAAGTCTGCCGTTGGGTTGGTTTAGCAGGCGCTTGCGTTGTCAGGCAGGGAGCGCGGTCGGTCAATCACCCTAGCCAACAAATGGCCTCGCCCGGATCGCCAAGCAATGTCACAATCCTGTTCGATTTGATGTTTAGAGCGCAGGAATCGGCACAGAGGATCGTCGGATGGCAGAAGAAAAGTCGCTTGAGTTCGCGGGCGGGATCGTGGATTTCGATGCCGGGCATGGCGAGGCCGCCACCGTCGAGATGAAGGACTACAGCGACAGTCTGGAGCGGGCCAAGGCGAAGTCCGTGCGTCTTGTCGATGCGATCACCGGCGCTGCGCTCAAGAAGAAAGACGCCATCCACTTCGACGATCTGCGCCCTGCGCTGGCCGAGTTCATGCGGCAGAAGCATCCGGGGCTGCACTCGGACGATTATATCAATCGCAAGGTGGTCGACGATTATCGCGGCCAGTATATCGCCGAATTGTTGCGCGACGAACGCGGCGAGCTTTCCAACCTTGAGGACGAGGTCGTTGAGAGCCTTCGCAGTCACGATACGCTGGCCGAAAACATCGAAGAGGACTACGAGGAGCATCGCTCGATCGGCGACCGCGTGGCCGACGTCGTCGCCACCTTCGGCGGCAGCTGGACCTTCATCATCTCCTTCTGCCTGTTCCTGGCCGTCTGGATGGGCATCAATCTGCTGATGGGCGAGCGGCAGGCCTTCGACGCCTATCCCTTCATATTGCTCAACCTCATCCTCTCAACCATCGCCGCCCTGCAGGCGCCGATCATCATGATGAGCCAGCGGCGCCAGGAATCGAAGGATCGTCTGCGCGCGCTCAACGACTACAAGGTCAACCTCAAGGCCGAACTGGAAATCCGCCACCTGCACGAAAAGGTCGATCATCTGCTGAACCGGCAGTGGGAGCGACTGACCGAAATCCAGCAGATCCAGATCGAGATGATGCTGGAACAGGCCAAGGCCGCCAACCGCGCGCTGAAGCTCAGCAAGGCGCAGAAGACCAAGACCAGTGCCTTGAAAAACCTCTTCAGCGCCGCGCCGAAGACGGACGAGACGGACGGCTAAATCGCGGTGCTGCCGGCGGCGTTGTCATTGTACAAATGACTGAGAAGAGTCTATAAGATTCCGCTAGATAGATGCTCCTGACGGTTCAACATCAGGTAGCGTTTTTGATGCCGATAACGGCAAATTGTGGGAGGAATAGACGATGAAAACGGTTCTCATTGCAGCAGCCTTGATCCTGTCGGCCGCGACGGCGCATGCCGCCGATACATGCGCCTCTAAGGCAGTCGACAAGAACGGCAAGCCGCTGGCCGGAGCTGCGCTGACGTCGTCGATGAACAAGTGCCAGAAGGATGCAGCCGCCGCTTGCGACATGTCCGCCAAGGACAAGAACGGCAAGGCGCTCGCTGGTGCCGCGAAGACCGCCTACACCAAGAAATGCGTGAGCGATGCCGTCGGCGGCTGACGCTGTCTGACACAAGCACGACCACTATCGGCCGATAGCCTTTCTGCTGCCAACCGCTCAGCCATATCAGGCTATTGGGCGACGTTTTCTAACGCCGTTCCGATCGCTGAAAGATATGGGCTGCGGATATGCGGGTTGTCCGGATCGTCGGGCCGACCAAGGCGCTGATGTTTTCGATCAGCGCCTCGGCTACGTCTGGCTGCTTTTTCGGAGGCAGAGCCAGAAAGGGCGAGAGGCTGCGATGAAGGGCAACGAAGCGCTCGACGCTGTAGTCGTCAGCGATCTCGACATGGCAGAAAAGCCTCTCGGTAAATGCTGCCTTCTGTAGCGGTTCGGAAAGTCCCCAAAACACCTGGGCGATCTCGTCTCGGGACTGCCTTTCGATCGGCTGAGGATAGCCGGAGCGCTGGAATGCCTCGTCCATGGCATCGGCCTGATGCGCGCCGGGCAGGGGTTCCTTGTTCCAGAGCAGGACGACAAATCCGTTCGGCGCGAGCAATTCCTCGATGCGCTGGACACCGCGCTTCTGATCGATCCAGTGAAACGAGGATGCCGCCAGAATGATATCGAACGGGGCGCAGAGATCGGCCTGTTCGAGCGTGCTGGTCTGGAAGGTGATATCCGGGAAAGGGGCCAGAACGTCACGGGCAATAGTGACGAAGTCGGCGTTCGGTTCGACACAGGTAAATCTGCCGCCCAAGGCGGCAAAGTCCTGCGTGGCGGTGCCGGGGCCGCTGCCGATTTCGAGGACACGGCTGTCTCGCCGCCATTCCGCGGCCGCTGCCGACGCAGCTATCAGGGCGGTTGGATAGCGGGGACGCCCCTCGACATAAAATCTCGCGCCGTTGGAGTACCAACGCGCCTTTTCGTCGTCGGTCTTTTCATCGTAGATCGCCAAGTTTGGTCCTCCGCGTTGGGGATGCGGACAAAGTAGTTCAGGGCTTAGTTTTGGCCATGGTTAGTGCATCGGCTTCGGGGCGGTAGACGCCGTCGGAAGTGGGCCGCTCTACGCCTATCGACACCGCGCGTGTACAGAACAATAGGCTCATCGTTGGAGGCTACGAGCCTATTAGCTGCGTGTCGCTCCAGTGAAGGGAGCGACCGTCGGCGGCCCGGACCTCAAGCCGAGCGACTGGTGCGCGTTCTTCTCGGTCCACCAGCGACGAACGAGCCTCCCCGTTGGTGAACAGATAGTCTTCACCCCATTGGCGCAGTGCAACGATCACCGGGAACAGACCGCGCCCTTTCTCTGTGAGGATGTATTCGCGGTAGGCGGTACCATCCGAGGCGGGCGCGGTCTCGAAAATTCCGCGCTTTGTCAGGTCGCGCAATCGGGTCGACAATACCCCCTTGCTTATGCCGAGCCCGTTCTGGAACTCGCCAAAACGACGCTTGCCATCGAATGCGTCGCGAATGATCAGAAGCGACCACCAGTCGCCTATGGCATCAAGAGAGCGCGCAACAGGGCAACCGGCATTCCACAGGCTAACCCGTTTCACCATAGGTACGGACCTCTGATTTCAAATCTGGTTCTATCTTAGAACTAGATTTGACATGAGCCAAGTGGTTTCAACGTCAGACCGAGTTGAGATCACGAGGAGCTGCTGATGAGCGAAAATACCGGAGATGCCGCGAATAGGGGGGTGGCCCGAGGGTTGTCGAGAGCGCAGACGCTGTTGGTCGCGGCAGCAGCAGGCATGAGCGTGGCCAATATCTATTACGCCCAACCCCTGCTTGATCTCATGGCGAACGACCTCGGCATTTCGCCCTCCAGCATTGGCCTTGTCGTTACGCTGACGCAGGTCGGATACGGATTGGGCTTGATCTTTATCGTGCCGATCGGCGATCTCATCGACCGCCGAAAGCTTATCATCGTCCAGGGATTGCTCTCGGCTATCGCTCTTGTCGTCGTCGCGACGGCTGGAGCGAAAGCGATGCTGCTTGCCGGTATGGGGGTGGTCGGATTGTTGGCGGTTCTCGTCCAGATACTCGTTGCACATGCCGCAGCGTTGGCGACGCCAACTCAGCGCGGCGGCGTGGTCGGCACGGTCACCAGCGGTGTCGTCACGGGCATCCTCGCCGCGCGATCCGTTGCCGGCACGATTGCCGACTATGGCGGGTGGCGGACGGTCTATCTGACCTCCGCGCTGCTCATGATCGCGATGGTCGGTATCCTCGTGAAAGCGCTGCCACGGCAAGAGGTGGAACGGCATCCGGAAACGTATCTCGACGCTCTCCTTTCGGTTCCGCACACGTTTGTGAGTGAGCCGGCCCTGCTGTTTCGTGGCGTACTCGCGCTCCTGATCTTCGCATCCTTCAGCACATTCTGGACCGCGTTGGTGCTTCCGCTCAGCGCTCCGCCGTTTTCCTATTCCCATACCTTGATAGGTCTTTTTGGATTGGTTGGACTGGCAGGGGCGATTGGAGCGACATGCGCCGGAAGACTTGCCGATAGAGGCTACGGTCGATGGACGACCGGGATTTCTCTGGTATTCCTGCTGGCATCCTGGGCGCTGATTGCGTTCCTCCCACACTCCATTTTGCTGTTATTGATGGGCGTGTTCCTGCTCGACCTGGCGGTGCAGGCTGTCCACGTGAGCAATCTCAGCGTCGTCGTGAGCCTGCATCCGCAAAAGAGTGGTCGCCTGATTGGCGGCTACATGGTCTTCTACTCGGTGGGCAGCGCTGTCGGTGCAATCACCGCCACCGCAATCTACGCGCGGTACGGCTGGCCGGGAATTTGCGTCTTGGGAGGGGCTTTCAGTGCCGTTGCGCTCTTGGTTTGGATTGTCAGCCGTTTTTCAACGAGCGCAGATCGGACGAACCGCTTGGCTGAGTGCACCCGCGGATGACCGTTTCGGACGCAACCGATCCTTCCGCATGCGAACCACCCAAATAGCAAGGCCCGCTTTCGCGGGCCCTGCATCCTCAATCTACCCTTACACCACCACCGTCAGCGGCGGGATGCGCTTGTCGGGGGCGATGTCCTGCTCTTGCGCTGCCAGGAGGTTGAGCTCGCGGCGTTCGCGTTCGGAGACGATCGCGAGGTCGATGACCTTCTGCAGGTTGGCGGCGTGGCGGAAGGTGGGGTCGTCCTGTTTGCCGGTGCGCACGGCTTCGGCGAAGCGCTGGTAGTTGGTCAAGACCGGCGGCACCTCGATGTCGCGCCAGGTGGCGCTTTCGATGTCGTCGCCGAAGCAGCCGCGGAGATCCGAGCCATCAGGCCGGTGGGTGACCTCGAGGCTGCCCTTTTCGCCATAGATGCGCAGCTTCAGCTCGTTGAGGTGGCCGGTCGCCCAGCGCGTGGCGTGGATGACGCCGAGCGCGCCGTTGGTGAAATCGACAGACATGGTGAAGCTGTCGTTGGCATCCAGCAGATACTCGCCGATCTGGCCGCCCGGCGCCTTGTTGAAGGTCTTGAGGCGGGCGAAGACGTGGTCGATATCGGTCGCCGCACCATAGGCCGCGAAGTCGAGGATGTGGATGCCGACGTCGCCGAGCACGCCGTTGGAGCCGTGGCCGGTGGACAGGCGCCACAGCCAGCGCGATTCCGTGCGCCAGTCGCCCCAGGCGCGGGAAACGAGCCAGCTCTGGAGGTAGGAGGCCTCGACGTGCCTGATGGTGCCGAGTTCGCCGGCCAAGACCATCTCGCGAGCACGCTGCAGGGGCGCGACGTTGCGGTAGGTGAGGTTGACCATGTTGATGACGCCGGCGGCTTCCGCCGCTTCCGTCATCTCCAGGGCGTGGTCGTAGTGCTCGGCCAGCGGCTTTTCGCAGAAGACGTGCTTGCCGGCCGCGATCAGCGCCAGGCTGGTCGCGTAGTGGATGCGGTCAGGCGTGACGTTGGTGGCGCTGTCGAATTCGCCCCACTCGATCGCCTCTTCCAACGTGCGGAAGCGCTTTTCGATGTGGAAGTGATCGGCGAATTCGGTCAACCGTGCGAGATCGGTATCGACGGCGCCGACAACCTCGACGCCATCGATCGCCAGAAAATTGGCGACCTGGTTTTTGGCCATGACGCCCGTGCCAAGAACGAGTAGACGCATTGCTGTTCTCCTCAGCGGTAACCGGCTTCGCCGGCCTGGTGCAGTCTCGGGCCGCGTTCGGTGATCGGCTCCAGCGCCTTCTCGACCGGGACATTCGGAGCATCGGTGATGCTCTTCAGGTCGCCCTCAGGATTATAAGCCCATTTGACGCCGTTGATCAGCACCTTCTGGACGTTGGCGTCGTGGTAGGTCGGATAGGTCTCGTGGCCCGGGCGGAAGTAGAAGATGTTGCCGGCACCGCGGCGCCAGGTGAGGCCGGAGCGGAAGACTTCGCCGCCTTGGAACCAGGAGATGAAGACGGTTTCAAGCGGCTCCGGAACGGAGAACTGCTCGCCGTACATCTCTTCGTTCTCCAGCACGAAGTTCTCGCCGATGCCGGCTGCGATCGGGTGGCGCTGGTTGATCGTCCACAGGCGCTCGCGCTCGCCGGCCTCGCGCCACTTCAGCGCGCAGGGCGTGCCCATCAGGCGCTTGAAGATCTTCGAGAAGTGTCCGGAATGCAGGACGAGCAGGCCCATGCCTTCCCAGACGCGCTTGGCGACGCGCTCGACGACGACGTCGGAGACGGCGCCGTGGTCCTTGTGGCCCCACCAGGTCAGAACGTCGGTTTCGGCAAGCCGGGCTTCCGTGAGGCCGTGTTCCGGTTCCTGCAGCGTGGCGGTCGTGGCGCTGATCGCTGGATCGGTGTTCAGCGCGTTGGCGATCGTTGTGTGCATGCCATCGGGATAGATGCCGCGGACGATCTCGTTGGTGTTTTCATGGATGTTTTCACCCCATACGATGGTGCGAATAGCCAAAGTCATGCTCCTTCATGTGCGTGGTGGATCGAAACCGTTGGGAAGCGGCTGGGATCCGGTTGTTTGGGTTGGTTTCAGGCGGCGCCCTTTAAGGGGATCCTTTCGAGCGCGCGTCCGGATGGATCGAAACGGTGGATGGCGCCGGCGACAGGCGAGACGCCGAGATTGTCACCGGGCTGGTGGCGCGAAACGCCGGTTTCGCGAACGACCAGCGGTTCCGGCGTGCCGATGTCGAGATAGACGAAGCTGTCGGAACCGAGGATTTCGGAGTGGATCACCGTGCCCTTCCAGGCGGGCTCGCGATTGGTGATCTCGATGTGTTCGGCGCGCACGCCGATGGTGTGGGCGTTGTAGGGGCTTGCGTGTTCGCCAGTGAGGAAGTTCATCTTCGGCGAGCCGATGAAGCCGGCGACGAAGATGGAATTCGGGGTCTCGTAGAGCTCCAGTGGCGTGCCGATCTGCTCGACGACGCCATCGCGCAGCACGCAGATGCGGTCGGCGAGCGTCATTGCCTCGACCTGGTCGTGGGTGACGTAGATCATCGTCGTGTCGTGCATGCTGCGGTGAAGCTTGGCGATCTCAAGCCGTGTGGCGACGCGAAGGGCGGCGTCGAGGTTCGACAGCGGCTCGTCGAAGAGGAAGACCTTGGGATCGCGGACGATGGCACGGCCGATCGCGACGCGCTGGCGCTGGCCGCCGGAGAGCTGGCGGGGCAGGCGCTCCAGATAGGGCGAGAGCTGCAGCATGCCGGCCGCCTGTTCGACGCGGGCCTTGCACTCTTCCTTGGTGCGGCCCGACAGTTTCATGCCGAAGGCCATGTTGTCGAAGACGGTCATGTGCGGATAGAGCGCGTAGGACTGGAAGACCATGGCGATGCCGCGCTTGGAGGGCGAGAGCTGATTGACCGCCTGGCCATCGAAGGAGAGCGTGCCCTCCGAGATGTCCTCCAGCCCGGAAATCAGCCGCAGAAGCGTGGACTTGCCGCAGCCGGACGGGCCGACGAAAACCATGAACTCACCCTTGCGGATATCCATGGTGACGCCCTTGATGACTTCGAGAGCGCCGAAGCTCTTTCTGATATTGTCGAGTCTAATCTGTGCCATATCGTGCTTTCTTCAACCTTTGACGCCGCCGGCGGTGAGGCCGGAAATGATCCGGCGCTGGAATATGAGCACCAGGACAACGACAGGGACCGTGACGATGACGGATGCCGCCATGATGTTGCCCCACGGAATCTCGAACTGGCTCCCGCCCGACAACAGGGCGATGGCGACCGGCACGGTTCGCTGCGCGTCCGAAGACGTAAAGGTTAGGGCGAAAAGGAATTCGTTCCAGGCCGTAATGAAGGCGAGCAGCCCGGTCGTGACCAAAGCCGGCCACATCAGCGGCATGAAAACCTGGGTAATGATCACCCACGGAGAGGCCCCATCGACGATCGCCGCTTCCTCGATTTCGATGGGCAGATCGCGCATGAAAGTGGTCAGAACCCAGACCGTGAAGGGCAGGGTGAAGATCATGTAGGAGAAGATCAGCGCGAACGGCGTGTTGAAGATGCCAATCCAGCGGATGAGCTCGAACAGGCCGGCCAGCACCGCGATCTGCGGGAACATCGAGACCGACAGGATCGTCAGCATCAGCAGCGCCCGGCCGCGGAAATGTACGCGGGCGAGAGCATAGGATGCGGTAACGGCGAGCAGCAGCGAGGCGGCGACGACGCAGACGGCGACCAGCAGCGAATTGCCGAGGCTGTGGATGAAACTGCCCGTGGTCAGCACGTTTGTGTAGTTCGCAAACGAGATCGAGGTCGGCCAGTATTCGATTGCGAACAGCGCCGTGCCGGATTTGAAGCTGGTCAGGATCGCGTAGTAGAAGGGGAAGACCGCGATGATGACGATGACGCCGACGAGGAGATAGAAGAGGGTGTTCTTGGTGGCTGTGAGAAGCATCAGCGTTCACTCCCGCCGAGGTTGACGCGGCCGAGCCACATGTAGAGCACGGTGACGGTGGCGATGAGCAGGAAGAGGACGGTCGAGGCGGTTGCGCCATAGGCGAACTTGTCGAAGTCGAAGAGGTTTTCTCTTGCCATGACCGACATGGTCTTGGTCTGCGCATTGTTCGGCGTCAGCACGTAGATCAGGTCGAAGATGCGCATGGCGTCGAGCATGCGGAAGATGACCGCCACCATGATCGCGGGACGGATCAGCGGCAGCGTCAGGCGCCAGAAGACCTTGATCGGGTTGATCCCGTCGATCTTGGCGGCCTCGTAGATATCGCCCGGCACCATTTGCAGGCCGGCAAGGATAAGGAGCGCCATGAAGGGCGTGGTCTTCCAGACGTCGACGATCAGGACGGCGATCATCGCGGTTTCAGGATTGGCGGTCCAGGCGATCTTCTGGCTGATCAGGCCGAGCGCCATGAAGAGGTCGTTCAGGATGCCGAACTGGTCGTTGAGCATCCAGGCCCACATCTTGGCCGAGACGATGGTCGGGATCGCCCAGGGGATGAGGATTGCGGCGCGCACGATGCCGCGGCCGACGAACTGAGCGTTCAGCACGAGCGCGACGATGAGGCCGAGGGCGGTTTCGATCAGCACGGAAAGCACGGTGAATTTCATCGTGTTCCACACCGCGTTCCACCAGGCGGGATCGGCGAGCAGGCCCTTGTAGACGGTGCGGCCGCTCTTCAGCGTGATCCAGGTGAGGTAATTGTCGAAGCCGACGAACTTGGCGTCGCCGAGACTGGTGAGCGAGGCGTTGGTGAAGCTGAAATAGATAGTGCGAAACAGCGGCCAGCCGGCGACGACGGCGAGGATGAACAGCGTCGGCGCCAGGAACATCCAGGCGGAGCGGACGCGGTCGGCCTTCAGGTCCGACGAGGTGGCCCTGGCGCGCGTCTGCGCTTTCAGGCTTTCAGAAACTGCAACTTCACTCATGAGATACCCGCTTCCTGAGACGATTGACGGTGGCGTCCTTCGGAGCGCCGGCAGCGGATAGCCCGCCGCCGGCGCATCGATGGATTACCAGTTGTCGCCCTTGAGCGACGTCAGGTCGGCTTCGAGAAGCTCGAGGTTTTCAGCGGCGGTGCCATTGCCCGACAGCGTGTTGTGGACGGCGGTCCAGAACTTGGCGGAGACCTCGTTGTACTTGACCTTGGCCGAGGCCGAGGGACGCGGAACGGCGCTTTCGAAGATCGGCTTCCAGGCCGGCATGAAGGGAGCCGCGGCAGCGATGTCCTTGTCGTCGTAAAGCGCGGACAGCGTCGGCAGGTTGGAGAGCTCTATGGCGCGCTGTTTCTGGCTTTCCTTTGAGGTCAGGAACTTCACGAGTTCGATCGCGACCTCGGGGTTCTGCGAATATTTGGAAACGGCGAGGTTCCAGCCGCCGAGCGCGGACGAGGGCTTGTCACCTTCGGTGGCTGCCGGGAGCGGTACAACGTCGAACTTGCCCTTGACGGCGCTGTCAGGGCCGTTGCCGAGCGCATAGGCGTAAGGCCAGTTGCGCATGAAGACGGCATTGCCGGTCTGCCAGACACCGCGCGATTCTTCTTCCTGGTAGGCGAGAACGCCGCCCGGAGAGATCGTGCCGACCCAGCCCTTGGCGCGTTCGATGGCGGCTGCGGCCTTCTCGTTGTTGATCGAGATGGTGCCGTCGGTCTCGATGATCTGGCCGCCGCCGGAGGATTTGATCCATTCCAGCGCGTTGCAGGTCAGGCCTTCATAGGCGTTGCCCTGGAAGACATAGCCCCAGAGGTCCTTCTGGCCGGCTTCGCGCTCCTTGTCCTGGATTTCCTTGGCGGTCGCCGCCATCTCGTCCCAGGTCTTCGGCGGCTGCTTGCCGTATTTGTCGAGCAGGTCCTTGCGGTAGAAGAGGGCGGGTGCGTCGGTGTAGAGCGGCATGGCGACGAGGCGGCCGTTGACGGTCTGCGACTGGATGATCGAGGGGAAGAAATCGCCCACGACGTCCTTGGCGGCATCCTTCAGATCGAGGAACTGGTCGGCCAGCTGGGGCGCCCAGATCACGTCGGTCTGGTAGACGTCGACGTCCTTGTTGCCGGCGGCAAGCCACAGGCGATACTGCGAGAACTGCTCGGTGGACGAGGACGGCATGGTGACGATGCTGACCTTGTTGCCGGTCGCCTTTTCGAAGGCGTCGAGCTGCTTGCGGAACAGGTCGAGGTTTTTACCGGTGGAGCTTGCAGAGATGCTGATGTTGGCGGCGTAGGCCGGCATGGCCACGCCGATGAGCGCGGCCGCGATGACGGCCGTCGTGAAACGAAACTTCATGATCTTCCTCCCAAAAAGAACCATTGCGTCCTCAAATTTGAAAACGATTTGGTTGGAAAAAATTGTCAGAAGCGCGATATCAAGTCAAGCGGGTAGTTTAGTGGTGGCTTTAAGTTGCCGAGAGTGACGATTTTCCCTGTGAAAACAATGGAATGTGACGTTGCGCGCATGTGGAGAACATCGGGCGCGACACATCGATTGTGATTGAACATTGAAATCGGTTTGGCTGATGTGCGGTTTTTGTGCCAAATATCGACGGATTGGCTTATAGGGTGTGTGAAGGGTCCAATAGCGGGCGATGAAAGACGTGTCGGTGCATGAAGCTTAGAGAGTTCGCAAAACAGCTCGGATTGTCGCCGACGACGGTCAGCCGCGCGCTGAGCGGCTATCCGGAAGTGAGCGAAGTGACCCGCGCGCGCGTGGCGGAGGAGGCCGTTCGGCTCGGCTATCGGCCGAACGTCAACGCCGTCAGATTGAAGACCGGGCGTGCCGGCGCGATCGGTGTGGTGATGGGGCGGGCAGGCGAGTTTCACTTCGCCGAGTTCATGGCGGGGATGGCCGAGAGGCTGCTGACCGAGGACACCGACATTCTCGTCATTCCGATGGCCGATCCCGATCATAACGACGAGATGCAGCTCTACCGGCGTCTGGTGGAAAGCCAACGGGTCGATGCGATCATCGTGCATTCGCCGCGCCCCAACGACGAGCGTATCGCGCTGCTCCACAAGCTCGGCATGCCGTTTCTGGTCCACGTCCGCTCGGATATCGACGTGCCGCATGCCTGGCTCGACATCGACAACGAGGGTGCGGTGCGTCGCGCCACCTCGCATCTCATCGATCTCGGCCATACCAGGATCGCCATGATTAACGGCCGCCCGGGGGCGACCTACGCGCTGCATCGTGACAAGGGCTACCGCGAGGCGCTGCAGAGCCGGGGCATCGAACTCGATCCCCAGTTGATCGCCAGCGGCAATTTCACCGACGAGCTCGGCTTCCGCTTCGCCCGCTCGCTGCTGGAACAGTCCAATCCGCCGACCGCGATCGTCGCCGGCTCGATGATGACGGCGCTTGGTGTCTATCGTGCGGTTCGCTCGCTCGGGTTGCAGGTTGGTCGCGAGGTTTCCGTCATCGCCCATGACGACGTGTTTCCCTATCTGACCGCAGACAACATGGCGCCTTCGCTATCGGCGACGCGCTCTTCGATGCGCGCGGCGGGCACGCGGTGCGCGGATCTGGTGCTGCAGCTGGTATCCGGCCGCTCGCCGCTGGAGATCCACGAGCTGTGGCCGGTCGAGCTCATCCTGCGCGAATCAACGGCGCCGGTGCAGCGCTGATCTGGTGTGTGACGCGGCTCGCCGAGCGCCCGTTTTCTGGTTGCAACCTGAAAGTGGTAAATTATCCCTCGTTTCCGGGTGGATCTGGAAATTTGATTTACGTCCCTCGATAAATTCAGCCGGCAATTGATTGAATTTTTACGATAGGGGGCTAATATTACCTATAGTTGCTTATGCAGTCGGCCGGCCCGCTGGTCGATGACGCAACTGTTCCCCTCTGGAGGTTTTGAAGACCTTCATGACTACGGCCACCGTCACGAGCGGTGGCTTTTTTTTGGCCGGGCGATGGCGCTGGCCGTTCGCGGAACTTTGTCCGATGGCCGCCGTTCTCTCCTCAGATGTGCAAAGGAGACAATTCATGCAGGTCATCGGCACGCAGGTCATTCCAGAGCAGGGCGGGAGACGAGGATTCACGGTCGAGTTCGTCGGCAGGGGCGGCGAGGTCGTGTCCGTGCTGTTGCGCAAGGACATGGATCGGACGCTGACGTCGAACAATGCGATCGATCGCGCCAAGGCCGTGATGGGCGAGTTGGCGTCGTTCGATGAGACCGCCGCGCTTTCGAGCGTGGAAACCGGCGCGGCGCAGCCGAGCGCCCGGGCAGCCGGCGATGTGGACGAGATGGAAGATCAGCTGGCGCAGGGGCTGGAAGACAGCTTTCCGGCAAGCGATCCTGTATCGGTCACTTCATCCGCCATTCCGACGGGCAAGGTGCGCAAGCACTAGACCGCTCTCTCCACGCCCGGGATCGCGCAGGCCTCACCACCGCCGAACATGCGCGAGCGGGTGAGGAAGCGCTTTTCCCGGCCGTTATCCAGCGAAAACATTCCGCCGCGACCGGCGACCACGTCGATGATCAGTTGGGTGTGCTTCCAGGCTTCGAACTGGCTGGCGCTGATGTAGACGGGTACGCCTGATATTTCGCCAAGCTTCACGTCATGGTCCCCGACGATGAAATCATCGGCCGGGTAGCACATGGGCGAAGAACCGTCGCAGCAGCCGCCGGACTGATGGAAGAGGATGTCGGGATAATCGCGCCTGATCTCGTCGATCAGGGCGACTGCGGCGTCTGTTGCGAGAACGCGGGGTTCTCCGTTGACTGTGGTGTCCATTGTTTCCTCCCAAATGGTCCCGCTCCCACATGATATCGTTCCCTCAAACGAAAATCCCCTCCCTTTTCAGGGAGGGGTTTGGGAGGGGTGTTGCGGATGCCCTCCCTGCTGTCGAAAAGGCTCAGAAGAAACCGAGCTTCTTTTCGCTGTAGCTGACCAGCATGTTCTTGGTCTGCTGATAGTGGTCGAGCATCATCTTGTGGGTCTCGCGGCCGATGCCGGATTGCTTGTAGCCGCCGAAGGCCGCGTGGGCCGGGTAGGCGTGGTAGCAATTGGTCCAGACGCGGCCGGCCTGGATTTCACGGCCGAAGCGATAGGCGCGGTTGCCGTTGCGGGTCCAGACGCCGGCGCCGAGACCATAGAGCGTGTCGTTGGCGATCGACAGCGCTTCGGCTTCGTCCTTGAAGGTGGTGACTGAGACGACCGGGCCGAAGATCTCTTCCTGGAACACGCGCATCTTGTTTTGGCCGGCAAAGATCGTCGGCTTGATGTAATAGCCGCTTGCCAGTTCGCCGCCGAGGTCGTTGCGCGAACCGCCGGTCAGCACTTTTGCGCCTTCCTGCTTGCCGATGTCGAGATAGGCGAGGATCTTCTCCATCTGCTCGTTGGAGGCCTGGGCGCCGATCATCGTAGCACTATCGAGCGGGTTGCCCTGGACGATGGCTTCCACGCGCTTGACGGCGCGTTCCATGAAGCGGTCGTAGATCTTTTCATGCACCAGTGCGCGGCTCGGGCATGTGCAGACTTCGCCCTGGTTCAGCGCGAACATCGCAAAGCCTTCCAGCGCCTTGTCGAAGAAGTCGTCATCCTCGTCGGCCACGTCGGCGAAGAAGATGTTGGGCGACTTGCCGCCGAGTTCGAGCGTGACGGGGATGAGGTTCTGGCTGGCATATTGCATGATCAGCCGGCCCGTCGTGGTTTCGCCGGTAAAGGCGATCTTGGCGATGCGCGGGCTGGATGCCAGCGGCTTGCCTGCTTCGAGGCCGAAACCGTTGACGATGTTGAGAACGCCTGGTGGTAGCAGGTCGCCGATGATCTCGGCCCAGACGAGCAGCGAGGCGGGGGTCTGTTCAGCCGGCTTGATGACGACGCAGTTGCCGGCGGCAAGAGCGGGCGCCAGCTTCCAGGCGGCCATCAGGATCGGGAAGTTCCAGGGAATGATCTGGCCGACGACGCCGAGCGGTTCATGGAAGTGATAGGCGACGGTGTCGTTGTCGATTTCGCCAATCGAGCCTTCCTGGGCGCGTACGCAGGAGGCGAAGTAACGAAAGTGGTCGATGGCGAGCGGAATGTCGGCGGCCATGGTTTCGCGGATCGGCTTGCCGTTGTCCCAGGTCTCGGCCTGCGCCAGAACTTCCAGCTTATCCTCCATCCGCTGGGCGATCTTCATCAGGATATTGGCGCGTTCGGTAACCGAGGTGCGGGCCCACTTGTCCTTGGCGGCATGGGCGGCATCGAGCGCTGCGTTGATGTCCTTTTCGCTGGAGCGGGGAATTTCGCAGAGCTTGCCGCCGGTGACGGGGGTGATGTTGTCGAAATACTTGCCTTCGATCGGCTCGCGCCATTCGCCGCCGATATAGTTCCCGTATTTCAGCTTGAACGGCGACTCGACGATTTTCTGATGCAGCATGTCATCCTCCCTTGAGATGAGCCAGGTTCGGACGTGAACCCGTGGGAGGAAATCTGCGCGTCTTTTGTGTCGAGATACAGCGGCACCGAGCGATACCGCAGCGCACAGTGTCGCATCGCTGCTACATCAGTGCCGGCTACAACAGGGTCAATGCAGATTGAGCTTCTTCATCTTGCGATGCAGCGTCGCGCGGCTCATGCCGAGCGCGATCGCGGCCTGTGAAACGTTGCCGCTGGAGCGGGTCAGCGCCCTCAGCAGTGCCGCGCGTTCGGCCTCGATCAGGTCCTCGTCGTCGGACATGCGGGTCTCGTGCAGGGCATCGGCGGCCGGGATCCCTGCGGCGATGCTGCGGTCGTCGAGCTTCAGCGCCAGGCGCGCGGCGCGGGTGGCGCCGAGCACGAGATCGTGGCGATCGACGGCAAGAAGGGCGGCCGCCGGGTTGGCGCCTGCGGGCACCATCACGAAGCGGGCGCCGGCATAGGCGCTGCGGAAGAGGTTGATCTCGATGCGCATCGCGGCATCGCGCACCATCTGGGCGAGAATACCCAGCGTCATCTCGTTGACGTCGTCGCGGCAGGTGGAGATGTCGAGCGCGGCCGCGAGTTGCCCGCGATGATCGCGGATCGGCGATGTCGTACAGCTAAGCTTGATGTTGGAGCAGAAGAAGTGCTGGTCGCGAAAGATCGAAACCGAGCGCTCGTCGGCCAACGCCGTGCCGATGCCGTTGGTGCCGATGCTGGCTTCGGTCCAGACCGAGCCGGTCCAGAGGCCGAGATCGTGAAACTCCTTGTCGTCACCGATCGCGCCGCGGCGTTCGAGCGCGATGCCGTCGCGGTCGGTCAAAAGCAGGCAGCAGCCGGCTTTTCCAGCGGTGGTGAAAAGGCGGTCGAGCTCGTCGGTGGCGTTGGCGATCAGCTGTTCGGATTGTTCGCGCGCCCGCTTGAATTCCTGGTCCATAAGGCGAAGCGGCGTGCGTCGCTCTTCCGGCGCCAGCTGGTGCATGGCGATGCAGCGGCGCCAGGAGGCGACCACCGAAGAACTTGCCGCGGCTGAATCGCGCTGCGTGCACGTATAGACATGCTCCGCATGGGCAGAGTGTTCGTGCATCGGGGTTCCTCCCATCAAAGAGCTGCAGCTCCTACCACCACAGATCATCGACAGGAGTGTGACGAAAACTAATGTTCTTGGCAACTCGCAGCAATGTGAGCGTTTGCTTGGACTTTACGGCGCTCATCGGACCTGTCTCAGATTTGCGACAGTTGGACATATCACGGATGCACGGAACTTTCCGGCTACTGCGTTGTTTCTGCTTCAATCGGCAAGGGAGGCAGGTTTCGATGACGCATGTTCGCAAGACCGAGCAGAAACGCAGCCATTTCGATGCGCGCGACAGGCTGATCATCGCGCTCTACGCCCAGCTGAAAGCCGAGCGCGAGACCCGCGAGACGCTGGAGTGGGTGATCCGCCATGGCGCGCTGTCGAGCGAGGTGCTCGAGGCGATCGCTGGCGATCCTGTGCCTGTCGTCACCAGCGACGATATTGCTTCGGTGGAGAAGATCGTGGCGCTTGATCAGCGCCGGCGGCGCAACAAGGGGCGGGAGGAATAGAAATGGCAGCGCGGGCTAGCTGGAAGGGGCATCTGAAGGTGGGCGATCTCGTCTGCGCGGTGGGGCTCTACACCGCGGTATCGGTTGCCGACCGTATCTCCTTCAACATCATCAATCGCAAGACCGGCCATCGCGTCGAGAGGCAGTTCATCGACAGTGAGACGGGAAAGCCGGTGGAGCGCGACGATCAGGTGAAGGGCTACCGGCTGGATAGCGGCGATTACGTCATGATTGAGGGCGAGGAGCTTGCGGCGTTCGCGCCCGAGAGCGACAAGCTTCTGACGGTGCAGGGCTTCGTTCCCTATGACGAGATCAACAAGCTCTATTTCGACCGGCCCTATTATCTGGCGCCGGTCAGCGAGGACGACGAAGAGGCGCTGGCGCTGATCGCGCGGGCGATGCGCGACCAGAAGGTGGCTGCACTCGGCGAAGCCGTTCTGTTCCGCAAGACGCGGACGGTGCTCATCAGGCCGCAGGACGATTGCATCGTCGCGACCACGCTGAACTATGATTACGAAGTGCGCAACGCCGAGACGGTGTTCAAGGATATTCCCGATATCAAGTTCGACAAGGAAATGATCGAGCTCGCCGGCCATATCATCGGCACCAAGAAGGGCAGCTTCAATCCCCGGGATTACGAGGATCGCTACGAGGCAGCACTTGCCGAACTCGTGCAGGCAAAGATCGAGGGCAGGGCGCTGCCCAAGCGCAAGGCCGAGCCGAAGGGCAAGGTGATCGACCTGATGGAAGCGCTGCGTGAAAGCGCGAAGATGAGCGGGAAAGCGGCGGGCAAGACCGCCGCCAAGAGTGCCGCGCGCGGTAACAGCGGATCGAAGAAGGCGAGCTGACGATGGCGCTCGAGACCTATCACGCCAAGCGCGATTTCAAGCGGACGCCGGAGCCGCGGGGCGGAAAGCGGGCCAGTGCTGCGCGCGACAGCAATGCGCTGAGCTTCGTGATCCAGAAACACGACGCGACGCGGCTGCATTACGACTTCCGGCTGGAAATGGGCGGGGTCCTGAAGAGCTGGGCGGTGACGCGCGGGCCGAGCCTCAACCCCGACGACAAACGGCTGGCCGTGCATGTGGAAGACCACCCGCTCGACTATGGCGACTTCGAGGGCATCATTCCGAAAGGCGAATATGGCGGCGGCACCGTCATCGTCTGGGATCGCGGGACATGGGCGCCGCATGGTGACATGCACAAGGCCTACAAGAAGGGCCATATGGAATTCGACCTCGATGGCGACAAGCTGAAGGGGCGCTGGCATCTGGTGCGGATGCACGGCAAGCCCGGCGAAACCAGGGAGAACTGGCTACTGATCAAGGCCGAGGACGAGGAGGCGCGCGCCAAGGGCGATATCCTGAAGCTGCGGCCTGAATCGGCAAAGACCGGCCGGAAGATCGAGGAGGTGGCCAAGAACCCGGATGCCGCGTGGCACTCGCGGCCGAAGGGTGCGGCTAGCGCGAATGGTGCCAAGGCGTCCGCTCCCCGACCGAAGGCCGCGAAGGCCAAGGCGGCTTCTCGTCAATGGCCGGATGGCGCGGTCAAGGCTGATTTGCCCGAATTCATAGAGCCGGCGCTTGCCAAGCTGAAGCCGAGACCGCCTGCGGGTGAGGATTGGGTCCACGAGATCAAGTTCGACGGCTACAGGCTGCAGATCAGGATCGACCACGGCAAGGTGACGATGCTGACCCGCACGGGCCTGGACTGGACGGAGCGGTTCGGCGGGACCCTTGCCAAGGCGTTTTCGGACCTGCCGGTGCAATCGGCCCTGATCGATGGCGAAGTGGTGGTCGAGCGCGACAATGGCGCTTCGGATTTTTCCGCGCTGCAGAGCGATCTCAGCGAGGGCCGCAAGGATCGCTTCGTGTTCTACGCCTTCGACCTGCTGCATCTCGATGGGCATGACATGCGCGAGGTGTCGCTGCTTTCGCGCAAGGCGTTGCTGGAAACGCTTCTTTCGCACGATTATCCGATGCTGCGCTACAGCAGTCATTTCACGGAAAAGGGGTCTCTGGTGCTCGACCACGCCTGCGGGCTCGGGCTGGAGGGCGTGATCTCCAAGCGCGGCGACAGCTCTTATAGCTCGGGGCGCACGGGCGAGTGGATCAAGTCCAAATGCTCGAAGCGGCAGGAGTTCGTGATCGGCGGCTTCGTGCCCTCGACAGCGACGAAGGATGCCATCGGTTCGCTGGCCATGGGCTACTACAAGGGCGGCAAGTTGCAGTATGTCGGGCGTGTCGGCACCGGATTTTCGGTCGCGACGGCCAAGATGCTGCACGATCGTCTCTCGGAGGACCGGCAGACGAAAACCGCCTTCGACGATGCGCTTTCGGCCGAGGCGCGGCGCGGGCTTGTCCACGTCAAGCCGAAGCTTGTGGCGGATGTGGAGTTTCAGGCATGGTCGGCCGACGGCAATCTGCGGCATGCCGCATTTCGCGGGCTGCGCGAGGACAAGGCGGCGGGGGATGTGATGCGCGAGACCGAGAAAAGCAAGGCCGAGCCGGCGCCGCAATCGAGCGTCGCGCTCACCCATCCCGATCGCATCTACTGGCCGGACGAGGGCGTCACCAAGCAGGGACTTGCGGACTATTACGCGCAGGTCTGGCGCTTCATGGAGCCCTTCGTGATCAACCGCCCGCTGGCGCTGCTGCGGTGCCCTGACGGTATTGCCGGGCACCAGCGCTTCTTCCAGAAGCATGCCTGGAAGGGGATGAACGCCCATATCGAGGAGATCGCGGACCCGAAAGACAGGGGTGGCGAAAAGCTGCTGCGCATCGGCGATTTCGACGGGCTGGTCGCTTTGGTGCAATCGGCCGTCCTGGAGATCCACCCCTGGGGGGCGACGACCGCGAGCTTCGAGAAGCCGGACATGATCACCATGGATCTCGATCCGGCCGACGATGTCGCCTGGCCCGAGGTGATCGAGGCGGCCGAAGAGCTTAAACAGCGGCTCGAGGCGGCGGGGCTGGCGGCCTTCGTCAAGACCTCCGGCGGCAAAGGTCTCCATGTGGTGACGCCGCTGAAACCGAAGGCGGGGTGGGTCCAGGTCAAGGCCTTCGCCAAAGAGCTGGCGGACGCAATGACGAAAGATCAGCCGGAAAAGTATCTGGCGACCGCCACCAAGGCGAAACGCAACGGCAAGATCTTCATCGATTACCTCCGCAACGGTCGCGGCAACACCGCCGTCGCCGCCTATTCGACCCGCGCGCGGCCGGGCGGCGCCGTATCGATGCCGCTCGATTGGAATGAGCTTACGGAGGAGATCGGCCCCGCCTATTTCACGGTCGCCAACACGCCGTCGCGGATGAATTCGCTGGCAAGCGATCCCTGGGCGGATTTCTTCAAGGCCGCCGCGCCGCTTGAAAAGCGCAAGTAAAGATTGCCAGAGGTTGGCCGAGAGCTAGTGCTTCGGCCGTCCGCCATCCTTGGCGATGCTCTTCTTCAGCGCGTCCATGATATTGACGACGTTACCGGTGGATTTGACCGGCGTGCGCTTTGATGCCTCCACGGGCTTCGGCAGGCTCTTCTGCTTGGCGCGGATCATCGCCCGGATACGCTTCTGCACGGGATCGGTGACCATCGAGGGTTTCCATTCCTCGGTGCGGTCCTTCACCAGCTTGCTCATCAGCGCCAGCACCTTCTGATCCGCTTTGGCGGCAAGATCGACCGTCCCGGCAGGCTCGCGGACCTCGTCGCCGAAATGCAGCGTCCAGAGCACGATGCCCTTGCCCTGCGGCTCAAGCAGCACGGCACGTTCGCGGCGGTAGAGCACGAGGCGCGCTATGCCGACGACATCGTTTGCCTTCATCGCCTCGCGGATGACGCAGAAGGCCTCGACGCCGACCTTGTCTTCCGGCGCCAGGAAATGCGGCTTGTCGTACCAGATCCAATCGATCGAGCCGCGCGGCACGAAGCTCGATATATCGATGGTGCGGGTGCTCTCCAGCCCGACCTCGCTGATCTCGTCATCCTCTAGAATAACATAGTCGTCTTCGCCGCGCGGATAGCCCTTGACCTGATCCTTGTCCGAGATCGGCTTGTGTGTGACGCTGTCGACGTAGCGGCTTTCGACGCGATTTTTGGTCTTGCGGTTCAACACATGAAACCGCAGCTGGTTACTGTCCGTGGTCGCTGGCGTCAGTGATACCGACGCGGTCACGAGCGACAGCTTGAGATAACCCTTCCAATAGGTCTGACGCGCCATCCGATGCCGGCGCCTTGGCGCCCCTCCAAGCCGCAATGCGGCGATGCCGCTTCAACGGTCGCTGAGATTAAATCCAGCGAAAGGTCGCGTTGCCGCGCTTATCTACCTTGCTGAGCTCGATGGAGACCCATCGTCCATTTGATGTGTCGGAGAGGCGGACGCTCGGCTTTCCGAAAATCATTCCGAGAAAGCGCGGACAGCCGCGAATTTTGCCGCCGCCGTCATCGGCTGTAAAGATGCACTGACGGGACATGGATGTCCCGGATACTGCTATTATTCCAGTCTTAGGCATGTGTGGTTCCCGTCACTATCATGCTATCACAGGGGATAGTTGCGCGGCTTTCCCTCCATGGCAAGCCTAAAGTTCACCGTTTCGTGATATTCAGAAGCTTCGTATGAAAGCAAACGTTAACCTTCATCTATGTTCAAGGACATAGCCGGCGGCCGCTAACAATACACCCGATTGGATGATGCGGTGCAGCATCAGTGGGAGAAAATGCTGCGCCTGCGGGTTGAGGTGATTTGCGCCAACAGCTATCTGGTGCCTGCATGTGCGGATGATCCGCAGACAAGAGGGCGCCGCTACATGATTCCTGAATTTCTCGTCACGCATTCCGGTGGCTTCCACGCCGACGAACTGCTCTCCACCGTCGTTCTGACCCGGCTTTTTCCCGAGGCGCGCATCGTGCGCAGCCGTGCGCCGGAATGGATCACGCCCGGTCCCAACAGGATTATCTATGATGTCGGCGGCGCCTATGATGCTGATGCTGGTATCTTCGACCATCACCAGCGCGGCGCGCCGCTGCGTGACGACGGCCAGCCCTATAGCTCGTTCGGCCTGATCTGGAAGCATTTCGGCCGCGACTATCTCGCCGCATCGGGTGTTCCGGAGGCTGACATCGAGGACATCCACGCCTCCTTCGACGGCAGCTTCGTCCTGCCGATCGATCTCACCGATAATGGTGCGCTGAGCCCCTCCGGACCGTTGGCCGGGCTGACGCTGCCGGCACTTCTGGAAACGCTGAAGCCCGTCTTCGACGAGACCGATCCCGGCGCCGACGACCGTGCATTTCATGCCGCACTCGCCATTGCCCGCAGCTTCGTCGAGGCGCGGATCGGCAAGAGTGCTGCGAAGCGCAGGGCCGAGGCGCTGGTGCACAAGGCGATCGTCGCTGCCGGCGAGAACCGCGTGCTGGAACTGCCGATGGGCATGCCCTTCCGCCCCGCCATCGTCAAGGCCGGCGCCGATCACCTGCTCTTCGTCGTCCACCCGCGCGACAAGGATTGGTGCGTGACCGGCATTCGCCGCGAGGAAGAAGGCTTTGCGCTGCGCGCCGACCTGCCGGCCGCCTGGGCTGGCCTCACCAACGGCGACCTCGAAGCCGCCTCCGGCGTTGAAGGCGCCAGCTTCTGCCACAACGGCCGCTTCATCGCCGCCGCCAAGAGCCGCGAAGCGGCGCTGAAGATGGCGGAGATTGCGGTGGCGGAGATGGTGAAGGAGGCGTAGGGGCGTTGTGAGCCAAGTGCTTTTCAATCGTCTCCCACCGTGCGCGGCACGACTGCGACAAGGCGCTATTGTTCTCCGCTAATTAGCTGATCTCGGTGTGCCGACCACACCTGATAGCGACGCCGGTCTGCAAATAGCTGTAGCGGATCGGCGACACTAGGCGTGCGCTATCTCCGGATCCAGGATTTTGAAATCAAGAACGCGCTTGCAAGAGCCGGAAGTGCGAGAGCAACATAGTACGTGACCGCGATCCGGCAGGTATCGGCGACAGGCACTGTCATCCCAGGTGCTCCCTCCAACTTGAAACTTGCGCTGGTGAAAAGAGCAGCGCACGCGGCATAGATTGCTGCCATGGCATTGGTGTAGAGGGTCGCGCTCTCCAATTCTTTGCCTTTCATGCTGTATCCAGCGCTAACCGCCCAAACAAGCGCTGAAAATATTGCCATATAGGCAGCGCCCTGAGTTGCGAAATGCGTCAATGGCACGTCTGCACCTGCGGGAGTAGAGTGCATCAAGGTTGGAAAAAAACCTATAAAAATGCCGATAACTCCAAGAACGTGTGTGATACAGGGCGGGCGGGTAGTCATCTCGTTACTCCTTAAACGTGAAACATGCGCCTGCGTAGCGGTAAGGTTCTAACCGCGAGTTATCACAGCGGTCGATCTATAGGAAAAATCATAACCACCATAACGAGTTCCTACGCTAACGAACGAGGCCGACGTGACGGCTGTCAATGCGGATGATCTGATCATTCGTATTCGTGGGACCAAGCTACGCTTTGGCGCTGCCATCCAGCGCATTGAGGGCAATCCCGGATATGTCAATCTCGAAGAGAAGCCATTGCAAACAATCGGCAACCTGTTCGGCACGGGGTTGTCACCTTTGTCTTAGGTACGGATTGTCACCTATGTGTCCGGGTCGGACAAAGACAGAGATGGTGGGCCCGGAGGGACTCGAACCCCCAACCAAGCGGTTATGAGCCGCCGGCTCTAACCATTGAGCTACAGGCCCTGGCGGCCTTTGCGGCGCCTTGCAGCGGCGCAATGGTTCGCCGGTGCTCGTTGCGTCTAACGCAATTTCAGAGCGGTCACAAGTCATTGCCGCAATAGCTTCACAATCAAACGGCAAGAGGGATCGGTAAGTCACAATCGGGGAGTGAAACAATGCCATTTCCAAATACCAAAAGCTTTGCAGCCGGTCTCTTTCTCAGCCTGCCGGTGGTCGCCGCAGCCTCCATGCCGGCATTCGCGGCCGATGCGCCGCGCCAGGCGGTCATCACCGTTATCGGCGAGGGGCGGGCGACGATGGCGCCTGATATGGCGGTCTTGACCTTCTCCGTCGTCAAGCAGGAGAAGACCGCGCGCGAGGCGCTCGACAATAACAACAAGGCGATGAGCGATGTGCTCGCTGCGCTGAAGAAGGCCGGTATCGCCGAGCGCGACCTGCAGACCTCGGGCTTTTCCGTGCAGCCGCAATATCGCTATCCGCAGGGGACCGACGGGCAGCAGCTTCCGCCCGAGCTCATCGGCTACCAGGTTTCCAACGCGCTGACGGTCCGGGTGCGCGATCTCTCGAAGCTCGGCGGGATCATCGATCAGTCGGTGACGCTCGGCGTCAATCAAGGTGGCGATATCCAGTTCACCAATGACAAGCCCGACAGTGCAGTCGAAGAGGCGCGCAAGAATGCGGTGGCCGATGCCATCTCGCGGGCCAAGACGCTCGCCTCCGCCGCCGGCGTCAAGCTCGGCAATGTCATCGAGATCAACGAAAACGGTCCGCGGCCGCAGCCGATGCCCGTCATGCGGGCGGCGATGATGAAGTCGGAGGCCGATTCAGCCGTGCCGATCCAGGGTGGCGAAAGCAGCTACAACATCCAGGTGAACGTTACATTCGCGATTGCCCAGTAGCGCGATCCGCCCCTTCGTTAATCTAAGTTACCAAAAGATTGCCGTTGATATTCGCTTGGATATCAACGGCTTATCTTTTTGTGGACACAGCTGTGGCGAGGCTGCGGCAGAAAAGCGCTTTATCACGCGTATATTACACTATAACATCGATCGTGTTATTCGGTCCGGCCGGGAACTTGAGTTCTGCTTTCGGCGTTAATGCGGACCGATGAGGAGGAATTGGCTTTATCCCTGCAAAGAGGAGACAGACATGTCGAATGCCTTGCCGCCACTTCACAATGGGCACGCCCCGTTCACCCTTCAAGAGCTCTTTCGCGACGCTCTTTATGCGTTTGAAGAGTGGGATGCGGAACTGACCGAACCGATCGTCACGTTCGAAGGCCGGGTGGTTCCGATCAGCAGCGTCTTCGAGGCCATGCGCCAATGCGACGACATCGTGCCGATGAATATCGTCGGCGCCGTTACCGAGCGACTGACGAAACCCTGGGAGGGCGAAGGCCCGCTGGACCAGATGACGTTTTCGACCGCCGCTCGCGTCATGGGCGTGCTGGTGCGCAAGCGCCTGCATGCGACCGGAACGCCCGATATCGTGGCCGTTGCCGTCGTTCCGAACGAACGCCGCTCGCGCGGTTGATCTTTCGATGCCGCGGTCGCTTCGGCGGCCGCGTCTCGCACTCGAGCCCTAGATTGGGGCTCCTTTCGGCGCTCGATTGATGCGCCACACGCGACCTAGAGGTCGAACGCTTCCTTCAGTCCCTGTCCCTTGCGCTCCCGCAGATCGAGGTCGGCTTCGATATGCGCGATGTGATGCACCATGAGATGACAGGCGCGGTCCAGATCCTTGGCTTCGATCGCCGAGACGATATCGCCATGCTCGTTGTGGCCGCAGCTCGATATGGTGGACTGGCCGTAGAGCGCGATGACAAGCGAGGAGCGGGCGACGAGTTCTTCCATGAAGCGCTGCATGATCGTATTGCCGGAGATGGCGGCAAGCGTCAGGTGAAAATCGCCGGATGCCTTGATCTCGGCGCGCCGCGCCGTCTGGCCGCGCTCGCTTATCAGGCGGCTTTCTTCCAGCAGCAGCTGTCTGAGGTGTTGGATCTCTGACGTCGTGATCCGTGCTGCCGCCTCGCGCAGGATGCCGGGCTCGATCAGCCGGCGGGCGGCGAAGATCTGTTTGGCCTCGTCAGGCGAGGGGTAGGCCACGAAGGCGCCGCGGTTCTTCTCGACGCTAACAAGCCCCTCATAGGAGAGCGCCTGCAGGGCTGCGCGCGCCAGCGTGCGGCTGACGTTGAAGAGGTTGCCGACATCGCTTTCCGACAGCTTGGTTCCCGGCGACAGGCGACGTTCGACGATCGCGTCGCGAATGGCATCGCGGATCTGCTGCGCGCCTGTTTCGGCGGGCTCGTCGGTCGTCAGAAGCGCGTTGGCTGCGGAGTTCATGAAGCGGGATGTCCTGTGATCGGCCGATGATAGCCATATTCAGCCGAAAAGTTAAACGGAATTTGCGATCAATGCAGCGGTAAAATTGTATACGATTATTTGCGCAAATTGCAGACGAAAGCCTATTTCATGTGCAGGCATATCTGAGGCTTGAATTTTAGGCATTTGGATATTTCCAAGAAAATTCAATATTCGTAATGACTTGATGCGTTGCAGCAGAAACTGGCACGGCGAATGCATCGTATTCCTCGAACAGGGGAAGACACGATGTCGAAAGCGGCAGAGATCGATATAGCATCCGTTTCGAAGGTGTACGGCGCCACCACCGCCGTGCACGCAATCAGCCTTAAGATACCGGCTGGTTCCTATTGCTGCTTCCTGGGGCCATCGGGCTGCGGCAAGACGTCGACGCTTCGGATGATTGCCGGGCACGAGAGCATTTCGTCGGGCGATATTCGCCTGGGCAATACTGTCGTCACCGATTTCCCGCCGGCCAAGCGCGGCACGGCGATGATGTTCCAGTCCTACGCGCTCTTCCCGCATCTCGACCTGATCGACAACGTCGCCTTCAGCCTGAAGATGAAGGGCGTGGAGAAGGAGGAGCGGCGGGCCAAGGCGCTGGAGATGCTGAAGCTGATGCAGATGGAGGCTTACGCCAACAGACGTCCGGCGCAGCTTTCCGGCGGCCAGCAGCAGCGCGTGGCGTTGGCGCGCGCGCTGATCACCGATCCCGAGGCGCTGCTCCTCGACGAGCCGCTGTCGGCGCTCGATCCGTTTCTGAAGATCCGCATGCGCGCGGAGCTCAAGAAGCTGCAGAAGACGCTCGGCATCACCTTCGTGCATGTCACGCACAGCCAGGAAGAGGCGATGGCGCTCGCCGATATCATCGTCATCATGAACGACGGCAAGATCGAGCAGGCCGCCACCCCGCGCAAGGTGTTCGAAGAGCCGGCGACCGCCTTCGTGGCGCGTTTCATGGGCGATCACAACGTTCTGGCCGGCCGCGTGACATCCGCCAAGGACGGCGTGATCACGCTCGACGTTCCGGAGGGGCAGAGCTTCACGGTGCGCGGCGCGGGCAGGGAGGTCGGCGAGGTCATCGATATCGGCATCCGCACGGACCGGGTGCGTCTGGCTGCCGCCACCGACAAGACGCTCGGCTTCAACGGCATCGTCTCCAACATCGAATATCGCGGCGCCTCGGTGAAGATCACCGTGGTCGGCGCGGGCAGCGATGACTTCACCGTCATTGCGTCCGACGGCGATTATTTCGCCAACCCCGCATCGGTCGGCGATGCGGTGTCCCTGAGTTGGGCCCTGGAGGACGCCGTTCTCCTTGGCCGCGTTTCGGCATGAATCTCAATTACCACAAAAACCAGAGGGAACTGACATGACTGATACAACGAAAACCACCAAGAAGGGTCTGCTCGACAAGGGTGTGTCGCGCCGCGGCCTGCTGAAGACCGGCGCCGCCGCCCTTGGTGCGGCCGCAGGCTCCGGGCTCATCACCGGTTTCCCGACCATTTGGGCGCAGTCCAACATCACGCTCCGCCAGTTCGGCACCGGCGTTTCCAACATCAACGCCATTGCCGAGCAGTGCAAGAAGGACCTCGGCATCACGCTCGAGATGACGGCGACCGATTCCGACGCCGCCGCCCAGCGCGCCGTCACGCAGCCCGATAGCTACGATATCGCTGACATCGAATACTGGATCCTGAAGAAGGTCTATCCGACCGGCGTCATCCAGCCGATGGATGTGAAGAAGCTGAAGTATTACGACAAGGTCGTTCCCCTCTTCAAGAACGGCAAGCTGAAGCCGGATAGCGTGATCGCGCAGGGCACGGCGCCGCACACGGTCGGCTATGTCGAGAGCGCCGATGCCAAGACCTTCGCCAAGGGCGAGACCGAACTCTTCACCATGATGCCGACGATCTACAATGCCGATACGCTCGGCATTCGCCCCGACCTCGTCGGCCGCGAAATCTCGACCTGGGCCGATATCATGGACCCGAAGTTCAAGGGCAAGACCTCGATCCTCAACATCCCGTCGATCGGCATCATGGATGCCGCGATGATCATGGAAGCGCTTGGCAACATCAAATACGCCGACAAGGGCAACATGACCAAGGAAGAGATCGACAAGACGATCGAATTCCTGATCAAGGCCAAGCAGGACGGCCAGTTCCGCGCCTTCTGGAAGTCGTTCGACGAGTCGGTCAACCTGATGGCATCGGGCGAAGTCGTGATCCAGTCCATGTGGTCGCCGGCCGTCGCCGCCGTCCGCTCCAAGGGCATCGCCTGCAAGTATCAGCCGCTCAAGGAAGGCTATCGCTCGTGGGGCGGCGGTCTCGGCCTTGCCTCGCACCTCAAGGGCGCAGAGCTCGACGCGGCCTATGAATACATCAACTGGTACACATCCGGCTGGGTCGGCGGCTACCTCAACCGCCAGGGCTACTACTCGGCCTGCATGGACACCGCCAAGGGCTTCATGACCGAGGACGAGTGGGGCTACTGGATCGAAGGCAAGGCCGCCAAGGGCGATATCCTTTCGCCCGAGGGCAAGGTCATGGAGAAGGCCGGTGCGGTTCGCGACGGCGGCTCGTTCGAAGAGCGCATGGGCCATGTCGCTTGCTGGAACTCCGTCATGGACGAGGACCGCTACATGGTTCGCCGCTGGAACGAGTTCATCGCGGCTTAAGGCGATCTGGGATTTCCCCTTCCAATCGCGGGAGGGGAGGTTCTGCCGTGGGTTACCCCCCTCTGTCCTGCCGGACATCTCCCCCACAAGGGGGGAGATCGATCCGTTGTTAGCCGCTCGCCAACCAATAAAGGTCGGACGAGCGGTTGCGCCCAGCCAATCTCCCCACCTGTGGGGGAGATGCCCGGCAGGGCAGAGGGGGGGCGCCACGCAACGCAATGCCAACTGGAAAAGGGATCAGCGATGGCGACGATCGCTTCAGCAGAGACAAACGAGACGACCGAGCGGGTGCGCAGCCCGGGCTTTCGACTGGCGCCATGGGCGGCCTCCTATCTCCAGGCGACGCCGCTCATCCTGATTCTCGGCTTCTTCTTCATCCTGCCTATCGCGATGATCGCGGTGGTCAGTTTCTGGGACTACGACTTTGCCGGTCTCTATCCCGATTTCCTGACGATGAACTACGCCGAGACGCTCGGCTCGTGGGTGACGTGGAAGACCTATCTCAACACGCTGAAATTCACCGTCATCGTCTGGGCGCTCACCGTCTTCATCGGTTTCTGGGTCGCCTATTTCCTCGCCTTTCACATCCGCCGCACGTCGACGCAGATGATCCTGTTTCTGGTCTGCACCGTGCCGTTCATGACATCGAACATCATCCGCATGATCTCCTGGATTCCGGTGCTCGGCCGTAACGGCCTGGTCAATTCGGCGCTGATTAAGATGGGGGTCATCCCGCAGCCGATCGAGTGGCTGCTCTATTCCGATTTCGCCGTGGTGCTTGCCATGGTGCATCTCTACACGCTGTTCATGGTGACGCCGATCTTCAACACGCTGATGCGCATCGACCGCTCGCTGTTCGAGGCCGCGCGCGATGCCGGCGCCAGCGGCTGGCAGATCCTCTGGAATGTCGTCATCCCGCTCGCCAAGCCCGGGATCGCCATCGGCTCGATCTTCGTCGTCACGCTTGTCATGGCCGATTTCTCGACGGTGCAGGTCATGTCCGGCGGGCAGAGCGCCTCGGTGGCGCTGATGATGAAGAACCAGATGTCGCTGCTGCAATATCCGGCCGCCGCCGCCAATGCCGTCGTGCTTCTGATCGTCGTGTTGATGATGGTCGCCGCCATCCTGCGCGTCGTCGATATCCGCAAGGAGCTTTGAGATGAGCCACGAAAAGCGCACGCTCGAATTCTACGTGCTCGCCGCCTTCTTCCTCCTGTTCGTGCTGTTCCTCTACGGCCCGCTGTCGGCGATCCTGATCCTCTCCTTCCAGGGGCCGGATGGCGGCCTGACATTCCCTCTCAACGGGGTCTCCATCCACTGGTTCTTCAACCTGTTCGAAAAGCAGGCGGTGGGTGACTTCGGGGCCTCGTTCCGCCGCTCCTTCTCGCTCGGCCTGATGGTCATGGTCGTCACCGTCGTGGTGTCGCTGCTGGCAGGCCTTGCCTTCCGCCGGCGCTTCCGTGGCGCGACCTTGCTGTTCTATGCGACGGTCGCCAGCCTCGTGGTGCCGTCGATCATCATTTCGCTCGGCATCGGCGTGGTGTTCCAGCAGGGCGGTCTGAGGCCCGCCTGGTATTCCTCGGCCTTCGGCGCGCATCTGACATGGACGTTGCCCTTCGGCGTGCTGATCATGTTCGCCGTCTTCAACCGCTTCTCGCCGGCTTACGAAGAGGCGGCGCGCGATCTCGGGGCGACGTCGTGGCAGACCTTCGTGCATGTCGTGCTGCCGATGATCGCGCCCAGCCTGATCGGCGTCGGCCTGTTCGGCTTCACGCTCTCCTATGACGAGTTCGCCCGCACGCTGATGACCTCTGGAAGCTACAACACGCTGCCGCTCGAAATCTACGGGATGACGACCAACGTGACGACGCCGGTGCTTTATGCGCTCGGCACGGTGACGACGCTGTTTTCCTTCACCATCATTCTCGTCGCGCTCGGCATCATGATGATGCTGCGCGGGCGCCAGGCAAAGACAAGCTGATCTCATGCGCATCCTGATCGTCAATCCGAACACGACATCAAGCATGACCGAGAAGGCGGCGACCGCCGCGCGGCTCGTTGCCGCCAGCGGCACCGAGATCATCGCCGCCACCTCGAGAATGGGGCCGGTGTCGATCGAAGGGCATTATGACGGGGCGCTCGCCATTCCCGGCCTGTTGACGGAGCTGAAGGAGCGGGCAGGGACCTATGACGCGGCCGTCATCGCCTGCTTCGACGATACGGGGCTTGAAGCGGCCCGCAGTTTCGCCGATGTGCCGGTGCTCGGGCTTTGCGAATCCGCAGTCGCCACCGCTGGGTTTCTGGCGCAACGCTTCACCGTGGTGACGACGCTGGAGCGCTCGCGGGTGCTGGTCGACAACCTCGTGCGCCGCTATGGCATGGGCGACCGGGCGAAGGTCCGCGCGTCTGACATTCCGGTGCTGGAGCTCGAGGACGAGGCGTCCGGCGCGATCGGCAAGCTGCGCGCCGAGATCGAGCGGGCGCTTGATGAGGATGGCGCGGAGGCGATCGTGCTCGGCTGCGCGGGGATGACCGATCTGGCGCGCGAGTTGCAGGAGATCTATGGCGTGCCCGTGGTCGATGGCGTTGCCGCTGCCGTCAAGCAGGCCGAGGCGCTGCTGTCGCTGGGCCTATCCACCAGCAAGCGCGGCTCCTATGCGGCGCCGCTTGCCAAGCCGTTTCTCGGCGAGATGAGCAGATTTGCACCCATGCAGGCGGCAGGCTGAGGTCTGTCCCTAGCCGTCGCCCTGCATAGCGTATCACCACGATTCCGCTTTACTTTTTCGCTCTCCTGACGATGCTCAGCAAAAAGCATTGAAGGAGAGGAACAGACATGACCACGCCCGACGACGACCTTGCGCGCATTGCCGAACAGGAGAAGGTGCTGAGCTTCGACAGTTTCGATCTGGCGACGGCATGGCAGCTGGGCAAGCTGCTGCAGGAGCTGGGTTCGGAGCGCGGCCTGGGTATCGCGATCGATATCAACCTTCACTCGATGCCGGTCTTCTACGTGGCTCTTCCCGGTGTCACGCCTGATAACGTCCAGTGGGTGCGCCGCAAGCGCAATCTGGTGCTGCGCTATTTCCGCAGCAGCTATGCCATCGGCCTCGACCTCAAGGCCAAGGGCAAGACGGTTGCGGACAATGGTCTTTCGGACGCCGATTATGCGCCCCACGGCGGCAGCTTCCCGATCAACGTCAAGGGCACAGGTTGCATCGGCTCGGTGACCGTCTCCGGCCTGCCGCAGCGCGACGACCACAATCTCGTCGTCGAGGCGCTGGCACTGATGCTGGCCAAGGATCTGGACGCGCTGCGTCTGGCGTAACGCCTCCCGTAAGCGATTGCCGGCCCGTCATGCCGATCGAGCCGGAACGGCCTACGCCTTCTCGGCCAGCCAGACGGTCGGGGCGCCGAGGATGCCGCCGGTGCGCATCGCCGAGCGCAGTTCCTCAAGCTGCATGAAGGCCTTTGCGGCCTCTGATGTCGCGAATTCGTGGGTGACGGTGATGTCGTTGGGGTTGTCGGCGGATTGGTAGACCGCCTCTGCTATCACGCCGTTTGCCGCCTGCACCGAACGGAAGCCGTCATACACCTTGCGCCAGGCCGCATAGTCCGAAACCTCATGCCGTACGAACACTGTCGTCATGTTCCGCTCCTGCGTTGCATTCACATGTTTCGTTGGGAAGCCCAGGCGTCAGCGTACCACCGATGCGGGGTTCGCGCGCGTGGAAATCGGCTCGCGGGCATTGCGCATCGCACGCCGCTGAAATTGCATGTATGGTGAAGACATCTCGATCAGGAAGCAGGATCGATGACGCGTCGTTTACGCATTCTCGCGGCGTTGCTCTCCCTGGCGCTGATCAGCGCCGGGCCGGCGGATGACGGGCGGTGGTATGCGGGGAGCTACTCGTTTTCCGACGAACTTGGCGGCTTTCGCATCCTCTCCATATCAGGCGTGGGAACGCGGGAGGATCCGATCGAGATCCGCGAGGCGTTCGACAGTCTCGCACCGGTGACGCTGGTGATCCGCTTCGCCAAACCCGCCGAGCTGAAAACAACCGTGCCCGGCTCGTTTCATCTGCGTGTGGTGGCGGTGAACCGGAGCGGGCTGGCGTGGATCGGCTTTGGCTTCGAGCTCCAGGAAATCCGCGGCAAGCCCAGCGATTTCTATGACGGGCTCTCCTTCGGGCAGGCCGATCCCAATCCGGCGCTGATCTCGTCCAGCCGTTTCATGCATTTCGAAAGCCGCTTCGAGAGCTTCGACCGGCTGAATTTCGATGAGGGGCATCTCGATCCCGGCGAGCAATCGAGCTTCGGCTTCTTCGTGTCCGACGTCACGCCGGTTCCGGAGTTCTATCTCGTCGAGGAGCCGCGTATTCCGTCGTCGTGAATGAAGACGGCGCCGTGGATGCGGCGCCGCCTTGTTCACTGTCAGATCTTGCCGCCGGCTTCGGGGATGACCTTGGTCAGGCTGCCGGTCGCCGGGTAGAGGGGGATGAGGCAGGCCTGCAGGGCGTGGTAGATGTCGCCCTTGCCGGGGAAGATGGTGTGGGCGGGGACCATGTCTTCCGTCAGTTCCTCGTGCCAGCCGCCGTTTTTGTGGTCGATGAAGCGACGCTCGATGACGTTCCAGATCTTGCGGTAGCTCTCTTCGTGGTAGCCGCTCGGCAGGTGTTCGTTGAGGTAGTGGGCGGCAGCCGCACCCTCGCAGGCGGGCCACCACATCTTCTGGCGCTTGTCCGGGCGGTCCTCCCAGTCGAGTGTGTAGAAGAAGCTGCCCTTTTCGTCGTCCCAGCCGAGCGCCATTGCCTGCGAGAATAGGCCCTTGGCGGCATCCGGCAGCCATTCCAGCTTCTTGCCGCCGAGCGCCCATAGCTGCAGCAGCAGGCGCGCCCATTCCAGCGAGTGGCCGGGCGTGGTGCCAGCCGGGCGGAACATCTCGTTCGGGTGATAGTAGTTCTTGTCGAGCTTCCAGTTCGTGTCGAAGTGCTCGGCGACGCGCCAGTCGACGGAGCCGGCCGCGCGGCGGATGACGAGGTCGGCGATGCTTTCGGCCTTGGTCAGATAGTCGCGGTTGCCTGTTGCCTCGAAGGCGGCCATCAGGGCTTCGGTCAGGTGCATGTTGGAGTTCTGGCCGCGATAGGTGCCGCCGTCGAGCGGCTGCCAGTCAGCGGTGAATTCCTCGGCGATGGCGCCATGCTTTTCTTCCCAGAACCGGGTGTTCAGGACATCAGTGATATCGGCCAACATGCCGTCGGCGAGTGGATGGCCGATGGTCTTGGCGGAGGAGGCGGCGAGCAGTACGAAGGCGTGGCCGTAGCCCTGCTTGTTGGTGTCGACGGGCCCGTCATTGTTCAGCGACCAGAAATAGCCGCCGTTCTTCTGGTCCCGATGGTGGTTCCAGATGTACTGCATGCCGTGGTCTACGACATCGGATGCGCCGGGGCGACCGAGCAGGGTGCCGATCGAGAAGCAATGGACGGCGCGGGCGGCGATGTGGATGCCGCGCACTTGGCCCTCGGCGTCGAGCGGCTTGCCGGTGTCGTCGAGATCGTAGAACCCACCCTTGGGATTGATGGAATCATGCTGGAAGAAATCGAAGAGGCCATTGGCCTGGGTAAGCAGCCAGTCGCGGTGGTAGGTGCGCGTCGTCCAGTTGCCGAGCGCGGTGTCGCCGATTGCAGGTGCCATGATACTCCTCCGATTTCATACACAATGCTTTGAAATTGCCTATATAGGGGGCGTTCGAGTCTGTCATCCGCCGTGCGCCGGCAATGGCGAAATTGTCGCTGATATATTGACATAAAGATATCTTTATGTGATTTGGGCGGCTTGTCTTTATAATGACGTCAAGGAGTCCGCCCGTGTTCAACAATCTGTTTGGCCCCGAAGGGGAAAAGCGCGACGGCAGTGAAGTGTTTGCAGCGCTCAGGAAAGCCGCCAGCGAACGCATTCTCGTCCTTGACGGCGCCATGGGCACGCAGATCCAGGGGCTGGGTTTCGACGAGGATCATTTCCGTGGTGATCGCTTCATCGGCTGCGCCTGCCATCAGAAGGGCAACAACGACCTTCTCATCCTCTCGCAGCCGGATGCGATCGAGGAGATCCATTACAAATACGCCAAGGCCGGCGCCGACATTCTTGAGACCAACACCTTCTCCTCCACCCGCATCGCGCAGGCCGACTACGCGATGGAAGGCGAGGTTTATGCGCTGAACAAGGAAGGCGCCGAAGTCGTTCGCCGCGCCTGCCTCCGCGCCGAGCGCGAGGATGGCCGCCGCCGCTTCGTGGCCGGCGCTATCGGCCCGACCAACCGTACGGCCTCGATCTCGCCTGACGTCAACAATCCGGGCTTCCGCGCCGTCACCTTCGACGATCTGCGCATGGCCTATGCCGAGCAGATCGACGGCCTGATCGATGGCGGCGCCGACATCATCCTGATCGAGACGATCTTCGACACGCTGAACGCAAAGGCTGCGATCTTCGCCTGCGAGGAGCGCTTCGAGGCCAAGGGCATTCGCCTGCCGGTGATGATCTCAGGTACGATCACCGACCTGTCCGGCCGCACGCTGTCGGGCCAGACGCCTTCGGCGTTCTGGAACTCGGTGCGCCACGCCAATCCGTTCACGATCGGCCTCAACTGCGCGCTCGGCGCCAACGCCATGCGTCCGCACCTGCAGGAACTGTCGGGCGTTGCCGATACCTTCATCTGCGCCTATCCGAATGCCGGCCTTCCCAACGAGTTCGGCCAGTATGACGAGACGCCCGAGCTGATGGCGGCGCAGATCGACGAGTTCGCCCGCGAGGGTCTCGTCAACATCGTCGGCGGCTGCTGCGGCTCGACGCCTGAACATATCAAGGCGATCGCCGAGGTTGTCGCCAAGTACAAGCCGCGCCCGATCCCCGAGCATCGCCCCTTCATGTCGCTGTCGGGCCTCGAGCCATTCGAACTCACCAAGGACATCCCCTTCGTCAACGTCGGCGAGCGCACCAACGTCACGGGTTCGGCACGCTTCCGCAAGCTGATCACCAATGCCGATTACACGGCAGCACTCGATGTCGCGCGCGACCAGGTGGAGAACGGCGCGCAGATCATCGACATCAACATGGACGAAGGCCTGATCGATTCCGAAAAGGCGATGGTCGAGTTCCTGAACCTGATCGCCGCCGAGCCGGATATCGCTCGCGTGCCCGTGATGATCGACAGTTCCAAGTTCTCGATCATCGAATCCGGCCTGAAGCGCGTTCAGGGTAAGCCGATCGTCAACTCGATCTCGCTGAAAGAAGGCGAGGAGAATTTCCTTGCGCAGGCGAGGTTGCTGCATGCCTATGGCGCTGCTGTCGTCGTCATGGCCTTCGATGAGACCGGGCAGGCGGATACCTATGACCGCAAGGTCGAGATTTGCACGCGCGCCTACAAGCTCCTGACCGAAAAGGCGGGTTTCCCGCCTGAAGACATCATCTTCGACCCGAACGTCTTTGCTGTCGCGACCGGTATCGAAGAGCACAACAATTACGGCGTCGACTTCATCGAGGCGACGCGGACGATCCGCAAGACGATGCCGCTGGTGCATATTTCGGGCGGTGTTTCGAACCTCTCCTTCTCGTTCCGCGGCAACGAGCCGGTGCGCGAGGCGATGCATGCCGTGTTCCTCTACCACGCCATCCAGGCGGGCATGGACATGGGCATCGTCAACGCCGGCCAGCTGGCGGTCTATGACCAGATCGACGCGGAGCTGCGCGAGGCCTGCGAGGACGTGGTGCTGAACCGCCGCAGCGACGCCACCGAGCGCCTGCTCGAAGTGGCCGAGAAGTTCCGTGGCGGGGCTGCGCGCGAGGGACGCGTGCAGGATCTCTCCTGGCGCGAATGGTCGGTCGAGAAGCGGCTTGAACACGCTTTGGTCAACGGCATTACCGAATATATCGATGCCGATACGGAAGAGGCGCGCCTTGCCGCGGCCCGTCCGCTCCACGTCATCGAAGGTCCGTTGATGGCCGGGATGAACGTCGTCGGTGATCTGTTCGGCTCGGGCAAGATGTTCCTGCCGCAGGTCGTCAAGTCGGCGCGCGTGATGAAGCAGGCCGTGGCCGTGCTCCTTCCCTACATGGAAGAGGAGAAGCGGCTGAACGGCGGCGACGACCGCAAGTCGGCCGGCAAGATCCTGATGGCGACCGTGAAGGGCGACGTCCACGATATCGGCAAGAACATCGTCGGCGTCGTGCTCGCCTGCAACAATTACGAGATCATCGACCTCGGCGTCATGGTGCCGGCGACGAAGATCCTGGAGACGGCGGTGGCCGAGAAGGTCGACGTCATCGGCCTGTCGGGCCTGATCACGCCGTCGCTCGACGAAATGGTGCATGTGGCGGCCGAAATGGAACGCCAGGGTCTGGACCTGCCGCTTCTGATCGGCGGCGCCACGACCAGCCGCGTTCATACGGCCGTGAAGATCCATCCCGGCTACAGCAAGGGCCAGACCGTCTACGTCACCGACGCCAGCCGCGCCGTCGGCGTTGTCTCGTCGCTGCTCTCGCCCGAGAACCGTGATGGCTACATCACCGATATCCGCGCCGAATACGCCAAGGTCGCCGCGGCCCACGCCCGCAGCGAGGCCGAGAAGGTGCGCCTGCCGCTGTCGCGTGCCCGCGAGAACGCGCAGAAGGTCGATTGGGCCGCTTACGCGCCCGCCAAGCCAAGCTTCCTCGGAACCAAAGTGTTCGAGGATTACGATCTGGCGACGCTCGCCGAATACATCGACTGGACGCCGTTCTTCCAGACCTGGGAGCTGAAGGGCCGATATCCCGCCATTCTCGAGGATGAGAAGCAGGGTGAGGCGGCGCGCGCGCTCTGGGCGGATGCGCAGGGGATGCTGAAGAAGATCATCGACGAGAAGTGGTTCCGCCCGCGCGCCGTCATCGGCTTCTGGCCGGCCGGCACCGTCGGCGACGATATCCGCCTGTTCAAGGATAACAGCCGCAAGGAAGATCTCGCGACCTTCTATACGCTGCGCCAGCAGCTCTCGAAGCGCGACGGCCGGCCGAATGTGGCGCTGTCGGACTTCGTGGCGCCTGTCGATAGCGGTGTGCAGGACTACGTCGGCGGCTTCGTCGTTACCGCCGGTATCGAGGAAGTGGCGATCGCGGAGCGCTTCGAACGCGCCAACGACGATTACTCGTCGATCCTCGTCAAGGCGCTGGCCGACCGTTTCGCGGAAGCCTTCGCCGAGCGGATGCACGAAGAGGTGCGCCGCGAATATTGGGGTTATGCCAAGGGCGAGGCGTTCAGCAAGGAGCAGCTGATCACCGAGGAATATGCCGGTATCCGCCCGGCGCCCGGCTACCCGGCGCAGCCCGATCACACCGAGAAGAAGACGCTGTTCGCGCTTCTCGATGCCGAGAACGCCGCCGGCGTGAAGCTCACCGAGAGCTACGCCATGTGGCCGGGTTCGTCCGTGTCGGGCATCTATATCGGCCACCCCGACGCCTACTACTTCGGCGTTGCCAAGGTGGAGCGGGATCAGGTCGAGGATTATGCCGGCCGCAAGGGCATGGAGATCTCCGAGGTCGAGCGCTGGCTCGGGCCGGTGCTCAACTACGTGCCTTCGAAGCCGCGCGAGGACGTGGAAGACGCGGCCTGATTGGGCGCGTCTTCAGGCACTGATTCAATTGCCGGAGAAAATGATTCAGGATCATCGGCCAAGGGCCTGATCCTGAATCGGAAATCGCTGTTTCGTCGGCCTGATGTCAGGCCGTGAGTTCGACCAGGATCGCGGTCGTGTCGTCGCTCTGCTTGAAGCGGGGATAGCGCAATCCCTCAGGATCGGTCTCGCGCTCGAAGCGGCGGAGTTCCTCGATCATCGGGGCGAGGCCCTTGTCGAGTGCCGCGCGCACCAGGCTTGCGGCGTCATAGGCTTCGTAGAGCACGACCAGATCGGCGAAGCCGTCGCTGCAGATGATGGCGTGGGCGCGGCCCTTGATCTTCAATTCTTCCGACACGAGATGATCGGCCGATTCAGGCACGAGGCCCAGGGTCCAGATGCCGCCTGCCGTGTTCTGGCTTTCGCGGTGGCGGCGCAGAGCCGCCAGCGTCTCCGCATTGCCGAGCGCGCCGCCATCCTTGGTGATGCCGCCGGTGCGGGCGATATGGCTTTGCGCATGGGCCTGCTCCCTGACATAGGCGTCGGGAAGGGCCATGTGGAAGCTCACCGATCCATCTTCCTGCAGGAGGAAGACACAGGAATCGCCGAGGCCGTAGAAGGTTAGGCGATTGCCGGTCGCATGGATCATCGAGAAGGCGGAGAGCGGCCATGCGTAGCGTGGGGCATCGGGGTTGTTGCCGAGGAATGTTGCCCTGGCATCCTGTGACGCGGCGCGCGCGACATCGGAGACCGGCGTCTCGCGCGTGATCTGCTGCCTGAATCCATCCGCGAAGCGTGCCGCGACCCAGGCGGCGTCGCTGCCTGAGGCGTCCATGTATTGACGGTCGCCAAGGCCGGTCGCGCCATCGATCACGAAGGCGCAGGCCTCGTTATATCCGAAGCGGTCGTCGTTTGGTTTGGCCGGGTTGCCCGGTACGGAGAGCGCGTCGAGGATCTTGATCTGAGGTGCCGGCATCGTTCTTCAGTTCCTCGTCATGGGAGCCAGTGGAAGGCCGAGCAGGTCGCCCTTCGCGAATTAGGTGAAGTCTCGGTCAGCCGAGAACCGGGCGCATGAAGCTGCGCTCATAGCTGATGATGCTGCGGTTGCGCTTGTCCAGATCGAATGCCGCTTGGCACTCGGGATCGACCGCCATACGGGTGCGGTAGTCTTCGTATGCGGCAAGACTCGGGAAGGAGAACAAGGCGACCGCGATGTTGTTGGCGCCTTCCGAGGGCAGGAAATAGCCGTGATGGTTGCCGCCCATACGGTTGACGATGGGGATCCAGAGCCTGGCGTATTCCTCGAATTCGGCGAGCTTGTAGGGATCGATGACATAACGCAGATGGCAGGTAATCATTGAAATATCTCTCATTGATCGAGCCGGCTGAAATGCCTGCCGGCCCGCTGATGGCTTATTGTGCTGTTGTCAGGCGCCGGCTGCAAGCCGCTGGTTGAGTTCCTCGATGCCCACATCGGCTTCCACCGTGTCGCCCTTGACGAGCAGGTAGACGCCGAGCGCGAAGGCGAGGGCTGCGATGAACAGCAGGTAATAGGCATGCGCCATCGAGTTCAGCGGGAGAGCCGAGGCCACCGCCAGCGGCGTCAGTCCGCCGAAGATGGCGTAGGAGACGTTGTAGGAGAAGGAGAGGCCGGTGAAGCGGACGCGGGCCGGGAAGGCGCGGACCATCACGTAGGGCACTGCGCCGACGAGGCCGACGGAGAGGCCCATGATCGCATAGAGCACGAAAAGCACCGTCAGCGATGTCGCGGCGTAGGTGTAGAAGGCGAAGGTGGCCGCGCCGAAGAAGATGCTGGCGACGATGAAGAAGCGGCCGGAGCCGACGCGATCGACGATCGCGCCCGCGGCCGCCGTGCCGAAGATCAGGAACAGCGTGCCGAAGCTGGTCGCTGCCAGCGATTGCTGCGCGGTGTAGCCGTAGAGCTTCTGCAGGAAGGTCGCGGTCATCAGCGTGGTGACGACAATGCCGGCCGAAAGGATCCAGGTGAGCAGCATCGAGATGATGACGCCCCGCGGATAGTCGCGCAGCACGGCCTTCAGCGGCAACTCGCGCATCAGCGAGCGGCTCTGCTTCATTTCGGCGAAGATCGGCGTCTCCTGCAGCCAGCGGCGGAGATAGACGGCGACAAGACCGAAGATGCCGCCGAGGAAGAAGGGGATGCGCCAGGCGTAGGCCGCGACATCCTCGGGCGTGAAGGCCGAGTTGATGATGGTGGCGATGAAGGAGCCGAGCAGGATGCCGAGCGTCAGGCCCGAGCAGAGGAAGCCGCAGGCAAAGCCGACGCGGCGGAAGGGAACGTGTTCGGCGACGAAGGTCCAGGCGCCGGGCACCTCGCCACCGATGGCCGCACCCTGCAGGACGCGCATCAGGATCAGGAGGATGGGGGCTGCGATGCCGATCGTGGCATAGGTCGGCATGGCGGCCATGCCGAGCGTCGACAGCGCCATCAGCATGATCGAGAACGCAAAGACGCGCTTGCGGCCGAACATGTCGCCGAAATGAGCGAGCACGATGCCGCCGATCGGGCGCACCAGATAGCCGGCGGCGAAGATGCCGAAGGTCTGGATCGTCACCAGCCAGTCGGGCATGTCGGGCGGGAAGAACAGGTGGCCGATCACACCAGCGAAGAAGACGAAGATGATGAAATCATAGAACTCCAGCGCGCCGCCGAGGGCGGAGAGGCCGAGCGTCTTGAAATCCTGGGCGGTGAGGCGGCGAGGGGCGGCTGCGGGCGTCGTGGTGGGGGACATGATGCGGGCTTCTTGCGGTATGACTTCGGTTGTGCCGTCGTCGCGCAATGGGGTGGGGATTTCAAGCGTTTTCTGGTGTTCTGGGTTGGTTGCCACACTCTCCAACCTCATTCCTGTGCTTGTCACAGGAATCCAGCCAACCCAAGTCCTTGGGTTGGAAGAGTCTTTTCGCGCCGCAGACGCGACGCGGCTGGATCCCGGCACAAGGCCGGGATGAGGGAGAACGAGGGGTGGCGACGCCAGTTTGCCCCTCAATTACCGGGAAATATCAATCCCGGATAACCAGCAGATCCGCCGCCATGAAGCGCAGGGTCACCGTTTCGCCGGTAGCCGGCGGCTTGACGCCGGGGCTGTTGAACATGTCGAAGGAGATGACGTTGCCGCCGACGTTCATGCGGGTGCGGATGACGGAGCCGAGGAAGTGGGCGGAGACGACTTCGCCGGTGAGCTTGGTGTCGCTCGGTGTGCTTTCGGCGAGCGAGCCCGCTTCCGGGCGCAGCGCCAGCGAGACGGTATCGCCGGCCTTGTAGGTGGAGATGTTTTCGCGGAGCGTCACGCCCTGGTCGCCGATCTGGATGCGGTTGACCGAGGGGTCGACGACCTTGGCCTCGATGATGTTCAACGTGCCGACGAAGGATGCGACGAAGCGCGTGGCCGGCGTGTTGTAGATCTCGAAGGGGGTGCCGATCTGGTCGGCGCGGCCGCCGTTCATGACGACGATGCGGTCGGAGATCGACAGCGCCTCTTCCTGGTCGTGGGTCACGAAGATCGTGGTGATCCCCAGCGACTGCTGGATTTGGCGGATTTCCTCGCGCAGCGAGACGCGGATCTTGGCGTCGAGGGCCGACAGCGGCTCGTCGAGCAGCAGCACCTGCGGCTTGGCGGCAAGGGCGCGGGCGAGCGCCACGCGCTGTTGCTGGCCGCCCGACATCTGGTAGGGATAGCGGTCGGCAAGATGGCCGAGGTGAATCAGCGCCAGCATTTCCTTGACGCGGGCGTCGATCTCGGCCTTCTGCTTGCCAGCGATCTTCAGGCCGAAGGCGACGTTGTCATGCACCGTCATGTTCGGGAAGAGCGCGTAGGCCTGGAAGACCATGCCGATGTTGCGCTGGTTCGGCTTCAGCGGCGCGATGTCCTTGCCGGCGATGCTGAGATTGCCGCCGGTCGGGTTTTCGAAGCCGGCGATCATGCGCAGGACCGTGGTCTTGCCGCAGCCCGACGGGCCGAGGAAGGAGACGAATTCTCCCTTCTCGATGTTCATGTTGAAGTTCTTGACGACCTGAACCTGGCCGAAGGATTTCTGAATGTTGGTCAGCGAGAGAAATGACATGTCGAAATACCTTAAGCCTTGGCCGGGCGGGATCTGCCGATGCGCGAGACGAGATTGAGCAGGCCCATGCTGAGCCAGGTGATGGAGAATGCGATCACGGCGAGCGCCGAGGGCTCGTAGGCCCTGTTGGCGCCGACCAGCTGCAGGTAGGGGCCGAAGGCCGGACGGCTCAGAAGTGCCGCAAAGGTGAACTCGCCCATGACGATCGCCAGCGTGATGAAGGCGCCGGAGAGGATGCCGCTCATCACGTTCGGGAAGATGCACTTGAACATGATCGTCCACCAGCTGGCGCCGAGGCTCTGGGCGGCTTCAGTTAGCGTTCTGACGTCGATGGCGCGCATGGCGGTGTCGACGGAGCGGTACATGTAGGGCAGCGACAGCGTGATGTAGGAGAAGACGAGCAGGATGTTGGTGCCCGTCGTGGATGCAGTCATCGGCAGGATGGACGAGGAATTGTACATCCTCAAATAACCGAAGACGATAACGATGGCCGGGATGACCAGCGGCAGCAGCGTGATGAACTCCACCACCTGGCGCATCTGCGGCATGCGCAGGCGCACCCAATAGGCCGTCGGCACGATCAGCAGCATGCCGAAGACGATGGTCAAAAGCGCCATCATCATCGAATAGCCGAAGGTTGCGCGGAAGCGCTCATCGGAGAAGACCGAGAGGTAAGCGTCGAAACTGTAGGCGTCGCGGCGCATGCGCAGCGAGAACTCGATGGTTCCGAGCAGAGGCACGATGAAATAGGTCGCGCCGATGGCGATGGCGATCCAGGCGCCGAGTTTTTGAGCCTTCATTTCTGCCACCGTTCAGCGCGCATGCGCAGCATGAGATAGAGGATGTTGGACACGCCGGTGATGACGATCATGCCGAGCGCGATCGCATAGCCGAGGTTCGCATTGTGAAGGACGTCGCCGCGGATCTGCGCATAGAGCAGGATCGGGACGATGTTGAGCGAGGAACCGGTCAGCGCATAGGCCGTCGCGATTGCGCCGAAGGCGTTTGCGAAAAGCAGCAGCGTGGTGCCGAGAAGGCTCGGCCAGAGGATCGGCAGGGCGACCTTGGTCCAATATTGCAGATTGCTGGCGCCGAGGATTTCAGCCGCTTCGCGCCATTCCTTCTTCATGCCGTCGAGTGCCGGCGTCAGGATCAGCACCATCAGCGGGATCTGGAAGTACATGTAGGTGATGGTGAGGCCGAAGAAGGAGAGCAGGTTGAAGCCGGTGCCGTAGAGGTTGAAGCCGAACCAGTCCCGCAGGAAAACCGTCACGAGGCCGGTGCGGCCAAGGGTTGCCAGGAACGAGAAGGCGAGCGGGATGCCCGCGAAATTCGAGGCGACGCCGGAGAAGGTCAACAGCGTCGAGCGCACGGATGTCGGCAGGCCGCCGAGCACGACGGCCCAGGCGAGGAAAAAGCCGATCAGCGCGCCGCCGAGTGCCGAGGCGACCGAAACGCGAATACTGATCCAATAGGCGCTGAGGATCGACGGGGTGAAAAGATCCCCGATGTTCTTCAGCGTGAAATTACCCTCGGGCGTCAAAAAGGCGCCGATCACAAGGTAGAGCGTGGGAATAATGAGAAAAAGCAGGGCGAAAATAATGAAGGGAGTAATACCCAGCCAGTCGATCACGCGGTCCTTGGTGATCAGCGGGGCCGTGCTCACCACGGGCGTCGTCGAAACAGTGCTCATTGAAAAAGCTCTTCTTGCGGCGTCGGAGGGGCAAAAGCCTCCCCGCGATAAGACGGGGAGGCCGGTTTCATGCTGTATTACTGGACGTTGGCGCCGACGACGCTATCCCACTTGCTGGTGATAGCGGTCTTGCCGGCTTCCTGCTCTTCGAGCGTCGGGAAAACGGCCTTTTCATAGGCAGCAGCCGGCGGCAGCTTGTCGAGAAGGTCCTGCGGGATCTTCTTGTTCTTGGCCAGATCGTTGAAGCGGATCGGGTGGCAATAGCCCTTCAGCCAGCCGAGCTGACCTTCGTCCGAATAGAGGTATTCCATCCAGAGCTTGGCAGCGTTCGGGTGCGGAGCGAAAGCGGAGATCGCCTGGACGTAAACGCCGGCGTTGACGCCCGAAGCCGGAACGACGACTTCAACCGGCGGGTTGCCCTTGAGCGTATCGCGCCAGGACAGGCCGTTGTAGTCCCATGCGATGACGATCGGGGTCGAGCCCTGTGCCAGCGAAGCGGACTTGCCGATGACAGGAACGAGGTTGCCTGCCTTGTTGAGTTCGCCGAAGAAGGCGAGACCGGCTTCACCAGCCTTGGTCGCGTCCTTTTCACCAGCAGCGATGCCGGCAGCGTAAACAGCCTGGACGGCCTGGTTGGAAGCGCGCGGGTCACCGGCGAGAGCGATCGAGTTGGCGTAGTCCGACTTCTTCAGGTCGGCCCAGTCCTTCGGCACTTCCTTGACGATGTCGGTGTTCACGACGAAGGAGAGAACGCCGTAGTAATCGCCGTACCAGAAGCCGTCGGCATCCTTGGCGCTGTCAGGGATCGAATCCCAGGTCGAAACCTTGTAAGGCTGGATCAGGCCGTCAGCCTTTGCGGTCGGGCCGAAGGAGAGGCCGACGTCGATGACGTCAGGAGCCTGCGGGCCGGTGTTGCCCTTGTTGGCCTTGATGGCTTCGATTTCGTCGCCCGAACCAGCGTCCGGGTTCAGTTCGTTCACTTCCAGACCATACTTCGCCTTGAAGCCGGCAATGAGGTCGCCGTAGCCGCACCAGTCGTGCGGGAGAGCGATCGTGGTCAGCGTGCCTTCCTTCTTGGCGGCAGCGATGAGTTCAGCGCTTGGCTCTGCGGCAGCAATTGCGGTTGAAGCCACAACAATTGCTGTAGAGAGCGAGAGCAGTCGAGAAAGATTAGAGATCACTGTTGTTCTCCTTCGGGTTTCAGTGTCCGACGATGCTGTTACTGACGTTACGTGAAGCTTGTGTGACAGTTGGATGACGCTATTTTTTCTTTGTATCGCGGGCGTTTGGCGAGGATGTTTCGATTGCGACACGTCCTTGTTTTCTGCCCGTTACATCTTCGCTGTCGTAATTGTCCCTCCTAACCAAGTTTGCGGAAGAGCCGCGTCTGTTCGAAAAGGCCTTCCAGCGTTTTCATGCGCTCCTTCGTTTCGTCCCATGTCGAGTTCTGAACCGCCTCGATCAGCGCCTCGACAATGAAAAGGGTGACGACGGAGCTGTCCCATGCCGACGGCGCCTCGATCTGCACGCGAAACGTATGGCGTGCCAGCTTGGTCGCGGGAGAGGCCCACTGGTCGGTGAAGATGATGATCTCGGCGCCGCTGTTCTTGGCGGCGGTGGCGAGGCTGACGAGCTCCTGCTCGTAGCGCCTGATGTCGAAGATGATCAGCAGGTCGCCGGGGTTCATGTTCAGGACATATTGCGGCCAGCTGCTCGAATTGGCCGACAGAAGCGCCGTATTCGGGCGAATGACCTGCATATGCGTGAAGAAATATTCGGCCAGCGCGCCGGTAATGCGGCCGCCGACGAAATAAAGGTTGCGCTTGCGGTCCGACAGAAGGGTCGCGACGCTGTCGAACGTCGCGGTATCGAGACCGGTCAGTGTCTGGCGCAGATTGTCGATGATGGCATCGGCGAAGCGGTTGAGAATGTGGGTTCCGGGCGCGTTCGAGGCCCATCGGTCGTGCTTGGCGATCGGATTGGAGATCGTCGCCTCGACCTCCTGATGCAGATGCGCCTGGAAATCGGGATAGCCCTTGTAGCCGAGCTTTTGGACCATGCGCACGACCGTCGGGGTCGATACGCCGGCGTTTTCGGCAATCGTCGTGATGCTCCCCAGTCCTGAGACCGGGTAGTTGTCCAACAGACTTTCAGCCAGCTGCTTTTCGGCGCGCGTGAGCACGCCAAAATGCGAGTGGATTACGTCTGAAACTGTCTTCGACGCAACGGTCACGCGATCTTGCTCCCCGGGATTGGTCTTGTGCCACTTTCCCACTCAAAGTTAACAACGCTGTCACAATCCATGTCAACTACTGTCATGAAAAGATTTTTTCAGTGTGTGCTTGACACTTTTGGAAAGCTGAAGAATTCTTTTCTTATAAGTATTTTATTAACAGTTGTGGTGGAGCGACTGTGGTGCTTGCTCGGTTGGAAGTGCTCGGCAAAGGGGAAGGGGAGTGCGTCGCGGTCGAAAGGCCAGACGGCACCAGCCCGGTGCTTATCATCTGTGAACATGCATCGCGGGTTCTACCTGCCAGCTTCGGGACGCTTGGTCTTTCCGAGGAGGCGCTCAACAGTCACATTGCCTGGGATCCCGGCGCTCTTGCGGTCGCCAGGGGTATGTCCGAGGCGCTCGATGCCACGCTGGTTCACCAGCGTTTTTCACGCCTGATCTACGACTGCAACAGGCCGCCGGAATCGGCCGGCGCCATGCCTGAGAAAAGCGAGGTCTACGACATCCCGGGAAATGCAGGCCTAAGTGCCGAGGAAAAGACCGCGCGCACCGAGGCCCTGTACATCCCGTTTCATGACGCCATTCGCGCACTCATTCGTGAACGCAAGGCGCGGGGACAGGAGACCGTTATCGTCACCGTCCACAGCTTTACGCCTGTCTTTCACGGAAAGACGCGCGCGGTCGAGGTTGGCGTGCTGCATGACGACGACAGCCGGCTGGCGGATGCGATGCTTGCCGCTGCGGGTGAGACGACGCACTATAGAGTTGAGCGCAACGAGCCTTACGGCCCCTTGGACGGCGTGACGCATACGCTGATCCTGCACGGGCTGTCGAACGGATTGCGCAATGTAATGATCGAGGTCCGCAACGACCTCATCGCAGACCCGGCTGGCCAAGGGGTCATGGCCAGCTATCTGACAAGGCTGCTCCAGCAGAGCCTGGACGCCTGACGACGAAAGATAAGACCCCAGGGAGCAGTCTAACTGCGATCCGCCCGCAGGCGAATACGTCGCGGGCACTTTGGCACTGGATAATCAGCCGCAATTCCGCGGTTGATGGCTAAACAGGGGGACGTCATGTCCGATTATTCGGAACTCGACAAGAAGCAGGATGTGCACATCCTGCATTCCATGGGTTATGCCCAGGAACTCGAACGGCGCATGAGCTCGTTTTCGAATTTTGCCGTTTCATTCTCGATCATCTGCATTCTTTCCGGTGGTATCAATTCGCTGGCACAGGCAACGGCCGGCGCGGGCGGTGCCGCGATCGGCATTGGCTGGCCGATCGGCTGCTTCGTTTCGCTGGTATTCGCCGTTGCCATGGCGCAGATCAGCTCGGCCTATCCGACGGCCGGCGGTCTCTATCACTGGGGTTCGATCCTCGGTAACCGTTTCACCGGCTGGCTGACAGCATGGTTCAACCTGCTCGGCCTCGTCACGGTTCTCGGCGCCATCAACGTCGGCACCTACTATTTCTTCATGGGCTCGTTCGGCACGACCTATTTCGGCCTGACCGATACGACCACAGTCCGCATCCTGTTCCTTGTGATCATCACTGGTGCTCAAGCGCTCGTGAACCACATGGGTATCGGCCTGACCGCGAAGCTCACGGACTTCTCGGGCTACCTGATCTTCGCATCGGCGATCGCGCTGTCGGCCGTGTGCCTGTACTTCGCGCCGTCCTACGAGATCGGCCGCCTGTTCACCTTCGCCAACTATTCCGGCGAAGCGGGCGGCAATGTCTGGCCGGCAACGTCGGGCACCTGGGTGTTCCTGCTCGGTCTGCTTTTGCCGATCTACACGATCACCGGCTATGACGCTTCCGCGCATACGTCGGAAGAAACGGTCAAGGCCGCCCATTCCGTTCCGCGCGGCATGGTCTCTTCCGTGCTGTGGTCGGCGCTGTTCGGCTACATCATGCTTTGCTCGTTCGTGCTGTTGCTGCCGAACATGGATGACGCCGCAAAGCAGGGCTGGAACGTGTTCTTCTGGGCGATGGACACGCAGGTCAACGCGACCGTCAAGGATATCCTCTACTTCGCTATCCTCGTGTGCCAGTGGCTGTGCGGCCTTGCAACCGTCACCTCCGTATCGCGCATGATCTTCGCCTTCTCGCGCGATGGCGGCCTGCCGGCTTCCAAGGCGCTCGCAAAGGTCAGCCCGAAGTACCGCACGCCGGTATCGGCCATCTGGACCGGATCGATCCTCTCGGTTCTCTTCGTCTGGGGCTCGTCGCTCGTTTCGATCGGTGACACGCCGGTCTACACGATCGTGGTCTCGTGCACGGTCATCTTCCTGTTCTTCTCCTTCGCGATCCCGATCACGCTCGGCCTCTTCGCCTGGGGTACGTCGAAGTGGGGCAAGATGGGTCCGTGGAACATCGGCGAGGGCATGTACAAGCTGTTCTCGGTGCTCACCATCCTGGCGATGATCCTGATCTTCGTTCTCGGCGTGCAGCCGCCGAACGGCCCGGCGCTCTATGTGACCGTCGGCTTCCTGGTGCTGACCGCGATCGTGTGGTTCGGCTTCGAGAGCCGCCGCTTCAAGGGCCCGCCGATCGGCGAGGAAGTGGCGCGTCGCCAGGCCGAGATCGCGGCTGCCGAAAAGGCTGTCGGCGAAGGCTGATATACTCTTCCAAGAAAGCGGGGCCGCGTCCGGCGGCCCTGCATTGCGGTTGACCGACATTAGACTGCGCAGCCCGGCGCGGCATTGCCGCACGGAGCATGCCGTTTCGTTGGCCCGATTTCAGTTTAAATTTATGGGGAGGTCCATATGAGCATCTATACTCTCGACGATCTGAAGCAGGACGTTGCCGACGGACGCATCGATACCGTGCTGGCATGCCAGGTCGACATGCAGGGGCGGCTTATGGGCAAACGTTTCCAGGCCGAATACTTCGTCGAAAGCGCCTGGAAGGAAACACACAGCTGCAACTATCTGGTGGCCACCGACATGGAGATGGAGACCGTCTCCGGCTACAAGGCGACCAGCTGGGAAAAGGGCTACGGCGACTACACGATGAAGCCGGATCTCTCGACGCTCAGACGCGTTCCCTGGCTTGAGGGGACAGCGCTTGTGCTCTGCGACCTGCTCGACCACCACACCCACGAGGAAGTGCCGCATTCGCCGCGCGCGATCCTGAAGAAGCAGGTGAAGCGGCTGGAAGACATGGGCATGAAGGCCTTCATGGCCTCGGAGCTCGAGTTCTTCCTGTTCGACCAGACCTATGAATCCGCGCAGGCATCCGGCTATCGCAATCTCAAGCTCGCCAGCGCCTACAACGAGGACTACCACATCTTCCAGACCACCAAGGAGGAAGAGGTGATGCGGGCGATCCGCACCGGGCTGCAGGGTGCCGGCATTCCCGTCGAGAACTCCAAGGGCGAGGCTTCGGCGGGTCAAGAGGAGATCAACGTGCGCTATGCCGATGCGCTCGCCATGGCCGACCGTCACTCGATCATCAAGAACGGCTGCAAGGAAATCGCCTGGGCCAAGGGCAAGGCGATCACCTTCCTCGCCAAGTGGCACTACAATGCCGCCGGCAGCTCCTCGCACATTCATCAATCGCTGTGGAGCGCCGATGGCAAGACGCCGCTGTTTGCCGACGACAAGGGCAAGTACGGCATGTCCAGCCTGATGGAAAACTACATCGCCGGCCTCCTCGCGCATGCCAGCGAGATCACCTATTTCCTGGCACCCTACATCAATTCCTACAAGCGCTTCATGGCGGGCACATTCGCGCCGACCAAGGCGATCTGGAGCAAGGATAACCGCACGGCCGGCTATCGGCTTTGCGGTGACGGCACTAAGGCGATCCGCATCGAATGCCGCGTCGGCGGCTCCGACCTCAACCCCTACCTCGCATTCGCCGCACTGCTGGCGGCAGGGATCGACGGGATCGAGAACAAGATGGAGCTGGAGGCGCCCTTCGTCGGCGACGCCTATGGCGCGCGCAAGGTGCGCGAGATCCCGCGTACGCTGAGGGCGGCGACCACGGCCATGACAAAGTCCAAGATGCTGCGCAATGCTTTCGGTGACGACGTCATCGATCACTATACGCGTGCGGCGGAGTGGGAGCAGGAGGAGTATGACCGCAGGATCACGGACTGGGAGGTGGCGCGCGGTTTCGAGCGAGCATGAGATAATCGCAACACTCGCTCTGATTGTTGCGTTGGTCGCATTGTGCTAATGTGCTCCGGCGTTTCCAGAGGAGATCGACATGGGTGTGATCGACAGCGCATGGTTCTACGAAAAGCTCTCACAGCGCGACGCATCGCTTCGCGACATGGCCCGGTTCATGGGGCTTGATCCGAGCGCCGTGTCACGCATGCTGAGCGGCGAGCGGAAGATGAGCGCCGACGAGCAGGACCAGATCGCGGATTATCTTGGCCTTCCGCTGGAGGAGGTAGCAGCGCATCGCCGTGGCGATGCCAGCGGCTTCGCCGAGAAGAAGCAGGCGGGCTATGAGAGCGGCGGCACCGCACCGGTCTTGCCGGAGGAGCCGCCCGTCAAGATGTTTACGGAGGACGATGTCATCTACAAGGATGGCAAGCGCTGGATGGAGCTGGAGGATGGGACGCTGATCGAGGTGCATCCGGCCTGGGGATGCATGAAGGGGACGCTGACCATCATGCCGGGGGTTGATCTGACCGCGCCTGCCGATCCGGATTGGGGTAAAGTCTACGACGATGACTGACCGCTTCCTCCTCGATACCTGCACGGTGCTCTGGCTTGTCGAGGGAGCGCCACTCAGCAGAGATGCGAACGTTGCGCTTAGTAGTGGACGTGAAAAGCGTGGCCTGTTTGTTTCGTCGATGTCGGCGTGGGAGATTGGAATATTGATCAGCAAGGGGCGGTTGCCGACGACGAAGGATGCGATGTCCTGGTTCGAGGATGCTATCGACATGATCGGTGCGCAGACCGCCGACGTTTCTCTTCAAGCGCTTGTCGCGTCGTCTTTTCTACCGCAGCCCGTTCACAACGATCCCGCAGACCGCATCCTGATTGCCACGGCGCGGGAGAACGACCTGACGATCATCACGCGCGATCGCGCGATCCTTTCCTATGGCGTTGCGGGGCATGTCCGCACGCTGGCCTGTTAATGACTGGAGTTTGGAAATGACTGTAATTCAATGCATATCGCCGATCGACGGATCGGTTTACGCCGAGCGTCCGGCGCTGTCGCTGGAGGCGGCTAAAGAGGTGGTGGCGCGGGCGCGCAAGGCGCAGAAGGCCTGGGCGAAGCGGCCGCTGGAAGAGCGCGTCCAGCTGGTGTTGAAGGGTGCTGCGCGGCTGAACGAGATGTCCGACGTCGTCGTCCCCGAGCTCGCCTGGCAGATGGGCCGGCCGATCCGCTATGGTGGCGAATACAAGGGCTTCAACGAGCGCTCCAACTACGTGGCCTCTATCGCGGCCGATGCGCTGGCGCCGCTGGTCGTGGAAGAGAGCGACAAGTTCGAGCGCCGCATCGAGCGCGAGGCGCATGGCGTCGTCTTCGTCGTTGCGCCATGGAATTATCCCTACATGACGGCGATCAATACGATCGCGCCGGCGCTGATGGCGGGCAATACGGTTGTGCTGAAGCATGCGTCGCAGACGCTCCTCGTCGGCGAGCGGCTGGTGCAGGCCTTCGTCGAGGCCGGCGTTCCCGAGGATGTGTTCCAGAACGTGGTTCTCGACCATGAGACGACATCGGCGCTGATCGCCGCCGGCAGCTTCAACTTCGTGAACTTCACCGGTTCGGTCGAGGGCGGGCGCTCGATGGAGCGGGCGGCAGCAGGCACGTTTACCGGTCTCGGCCTCGAACTCGGCGGCAAGGATCCGGGCTACGTCATGGAAGACGCCGATCTCGATGCGGCGGTCGATACGCTGATGGATGGCGCGACGTATAATTCCGGGCAGTGCTGCTGCGGGATCGAGCGCATCTATGTGCATGAATCGCTCTATGACAGCTTCGTCGAGAAGTCGGTCGCCTGGGTGTCGAACTACAAGCTCGGCAACCCGCTCGATCCGGAAACGTCGCTCGGCCCGATGGCCAACAAGCGTTTCGCCAAGGTGGTGCGCGAGCAGATCGCCGAGGCGGTGTCGAAGGGCGCGAAAGCTCTGGTAGATCCCAAGCTCTTCCCAGCCGATGATGGCGGCGCCTATCTTGCGCCGCAGATCCTCGTCAATGTCGATCACTCGATGGCCTTCATGCGCGAGGAGACCTTCGGTCCCGCCGTCGGCATCATGAAGGTGAAGAGCGACGATGAGGCGCTGGCTTTGATGAACGACAGCCAGTACGGCCTTACGGCGTCGCTCTGGACCAAGGATGCCGAGCGGGCAGGGCGGCTTGGCCGCGAAATCGAAACGGGCACCGTGTTCATGAACCGCGCCGACTATCTCGATCCGGCACTGTGCTGGACCGGCGTCAAGGAAACCGGCCGCGGCGGCTCGCTGTCGATCATCGGCTTCCAGAACCTGACGCGTCCGAAATCCTATCATCTGAAGAAAGTGACAGCATGAGCGCGCATATCACAGCCAACTGGAGCTACCCGACGTCATTCAAGCTCGGCCGCGGCCGGATCAAGGAACTGGCGGACGCCGCCAAGAGCCTCGGCATGAAGAAGCCGTTGCTGATCACCGATCGCGGCCTGGCGTCGATGGCGATCACATCAAACGCGCTCGACATTCTCGAAGCGGCTGGCCTCGGTCGCGCGATCTTCGCCGATGTCGATCCGAACCCGAACGAGAAGAACCTTGCGGCCGGCGTCAAGGCGTTCAAGGATGGCGGTCATGACGGCGTCATCGCTTTCGGCGGCGGCTCGGGCCTCGATCTCGGCAAGTGCGTGGCCTTCATGGCCGGCCAGACGCGGCCGGTCTGGGACTTCGAGGATATCGGCGACTGGTGGACGCGCGCTTCGGTCGAGGGCATCGCGCCGATCGTGGCCGTGCCGACGACCGCGGGCACCGGCTCGGAGGTTGGCCGCGCCAGCGTCATCACCAATTCCGAAACGCATGTGAAGAAGATCATCTTCCATCCGAAGTTCCTGCCTGGCGTCGTCATCGCCGATCCGGAGCTGACCGTCGGCATGCCGAAGATCATCACGGCAGGAACCGGCATGGATGCCTTCGCGCATTGCCTTGAAGCCTATTCCTCGCCCTTCTACCACCCGATGTCTGCCGGCATCGCGCTTGAGGGCATGCGGCTGGTCAAGGAGTTCCTGCCGCGCGCATACAAGGAAGGCACTGACCTCGAAGCCCGCGCCAACATGATGTCGGCCGCTGCCATGGGCGCTGTCGCGTTCCAGAAGGGCCTCGGCGCCATCCATGCGCTGTCGCATCCGATCGGCGCCGTCTACAACACCCACCACGGCATGACCAATGCCGTCGTGATGCCTGCGGTGCTGCGCTTCAACCGCGCCGTCATCGAAGACAAGATCGCGCGCGCTGCCGCCTATCTCGGCATCTCGGGCGGCTTCGACGGGTTCTATGACTACGTGCTGAAGCTGCGCTCGGAACTCGGCGTACCCGAGAGCCTTTCGGCGATGGGCATCAAGCCGGATCGAATCGATGAACTCTCGGCCATGGCGATCGAAGACCCGAGTGCTGGCGGAAACCCTGTCGCGATGACGCTCGAGAACACCAAGGCGCTGTTCAAGGACTGCTTCTGATACAAAATGCGGACCTGAGATTTGGCCCGGAAAGCACTGCGCTTTCCGGGTCTTTTTCGTTGTGGCGCAGGGCGTTCAGGCGAAGTGGCGAAGGCTGCTGCAAGAAATGCGGACCGGGATTTCGGATGCCTTGTTTAGATATTGTTAACCATGTTTGGAAAGGATGCAGTAACCGCACGATGCATCCCGATGTGCGCAACAGAGCGATCCCGGCTCGCGACATTTCCCCTTGAGGAACGAACATGGCAGTCATCACATTTGCAAACACCAAGGGCGGAGCCGGGAAGACCACCGCTGTTCTGTTGCTGGCCACCGAGCTTGCCCGCAAGGGCTACCGGGTGACCATCCTCGATGCCGATCCGCAACACTGGATTTCGCGCTGGCACGAAATCTCCGGCCATCTTCCCAACGTCTCGGTGATCGATTTCGTAACCTCGGCATCGCTGCCGCAGCATATCTCTGAGAACAAGCACAACACCGATTACTTCATCATCGACCTGCCGGGCGCCCGCAACCCGATGCTGGCCACGGCGATCGGTCTCTCGGACCATGTCCTGATCCCGATCCAGGGCTGCGCCATGGATGCGCGCGGTGGCGCACAGGTGCTGGAACTGCTGCAGTATCTCGACGAGAAGGCGGGTATCCGCATCGGTCACTCCGTCGTGCTGACGCGCGTCAACTCGATGGTGACGACACGGGCGCTCTCGATCGTCAAGACGCTGCTCAACCAGCGGCAGGTGCCGGTGCTCGACACCGCGATCATCGAGCGCTCGGCTTTCCGCGATATCTTCGATTGTGGTGGCACGCTGCATACGCTCGATCCGGCCCGGGCCAGCAACCTCGACAAGGCGCGCGAGAATGCGCTCTGTTTCGCCGAGGAGATCATGCGCAAGCTGCCGGTGAGACTGCCGGCCGCGGCGCGCATGACCGGCCCGCTGATCCGTTCGGCCGCCTGATCACTCATTCTGTGATTGAAAATGCGCCCCGGTCCGCTGGGGCGCATTTTCATTGATGCAAGGTCGGTCTCCTCGTTTCGACGCGACCATGATCTCTGCATCACTGCCTGCTTTTCCCTCGGGTGGGTATCACCCGAAAAGGGTAATTTTCGTTGTTTCCAGAAGCTTTACACTGGTATCCTCGCCTGCGATGCGGGCGCTTGCCGGGGGAACAATGATCGTTGCTGAAGATACCTATGACAGTCTGGTCGACACCATCTACGGTGTAATTTTCGGCGAGGCCACCTGGGACATGTTTCTTGGCCGGTGGAACGAGATCGTTCCCGGCGGAAAGACCACGCTGTTCTACCACGACCCGACGCGGGCGGAGGGCGCGTCTCATATCGACAAGGGCTTCAGCGACGAATGGGTCGAAAGTTATTCCGATCATTTCGCGAGCATAAATCCCTGGGCGCCGGCCATGAGCGTGATGCCGATGTGGCGCGGCTTCCTGTCCGAGGAGTTGCTGCCGCGCGAAGCGTTCGTGAAGACAGAGTTCTACAACGACTTCTGGAAGCAATGCGGCGAGACCGCCATCGGCATGGCGCTGGTCAAGCGAGACGGTCGGATGTTCAACATCTCCAGTTCGATCGCCAACGGCGGGCCCGAAGACAACAGGGTTTACGCCGATACGTTCACCCGGCTTGCGCCGCATCTGCACCGGGCGGTGCGCTATTTCGAGGCTGGAAAGGGCGAGAAGAGCGCCGATGAGCTCGGTGGCCGCTTGTTCGACGCGATCGGCGTCGGTGTCCTGCTGGTTGGAGACGGCGGCAAGCTGCTGTCGGCCAGCGCGGTCGGTGAGCAGGCACTGACCGAGGGGCGGTCCGTGCGGCTCGATCTGCAGGGAAAGGTCTGGCTTGCCGATGCCGACGCCAATGCGTGCCTCGGTCGATTGCTGTCGCAATGGCGTGACGGCGAGCGGCAGCAGGTGCTTGATGTGAACGGCGTCAAGCTTACCCTCGTCCGTCTGCAGAAGAGTGCCCGCATTCAATTCTTCGATGCGCCGAGCATCGCGATCATCATCGAGCCATCGGCCAAGCCCGTGGCGATGGATGTGCCGGGGCTTGGCGGCAAGTTCGGGCTGACGAGGGCGGAGATCAAGATCATGCAGGGGCTGCTGCACGGATCATCGATCACCGATATCGCCATCGAGAGCAATCGGTCGCGCGAGACCATCCGCAGCCAGCTGAAGTCGGTGTTTGCGAAGACAGGCGTCAATTCGCAGTCTGAATTGTTACGGCTCGTCTATTTCAGCGAGCAGGCGCGCCGCAACAACTAACGCTTTGTCAGTCGACGAACTCGACGGTGACGCCGGGCTTGACCATCTTGGCGAGCTCGGTGGCGTCCCAGTTGGTCAGGCGGATACAGCCGTGGCTCTGGGTGCGGCCGATCTTCGAGGGTTCGGGCGTGCCGTGAATGCCGTAGGTCGGCTTCGACAGGGCCATCCACACGGTGCCGACAGGGCCGTTCGGGCCCGGCGGGATGTTGAGGATCTTGTCGTTGGCGCCCTGCTGGAAGTTGATCTTCGGATTGTAGGTATAGCCGGGATTGAAGGCGACGCGCTCGACCGTGACTGTGCCCGATGGCGAGGGCGTGTCGGTGGAGCCGATCGAGGCCGGGTAGGCGGAGATAAGGTTGCCGGAGGCGTCATAGGCGAAGACCTGCTTCTTGCCCTTGTCGGCGATGATGCGCGCGACGCTACCGGTCTTCACTTCGCCGGGGGTGACCACCTTGATGATGGTGCCGGGGACGGTGAAGTCGGCGCCTGCGTTAAGCTCCTTCAGGAAGCCTTCGTCCATGTGGAAGCGTTCAGCCAGCGCCTCGGTTACCGAGGTGAAGGCAAGCGAGGTCATCTGCGACTTGTGCGCATAATCCTCAGGGATCTCGGCAACGTATGGGCCGGCCGCGTCTGCGGGCGTGATGGTGTAGCTCACGACAGGCAGGCCGCCGGACATGCGCAGCTGCTCGAGGATCGCGTCGGTATTGTTCGGATCTAGCGTCTCGCCGGTCATCTGCTCGTAGGCATAGACCGCCTTGGTGACGTTGGCGCCCATGTGGCCGTCGATGGCGCCAGGCGAAACGCCAGCACGGTCGAGGAAGACCTGCAGGGCGACGATCTCGGATTTCGATTTGTTCTTCAGCGTGATGACGGGATCGGCCGGACGGGTCGGCTGCGTGACCTGAGGCTGCTGCTGGTCCGGATCGATCGAGGCGTAGTCGCCATCGTTCTGCGGGTAGGGCTGATCCAGCTGCTGGCGATCGATCGATGCCTCGCGCGGGATCGCACCCGTGACCGCGCCGCGCTCGGAATAGCGCGTGTCGCCGTACTGGTCTTCGCTGTAATAAGGGTCGTTGTTGTAGACCTCTCGGCCGTAGACCCGGCGCGAGGGCGGCGGCGGATAGTAGCCGCGTGAGCGCGCTTCGGTGGCGATGATGTTGCCGTAGCCGTCGACCAGCACGCGGTTGCCGCTGCGATCGCGCGTGTAGCCGCTGCCTTCAGGCATGTAATCGAGGATCTCGCCGTTCGGCGTGACGAAGACGACGCTGCCCTGGCGGCGATATTGTTGCGCGGACGCATCCTGAACCGCTGCCGACATGGCCAGCACGATAACGGTCCCAGATAATGCCGATTTCAGAAAGCGATTCACGTCTTCGTATCCTTCAGTGACTTGGCGACACACACCCGCGAATTTTGACGCTAGTGTGGAATTTATGAAATCGTGCTGAACAAAAAATGAAAAAACCAATAAATTTCCCTTTACTCATAAACATTTGAGAGGGCCAGCTGGTTCCAATCAAAATCTCGTTGGCGGTGGCGACAGCTTGGATTGACGAAACAGTGGGTGCCGCCTAACCCTACGGAAGTTCATTTTGAGGGGGAGACGGGATCATGATGGAATTTGCCGCCGCGACGGGGCCGAAGCTGATGCTGGACGAGACGTCGCTGATGGATATCGGCGGCTGCGTGGTCGAGGGCATCGATATCGCGCCGAAGGAAGCCGTTCCCGATGACGGAGATGCGCGCATCTCGCATTCGGTGCAGGGGTTCCTGTTTACCTGCGGGCCTGACCACATTCGCCATCGCGAACCCATCCCCGGCCGGTCCGACAACAAGGTCTTTCCGCTGCACGGCTCGGCCGCCGGCCATGCCGCCAAGGTGCTCTGGACAAAGTTCGAAAACGGCAATGCGGAATGCCGCGCCGATATCGATATCGTCACCATCGAGGGGTTGCCCGCCCGGATCGAGCGTCATTGGTTCATCGACGGCAAGACCGGCGAGGCGCATCTGAAGGACAAGGTGATCAACACCAGCAACCAGACCGTGCCGACGTTTCTGATGTATCATATGAACATCGGCGGCAAATGGTTCGACGAGGGCACGCGGCTCGAAGGCGCAATGCTTGAGAATGGCGGTTTCCCCTGGCGTTTCGGCAAGGATGGCGGCGATATCTTCTGCGTGGAAGCGCCGGCGACGCGCGATGGTCTCGCGGAAGTGCGGCTTGGGCCGATGGCCGCAGTCGGCGGCAAGACGCTGCGGGTGCGGGTGAAGGCCGATACGCTGCCGCATCTGCAGGTCTGGCGCAACCAGACGGCGCCGGCCGATGTGCTCGGCATCGAGCCGGTCTCGCATCGCTGGGTGCCGCGCGCGGAGCTTCAGGAAGCCGGCGAATTCAACATGCTCAAGCCCGGCGAAAGCCGCGAGTACGGGCTCAGCTTTGCTTTCGTTTGACAGGCAATTCAACAGGCCGATTCAACCGTGTTGTGCGGTTGACGGCATTGATCGGGCGGCGTAGTCATTCAGCCCATAATTTCAGGAGTACTTGCGATGGATATCCGCCAGATCGACGACGAATATTCGGTTTCCGGCCAGATCACGGTCGATGAGCTCGACGAGATCAAGGCCATGGGCTTCAAGTCCATCGTCTGCCATCGTCCGGACCAGGAAAGCATGGACCAGACGCCGTTCGCCGATATCGCGGCGCGGGCCAAGGAGCTCGGTCTCGAGATCGCCCACGTTCCCGTCGGCCCGATGGGCGTGACGGAAGAGGCGGTCGCCGGCATGGTTGACGCGCTCGACGAATTCCCGCGCCCGATGCTCGGCTACTGCCGCTCGGGCGCCCGCTCGACGGCGATCTATCAGAAAACCCATCACATTCGCACCTGATTAGGGGCGGGATGTCAGTCCGGCGCCGCGCTCTCATGCGGCGCCTCTTTCATTTCATGACAAGGAGAATACCATGAGCATCAAGCGTATCGACGCCGGCGCCCGCATGAGCGGCGCGGTCATCCACGGCAACACCGTTTACCTCGCCGGCCAGGTTGGCGAAGGCGCAACCGTGACCGACCAGTGCAAGGACGCGCTTGCCGAAGTCGATCGCCTGCTGGCCGCTGCCGGCTCCGACAAGTCGAAGATCCTGCAGACGCTGATCTACCTCTCCGACATCTCGGACTTCGCTGAAATGAACGCTGCCTGGGAAGCCTGGGTCGACCCGGCCAACACGCCGGCTCGCGCCACCAGCGAAGCCAAGCTGGCCGCTCCGAAGTACAAGGTCGAGTTCATCGTTACGGCTGCGATCTAAGATCGTTTCCATTGCGACTTGAGAGCCGGTGAGCAGAAAGACTGCTCACCGGCTTTTTGTTTGGGCGATTTCCGAGAGCGTGCGCGTCGGGGTGATCGCCTCGGGGTCGAGCTTGATATCGATGATAGCGGGCAGGCCGCTTTCGCGGGCGCGCTCGAAGGCGGGGGCGAAGTCCTCGGTCTTTTCTACCGTCTCGCCATGGCCGCCATAGGCGCGGGCAAGGGCCGCGAAATCGGGATTGGTGAGGCCGGTGCCGCTGACGCGGCCGGGATATTCGCGCTCCTGATGCATGCGGATCGTGCCGTACATGCCGTTGTTGATCAGAAGCGTGATGAAGGGCAGCTTGTAGCGGATGGCCGTGGCGAATTCCTGGCCGTGCATGAGAAAGCAGCCGTCGCCTGCAAAGCAGATCACTTCGCGATCCGGAAACAGCGCCTTGGCGGCCACCGCTGAGGGGACGCTGTAGCCCATGGAGCCAGATGTCGGGGCTGCCTGCGTGTTGAACTGCCGGAAGCGGTGGTAGCGGTGCTGCCATGTCGCATAATTGCCGGCGCCGTTGGTGAAGATGGCGTCCGGCCGCGTGTTCTCCTCGATCCACGCCATGATCGGGCCCATGTGGACGTCGCCGGGTCCTGTTTGCGGCGGTGTCGACCATGCGAGATAGGCTTGATGCATGCGCTCGGTGCGGTCCGCCCACCGCGCTTGTGTGGGCGCCTCGAGGTCGGCAAGGGCTGCGACGAAATCCTGCGGGCTTGCCGCTATGGCGAGATCCGGGCGATAGACACGGCCGAGTTCGGACGGGTCGGGATGGATGTGGACGAGTTGCTGCTGCGGGTAGGGAATATCGATCAGCGTATAGCCCGAGGACGGCATTTCGGACATGCGGCCGCCGAGCAGGATCAGCAGATCGCTCTCCTTGATCTCCCGCGCCAGCTCTGGATTGATGCCGACGCCGATATCGCCGGCATAGCCAGGATGCAGATGATCGAACAGCATCTGGCGGCGGAAGGAGCAGCCGACCGGCAGGTTGAAGCGCTCGGCAAAAATCTTGAAATCGGCCACCGCGTCGGCATCCCAGCGCGAGCCACCGAGGATCACCATCGGGCGCTCGGCCTTCAGCAGGCGCAGATAGAGGTCGTCGACCTGGCTGCGGCCGGGATGGGCTTCGACGCGGGAATAGCGCCTGGCGCGGGGCGCCTCGACCATATCGCGCAGCATGTCTTCGGGTAGTGACAGGACGACAGGCCCGGGGCGGCCGGAGGTGGCGAGCGCGAAGGCGCGGGTGACGAATTCGGGGATGCGGGCCGCGTCGTCGATCTCGCCCACCCACTTGGCGTATTCGGTGAGCGCCCGGCGGAACTCGACCTCCTGGAAGGCTTCGCGTTCGCGGGCATCGCGCTGGACCTGGCCGATGAAGAGGATCATCGGAATCGAATCCTGTTTGGCGATATGCAGGCCGGCAGTCGCGTTGGTGGCGCCGGGGCCGCGGGTGACCATGCAGATGCCGGGCTCTCCGGTGAGACGGCCCCATGTATCGGCCATCATCGCGGCGCCGCCCTCCTGGCGGCAGACGATGACCTCTATGTCGCTGTCGTAAAGCGCGTCGAGGACGGCGAGGAAACTCTCGCCGGGAACGCAGGAGAGGCGTTTCACCCCATTTGCCTTCAATGCCTCGACGATCAGTTCTCCGCCTGTTCGTTTCATTTGTTCCCCTCCCATTGGATGAGTTCCGCGAGCACCTCCTCCTGGTGCTCTCCCAGTCTCGGACTGGGCCTTTCATAGCTGAGCGGCGTCCGCGACAGGACGACGGGCGTCCTGACACCGGGAATGACGGTGCCGGCGCTATCCTCGAGATCGATGCGCAGGCCGCGCGCGACGATCTGCGGATCGTTGAACATGTCCTCGATGGTGTTGATCGCGCCTGACGGCACGGCGTTCGCCTCGCAGGCCGCAAGAAGATCGGCCTTCGCCCACTTCAGCGTTTCGGTCGAGACCAAGCGTCTCACCTCGTCGCGATTGGCAACGCGGGCCTTGTTGGTGGCGAAGCGTTCGTCGTCGGCGACCCCTTCGAGGCCGAGGATGGCGCATAGGCGGCGGAACTGGCCGTCATTGCCGATGGCGAGGATGAGGTAGCCATCTGATGTGGGGACGACCTCGTAGGGCGAGATGTTGGGGTGGGCGTTGCCGAGGCGTGTCGGCGGGCGGCCGGATATGAGGTAGTTCATGTTCTGGTTGGCGAGCACCGCCGACTGCACATCGAGCAGCGCCATGTCGACCAGCTGGCCTTCGCCCGTCTTCAGCGCGTGGATGAGGGCTGCCTCGATCGCCGAGACCGCGTAGATGCCGGTGAAGATATCGGCGATGGCAACGCCCGCCTTCATCGGCTGTCCGTCGGGCTCGCCCGTGATCGACATGAAGCCGGACATGCCCTGGACGATATAATCGTAGCCGGCGAGACCGGCATAGGGGCCCGTCTGGCCGAAGCCAGTGATCGAGCAATAGACGAGCTTTGGATTGATCTGGCGCAGGCTCTCGTAATCCAGCCCGTATTTGACGAGGCCGCCGAGCTTGAAATTCTCGATGACGACATCGGCGGTGGCGACCAGCCGACGGACCAGCGCCTGGCCTTCCTCGCTGCGCAGATCGGCCGTTATGGAGCGCTTGCCGCGATTGGCGGCGTGGTAATAGGCGGCAGAGAGGTTTTCGCCATCGGCACCCTCGACGAAGGGGGGACCCCAGTGCCTCGTATCGTCGCCGCCATCGGGGTTTTCGACCTTGATCACGTCGGCGCCAAGATCGGCCAGCATCTGGCCCGCCCAGGGGCCGGCGAGGACGCGCGCGAGCTCGATGACACGAATGCCTGTGAGCGGCGCTCTGTTAGGCTCAGTCTGCGTCATGTTCCTCCCACGATCAGATCAGGGTGCCCGCGTCTCCTCAGATGTATCGGATACGGGCTTGGATGCAAAGCGCCGCTCGCGCCAGATGATGTAGAAGCCGGAGCCCATGATAATGAAGATGCCGAGCCATTTCAGCGCATCCGGGAAATCGCCGAACACCAGCCAGGCGAAGGCGGTGGCGGAGACGATCTCGAAATACTGCAGCGGGGCGAGCGTCGAGGCGGGCGCCGAGCGATAGGCGTAAACGCCGAAGATGCCGGCGATCGCCGCGGAGACGCCGACGCCGAGAAGATAGAGCCAGGCGCGGGCGTCGGGCATGACGGGATCGAGCACGTCGGAGCCGCTGCCCTGGCCGAGATAGAGCAGGATGGCGCAGATCAGTAGGCCCCAGAGGCCCATGTGGAACTGCATGGCCCACGGGTCCTCACGCTGCGCCAGCGCCCGGTTCATCATGGCGGAGATGGCGATGCAGATCGCGCTGACGACGGGCAGCAGCGCGACGTATCCGACCTCCTGGAAGCTCGGCTGGATGATGAGGATTGCCCCGAAGAAGCCGACGCCGCAGGCGGTATAGCGGCGCCAGCCGATCTTTTCCTTGAGGAAGATGCTGCTCAGGATCGTCAGAATGATCGGCTCGACGAAGAAAATGGCGATGGCATCGGCAACCGCCATGTATTTCAGCGTGGTGACGAAGGAGATCATCGAGACGGTGATGATGGCGCCGCGGATGGCGTGGAAGAAGCTCTGTTTCCAGGTGATCTCGGTGAGGTTGTGACGCCAGAGCACGATGGGCAGCATGCAGAGCGCCTGCACGCCGAAGCGCGCCGCGGTGATCTGGGCGGATGGAACCGTGCTGATGGCAAGCTTGGAGAAGATGTCGATGATGGGCGACAGCAGCACCGAGACGAACATCAGGATCAGCCCCATCATCACTTCCGATGGGGTGTTGCTGGTGCCGGGTGCCGCGTTGCTGCTCATGACGGTATTCTCTGGTTTTGGTGTAGGGAGCGGGATCAGCCGCCCACGGAACGCGCGGTTGCCTGATCGCACCAATCGGCGAATGCCGATATGGCCGCGTCGGCGCCGATCTCGTTCAAGGTCTCGTGGCGCATGTCCTGATATATCTCAGTGCTAATACGGGAGAAGCCATGGGTTTTCAAATGGTTTGACAGCCAGAGAATGGCTTTTCCATTCTCCGTCGCCGGGTCCTGGCCGCCACCCACCAGGTGGATCGGCGTCTCGGTCGGCAGGCGGGCGAGATGTTCTTTCTGCGGCGCCCGGAAGGTGAGCTCGAAGAGGTCGAGCCAGAGCGAGACGGAGGCGCCGAAGCCGCAGAGCGGATCGGCCACATACTTGTCGACCTCTTCGGGATCGTGCGACAGCCAGTCGAAATCGGTGCGGCGGTTGGCGACCGATTTCGCCCAGGTGCCGAAGGTGAGCTTCGGCAGCAGGTCGCTCGGGACGTCGGAGCCTTTCAGCGCGCGCTCGATCAGGAGGATCGCCTGCGCGGCGCGGCCGGCCAAGCCCGGATTGAAGTTCGAGTTCCAGACGGCGACGGCGTCGAATTTTCGCGGGTAGGTGACGGCCGCGTTGAGCGCGATCAGCCCGCCCATGGAGTGGCCGAAGAGGATGATCGGCAGGCCCGGATGCTCGGTCGCCGCTTCGTCGCGCATCGCCTCGATATCGTCGACAACGTAGCTCGCGCCATTACGCCTTGCGAAGCGGCCGATCGGCGCGTCCGGCGCGGTGGTCTCGCCGTGGCCGCGATGGTCGTGGGCGTAGACGTGATAGCCGCGCGAAGCCATCGCTTGCGCAAAGCGCTGGTAGCGTTTCGAGTGCTCGGCTAGTCCATGGCTGATCAAGAGAATGCCGCGCTCAGTGCCTTCGGGCTGCTGATAGTGATAGGCCAGTGAAGCGCCCGCATGGTCGAGGCGCCGGGTTTCTGCAAACATGATTTCCTCCGTGGCGGGAGAAGACCAGAACAGCGGTCAAATGCAACAGGCGGGATAGGTTGTGCCGGAGATTTTCGTATCTGCCGTTTTGCCGCTTGCCTGCCGATGCATCGCGTGCTTTCATGTTCATGAATTGTTCTTTGTGGGGATGAGTATGGGCAATCTCGTTTTTCGCGTCATCGCATTGTTCCTGTTGTCGATCATGGCCGTCCCGGCTTTTGCGCAGGAGGGCGGCGGGCGCACGCGCTTCATTCTCGCTGCCAGCTGGCAGCCGGCCTTCTGCCAGACCAACCAGCGCAAGGCCGAATGCGCCAGTCAAGGCAGCGACCGCTACGACGCCAAGAACTTCTCGCTGCACGGGCTCTGGCCGATGCGCAAGGATTACTGCGGCGTTTCCGACGCTGATCGCTCCGCCGACAAGGGTGGCGATTGGAGGGACCTGCCGGAGGTAAAACTCTCGGCCGAGACGAAGGCATCGCTCGACAAGGTCATGCCTGGGACGCAATCGGCGCTCGAGCGGCATGAATGGACCAAGCACGGCACCTGCACCGGCATGAGCGCCGACGCCTACTTCGCCGATGCGGTGAGATTGATCGAGGACCTGAACGGATCCGCCGTCCAGGAACTGTTCGCCGCCAATATCGGCAAGTCACTGACTGGAGACGCGATCAAGGCGGCGTTCGACAGGAGCTTCGGCCCCGGCGCCGGCGACCGGGTAAAGATGAGCTGCCGCCGCGCCGGCAACAGCCGCGTGATCAGCGAACTGACGATCGGTCTCTCCGCCGATGCGACCAGCGGGAAGGGCAAGGATCTCGGTGATCTCATCCAGGGCGCGGGCCGGACATCCTTCGGCTGCAACGAGGGTGTCGTCGACGCAGCGGGTTTTTGAGGTCGTAGGACAATCTCAATTTTTGACGTCTATCGTCTCGGGCTGGCGGTGACCAACAGCTCGAGTGACGACGAATGTCCGACATAGTTGCATCTGAAAGCGATCAGACTGCTGCAGGAGAGATGCCGTTATGGCGCATGTTCCTGATCGTCTATGCGACCGCGCTCGCGATGGTGCTGTTCGATCTCGCTGATGGGATAAGGTTCGTCAGCGATATCGACGATCAGTTGCGCGAACTCCAGATCCGGCATCTGATGTCCCCGCAGGGGCACTGGTTCGATCTGTCGCTTCCCTTCATCTCGATGCCGGCGACCTACGTGTCGCCATGGTCACGGCTGGTCGATCTCCCTTATGTCGCGATCGCCTGGTTGCTGCAGCCTTTCATGCCGACCGCGCAGGCACTCTCCGTTGCCTTCCAGGTCTGGCCGCCGATGTTGCTTTCGCTCTGCTGCCTGCTGGTCGCGACGACTGCACGGCGCCTGCTTGCAGGGTTTTCGCTGACGGAGACGGCGCTCACGCTGTCGCTGATGCTCGCCACCGTTCTCATGAGCATGGGCGTGCTGGAGTTCACGCCGGGTCGTATCGATCACCATAACGTCCAGATCGTCGCTCTCATGATGATCGTCGCGGGGCTGGTGCGATGGGATCGGGCAGGGGGGCTGATGATCGGCGCGGGTGCGGCGATCTCGACGGTGATCGGCCTCGAGTGTCTTCCGCTCGTCGTGATCGCCTATGCCGGGCTCGTTGTCTGCTACATCGGAAATGTCGCCGGGGTTCGTACCGTCCTTGTCGCCGCATCCGTCTCGATGGTGATCGTCACGCTTGTATCCGCCATGGCGTTCCTCGGTCCCGCCGCTGCCGTCTCGACGCAATGCGACGCCTTCTCCGCCCCCTACATCTTCCTGCTATCGGCGTTCTCCGTCGTTCTCGGTGCGGGCGTGGCGATCCAGCGTGATCGCGCGGGGCCTTTCATGCGGCTCCTTGCCCTGGCAATTCCGGCCGTCGCGGTTCTGGTCGTCGCCGCCTACCTCTTTCCATCCTGCGTTACAGGCCCCTATGGCATCATCGACCCGGTATCGCGGGAGCTGTGGTTCGATCGGGTATGGCAGGAAAAGAGCATCCGGTATTTCTACGAGAACGGTCAATATGATCTGCTGCTGCTCCTGGCATTGACGGCTGCTGTTGGCGCCTATGTCGGTCCGCTCGTGCTGTTCAAAATGCGGGAGCGGTCGTTTGGACCAGCAATCGCCTATCTCATGGCGTTGGGCGCCCTCGTTCTCACCTGCTTCGTGACGCGCAACATTCGCTTTCCGATCGCGCTGATGCCGGTGTTCCTACCCGCCGTCATCGCGACGATGACGATGAAATCACAGGCCTTCGACAAAATGTACCGGCTTTCCGCGGTTGCCGCTGCTGCCGTTGCGGCCGCGCTTTGTGTCTTCTTCGTGCTGGTGCCGTCGGTTCAGCATAAATTCGACGAGGTCGACTATATGGTGGCGAGCGAGTGCGAGCGGCAGGATTTCTCCGTCCTTCAAACCGTCACGCCGGGCCGCGTCGCCACACCGCAGGGGATCGCCATGCCTCTGATCCTGGCGGCCCCATCGGGCTTTTCGGTCGGCGCCATGCCGTTCCATCGTGCCTCGCCCGGAATGAAGCGGATGTTCCAGGCGTTCATGACCTCAGACCCGCAGCTGCGCCGGGAAGCGCTGGCGCCTTTCGATTACGTTGCCGTTTGCCGCTTTCCTCTGGAAGCCGATCCGAAGCAGGCGCCGCTTTATGCCTCATTGGCGCGCGGGGATGGCTGGCCGGGGCTGGAGCGGGTCAATCCGCCGACGCGCAGCGATTTCCAGCTTTTCCGGATCGATCACGCGGCCTTGCAATAGAGCAAGCTGACTTTCAGCCGCAAACTGCAGGTGATCCGCGACAAAGCGGGTGGATTTTGCCGCTGGCGCGTTGCCCCCGGGCGCCAATTCGCCTACATAGCGGCAAACCAATTTCCCCCGGAGCAGAATTACCGATGGCACGTCAGTTCATCTACCACATGTCGGGACTGAACAAGTCCTACGGCGCCAAGAAGATCCTCGAAAACGTCAACCTGTCGTTCTACCCGGATGCCAAGATCGGTATCCTCGGCCCGAACGGCGCCGGTAAGTCGACCGTGCTGCGCATCATCGCCGGCCAGGACAAGGAATTCACCGGGGAAGCCTGGCTCGCAGAAGGTGCGACCGTCGGCTACCTCGAGCAGGAACCGCATCTCGATCCGGCCAAGAACGCCTTCGAAAACGTCATGGAAGGCGTGGCCGACAAGCAGGCCGTGCTCGACCGCTACAACGAACTGATGATGAACTATTCCGACGAGACCGCCGACGAAGGCGCCAAGCTCCAGGACATCATCGACAGCCAGAACCTCTGGGACCTCGAACAGCAGGTCGAGATGGCGATGGAAGCTCTGCGCTGCCCGCCGAAGGATGCCGACGTCACCCTGCTTTCGGGTGGTGAGCGTCGCCGTATCGCGCTCTGCCGCCTGCTTCTGTCGCAGCCGGATCTGCTGCTCCTCGACGAACCGACCAACCACCTCGACGCCGAGACGATCGCATGGCTTGAAAAGCACCTGCGCGACTATCCTGGCGCCGTGATGATGATTACCCACGATCGCTACTTCCTCGACAACGTCACGGGCTGGATTCTCGAGCTCGACCGCGGCCGCGGCATTCCTTACGAAGGCAACTACTCCGCCTACCTGCAGGCGAAGGCCAAGCGCATGCAGCAGGAAGCCCGCGAAGAAGCCGGCCGCCAGAAGGCGCTGTCGCGTGAACAGGAATGGATCGCTTCCAGCCCGAAGGCTCGTCAGGCGAAGTCGAAGGCCCGTATCAAGGCCTACGAACAGCTGGTCGATGCGGCCGAAAACATCCGCCCCGGCGACGCGCAGATCATCATCCCGGTCTCCGAGCGTCTCGGCCAGGTGGTCATCGAGCTCGAGGGCATCAACAAGGGCTTCGAAGGCCGCACGCTGATCAACGACCTGTCGATCAAGCTGCCGCCTGGTGGTATCGTCGGCATCATCGGCCCGAACGGCGCCGGCAAGTCGACGCTGTTCAAGATGATCACCGGGCAGGAAAAGCCGGATGCCGGTTCGATCCGCATCGGTGACACCGTTCATCTCGGCTATGTCGACCAGAGCCGTGACGCGCTCGACGGCAACAAGACCGTCTGGGAAGAAATCTCCGGCGGCGCCGAAGTCATCAAGCTCGGCAAGTTCGACATGAACTCGCGCGCCTATTGCGGCGCCTTCAACTTCAAGGGCGGCGATCAGCAGCAGAAGGTCGGAAACCTCTCTGGCGGTCAGCGCAACCGCGTTCACCTCGCCAAGATGCTGAAGGCCGGCGGCAACGTTCTGCTGCTCGACGAACCGACCAACGACCTCGATACGGAAACGCTCGGTGCACTGGAAAGCGCGCTCGAAGCCTTCGCCGGCTGCGCCATCATCATCAGCCACGATCGCATGTTCCTCGACCGTCTGGCGACGCACATCCTCGCCTTTGAAGGCGACGGCCATGTCGAATGGTTCGAAGGCAACTTCGAAGACTACGAAGAGGACAAGGTTCGCCGCCTCGGTCCCGACGCGCTGAACCCGGGCAGCCAGGCTTACAAACGCCTGACGCGATAAGGTTTGCTGCTTATCAGCATGCTTGAGAGCCCCGCTTCGGCGGGGTTCTTTGTTTGTGGAGGCCCTCAACATCCCTCATCCCGGCCTTGAGCCGGGATCCAGCCACGGCGCGTCCGCGCCGTGAAGAGAGTCTTGGCCCCAAGGACTTGGGGCGCTGGATGCCTGTGACATCGCCCGGGCGAAAGCCTGGGCACAGGCATGAGGGCGGAGGAGAGGGTTTTTTTCTCTCAAGCCCATGTCGCGATTTGCGCAGGGAATTTCGTGAACCGATCGAAATGCCGCTTGCACGACCAAATCATTTCACATAAAGATATCTTTATATGTTGATTGGATCGGATATGGGTGAACCCGTCAGGCTAGGTTTGGATGCGTTGGTGGACGTGCTGCGGGCGGCGGGTGAGCCGACGCGCTTACGTCTTCTGGCGCTGCTGGCCGCCGGCGACGTGACCGTGACCGATCTTACCGAAATTCTCGGCCAATCCCAACCGCGTATCTCGCGCCATCTCAAGCTGCTTGGCGAAGCCGATCTCATCGATCGCTACCAGGAGGGCGCCTGGGCCTATTTCCGGCTGCGGCAGGAAGGGAAGGCGGCGAACTTCGTGCGCAATCTTCTGGCGCATGCCTCCGAGAACGATCCTATCATCCTGCGCGATGGCGAGCGGCTCGATGCCGTCAAGCGCCAGCGCTCGGAGCGGGCGCAGGCCTATTTCAGCCGCAACGCCGCCGAGTGGGACGAGCTTCGCCGCCTGCACGCGGCTGACGAGGAGGTCGATGCCGCCGTGATCCGGCTGCTCGGCAGCCAGCCGATCGATTCGCTGCTCGATCTCGGAACCGGCACCGGCCGCATCCTGGAGCTTCTGTCGGGGCTCTACCGTCGCGCGATCGGCGTCGATGCCAGCCGCGACATGCTGAGTGTGGCCCGCGCCAATCTCGACCGAACAGGCATCACCAAGGCCTCGGTGCGTCATGCCGATATCCTCAACCTGCCTTTCGAGGCGCAGGATTTCGATCTGGTGACGATCCATCAGGTCCTGCACTTCTTCGACCAGCCGGACATCGCCATCGGGGAAGCGGCACGCATGCTGCGCCCGGGCGGACGGCTCGTCATCATCGATCTGGCGCCTCACACGCTGGAATATCTTCGTGACGACCACGCGCATGTGCGTCTCGGCTTTTCGCACCAGTCGATGACCGACTGGCTGCGCAAGGCGGGGCTCGATATCGAGCAGGTCGTCGATCTTCATCCGGGGCACGAGAGCGGGCAGGGGCTAACTGTTACCATCTGGCTCGCGCGCGACCCCAGGCGCCTGATGGCCTCTGCCGAGAGCGATCACGCCGCACCCACATTTGCCGGGAGAGACTGACATGGCTTTGAACCAGGACGCGCGCAACAGGATCGGCATTTCGTTCGAGTTCTTTCCGCCCAAGTCGGAAGAGGCCGAGGGCCAGCTCTGGAAGACGGTCAGCGAACTGCAGGACTGGAACCCCGACTTCGTGTCGGTAACCTACGGTGCCGGCGGCACGACCAAGGCGCCGACGCTGGCAACCGTGTCGCGCTTCATCAGCTCCACGCCGCTTGCCACGGCCTCGCACCTCACCTGCGTGGGCGCCACCAAGGAAGAGACGCACAGCGTCGTCGAGAGCTTCCGCAAGGCCGGCGTGAAGCACTTCGTGGCGCTGCGTGGCGATACGCCTGATGGCGTCGGCGCGCCCTACACGCCGCATCCGGGTGGATACGCCAACGCCTCCGAGCTGGTCGCGGGACTGCGCGAACTCGGCGATTTCGAGATCTCGGTTTCGGCCTATCCGGAAAAGCATCCTGAAAGCCGCGACGTCGCCGCCGATATCGACATGCTGAAGCGCAAGGCCGATAACGGCGCCAACCGGGCGCTGACGCAGTTCTTCTTCGACAACGACAATTTCGAGCGCTACCTGGAGAAGGTGCGCGCGGCCGGGATCACCATTCCCGTCGTTCCCGGCATCATGCCGATCATGAACCTCACGCAGCTGAAGCGCTTTGCCGGCGCCTGCGGCACGGTCATCCCGGCGTTTCTCGACGAGCGCTTCGAGGGCTATGACGACAAGCCGGAAGAGCGCGCCAAGGTCGCGGCCGATGTCGCCGCCGAGCAGATCGAGGATCTGGCCCGTCGTGGTGTCAGTGATTTCCATCTCTATACGATGAACCGCGCGCCGCTGGTCTCGGCGGTTCTGACAAACCTCGGCTTCAAGCGCAACGCGGCCAAGAGCGCGGGTGCTGCCGCCTGATCAAGGCGACGTTCACAGCTGATAGAACTGAAAAAGCGCAGACCGCGATGGCCTGCGCTTTTTCTGTTTCATGAACTCTGCGCTATCTAGGAGTGTCGGCATAGTCCGTTTGAAGCGGCATCCTGTGTCAGATGAAAAGCATCGACAGCACGAATAGAAACGCCGCACCGATCAAAAGGACATTCAAGGATCGTGTCAGTCCCATGTCTGTCTCCTCGCGTTAACGAGCCGATAATATGTCGGGACTGTGGCAGTTGGAAAGCGCTTTTTTTGCTGCGATGCGGCGAAAATGTCACATCTCTCCCTGGTGGCAAATGCTACTCCGCTGAATCTTCACGACAAAATCGGTCGGAAAAATATTCACACATTTTAACGGAGCGTAAAAAAGGGCGACCCGCCGTTTACGCCTGTGGCGGATTGCAGGCGCGGTACAGGCCGCTGAAAACGCTCACGAAATCGGAAAACGAAAAAGCCGGGCACTTGGCCCGGCTCTTGTCGTCGTTTTCAGCTCTCTCGCGGGCGCTCAGAGCGCGTTGAGGAGGGCAGGTGTCGCCCAGCCGTCGGCCGGCATGCCGAGGCGCTGCTGCTGCTTCTGGATGGCGATGCGGGTGCCGGAGCCGAGGATGCCGTCGATGGCGCCGACGTCGTGGCCCATGGTGTCGAGCTTGGTCTGCAGTTCCTTCATCTGGTCGTTGGTCAGGCCCTGTTCAGGCGTGCCCTTGAGATAGGGCTCGGCGCCGGAAAGGCGGGTCGCGAAATAGGCGGCCGAGGTCGTGTAGATGAAGGACTTGTTCCACTCGAGATAGATGCCGAAGTTCGGATAGGCGATGAAGGCCGGTCCGAGGCGGCCCTGCGGCAGGACAAGATCGCCGCGCAGCGTGCCGAAGCTTACGTCGCCGTTGCGCGGCTTGACGCCGAGCGCGAACCATTCACCCGCCGTCATTGTGCCGCCGAGGCCCGACTTCTCGAAGGGCAGGTCCTGCGGGATGGTGACTTCCTGCAGCCAGGGCTGGCCCTTCTGGAAGCCGAGGTGCTGGATGAACTTGGCGGCGGTCAGGATGGCATCAGGGCCGCTCTGCTTCAGGCGCACATGGCCGTCGCCATCGCCGTCCATGCCGTAGGCGATGATATCGCGCGGCAGCATCTGCACCTGGCCGATTTCGCCGGCCCAGGCGCCGGTGTTGGTCTCAGGGTCGAGGTCGCCGTGCTGGACCATCTCGATCAGCGCGATCAGCTGCGGGCGGAAGAGCTCCGGACGGCGGCAATCATGGGCGAGCGTCACGAGCGCGTTGCGGGTGTTGAAATCGCCCTGCACGGCGCCGAAATCGGTTTCCATCGCCCAGAAGGCGGTGATGACACCAGGAGGCACGCCGTATTCCTGTTCGGCGCGGGAAAAGACGTCGGCGAACTGCTTCATCTTCTGGCGGCCGATGTCGAGGCGGGCCTGGCTGACGGTGCGCTGGGAGAATTCGAGGAAGGTCTGCTTGAACACGCCCTGGGCGCGGTCGCGGCTCAGCACCTTCGGGTCGATCTGGGCGCCGGCAAGCGCCTTGTCGGCTGCTTCGGCGGAAGCGCCGGCTGCGATCGCCTCGGCCTTGACGCCGGCGAGGAAGGTGGAGAGATCGCCGTCACATGCGACAGCCGGGGCGGCGGGGGCTACCGCCGTCGCGGGCGCCTGACCGGCCGGTGCGGCCGGGGCCGGTGTTTGCGCTGCCGCGCCGGTCGCCAGACCAGCGGCAAGGAGGAGAGCGAGCGCAGAACGGCTTGCAGGCGTGCGGTGCATGGAGTGTATCCTCGTCATTGCTTGAATTGCTGTCGATGTCCCAAATGATTGTGACAGAAGCAAGAAAGAAAACGGGACGTTACTAAGAATTCCTATCCTTGGATACGGCCGCGACCCAGTTATTCCAGTTCTTCGCCGAACCCGCGAACACGTTAATGTCAGTCGGGCCCTTGATCCCAGGGATCACGCCGGTCGAGGTGTACTGCCAGAAGGCCCAGCGACGGTTGGCGTAGGTGACCTCGGGGTGCTTCGCGACGGAGCGGACCCAGAAGTGATAGTCCTGGAAATAGCCGTCGAGATTTTCGCGGTGGAAATCGACCGAGGTGTAGATGATCGGGCGCTTGCCGTAATAGGCCTCGAGCCTGTCCATGAAGCGCTTGATCTCGGAGCGCACGGTCTCGGGATCGGGGCGCGTGCGGCAGGTCTTCGATTCACCGTTCCACTCGACATCGAGCACCGGCGGCAGCTTCATGGATTCCTTCGGCACATTGCTGATGAACCAGTCCGCCTGTTCGTCGGCCGACGAGCAGAAATAGTAGAAATGATAGGGGGCGTGCGGAATGCCGACCTGGCGGGCTTCCTGCCAGTATTCGCTGAAGCGCGGATCGATGCGGTCCTTGCCCTCGGTCGCCTTGATGAAGGCGAAGTCGACGCCTGACTTGCGCACCGTCTGCCAGTCGATATCGCCCTGCCACTTGGAGATGTCGATGCCGTGGATGGCGTTTTGCTGCGGATGCTTAGGTCCGAAATCCTGCGGATCGGTGTCCTGAAAGCGCATCTTCGGCTTTATCGAGGCGGTGGAGAGATAGTCATAGCCCGAGGAGGTGCAGCCAGCGAGCATGAGGGCAAGGGGCAATACGCATAACAGAAGCCGGCGCATGGATGTTCCGTCGTGAACCGAATGATCTTTTTGCCCCACAGCCTGACCTTCGAATTGACGCGTCCAGCGCTTAGATGCCCTCTCTATTCACCATATCAACGTAAAAAATCGGTTAGTTTCAAGCTAAATATTAGTGGGCCTTAATTATTATCGCGCGCCAGGCATAGCCGCCGCCGATCGTCTTGAAGATCAGCTGGGCATTTTCCTGGTCAGCCTTGACCTGCAGGACGTCTCGCAGCGTCGCGCGCGGCGTGACGTGGAACTTGTCGAGCCAGGAGCGCAGCAGGGCGCGGAACCAGCCGGGCAGGCCTTCCTGCTGGCCGAAATCGACGACGTGCAGCTGGCCGCCGGGGGCGAGCGCCGCAAGCGAAGCGTCGATCGCACGCTCCCAATCGGGGATCATCGACAGCGCGTAGGAGATCATCACCCGGTCGAAGCCATCGACGCCGAAATCGCGGGCGTCAAAAGCCGTGGCGTCGGCGACGCGGAAATCGGCCGAGGTGTTCAGGCCCGCGAAGGTCTTGCGGGCCGAGATCAGCATTTCCTGCGAGATATCGAGGCCGTAGAGCCTTGCTTGCGGATAATGCCGGTGGGCCAGCGCCAGATTGCGGCCGGTGCCGCAGCCGACTTCCAGCAGGGTGGCGTTCTGCCCGAGGTCCAGATTACGGATCGTCTGGTCGCGGCCGAGGAGGTAGTATTTGCGCGTCAGGTCATAGATATGGCGCTGGTAGCGATACATGCCGTCCATGAGGTCGGCATGCTTCTCCGAGGGTGCGTCCACCGGGCTCATATCCGTCCGGCTCATGGCTTCTTCACATAGATGTGGAAGCCGCCGTAGATGGCCGAGCGGTCGAGCGCTGTCAGTTCGAGCGAGCGGTCCTCAAGATAGGTCCACTGGTCGCGGATGGCGGGCGAGAGGCGGCCTTCGATGATGCTCTTTTCTGCGGCTGTGCGGAAGATGACGCGGGCGCCGTCGCGGGCGGTGCGCGATATTTCCGACCAGACGTCGTTCAGCTGCTGGTCCGTCATCCAGTCCTGCGCATCGAGCAGGATGTAGCGATCGCGCGAGGCGGCAGGCTCGCCGGCAAGCAGTTCGGTGAAGCTTGCATGATGAACGCTGACGCGGTCGACATTGGCGCGGATCGCCTCGTAGTGCTCCGCCTTCAGGTAGGTCGGCAGCGGACCTTCGCCTTCATCGGCGTAACGGCGGGCGAAGGCCTGCCAGGCGAAGTAGTTTTCCTGCATCGGGAAATGACAGGTGAGCTTTTCCAGGCGATAGCGCAGAACCGGCGCGATCGAATTGTCGGCGGCGAGGCTTGCGAGCTCGTCATATTGCTGCGGCGGGATGCCGAGGCCGAAGAGCGAGCTCTTGCGGCTGGTGATCCAGCGCACGACAGGCTTTTCGAACAGAGGCGCGATCTTCTCGTCGAAGAGCTGGCGCTGCTCTTCCATCGTCTTCGCCTTGGCGACGCCGGTGAGGTCGATGCCATGGACGCGGGCGAGAAGGTGGGCGGCGCCGATAAAGCGGCCGAGCAGGCCCGTCTTGTAGATGTTGCGGTCGAAGACGGTGACGCGGCGGCGGCCGAATTTGCGGCCGTTCCAGTAGTTGCTCGTCGCTTCATCCAGATTGGCCGACAGGAAACGATCGAAGGCCTGGCTGTTTGCGGACTGGTTCGGTCTTGCCAGGAAGCGAACGAGATCGGCATGGGCGGGAAGATGGCGGAAGGCGCCGAGCTTCAGCTTGTTCAGCGCGATATGGTGCGGGTTGAGGTCGACGACATCGATAGAAGCCGGGCTTTGCGAGAGATAAGCGAGCATGTTGCAGCCGCCGGAGCCGATGGTGACGATGCGGTGATGAGGCTCAAGCTCCATCGCCTTCATGTCGAGATCGGGATCTTCCCAGATCTGCGGATAGACGAGGCCGGAAAAGAGCAGCCCGAAAAGACGTTCGGACAGGCCCTCTTTCGAAAAGGCCTTGTGGCGGAGAAGAGCTGCCTTGAGTTTCCGGTTCTTGCGGAAGCCGGCATCCGGGGCAAATTCCGTCATAAGTGAGTCTCTCAACATTTAGCGTTCAGGGCGTTTAACGCGGCGGCGCTACAGTTTGATGACGTTGCCTGTGGGCGGCCCGGCTGCGGGCGCCTCGCGCAATTGGGAACGGCCGGGACTTGACGGAGCTTTCTAAAGGGCAATTTTCCTGTTTCTCTATTGGCTGGGGAGGGGTGCTCATGGGACGCGTTCTGCGCATCTTGAAGGCGGCGGCTGCGGGTGTCGCCGTCATCGTCGTCGCGGGTGCGGGCTGGCTTTATGTCAGGCCGCCGGAGTTGCTCAGGATCGGCGACGGCTATGCGGCGAAGATCGTCTGCTCGAATGTCTTCCTGGCCGGGCGCGACGCGAATGCCGTGCTGGCCGAAGACGTCCAGGCGCCCGGCAATCCTCTGTTACGGTTGATTCGCGTGCAGGTCGATGAGGCCGGCAAGCAGGTGACCGCGCGCATCCTCGGGCTATTTGCCGCCAATTATGCGATCTACCGCGATGGTCTCGGCTGCACGGCCGTGCCGGATGGCGATTTCGCCGCCGCGCGAAAAGCGGTGCCCGAGCCTGCAGTCGCCAAGGCTGCAGAGACCGCAGCCGCGCTGCCGATCGAAAACGACGCGGCGATCGCAGCACTGCTTGCCGACCCGGCATTGACCGGCGAGCATATGCGCGCCGTCGTCGTCTTGCATGACGGCAAGATCGTCGCGGAGAATTACGGAAAGGGTTTCGGGCCGCAAACGCCGTTGATCGGCTGGTCGATGACCAAGACGGTCAACGCGGCGCTCGTCGGCCGGTTGATGCTCGACGGCAAGATCGGCGCCGAGGATGCCGGGCTGTTTGCGCAATGGCGGGACGACAAGCGGTCGCAGATCACGCTGGGGCAGCTGCTTGGGATGGAGAGCGGCCTCAGGTTCAACGAGGATTATGGCACCGTGGCTGACGTCACGCGCATGCTCTATCTCGACGCGGACCAGACGGCGCTGCCGGCAAGCCTTGCTCTGGATGACGATCCCGGCACGCAGTTCAATTACTCCAGCGGAACCTCCGTTTTGATCTCCCGCATCTGGATGGATCGCCTTGGCGACGAGAAGCAGGCGATCGACTATCCGAGGACGGCGCTGTTCGATCCGCTCGGCATGTCGAGCGCGGTGTTCGAGGTTGATGCGCGGGGCACCTTCGCCGGCAGCTCCTATCTCTATGCGACGGCGCGCGATTGGGTCCGCTTCGGGCAGTTCTTGCTGCAGGATGGGGTCTGGAATGGCGAGCGGCTGCTGCCCGAGAGCTTCATGAGCATGATGCGTACGCCGACGGCATCTTCCGGCGGCATGTATTCGCATGGCCAGTCCTGGCTTCGCCCGCCCGGCAGCGGCAGGAGCGGGGAGACCGGTATTCCGGACGACGCCTTCTGGCTGGAAGGGCATGATGGCCAGAGCATGGTGATCGTGCCGTCGGCCAGTCTCGTCATGGTCAGGCTCGGGCTGACACCGAGCTGGCTCAGATACCGGCCGGAAATTCTGCTGAAGGAGATACTGGCGAAGCTGCCGCCGCCGACCCGATCGGCCTCGGCCGATCTCGCGCAATAATAGACGTTAGATGCTATAAGGCTTAGTAGTTGCCGTGGGCGATGTCGTCCATGCCCTTGCGCTTGGCGTCGTAGTAGTAGCCGCGGGCATAGAGCCTGACGGCATTGTCTTCGCTGTTGTCGGACACCAGCCATGCGCCGCGGAGATACTTCGCGGCATATTTGATGTTGGTTTCGGCGTCGAACAGGCCTTCAGGCTGGCCGTCGTAACCCATCGACTTGGCGGTGTTGTACTTGATCTGCATGAGGCCGAAGTAGCCGCGCTTGTTGTAGGCCTTCGGGTTGTACCGGCTTTCGCGGTGAACGACGCGGTGAAGCAGCGTCGCGGGCACTTTGTAAATTTGCGAGTACTTGTCGATGATCTTGGTGATCGCGCTTTTCTCAACAGTCGGCGCGCCATCGTCGTCGCTGTCGTTGTCGCTGAACATCGGCGGCGCGGTCGGCGGGTCCATCGGGCCCGATGTGTCGAAGCCGTAGTCCATCATCGAGTGCGGCGTGGTGTCGATCGCCGAAAGGGCGGCAATGGCATTGTTCTGCGGGCTGGCGGCGAAAGCGAGTTCGGTCGACGGTGCGCCCGGTCGCGGGGTCGGCACCACGGACTGGATCGCGGTCATTTCAGGTGTCAGCGGGATTTGGCCGTAAGCGGCAGGCTGCAACTGCGCTGTCTGCTGCGTCGAATCGACTGCCGGCATGGCGGCGGTTGCGACGGATGCAGCGGTCTGGTCGCCGCCGATCTGAGTACCAGGTGTGCCTTCGCCTGCTGGGATGGCCGCAAACATCGCGTCTTCGCCGGGCTTTGGGGTAGGGACGACGACCTGCTCGGCCATCAAATCCGCCTGGGATGTGTATTCGACGCTCGAGCAGCCAGCAGCAACGCAGCACAGCATCGTGGATACGATGAGATTGCGTTTAAAGCCGGAAAAACCGATCGCTGCCATACTCTCACTCTCGTGAAAACGCGCCACCCCGGCAGCGTCAAAAGTTACCAAAAACCTTAAGCCCTGAATTGCCAATTAACCTATTCGTTGCTTTGCGGCAACCCACGGAAAATTTCTTGAGCTTTTCGCGGTCGGTAACCTGAGATTTTCAGGCAGCGATGCGGCGATATCCGGCGGTCACGGCGCCGGCTGCAATGAGCAATGTGCCGCCCGTGCGATTGACCGCGCGCTGCACGGCGGCCTTGCGAATCAGGCCCCGCGCGGCATGCGCGGCAAGCGCGTAGGTGGAGGCGTTGATGGTCGCGAGCACGAGGAAGGTGGCTTCCATGATCAGCATCTGACCGAAGAACGGAAGCGCGGGATTCAAGAACTGCGGCACGAAGGCCACGAAGAACACGATGCTCTTCGGGTTGAGAGCCGTCACCACGTAGGCGTGGAGGAAGATCTTCAGCGATTTTTCCTCGGGCAGGTTGTCATTGTCGGCCATCGGGCCGTCAATGATCGGCGCCCGCCAGAGCTTGATGCCGAGCCAGATCAGATAGGCGCCGCCGATGAACTTCAGGACGGTGAACAGCGTGGCGGAGGCCGCCAGTAGCGCGCCGAGGCCGAAGAGCGACGCCGTCATCGCGGTGAAGTCGCCGAGCGCCACGCCGCTCACGGTCGCAAAGGCTGTCTTGCGGCCGTGGCCGAGCGCATGAGATACGACGAGGAGAATCGTCGGCCCTGGGATAGCCAGCATGATTGCCGATGCTGCAGCAAATGCTAGCCAAGCTTCGAGCGACATGGAATCTCCTCCTCTTTCATTAGAGGACAAGCAAAGACATCATATCTCGCCTGCGTCAATCATGCGTCTTCGTATTTCTGACCGATCTCGTCCATCAGTTCGCCGAACCACTTGACCGAGGTGTCGAAAGCCTTGCCGCCCTTGATGCGCGGGAATTCGATGGTGCGCAGCTTGCCGTTCTGGCCTTCGTCGTGGCCGGTGACGCCAGAGACCTTGTTCAGCGCGCTCTCGACGGCGAGGTCGGTCATGCTCTGGATCAGACGCAGATCGTCGCCATTGGCAGGGGCGGAGCGGGCGAAGTAGCCGGACTTCTGCACCAGCGAACGCTCGGCGTTCAACAGGCTCGCGAACTGCTTCTGGAACCAGCCGCCGACATTGATGGTGTCGATCTTCACGTGGCCGAAGGCGTCGCGCTTGACGGTTTCGCCGGCTGCCTCGCGCTCGGCGACGATGGCGTCGAGGCAGGCGCCTTCGGAGACGAAGACGGTCGCATGGCCGGTGCGGTCCATGATCTCCTTCAGGCGCGCCGATTCTTCTTCGAGGTCGAAGAGTGTTTCGGGCAGATAGACCGCGTCGATGCTCTTCATGCCGGCATTGGTCATCATGCCGTCGACATATTCATTGTTGCGGGTGCGCTTCAGATAGGCGCGGGCGGTGGCTGCCGTCAGCCAGCCGCAGTGGCGGCCCATGACTTCATGGATGATGAGGGTGCGTGGAGCGGCGGTCTGCTCGTTGCTGACATTGTCGAAGAAGTGCGCGCCGACTTCGGCCGCCGTCCAGGCGCCGAGCGACTGGCGGATCGGAACGACGTCGTTGTCGACGGTCTTCGGCAGGCCGACGACCGTCAGGTCGTAGCCGTTGGCGGCGAGATAGGCGGCGAGGTCGGCCGCCGTCGTGTTGGTGTCGTCGCCGCCGATCGTGTGGAGAATGCTGACGCCGTCATTGGCGAGGCGCTCGGCCGCGACCCGCAGCGGGTTTTCGCCTTCCTTGACGAGGCCGCGCTTGACGCAGTCGGCGGCGTTGGTGAGCTTGACGCGGCTGTTGCCGATCGGCGAGCCGCCGTAGCGATGCAACAGATAGGCCTTCTCGCGCATCTCAGGCGTGATCTTGATGCTGTCGCCCTGAAGCACGCCTTGGTAGCCGGAGCGGTAGGCGATCAGTTCATGATCGGGGGCGATGTCGGTGTAGCGTTCGATCAACCCGCCGACGGCCGAAGAGAGGCAAGGCGCAAGGCCTCCTGCCGTGAGCATTGCGACTTTTTTCTTGGCCATGGGTGTCTCCGCTATCCGTGTCTAAGCTTGGTTCGGTCGTGCATGGATGCGGCAGAGAGCGGATGGTGTAAAGTGTTGTTTCTGTGAAAAATGCGTGTTGCAGCGCGGTCAAGCAAGCAAGTCGCCTGCAGGCGCTGATCTAATCGGTTCAAGCCGCAAACACGGTTTGCATGGGATTGTGGAAATCGTCGGCGGGTCTATCCGAAGGCGTCCCGATGCGGCGCGACAAAGCGTCACGAGGCCGTCGTGCTTGGGGTCACCAAGGGGTGCCAATGTCTCGGTTACACGCGACCATTACCGAATTGTGAAAGGTGTTTTCAACCCTGCGGCCAATCCCCGTCTTGCAAAGGCAACCTTTATTTGTTCAAGGTGTTTCTCCTTTTATTGCACGAGAGACCTGATGTCCTTCTGGGAAAAACTGCTGAACGCCATAGGCAACGCTGCGGGAAATGCGCTTTCCGCCGTGGTCGAGGCTGTTCGCACGGTCTTTGAAGGCGACCCCGAGACGCGGCGCAAGGTGGCGTTTTCGGTCGCGATCATCGCGCTGTCGGCGAAGATGGCGAAGGCCGACGGGATCGTCAGCGAGAAGGAGGTCCAGGCCTTCCGCGAGATTTTCGAATTCCCCGACGATCAGGCGGCCAACGTCGCGCGTCTCTATAATCTGGCGCGCCAGGACGTGGCCGGCTACGAGGCCTATGCGGAGCGGCTTTCGACGCTCTGCGTGACCTGCGCGGCCAACTGCCCGGTTCTGGAAGAAGTGCTCGACGGCCTGTTCCATATCGCCAAGGCCGATGGTCTGATCCACGAGAAGGAATTTGCGTTCCTGGCGCATGTGGCCGAGATCTTCCACATGAGCGAGCAGCGCTTCGAGCAGATCGCCGCGCGGCATGTGTCGATCGGGGGCGATCCCTACAAGGTGCTCGGCGTTTCTCCTTCGGATGATTTCCCGACGATCCGCCGCCGTTACCACGGTCTCGTCAGCGAGCATCATCCGGACCGGTTGATCTCGCGCGGCGTGCCGGCAGAGTTTCATGCGATTGCCAATGAACGCATGGCGGCGCTCAATGCCGCCTACGAGGCGATCGAGAAGGAACGCCGCGCCGCATGAGCGCCTTTGAGGCAGACTACGCCGAAGCGAGCGTACGGCCGTCGCCGAACCATGGCGAGCGCGTCGACGGGCGAAAGCCCGACATGATCATTCTCCATTATACCGGCATGCCGACCGCGGACGGAGCGCTCGACTGGCTCTGTCGCGAAGAGAGCCAGGTCTCGTGCCATTACTTCGTTCATGAGAATGGCGACGTCGTACAGCTCGTTCCGGAGGCGTGGCGCGCCTGGCATGCCGGCAAGAGCATCTGGCAGGGCGAGACCGATATCAACTCGTCTTCGATCGGCATCGAGATCGCCAATGCCGGACATCCGGGCGGCTTGCCTGAATATCCGCAGGCGCAGCTCGAGGCGGTGATCGAATTGTGTCGCGACTGCGGCGAACGTTGGTCAATCACCCCGGAAAGGGTGCTCGGACACTCAGATGTCGCCCCTCGGCGCAAGCTTGATCCGGGCGAAAACTTCCCCTGGGGATTGTTGCACTCCAGGGGCGTCGGCCACTGGGTGGCGCCGGCCGCGATCACCGGCGGACGCTTCTTCCAGCGCGGCGACCAGGGACAGCCGGTCGAAGCCCTGCAGTCGATGCTGTCGCTCTACGGTTACGGCACTGAGATCACAGGCGAATTTTCCGACAAGATGGCGGGCGAGATCGAAGCCTTCCAGCGCCATTTCCGTCCCGAGAGGGTCGACGGGATCGCCGATTTCTCGACGATCGACACGCTGCATCGCCTGCTATCGGCCCTGCCGCGCTACGGCGCCTGAGACCGGGGCGATTTGCCGGCATATACCCCTAGATTTTACGGGTTTGCCGCGCTGCCACATGTTTTCCCTATTATCTCCTCAATGCGATGGTCTAACCGCAGTCGCTAAACGGCGCCGGTTGTTTTGTTGTGTGTTGTCGACCGTCGTCAATTGAAACAGAAAAGAAATATCGCTGATACTTTGAGTATTGATGCGAATTTATGCTGCGTTCGGATTTCATTTATACGCAGCTTTTCTTTTGCTTGGAGTATCTGGACTACATGAGAAAGATTTTTTCTGCTGTGGTGTGCGCCAGCACACTGCTGATGGGATTCAATTGCGCAAACGCAGGCGAATGGGGCAATAGAGCGCAAGCGACAGAGACGACAGAGACGACGCAGACACTCAAGACGCAAAAGACAGACAAGGCCAAGACGGCCGAAGTGGCCTCGAAGAAGGCTCCGAAAGTTCACAAGACCCAGCGGGTACAGAAGGTCGCCAAGACCGATAAGGCCCAGAAGACTGTGGCACTCAACACCGTCGACCGTACGTCCGGTTTCGCGATGCCCGACATGCCTGGCAGCAAGTACGCGGCGATCATCGTCAAGTACGCGAGAGAGTACAACGTTCCGGTCGAACTGGCGCATGCCGTTGTTCGCGTCGAAAGCAACTACAATCCGAATGCTCGCGGCAGCGCCGGCGAAATCGGCCTCATGCAGATCAAGCCGGCGACGGCTCGGATGATGGGCTACTCGGGTTCCAGCAAGGGTCTTTTCGATCCCGATACCAACATCAAGTACGGTATGAAGTATCTGGCGGCTGCCCACACGCTTGGTGGCGGCGAGACCTGCGATACCATCCTCAAGTACAATGCCGGCCACGCGGCGACCCGCATGAACCCGGTTTCCAAGGCCTATTGCGGCAAGGTGCTGGCAATGATCAACTGATCGCCAGCGTGGGATAGCCACGGGCGAAAGCGCTTGTGGCTGAATCACCTGTGGGCATGACTTAACAATATGATTCAACTTGCAGATCGTGCTATCTCACCTTGAAACGAGGTGAGACATGGCATGTGATTTCAAGGCGATCATAATCGGGCGCGGAATGATGGGCGCGGCTGCGGCCCGGCATCTCAGCGCGATGATCGAAGGGGTGGCGCTTATCGGCCCGAGCGAGCCTGTCGAACGCAAGAGCCACCACGGCGTGTTCGCGAGCCACTATGACGAGGCGCGCATTACCCGCACCTTCGACGACAATATCGTCTGGGCGACGCTTGCCGCCCGTTCGCTCGACCGCTACGCCGAGATCGAGGCGAAGAGCGGCATCTCCTTCTTCACCGAAGCCGGATGCCTGTTCGCCGGGCCGGTGCCGCAACCGGGGCAGGGCTATCTCGGACGCGCGATCGAGGTCTCCGACGGGCTCGGCGTCGAGTATGAGGTGCTGGATGCGGCCACCTTGCGCCAGCGCTTTCCGGAGTTCACGCTGCGGGAGAGCTTCAGCGGCTATTACGAGAAACGCCGGGCCGGCCATGTCAATCCACGCGCCCTGGTGCGCGCGCAGACAGCGCTTGCGGAAGTGGGCGGCGTCACCATCATCGATGCGACGGTAACCAGCGTCCGGGATGCCGGCTCGCATGTCGAGGTGAGCGTTGGCGACCGGACCTATACGGCCGAGCGCGTGCTTGTCGCGGCCGGCGGTTTCAGCAATTTCAATCAGCTTCTTCCCGCGCCCGTGGATACCCGCGTCGCTGCGCGAACGGTTGTTTTCTACGAACTCGGCGAGCGCGAGAAGGCGATCTTCGGCGGCATGCCGTCGAGCATCGTGTTTGGCGACCGCGACGAGGATCATGTCTATATTCTTCCGCCGGTGCTTTATCCCGACGGCAAGACCTATCTGAAGCTTGGCGGCGATACCGAGACGCGTAGCTTCGACACGCTTCAGGATGCCGGGGCCTGGTTCCGGTCGGATGGCGACCCCGCCGAGCGCGATCTGCTGGTCGCCACGGCCCTGGAGCTGATGCCTGATCTTGCCGGATGCCCGGTGACATCTGCGCCATGCGTCGCGACCTTCACGCCGACCGCCTATCCCTATGCCGGTTTTACCTCCTCGCCACGCATCGCGGTGCTGACGGGCGGCAATTTCGTTGCCGCGAAGTCGTCGGACGAGCTGGGGCGGCTTGGTGCGGTGCTGCTTGCGGAAGGCGAGCTTGGCGACGCCGATTTCGGCCGGCAGCTGACACCTTCTTTTCGATAGATCGGGACGGTCATGAGCGTGGATTTCAAATATATCATCGTCGGTCGCGGCATGATGGGCGCTGCCGCTGCCCGGCATCTCGCGAAGTCGACCGATGGCGTTGCCGTCATCGGCCCGGACGAACCTCAGGATCGCAAGCGGCATGACGGCGTCTTCGCCAGCCATTACGACGAGGGCCGCATCACCCGCACCATCGATCCCGACCGCGATTGGGCCCTGCTCGCCAATCGCTCGATCGGCCGCTATGCCGAGATCGAGCGGGAGAGCGGCGTTTCCTTCTACACGCCCGCAGGCTGCCTTGTGGTCGGCCCGGCGCGCGGCGGCCCGGATGGCTATGTCGAGCGGACATCGTCTGCTGCCCGGTCGCTTGGGGTCGAGACGTCGCTGCTCGACGATGCCGGCCTGAAGGCGCGGTTTCCGTTCTTCGCCTTTGCCGCCGGCACCGAGGGTGTGCATGAGGCGACGGGGGCCGGCTATATCAGCCCGCGCAATCTGGTCAGGGCGCAGTCGATCGCCGCCGAGAGGGCCGGGGCTTCCGTCATCCGCGAGGTCGCGGTGTCGATCCGGGACGAGGGCGGTCTGATTGCCGTCGAGACGGCTGATGGGAAGACATATTGGGCCGAGAAGGTGCTGCTCGCTGCCGGCGGTTTTTCCATTGCGGAGAATCTCTTGCCGCAGCCTGTTGATCTGAAGGTTTATGCGCGCACCATCGCCTTCTACGAGGTCGACGAGGCTGCCGCCGCGCGGTTTGCCGGCATGCCGTCGCTGATCTCGCACGGCGTCGATGGTCTTGACGATTTCTACATGCTGCCGCCGATCCGCTATCCGGATGGTAAGCTCTACATGAAGATCGGCGGTGATCCCGATGATGTCAGACTGGACCGCGAGCCAGAGCTGCGGGACTGGTTCAAGACCGATGGACGCGAGAGCGTGCAGTCGCATCTGACGCGGCTGATCCAGCGTGTCGTGCCGGAGCTTCGCCCGGTCTCCACCTCGAGCGGCTCCTGCGTCGTCTCGTTCACGCCGAGCGGGCATCCGATGATCGGCTATACCGCGTCGCCGCGTATCGGCGTTCTCACGGGCGGTTGCGGCACGGCTGCCAAGAGCTCGGACGAGATCGGCCGGCTCGGCGCGTTGCTGCTGCTCGAAGGTCGAATCAACGGACAGGGCTACGCGACGGATTTCAAACCGTATTTCCGCGAAGCCTGACGCGATATTTTGTTGGCATTCGCTCCCAGTCTCGGTTAAGGGAGCCGGGCCAGTTGGCCGGGCAGCCGCGCTTTACCAATGTCGAAAGACGGTAGGGTGAGGAAAGTCCGGGCTCCACGGAAACACGGTGCCGGATAACGTCCGGCGAGGGCGACCTCAGGGAAAGTGCCACAGAAAGCAAACCGCCTGCTTCGGCAGGTAAGGGTGAAAGGGTGGGGTAAGAGCCCACCGCGTCTCCGGCAACGGCGATGGCAAGGTAAACCCCACCGGGAGCAAGACCGAATAGGGATGACGCGGGCGGCGCAAGCCGTCCGGCTGGTTTCCAGGCCAGTCATCCGGGTGGGTTGCGAGAGGCAACGTGCAAACGTTGTCCCAGAGGAATGGCTGCCACGTTCCGGTTTCGGCCGGAGCCATACAGAACCCGGCTTACAGGCCAACTGGCGATTGTCTTTTCATCGACGTCCATACGATTTCACTGGCCCTTTAGGGCTCAGTGAGACGTTGGCGGCTGGCGCAGACACTCCTCGCAAACGGTGCTGCTCAGCGAAAGCACCGACCATCGCTTGAGTAGTTTTCCACAGTTTACGCACTGAATTTCAGAAGTCATCCCGACTTTCTTCAGTGGAGGCTGAGTATTCGGCGACTTCATTCCAGCCAACATTCCCTTGAAGCTAAAACTCGCCATGGATTTTCTCCGTGATTTCTTAGTTTGTTCTGCAAATGGATATGTTTTTGTCTTTGTGTATGCATGATATCTAAAATACATTATTTTCCGTTAACGACATAGTAGGCATAAGACGCCGGTTGAACACATGCGGGTGAACGGGGAGGTGGCTCGAGGTGTTTCATGGCCAGATGTGCATTTAAAGTTGAGTTTTGTGATTTTCACCTGCGCGGCGTGTTCGAATTCATTTTCCGCAACCGGGGATGTTTTTCGCCACACGCTGCGGTGTCGCTCTAGGGCGCTTCGGACGTCGAGAATTCGGGCGTTCATAACCCTTTGTTAAACTTAACAGCTTATAAATTTTCGATACTGCGCTCATCGTGAGACGGGCGTTTCCCATTGACGCCCATATGGTCCCATGTTATCCCATTCCTGCACTGCGCAAGGGCAATCAAGTGCCCACCAATCGCAAAGTAAAGGCGTACTCCTCACCGGAGGCGCTGGATGGAATGTCGTCCATCCGGCTGGCGAAGCTGTGTCTGAGAAATGGGGTTCGGGGCGCCTAATCGCTGTCCGGGCTCTTTCGGGAACGGATGTTTCGTGTCATGGGCCGCTTCCTTTCACATGCGACCAACAGGATCGATTCCAAGGGCAGGGTCTCCGTGCCCGCGGCGTTTCGATCGGTGATGGCGCAGGGCAACATCCAGGATTTGTACTGCTTCCAGGATTTTGTGTTTCCGGCGATCAGCGTCGGCGGTTCGGACCTTCTCGAAAGGTTCGAGCGGCAGATCGCTGCGGAAGATCCGTTTTCGCCGGAAGCGAACGAGATGTCGCTTCTCATTCATGGGGGCGGGGTCTTCATGAAGCTCGACGCCGAGGGGCGGTTGATGGTCACGGATTTCATTCGCGACTTCACCGGTATCTCGGACGAAGTGACCTTCGTCGGTCGGGCGGATCATTTTCAGCTGTGGCAGCCGAAGGAATTTCAGGCGGTGCAGCAACGAGCACGAGAGGAGCGCAGGCTGGCGGGCAAGCGTTCCTCGTAACACGAGGGAACGGAATGGCGGCGAATCCTGGCGAAGGTTCAACTGATGCCGGTGGCGGACCGGTTCGCCACATTCCGGTTCTTCTCAACGAGGTGCTGACGGCGCTGGAGCCTGCTGCCGGCAAGGTCATTCTCGATGGCACGTTTGGCGCGGGCGGCTATACGTCTGCCATTCTGTCTGGTGGTGCCGAGGTGATCGCGCTCGATCGTGATCCGACGGCGATCGCGGGCGGGCAGGCGCTGGTCGAGGCGCATGGCGGTCGCCTGAAGCTCATTCACTCGCAATTCTCGCGGCTGGCCGATCACGCGCCCGCCGGTGGCCTTGATGGCGTCGTGCTCGATATCGGCGTGTCGTCGATGCAGATCGACGAAGCCGATCGCGGCTTCTCGTTCCAGAAGAACGGGCCGCTCGACATGCGCATGTCGGCATCCGGCGTTTCCGCCGCCGATGTCGTCAACCGCGCCAAGGTGGCCGAACTCATCCGCATCTTCCATTTCCTCGGCGAGGAGAGCCAGTCGCCGCGCATCGCGCATGCGATCGAGAAGCGCCGTGCCGAGAAGCCGTTCGAGACGACGCGCGATCTGGCGGGCCTGATCGAGATCGTCACGCCGCGCAAGATGAAGGACAAGATCCATCCGGCGACACGGGTGTTCCAGGCGCTGCGCATCTTCGTCAACGACGAGCTCGGCGAGTTGGCGCAGGCGCTGTTTGCGGCCGAACAGGCATTGAAGCCGGGCGGCCGTCTCGTGGTCGTCACCTTCCATTCGCTGGAAGACCGCATCGTCAAGACCTTCTTCTCCGATCGCGCCGGCAAGGCATCCGGCTCGCGCCATATGCCGATCGCTCACGAGCGCGCCGCCACCTTCGACCGGATCGGCAAGCCGATGGTGTCGGCAAGCGACGCGGAAGCGGAGATCAATCCGCGCGCCCGTTCCGCCAAGCTGCGTGCGGGTCTGAGAACCACGGCACCTGCGGAAGCCGCCGACATGTCGATCTTCGGACTGCCCAACCTCGCAAGCCTCGGAAAGCTCGGAGCCTGATATGCTGAGAACCTTCGACCTCGTTCTTGTTGGCGTCATGACGGCCGCCGCCGCCGTGACCTATACGATCAAGCATCGGGCCGAACTCAAGCTCGAGGAGGTTCACCGCCTCGAAGCGGAGATCAAGCTCGAGAAGGACACGATCGATCTTCTGAAGGCAGACTGGGCGCTGCAATCTCAGCCGAACCGGCTGGAGCGGCTGGTCAACAACTACAATAGCGAGCTGCAGCTGCAGCCGACCGTCTCGACCTCGCTGGTGCATGCCAAGGAGCTGCCGATGCTGAAGGCGCAGGTGCCGGTGCCGGAGATTGCCGACGCCAAGACCGGCAAGCCGAAGCCGAAGGTCGCGCCCAAGCCTGTTGAGGAAGAAGACGAAATGACAACCGGATCTGTGGAGTAGAGATGTCCTTTCTTTCACGCATCATGGTTGCCAAGAGCCAGGCCCACTTTTCCTCCGGCGTCTACAGCCGGTTCGGCGGTCCATCAGGCAGTGTGTCGATCCAGGGCTCGCGCAAGAAGCGCAGCGGCCAGGCCAAGAGCCGCGTCGGCCTTCTGGCCTTCGCCTTCGTCTGTGTCTACTGCGTCATCGGCGGGCGTCTCGTCGAATACGCGGTGCGTGATCCCGACGTCGTCTCCAGCATCCTGCCGCCCGACCGCCTGCTAGCGTCGCGTCCCGATATTCTCGATCGCAACGGCGAAGTGCTGGCGACCGATATCCGCACGGTCTCGCTGTTTGCCGAGCCGAACAAGATCGTCGATGCCGACGAGGCCGTCGAGAAGCTGACGACCGTGCTGCCCGATCTCGACATGAAGGGCACATACAAGAAGCTCGCCAACCGCAATTCGCACTTCGCCTGGCTGCGCCGCCAGCTATCGCCGAAGCAGCAGAGCCAGATCCTGGCGCTCGGCATTCCCGGCATCGGCTTCCGCCCGGAGAAGCGCCGCTTCTATCCCGGTGGTGCGACCGCCGCGCATATCCTCGGCTACGTCAACATCGACAATCGCGGCGTTGCCGGCATGGAGAAATACATCGACGACCAGGGGCTGGCCGATCTCGCAATGGTCGGCATGACCAGCGATCAGCCGCTGGAGCCGGTCAAGCTGTCGATCGATATCCGCGTCCAGAACATCGTGCGCGATATCGTCGTCAACGCCGTGAAGAATTACGAGGCCAAGGGTGCGGGCGCCGTCGTCCTCGACATCCACACGGGCGAGGTGCTCGCCATGGCATCGGCACCGGATTTCGATCCGAACAACCCGCTCGAGGGCGCCAAGGAAGGCTGGCTGAACCGCATGTCGAACGGCACGTTCGAGATGGGCTCGACCTTCAAGACCTTCTCGCTCGCCATGGCGCTCGACACCGGCAAGGTCAACCTCAACTCCAGCTTCGACGCGACGCAGCCTCTGCACATCGGCGGCTTCACCATTCACGACTTCCACGGCCAGCGCCGTTGGCTGACGCTGCCTGAAGTCTTCCAGTATTCCTCCAACGTCGGTACGGCCCGCATCATCGACATCGTCGGCATCGATGCGCAGAAGGACTACCTGACGAAGCTTGGCCTGCTCACCAAGATGAAGACCGAGCTGCCCGAGGTGAAGATGCCGAGCCAGCCGAAGGTCTGGAAGAAGATCAACTCGGTGACCATCTCCTTCGGTCACGGTGTCTCGACGACGCCGCTGCAGACGGCTGTCGCCGGTGCGGCACTTGTCAATGGCGGCAAGCTGATCGAGCCGACCTTCCTGCCGCGCAATCGCGATCAGGCTGATGAAGTGGCTGAAGTGGTGGTCAAGAAGAGCACCAGCGACGACGTCCGCTATCTCTTCAAGGTCAACGGCGTGAAGGGCTCCGGCCGCAACGCCGATGTTCCCGGCTTCAACGTCGGCGGCAAGACCGGTACGGCCGACAAGGTCGTCAACGGCCGCTACGCCACCAACCTGAATTTCAACGCCTTCCTGGCGGCATTTCCGATCGAGAACCCGCAATATGTCGTGCTGACCTTCTGCGACGAGCCGCACAATGGCGAAAAGGGCCAGAACATCGCGGCTTATACCGCCGCACCCATGGTCAAGAACATCATCTCCCGTGCGGCGCCAATCCTCGGTGTGGAACCGAAGTTCGGTGACGACGGATCGGCCATGTTGGTGTCTTATTGAGTCTGGATGAATGTCGCAGCCGATTCGCCATGGGGGCTCGACGGCTCGAGAGAAAAGTGTGCGTTCGATGAAACTGAGGGACATCGCCGGAAATGCGTTTCCGGAATTGAAGGAAGAACTGAACGGCCCGGTGGGCGCGCTGGAGATTTCCGGCCTTTCCGCCGACAGCCGCAAGATCGCGCCCGGCATGGCTTTCGTCGCCGTCGCCGGCACCAAGGCTGACGGCGCGGGCTTTATCGCCGATGCCGCCGCGCGCGGTGCCGCGGTCGCGGTCGCCTCGCATCCGACGCAAGCCTCCATTCCCGTTCTCGTCGTCAGCGAACCGCGCCGCTTCCTGTCGCTCGCAGCCGCCAATTTCTACGGCAAGCAGCCGGAGACCATGGTCGCCGTGACAGGAACCGCCGGCAAGACGTCGGTCGCCTCCTTCACCCGCCAGATCTGGGCCTTTGCCGGCCACCCGGCCGCGATGATCGGCACGACCGGCGTCGTCTCGCCGACCCGCAACGATTACGGCTCGCTGACCACACCCGATCCGGTGTCGCTGCACGCGCTGCTGGCCGAACTGACCGACGAAGGCGTGACGCATGCCTCGATGGAAGCGTCGAGCCACGGTCTCGACCAGTCGCGCCTCGATGGCGTGGAGCTCGCCGCAGCCGCCTTCACCAATCTCGGCCGCGATCACATGGACTATCATCCGACGATCGAGGACTATATGGCCGCCAAGATGCGGCTCTTCGATACGCTGCTGCCGAAGGGCAACCCCGCCGTGATCTTTGCCGACGACGCATGGTCGGAACAGGCGATCAAGGCGGCGATCGATGCCGGGCACGTCGTGCGCACGGTCGGTCGCAAGGGCGAGTATCTGACGCTGAAGCGCGTCGAGCATTTCCGCCACAAGCAGGTCGCCGAAATACACGCCGAGGGACAGATCTTCGAGGTCGACATTCCGCTTGCCGGTGATTTCCAGGTGGCCAATGCGCTTGTTGCTGCCGGCCTTGCCATGTCCACGGGCGTGCCGGCCAAGGTCGCGATGGCCGCACTTGAGAAGCTGCAGGGCGCTTCCGGTCGTCTCGAGCTCGTCGGCCACACCAAGGACGGTGCGCTCGCTTATGTCGATTACGCCCATAAGCCGGATGCGCTGTCGAATGTGCTTGAGTCCGTGCGCCCCTTCACGACGGGCCGCGTCATCGTCGTCTTCGGCTGCGGTGGAGACCGCGACCGCGGCAAGCGGCCGATCATGGGCGAGATCGCCTGCCGGCTCGCCGATGTGGTGGTCGTCACCGACGACAATCCGCGCTCGGAAGAGCCTGCATCGATCCGCGCCGAGATCATGGCCGCGGCCCCTTGCGCCACCGAGATCCCCGATCGCGCCCAGGCGATCCGCGAGGCGGTTGCCATGCTGAACTCCGGCGACACGCTGATCGTTGCCGGCAAGGGGCATGAAGAGGGGCAGACGATCGGTGGCGTCACGCTGCCGTTTTCGGATCACGCCGAGTTGCGCAAGGCTTTGGAGGAGCTGAAATCGTGAATTGGCTTTGGACAACGCAGGACATGATCACGGCCATGGCCGGGCGCCCGTTCGGCACCTTGCCGGAGGGGATTACCGGGATCGCGATCGACAGCCGCTCGATCCAGCCGGGTGAGGCCTTTTTCGCGATCAAGGGCGATCGGGTCGACGGTCACGACTATGCGTCGATGGCGATGGCCAATGGTGCTGCGCTGCTCGTCGTCAGCGAGGCGCGGCTGCCGGCGCTCGGCCGCTTGACCGTGCCGATGATTGTCGTCGAGGACGTGCTGGTGGCGCTCGGCAAGCTCGGGCTTGCGGCGCGGGCTCGTTCTCGTGCGCAGATCATCGCCGTCACCGGCTCCGTCGGCAAGACGACCACCAAGGAGATGCTGCGCCGGGTTCTGGCGCCATCGGGCAAGGTGCATGCGTCGGTCGCGTCCTTCAACAATCACTGGGGCGTGCCGCTGACGCTCGCGCGCATGCCGCTCGACACCTATTTCGGCGTCTTCGAGGTGGGCATGAACCACCCGGACGAAATCCGTCCGCTGGTGAAGATGATCGAGCCGCATGTCGCCGTCATCACCACGATCGCGCCGGCGCATCTCGGCAATTTCAAGAGCATCAAGGAAATCGCGACCGCCAAGGCCGAGATCTTCGAGGGTGTCGTGCCCAGCGGCCATGCCGTGCTCAATCGCGACAACGACCAGTTCAATTTCCTCGACCGCACGGCGCAGGCCTGCGGCATTCAGCATATCCATTCCTTCGGGCAGCACGCCAAGGCCGATTTCCGCATGGCGGAGTTCAACGGCGGCGACCAGAGCTCGACCTTGTGGATCACCATCGACGGCGAAACCCATGAGGTCGCGATCGGCGCGCCCGGACGGCACATCGCCGAGAACGCGCTGGCAGCTCTCGGCGTCGCCAGGATCGTCGGCGCCGACCTGCAGTCGGCGATTTCGGCACTTGCGACGCTGCAGGCCGAAAAGGGCAGGGGCCGTCGCCACAAGCTCTCGATCGGCCATGGCAGCTTCACCGTCATCGACGAAAGCTACAATGCCAATCCGACATCGATGCGCGCGGCAATCGCGCTGCTCGCGAGCTCCATGCCGACGGGATCGGGACGGCGGATCGCCGTGCTCGGCGACATGCTCGAGATGGGCGACTATTCGCAGAAGGTCCATACCGATCTCGCCGGGCCGCTGCTTGCCGCCGGCATTGAACATGTCTGGCTCGCCGGCCCCGAGATGCTGGCGCTGAAGGAATCACTTCCCGAGAGCGTTTCGGTCGTGCATCGCGCGCAGACCGACGAACTCATCGACCACGTACTGAACTCTGTCGCGGTAGGCGACGTGCTGATGGTAAAATCGTCATTGGGCATCGGTTTCGGCAAGATTATTGCCGCGCTCCTTGACAAGTTCCCGCCATTTGCCGACACGCAACGCGAATTTTGAGCGGGTAAACAAGGGGCCCTGAATGCTGATTTGGCTAGTCGAACTGTCGGAACACCTGAAATTTCTGAACCTGTTCAGATACATTACGTTCCGCACGGGCGCCTCTCTCTTCACCTCCGCGCTGATCGTTTTCCTGTTCGGGCCGATGATCATCAACTCGCTGCGCATCCGCCAGGGCAAGGGTCAGCCGATCCGCGCCGACGGACCGCAGACGCACTTCAAGAAGGCCGGTACGCCGACCATGGGCGGCCTGATGATTCTGGCCGGTATCGTCGGTTCGTCGCTTCTGTGGGCGGACCTGTCGAACGTCTATGTCGTGGCGACGCTGCTCGTCACGCTCGGCTTCGGCGCGATCGGCTTCTATGACGACTATCTGAAAGTCAGCAAGCAGAGCCACAAGGGCTTCTCCGGCAAGGCGCGGCTCGGCATCGAATTCGTCATCGCCGGTATCGCCGTCTATTTCATGATGCGGGCGTCGCTGGCCTCGGGCCCTGCGGGTTCCACCTTCGGTTCGTCGATCGCGTTTCCGTTCTTCAAGGATTTCCTGATCAACCTCGGCATCATGTTCGTGGTCTTCGGCGGCTTCGTCATCGTCGGCGCCGGCAATGCGGTCAACCTGACCGATGGTCTCGATGGCCTCGCCATCGTGCCCGTCATGATCGCGGCGGCCTCCTTCGGCGTCATCGCCTATCTCGCCGGTAATGCCGTCTTCGCGAACTACCTGCAGATCAACTTCGTGCCCGGCACGGGGGAGCTTTCCGTTGTCCTTGGTGCCGTCATCGGCGCCGGCCTCGGCTTCCTGTGGTTCAACGCGCCGCCCGCCGCCATCTTCATGGGCGACACCGGTTCGCTGGCGCTTGGCGGCACGATCGGCACGGTTGCCGTCGCCACCAAGCACGAGATCGTGATGGCGATCATCGGCGGCCTGTTCGTCATGGAAACGCTGTCCGTCATCATCCAGGTCGGCTTCTTCAAGATGACCGGACGCCGCGTGTTCCTGATGGCGCCGATCCACCACCATTTCGAGAAGAAGGGCTGGACCGAAAGCCAGGTGGTCATCCGCTTCTGGATCATCGCCGTCGGCCTTGCCATGCTCGGCCTCTCGACGCTGAAGCTGCGGTAATAAGATCATGATCCCGGTCACCACGCTTTCTGGAAAAAAGGTCGCGCTCTTCGGGCTCGGCGGTTCCGGCTTCGCCACGGCGCGCGCCCTGATCCTTGGGGGCGCGGAGGTGACGGCGTGGGACGACAATCCCGACAGCGTGACCAAGGCCGCGGCCGAGGGGATACATACAGCCGATCTCAGGACGATCGACTGGAACGCGCAGTCGCTGTTCGTGCTGTCGCCGGGCGTTCCTTTGACGCATCCGAAGCCGCACTGGACGGTCGATCTGGCGCGCGCCGCCGGCGTGGATATCGTCGGCGATGTCGAGCTCTTCGTGCGCGAGCGCCGGGCGCATGCGCCCGATGCGCCGTTCATCGCCATCACCGGCACCAACGGCAAGTCGACCACTACGGCGCTGATCGCCCATATCCTGAAGTCGAGCGGCCGCGACACGCAGCTCGGCGGCAATATCGGCACTGCGGTGCTGACGCTGGAGCCGCCGAAATCTGGACGGTTCTACGTCGTCGAGTGCTCGTCCTACCAGATCGACCTCGCGCCGACGCTCAACCCGTCGGCCGGCATCCTGCTCAACCTTACGCCCGACCATCTCGATCGCCACGGCACGATGCAGCACTATGCCGACGTCAAGGAGCGGCTGGTCGCGGGCAGCGACGTCGCCATCGTCGGCGTCGACGACAGCCATTGCGAGATGATCGCCGACCGTATCGAGCGGGCAGGCGGCAAGGTCACGCGCATCTCCCGCCGCCATGTGCTCGCCGACGGCATCTATGCCGAGGGCACGAAGCTCATCCAGGCGCAGGCGGGTGCCGCACTGCCGATCGCCGATCTCGATGGCATCCCGACGCTGCGCGGTAGCCACAACGCGCAGAACGCGGCGGCCGCCGTCGCCGCCTGCCTTGCGGCCGGCGTCTCGGTCGAGGATATCCGCGCTGGTCTCGCATCCTTCCCGGGCCTCAAGCACCGCATGCAGCCGGTCGGCCGGCGCGGCAATGTGGTGTTCGTCAACGATTCCAAGGCAACCAATGCCGATGCGGCCGCACCGGCTCTATCGAGCTACGATCGCATCTACTGGATCGCCGGCGGCCTGCCCAAGGCGGGCGGGATCACGACGCTTGCGCCGTTCTTCCCGCGCATCGCCAAGGCCTATTTGATCGGCGAGGCAGCAGCGGAATTCGCCGCCACGCTCGGCGAGGCTGTTCCCTACGAGATCTCGGGAACGCTTGACCAGGCGGTGGCGCATGCGGCCGACGATGCGGCAAAGGACGAAAGCGGGCCATTGGCGGTCATGTTAGCACCGGCTTGCGCAAGCTTCGACCAATATAAGAACTTCGAAGTCAGGGGCGATGCATTTGTGAGCCATGTGGCAGCGCTCGACGGAGTAACCATGCTGATCGGTTCGGCAACAGGAGAGAAGTGACATGGTAAGTCGTGCGGAACGCGGGGCATTGGCCGATTGGTTCTGGACCATCGACCGGTTCTTCCTGGCGATGTTCATCTTCCTGATGGGCATCGGCTTCATGCTGTCGTTTGCCGCATCGCCGGCGGTGGCCGAGCGCATCGGGCTGGAGCCGTTCCACTTCGTCAAGCGCCACGCGGCCTTCATGATCCCGTCGCTGGCGGTCATGATCGGCCTGTCGTTCCTGACGCCGCGGCAGGTGCGCCGCACGGCGATCCTTCTGCTGATCGTCGCGATCGCGATGATGCTATTGGCGCTGTTCTTCGGCGTCGAGGTCAAGGGTTCGCGCCGCTGGGTGACGCTCGCCGGCATCTCGATCCAGCCGTCGGAATTCATGAAGCCGGCCTTCGTCGTCGTCTGCGCCTGGCTGTTTGCGGAGCATGCGCGCCAGCCGGAAATCCCGGGCAATCTCTTCGCCATCATCCTCTTCGGCATGGTCGCGGCGCTTCTCGTGGCGCAGCCCGACCTTGGTCAGACCATCCTGACGACAGCGGTGTGGGGCGGCATGTTCTTCATGGCCGGCATGCCGTGGCTGTGGATCATCGTGCTCGGCGCCGGTGGCGTCGGCGGTCTCGTCAGCGCCTATTACGTCTTCCCGCACGTGGCGTTGCGTATCGACAAGTTCATGACCGGCGAGGGCGACACGTTCCAGATCGATACGGCGCGCGAGGCGATCATCCGTGGCGACTGGTTCGGCCAGGGTCCGGGCGAGGGTATCGTCAAGCGCATCATCCCCGACGCGCATACCGACTTCATCTTCTCGGTCGCCGCCGAGGAGTTCGGCATCATCTTCTGCATCGCTCTGGTCTTGCTGTTTTCGGCGCTGGTGCTGCGCGGCCTGTCGCATGCCTACAAGGAGCGCAACGATTTCAACCGTTTCGCCGTCGCTGGCCTCGTGCTGCAGATCGGCATACAATCCATCATCAACGTGGGCGTCAATCTCGAACTGCTGCCGGCGAAGGGCATGACCCTGCCGCTGATTTCCTACGGCGGTTCGTCGATGGTCGCCATCTGCGTCACGGCCGGGTTCATTCTCGCGCTGACGCGCCACAGACCGGAAAAGCGTGCGCAGGAGCGGAGCCTGTTTCGCGTCGCGCACGGCATTCCGGCGGAGTAAGACCATATGAGCAAAGGCATCGTTCTGCTTGCCGCCGGGGGAACCGGCGGCCACGTGTTTCCGGCGGAGGCCCTGGCCTACAAGCTGAAGGAACGCGGCTATTCCGTGCATCTGGTGACGGACAGCCGGGCGGAGCGCTATGCCGGCAAATTCCCGGCCGACGAGATCCATGTCGTGCCGTCGGCGACGATCGCCTCGAAGAACCCTGTCGCTGTCGCGCGTTCGCTGTGGACGCTGTGGAGCGGCATGCGGGCGGCCAAGCGCCTGATCGGCCGGCTGAAGCCTGTCGTGGTCGTCGGCTTCGGCGGCTATCCGACGGTGCCGCCGCTGCTCGCCGCCACGCGTCTTGGCGTGCCGACGATGATCCACGAGCAGAACGCCGTGATGGGCCGCGCCAACAAGGCGCTCGCCAATCGCGTCAAGGCGATCGCTGGCGGCTTCCTGCCGGAGAATGGCGGTGCCTTTCCCGAGAAGACGGTGACGACGGGCAATCCTGTTCGCCCTGCCGTCATCGAGGCGGCGAAGACGCCCTACACGCCGTCGTATGCCGGCGAGCCGTTCAATCTCGTCGTCTTTGGCGGCAGCCAGGGCGCGCAGTATTTTTCCAAGGCGATGCCGACGGCGATCAGCCTGCTCGACGACGATCTGCGCGCGCGGCTCCGGATCACCCAGCAGGTCCGCCCCGAGGATATGGGCATGGTCGGCGATTGCGTCGCCAAGCTTCAGATGGGCGCCGCATCCGACATCGCGCCCTTCTTCACCGATATGGCCGAGCGGCTGGCCAAGGCGCATCTTGTCATCTGCCGCTCCGGTGCCTCGACGGTTTCCGAGATCTCGGTCATCGGCCGTCCAGCGATCCTGGTGCCTTATCCGCATGCGCTCGACCACGACCAGGCGGCCAATGCCGCGTCGCTGGCGGCGACCGGCGGCGCCAAGGTGATCGTGCAGGCCGAACTCTCGTCCGAGAAGATCGCCTCGATCCTGACGCACACGATGAACGACCCGGAAAAGCTGGCGCGTATGGCCGCCGCCGCCAAGCAGGCGGGTAAACCTGATGCAGCGAACTTGCTTGCCGACATGGTAGAGGCTATTGCGGCGGGACGTACAATTGCAGAGTTCAAGGGGAAAAGCGCATGAAAATGCCGAAGGCCATCGGCCTCGTCCATTTCATCGGCATCGGCGGTATCGGCATGAGCGGGATCGCCGAGGTGCTGCACAATCTCGGCCATCGCGTCCAGGGATCCGACCAGGCCGATAGCGCCAACGTTCAGCGCCTGCGCGACAAGGGCATCGAGGTCTTCGTCGGCCACAAGGCCGAGAACCTTGGCGATGCCGAGGTCGTCGTCGTTTCGACCGCGATCAAGAAGGACAATCCCGAGCTCATCGCCGCGCGCGAAAAGCTGCTGCCCGTGGTGCGCCGCGCCGAAATGCTGGCCGAACTGATGCGCTTCCGCAATGCGATCGCGATCGGCGGCACGCACGGCAAGACGACGACCACCTCGATGGTCGCGACTCTGCTCGAAGCCGGCGGGCTCGATCCGACCGTCATCAATGGCGGCATCATCAATGCCTACGGCACCAATGCCCGAATGGGCGAGGGCGAGTGGATGGTGGTGGAGGCCGACGAATCGGACGGCACCTTCCTGAAGCTTCCGGCCGACGTCGCCGTCGTCACCAATATCGACCCCGAGCATCTCGACCATTACGGCAATTTCGATGCCGTGCGCGCCGCGTTCCGCCAGTTCGTCGAGAACGTGCCGTTCTACGGCTTCGGCGTCATGTGCCTGGATCACCCCGAAGTGCAGGCGCTGGTCGGCCGCATCGAGGACCGCAAGGTCGTGACCTATGGCGAGAACCCGCAGGCCGACGTGCGCTTCATGAACGTGCGCATCGACGGCGCGCGCTCGACCTTCGACGTCGAAATCCGCCGCCGCCGCACCGGCCAGGTCATCAAGCTCGACAATCTCGTCCTGCCGATGCCCGGCCGCCACAATGTTTCGAATGCGACCGCGGCGATCGCCGTCGCCAATCGCCTGGGCATGTCGAGCGAGGATATCGCCAAGGGGCTTGCCTCCTTCGGCGGCGTCAAGCGCCGCTTCACGCTGACCGGCGAATGGAACGGCGTCCAGATCTTCGACGATTACGGTCACCATCCGGTCGAGATCAAGGCCGTGCTGAAGGCCGCGCGCGAGGCGTGCAAGGGCCGCGTCATCGCCGTGCACCAGCCGCACCGCTACTCGCGCCTGGCGAGCCTGTTTGAGGAATTCGCCGCCTGCTTCAACGATGCGGACAGCATTTTCCTGGCACCGGTCTATGCCGCCGGCGAAGAACCGATCGAAGGCGCCAACGCCGAAGCGCTTGTTTCGCTGATCAAATCGGGCGGGCATCGCGATGCGCGCTTCCTCGCCTCTCCCGAGTTGTTGCCTGAAATGGTCGCAGAGATTGCAAAGCCAGGCGATTTTGTGGTTCTGTTGGGGGCTGGGAGTATCACTTATTGGGCAGCCGCGCTGCCCAAGCAACTGGAAGGCCTTTCGGGTAGATCCGCATGAAACAGGTGAATGGGCAAAAGCTTCTTGCGTCGCTGGGCGACGGTGTAAAGGACATCCGCGGGAGGATTACACCGGATGCGCCGATGGACCGCGTCACCTGGTTCCATGCCGGTGGCCTTGCGGAACTGATGTTCCAGCCGCACGACGAAGAAGATCTGATCGCTTTCCTGAAGATCCTGCCCGAGGATGTGCCGATGACCGTGGTCGGCGTCGGTTCGAACATCCTGGTCCGCGATGGCGGCATTCCCGGCGTGGTTCTGCGTCTCTCCGCCAAGGGCTTCGGCTCGGTTGAACTCGCGGGTGAAAACCGCGTGCGCGCTGGTGCCATCTGCCCGGACAAGCATGTTGCGGCCATGGCGATGGACAACGGCATCGGCGGTTTCCATTTCTACTACGGCATTCCCGGCAGCATCGGCGGTGCCGCGCGCATGAACGCCGGCGCCAATGGCGGCGAGACGCATGATCGCGTCGTCGAGGTCACCGCGATCGACCGCAAGGGCAACAAGCACGTGCTGTCGAATGCCGACATGGGCTATGAGTATCGCCATTCGTCGGCCGCCAGCGACCTGATCTTCACCTCGGTGCTGTTCGAGGGCTATGCCGAGGACCGCGCCAAGATCCGCGCCGACATGGATGCGGTGCGCAGCCATCGCGAGACGGTGCAGCCGATCCGCGAGAAGACCGGTGGTTCGACCTTCAAGAACCCCGAGGGCCACTCCGCGTGGAAGCTGATCGACGAAGCGGGATGCCGCGGTCTCGTCATCGGCGGCGCGCAGATGTCGTCGCTGCATTGCAACTTCATGATCAACAACGGCCAGGCGACCGGCTACGACCTCGAATATCTCGGCGAGCAGGTTCGCCGCGAGGTGTTCGAGCATTCCGGCATCAAGCTGGAATGGGAAATCAAGCGCCTGGGCCTGTTCATGCCCGGCCGCGAAGTGCGTCCGTTCCATGGCGTTACGAGCGAATAGGCTCTAGCCGAAACGTTTGGTGAAGGCGGTGGTGAAGGTCACCCCGCCGACATCGTCGCTGGCGTCGCCGATCGCCACATCCATTGTATTCCCTTTGATACGCACGAGGCTGAAGCCGCCCATGAAGGCGGCGCGGGCCTTGAAGACGTCGATGCCGCCGGCCTGGTAGGCCATGCGCGTGTCGTGCTCGTGGCCGTGGAAAATGCCGATTACGTTGTAACCTTCAAGGGTTGCGAGCAGTTGTTGACGTTCTGATTCACCCCACCAGTGCGGCGCGCCGCTGCCCTCAACGGTGAAGGTGCTCTTTTCCGGATCCCAGCGTTCGAGCGAGAACTTGTCCCATCCATAGTGCTGGAAGATCACGACCGGGCGGCCGTCGGCGGCATAGGCTGCGAGGTCGCGCTTCATCCAGTCGAGGCTGTTGGCTGTCCCTTTGGTGTTGTCTCCGCCATACCGCTGCGCCTGGATGAGGTGCAGTCCGCCCCAGTTCCAGGAGTAATTGTCGGAGGCCTCGTCGTAATTGTCGACGGGCACGACCGGCTTGAAGAAGACGCTCGGCTTGTGGTTCAGCTGAACGTAGTCGGGCAGTTCGTCGCGGTACCAGTCGACCTGCGGGGGATGGCCGTCCTGGTCGAGATCGTGGTTGCCGAGGCCGACATAGACGGGGAAGTGGATATGGTCGGCGCCCGGTCCTTGCTGATAGCGATGCGAGAACTGCAGGAGCTGCGACCCCTCCGCGAATTCCGCCATCTGGCCGCCGCCATCATCGGTGACGTCGCCGCAGACGATGACGCCCTGCGGCTTGGCGATAGGCTGGCCCGCGAGAGCAAAGCCGGTGGGCTTGCCGTCAATTGCTTCCGGCCATGTCTGGTGGTGGATGTTGTTGAGCGCCCTGATGTGGCGCAGCAGGTTGGCGTCGGTCTTGCCCTCGGCCTCGCAATTGGAGCTGAGACCATCGCCGATACGGCAGGCGTGGATGTCGTTGATGACGAGGAAGGTGACGTCGGTATCGGGGACGCCGGCGGCGCGGGCGAGGGGCGGTAGAGATAGCGACAGGCCGGCGCCCAGGCCCTGCGTCAGCAGCGATCGTCGTGTCAGCATTCGTCTCTCCCCAGCCGTTGATCGCATCGAAAATAGTGGCAGGGCGTTAACAGACGGCAACGAAAAAGGCCGCGGCGGTTTCCCGTCGCGGCCTCGCATGTTCAAGAATGAACCGATCAGACTTCGTCGCGGCCCGAGGCCAGGATGCAGATCAGCGTGATGACGGCCGAAAGGCCGAGATAGTAGCCGACATAGAGCATGCCGTAGTTTGCCTGCAGCCAGGTGGCGATGTAGGGCGCCAGCGATGCGCCGAAGATGCCTGCGAGGTTGAAGGTGATCGACGAGCCGGTGTAGCGCACGGCAGTCGGGAAGGGGGCTGCGAGCGCCGTGCCGATCAAGCCGTAGGTCATGCCCATCAGCGCCATGGCGACGATCGCGAAGACCAGGATGCTGCCTTCGCCGCCAGCCATCAGGCCGGGGAGCAGGAAGGAGAACAGGCCGATCAGGACGGTCGTCAGGATCAGCATTTCGCGGCGGCCGAAGCGCTCCGCAAGCTTGCCGATGATCGGGATGAAGATACCGAAGGAGATCGAGCCGACGATCTGGATCTCGAGCGCGTCGAGGAACGGGATCTTCAGGACCTTGACGTTGTAGGAGAGGAGGTAAGCCGAGCCGATGTAGAACAGCACGAAGGTAGCGAGCGCCACGAAGGTGCCGAGGAACAGGCTGCGCTTGTGCTTGCGGAAGACTTCGGCAACAGGAACGGCGACGCGCTCCTTCTTGTCGATGGCCTTCTGGAAGTCAGGCGTTTCGGTGATCGAGAGACGAACCCACAGGCCAATGACGATCAGGACGATCGAGGCGATGAAGGGAACGCGCCAGCCCCAGGCCAGCAGCTGTTCCTGCGGCATGAACTGCAGCAGCACCCAGAAGATGCCCGAGGACAGGAAGAGGCCGAGCGGTGCGCCGAGCTGCGGGAACATGCCGTACCAGCTGCGCTTGCCCTCAGGCGCGTTTTCGGTTGCCAGCAGCACCGCGCCGCCCCATTCGCCGCCGAGGCCGAAGCCCTGGCCGAAACGGCAAAGCGCCAGCAGCAGCGGTGCAAGAACGCCGATGGACTCATAAGAGGGAAGCAGGCCGATGATGACGGTGGAGATACCCATCGTCAGCAGGGCGGCGACCAGCGTCGTCTTGCGGCCGATCCTGTCGCCGAAGTGGCCGAAGACCACGGCGCCAAGCGGACGGGCGAAGAAGGCGATGGAGAAGGTCGCGAAGGAGGCGAGCAGCGCGGTGGTCGGATCGCTGTTCGGGAAGAACAGCGTCGGGAAGACCAGCACGGCGGCCGTCGCGTATACGTAGAAGTCGAAGAATTCGATGGTGGTGCCGACGACGCTTGCGATCAGAACGCGTGCCGGCGAGTTGAGCGGTGCACTGTTCGATGAAGCTGATGTCGGCGATACTGGTATCGCGTCTGACATTTTCATTCCAATCGGGATTTCGGTTGTATGCCCTTGGGAGGCTAGGGGCTCATAACGCAATTTTAATTCGGCGCAAACGTTATTCGCGCAATAAACCGACAAAAACTAGGGTGCTTGCTTTTTCAGCCGGAAAGTCAGGCGCCCGATCGTGTCCCAATCCATGTTTCCAGCGGTTGCAGGCGCGGTGGACACCCGGATTTGCGTGTGCGCAAATCTGGAAGCAGCCTGCGTTCGGAGTCTGCTTTGGCACGATCGCTTAAACTTTTTGTTTCGCTTTGACATATCGGCCGTAGCGCTTGGCGCTGCGGGGTTTTCGCGTTTCGACTGCTGCGCCCGACTGTCACAATTCATGACGGTTCGGGGAAGAAGTTAACAAAAGTAAACGCTTCGTTAACCATAATGACGCTCTAATACACGTGCGCCAGGCGAGCCAGATTCGGAAAAAGCCAGCTTGGTGCAAGCCTTGGAATGCAAAGTACGGATTATTTTGGGGGTATCTATGAGTCGCAAGCATGTCGCTGTCCTTATGGGCGGATTTTCCTCGGAGAGGCCTGTCAGCCTTTCGTCCGGGGCGGCGTGCGCGGATGCTCTCGAGGCTGAAGGCTTCCAGGTGACCCGTATCGATGTCGATCGCGACGTCTCCGCCAAGCTGTCCGCTCTCCGTCCCGATGTGGCGTTCAATGCCCTGCATGGACCATTCGGCGAAGACGGGCTGATCCAGGGCATCCTTGAATATCTCGAAATTCCCTACACCCATTCCGGCGTTCTGGCCTCGGCGCTTGCCATGGACAAGAGCAAGGCAAAGGGTGTCGCCGCCGCCGCCGGCATTCCTGTCGCGCAGTCGCAGGTGATCAACCGCTTCGCTTTTCCCGCCGAACATCCGATGAAGCCGCCTTATGTGGTGAAGCCGGTGCGCGAGGGTTCGAGCTTCGGCGTCGTCATCGTTCAGGAGGATCAGTCGCGTCCGCCGCAGATCATCGGCTCGGCCGAGTGGCGGTATGGCGAAGAGGTTCTCGTCGAGCGCTACGTGCATGGCCGCGAGCTGACCTGCGGCGTCATGGGCGATCAGGTGTTGGGTGTGACCGAGATCGTTCCGCAGGGTCACAGCTTCTACGATTACGATTCCAAGTATGTGGCCGGTGGTTCGAAACACGTCATTCCGGCGAAAATTTCACCGAATATTTACCAAAAAATACAATCATTGTCCCTAAGGGCGCATCAAGCAATTGGTTGCCGTGGAGTGAGTCGGTCGGATTTTCGGTACGACGATCGCTTCTCCGAAGACGGCGAAATCATCTGGCTGGAGATCAATACTCAGCCAGGCATGACTCCAACCTCGCTTGTGCCCGAAATGGCCGGTCATGCCGGCTACTCGTTTGGTGAATTTCTTCGTTGGATGGTGGAGGACGCTTCTTGTTCTCGGTAACGGTCAAAAGGATGGGGCGCCCAAGCCATCAAGCCGAGCCTTCCTATGCTGAAGGCGATGGGCGCATCGTGCTGCCGCGGCCTCTGCGTCGCGTCGTCCGCTTCCTTGTTAGTCTCGGCAGCGGCCGCATCTACATTCCTGCCCATACGGGTACGGTATCGGCGCTGGCGTTCTTCGCCGCGACGGGTTTCTACGGCATGTCTCTGGGTGGTCACACGGAAGTTGTCGCCCAGGCGACGACGGCCGCCGCCGGCTTTGCCGTCGAGGACGTGAAGGTGTCCGGCAACTCCGAGACCTCCGAAATCGATATCCTCCAGCTGATCGGTCTCGACGGCACGACCTCGCTCGTGGCGCTCGATGTGGATGCTGCGCGTCAGAAGATCGCGAAGCTTCCCTGGGTCGAGAGCGTCGAGGTCCGCAAGGTCTATCCGAAGACGATCGAGGTGAAGCTCAAGGAGCGCGAAGCCTACGCGATCTGGCAGCATGGCGCCGAGCTCTCGCTGGTCGAGAAGGGCGGGGCGGTCATCGCGCCGCTTCGCGACAACAAGTTTTCGCAGCTTCCGCTGGTTGTTGGTCGCGGCGCCGAAGTGGCTGCCGCTTCGCTCGCCGACGAGTTCTCCAAGTGGCCCGATATCAAGGCGCGCGTGAAGGCCTATGTCTGGGTCTCCGGTCGTCGCTGGGATCTGCACATGGACAATGGCGTCGTCGTCAAGTTGCCGGAAGACGATGTCGACCAGGCGCTGGCGCGCCTTTCGAAATTCAACGGCGAGCAGGCGCTTCTCGATCGCGATATCGCGGCCGTCGATCTTCGCCTCTCCGACCGTATGGCCATCCAACTGACGCCTGAAGCCATGGAGCGCCGTCAGCTTGTTCTCGATCAGCGCACCAAGGATTTGAAGAAGGCGGGGCAGAATATATGAGCTTGTTCGGTTCGTCCCATTTTGGATTGCCGCGCCTGAAGCCGCTTTCGTCCAAGCGGTCGCATGTCGTTTCCGTGCTCGACATCGGTTCGACGAAAGTCGTCTGCATGATCGGCCGGCTGACGCCGCGCGAGGAGAGCCAGATCCTCCCCGGTCGCACGCATAACATCGAAATTATCGGCATCGGCCATCAGCGTTCGCGCGGTATCAAGACCGGCGCGATCTCGGATCTGGATGCGCTGGAAAGCGTCATCCGCCTCGCGGTCGATGCAGCCGAGCGCATGGCGGGCCTCACCGTCGAGAGCCTGATCGTCAACCTGACGGCCGGACGCCTCACCAGCGACATCTACACCGCCACCATCGATCTCGGTGGCCAGGAAGTCGAGCTGAACGATCTGAAGAAGGTTCTGGCGGCAGCCTGCCAGCAGTCGCTGCGCCAGGATCGCGCCGTGCTGCACTCGCTGGCCACCGGTTTCTCGCTCGACGGCGAACGCGGTATTCGCGATCCACTGTCGATGTACGGTGACGTTCTCGGCGTCGACATGCATGTGGTGACCGCGGAGCGCACGGCTCTGAAGAACCTCGAGCTCAGCGTCAACCGCGCGCATCTGTCAGTCGAAGGCATCGTGGCTACGCCTTACGCCTCCGGTCTTGCCGCTCTGGTTGACGACGAAGTCGAACTCGGATGTGCCGCGATCGACATGGGCGGCGGCACGACGACGATCTCGGTCTTTGCCGAAGGCAAGCTGGTGCACACGGATGCCGTCGGTCTCGGCGGTCATCACGTCACTACCGATCTGGCCCGCGGCCTGTCGACCCGCATCGAGGACGCCGAGCGTCTGAAGGTGGTTCATGCTTCGGCCATGGGGAACTCTTCCGATGAGCGCGAGCTGATCTCGATCCCGCCGATCGGCGAGGACGATCGCGATCTGCCGACGCAGGTGCCGCGCGCACTGGTGTCGCGGATCGTCAGCGCCCGCATCGAGGAGACGATGGAACTCATTCGCGACCGCATCCAGCGCTCGGGCTTCAGCCCGATCGTCGGCAAGCGCGTCGTGCTGACAGGCGGCGCAAGCCAGCTGACCGGCCTTGCCGACGTTGCCCGCAAGATCCTTGCCCGCAACGTCCGTATCGGCCGCCCGATGGGCGTCTCGGGTCTCCCGACCGCTGCCAAGGGTCCGGCCTTTTCGACGGCGGTCGGCCTGATGATCTATCCGCAGGTTGCGGACCAGGAAACACATGCGTCACAGAGCGGTCTGCTCATGTCGCTTGGCGGAAATAGCAGCCGCTTCGCCCGAATGGGCCAGTGGCTGAAGGAAAGCTTCTAGAAATTGAGTGAATTGGCCGGCGTGGCGATGCGGCCATAAAGAGAAGGAACGGGTACCATGACTATCAAGCTGCATACGCCAGATATCACTGAGCTGAAGCCGCGCATCACCGTGTTCGGCGTCGGCGGTGGCGGTGGCAACGCTGTCAACAACATGATCTCCGCTGGTCTCCAGGGCGTCGACTTCGTCGTTGCCAACACGGATGCCCAGGCACTGACGATGACCAAGGCAGAGCGCATCATCCAGCTCGGCGCCAGCGTCACCGAAGGTCTCGGCGCGGGTTCGCAGCCGGAAGTCGGCCGTGCAGCTGCTGAAGAATGCATCGACGAAATCGTCGATCACCTGAACGGCACCCACATGTGCTTCGTCACCGCCGGCATGGGCGGCGGCACCGGCACCGGTGCGGCTCCTGTTGTTGCACAGGCTGCCCGTAACAAGGGCATCCTGACGGTTGGCGTCGTGACCAAGCCGTTCCACTTCGAAGGCGGCCGCCGCATGCGTCTGGCCGAAGCGGGCATCCAGGAACTGCAGAAGTCGGTCGACACGCTGATCGTCATTCCGAACCAGAACCTGTTCCGTATCGCAAACGACAAGACGACCTTCGCCGACGCATTCGCGATGGCCGACCAGGTTCTCTACTCGGGCGTTGCCTGCATCACCGACCTGATGGTGAAGGAAGGTCTCATCAACCTCGACTTCGCCGACGTTCGTTCGGTCATGCGCGAAATGGGCCGCGCGATGATGGGTACCGGCGAGGCTTCCGGCCAGGGCCGCGCGATGCAGGCTGCGGAAGCCGCGATCGCAAACCCGCTGCTCGACGAAACCTCGATGAAGGGCGCACAGGGCCTGCTGATCTCCATCACCGGCGGTCGCGACCTCACACTCTTCGAAGTCGACGAAGCCGCTACCCGTATCCGCGAAGAAGTCGATCCGGATGCGAACATCATCCTCGGCGCGACCTTCGACGAATCGCTTGAAGGCATCATCCGCGTTTCCGTCGTTGCCACCGGCATCGACCGCGCGATGAACCAGGACGCTGGCAAGACCTTCCAGCCGGTCCAGAAGCCGATTATCCGTCCTTCGGCGGCCGTTGCTCCGGCTCCGGCCGCAGTCCAGCCTGCCCCTGTCATGCAGCAGGCACCGAAGGCCGACCAGATCGCGCAGACCATCCGCATGGCCGAAGCCGAAATGGAACGCGAACTCGACATCCACGCTCCGCGCGCGGCTGCCCCGGTTCACCAGCAGCCTGCTCCGCAGGAAACCTTCCGTCCGGCGAGCAAGATCTTCGCAGCTCCGGAAGCCGCACCGATCATCCGTCCGGCTCCGGTCCAGCAGCAGGCACCCGTGATGCAGCAGCCGGCTCCGCAGCCTGTGATGCATCAGCCGGCGCCGGTCATGCAGCAGCCTGCTCCTGTCATGCAGCAGCAGCCGGTCCGCATGCCGAAGGTCGAGGACTTCCCGCCGGTCGTTCAGGCCGAGATCGATCATCGTTCGCAGCCGGCACCGGTGTCGCATGCGCATGAAGAGCGCGGTCCGATGGGCCTCCTGAAGCGGATCACCAACTCGCTTGGTCGCCGCGAAGAGGAAGTCGCTCCCGAGATGACGTCGGCTCCGGCAGCGTCCTCGCAGCAGCGCCGCCCGCTGTCTCCGGAAGCGAGCCTTTATGCTCCGCGTCGCGGAAACCTGGATGATCAGGGCCGTGCCGTACCGCAGGCCCGCATGATGCAGGAAGACGATCAGCTCGAAATTCCGGCCTTCCTTCGCCGCCAGTCGAACTGATAAAGACACGCAGAATCGCCACGCAACAGCCCGGGAGTTCGCTCCCGGGCATTGTTGTATCAGGCACTCCGATTTGCGCCTGATTGCCTTGTGATTTCAAATGCATGCTTTCGTAACAATGCGAAAGAAACAGTGATTTGGATTGCAGCGCGGGCACACGTATGTATGGGCTGCAAAACCGTCTACGTGCGCCTTGACGCAGCACCGCGATGGAGAGAATAAGCCTTGGCGGATGAGTTTCGACATATCGGTCGTAGCGGGTCGCCAAGGATAATAAAGGCAAGATTAATGGTTATTGGCATGTTGGGTTTTCAAACGACGGTATCGCGTCCGGTCACTCTTTCGGGTATCGGCGTTCATTCGGGTGCCGACGTTTCGATTACCTTCAACCCCGCTGAAGCCGACACTGGTGTCGTATTCAATCGCATGCATGACAACGGCGAAGTCACCGAGCTTCGCGCTGTTTCCTCGCAGGTCGGCAATACCGACCTGTGCACCGTTCTCGGCTTTTCTCCGGCGCGCTCCGTCGCGACGGTCGAACATGTGATGGCCGCCGTCTACGCGCTTGGCCTCGACAACGTCGTCATCGAAGTCGACGGCGCCGAAATGCCGATCATGGACGGCAGCTCGATGCCTTTCATCGACGCCATCGAGCAGGTGGGTCTGGTATCGCTCGGCGTCAAGCGCCGCTACATCCGCATCACCAAACCGGTTCGCATCGAGCATGGCGGTTCCTGGAGCGAGTTTCGTCCCTATGACGGCATGCGCTTCGAAGTCGAGATCGATTTCGACACGCCGCTGATCGGCCGCCAGAAGTGGGAAGGCGACATGACCGCCGCCACCTTCAAGTCGGAACTGTCGCGCGCCCGCACTTTCGGCTTCATGCGCGACGTCGAACGTCTCTGGGCTTCGGGCCACGCGCTCGGCTCGTCGCTGGAAAACTCGGTCGTCATCTCCGACGATCACACCGTCATCAACGTCGAAGGCCTGCGCTACGCCAAGGACGAATTCGTGCGTCACAAGACGCTTGATGCCGTCGGCGACCTTTCGCTTGCGGGCGCTCCCTTCATCGGCTGCTACCGCTCCTATCGCGGCGGCCACAAGATGAACGCCAACGCGCTGAAGGCGCTGCTCAGCGATCCGACCGCCTATGAAGTGGTCGAGACCTCGGCACCGCGCCAGCGTGTTGCCCCGCGCGATTTCATCCGCGTCAACGCTCCTGAATTTGCTCCCTGGTCGGCTTGACCTCCATCGCATTCTTTAGGCCAGGGCCGCCTCCTTCGGGAGGCGGTTTCTTTATGTGCAACAGACAAGTGTGATTCCCGATAGACCTTTCGCGGCAGATATTTAGCTGGGCATAATCGAGAATTATCCGGACAAAACAGACGATTATCGGCGGGGTCGCCACAAAAATGCGTTAATGCATCATCAATGCGTTGCTCTGGCCATGCATTTGTGGCTAGAAACGCCAGCGAGGCGTGGCTGCTGTTGAGGGATGGCGGCTCTTGGGATGTTCCGATGGGTTATGCAGGGTCTGAAAGTATGATGAAGACAGCGCGTGCTTTGTTCGCATCGCTCCTGGTGCTGAGCGCAGGTGCCTTGATTTCCGGATGCCAGTCGGACCCCGATATCGATATTACCAAGCTCGGCCTGCAGAGCGATCCGCCTGATGTTCTCTACAATCAGGGTCTGGCCAACATGAAGGCCGGCAACATGGCGGAAGCCGCGCGCAAGTTCGATTCGATCGACCGCGAAAATCCGTTCTCGGAATGGGCCCGCAAGGGTCTCGTGATGAGCACCTTCGTGAAGTACCGCCAGGGCCGCCTCGACGAAGCGCTGGCCTCGGGCAACCGCTACATGGCGCAGTATCCGAAGTCCAAGGATGCCGCCTATGTGCAGTATCTGATCGGTCTCACCTATTCCAAGCAGATCGTCGACGTGACGCAGGACCAGCGCGCTGCGTCCAGAACCGTCGAGGCCATGCAGGCCGTGATCGACAACTATCCCGATTCCGAATATGTCGACGACGCGCAGGCGAAGATCCGCTTTGCCCGCGACCAGCTCGCCGGCAAGGAAATGCAGATCGGGCGCTATTACATGGAGCGCAAGGAATACCTTGCCGCCATCTCGCGCTTCCGCATCGTCGTCGAAAAGTATCCCAACACGAACCAGGTCGAAGAGGCGCTCGCGCGTCTGGTCGAGGCCTATTACGCGATGGGTATCGTCGAGGAAGCCCAGACGGCAGCCGCCGTTCTCGGCCACAACTACCCCGACAGCCAGTGGTACGCGGATTCTTACAAGCTCTTGAAGAACAACGGCGCGGAGCCGCGTGAAAATCAGGGCTCGTGGATTTCGCGAGCCGGCAAGAAACTCCTCGGTACCTAAAGCCGATGCTGATCCAGCTTTCGATCCGCGATATCGTCCTGATCGAGCGGCTGGATCTTGCCTTCGAGGCGGGTCTCTCCGTTCTGACGGGGGAGACCGGCGCCGGCAAATCCATCCTGCTCGACAGCCTGTCGCTCGCCCTTGGCGGGCGCGGCGATGGCGGTCTTGTCCGCCACGGCGAGGACAAGGGGCAGGTGACGGCCGTCTTCGACGTCAGCCCCGACCACCGGGCGCGCGTGCTGTTGCGCGACAACGGCATCGACGATGACGGCGACCTGATCTTCCGTCGCGTGCAGAGCGCCGATGGCCGCACCAAGGCCTATGTCAACGACCAGCCGATCAGCGTGCAACTGATGCGCCAGGCCGGCCAGATGCTGGTGGAGATCCACGGACAGCACGACGATCGCGCTCTGGTCGACACCCACGCCCACCGCATCCTGCTCGACGCCTTCGCCGGCATCGCCGACGAGGTAACCGGCGTCTCGCAGCTCTATCGCGTCTGGCGCGATACCGAGCGGACGCTGAAGAAGCACCGCGAGAAGGTCGAGGCGGCGGCGCGCGAGGCGGATTACATCCGCTCCTCCGTCGAGGAGCTCGACAAGCTGGCGCCGCAGGACGGCGAAGAGGACGAGCTTGCCGAACGCCGCCAGAAGATGATGAAGGCAGAGCGGATCGCCGGCGATATCGCCGAGGCCTCCGAATTCCTCAACGGCAATGCCTCGCCCGTGCCCCATATCGCCTCGCTGGTGCGCCGGCTGGAGCGCAAGAGCCATGAGGCGCCGGGCCTGCTCGAGGACACTGTGGCGCTGCTTGATGCGGCACTCGACCAGCTCTCCAACGCGCAGATGGAAGTCGAAGCAGCACTTCGCAAGACGGAGTACGATCCCAAGGAACTTGAGCGCGTCGAGGAGCGGCTTTTCGCGCTGCGCGGCGCCTCGCGCAAATATTCGGTGCCTGTCACCGAACTGCCGGCGCTTGCGATCCGCATGAGCAACGATCTGGCCGATCTCGATGCCGGCGAGGAAAAGCTTGCCAAGCTCGAGGCCGAGGTCGGCGTCGCGAAGGTCGCCTATGAGGCGGCAGCGCAGGTGGTCTCGGCCAAGCGTCACCAGGCCGGCGAGGCGCTTGCCGGGGCCGTCATGGCGGAACTACCGGCGCTGAAGCTCGAACGCGCCCGTTTCATGGTGGAGATCGCCTCCAATCCTGAAGAGGCCGCGGCCGAGGGCATCGACGTCGTCGAATTCCACGTCCAGACCAATCCGGGCACGCGCCCCGGCTCGATCATGAAGGTGGCCTCCGGCGGCGAGCTCTCGCGCTTTCTGCTGGCGCTCAAGGTGGCGCTTGCCGATCGCGGCTCGGCGCCGACGCTTGTTTTCGACGAAATCGACACCGGCGTCGGTGGCGCTGTCGCCGATGCGATCGGCCAGCGGCTGAAGCGGCTGTCGGCCAAGGTACAGGTGCTTTCCGTCACCCACGCGCCGCAGGTGGCGGCACGGGCCGCGACGCATCTCCTGATCTCCAAGGGACCGGCTTCCGAGGGCTCCGAAAAGATCGCCACCCGCGTGGCGACGATGGAGCCGCACGACCGCACCGAAGAGATCGCCCGCATGCTTGCCGGCGCTTCGGTGACGGAAGAGGCGAGGGCGGCCGCCAAGCGGTTGTTGACGGCGGGCGAGTAGGCGTCGACGTAGCGATCAACAAGCTGGCAGCGGCAATGGCGATCTGTCCAGTCGATCATCGGGCCGACCTGTAACCAGTTGCTGACAACCGAAAAGCGGCGCTTTTTCCTTCGTGAAAATTGCTCTAGAAAACGACTCCTCACAGGAGCTCCGCCATGTCCGCCGCCAACCAAACGCCCGTCGAAACCCTGAGCGAAGAACAGGCCGCCGCAGAGCTTGCCTTTCTGGCAGCCGAGATCGCCAGCAATGACGAGCTCTATCATGGCAAGGACCAGCCGGCGATTTCGGACGCCGAGTACGATGCGCTGAAGCGGCGCAATGATGCGATCGAGCAGCGCTTTCCCGAACTCATCCGTGACGACAGCCCCTCGCGCCGTGTCGGCGCGGCCCCGCTGCCGACTTTCGCGCCAATCACTCATTCGCGGCCGATGCTATCGCTCGACAACACGTTTTCCGACGAGGACGTGCAGGATTTCATCGGCTCGGTCTACCGCTTCCTCGGGCAACTGCCCGACGGCTCTATAGCGTTCACCGCCGAGCCGAAGATCGACGGCCTGTCCATGTCGATCCGCTACGAGAACCGCAAGCTGGTGAGTGCCGCAACCCGCGGCGACGGCACCACGGGCGAGAACGTTACCGCCAATGTGAAGACCATCAAGCAGATACCGAACACGCTGCCTGCGGACGCGCCCGATATCGTCGAGGTGCGCGGCGAGGTCTATATGGCCAAGAGCGACTTCCTTGCGCTCAACGCGCAGATGGAGGCCGAGGGTAAGCAGACCTATGTCAACCCGCGCAACACGGCGGCGGGGTCGCTGCGCCAGCTCGACGCCAAGGTGACGGAGAGCCGCAAGCTGCGCTTCTTCGCCTATGCCTGGGGCGAGATTTCCGAGATGCCATCGGATACGCAGATGGGCATGGTCGAGACCTTCGGCAAATGGGGTTTTCCCATCAATCCGCTGATGAAGCGGCTGTGCTCGGTCGAGGACATTCTCGGCCACTACCGCGAGATCGGCCTTCAGCGGCCGGATCTTGATTACGATATCGACGGTGTCGTCTACAAGGTCGATCGGCTCGACCTGCAGCAGCGCCTCGGCTTCCGCTCGCGCAGCCCGCGCTGGGCGACCGCCCACAAGTTCCCGGCCGAGCAGGCGTTCACGACGGTCGAGAACATCGACATCCAGGTCGGCCGCACCGGCGCGCTGACGCCGGTGGCGCGGCTGACGCCTGTCACCGTCGGCGGCGTCGTCGTCACCAATGCGACACTGCACAACGAGGATTACATCAAGGGCATCGGCAATTCCGGCGAGCGCATCCGCGAGGATGATCACGATATCCGCATCGGCGACACCGTCATCGTGCAGCGTGCGGGCGACGTCATTCCGCAGGTGATCGACGTGGTGATGGAGAAGCGGCCGGCGGGGGCGGAGGCCTATGTGTTTCCGAAAACGTGTCCGGTTTGCGGGTCGCATGCTGTACGGGAGCGCAACGAGAAGACCGGCAAGCTCGATTCCGTCACCCGCTGCACCGGCGGCTTCGTCTGCCGCGCGCAGGCGACCGAGCACCTGAAGCACTTCGTCTCGCGCAACGCCTTCGACATCGAGGGTTTCGGGACCAAGCAGGTCGATTTCTTCTTCGAGAGCGAGGACGAGGCGCTCAAGATTCGCACGGCGCCCGATATCTTCACGCTGAAGAAGCGGCAGGAGGCATCGACGCTCACCAAGCTCGAGAATATCGACGGCTTCGGCAAGGTGAGCGTCAAGAAGCTGTTCGACGCCATCGACGAGCGCCGCTCGATCGCGCTCAACCGCTTCATCTACGCACTCGGCATTCGCCATGTCGGCGAAACCACCGCCAAGCTGCTCGCCCGCCATTACGGCACCTACGAGGCTTTCGAGACCACGATGAAGGAAGCGTCGTCACTGTCCGGTGACGCCTGGCAGGATTTGAACAATGTCGAGGGCATCGGCGAGATCGTCGCCCGCGCCATCGTCGAGTTCTACAAGGAGCCGCGCAATCTCGATGTCGTCGGCCGCCTGCTGGACGAGGTGACGCCCGAGGCCGCCGAGCAGATCGCCGCTTCCGACAGCCCCGTCGCCGGCAAGACCGTCGTCTTCACCGGCAGCCTGGAGAAATTCACCCGCGACGAGGCTAAGGCGCGCGCCGAAAGCCTCGGCGCCAAGGTCGCCGGCTCGGTCTCGAAGAAAACCGACATCCTGGTCGCCGGCCCCGGCGCCGGATCGAAGCTCGACAAGGCAAGGGAACTCGGCGTCCAGACGATGGACGAGGACGAGTGGCTGGCGTTGATCGGTGGGTGAGGTTTCAGGTGTCTGGTAGACGGTGATCGGTTTATTGGCCGACCACTGTACTCTCATCGCAAGCGCCCCATGGCATATGCGTCGACATACTCGCCGGCGCGATACCCGAAGGATTTCAGCAGCCCCTCCTGCTCGAAGCCGAATTTTCGGTAGAGCGCGATGGCGGGCTCGTTGTCGGTATAGACGGTGAGCTCAAGGCGTTTGATGTCGAGCCAGTCATCCGCCGCCTCGACCATTGCCGTCAGAAGCCTTCTGCCGAAACCGCGGCCGACGAAATCATCATGCACGCCCATGCCGATGCTTGCGACGTGCTGCCGGCGTCCGGAAAAACGGTTGAGACCTCCGGTGGCGACGATCCTATCGTCGAGCGTCACGACGAGATTGAGCGCGCCGGGCGAGGGGTTCTCCGCGTGCTTGCGGACCTCGGTCACCGATGGATAGGGCAGACGCAGCGTGCCGGCGCGATAACCGGGCAGGTTCGTCAACTCGGCGAGTGCTTCGGCGTCCGATGAAAGCAGGGCGCGCACGCGGATGTCTCCAGCCGGTGCGGCTTTGTTAGACTGCGGATTTTCAGGATCTCTGGGCATTCTGGCTTTCCTTTGTCGATACGAGGAGAGCCGGTTCCCAAAACCCTGCTCGCCTCGGCAGGGTTCTCGGGATGATCGCTATGCGTTCAACACAGCACAGCACCCGCGCACCCTTGATGGGGCGTGGTGATATGAAGGGTCATCATGGTTGCGTTGGCGATCATGGCGCGAGGTTGCGATATGTCGCCATCTTTGTCAACTCATCCGGGTATTGCCCCCGCCTGGCCTTGCGAACCGGCCGGTAAAGCGACTGTGACTTTCCATGGGCGAGCGGATTTGCATCTTTCGGTCATCGCCTCGCTCAGCGGCGAGTCGTCAGATACGAACCGATAGGAAGTCCGATGAGGAAAGTGCTTACTCTCTCTGCCGTTGCCCTGATGCTGGCCTGCGCAGCGCCGGCTTATGCCCAGCAGGCTGACAGCGAAACGGTCGAGCAGCGCAACAAGGCGATCGTGCTCGATTTTTACGAGAAGGCGCTCAACCAGAAGGACTTTGCGGCAGCTGCGCCCTATCTCGGTAAGTACATCCAGCACAATCCCAACGCGGCCGACGGTCCCGAGGGGCTGAAGGACTTCCTCGGCTTCCTCAAGCAGAAATATCCGCAGTCTCACAGCGAAATCAAACAGGTCTTCACCGACGGCGACTATGTGATCCTGCACGTCTTCGCGCTGCGCGAACCGGGAACACGCGGCAACGCGATCGTCGACATATTTCGCCTGAAGGACGGAAAGATCGAGGAGCACTGGGACGCGGTTCAGCCCATCCCGGAAAAGTCCGCCAACACCAATACGATGTTCTAGGCTCGGCGACCGAGACCGGCTGCGGGTCGACGTCTGCTTTTGCCGAATCGTTCCGCCGCGTCTAAAAGAGCGGCGGGACCGTCAGTCGGGAAAGTTCGCTTGAAAACCATCGCCATCGATTTCGAAACCGCCAACGAGCAGCGCGGCAGTGCCTGTTCGGTCGGGCTTGCCTGGATCGAGGATGGGGTGGTGACCAGGGTGGAGGAGCGGTTGATACGGCCGCGGGAGATGCGGTTTTCCGGCATGAATATCGCCATCCATGGTATCCGGCCTGAACATGTCGAGGATGCGCCGGAGTTTCCTGAAGTGATGGACGAGTTCGTCGATGACTTCAGGGGGGCGACGATGATCGCGCATAACGCTTCCTTCGATTTCAGCGTCTGGCGCGCCTGCCTTGATGGCTACCGGCAGGCCTATCCCGAGCTCACCTATCTCTGTAGCCTGAAGATGTCGCAGCGGATCTGGCCGCATTTCCTGTCGCATCGGCTGAACATCCTCGCCGAGCATTTAGGGCTGCGTTTTGTGCACCACAATGCTGCCGAGGATGCCGCCGTGTGCGCGCAGGCGGCGATTGCCATGGCGCGGCATGTGGGGGCTGCGGCGGTGCATGCGATCCCCGAATTCATCGGCATGAAGCCGGGGCGGCTGACGTCGCGCGGCTACGAGCCCTGCACCTGCCGCAAGGGCTAGCGGCGCGGGTTCCTGTTGGCGGTGAAGCCGGCGCGGTGTGCCTCGTTTCCTGGGGTCAATTCATGGGCACGGTGTTTCTTGCCATGCGGCAGGCTCCGCCTATCTTAGCTTGCGCAACATTGAAGCGCCGCTGAGGGAATTCCGCCATGTCCAGACTTCGCAATCTCGTCCTTTCCGCAGCCGTTCTGGCTGGTGTGTCCGCAGGTGCCGCGTCCGCGGATGTCGTCGGCAAGGTGGGGGTCGACTGGATCGGCAACGATATCCTCGTCGATGCGGTGGCCGACCCTGAGGTGAAGGGCGTCACCTGCCATGTCAGCTATTTCGACCGCAGCGTGATCGATCGCGTCAAGAACGGCAACTGGTTCGAGGATCCTTCGAACAGCGCCATTTCCTGCCATCAGACCGGGCCGATCGAGATCGGCGATATCGACCTGTCGAAGGGCGGGGACGAGGTGTTCAAGTCGGGCATCTCGCTGGTCTGGAAGAAGCTCGTCGTCACCCGCATCTATGACAAGCAGAACGATACGCTGATCTATCTGGCGCATTCGCGCGAACTCACCAACGGATCGGCGAAGATGGCGATCTCCACCGTGTCGCTCTACGGGCAGACGGTGACCTGGAAGAACGGCAAGCCGCAGTAAGGCGAGGTGCGCGCGCAACTTTCGGTGAAGCCGGCTCTTGTCGTCTCGTGCGATATGGCAATCGTCATGCGGCGCGGATAAGGTCCGCGCCGGAGATCACATGGAAGAGGACTGATGATGGCTGGTAACTACAGGATAGCAAACGAGTTTCTGAGCGTCGACGTTTCGTCGCTGGGTGCCGAGATGCAGGCGCTCGATACCAGCGATGGCCGTTCGCTGCTGTGGAACGGTGATGCGGCCTTCTGGAGCGGGCGCTCGCCGATCCTGTTTCCGATCGTCGGCAAGGCGCCTGATGATGCGGTCGAGATCGAGGGCAAGAGCTATCCGATGAACCAGCACGGCTTTGCCCGCCGCGCCGAGTTCGCGCTCACCGCGTCCAGCGATACGATGTGCCGCTACGAACTTGCGGCGTCGGAGGCCACCAGGGCGGTCTATCCGTTCGATTTCGTGCTTGCGGTGGAGCACAGCCTTGAGGGACGCACGCTGACGGTGGCCGCAGAGGTGAGCAACCGCGACCGGCGGCCGATGCCGTTCGGGCTCGGCTTCCACTCCGCCTTCGTCTGGCCACTGCCGGGTGCCGAGGGGAGCGATCACGTGATCACGCTCGACAACGCGGCCGAGCCCGCGCTCATCCGCCTGTCCGGCGGGCTCTTGTCGTTCGCCAAGCATCCGTCGCCGTTCAGGCAAGGGCGGCTGGTGCTCGACCACAGCATGTTCGATGAGGACGCGATGGTCTTTCCGGAAGGGGCCGGCAAGGGGCTGCGCTATAGCGCCGAGGGCGGGCCGACGCTGCATTTCAGCTTCGAGAACCTGCCCAATCTGGCGCTCTGGCAGAAGCCCGGCGCGCCCTTCATCTGCATCGAGCCGTGGCATGGCATGGCAGCCGAGAATGGCGGCTCCAAGGCGCTTGCCGAGCGGCCCTACAGCCATACGCTTGAAGCAGGCAAGACCGCGCGTTTTGCCTTCTCGGTCGAGATCTCGGGTTAAGCTTAGACTGGCTTCCGATTGAAATGAAAACAGCCCGCGACGGATGCCGTCGCGGGCTGTTTTGCATTGAAGCGTTCGGTCTGGCTCAGGCGGCTTCGCGGGCCAGTTCGTCGGCGATGACCGTGTCGAGGTTGAGGAAGCAGACCATGGTCTTTTCCAGGGCCACGATGCCGCGGCAGAAGGCGCGCTGTTCTTCCGGGATGATTTCCGGCGCAGGCTGCAGGTCTTCGCTCTTGATGGTCATCATGTCGGAGACCTGTTCGACCAGCAGGCCGACCAGCTTGCCGGCGATGTCGGTGACGATGATGGCGGAGCGCTCGGAAGGCTCGGTCATCTTCATGCCGAGGCGGCAGGCCATGTCGATGACGGGGATGACGGCGCCGCGCAGGTTGATCAGGCCGAGAACGTAAGGCGGGGTGTGCGGCATCGGGGTCACGGGCGCCCAGCCGCGGATTTCGCGGATCGCCATGATGTCGATGCAGAATTCCTGCTCGCCGAGATGGAAGGACACGATCTCCAAATGAGAACCGGTCTGGTTGATGACAGTGCTATTCATGATCAAAATTCTTCCCAGTTGTCTCCGGCCGGAGCGGCCATGGCTCGTGCGGCGTTGCCGCCGCTGAATGCGCCCGCGACCTTGCCGATGAGGGCTCGTGCGGGAGATGATTTCGGATGCGAGGCTGCTGATGCTTCCCGCGGCGTGTGACGGGCATTCATGCCCTCGCCGATATTGAACGTGCCGATCAGCTGGATCAGGTGGTCGGCGTCGGTGGCAAGCGTATGGCTTGCCGCGTTCGTCTCTTCCACCATGGCCGCGTTTTTCTGCGTGACCTGGTCCATCTGGCTGATGGCTGTATTGATCTCGTTCAGTCCTACCGATTGTTCGCGTGCAGAGGTTACGATTGATTTAACATGTTCGTCGATCCGCGAAACATCTTCGCCGATTTCGCGCAAAGCCTGTCCCGCGGCCGTCACCAGCTCGCCGCCGGTCTTCACTTCGGCGCCGGATTTGCCGATCAGCGTCTTGATGTCCTTGGCGGCGTTGGCGGCGCGCACGGCCAGTTCGCGCACTTCCTGGGCAACGACCGCGAATCCCTTGCCGGCCTCGCCGGCACGCGCCGCCTCGACGCCTGCGTTCAGCGCGAGCAGGTTGGTCTGGAAAGCGATTTCGTCGATGACGTTGATGATCTGGCCGATCTCGCGCGAGGCGGTCTCGATGCGCTCCATCGCAGCCATCGCGTCGTTAACGACGATGTCGGACTTGGCGGTGTTCTCACGGGTATGGGCAACCATCTGGCCGACGCTCTCGGCGCGGTTGGTGGCGTTGCGCACCGTGGTGGTGATCTGGTCGAGTGCGGCCGATGTCTGCTCCAGCGAGGCGGCCTGCTGCTCGGTGCGCTTGGCGAGGTCGTCGGCGGCCGAGCGCATCTGCCGGCCGTTGGCCTGGATCGAGGTGCCGTTGCGGGTGATCTCGGTCATCGTCTGGCGCAGCGTCGCGGTGGTCTGGTTGAAGTCGGCGCGCAGGCCCTCCAGCTCCGGCTTGAAGGCGTTTACGATCGTCGCGGTCACGTCGCCGGCGGCAAGGCGCTTCAGGCCCTGGCCGAGCGCTGTGACGGCGGTGTTGAGCGCTTCGGTGTCGGCGAGCTTGGCGGCGTCGCGGCTGCGGCGCTCGGCGTCCGATTGCTGGCGCTCGCTTTCGCTGCGCTGTTCGAGCGCGCGCTTGTCGATCGCCGCCTGCCTAAATCCCTCGGCGGCGCGGGCCATGTCGCCGATCTCGTCGCCACGTTGGGTGGCGGGCACGGGGCTGTCGAGATCGCCATTGGTGATGCGCTGCATGCTGGCGCGAACGCTCTCGATGCCGCGGCGGATCGAGCCGCCATGGACGTATTGGAGGCCGGCCATGCACAGCATGGCGATGATGCCGAGGCCGATCTGGATGTAGACGGCGTTCTGGGAAATGACGTTGGCCTGCTCGATGCGTTTCTTGGCGATGGCGCCGCCATCTAGCGCCAGCTTGTCGAGCGTCGTGGTCAGCTTGTCGCCGCCGCTGTCGATGGCGTCGTCCAGCTGGTCGAAGGCGGCTGCCGGAGCACCTGTCTCGACCGCATTCTTGAGGTCGCCGAGGATGCTCTGCTTGAGGGCGGCGACATCGCCGTCGTAATTCGAGACGAGGCTGGTGGCGTTCATTTCGTCGGCGAGCAGACGCATCTGGCTGGCGCCGCTTGAGAGCTGGGCGATCGAATCGTTCATCAGCTTCAGGCGTTCCGCCGTGACCACCTTGCTGTCGCGATCGACGATGGTGTCCATTGCCGCCAGAATGAGCGTGAGGTTGGCCGTGCGCATCTCGTTGATGTAGTCGACGCTTGCCTGGATTTCGTTGGCCCGATCGAGCGCCTTGCGCACCGTGATGTTTTCATACCATCCGATGCCCATCATCGCGCCGAAGCCGATCAATGCCGCGCCGGCGAGCGTTCCGAGCCTCTGGCTGACGGAAAGGCTCTTGCGCACTGTCATGTCTGTCATGTGAAGACTTGTCCCCTCCCGCGATGAGCGCGGTCATGTTCTCATTCGCCAGCAAGCGGATATGCGGGATCAAGCTCCAGCCGGACATCATGTCAGTCGAACGGCGAGCGTCCTATCCGGGGCTAAATATGCCAATGATTTTTTAAGTATTTGCTAACGATAAACAGCCGGTCTGCGACTGCGCTCAGCATGGGGTGAGGCAATTCATCACGGCCCGAAAAACGTCTTGTTGAATTGCGCGGCTGCCGGCGACGCGATATCAGGCAAGGGGACGGGATTGCTTTCCCGGGCGAGGAAATTATCGATGAAAACAGTGCGTATCGCCGTGTGGGTTGCCGTGTTCCTGATGGCCGGTATCCTGGGATGGCTGACTTTGAATGTGACGCAGACCAAGGAGGTGGCCTCCGACGGTCCGTTCGGCGTGCCGTTCACGCTTGTGGCGCAGGATGGCAAGCCGATCACCGAGCAGGCGTTTCGCGGCAAGCCGTCGGCAGTGTTCTTCGGCTTCACTCATTGCCCCGAGGTCTGCCCGACGACGCTGTTCGAGCTGGATGGCTGGCTGAAGCAGGTCGATCCGAATGGCGACAAGCTGCACGCCTATTTCGTCAGCGTCGATCCCGAGCGCGATACGCCCGAAGTGATGAACCAGTATGTGTCGAACGTCTCCAAGCGGATCGTCGGCATTTCGGGCGCGCCCGACAAGGTGGCGGAGGTGATCAAGGGTTACCGCGTCTACGCCAAGAAGGTGCCGGTCGACGAAAACAACCCCAATGGCGACTACACGATGGATCACAGCGCGCAGGTGTTCCTGCTCGATTCCAAGGGGGGCTTCGCCGGCACGATCGCCTATGGCGAAAATCCCGATACGGCGGTAAAAAAGCTGGAGAACCTCGCCAACAAGGGATGAGATCATGGCGCCGGGGCATCGCAGCATTCTGATTGCAGGCGCCGGCACGACCGGTCTTACCGTAGCCCTCGAACTCGCCCGACGCGGCTTTCGCCCGCGTGTCGTCGACAATGATGTCGGTCCCGTTCCGCTTGCCGAAAGCCGGGCGCTCGGCGTCAATGCGCGGACGCTGACGCTGCTTGGTCCGTCACGGGTGACGGATGCCATCCTGCAGGAGGCGCAGCAGATCGCGCAGTTTCGCGCGACCTCTGAGGGGCATCGCCTGGCGACGGTCGACACGACGAAGCTGCAGGGGCGCTTCAGCGCCATTTATGCGCTGGCGCAGGGGCATACCGAGCGACTGCTCCTAAGCAAGCTCGATGACTATGAAGTCGATCCTGAATGGCAGACCGCGATCGAGAAGGTATCCGGCGATGCCAAGCCTGTCGTCACGCTGCGCAAGCCTGACGGGACGGTCGAGACCGCGACTTTCGATATCGTCATCGGGGCCGATGGTGCGCATTCGGTGGTGCGCAAGGCTGTCGGCATCGGCTTTCCGGGCGAGGCGCTGGAGAGCAGCTTCTATCTCGCCGACTTTCGCTACAAAAAGGAGATCGACCCGCATTTTATCGAGATGCAGCTGGTCGATCCCGGCATGATCGGCCGGATCCCGGTCGAGCGCGATGTGCTGCGGTTTATTTCGACGCTGCCGGATTTCGAGCAGAAGATCGTCCATCCCGGACCGGTGGCGGAGCGGCTCTGGGTCTCGGAGTTTCGCATTCATTTCCGGCATGTCGAAGAGATGGCCAAGGGCAATGTGTTTCTGGCCGGCGATGCTGCGCATATCCATTCGCCGGCCGGTGCGCGCGGCATGAATCTCGGGATCGAGGATGCCTGCTGGCTCGCCTATCTGATTTCCGAGGGCCGCGAGGCCGAGTACAGCCGGTTGCGGCTGCCAGCGGTGAAGACCGTGCTGAAGCAGACGCGGCAGCTGACAAGGCTGATTGCGATGCGCAATCGACTGGCTATTTCGATCCGGAACCTTGCGGTGCCGGTGCTTTTTAGACTACCTGCATTCCAACGAAGATTGCTGACCGGCGTTGCGGGATACGACACGCCGCCGCCGCCGTGGATCGACGGCGCGTTGTAACGGGAAAGACCGACCTTGAGTGAAATCCGCCTCTATGTGACGACGACAGAAGTGCTGGCCGGGGAAGTGCTCGACCTTTTGTCCGAGGTGTTCGGCGAAGAAGACTTCGCCATCGCCACCACCGAAATCGACGAGAAGAAGAACATCTGGGAAGCCTCCGTCTACATGATGCGCGAGGACGAGGATGACGTCCGGGTTCGGGTCGAGGCGGCGCTTTCCGAAGCATTCCCCGAGATGTCTGTCCAGCGCGAGGTCATTCCCGATGTCGACTGGGTGGCGAAATCGCTCGAGGGGCTGAAGCCGGTGCGGGCAGGGCGCTTCCTGGTGCATGGCTCGCACGACCGTGACAAGGTGCGCTCCGGCGATATCGCCATCGAGATCGATGCCGGACAAGCTTTCGGCACCGGCCATCACGGCACGACGGCGGGCTGCCTCGAGGTCATCGACCGCGTGGTGCGCTCGCGCCGCGTCCGCAATGCGCTCGATCTCGGCACCGGTAGCGGCGTTCTGGCGATCGCGGTGCGCAAGCTGAAGAACATTCCGGTTCTCGCCACCGATATCGATCCGATCGCTACCCGTGTCGCGGCCGAGAACGTCCGCCGCAACGGCATCGCGTCTGGCATCGTCACGGAGACGGCGCCCGGGTTTCATTCGACGGCGTTTTCGAACCATGGTCCGTTCGACCTCATCATCGCCAATATCCTGGCGCGGCCGCTGATCAAGATGGCGCCGCAGCTCGTCACGCATCTGGCGCCGGGCGGATCGGTGATCCTGTCTGGCATTCTGGCATCGCAGCGCTGGAAGGTGCTGGCGGCCTATAATGGCGCGCACCTGAGGCATGTGCGCACTATTTGGCGCAATGGCTGGGTGACGATCCATCTCGATCGGCCGTAAAGTCTGGATCCAGGTCCGTAGTCAAAAAAAGCCCCGAGCGCCTGATGGCCTCGGGGCTTTTTGATTTGGACGCGTCACATCGCGACAAAAAGAAAAGGCGGCGCCGATGGCACCGCCTTGCGACCGGTTTCCCGATCATGTCTGCGAGCTTGATGAGGAGGAGTGCTCAAGCAGACGTCTACTTATTCTGATCGCCGTTCCGGTGAGGGAGGAGGAGAGCGGAGCGGCGCGTTGCTCAGAATGCGTAGCTTCTTGCGGCGCCAGCGAGAATGGTGCGTGGGCCTTCGTTCAGTGGGCGACGAGCGCCGATGATATGACGCACAGTCTGGCGCTCGCCAGCCTGTACCGGGCTGCTGTAAGCGGAGCGCGACAGAGAGGCAGTCATTTCAAAATTCCTTTTGTTTCCGGTTCACTTTGAACCATTCGATGAGCGCCTTATAACCGATTGAAAAAATCGAGGCAGAGGGTTTGTCTCATGGGAGCCATGCAGCCAATGCATAAAGCGTGCCAAGCCGGTGAATTGCGCCTCATTTCCGCCCAAATATTGCGCGGCTTTCGATCATCGGCGAGACGCGGTTTTTCTCCCGTTCGCGTGAAATTCCGATAACATAGCGGCATTCCGCCTGCCGGATTCGTGTTGAATGTCGGACCAAACATCAGGTTTTTGAGCATGTACCAGTCTTTCGAAGTCACCTCCACGCCACAATTCGGCCGCGATCGCACCTCTGCGCTGCGTGCAAGTTTCGACGATCTTGCGATCGACGCCTTTCTTGTCTCCAGGGCGGACGAGTTCAACGGCGAATATGTGCCGGCGTGTTCGGAGCGCTTGGCGTGGCTGACGGGCTTCACCGGCTCGGCCGGCATGGCTTTGGTAACGCGCGCTGAGGCGATCGTGTTCGTCGACGGCCGCTATGTGACGCAGCTTGCCGAGCAGGTGGACGGTTCGGTGTTTACCGGCGGCGATCTCGTCAACGAGCCGCCGCATCTGTGGCTCGGCAATCACGGTGCCAAGGGGCTCCGCCTCGGGATCGACCCGTGGCTGCATTCGGGCGCCGAGGTCAAGCGGCTGGAGAAGGCGCTGGACGCGATCGGTGGTTCGCTGGTCATCCTTCCGCACAATCCGCTCGACCGGCTCTGGGCCGACCGGCCGCAGGAGCCGCTGGGCGCCGTGGCCATCCAGAACGTGGCGCAGGCGGGTGTTCTGGCCGATGAGAAGATCGGCAAGATAGCGGCCGATCTTAAAGCCAAGGATATCAAGGCTGTTCTGATCGCCGATCCCTCTTCGGTTGCCTGGATCTTCAACATTCGCGGCGCCGACGTGCCGCACACGCCGCATCCGCTGGCGCGCGCCATCATCTACGCCGATGGCAAGGCCGACCTGTTTCTCGACAAGCGCAAGACCGGGATCGAGCAGGAGGCCTATCTGGCGCAGATGTGCGTGCAGCTGCCGCCGTCGGCGCTCGAGGAAAAGCTTTCGGCGGTCTCCAGGGATGGCGGCCGGGTGCTCGTCGATCCCGATCTCACCTCCTACGGCCTTGCCAGCATCATCCGCGCGGCTGATGGTGTCGTGGTCGAGGGCAATGATCCGGCGAAGCTACCGCGGGCTGTCAAGAACAGCGTCGAGATCAACGGCTCGGCTGCAGCGCATCTGCAGGATGGCGCGGCGATGGTCGAATTCCTGTGCTGGCTGGCGCAGACCAAGCCCGGCACGGTGACCGAGATCGAAGTCGCCGAGAAGCTCGAGGCGGCGCGCGCCAAGGTCGGGCAGAGCATGCAGAACCCGTTGAAGGACATCTCCTTCGACACGATTTCCGGTGCCGGACCGCACGCGGCGATCATGCACTACCGGGTGACGACCGAGAGCAACCGCAAGCTGGAGGCGGGCGAGCTGTTCCTGATCGATTCCGGCGCGCAATACATCAACGGCACCACTGACATCACCCGCACGGTGGGCGTCGGCACGGTCTCGGAAGAGCAGAAGCGGTTCTTCACGCTGGTGCTGAAGGGGATGATCCAGATCAGCACGGCGCGGTTCCCGAAGGGGACGCGCGGCTGCGATCTCGATCCATTGGCGCGTATCGCGCTGTGGCGGGCAGGGGCCGATTTCGGCCATGGCACCGGCCACGGCGTCGGCTCCTACCTCTCGGTTCACGAGGGGCCGCAGCGGATCTCCCGGATGTCGACGCAGGAGCTTCTGCCGGGGATGATCCTTTCCAACGAGCCGGGCTACTACCGGCCGGGCGCGTTCGGGATCCGCATCGAGAACCTGATCTATGTGCGCGATGCCGAGCCCGTCGAGGGCGGTGACATGCCGGTGCTGAGCTTCGAGACGCTGACCTTCTGCCCGATCGACCGCAGCCTCGTCATTGCCGAGCTTCTGACCCATGACGAGCTGCATTGGTTCAACGACTATCACGTGAAGACGCGTGAGGCGCTGATGCCGCTGATCCATGACCAAGAGGTCAAGGCGTGGCTGGAGAATGCGACGCTGCCGCTGGAATATTGAGAACGGTGAGGGCGGCGACCTTGATCGGTCGCCGCGTCAGCCGCCGATCGTGTGGCGCCAGGCCATGACGACCGCCCAAGCGGCGACCAGCATCCAGGTGTGCGAGACGCGCAGGCCGACGAGCAGGGCGACAACGAGCGCTAGCTTGGTTTCCCAGCCGCCGGTGAAGAAGGCGGGGGCGACGAGCGTGGTGAGCACCGCGGCCGGCACGGCGGCAAGGGCTGCTTCCATGCGCGGCGGAATGCGCTTCATCGTGGTGATCAGGATATAGCCGCCGATGCGCGTCGCATAGGTTGCGACGGCGGCCGCAAGGATGATCAGCAACATGTGGGGATCGAAGGTCACGTCACACCTCGTGCAGATCGGATTCGAGTTCCTGCGCCGTCGGCGGCGGCGGGAACAAAGCAGCAAGCAGGATGCCGGCGGCTGCGCCCAGGCTCACATGCCAGGGCGAGCCGACATAATGATAGGCGACGACCGAGGCGACGGCGCTGACGGCTGCCACGGGGATGAAGTTGTCGCGGTGGCGGAAATCGAGAACGATGCCGAGGAAATAGGCCGGCAGCAGGATATCCAGCCCGATCGACTTCGGATCGCCGATATAGCGGCCGAGCGTGCCGCCGAGCAGGCTGACCAGCGTCCACGGAACATAGATGATCAGGCCGAAGCCGAGATACCAGGCAAAAGTCACCGGCTTTCCGGCTTCGCCGCGCTTCACCGTCTCGGCGAATTGCGGGTCGACCAGCAGGAAGAAGGTGAAGAACTTCTGCAGCTTGGTGAAATGCTTGATGTAAGGCGCGATCGCCGCCGAATAGAGCACGTGGCGGAAATTGACGGCGAGGATGGAGGCGACGATCAGCCATGCCTGGACGTCATGGCCGAAAAGCTCGAGGCCGACCATCTGGCTGGCGCCCGCATAGACGGTGGCGCTCATGAAGGTGAGTTCGAACAGCGACATGCCATGATCGGTGGCCAAGGCGCCGAACAAGGCGCCAAACGGGCTTGACACCAGCGCAATGGGGAAGCCGCCGCGCAGGCCGTCGGTAAAATTCGCGCGTGACATCGGCGATCATCCTCCTGGAAATTGGGACCCCTCTAAGCGGCGAGGGCTACGGCGGCAAGCGAATTTCCTTGATTGACCGATCGATTTCGCTGAACGGTGCCAATGCAGTAGCCGTGAAGCCAATGAGGGGACGATGAAGCCGATCGAATTTTCCAAGGACGAGAAGGCGGCGCTGATCGCGCGCATCCAGCATCACTTCGACCGCGAGCTCGACCAGCCGATCGGCCTGTTGAAGGCCGAGCTGGTGCTTGATTTCTTCGCCAAGGAGGTAGGAGCCGCCTATTATCGCCAGGGCATCGACGATGCGCAGGCAGCGCTGGCGCGACGCATCGACGACTTCTCGGATGATGTCTATCAGTTGCAGCGCGAGGCCGGTGACTAGAGCGTTTCCGCGTTTCTTTGAAACGCAAAAATGCTCTATCTATTTGTTATCACGCAATTCCGGACGCAAAACCGCGCTACACTTTTGCTGGAATTGCTCTAGTTTTCGATCAGTTGTTCGCTGGTGACGATGTCGATGCCGCTTTCGCGCATCTCCTTGATCGCGGCCGCCACACCTTCCTGCGTGATGCCGCGGCTGGCGTCCTCGATGAAGCGAACCTTGACGCCGGGGAGCATTTCGAGCGCATCGAGCGCCGAAAACTTGACGCAGTAATCGGTCGCGAGGCCGCAGAGGTCGAGCTCGGTGACGCCCTGTTCCTTCAGATAATCGGCAAGGCCGGTGATGGCGTCCTGATCGTTGTCGCGGAAGGCGGAGTAGCTGTCGACGTGGTGCTTCTCGCCCTTCTGGAAGATCACGTCGATTTCGGGCACCCTGAGCTCGGGATGCAGCTCGGCGTCGCGGGTGCCCTGCACGCAATGGTCCGGCCACATCATCTGCGGCTTGCCTGACAGTTCGTGGAGTTCGAAGGGTTGTTTGCCTTCATGAGAAGAGGCGAAGCTGCCGTGTCCCTCAGGATGCCAGTCCTGCGAGGCGACGATCAGGTCGTATCGGTCGCTTGCGATCAGCCTGTTGGCGATCGGGACCACCTTGTCGCCATCGGGAACGGCGAGGTTTCCGCCGGGGCAGAACCCGTTCTGGATGTCGATCAGCAGCAAGGCCTTCATTGGCAGTTTCTCCACCTATTGTTGCACGGCAACATGCCAAGACGTGTGTCATGGCGCAAGAGTGGAAACGCCCCGCCAGTGCGGCGGGGCGCAATTTTATCAATCAGGCGTGCTTGGCAACCTGCTGTGCATTCGGGCGGTGACCCTTCAGGCCGTAGAAGACGATGTATGCGTAGCATACGATCGGCATCAGGAAGGCGAGGTGGATGCCGATGGTGTCGGCAAGAACGCCCTGGAGGACAGGCAGGAGCGCGCCGCCGACGATCGCCAGGCACAGGATGCCGGAGCCCTGGCTGGTGAACTTGCCGAGGCCATAGAGACCGAGCGAGAAGATCGTCGGGAACATGATCGAGTTGAACAGGCCAACCGCGAGGATCGCCCACATGGCCGTGTGGCCGGTGGTGAACACGGTGACGAGCAGCAGGATGATGACCGCGGCCGCGTTGAAGGCGAGCGCCTTGCCGTCGTCGACATAGCGCATGGCAACCGCGCCGATGAAGCGACCGACCATGGCGCCACCCCAGAAATAGGAGACGTAATGGGCGGCGTCGGCCTCGGAGAAGCCGGCGATATCGGGCTGGCTCATGAAGTTGACGAGGAAGCTGCCGATGCTGACTTCGGCGCCGACATAGACGAAGATGCCGATGGCGCCGAGCACGAGATGGCGGAACTGCCAGGCAGAACCACCGCCGACGATCGGTTCGATCTCCTCATCGCCTTCGACCTGCGGCAGCTTGAGGGCCGCAAAGACGGCGGCGAGCACCAGGAAGGCGGCCGCAAGCAGCATGTAGGGGAACTTCACGGCGCCGGCTTCGGCGATCCTGATCGCGTCGAGCTGTTCGGGCGTGGCGCCGGAAACGGCCGCGGTGGCTGCCGACAGGATCAGGAAGGCGCCGAAGATCGGCGCGATCGTCGTGCCGAGCGCGTTGAAGGCCTGGGTCATGGTCAGGCGGCTGGCGGCGGTATCCGGCGGGCCGAGAACGGTGACATAGGGGTTGGCCGCGACCTGCAGCAGCGTCACGCCGCATGCGAGCACGAAGAGTGCGCCGAGGAACAGGCCGTAAACGCGGTAGCTGGCGGCGGGAACGAAGAGCGCGCAGCCGATGGCAGCGATGATCAGGCCGAGCACGATGCCCCACTTATAGCCGATACGCTTCACGATCGCGCCCGATGGCAGCGAGGCGATGAAATAGGCGCCAAAGAAGCACAGCTGAATGAGCATCGACTGCGTGTAGTTCAGCTGGAAGACGTTCTTCAGATGCGGGACGAGAATGTCGTTCAGGCAGGTGATGAAACCCCACATGAAGAACAGCGATGTCAGGGCAATGAGCGCAAACTGATAATTGGCTGCCGGAGACGACGACGCCGACGTCTTCGCAGCATTGTTTGTTGTTATACTGGCCACTTTGGAACCTCCTGTTGTGGACGCCGGGTATTTTCCTTTGAATGCCGTTGTCAAAACGGGCCGGCGGTGGCTCGGCGGGGCGCTCTGGGGGAAGCGTGCAGCAAGCCACGGTGCGTCATATATGCGCAATTTTCGGATTTCGATAGTATTCAAAGTGTTTTGTTGTGCTTTGCAGTAAAATGTTTCGCATTTGCGAGATGAGAGGCGAGGGAGAGGGTGGTTTTGGGGTGTTTGGGGCGGTGTTTTGGCGTGAGGGCCCTCTCGGTTGTGCCGTGTGGCGCCCCCCTCTGTCCTGCCGGACATCTCCCCCACAAGGGGGGAGATCGACTCGTGGTGAGGTTTTCGCCAAACAATTGACGTGGAGCGAGCGGGCACGCCCAGCCAATCTCCCCACCTGTGGGGGAGATGCCCGGCAGGGCATAGGGGGGTAACACACGGCAGAACGCCACCCACCACGCACACCAAAACCGCGCGCGAAGCAAAGCCTCGCGACGGTCGGCGGCATGAAACGGGAAGGGCAGGCGGTTTGTTGTCGGTGGTATTGGTTGTCAGGCTGTCCGCCTGCCCGATCACCTTGGTTTCCGGTTCGCCCGACCCGACAGGAGCGTCTCTCGGATCGGTCTTGCAGGTGGATCATCAGCCCTGACGGCGTCTAACCCCCTTGGCAACCATCACCACACGCCGGATTTCGAGCGGCTGAGCATCCGGTTCGCGACCCGGCTCCCAGTGCGGTGACGAGGGGAGTATGGCGGGGCGGTGTGGGGTGGAGATGAGAAAAGTTTGGGGTGGGGGGTAGGGTGTTGAGCGGGTTGAGGGATTTGTTTTGTGGGGTGGGTGGTTGTGCCCGTGCGGTGGGGTGGTGGTATGGGGAGGGTTCGATGTCGCTGATGTCTGTGCAGAGCCATACCCCCCTCTGTCCTGCCGGAGATCTCCCCCACAAGGGGGGAGATCGACTCGCGGATAGGTTTTCGCCAAACGTCGAGGTAGCAGCGAGCGGCTGCGCCCAGCCAATCTCCCCACTTGTGGGGGAGATGCCCGGCAGGGCAGAGGGGGGTATCACACGGTAAAACCTCGCTGACCGCCACCCCGACCCGAGCCGCCCGAAAGCCCGCCCAAGGAAGCGCGCATCCCCGCCCTCACGTCCCCGAAAAACGCGCCTCGGCAAGATCAGCCTCGCGCACCAGCTTCTTCATCAGTTCTTCCGAGAGCTTGCGGTTCTTGGCCAGCCGGAAGAACTCGGCGCGTTCGGCCTTGACGCCGGCGAGACGCAGCTTGCGTTCGATTTCTTCGCTGCGGCGGGCGAGCATGGCGTCGTCACCGGTCTTGGAGCGGCCGGCGATGCGTTGGCGGTAGATGTCCATCAGGCGGGCGCCGGCGTCGGCGTAGAGGTCGGCATCGGCGCGGCCTTCGCCCATGTCGTGCTGCAGCTGCTCGATCGCCTTGATGGCGGCCTCGGCGCCGCGAATGCGGGCTTCGTCCTCCTCGCGCTGGTGGGAGGGTTCAGCCGGCACATGCAGGTTCTTCAAGAGGAAGGGCAGGCCGATGCTGGCGGCGACGAGCGAGACGATGATGACGCCGGCGGCGAGGAAGATCGACAGGTCGCGGCCCGGGAAGGGCGAGCCGTCGCCCATGGTCAGCGGCAATGTCAGAACGCCGGCGAGCGTGATGGCGCTGCGGGCACCGGCAAGCGAGGTGGCAGCCACGAGGCGCCAGCTCGGGCGGGTGAACTCGTAGCCGCTGCGGGCGGCGCGGTAGAGTGTGAAGCGCAGCGACACCCAGACCCAGGAGAAGCGCAGCGCGGCGAGCGCCACGTTGATCGCGACGATGTAGACGATGAGCCACAGCGGGTCGTAATGCCCGGTTTCGCGGACGATGTTGATGGCGCTGGAGGCGATCTGCGGCAGCTGCTCGCCGAGCAGCACGAAGATGACGCCGTTCATGGCGAACTGGACAGTATCCCAGACGGCGGTGCGGCGCACGCGGGTGACGGCGGATGCGCGGCCGCTCTGCTCGCCGTAGCTCATGGTGATGCCGGCCGCGACCGCCGCCAGGATGCCGGAGCATTCCAGATGTTCGGCGATCAGATAGGCGGCGAAGGGGAGCAGCAGGCTGATCAGGATCAGCGAGCCTGTCTCCTCGCCAAGCTTGCGGGTGAGGAAGCGCTGCAACTGCATGACCGCCCAGGTGACGCCGACGCCGATGATAATGCCGCCGATCGCGACCCAGAAGAAGGTGCCGACCGCGTCCGTGAGTGAGAAAGTGCCGGTGAGTGCTGCGGCGACCGCAAAGCGCATGCAGACGAGGCCGGATGCATCGTTGAGCAGCGACTCCCCTTCGAGAATGTGCATCAGACGGTTGGGGATCGGCACGCGGGCGGCAATCGCGGAGACCGCGATCGGGTCCGTCGGCGAGAGGATGGCGGCCAGCGCGAAGGCGACGGCAAGCGGCATGGAGGGGATGAGCAGGTGGATGAGCAGGCCGACGCCGAGGACGGTGAAGATGACGAGGCCGAGCGCCAACTCGAGAATGACGCCCTTGTCGCGCAGCAGGCCTTCCTTGGGAATGCGCCAGCCATCGAGAAAGAGCAGCGGCGGCAGGAAGAGCAGGAAGAAGAGATCGGGATCGAGGCTGACACCGAGATCGGCCACCGAGGCGATGACGGCGCCGAGCGCGATCTGCACGAGAGGCGGCGGGATCGGGATCGGGGAGAGCCTGGTGAGTGTTCCGCTAACGACCACTGCAAACAGCAGGATCAACGAAACGCTGATGCTTTCCATGAAATGTCATGTCCTTCGTTCTTACCGTCGAAGTTCGGTTTTGCGGGTTTTTGGCTGTCGTTGCAACGCCAAAGGGCCCAGTTTCGGACCAAGTGCGACATTGCGCCATCGGCGCTTGCGCTGCGGTCAAGTCCTTGATGACGTTGGATCCGCTTACCCATACACGGCGGGCGGTATCACCAAGGCAGGCTGTTGCGGCTCCCCCGGCGGAGCCTTGTTGAACGCCAATGAGGCGGTCTTTCGATCACGCAGTCTGCGTGTTGTCGGTATCGGAGGCAAGCGAGGAGCCGTAGGTGGTCTGGTGGGCGCGGATGGCGGTCTGCATGTCGGTGAGGACCTGCGTGACGGCGGTATTGTCGCCGGCGCCGGCGCCGGCGCTCTCGGCGATCTTCGACGGATCTGCGGAGAGAACTTCGCTGGTCGTCAGCTTGCCGTCGTTGTTGCTGTCCATCAGCGCCAGAATGCCCTTGGGGCTGTTGCCGGAGAGGCTGCCATCGTCGCTGGACCCGTCGTCGCTTTCGCTCGACTGCTGCAACTGCAACATGAGGGAGAGGATATCGGCGGCGATCTTCTGGGTGACGCTGGCGCTGTCGGCGGTGCTGTTTGCCGTCGAGGCCTTGGTCGTCGTTGTCGCGGTCGTGCTGCTGGTGGTGTTGGCTGCGGCCAGTTCGTCGGCGGAGATGATGCCGTCGCCGTTCTTGTCGAGGCTGGAAATATACTGGGAGCCGTTGCCGCCCAGGGAGGAAACACTGGTCACTGGAATCTCCTTTGCGAGTCCATCGTGAAAACCGTCCTTCATGGACGAACAGGGACGGGCTAAGGTGATTTGCCGGCGGCGTCAAAAGGGGAATGTTGTGATGAATTTCAGCCGATTGACCGAGGTCAACAGGCGGGATTAAGATTTCGTTTACCCTATGTGTGCCGATGATTCGGGTTGGGCTGGGCGTCTCGCCCGAAGCCCAGCCTTTTCTCGTTTCAACCCCCGTCGAGCAAGTGCCACGCGACAGAGAGGGGCGGAGGGGACCGCATCACGCCGGGCCTCAATCCCCATGCGTCTCGTGGAAATCGGCCTGGCCGCGCTTCCAGTAGCCGGCGGCCTTGATCCAGGGCTTGGGGTGCCCGCGCTCCTCGACCATGACGACACGCAGGCGCTTGGCGAGCACGGTTTCGCAGGCGATCCAGACATAGCCGTCGCCTTCGGGCAACATGATATCGCGCAGCACCTGTTCGAGATCATCCGTGGTTCCGGCGGCTTGTGCGCCGCGATGCAGCCAGGTGACGGAGAGGTCGGCCTTGCGGGTGAAGGCCTGTTCCTCCTCGGGGCCGGCCACTTCGGCGACGACGATCGCCTTGGCGCCTTCAGGCAGTTCCTCGAGGCGGCGGCCGATGGCGGGGAGCGCAGTCTCGTCGCCGACAAGCAGGTACCAGTCGAAATCGGTGGAGACGACGAAGGAGCCGCGTGGGCCGCCGAGGCCGAGCCTGTCGCCGGGCTTGGCGTTTAGCGCCCATTCGGTGGCGGGGCCTGCCTCGTGCAGGGCGAAGTCGATGTCGAGTTCTCCGGCCACGGGATCATAGCGGCGGGGCGTGTAGTCGCGCAACGACGGGCGGTTTTCCGGGTCGATCAGCAGCTTGCCCTCGGGGCCCATTTCCGGAAAAGCCGGCTCCTCGCCAGGGCGGGGCACGAGGATCTTGACGTGGTCGTCATGGCCAAGGCTGACGAAGCCTTCGAGATCGGCACCCTCGAGCGTGACGCGCAGCATTTGCGGCGTAACGTATTCGACGCGGCGGACGGTGAGCACGCGGCGCTTGAGCTCGTGGCGGACGCGTTCGATCAGGTGGCGCTTTTCGGTGGGGGATGGCGTGGTGTTTGCCGTCATCTTTGGTTCCTTTTTAGAGAACCGGGACGCTCAGGACGCAGGCACGCCGCGCCGCTCGCACCCCGGCTTCGGGTTCGATCAGCGCGTTGGTTGACGTTAACGCTTACGTGCGGCGCCGCTCTCAAGGAGCGGATGCGGCAGATGTGTTTCTTACCTAGCCGGGGCAGGAGGGGCTGGCAAGATTAAAACATGATTTTTTGGTGAAGCTTTTGTAATCTTCGGCCGCTCTTGCCGTTTCGCGCGATTTCTGCCTTGCTTCGATCAGCTGTTCAACCGAAAGCCAGAGCCATGCCCGAGCCGGATCCGGAAGAAAAGATCGACGCCACCTTCCGCAACGGTTCGCTGACCGCCGCCGGCATCATCCTGGGCTTCTGCCTCACCTTCATCAGCCGCTGGGTCTCCAACCCGAACGACTGGAGCCCGATCGACATACTGCCGATGCTGCTGCTTGTCGTCGGCATCGCGCTTCAGGTGAAGGTCTTCGCCGATCTGCTCGCGCGGGATTCGCTGATTGCGGCCAAATACGATCGCTCGCGGCGGCTGTTTCTGATCGGGCTCACGATCGTGGCGGCGGGGATCGGGCTGGCGCTGCTCAACGATATATTGGGGCTGGGGTCGATGCCGATCTTGGGGTGAGGGTGCAACTCTCCCATGGATTGCACTTTTCGCGCGTGCATTTAATAATTGATTTCTAGTGATTCTGGGGGTCAATCAATGTCTTTCAAAGAACAGGTTACAGAACTCTCCAAGCGTGCCGTTTCCGCGCAGACTATTGCGTTAACAGAAGAGGCGACGAAGAATGCTCTAGTCATGCCATTTCTTCGAACTTTAGGCTTTGATGTTTTCGATCCCTCGCAGATTGTCCCGGAATTCACCGCGGATGTCGGTCTAAAGAAGGGCGAGAAAGTTGATTACGCGGTCAGGATCAATGATCGCATCGAGTATATACTGGAGGCGAAGGCTGTAAGCGCCAACCTGTCGCAAGCTCAATACAGCCAACTCTATCGATATTTCTCAACGACGGACTGCTCGATTGCCGTCCTGACGAACGGCATCCAGATCTGGTTCTTCACCGACCTTGATGCGCCAAACAAGTTGGACACCAATCCATTCTTCAAGTTCGATCTCTTCGACTACGACGACAACGATCTCAAGGAATTGGAGAAATTCCACAAGGATCGCTTCTCGATCGCCGACATCAAGAGTTCGGCCAATACGCTGAAACGGATGAAGGCTGCGATCAGCAGCATCGAATCGCAGTTCAACGATCCCGATGACGAGTTTGTCCGGATGATCTCGAAGGGGCTTTATGAAGGCAAGCTGACCTCAGCGGTGGTCAGCGAGTTCAAGCCGATCATCAAGCGCGCGTTCGAGGATCTGGTCAGGCAGAAGATACAGAAGAAGCTCACGGCCGCATTCAACGACAACGTCAATATCCCGACCATCAAGGACGTCGATTCCGTGACGCAATTGACGGAGGACGGCGATGGGATCGAGACGACGCAGGAGGAAGTCGACGGCTTCAACATCGTTCGCGCGATCGCCGCGGAGATCGCCGATATCTCCCGCGTGGTGATGCGCGATCAGAAATCGTATTGCGGCATCAACTTCGACGACAACAATCGAAAACCGATCGTCAGGCTTCACTTCAATTCGAAGACAAAATTTCTGACGATTTTCGATTCAGACAAAGCGGGCGCGCGATTTGATATCGTGCAGGTGACCGATATCTTCAAAGCGAAGACGCAAATTCAGTCCGTGATCCAATCATACATCGGAAACGGCGGCTAAGTGGCAGGGAATGAGCGGGCTCGCACCCGCTCACCCTATTCATTTCAGCTGATCACGTCCCGACGATCTTGTTGCAAGCGAGCGCGATCGCCGGGTTGCCGACGATGGCCAGTGCAAGGGACATTGCGATCAGGGATAGAGAGTAGCGTTTCATGGCATCCTCCTATTTGGGCCCGGACTATGGTGCGGGCGCGGGGAGTATGCGGGAGGTGGGCCTATATGCGAAGTCACGAAAGGGTGACGGCGGCTTTGGGCCGCCGAGTCTTCTCTAGCCGACCGCCTCGACAAATCCATCCAGCACCCGCTTCTCGCCGGCCTTGTCGAAGTCGATCGTCAGCTTGTTGCCCTCGATCATCTTGATGTTGCCGTTGCCGAACTTCATGTGGAAGACGCGGTCGCCGACGGTGAATTTCGAGGGCTGGGTCGCTGTCGACTTGGCGACGAGTTCGCCGTCGATGGTGCGGGTTTTCGGGCCGCTTTCGCCGTAGCCGATGCGCTCGACCGAATGGCCGGAGCGGGAGCCCCAGTTGTCGCGGGTGGCGTCGTTGCGGTTTTGCTGGGCGCGTTTCCAGCCGGGGGTGGAATAGCTGTTGGCGAAGGGCTCGGCCTTGTCGAAGCGCGACTGGCCGTAGCCGCCGCGGCCATAACCGCCGTAGCTCTGCTCGACTTCGGCGACCTCGACATGGGTGTCGGGCAGTTCGTCGAGGAAGCGCGAGGGGATGGTCGATTGCCACAGGCCGTGGATGCGGCGGTTGGAGACGAACCAGATGTGGCAGCGGCGCTTGGCGCGGGTGAGGCCGACATAGGCGAGGCGGCGCTCTTCCTCGAGGCCTGCGCGGCCGGTCTCGTCGAGCGAGCGCTGGTGCGGGAAGAGGCCTTCTTCCCAGCCCGGCAGGAAGACGGTCTCGAATTCGAGGCCCTTGGCCGAGTGCAGCGTCATGATGGAGACGGCGTCGAGGTTCTCGTTCTGCTCGGCGTCCATGACCAGCGATACGTGCTCGAGGAACCCGCGCATGGACTCGAAGCTCTCCATCGAGCGGATGAGTTCCTTCAGGTTGTCGAGGCGTGCGGGGGCATCGGCGGTCTTGTCGGCCTTCCACATGTCGGTATAGCCCGACTCTTCGAGGATCTGCTCGGCAAGCTCGGTATGTGATGTGTTTTCAAGCCTTTCCTGCCATCTGCGGAAAGATTGAATCACGTCAAACAAGGCCTTGCGCGCCTTCGGCTTCAGCTCGTCGGTCTCGATCATGTCGGCGGCCGCCGCCAGCATCGGGATATCGCGGGCGCGGGCATAATCGTGCAGCGCGCGCACGGTGGTGTCGCCGAGGCCGCGCTTCGGGGTGTTGATGATGCGCTCGAAGGCGAGATCGTCGGCCGGCTGGGCGACGAGGCGGAAATAGGCCATGGCATCGCGGATTTCGAGGCGCTCGTAAAAGCGCGGACCGCCGATGACGCGGTAGTTGAGGCCGAGCGTGACGAAGCGGTCTTCGAACTCGCGCATCTGGAAGGAGGCGCGCACGAGGATCGCGATGTCGTTCAGCTTGTGCTGATTGCGCTGCAGCTGCTCGATCTCGTCGCCGATGGCGCGGGCTTCTTCTTCCGAATCCCAGGAGGCGTGGACCTGCACCTTGATATCATCAGGGTCGCGGCGGTCGGTGAAGAGCGTTTTGCCGAGGCGGCCTTCATTGTGGGTGATCAGGTGCGCGGCGGCGCCCAGAATATGGGCGGTCGAGCGGTAGTTGCGCTCAAGCTTGATCACCTTGGCGCCGGGGAAATCCTTCTCGAAGCGCAGGATGTTGTCCACTTCGGCGCCGCGCCAGCCATAGATCGACTGGTCGTCGTCGCCGACGCAGCAGACATTCTGCGGCTCGCCCTTGGGGCGCTGGGCGAGCAGGCGCAGCCACATGTACTGGGCGGTGTTGGTGTCCTGATACTCGTCGACCAGGATATAGCGGAAGCGCTGATGGTATTCCTTGAGCAGATCGGGTGTCTTCCTGAAGATCGCGATCGGATGCATCAGGAGGTCGCCGAAATCGCAGGCGTTCAGCGTCGAGAGGCGCTGCTGATAGGCGAAGTAGAGTTCGCGGCCCTTGCCGTTGGCGAAGGCGCGCGCGTCGCCCTCGGGGATGTCGGCGGGGCCCAACCCCTTGTTCTTCCAGGTGTCGATCATCCCGGCGAACTGCTTGGCCGGCCAGCGCTTGTCGTCGAGGCCTTCGGCCTGGATCAGCTGCTTGACGAGGCGCACGACGTCGTCGGTGTCGAGAATGGTGAAATCGGAGCGCAGGTTGACGAGCTCGGCGTGGCGACGGAGCAGCTTGACGCCGATCGAGTGGAAGGTGCCGAGCCAGGGCATGCCCTCGACCGCGCCGCCGACCAGATGGGCGATACGCTCCTTCATCTCGCGGGCGGCCTTGTTGGTAAAGGTCACGGCGAGGATCTGCGAGGGGAAGGCGCGGTTGGTGTTCAGGATATGGGCGATGCGGGTGGTCAGCACGCGCGTCTTGCCGGTGCCGGCGCCGGCAAGCACGAGGACCGGGCCTTCCAGCGTTTCGACGGCTTCGGTCTGCTCGGGATTGAGGCCATCCAGATAATCCGGCCGCTCTCGAGCACCGCCACGGGCGGCCATGGCGCGGGCGGCGAGACCTCCGCCTGTCGGGGCGCCGCGGGCTGGAGCTGCGGGGGCCTGCTGCTTGCGCGGCGCTTCGCCCGGCTCCTCGTCGAAGAAGGGCATATCGTCGAAACTGTTGCTCATGGCGCGTAATGTAGTGATTCGGATCGGAAAGACCAGAAAAGATGTTCTGCTTTCATTCCCGGTCCACGGGATGTTGCGTGTTGCGGTGGGGAGCGGGTGGCGTTGTGCGGCGCCTCGTGTCCATTCACGTCGAGCAAGACGAGGGCTTGGCAGGTCCTCGGGACAAGCCCGAGGACGACGGTGGAAGGTGGATCACCCCTTGATGAAGGCCAACACATCCGCGTTGAAGCGTTCCGGCTCGACCTGGGCGAGGCCGTGGGCACTGCCCTCGTAGACCTTGAGCACGGCGCCCTTTACGATCTTCGAGGACTTCAGGGCGGCCGCGACGATAGGGACGATCTGGTCGTCGTCGCCGTGGATGAAGAGGGTCGGCTTGTCGATCTTGCGGAGGTCGTCGGTGTAGTCGACCTCGGAGAATTCGTGGATGCAGTCGTATTCGCCCTTGATGCCGCCGGCCATGCCCATCAGCCAGAAGGTCTCGCGCAGGCCTTCGTTGACCTTGGCGCCGTCGCGGTTGAAGCCGTAGAAGGGCATGGAGAGGTCGCGGAAGAATTGCGAGCGGTCGAGCGCGGTGCCCTTGCGGATGCCGTCGAAGACGTTGAGCGGCAGGCCCTCGGGGTTGGCGTCGGTTTTCAGCATCAGCGGCGGAACGGCGCCGACCAGCACCACCTTGGCGACGCGCTTGGTGCCGTGGCGTCCGAGATAATGGGCGACTTCGCCGCCACCGGTGGAGTGGCCGATCATGATCAGGTTCTTCAGGTCGAGCTTCTCGATCAGTTCGGCCAGATCGTCGGCATACTGGTCCATGTTGTTGCCGTCCCAGGTCTGGGAGGACTTGCCGTGGCTGCGGCGGTCATGGGCGATAACGCGGTAGCCGTTCTGGCCGAAATAGAGCATCTGCGCTTCCCAGGCGTCGCCCGAAAGCGGCCAGCCATGCGAAAAGAGGATCGGCTGGCCGGTGCCCCAATCCTTGTAGAAAATCTTCGTTCCGTCCTTGGTGGTGATCTTCGGCATGCTCGTCATCCTCTTTGCGTTCGCTGTTGAATGAATGGAGCGGCGGGCGCGCTTGCGGCCCATTGCGCGACGGCAGAGAACATCGGAATGATCAGAAACGAAAGCACTATCTGCCGGTCCGGTAGACATTTGCTCGTGTGGGCGTGCGCTTTTGCGAGGACGGCAACGTCAGGGCGAGATGACCGACATCCGCCGGTCACCAACAGTTGACATTACAATGCTGTAATGGGCGGCCAATTTGCTTGCCGCTGACCTGCAATCGGACAATAATTCCAGCGTTGCGCGGCGATTTGCCACGTATGCGCCTCTTTCGATCGACCCTGGACAACCTCGAGTCCCTCTGGAGACGTGAATGTCATTTTGGAAGCAGTTTACGATCTGTCTCATCGTTATCGCCGCTGGCGTTACCGGATGGGCTGTCTTTGTGCCCGGCGCGCGCGATACGCTGCGCAATGCCGGCGTTCCCGAAGCTCTTGTCGGCAAGGCGATCGATCCTGACAATGCAGGCCGCGCGGCGGCGCCTACAGCAGGCGGCGAGCAGGCGAGCAATCGTCGCTCAGGCGGCGGCAATGGTGGCGGTGGCGGACGCAACGGCGCGGTGCTTGTCGTCACGCAGGCCGTCGTGCCCGGTGTCGTCAATGATCGGCTTGGCGCGATCGGCACGGGCGATGCGATCCGCTCGGTGGTGGTGACGCCGCAGGCTAGCGGTCTCATCCGCGAAATCCTCGTCAAGTCCGGCGACCGGGTCAAGCAGGGGCAGATCATCGCCAAGCTCGACAGCGAGGAGCAGGTGATCGTCAAGGGCCAGGCCGAAGTCGCGCTGAAATCGGCGGTCGAAAAGTCCAGCCTCTACAACAATATCAAGTCCAGCGTCTCGCGCATGGACGTGTTCGATCAGGAGATCGCCGAGCAGAATGCGCGGCTGCAATTGCAGGCGGCGCAGCTCAGCCTCGATCGCCGCAACATCCTGGCGCCGATCGACGGCATCGTCGGCATCATGCCTGTCAATATCGGCGACAACGTCTCGACGACGACGCCGATCGTGACGCTCGACGATCGCACGGAGATCCTCGTCGACTACTGGGTGCCGGAGCGTTTCGCCAATACGGTCAAGGTCGGCCAGGCGGTCGAGGCGACGTCGGTGGCGCGGCCGGGGCAGGTGTTTTCGGGCGCCGTCGAGGCGATCGACAACCGCGTCGATCCGGCGAGCCGTACGCTCCGGATGCGGGCGCGGATCAACAACGCCGCCGACGAGCTGCGCGCCGGCATGTCGTTCAGCGTCGGCATGCGGTTCGATGGCGACCAGTATCCTGCCGTCGATCCGCAGTCGGTGCAGTGGGATTCGCAAGGGTCCTTCGTCTGGCGCGTGGCCGAGCAGAAGTCGCACAAGGTGCGCGTCAGCATCGTGCAGCGCAATCCCGACTATGTGCTGGTCAAGGGCAATCTCGATAATGGCGACCTGATTGTCACGCAGGGCCTGCAGCGCGTGCGCGAGGGCGGGCCGGTGCGCTCCGAAGGGGGCGAACTTGCCGCCAAGGAGCCCGTCACCTGATGAGCGAGAGCGGCACCCACAACAACACGCCTTCGGGCAAGCAGACATTCACGGCGCTCTTCGTGCGCCGGCCGATCCTGGCCTTGGTGTTCAACACGCTGATGATCGTCGCGGGTCTCGCCGCCTATGTCGGCATCGAGGTGCGCGAGCTGCCTGACGTCGACCGGCCGGTCGTCACCGTGCGCACCACCTTCGACGGCGCGTCGCCGCAGACGATCGACCAGGAGGTGACCAAGGTCATCGAGGGCGCATCGGCGCGCGTCAGCGGGCTGAAGTCGATTTCGTCGAGCTCGCAGTTCGGCCAGAGCCGGGTGACGCTGGAATTTTCGGATACGGTGGATCTCGCGGTCGCCGCCAACGATGTGCGTGATGCGATCGGGCGGATCACCGACCGGCTGCCTGACGACGCCGACGCGCCGCAGATCGTCAAGGCGGATTCGGATTCGCAGCCGATCATGCGTCTCGCCGTCACCTCCACCAAGCTCAACATGGACGACCTGACGCTGCTGGTCGACAACGAGGTGATCGACCGGCTGGCTTCCGTCGACGGCGTTGCCGATGTCGAAAGCTATGGCGACCAGGAGAAGGTGTTTCGGGTCGATGTCGATCAGTCGGAGCTCGCGAGCCGCGGGCTGACGATCGGCGATCTCACCAACGCGCTGTCGAATGCAGCACTCGACGTGCCGGCCGGCTCGCTGAAGAGCCCGACGCAGAACATCGTGGTGCGCGCCACCGCCAGCCTGCAGAAGCCCGAGGATTTCGCCAACGTCATGCTGCTCGACCGCGTGCGTCTCGGCGATGTGGCGACCGTGACGCTCGGACCGCGCGACGGGCAGACGGCGCTGCGCTCGAACGGCGTGCCCGGCATCGGCCTCGGCGTCATCCGCCAGGCGCAGTCGAATACGCTGAATATTTCCAACGGCATCAAGGCCGCGGTCGAGCAGCTGTCGAAGACGTTGCCCGAGGGTACCAGGATCGCCATCACCAGCGATGACGCGGTGTTCATCCAGGGCGCCATCCACGAAGTGGTGCTGGCGCTGGTGCTGGCCGCCGTCATCGTCACGGCCGTCATCTATCTCTTCCTGCGCGACTGGCGGGCGACAATCATTCCGGCGGTGAGCATGCCGGTGGCGCTGATCGGCACGCTGGCGGCGATCTACATGGTCGGCTTCTCGATCAATATCCTGACGCTGCTGGCGATCGTGCTTGCGACCGGTCTCGTGGTCGACGATGCCATCGTGGTGCTCGAAAACATCGTGCGACGGCGCGCGCAGGGCATGGGGCCGCGCGCGGCCGCCGTGCTTGGCACGCGCGAGGTGTTCTTCGCTGTTATCGCGACGACGGCGACGCTGGCGGCGGTGTTCATTCCGCTGTCGTTCCTGCCGGGGCAGGTCGGCGGCCTGTTCCGCGAGTTCGGCTTCGTTCTCGCGTTTTCGGTCGGTCTGTCGTCGCTGGTGGCGCTAACGCTTTGCCCGATGATGGCGTCGCGCATGCTGACCCGGGAGATGAAAGAGGATCACGGGATGCTCGGCCGCTTCGGCGACCGGTTTTCCAGCGCCTATGAATGGTGCCTGCAGCGCTGCCTGAATGCGCCCTTCGTGGTCATCGTGTTCTCGGTGATCTTCGCCGGTGCCGCCGTCGTGGCCTTTACCGGCGTGAAGAGCGAGCTGACGCCCAACGAGGACCGTGCGATGGTGATGATGCGGCTGACGACGCCGCAGGGATCGAGCCTCGAATATACGCGCGACAAGCTGCAGCTGGTCGAAGAGTATCTGCAGCCGCTGGTCGATAGCGGCGATATCCGCAACGTCTTTTCCGTCTCCGGCCAGAACGGGCAGGCCAATAGCGGCTTCATGGTGCTGACGCTGGCGCCCTGGGGCGAACGCGAACGCACGCAGGGCGAAATCGTCGCGGATATCAATCGCGCGGCTTTGAAGGTGCCGGCGCTGCGCGGCAATGCGATCCAGTCCAACAGCCTGCGCATTCGCGGCGCCGGCAACGGGCTGCAGATGGCGCTGATCGGCAGCGACTACGATGCGCTGACACAATCGGCGCTGAAACTGGTGCAGGCGCTCGATGCCACCGGTCGCTATGACACGCCGCGCCTCGCCAACGAGCCGACGCAGGCGCAGGTGTCGATCTCGATCGATCGCGAGCGGGCGTCCGATCTCGGCATCAACATTACCGGCCTGTCGACCGCCATCCAGTCGCTGCTGGAAGGGCGCTCTGTTGTCGACGTGTTCGTCAAGGGTGACGCCTATCCGGTGCTTTTGACCTCGAACACGCGGCCGCTCGACGATCCGACCGATCTGGAGAACGTGTTCCTGAAAACCGGCGACGGCAAGATCGTGCCGATGTCGGTCATCGCTTCGCTGCAGGAGGGTGCCGTGGCGCCGCAGCTCAATCGCGAGCAGCAGCTGGCGTCGGTGGCGATTACCGCCGGCCTGAAGGATGGCGTGTCGCTTGGCGATGCGGTGAAAGAGGCCGTGACGCTGGCCGGGCCGCTGCTTCCCTCGGGGGCGCGGCTTATGCCGCTTGCGGAAGCGGCGACGCTGGAAGAAAACGCCAACGGCATGGCGCTGACCTTCGGCTTTGCGATCATCATCATCTTCCTGGTGCTGGCGGCGCAGTTCGAGAGCATGCTCTCATCCGTGATCATCATGTCGACGGTGCCGCTGGGGCTTGCCTGCGCGGTCTTCGCGCTTGTCATCACAGGTTCCAGCCTCAACATCTACAGCCAGATCGGCCTGGTTTTGCTCGTCGGCGTCATGGCCAAGAACGGCATCCTGATCGTCGAGTTCGCCAACCAGCTGCGCGATCAGGGCGAGGACGTCCGGGCGTCGATCGAGAAGGCGTGTGCACTGCGTCTGCGTCCCGTGATGATGACGATGATCGCCACCATCCTCGGCGGCGTGCCGCTGGTCTTCGCGCATGGCGCGGGTGCGGAGGCGCGCGTGGCACTCGGATGGGTGATCGTCGGCGGGCTTGGCTTCGCGACGCTGGTGACGCTGTTCATCACGCCCGTCGCCTATCTGCTGATCGCCCGCTTCGCCAAGCCGCATGCGCATGAAGAGGCGCGGTTGCATCAGGAGATGGAACATGCCGAGCGGCCGAAAATCGTTGCCGCGCGAGATCAGCTCGAAGCCGCCGAGTAACAAACGCCGCCTGTCGGCCGTGCCTTCGGGCCGGTCGCGGGCGGCGTTCTCGTATGGTTTCCGATCGGTTGCGTAACACGCTAAATTAATTGCAGCTTTTAGCTGTTTTTTAAGCATAAGCCGTAATCATTGGCATCGATACCGATGGTCTCCCAGCGTTTCGGGAGGCTGCACGGCGCCGCTGTTTGGCGCCCCCGGACATGAGTGTTCGCGGCACCGGTTCATTTGTACCTGTTGCGTATTGTTGTGTTCGGAGTTCTGTATCCGTGAGTATTTATCGGCGCACTTCGGTGGATGCCGCGCTTTATGTATTGCGCGACATCGGGAATAAACTGACGACGACCCAGAGGCAGGTCTCCACCGGCCTCCGGGTCGAGCGCGCCTCGGATAATGGCGCCTATTGGGCAATCAGCTCGACATTGAAAAGCGACCAGAGGGCTCAGTCGACGGTGCGCGACGCGCTGGGGCTGGCGGCCGCGACGATGGACACGGCCTATACCGCCGTCGGCGAATCGACCGATCTCGTCAGCCAGATCAAGGCCAAGCTCGTGGCCGCGACCGAGGATGGCGCCGACAAGGACAAGATCAATCTCGATATCACGCATCTGAAAGATCAGCTTCGTTCCGTTTCCGCGGCGGCGAGCTTCAACAACGACAATTGGGTGGCGATCGACGATGGCGACGATCCGGCCAAGCCGCGAGAGATCCCGGCGTCGTTCACGCGACATCCCGATGGAAGCGTCGAAATCGGAACGTTGAGCTACGAGGTCGATATCGCGCCGGTGGGATCGACGACATCCAAGGACGCGCGCTACCTGATCGACGATCGGACCACGGGCTCGGGCGAATATGGGGCGCTGACCTCGCAGTATTTTGCGACAGAGGCCGGCGCCTCGAAGAACTATGTGATGCTGGCCAGCGCCGGCAATACGGCAGGGCAGGTCGAGATCGGGGTGTCGTCGAGCACGACCACCGCTGAGGTGAGGGAGATGGTCTCCGTCGTCGACAAGATGCTCGGGCAGATGACGACGATCGGCTCGTCTTTCGGCGCGTTGGAAAAGCGTATCAGCCTGCAGAGCGACTTCGCGCAGACCCTGGGCGATGCCTTCGCGCGTGGAATGAGCCGATTGATCGATGCCGACATGGAGGAGCAATCGAGCCGGCTCGCGGCGCTGCAGACGCAAGAGCAGCTGGGCCTGCAATCGCTCAACATTGCGAACGCCACCTATGACACGGTGCGGCAGCTGTTCCAGAACTTCTGAGGCCGCATAGCCTTCGCGATTTCGACACCGGCGCCGCCGACGCCGGTGACTTTTTCGGGAGTTCCGGCTCTAAGGCTGTGCAATCCATCGATTTTCCAGTATTCAGGGCGCGCGCTTCATCTTCTTGCCGCATTCCTTAATACTGCTCGCATCACCATCGAATTGGAGATACGCCTGTCCATGATCAAGAAATTCATCCTTCTCGCCGTTGCCGCGACCTATCTCAGCGCCTGCACGACGACGGATCCGTATACGGGCCAGCAGAAGATGTCGAACACATCGGGCGGCGCGCTGCTCGGTGCCGGCGTCGGCGCATTGGCGGGTCTGGCTGTCGGCGGTTCGCCGGTCGGCCGGCGTAACGCGGCGCTGATCGGCGCCGGTGTCGGCGCTCTCGCCGGCGGCGCGATCGGCAACTACATGGACCAGCAGGAATCGGAACTGCGCGCGCAGCTCCAGGGCACCGGCATCTCCGTTACCCGCAACGGCGACAACATCATCCTGAACATGCCGTCGAACATCACCTTCGACGTCGACCAGGACGCCGTGAAGCTGGGCTTCTACCCGACGCTGAACTCGGTGGCGATCGTGCTGCGCAAGTTCAACCGCACGCTGATCGACGTCAACGGCCACACCGATTCGACCGGCAGCCTGCAGCACAACCAGGATCTGTCGCAGCGCCGTGCCGAGTCGGTTGCCGGCTATCTCGGCGGCCAGGGCATCGACCAGCGCCGCATGTCGGCCGTCGGCTTCGGCCCGTCGCAGCCGGTGGCTTCCAACGCTTCGGAGGCCGGACGCGCGCAGAACCGCCGCGTCGAAATCCAGATTGCGCCGATCACCCAGAGCTGATAGGCCTCGCTTGAGAGTTAAGACGGCCGGGCTCGATGCCCGGCCGTTTTGCGTTAGAGTCGCTTGAATTACGCAATTCCGGACGGAAAACCGCTTCACACTTTTCCTGGCATTGCTTCAAGGGTGCATGACCGCACCCTTGGTGATCTTGTCGACGATCTTCTTGTCGGCGCGCATCGCGATGCCGACGACCTTGGCGTCCTCAGGCGCGTATTCCGCAAAGACGGCGCGGTTGGCGGCGTCGTGGCCGGTCGCAAACATCTCCTCGATGAAGAGCGACGCGGTGATGCCGCGCTCCAGCGTGCGGCGGTGGATGGTGGGCATGGTCTCCTCAGGCGCCGCCAGAACGATGATCGGCTGGATCGAGAGCGGGTTGTAGAGATTGCCCGACCGATCCTTGTAGGCGTCGCCGATGATCTCGGGGTTCTGGCCGGTGATCCCGCTCATCAGGAAGGCGGTGACATTCAGCGTCTGCCAGGATGGAAGATTGTTTCGCAGCACGATCGCAATTTTGGTATCAAACATTCCAGTCTCTTTTCATGCGGGTTTTGACGTCGGTTGGGCCAGAATCTAAGCCATCACGCCCTTGAGGGTCTTGAACGTTTGTGCACGGAGCCGGGCGCGGTTGCGCCTGGGATCGTCACCGCGCCTGCCTTTCCCGGCATCGAGCGTATCGAAGCGAACTTTGCCGGGAACGCCTTCGAGCCGCATCGTCACGATACTTATGCGCTTGGGGTGACGCTGAAGGGCGTGCAGACTTTCTCCTATCGCGGCGAGCGGCGCTTCAGCCTGCCGGGGCAGGTGATTGTGCTGCATCCCGACGAGGAGCATGATGGCGGGGCGGGTACCGATCACGGGCTGCAGTACCGCATGCTCTATCTGGAGCCGGCGCTGCTCTTCGATTGTCTGGAAGCGGCGCGCATCGGCTTGCCCTTCGTCGATCAGCCTGTCTTCAACGATCCCGTGCTTGCCGGCACGCTTCTGGCGGCGCTTGGCGAGCTGGACCGGGAGCTGGACGAGCTCTTCGTCGACGACTTCGTGTCACGCGTGGCGAATGGTCTGGCGCGGCATGCGGGTACTCCGCGTCGGCCGCTTGGCAGCATTGCCTGGCAACGGGCGAGACTGGCGCGGGATTATCTCGAGGCGCATGCGACGCGGCCGGTGACGTCGGCCGAACTGGAGGCCGTGACCGGGCTCGACCGGTTTCAGCTGGCGCGGCATTTCCGGGCGGCGTTCGCGACCAGCCCGCACCGCTATCTCCTCATGCGGCGGCTGCAGCAGGCGCGCGCGATGATCGGGGCCGGGCAGGCGCTTGCCGAGGCGGCCTTCGCCACCGGCTTTGCCGACCAGAGCCATTTCAACCGGCATTTCAAGAAGGCATACGGCATGACGCCCGGCCAATGGGCCGGGCTGAGGCGAGACCTTTTCTAGGCCGGATTTTCCGCGAGGCCGGAGCGCCGGGCAATGAAGCGGGCAAGCATGGGGCCGGTGAACAGGATGATCAGGAAGCGGCCGGTCTGCATGGCCATCACGAAGGGGACATCGACGTCGCTGGACGCCGCGATGATGGCGACGGAATCGGCGCCGCCCGGGCTGGTGGCGAGATAGGCGGTCAGCGGATCGACACCGGCGAAGACGTGCAGCGCGTAGGCCATGCAGCCGCATAGCGACATCAGAAACAGGATCGAGGCGGCGACGCGCGGCAGGGCGCGGGCGGCATGGGCGATGATCCCGCGGGTAAAGCGCAGCCCGATGCTCCAGCCGATCAAGGCATAGCTGATCGCCAGCAGCCACATGGGCAGCTCAATCTTCAACAGGCCGAAGCCCTGCAGCAGCGAGCCGACAACGAGCGGCACGATGATGGTGCCGCCGGGAATGCGGAAGCGGACAGCACAAAAGGCCGAGACGATCGTCAGTGCGACGGTTGCGGCAAGGGCCGGCCAGTCGATCGGCGGAAACATGATGAGCGGCGGCGGCTCGCCGCCATCGGCTGCCACCCACAGGCGGGCGACGACGGAAGCTGCTACGGCCACGAAGACGACGCGCAGATATTGCATGAAGGCGACGAGGCGCGCGTCGGCGCCATAGGCTTCCGACATGATGACCATGGCCGATGCCGCACCCGGCGATGAGCCCCAGACCGCCGTCGTGCCTGGGAGCACCTGCCAGCGGGTCAAGAGCCAGCCGAGCAAGCCGGCGGCGGCGATGACGGCGAAGATCATGGAAAGGAAGAGCGGCGCGTCGGTCGCCATCGTCTGGAGGATGTCGACGGTGATGGCGCGGGCCATCATGAAGCCCACCAGCGCCTGGCCGAACAGCAGCGGCCAGCGCGGGACGCGCAGCGATCCCTGGCCGATAGAGACCGCGAGCACGATCGCGGCGACCATCGGGCCGATCAGCAGCGAGGCGGGCAGGCCGAGCATTTCCAGGCCGACGACGAGGATGGTGGAGAGGGCGAGCAGGAATGCCCAGCGCGGCAGGCTGGCGGTTCGGAGTTTGCGGCTGGCGTCTTTCAACGGCTTATCCGATGCATGTCTTGCCAATGCTGATGACGGGTCGATGTGACGTCTTGGGGGAGCGGCAGAGGCTTTGCTGGAAAATCGGCGGGCGCCGATGGCGTGCCGTGGATATAGGCGCGGGCGGGGCCGGGGGTCAATTGCGAATTCTTGAGCTTTTACATCCTCACATTGGCGGCGAGGAAATCGAGGAGCGCGCGCACCCGCGCCGGCAGAGGGCCGCCCTGACCGATATAGACGGCGTGGAACTCCTCGGTGTCTCTAGGATTGACGTCCTCGAGAAGCGGGATCAGGCGGCCGGCCTTGATATCGGCGCGGACGGTGAAGCGGGCGAGGCGGCCAAGGCCGGCGCCCGACAAGGCCATGTGCCGCATCGCCTCTCCATCGGCGACCTGGATGCCCGGTGCAAGAGGTAAGCGGATCACGTCGCCGCCATCGCGCATGGGCCAGCCCTCGACGCTGCGGGCATAGGAGAGGCCGATGCGGCGGTGATGCTCGAGATCGGACACGGTGGCGGGTGTGCCGTATGTTTCCAGGTAACCGGGCGAGGCGACGATGACCATGTCCGTCGCGCCGAGCTTGCGGGCGATCAGCGTCGAGCTCTTCAGCGGTCCGGCGCGGATGGCGACGTCGGCGCGGTCATCGAGCAGGTCGACGACCCTGTCGGTGTGGGAGATATCGAGCGTGATCCTGGGGTGGAGCGCAAGGAAGCCCGAGACGAGCGGCGCGAGGATGTGATTGCCGAACGAGGCGCTGGTGTTGATGCGCACCGGGCCGGCGGCAAGTTCTCCCGATGATGCGGAACGCTCGGCCTCGGCGATATCGGCAAGAATGGTGACGCTGCGCTCATAGAAGGCGCAGCCCTCGGGTGTCAGTTGCAGCTTGCGGGTGGAGCGGTTGACGAGGCGGGCGCCGAGCCGTGCTTCCAGCCGCGCGACCAGCTTGCTGACGGCCGATGGCGTCATGCGGCAGGCGTGGGCGGCGGCGGTGAAGCCGCCCAGTTCCACAGCGCGGACGAAGACTTCCATCTCTCCGGAGCGGTTGATGTCTGGTCTGCTCATGATGACTTCAATTCATGAATTGTGTTCCTGACGGCAATCTATTTCATCGCGTGTGGAGTGTCTATCTCTGGTGAAACAACAGGAGACTGACCATGGAATACAGACAGCTTGGTGCATCCGGCCTTCGGGTGCCGGTTTTGAGTTTCGGCGCGGGAACGTTCGGCGGATCGGGACCGCTGTTCGGCGCCTGGGGCAATACCACGGGCGCCGAGGCCTCGCGGATGGTGGATATCGCGATCGAGGCGGGGGTGACGCTGTTCGATACCGCCGACGTCTATTCGGCGGGCGCGTCGGAGGAGGTGCTTGGCCATGCGATCAAGGGCAGGCGCGATCAGGTGTTGATCTCGACGAAGACCGCGCTTCCTGTTGGAGACGGACCCGGCGATTGGGGGACGTCGCGCGCAAGATTGTTGCGGGCGACGGATGCGGCGTTGAAGCGGCTCGGTACCGATTATATCGACCTGCTGCAGCTGCACGCCTTCGACGCTTCGACGCCGATCGAGGAGGTGCTGTCGACGCTGGAGCAGCTGATTGATGCCGGGAAGATCCGCTATATCGGCGTTTCCAATTTCTCAGGATGGCAGCTGATGAAATCGCTCGGCGTATCCGCTCAGCATGGCTATCCGCGCTATGTGGCGCATCAGGTCTATTACTCGCTGGCCGGCCGCGACTATGAGTGGGAGCTGATGCCGCTTGGCGCCGATCAGGGCGTCGGGGCGCTTGTGTGGAGCCCGCTTGCCTGGGGGCGGTTGACCGGGAAGATCAGGCGCGGGCAGCCTCTGCCCGAGGGAAGCCGGCTGCACCAGACGGCGGAATACGGGCCTCCCGTCGATGACGAGAAACTCTACGATATCGTCGATGCGCTCGACATCGTTGCCGAGGAAACCGGCAAGACCGTGCCGCAGATCGCGCTCAACTGGCTGATCGGACGCCCGACCGTGTCGAGCGTGATCATCGGCGCGCGCAACGAGGAGCAGCTACGACAGAACCTCGGTGCTGTCGGCTGGTCGCTATCGGAAGAGCAGGTCGAGCGGCTCGACAAGGCGAGCGCGGTCAGCGCGCCCTATCCTTATTTTCCGTATCAGCGGCAGGAGGGTTTTGCGCGATTGAACCCGCCACTCGTCTGAGCTCGGTGATGGCCGTACTGCTGCGGCTATTCTGCTACTAGACAGCCGCCATCTCTTGTCTCATACCAACGTGCCCTCGGGCAACGACGGTAAGGAGATCAAAGAGATGGCGCTCAAAGACGCAAAGGCCGGCGCACGCAACGAGGCGGGTATCGCCAGCGTTCTCGGCATCCTGAAACAGAGCTTCGGCGAGCGCTTCCAGACCGGCCAGTCGTTTCGCGAGCAGCATGCGCATACGACCACATACATTCCCTCGCAGCTGCCTGACGGCGTGCTCTTCGCCGAGAGCGCCGATGATGTGAAGGCGGTCGTGAAGGTCTGCGCAGAGCACAAGGTTCCTGTCATCGGGTTTGGTACCGGTTCGTCGCTGGAAGGGCAGGTCAATGCGCCCAACGGCGGCATTTCGATCGATTTCAGCCGGATGAACCGCGTGCTTCAGGTCAACATGGAAGACCTCGACTGCACCGTCGAGCCCGGCGTCACCCGCGAGGACCTCAACACTTACCTGCGCGACACCGGCCTGTTCTTCCCGATCGATCCGGGCGCCAACGCCTCGATCGGCGGCATGACGGCGACGCGTGCTTCTGGCACCAACGCGGTGCGCTACGGCACAATGAAGGACAACGTCCTTTCGGTGACCGCCATTACCGCCAATGGCGAGGAAATCCGCACGGCGCGGCGCGCTCGCAAATCCTCCGCCGGCTATGACCTGACGCGGCTCTTCGTCGGTTCCGAGGGTACGCTCGGCATCCTGACCTCGGTAACGCTGCGCCTGCAGGGCATTCCGCAGAAGATCGGCGGCGGCGTCTGTGCGTTTCCGACGGTGCGTGCCGCCTGCGACGCGGTGATCATGACGATCCAGATGGGTGTGCCGGTCGCGCGCATCGAGCTTCTCGACGCCCTGCAGATCCGCGCCTGCAACGCCTATTCGAAACTGAACTACGACGAGAAGCCGACGCTGTTCGTCGAATTCCACGGCACCGACGAAACGGTAGCGCTGCAGTCGGCGCAGTTCGGCGAGATCGCGGCGGAATGCGGGGGCGGTGAATTCGCCTGGACCGTCAACGCCGAGGAACGCAGCAAGCTCTGGAAAGCCCGCCATGACGCCTATTGGGCCTCGCGCGCGCTGGCGCCGGAGATGGCGGCGCTTTCGACCGACGTCTGCGTGCCAATCTCGCGTCTGGCCGATTGCATCGGCGAGACGCAGGCCGATATCGAGGAGCATGGTCTTCTGGCTATGATCGTCGGTCATGCCGGCGACGGGAATTTTCACGTGCTGCTCCTGTTCGATGACAAGACGGAGGAGGGGATCGCCGTTGCCGAGGGCTTCGTGTCGCGGCTCAACAAGCGGGCGCTTGCGATGGACGGCACCTGCACCGGCGAGCACGGGATCGGCCAGGGCAAGATGGCGTTTCTCGAAGAGGAACTTGGGGGCGCGGTCGATCTGATGCGTCAGGTCAAGCATGCGCTCGACCCGGATAACATCTTCAATCCGGGCAAGATTTTCCATTCTGCCTGAAAATCAACACTCTGTTTTGATCTTGGCTTGCTTGCGGCATGAATGCCGATAGGGATTAAGAACAGCGTAGCGAATCGGAGCGCCGCCGGGAAAGCGTGGGCGTAACAAGGAATTGCGCGGTTTGTTGCCTGAAAGCGGCTTCACACGCTTCGGGTTGATGATCTAGGGTCAAAACTCGATCGGGTATCCTGATCGAGTTTGGCCTTGTGTCCGCGGTGTAGCCCGAATGGAGAATGATTGACTTGGTAGGCCGGTTTCTCGTCGTACTGGGTGGTGTGGTTGTCGTGGCGCTGTTCGTGGCGCTGTTCGCGCCTATGTTCATCGATTGGACCGGCTTCCGACAGAATTTCGAGGATCAGGCCAGCCGTATCATCGGCAAGAAGGTCGTGGTCCACGGCGCGGTCGATGCACGCCTTTTGCCGTTTCCCTCGGTGACGATGCATGACGTGCGCGTCGGCCAGGAGCAGGACGGCTCGCCGATCGTGCAGGTCGAGCAGTTTTCCATGGATGCGGAACTGGCGCCGTTTCTCTCGGGCGAGGCGCTGATCTTCGACATGCGCGTGGTCAATCCCAAGGTCAAGCTGCGGCTCTTGAAGGACGGTACGCTCGACTGGACGCGCGGCAGCCAGCCGGAAATTCCCGCCAAGACCGTCGTTCTGGAGAACGTGCATGTCAGCGGCGGCGACGTTCAGTTCATCGACGATCAATCCGGCCGCACGCGGCTCGTGACCGGGATCAACGCCGAGATGTCGGCGAAATCGCTGGCCGGACCGTGGCGGATAGAGGGTGATGCGGCGCTCGACGGCGAGCACGGCAATTTCCTCATCTCCAGCAACCAGCTGGACGAAAACGGCGTTCTCAGGATGCGCACCCGGCTGCAGCCGGACAAGCATCCGGTGTCGGTCGATCTCGATGGCGAGCTGAAGCTCGTCGATCGCAAGCCCAATTACCAGGGCACGATGTCGGCGCAGATCGAGCGCACCGGGAAAAACCAGGCCAAGGGTAGCGACAAAAGCCAGCCGCCGCGGCTGAAGGGCAAGTTCGAGCTCACCAACGAGAGCATCCGCATCCCCGAATACCGCCTCGAGATCGGCGCGGTGGAAGACCCCTATGTGGTGACCGGCGAGGCGACGCTCGATACCGGCGTGAAGCCGCAATTCCTGCTCACGGCCGATGGCCAGCAGATCGACGTCAATCGCATCGGCAATCAGGGCTCCGGCGGCAAGACCTCGCGCGATCCGAGCCTTTCGGCCAAGCAGCGGCTGAACGCGCTGATCCAGATCGTCTCGCAGATCCCGGTGCCGCAGGTGCCCGGCAAGGCGAGTGTCAGGCTGCCGGCGATCGTGGCGGGTGATACCACCATTCGCGACGTGCAGCTCGATCTCGAGCCGGCCGGCAGCGGCTGGACGATCGACCACGCCTTCGGCACGCTGCCGGGGCGTACGCTGGTCGAGGGCAACGGTCAGCTGACGCTGCAGGGCCAGCCTTCTTTCAAGGGCGCGATCACCGTCGCCTCGAAGCAGCCGACGGGGCTTGCCTCGTGGCTCTCGGGCGATGTCGATCCGGCGATACGGTCGCTGCAGCAGGCCGGTTTCTCGGCGAATGTGAACCTCACGCACGAGCGGCAGACGTTCGACGATCTCGAGATTGCCGTCGGTCCGGCGACGCTGAAGGGCAGGCTCGACCGTCAGGTGGTGCCGAACCAGGCGCCGACGCTTGATGTCGCGCTATCAGGAGATGCGCTCGATCTCGATGCACTCCGAGCGCTGACCGGTCTGTTTACCGGGCAGGATGCGGGTAACAACGTTCTCGACCACAAGATCAAGGCGCAGCTCAAGGCCGACAAGTTCACGGCCTTTGGCGTCGAAGCGGGTGATGTCGAGACCAGCTTCACGATCGCCGACGGGGCGCTTGGGGTGGACAAGCTTTCGGTAAAGAACCTGGCGGGCGCGGAGTTCACGGCGACCGGCCGCGCCGAGGGCTCGCTGCTTGACTACAAGGGTTCGGGCGAAATCACCTTCAAGGCGGCCGATCCCGGTCCGTTCTTCACGATGCTGAAGCAGAAACTGCCGCAGCATCCCGTCATGGACCGGCTGGTGCGCAATGCGGCCTGGTACACGAACACGGCGCTGCGTGGGGCGGTGACGCTCGGTAGCGATCAGGACAACGGGCTCTCGGTGACGCTGGCTGGTGTCGCCAATGGCAGCCGCGTGAACCTCGATTACCGCATGTCCGACCTTCTGGCGCTGACCGGCAAGGGTACGACGAGCCTCGAGGCGACGCTTGAGAACAATGTGACCTCGGTGCTGTTCGGGCAGGCGGGGCTTGATCCGTTGCCTGTCGACGCGGATGCGAATGGCCGCATGACGCTGAAGGTGCAGGCGGAGGGGACCGATCCCGCCGATGCCAACCTGACATTCGCCACGGACCGCACCTCGTTTACCGCCGCCGGCAAGGTCGATATCCGGCCGCAGAGCTTCATGAACGGGCAGCTGGCGCTGTCGCTAGAGAGCGCCGACCTCGACCCTTATCTCGTCATGAACGGCATCGGCGTGCCGCAGATGGGCACCGGCCTGCCGTTCAAGCTGACGACGACGGCGGCGATCGATGGCGACAAGGTCGCCTTCGGCAACATTGCCGGCCATGCGGCGGACAATGAATTCACCGGCGCGATGACGCTTGATCGCAAGGCAGAGCGGACGACGGCCTCGGGCGATCTCGCCTTGACGAAGGCCGATGCCACCTGGCTTGGCGAGGCGGTCTACGGGCCGATGACGGATCCCGCGAACGGCAATCTGCTCGCGGCGCCGCTCGGTATACCCGTGTTCAAGGACATGGATGTCAACCTGAAGCTTAACGCCAAGCAGTTCTGGCTCGGCTGGTCGAACCCGATCACCGACTTCACCTCCAACGTCGCCTACAAGGGTGACGAGCTGCAGCTGAACGACATGAAGGGCAATTGGGACGGCGGCACTGTTGATGCCAATGTGAAGTTCACCAATGCCGATGGGACCGGCTTCCTGCAGACCAAGCTCGCGCTTGCCGATGCCGATCTCGGCGGCGTGGTGTGGCAGCGGGACGGCGGTTCGCCTGTGGCCAGCGGCAAGTTCGGGCTGGCGTTGTCGATGGAAGCATCGGGCAAGTCGATGAAGGATATCGCGAGCTCGCTCAACGGATCCGGCGAGATGAAGCTCGGCGATACCAGCGTGCGCGGGCTCAATCTCGGCATGCTGGCGCCGCTGCTTTCGGCGACCGACCCGATGCAGGATCAGCTGAACGCCGGCAAGGTTCACCCGATCGTCGAGACGCTGCTCAACAACGGCGAGGCGAAGCTGCCGGCGACGGCGGTACCGTTCAATGTCACCGACGGTGTGCTGAGGGTCCAGAACGTGACTGTCGCCACCGACCAGGCGACGCTGACGGGCAATGCGCAGATCGATCTGCCGCAGGAGCGTATCAACGCGTCGCTCGACATCAACCTCAATCCGATGGGTGAGGCGCTGACCGGCGCGGATCCTTCGATCCGGCTCGATTTCTCCGGCGTTCTCGGATCGCCGGGCCGGGTGATGGATGTCACCGATATCACCGGCTATTTGTCGCTGCGCGCCTTTGAGCGCGAGCGCCGGCGGGTCGAGAAGCTGCAGTCGAACGTTCTCGAACAGCAGAGGCTGCGCCGCGAGGTGTCGCTCGCCAAGTTCAACGATCAGGAGCGCGAGAAGGCCGCCGCCATCGAGGCGCAGCGCAAGGCGGAAGAGGAGCGGCTGAGGCTGCTTGCGACACAGCAGGCCGAGCGCGACCAGGCGGCAGCGGCCGCCAAGGCCGAGGCTGAAGCCAAGGCGCAGGCGGAAGCCGCCGCGAAGGCCAAGGCGGAAGCGGATGCCAAGGCCGCGGCCGAGGCGGCGCGCCGGGCGCAGGAGCAACTGATCACGCCGCCGCAGAACTCGCTGAACTTCAATACGGTGCCGGGTTTGCCGGGCGTGCAGGTTCCGCAATAGCGTCTTGCGCGGCTGGTGCCGGCTGTCGGTGACGTCTCAGCGCTTGCGGGCGCGGGCGACGACATCGTTGACGAAGGCGGCCTTGGCGGCGGTGTAGCCGTCACCGTCATATTCGAAGGCTTCAGCCAGCTTGAGCTTCAGCGCCTGATATTCGGCGGCGGCTTGCGGGTGGGTTCTCAGATAATCGCGAAACTGGATGCGCCGGTGGTGCGTGGCGTGGCCTTCGGGGCATAGATAGACCCGCTGCCTGCGCGTAGGAGTGCGCTTCATGAAGGCGAAGATGTCGGCGTCGTAGCGGTTGCCACGCGGCTCGTAACCGGCGGCTTCCATCAGCGGGCAGGCGTCGATGACGTCGGCTGCGGCCGGCATTATCACATCGATATCGATGAGCGGCTTGGCGGCCATGCCCGGGATCGAGGTGCTGCCGATGTGCTGGATATCGAGCACGCGATCGCCCAGCAGGGTTTTCAGGCGGGCGGCGATTTCGCGGAAGTGCGCCGGCCATGCCGCGTCATAGGGGACGATTTCAACGCGCTCCGGCATCCGCCGCTTCCCCGTTGTCGGGCTGGTTATCCTGTGGCGTGGCGCCTGCCGATTTCAGCCAGGCGAGCACGTGGAGACGCAACGCCGAGGAGAGGTTGCTGTCGGCGTCCCTGTTGTCGTCGATTTCGGAGATCAGGCCGGCGAGCGGGATGGCGCGGGCGGTGGCGATGGCGGTGAGTTCGGTCCAGAACTCGTCTTCCAGCGACAGGCTGGTGCGGTGGCCGTGGAGCGTGATCGAGTGCTTGCGGATCATTGTGCGTGGTGTTCGGAAAATGATTCCGCAAACGCACACAAGGGATTGATTGCGGAATCTTTTCCGCGGTCGCGCTCGGTCATTCGGCGTCGTCGTTCTTGTCGATGCGGCCTTGGTCGTGCGCGCGCTCGGCCTTGTCGTTCAAGGCCTTGGTGAGCTGCTTTTCCTGTTTGGTGCGGCCGAAGGAGATCCGGTTCTGCTCGGCCTGCTTCTCCTTGTCGGAGCGGGCCTGCTTCTTCTTGAACTGGCGGAGATTGACGATTTCGGCGCTCACGGCACACCTACAATATAAGAACAGGCGATATGAAAAAGGGAAGCGATTGCTTCCCTTTGGTTCTTACTGCTTCTTGCGGAAGGCGTCGAGAGAGACGACCGATCCGGCTTTCTTCTCGTCGCCGTCGGCGGGCTTTGCCGCCGCGTCTTCGGTCTTTTCCGCCTTTTCGGGGGCGACCGGGTAGGCGGTGATCTCGGCTTCCGGCAGTTCGTCGCTATCGGCGAGCGGCACGTCGAACTCGAGTTCGAAATTGACCGACGGATCGTAGAAGCCGCGGATGGCGTTGAAGGGGATGAAGAGCTTTTCCGGAACGTCGGAGAAGGAGAGGCCGATCTCGAAGCTCGATTCGGTGACCTTCATTTCCCAGAACTGGTGCTGGATGACGATGGTCATCTGCTCGGGATACTTGGACTTCAGGGCCTGCGAGATGCGAACACCGGGAGCGCCGGTCAGAAAGGTGATGAAAAAGTGATGCTCGCCCGGCAGGCGGCCGGTTGCCGCGACTTCCGACAATACCTTGCGGATGACGCCGCGAAGCGCGTCCTGTGCCAGAATGTCGTACCGGATATGATCCTGCCCCATGCTTTCCCTGTCTTTCTTTCGTCCGTACGTCTGTTCCAAGCCTATATGCCATGCTCAAGCGGCTTGGAAAAGCCCGCAGCCGAGTCATGCTTTCGCAAATCATACATGATTTGAGCTTGGGGGAGAAGGTGAAGGCTTCTGTTGCCAGGTGCCTTCGGACCCCGCCTTAAGGTGCGAACCTTCAGGACTTAATTTGAAGTGTCACACCGCGATTAAGCAGCGAGACGAGCTTCCGCATAGTTGTCGTTTGCAACTACAATTTTAGCCCGATAACGGCGGTACAATGCCGAGCAAAAAGACGATCTTTACACCCTTGTCGATCCTGTTTCGCCCCCATCAAAAGCCGGCCATCTCTTTGTAAGGCCGCCGGTTTTTGGTGGAGGCGCCGGGTACCGCCCCCGGGTCCAATAGGCTTATTACACCGCTCGTTTATCGCCATAGCCAATCCGAAGACTGGCAATGCTGATATAGTGTTTTCCTGAGCGCATGGGAAGAGCCATCGTCACAAAAGCATCGTGGTCTTTCAAGGAATCACCGGGAAAAACACGGGGGCGTGATTGGTTTTGCCGGTCGATGGGCTTAAATATGGAAAAAATGGAATCGGCGGCGGGCGATGAAGCAATATCTCGATCTCTTGAACCACGTGATGGAAACCGGAACCGACCGCGGCGACCGGACCGGAACCGGCACGCGTTCAGTGTTCGGCTACCAGATGCGCTTCGATCTGCAGGAAGGGTTTCCCGTCCTCACGACGAAGAAGCTGCATCTGCGCTCGATCATCCATGAGCTCCTGTGGTTCCTGAAGGGCGACACCAACATCGCCTATCTCAAGGAGCATGGTGTCTCGATCTGGGACGAGTGGGCCGACGAGAATGGCGATCTCGGCCCTGTCTATGGCGCGCAGTGGCGCTCCTGGCCGGCGCCCGATGGCGGGCATATCGACCAGATCGCCAATCTGGTTTCCGGCCTGATCAAGAACCCGAATTCGCGCCGCCATATCGTCTCGGCCTGGAACCCCGCCGAAGTCGACAACATGGCGCTGCCGCCGTGCCACTGCCTGTTCCAGTTCTATGTCGCCGATGGAAAGCTCTCGTGCCAACTCTATCAGCGTTCGGCGGACGTATTCTTGGGCGTGCCGTTCAATATTGCTTCGTATGCGCTGCTGACGATGATGATCGCGCAGGTGACGGGGCTGAAGCTCGGCGACTTCGTGCATACGCTCGGCGACACGCACATCTACCATAACCATTTCGAGCAGGCGAAGCTGCAGCTGACGCGCAAGCCGAAGCCGATGCCGTTCATGCGCATCAATCCCGACGTGAAAGACATTTTCGGCTTCAAGTTCGAGGATTTCGAGCTGGTCGGCTACGAGGCCGATGCCAGCATCAAGGCGCCGATCGCAGTCTGATTAAGGGGTCTCATGTCCGATATCCGCAAGACGATCGTGGTTGCCGCTGCGCGCAACGGCATCATCGGCCGTGACGGCGACATGCCGTGGCGGCTCTCGACCGATCTGAAGCGGTTCAAGGCGCTGACAACAGGCAAACCCGTGATCATGGGGCGCAAGACCTATGATTCGATCGGTCGCCCGCTGCCGGGACGGCCGAATGTTGTTATCTCTCGCTCGGCGGTTATCGATCATCCTGATGTCCGCACCGTCGGCTCGCTTGATGAAGCTGTCGCGCTGGCCGAGAGGCTGGCGATGGAAACTGGCACGGACGAGATCTGCATTATCGGCGGCGGGCAGATCTACGGGCAGGCGATCGATATCGCCGATCGTCTCTGCGTGACGCATGTGGAGACGGATGTGGATGGCGATACATCGTTTCCCGCGATCAACCCGGCCATCTGGCGTGTTGGCGAGACCCTCGACGTGCCAGCGGGCGAGAAGGACAGCTACGCCACCCGCTACGTCGTTTATGACAGGCGCTGAGCGGCGAAAAGAAACTATTTTCCAATAAACATTGCCAAGTTCCTCATGCTGCGTTGAAAGCCGATGCAGCGATACCTATAACGGTTTCGAACGCGAATATCCGTCGCCCCCGTGGGTTAAGCGATCGCAGAGTGTAACGAACAACGAGGTTTTGATGCCCTGGAGCAATCAGAATGGCGGCGGCGGCCCTTGGGGCGGCGGCGGCGGTGGAGGAAATAATCAGGGACCATGGGGGCAGGGGCCGAACCGTCCACGCGGCGGTGGTGGCGGCGGAAAGGGCGGACCGCCCGATCTGGAAGACATGATCCGTCGTGGTCAGGACCGGCTGCGCGGCGTCGTGCCCGGCGGGTTCAACACCGGCGTTCTCTTGATCGTCGCGGCTGTCATCGTGGCTTTCTGGCTTTTCCAGTGCATTTACATCGTCCAGCCGGACGAGCGTGGCGTGGAACTGCGTTTCGGTAATCCGAAGCAGGAAGTGGCCGCACCGGGCCTGCATTTCCACCTGTGGCCGATGGAAACGGTCGAAATCGTCAAGGTCACGGTTCAGCAGCAGAATATCGGCGCGACGTCGTCTTCTTCGTCGAACGGCCTGATGCTGTCTGGTGACCAGAACATCCTCAACGTTCAGTTCTCGGTGTTCTTCACCGTGACGGACCCGAAGGCCTACCTCTTCAACGTCGAGAACCCGGCAGAAACGCTGCAGCAGGTCGCCGAAAGCGCCATGCGCGAAGTCGTCGGCCGTCGTCCTGCACAGGACGCGTTCCGCGACAATCGTCAGCCGATCGAAACCGAAGTGGCCGCTATCGTGCAGGGCACCATGGATCGCTACAAGAGCGGTATCTCGATCAACGCGATCACCATCCAGGACGTAGCGCCGCCGCGTGAAGTCGCCGATGCCTTCGAAGAAGTGCAGCGTGCCGACCAGGACAAGCAGCGTCTCGTCGAAGAGGCAAACCAGTATGCCAACCAGAAGCTCGGTCAGGCCCGCGGTGACGCGGCGCAGATCCGCGAAGCGGCTGCCGCATACAAGGATCGCGTCGTGAAGGAAGCGGAAGGTGAGGCGCAGCGCTTTACGTCCGTCAACGACGAATACACGAAGGCTCCCGAAGTGACCCGCAAGCGTTTGTTCCTGGAAACCATGGAACAGGTGCTGAAGAACTCCAAGAAGGTCATCATCGACGAGAAGCAGGGGGTTGTGCCCTATCTGCCGCTCAACGAAATCGGCAAACCGGCGCAGCAGGGAGGTTGATCCATGACGTCGAATAAACTTCCCATCTTTCTCGTCGTCTTCGCCGTGGTGCTCATGGCGCTCTACTCGTCGATCTTCGTGGTCAACGCGCGCGAGCAGGCGATCGTCGTTCGCTTCGGTCAGATCCAGTCGGTGAAGACCGAGCCCGGCATCTACTTCAAGCTGCCGTTCACCTTCATGGATGCCGATCGCGTCCAGATCGTCGAGAAACAGGCGCTTCGCTTCGACCTCGACAACATCCGCGTGCAGGTTCGCGGCGGCGCGACATTCGATGTCGATGCCTTCGTGATCTACGATATCCGCGACGTTCGCCGTTTCCGCGAAACGGTATCGGGCGACCGCGAATCCGCCGAAGCACGTCTTCGCACGCAGCTCGATTCGTCGCTGCGCCGCGTCTACGGTCTGCGTGATTTCGATGCCGCTCTTTCCGAAGAGCGCGTGGCGATGATGCTCGAGGTGCGTGACGATCTGCACAAGGATGCCGAGGCGCTTGGTCTCAACATCCAGGACGTGCGCATTCGCCGTACGGATCTGACGCGCGAAGTCGCGCCGAAGACCTATGACCGCATGCGCGCCGAGCGTCTTGCCGAAGCTGAACTCCTGCGTGCGCAGGGTGGCGAAGAAGGCCAGCGCCGTCGCGCCATCGCCGACAGACAGGTTGTCGAAATCACCGCCGAAGCGCAGCGTGATTCCGAAATCCTACGCGGTGAAGGCGAAGCGGAACGCAGCAGGCTCTTCGCCGACGCGTTCAACAAGAACCCCGCGTTCTTCGAGTTCTACCGCTCGATGGCGGCCTACACCACGGCCATGTCCTCGCAGGACACGACGCTGGTGCTCTCGCCGGACACGGATTTCTTCCGCTACTTCAACAGCGCAACCGGCCAGCCCGGCCAGGTTCCTTCGGCGGCACCAAGCCTGCCTGCGGTTCCGGCCGCACCGGCGAACTGATCGCGATCATCGGAAGACCTATCGGGGCCGGCATCTTGCCGGCCCCTTTATTTTATGGGGATTTTGCCATCGCTCCGGGGCTTCACGGGCGGCCCACGCAGATTGCACGGGATTTCGCGAAAAGGTGATTTCACCCTCCATCATTACGCCTTATGCTCATGATCAGAGTGCGTTTTTGAGACACATGAGGATGCTTGATGGCCCCCACGATCCGCCCGACCTTCAGACGATCGCTCGCGCTTCTGGCCGGGGCAGCAATGCTGGCTAATGTCTGCTTTGCCGGGGTTGTTCATGCACAGGCCACGCCGCCGACCAACGGCCCGGCGTCGGTTGCCGATCTTGCCGAAGGGCTGCTTGACGCGGTCGTGAACATCTCGACATCGCAGAACGTCAAGGACGACGAGGGTGCCGGTCCGGCACCGCGCGCTCCCGATGGATCGCCGTTCCAGGAGTTCTTCAACGACTTCTTCAACAAGCAGAAGGGCAAGCCCGGCGGTAACCACAATGTCAGCTCGCTCGGCTCCGGCTTCGTCATCGATCCGCAGGGCTTCATCGTCACCAACAACCACGTCATCGAAGGCGCCGACGATATCGAGGTGAACTTCGCCGACGGCAGCAAGCTCAAGGCGAAGCTCATCGGCACCGACACCAAGACCGACCTCTCGGTCCTGAAGGTCGAGCCGAAGGCGCCGCTCAAGTTCGTCAAGTTCGGCGATTCCAGCGGCATGCGCATCGGCGACTGGGTGATGGCGATCGGCAACCCGTTCGGCTTCGGCGGTTCGGTCACCGTCGGCATCATCTCGGGGCGCGGACGCAACATCAATGCCGGCCCTTACGACAACTTCATCCAGACGGACGCGGCTATCAACAAGGGCAACTCCGGCGGCCCGCTCTTCAACATGAAGGGTGAGGTTATCGGGATCAACACGGCGATCATCTCGCCGAGCGGCGGCTCGATCGGCATCGGCTTCTCGGTACCGTCGGAACTTGCGGCCGGCGTCGTGCAGCAGCTGCGCGAATTCGGCGAGACGCGTCGCGGCTGGCTCGGCGTTCGCATCCAGCCTGTCACCGACGATGTGGCTGATAGCCTCGGCCTTTCGAGCGCCAGGGGCGCTCTGGTCGCTGGTGTCATCAAGGGCGGCCCTGTCGACGACGGCTCGATCAAGGCCGGCGACGTCATCCTGAAATTCGACGGCAAGGCCGTCAACGAAATGCGCGACCTGCCGCGCGTGGTGGCGGAAAGCCCCGTGGGCAAGGCGGTCGATGTCGTGGTGCTGCGCGATGGCAAGGAGCAGACCGTCAAGGTGACGCTCGGCCGTCTCGAAGACAGCGACCAGGCGGCGGCGGACAGCTCTGACAGCAACGGCGGCGTGATAAATCCTGACCCGCAGGAAAATCAGGACATGGACCAGCCTGACAGCGATCAGGCCCAGCCGATGCCCGACGGCAAGGGCAAGTCCGCGCAGCCGGCGCCTGAGGTCGGCGATGCGAAGGATGTGCTCGGCCTGTCGCTATCGGCGCTCAATGCGGATAATCGCAAGAGCTTCGGGATCGCCGAGAGCGTCGACGGCGTTCTCGTCTCCGAGGTCAAGCCGGGCTCGCTGGCGGCCGAAAAGGGGTTGAAGGCCGGCGACGTGATCGTCGAAGTGGCCCAGGAATTCATGCGTTCACCAGATACCGTCGTCGCCAAGGTGCAGTCGCTGAAGCAGGAAGGCCGCCGCAACGCGCAGATGATGATCGCATCGGCGAATGGCGACCTGCGGTTTGTCGCCGTGCCGATGGAGTAGGGCGGGGCGTCAGCTCCTGCGCTTATTTCGTTTTGGTCGCCGCGTATTGCTGGACCTTGCGATGATGAGTGCCTGGTCGGGCCAGCGCCCAACGCTCGTCAGTGATCTCAGGGATGTCGCTTGTGTCGATCGCCGCGTCGGCAAGCGTGTCCAGAGCGGCGAGTTCCGCCTGCTGCAAATGAGTGAGCGATCGGTTGCTTGTGGTGCTTGATGTCATAAGGTTTCGCCTTCACGGCGCGAACAGTGCGGACATCTTTCCGCAGTAGAGCACTTATCTTACAGCAAAGCACTTCGGCCCCACAACCCGCGACCGGCTGGTCGATCGGGCTGCGGGGCCTTGGATAATTGTCACACCGTCACGAAATCCGTCTTGCGGTAGCCCTGGATGTAGAGAAGCGCACTGAGGTCGGCGTGGTTGATCTGGATCTTCGCTTCGGCAGCGACGGCGGGTTTGGCGTGGAGGGCGACGCCGGCGCCGGCGAGGTGCAGCATGCCGAGATCGTTGGCGCCGTCGCCGACTGCCATTGCCTCTTCAGGGGAGATGCCGAGTTTCTTCGAGATATCCTCGAGCGCATCGACCTTTGCCTGCTTGCCGAGGATCGGTTCGGCGACGAAGCCGGTGAGGTGGCCGTTTTCCTCGAGAAGGATATTGGCGCGGTTTTCGTCGAAGCCGAGGGTGGCGGCGATGCGGCTGGTGAAGACGGTGAAGCCGCCGGAGACCAGCGCCGTATAATAGCCCTTCGCCTTCATCGTCGCGATGAGTTCCATGCCGCCCGGCGTCAACGTGATGCGCTTGGCGATCACGTCGTCGACGACTGAGATCGGCAAGCCCTTCAGCAGCGCCACGCGCTCGCGCAAAGCGGGCTCGAAGGCGATCTCGCCGTTCATGGCGCGGGCGGTGATCGCGGCCACCTTGTCCTTGAGGCCGACTTCGGCCGCCAGTTCGTCGATGCATTCCTGGCCGATCATGGTCGAATCCATGTCGGCGATCAAAAGCTTCTTGCGGCGCGTGTCCTGATCCTGGATGACGAGATCGATCGGGGCACCGGCGATGACGGATGTGATCGCGGCGTGCGCGGCTTTTGCATCGGTGCCGTCGCGCAGCGCGATATCGCAGGCTACTCCGTCGGCCAGCCAGTAAAGGCCGGATGCCTTTGCGGCGTCCGCGGCCTTCTCGGCGATGGCGGCTGTCAGAACAGGATTTGACGGATTGGCAACAAGCGTGGCAACGAGAGCCATGATGGAAAACCTTCTGAACGCAATGGACGCGATCCTGATAACCGGGCCGACGGCCAGCGGCAAGTCCGCGCTGGCCGTCGAACTCGCGAAACGTCACGATGGCGTCGTGATCAATGCAGACAGCATGCAGGTCTATGACACGCTGCGGGTGCTGACGGCGCGGCCGTCGGACGAGGATATGCAGAGCGTGCCGCATTATCTCTACGGCCACGTGCCTGCCGCGACGGCCTATTCGACCGGCGCGTGGTTGCGCGACGTGACGGCGCTGTTGCCGCAACTGCGGGCGGAGGGGCGTCTGCCTGTCTTCGTCGGCGGGACGGGGCTCTATTTCAAGGCGCTGACCGGTGGGCTCTCCGACATGCCCGCGATCCCCGAGGAGATCCGCACGCGGCTCAGGCAGCGGCTGATCGACGAAGGGGGTGCGGTGCTGCATGCGGAGCTTGCGGCGCGTGACGCCGATGTAGCGGAGGCGCTCAATCCGCAGGATGGTCAGCGGATTGTCCGGGCGCTCGAGGTGCTGGAGGCGACGGGGCGGTCGATCGCCGAGCTGCAGGGGCGGTCCGGTCCTGTTGTGATCGATCCGGACAGGGCGCGAAAGATCGTGGTGCTGCCGGAGCGCGCTGTGCTGCATGACCGTATCAACCGGCGTTTCGAGCTTATGCTGGCCGAGGGCGCGGCGGACGAGGTGAGGGCGCTCCTGGCGCTGTCGCCGGCGCCTGAGATGCCTGTCATGAAGGCCATCGGCGTGTCGCAGATCGCCGCCATGCTCGATGGCACGATGTCGCGCGAGGATGTGCTGGAAAAAGGCGCGGCCGCCACGCGGCAATATGCCAAGCGGCAGATGACGTGGTTTCGCAACCAGATGGATGATAGCTGGGAGCGGCATGCACCTTGATGGAATGATGGGCGCAAGTTTCGCGCCAGGGTTGCTATCTAAGCAGTCATGAGGATCAACTGCGGGACCTCATGAACAACTTTCTCTTCAAGGCGCTTGCGTCGATCAACGCGATTCTCGCAGTCATCATTCTTGCCGGCTCGACAATTTCCGCCGGTGCTGCGGCGGCGGCTCAGGGCGGGCCGGGAATGTTCGTCATCGGTGCGCTTTTCGGTGCGATCGGCGGGATCGTTGCGGCATCGCTGGTCTGCGGAACGATTGCCTTTCTGACGCTGGTCGAGCGGCATCTCAGCGTGCTTGCCGCTGCAGCCAAATCGGGCAACGCGTAAGACCTTAATCCTTGTCGTAAAGGCTGCTCAGCGGCTTCTTCAGGATGCTTTCGCGCAGCGATACGCCGGGTTCGCGACGAATGCTTGTCGGCTGCGCTTGCGGGTCGGCGGGACGCGGGGTCGGATTTTGTTCGCCGCGCATTTCGCGTCTCAGCGCTTCCAAGCGGCTGTCGATCGAGGTGTCGGCTGCGACGCCGAAGGATTCGCGCGATGATCTTGGCGGTGCCGCCGGTTCGCGCGATACCGGGGCTGTCGGCAGCATGTCGCGGCGGTAGGGCTCGATCGGCGCGAGCGGCGGGGTGATTGGGATCGGCGCCGGGATGATCGGAGGGTAGACGTCGGCCGCGAAGACCTGGTCGTAGTCCGCGTCTTCTTCTTCCCCGAGGTCGAGGCCGGCGTTCTTGACACTTTGCTGGAAGGCGGAGATGTCGGGGCCGCTCACCGCGCGCATGCGGGTGACGATCTTGCGCAGGTCGACGTTATCTGGATCTTCCTCGGTGAATTTCGGCGTTGCGCCGTTGGCCTTCGGCAGCAGGTCTTCGCTGACGCGGGAGAAGCGCATGCGCATCGGCACGCTGATCGCCTCGCCGAAGGCAATCGCTTCGCCGTTGCCGATCGAGGAGATGAAGCTTGTCGTCGAGATCGACGAGTTCGGGATGGCGGAGCGAATGATTTCCTGGTCGCGGTCGTTGGCAAGACGCATGGCAAACAGCGTCGAGCACTGCGACAGGATGGTCTGGTCGAGTTCGCCGGGGCGCTGCGTGATGATGCCGAGCGAGACGCCGTACTTGCGGCCTTCCTTGGCGATGCGGGCAATCGCTTGGCGCGTCGGGAAAAAGCCGAGCGAGGGGTCCGACGGAATGTAGCGGTGCGCTTCTTCGCAGACGACGAGCATATGGATGGCGCCATCGCTCCACAGCGCGATTTCGAATGCCATGCGGCACAGCACCGACGCCACGGAATTCACGACCTCGGATGGGATGCCCGAGAGCTGGAAGGTGCAGATCGGCTTGTTGTCGCCGGGCACGCGGAAGATCTCGGCCACCGTCTCCATGATCGTGTCCGAGATCGTGTTGTTGGAGAACATGAAGTGGTAGCGCGGGTCGTTGATCGCGGCGATGATGCGCATCTTCAACGACCGCAGGAACGGCTTTTCGCCGCGCCCTTCCAGGCGACCGATGCGCTCGTCGATCAGTGCCAGCAGATCGGCCATCCGATAGGGAACCGGGGTGTCGGCGGTGATCGAGCTTTTCTCGGTGGTGCGGCGGACCAGCGAGTTGTCGCTGCCGCGGAAGGCGCGCTTGGCTTCCGGCAGGATGTCGCGCAGCATGTCGAGCTCTTCCGGCACCGGCGTGCGGCCGCGGAACACCACTTCGGCGAATTCTTCCAGGCGCATCAGCCAGAAGGGCAGGTCGAGCGTGTCTGTATCGACGACGACGGAGTGCTTGGGGAAGGCGGCGGCGAATTCGTTGTGCGGATCAAGGATCAGGACGCGCAGCTTCGGGTCAGCCTCGATCGCCTTGTGAAGCAGCAGCGACACGGCGGTCGACTTGCCGACGCCGGTGGAGCCGACAATGGCGAAGTGTTTCGACAGCATGGAGGGGACGTGGATCGACGCATCGATGCTATCGTCCTGCGTCAGCTTGCCGATGACGGCGGTGGTTCCCGTACCGGCGTCATAGATGCGCATCAGGTCGGCGGAGCGGATGCGGTGGGCGACGGCGCCGAGATAGGGGTAGCGCGAGATGCCGGTGGAGAATTGCTCCGTGCCGTCCTCGTCGACACGGACTTCGCCGAGCAGCTCTGTCTCGATCTTGAAATAGTTGTCCTCGCCTTCGCCCCAGGCATGCGTACCGGTGTTCATGGAATAGACGAGCGCCACGACGCGGTTGCGGCCGACGGTGATCGAGATCAGGCGTCCTACGGACCAGAGTTCGGTGAGGTCGGTGCCGCCTGCTTCGGCGACGGCTGCGATGGTGGCGCGGGACCCGCTGCACGCGACAACGCGGCCGAGGAAACGGTTTCCCGGCGCTAGTACATCGCGGCGGTCATGCTCGCCCGCGCTGCCTGACGTCTGCAAGTCGTTGTTCTGCAAAGGGCTACTCCCTGAGATTGCAGGGCAGGATAAAAGGGAACGTTTAATAAACCCTTTGCCGCAAGGGCTTATGCGGCCATGTTTAATACCGACAGCGCATGCTCGGCTTTTTATTGCTTTAAGCGTTGACGCTGCGAAATTTTCTGTCTATCACTTCCGGCCATGAAGATAGCAGCAATTCTTATTGTGGTGGGACAGCGCATGGGCAGGATGGTGTAACCATCCGGCGATAGCCACCCATGCGCTAGACAACAGGCTCCCCAAGGGGCCTTTTTTTATGCCTGAAATTCAGGCTCGCCGCCAAGACCTTCAAATCCCAGCAGTCAAAATGGAACAAAAACATGACGGGCACGGACAATCAGACGGACGAAAACAGGATGACAGGCGCGGAAATCGTTCTCCGCGCGCTCAAGGACAATGGTGTCGAACACCTGTTCGGCTATCCCGGCGGCGCCGTGCTTCCGATCTATGACGAGATCTTCCAGCAGGACGACATCAAGCACATCCTCGTTCGCCACGAGCAGGGCGCCGGCCACGCGGCCGAAGGCTATGCCCGCTCCACCGGCAAGGTCGGCGTCATGCTCGTCACTTCAGGTCCAGGCGCCACCAATGCGGTCACCCCGCTGCAGGACGCGCTGATGGATTCGATCCCGCTCGTCTGCCTCTCCGGCCAGGTTCCGACCTCGCTGATCGGCTCCGACGCGTTCCAGGAAGCCGATACCGTCGGCATCACGCGCCCCTGCACGAAGCACAACTGGCTGGTCAAGGACGTCAACGATCTGGCGGCGATCATTCATGAGGCCTTCCGCATCGCGCAGTCGGGCCGTCCGGGGCCCGTTCTGGTCGATATTCCGAAGGACGTTCAGTTCGCCACCGGCACCTACACGCCGCCGGCAGCCCACGCGATCCAGAAGAGCTACCAGCCGAAGGTTCAGGGCGATCTGAACCAGATCCAGGCTGCCATCGAGCTGATGTCGAAGGCGCGTCGTCCGATCATCTATTCCGGCGGCGGCGTCATCAACTCCGGGCCCGAGGCTTCCAAGCTGCTGCGCGAACTGGTCGAGCTCACCGATTTCCCGATCACCTCGACGCTGATGGGTCTGGGCGCCTATCCGGCATCCGGCAAGAACTGGCTGAAGATGCTGGGCATGCACGGCTCCTACGAGGCGAACATGGCGATGCATGATTGCGACGTCATGGTCTGCATCGGCGCCCGCTTCGACGACCGCATTACTGGCCGCTTGAATGCGTTTTCGCCGAACTCGAAGAAGATCCACATCGACATCGATCCGTCGTCGATCAACAAGAATGTCCGCGTCGATGTTCCCATCCGCGGCGACGTCGGCAATATCCTGGAAGACATGGTTCGCCTGTGGCGTGCCCTGCCTAAGAAGCCGGAGAAGAGCCAGATCGCCGATTGGTGGGCCGATATCACCCGCTGGCGCGCGCGCAATTCGTTTGCCTATACGCACAGCAACGACGTGATCATGCCGCAATATGCGCTGGAGCGTCTCTATGCGCTGACCAAGGATCGCGACACTTTCATCACGACGGAAGTCGGTCAGCACCAGATGTGGGCGGCGCAGTTTTACGGTTTCGAGAAGCCCAACCGCTGGATGACCTCGGGTGGCCTGGGAACGATGGGCTACGGCCTGCCGGCGGCGCTGGGCGTGCAGATTGCGCACCCGGAGAGCCTCGTCATCGACATTGCCGGCGATGCGTCGATCCAGATGTGCATCCAGGAGATGTCGGCGGCGATCCAGTACGAAGCGCCGATCAAGATCTTCATCATGAACAACCAGTACATGGGCATGGTGCGCCAGTGGCAGCAGCTGTTGCACGGCAACCGCCTGTCGAACTCCTACACCGAGGCGATGCCCGATTTCGTCAAGCTGGCGGAAGCCTACGGCGCCGTCGGCCTGCGTTGCGAAAAGCCCGGCGATCTCGACGCGACCATCCAGGAGATGATCGACGTCAAGAAGCCCGTGATCTTCGATTGCCGCGTCGCCAATCTCGCCAACTGCTTCCCGATGATCCCATCGGGCAAGGCACACAACGAGATGCTTTTGCCGGATGAAGCCACCGACGAGGCCGTCGCCAACGCCATCGACGCCAAAGGTCGTGCGCTCGTTTGATCGAAGCGAGGGGACGCGCTAGATTGATCGCGTCCCTTCCTTGAGGAGCAGGTGCCATGGCCAGAGTGAGGATTTCGGAAAACGGGAGCGTACCCCTGCCGCAGGCAGTCCGTGATGCGCATGGCTGGAAGCCGGGCGCCGAGCTCGAGATCGTCGATGGCGGGCGCGGGGTCGTGTTGCAGCCGGTGGAGGCGGAGCAGGAGGTGCCGGCTCACAAGAAGAAGCTCACGATCGAGGAGTTTCTGGCGATGCGGCCAAAATACGAGGGGCCGCCGATCACAGAAGAGATGATCGAGCAAGCGGTTCTGGAGGAGGCCAAGCGGCGCTGGGATGAGAAGAATAGTCGTTGATACCAACGTCTTCGTGCGTGCACTGGTGAAAGAAGCGTCAGAGCACGGACGTATCGCCGAAGCTTTGCTGTCATCGGCGACGCTGGTGGTAACGCCGACCGTTCTGCTTGAAGGTGGATGGGTGATGCGCGGGATCATGAAAATCTCGCGTCAGACAGTCAATCAGCTTCTTTCCGCGGCTCTTGAGATCGGCGCTTTCGAATTTGAGCAGCACACGTCCGTGGCGGTTGCCGTTCGCGCTCATGCAGCCGGCATGGACTTCGCCGACGCCCTGCACGTCAGCCTCACCGCTGCCGGCGAGACCTTTCTCACCTTCGACAAGGGTCTCGTCAAGCTTGCTCAAAAACACATGAATTCCGTCAGCGTCGAGCTGGCATCCTGACATAATCTGAGGAAACGGACCAAGACATGAACGCACACCTACAGCCGACGGGCTCCGCCTACTTCATTTCGCCGGAAACGGCGGCGATCGAGAACCACACGCTATCGGTTCTCGTCGATAACGAGCCGGGCGTTCTTGCCCGCGTCATCGGCCTGTTTTCCGGCCGCGGCTACAACATCGAAAGCCTGACGGTGTCGGAGACCGAGCACCAGGCGCATCTGTCGCGTATCACCATCGTGACGCGCGGGACGCCGCAGGTGCTGGAGCAGATCAAGGCGCAGCTTGAGCGCATCATTCCCGTGCATCGCGTTGTCGATCTCACGGTGCGCGCCCGCGAGCTTGGGCAGGAGCGGCCGATCGAGCGTGAAGTGGCGCTGATCAAGGTGGCTGGCGATGGCGAGACGCGCGCCGAGACGCTGCGCCTGGCCGATGCCTTCCATGCCAAGGTGGTCGATGCGACCGTCGAGCACTTCATCCTCGAACTGACCGGCAAGTCCTCGAAGATCGACCAGTTCGTGGCAATCGTGAAGCCGCTCGGCCTGATCGAGGTCTGCCGTACCGGGATCGCGGCGATGAACCGTGGTCCGCAGGGCATGTAACGCCCGACATCAAAGTTCGTTGAAACCGAAGCCGCTGGAGGTCAGAGCATCTCCAGCGGCTTTTTTCTGGATGGTGGCGGGAAGGCGGCGTCGAGGGCGGCCAGGTCCTCGTCGCTGAGGTCGAGCGAGACGGCATCGCGGTTTTCCGCGGCGCGGGCGGCATTCGAGGTCTTGGGGATGGCGATGACGCCATCGCGTTCCAGCAGGAAAGCCAGCGCAAGCTGCGCCGGGGTCGCCTGGTTGGCTTTGGCGATGCGGATGATCTCGGGGTGGTGGATGATGCGGCCCTGCTCGATCGGCGAGTAGGCCATGACCGGAATGTTGCGCTCCTGGCACCAGGGCAGGAGATCGAACTCGATGCCGCGACGGCCGAGATTGTAGAGCACCTGGTTGGCGGCGACATTTTTGCCTGCGGGGACGCTGAGCAGTTCTTCCATATCGTCGGTATCGAAATTGGAGACGCCCCATTGGCCGATCTTGCCTTGAGACTTCAGCGTCTCGAAAGCCTCAACGGTCTCGGCCAGCGGGTGGTTGCCGCGCCAGTGCAGGAGGTAGAGATCGATACGGTCGGTGCCCATGCGCGACAGGCTGTTTTCGCAGGCCTCGATCGTGCCCTTGCGGCTGGCATTCCAGGGATAGACCTTGCTGACCAGATAGACCTCGTCGCGACGGCCACGGATCGCTTCGCCGACGATCGTCTCGGCGCCGCCCTCCGCATACATCTCGGCAGTGTCGATCAGCGTCATGCCGAGGTCGATGCCGGCGCGCAGGCTTTCGATCTCGCGCTTGGCCTCGGAAGCCTTTTCGCCCATGTTCCAGGTGCCCTGGCCGAGCACCGGTATCTCTTGGCCGTCGCGCATGGTGAGCGTTGGGATCGGATCGTCTTGCATGGTCGGCCTCGTGTTGTCGCTGTCTCCGGCAAGTGATATACATTGGATATCAAGGGCTAGATATGACCAAGGTGACGATTTCCAAGTGGGGTAACAGCATCGCGATCCGCCTGCCCAAGGCGGTGACGGACGAATTGCACCTGCGCGCCGGCGATGTCGTCAACCTCGACGTTCGCGATGGCAAGGCGACGCTGGAAAAGCCGAAGCAGCAGCTGGCGCCTTCACTTGCGGAGATTGTTGCCGAGATCCGGCGCCTGGGCCCGGAAAATGAACCGGAGACGGTCGATTGGGGCCGCGATGTCGGGTCCGAACGTTTTTACGATCATGACGAGTAGCCATATCTTGACGGCTGGCGATGTTGTCGTGGTCAACCTCGATCCGATCAGAGGCAGCGAACAATCCGGTATCAGGCCGGCGCTCGTCATCTCAAATGTCCTGATGCACGAAGTCTCCAAGCGCATCGTCGTCTGCCCGATCACGAGAAATATGACGCCTTGGCCGACGAAGATACCGATCCCTGATGGCTTCAAGACGCAAGGCATGGTTCTGGCCGATCAGGTGCGTTCGCTTGACTACGAGGAGCGCGTGCTTCGTCAGATTGAGACACTGCCTACCGAATTCGTCACGCTGGTCAGAAGCTACGTCGGCAGGCTGCTCGACCTCGACGTGACTGGTGCTTCCGGCTGACAATCCTGTCACCATGACAATAGGCAGATGGAAACTCCGATTTAGGTCAATTATGCTGACCTAAATTAACAAGGTTCGTGGCGCAGATCGCGGGCCATGGAGGTTACCCCATGCCGCTGGATACGTTTCTGGCACTGCTTCTCTTTGCCTTCACCACATCGATCACGCCGGGCCCGAACAACATGATGCTGTTCACCTCGAGCGTGAATTTCGGTTTCCGCCGGACGATCCCGCACATGATCGGCATCGGCGCCGGGTTCTTCTCGCTTTTGATCGGCGTCGGGTTCGGGCTTGGCGCGGTGCTACATACGGTGCCGGCGGTCTATACGGCGCTAAAGTTTACGGGCGGTGCCTATCTGGTGTGGATCGCCTGGAAAATCGCGACGTCGCGGTCGCTGAGCGAGGGGAAGGGCGCGGTGAAGCCGATGTCCTTCCTGTCGGCGGCGGCGTTTCAGTGGGTCAATCCGAAGGCTTGGGTGATGGCGGTGACGGCGATGGCGACCTATACGATCCAGGATATCTACTTCGTCAGCGTCATGATCGTCGGGTTGGCCTTTGCCGCTGTCAATGTGCCGAGCGTGTCCACTTGGGCCGGGTTCGGCTCGGCCCTGCGCGACTGGCTGTCCGATCCTGTGCGGCTGAAGTGGTTCAACATCACCATGGCGGTGCTTCTGGTGCTCAGCCTGTGGCCGATGCTGAAATAGGCCGATCGCGTTGGTCGGGGCTTGGCGTCGGCTTCGCGAGTGCCTAAGGATGTCGGGACACTGGCGGAGGATAGTCTCTTGCACGACGACCACGAACACGACGACCACCATGATCACGATCATCATCATGATCATCACCACGACAACCACTATTCGGACATGCAGGCCCGCGTGAAGGCGCTGGAGACGGTGCTGACGGAGAAGGGGCTGATCGATCCCGCGGCGATCGACGTGATCGTCGACACCTACCAGACCAAGGTTGGGCCCAGGAACGGCGCGCGGGTGGTGGCCAAGGCGTGGAGCGATCCCGATTTCGCCGACTGGCTGAAGCGCGACGCGACGGCTGCGATCGCCAGCCTCGGCTACACCGGGCGACAGGGCGAGCACATGCGCGCGGTGTTCAACACCGAAGAGACGCACAATCTCGTCGTCTGCACGCTCTGCTCCTGCTATCCATGGTCGGTGCTGGGGCTGCCGCCCACATGGTATAAGGCGCCGGCCTATCGTTCACGGGCGGTGATCGATCCGCGCGGGGTGCTCAGCGAATTCGGTGTGAGCCTGCCTAAGGGGCAGAAGATCCGCGTCTGGGATTCGACGGCGGAACTGCGTTATCTCGTCATCCCGCAGCGGCCGGAGGGCACCGACGGCTTGAGCGAGGAGCAGCTCGCCGATCTCGTCAGCCGCGATGCGATGATCGGCGCCGGTCTCGCCGCAGCGCCGGGAGCGGCGGCATGAACGGGCCGCACGATCTCGGCGGGCAGATGGGCTTCGGCGCTGTCGCGCCGGAGAAGGACGAGCCCTATTTCCACGCGGAGTGGGAAAAACGGGCGCTGGGGCTGACGCTCTCCTGCGGCGCCTTCGGCGCCTGGAACATCGACGAGAGCCGGCATGCCCGCGAAAGCATTCCGCCCGCCGCCTATCTCTCGGCCAGCTATTACGAGATCTGGACGCGGGCGCTGGAGGTGCTGCTCGAGCGCCACGGCTTCACCAACGCCGACGAAATCGAGAGCGGCCACCGGCAGTTCGACGGCGCTGCCCCGAAGCGGGTGCTGAAGGCGGATATGGTCCCAGGTGTTCTCGCCAAGGGCGGTCCCTGTGATCGTCCGCTTGATCAACCGGCGCGGTTTTCCGTTGGGGACAAGGTGAAGACCCGCAATTTCAACCCGACGACGCATACGCGGCTGCCGCGTTATGCGCGCGCCAAGGTCGGCGTCGTCGAGGCGGTTCAGGGCTCCTTCGTGTTTCCTGACGACAACGCCCATGGCAAGGGCGAGAACCCGCAATGGGTCTACACCGTCGTGTTCGATGGCGGCGAGATCTGGGGCGAGGGGGCTGATCCGTCGCTGACGGTGTCGATCGATGCGTGGGAATCGTATCTGGTTCCGGCTGGTGGTTGAGTTAGCGACGGATTGCAGCAAGTTGAAAGTCGCAAGAGGCTGAAAGTGCGCTGGTGCTCGTAGAGCACTCGACGTGTCAATTTCAGCATCTTTGACATGCGACAGCCCGTCGCTATATTTGTAGACATGAGCAAGAAGAGCGTCATGATGGGTTTTCAGACACGATCCGGACGCGGCGGATCAAGCGCGTTGGTGCGTGGAGACGCTGAGACCGGAAAGTCTTCGGCTGCCGCTAGCCAGGGCGGTCCCTCGAGCGCGCTCGGGCGCGATGTTGCCAAGTCCGCGACCGCAATTAAGCCCGTTCCGCTCGATCCAGATGCATTCATGGATTATCTGCTTGAGGAAGATGCCGTCATTATGGAGCATCTTGCCAAGTGAGCGACGAACCCGTTTGGGTCGCGGCTGAACATGTCGTTCACTTCAACAAGCGGGCTGTCGGAGCGACCGGGGAGCCTCACCTTGTCCGCGACATGGGGGCGATAGAAGCGGGAATCGATCGCGCCAGAAACCAATTTGCATATGGGGAGACGGATTTTGCCGTTCTTGCCGCGCATATGATCTATGGCGTGGGAAAAGCTCACGGTTTCGGACAAGGCAATAAGCGGACGGCTTGGGCGGCGGCACGTTACTTCCTGGCATTGAATGGCTACACTCTCCTATATGATCCTGATCCCCAGCAAGCGGAAGCCGCAAAGCTATTTGTTGCAAAGGCTGTCGAGCAGTTGATGGACGATAAAATCTTGTTTGACGAAGTGGTCGAGATTGTCAGAGATCGTCTGGTGCCAAATCCCAATTCGTAAGACAAAGGACCTGGCGATTTTCATCATGCTATCAAGGAGATCAGTATGATCGACCTCATTCAATGCTCGGGAGAGCTATCTTGAGCCAGTGTGATACGCGCTCGCCGCTTGCTCAATCGCCGCAGCTGCCACGCTCCCAAGACGGCGAGCCGGTGTTTCCGGAGCCGTGGGCGGCGGAGGCGTTTGCGATGACGGTGCATCTGCATGAGCGCGGGCTGTTTACGTGGACCGAATGGGCCGAGGCATTGTCCGGTGAGCTGCACAAGCCGGGTCGCGCCGAGGATGGCAGCGATTATTTTGATTGCTGGGTGGCGGCGTTGTCGTCGATCCTTGTCGATCGCGGTGTGGCCGATGCGGAGACGATCACCGCGTTGCAGCAGAGCTGGCAGCGGGCGGCGGAGGCCACGCCGCATGGGAAGCCGATTGAGCTTGCCAATGATCCTGAGCGCTGATGGCGCAGCAGTCCCCGCATGATGATATCACGACGGAAACTGGCGGTAGCATTCTTCGGCGACCTTCCTCAGTTCTTCGCGTGAGATCTCGCCGGTGACGGCGTAGCCGAGTTCGCCGTCGATCCAGTAGAAGGTCTCGACACTATCGGCGGAGGCGAAGCGGAAGCTGGTGGTCTTGTTAGCTGTGTTGCGGCCGACGAGGACGGTGAGGCGTTCGCCGGTCTGGTTTTCGTACATGAACATCGCGCCCGGCTTGCCATCGACGGGCAGCAGTCGGCCGCCGACGAGGTGGTAGTCCAGGCTCGTGAGGTCGGGGACCTTGAGGTTCGATATAGCCAGGCGCTTGCCGAGCCAGGTGGCGAGGTGGGCTTCCTCGTTGGCGAAGACTTCGACGGGGTGGCGGACTTCGCTGGCGTAGACCAAGAAGGCGTTTTGGGCTTCCTTCGGGAAGGTTTCCTGGGCTGTCAGCTGCAGTTGGGGGCGTTCGAAGAGAGCGGGGCCGTAGCGGCCGACAAGCGTGCCTGCAGCGAAGACGGCGATGGTTGCGGCGATAGCGGCGAGGCGCTTCGACCAGGGCGAGAGCGCAGGCGGTTTGCCAATCATGTCGGCGTCGCCGGGCCTGCTTTTCTCGTAGCCTGAGAACATTGCCTTGATGCCGGCGTTTTGCGCCTGCCATTCGGCTATTCTGGCGGCATCGTCGGGATTGTCGCGCAGCCATGCTTCGACGCGCGAACGATCGTCATCGGCGAGCAGGCCGTCGGTGTAGGCGTGGAGGTCCGCTTCGGTCACGGGTTGGTCGGCGGCGTTCATTTCGGTCTCCGAAGCGTAATGACGTTGTCTGATTTCATGTGTTCGGCCAGTTGCTGGCGCGCGCGCGACAGGCGCGACATGACGGTGCCTAAGGGTATGTCGAGCATGTCGGCCACTTCCTGGTAGGTGTAGCCCTCGATGACCACGAGCATCAGCACGGCGCGGTGATCTTCCGAAAGGCCGTTCAGCGCGTCTTCCAGGCGGGAGCGCTCGAGCGGGTCGGCGGATGTCTCGGGGGCGGCCACGTCCATGGCGCCATCTATGTCCACGAGGTTGCCGCGCACGATGGTGCGGCGCTGGTTGCGATAGAGATTGGTCATGATCGTCAGCACCCAGCCGCGCAGGTTCAGGCCGCGCCACTGCGTGCGACGGGCGAGCACCTTCTCGACGCAGTCCTGCAGCAAATCTTCGCCATCGCTGTCGGAGCGCGTCAGGCTGCGTGAATAGCGCCTGAGCGACGGGAGGAGGGCCAGGATCTGGCCCTCGAATGTTTCGGGTGCGGGTGGCTTCATGCGATCAAGCCTGTCCAGCGCTTATGGCTTTGCGACATCCCATACATCCTTGACGCCGTCGCCGGTGATATCGCCCATCTTCTTGTCCTTGACCCAGAAGTAGAGCGGCATGCCGTCCTTTGCCCATTGCTTCATGCCGTCCTTGCGGTCCACGATCGAGTATGCCCCTTCCGGCTTGGCATTTCCATCGGCCATCAGCGGCGGCCAGTTCTTGGCGCAATCGTCGTAGCAATTGGACACGTCCTTCGTGTCCTTCTTGAAGGTGTAGAGCGACATGCCGTTCTCGCCGGCGAGCACCTTGCCCTTGGCCGAATCGACCGTCTTGACGGGCGGGGCGGCGAAGGCGGCGGTGGCGGCAGCGGATGCGACGGTAAGAGCGATCAGGAATTTCGCGGATTTCATCGGGTGTCTCCTCGGGTTGGGCGCACGCGATCTGCGTTGCCTGACATGAGACAAGGCGAGGGGCGATTTTATTCCCTGGTGTCGTAAGATTTTTTCCGATCGGGCGGGGAGGCCGGCCGCCTTGCGGCATTTTGCGGTTGCCTATCGCTGACGAATCCTGCCAAGTCGATGGATCATGCAATTCGCTCCGCAACAAGACGAAGCCCTGAAAGCCGTTGCCAAATGGCTGAAGGAGGGCAAGGCCCCGATTTTTCGCCTGTTCGGCTATGCCGGCACGGGCAAGACCACGCTTGCTCGGCATTTCGCCGAGCATGTCGATGGCGAGGTGCTGTTTGCGGCCTTCACCGGCAAGGCGGCGCAGGTGTTGCGGACACGCGGCGCCAGCAATGCGCGCACGCTGCATTCGCTGATCTACCGGCCGCGCGGCGAAGAGGCTGTCGAGGACGAAGAGACCGGCAAGACCTCGATCGCGCCGATGTTCACCATCAACCGGCAGAGCCCCGTCGCCAAGGCGGCGCTGATCATCGTCGACGAATGCTCGATGGTGGATGAGGCGCTGGGCAAGGACCTGATGAGCTTCGGCACGCCGATCCTTGTTCTCGGCGATCCCGGCCAGCTGCCGCCGGTCTCCGGCGGCGGGTTCTTCACCAATCAGGAACCCGACTATCTCTTGACCGATATCCACCGGCAGGCGCGCGACAACCCGATCATCGGGCTCGCCATGCAGGTGCGCGAGGGCAAGGAGATCATGTATGGCGATTATGGCGCGGCGCAGGTGATCTCGAAGAACGAGGTCAACCAGTCGCTCGTGCTCGACGCCGATCAGGTGCTTGTCGGCACCAACCGCACGCGGCGGCGCTATAATCAGCGGCTGCGCGAGCTGAAGGGTTTCACCGCCGATTATCCGCAGACGGGCGACAAGCTGGTCTGCCTGCGCAACGATCCCGCCAAGGGGTTGCTCAACGGCTCGCTCTGGCAGGTGATGACGTCCTCGAAGGAGACGACGAAGCCGGGTATCAACCTTCTGATCCGGCCCGAGGATGACGATATCGATCGTGGGGCGGCGAAGATCAAGCTGTTGAAGCAGGTGTTCGAGGATGTCGAGGGCGAGATTCCCTGGAATACCCGCAAGCGCTGCGACGAGTTCGACTTCGGCTATGCGCTGACGGTGCACAAGGCGCAGGGTTCGCAGTGGAACAATGTCGTGCTGTTCGATGAGAGCTGGGCGTTTCGTGACACCAGGGAGCGCTGGCTCTATACCGCGATCACGCGCGCGGCGGAAACGCTGACGATCGTCCGCTGAGTTTTCAAGCGCGTCGCATGTCGGTGCCGCAAAGCCGCTGTACAGTTTTGCGCGACATGCTTCAGATTTGCACGATGCCGAGCAGGACCGCCTTGGCGATCGCCTGGAAGCGGTTGTTGGTGTCGAGCTTTTGAATGATCGCGGCCTCGATCGATTTCGCGTCGTCTTCCTTGAGATCGAGCGTGCGGGCGATACGTTGGGTCGATAGTCCCTCGGTCATCAGCACGAGGCAGCGATATTCCTGTTCGGTCAGCGAGCGCTCATGCTGGTTGTCGTTCAGCGGCGGGTCGCCAGGGGCGGTGTTTTCGAGCAGTTCGGTCACCTGCTGAAGCTGGCGGTGCAGCGTCGACATTTCCGCCGTCAGTTCGCGCTTTCGAGAGGCAAGGGCGGCGGCGAAGACGGCGTCGGCGTCCTGCTGCGAGGTGGATCTGCAGAGATCGACCATCAGTTCCTGAATGACGGCGACCGGCATGCCCGCCTCGCGGCAGACATTGATGACGGCCATGCGCCTTATGTCGGCGTGTTCGTAGACGCGCATCAGCCCGATACGGCTCGAGGCGATCAGCCCTTTCTCCTCGTAGAAATGCAGGGTTCGGTGGGTGACGCCGAAGGCGTTGGCCATGTCGGCAATCGCGACCTTGCCGCCGGGCAGGCTTGCCGGGCGCGCGACGCGCGGCAGGAACCTGAAATCGGGAGGCGCCTGGGGCGGAGCGTTTGGTCTGGCAGCCTGCTTATGTCGTTCGGACATGAGCCCTCCTGTTCTACGCATGATCAAGTGCGCGCATGACATGGATACGGGCGCGGTCGAGCGGTTTTGACGATGCATTCCCGGTCGGCATGCAAAGCAACGGATCCTCGATCTGGTGATCCATTGCGATCAGACTATGCGTTAAATGACTGATTTGTTATCCTTAAAAATAGTCACTTGTAAATAATAGTCGAATGTACATACGGCTGCACTGCAACTTCTGAACGAATCATCAGGGGCGTTTCTGTCCCAGATGCTTAATCGTTTTTCTGATACGTCTTGCCGTTGGCGTTACTTTGCCTGCCGCGATGTGGCGACGGCGGACCACCAATCAGAAATTCACATGCAATCATGCACGAATCTCGTTGGCCGCGACGGCGTCCTTGGCTTAAAAGCGGGGCAGCTTCTTTCATTGAATGGAAACTCGCCATGCCCACCACGCTTTCCGTCAATCTCAACGCCGTCGCCATGCTGCGCAATCGTCGCGACTTGCCCTGGCCAAGCGTCGAGGCGCTGGGGCGCATTGCGCTCAAATCGGGCGCGAGCGGGCTGACGGTGCATCCGCGCCCAGACGAGCGCCACATCCGCTTTTCCGATCTGCCTGTCATCCGCAACCTGATCGACGACGAGTTTCCGGAGGCGGAATTCAACATCGAGGGCTATCCGACGGACGAGTTTCTCGACCTCTGCGTGAAGGCCGCGCCCGAGCAGGTCACGCTGGTGCCGGATCATCCCTCGCAGGCGACGTCCGATCACGGCTGGGACTTCCGCAAGGATCGCGCATTGCTGACGGTTGTGATCGCGCGGCTGAAGAAGATGGGCACCCGCGTATCGCTGTTTGCCGATGGGGACGGGGACGAGGAAGCGGTGGCGATCGCGAAGGCTGTCGGCGCCGATCGGATCGAGCTCTACACCGGCCCCTATGGCGGCTGTTACGATGCGCCGGAGCGGGTGGGGCCGATTCTCGAGGCGCTCGGCAAGACGGCGGATGCGGCGCTGGCGATCGGGCTCGGCGTCAATGCCGGTCATGACCTCACCGTCGCCAATCTGCCGCCGCTGGTGAAGCGCATCCCGAAGCTCGCGGAAGTCTCGATCGGCCACGGGCTGACGGCGGATGCGCTGGAGTTCGGCATGGCCGAGACCGTGCGCCGCTTCTGCCGGGCCTGCGGCCAGAAGATCTAAGTTCAGTTTGGCCAAACAAAAACCCGCCCCGGTGGTGCGGAGCGGGTTGTGGCTTCAGGGAGAGCGCTGTCAGGCGACGAGCGCTGCCTTGTTGGCCACGAAGTAATCCTTCAGCGACTGCGGCTGCTTGCCGGTCAGTTTGGTGAAGTCCTCGGTCACGTGATCGAAATTGCCGGCGCGGACATTTGCGTCGGCCGAAACCAGCATGTCAGCGACAAAATCAGGAAGACCAGCGCCGAGCAGGCCCTGGCGCAGCTGGTCGTCGGTCACCTTCACGGCGGCGAGCGGCTTGCCGGCGGCTTGCGAGATGGCGGCGGCGATCTCGTCAGCGGAAAGCGACTGAGCGCCGGTCAGCGTGTAGGTGGCGCTGTCCTTGGTGCCCGATGCGAGGGCCGCGGCGGCCGCAAGGGCGCAATCGTCACGCGAGATGTTCGGGACCTTGCCGTCGCCCGATGCCGTGTACCAGCTGCCGCCCTGAAGATTGTGCGGCATGGAATGCATGTAGTTGTCGAGATACCAGGCGTTGCGGATGATCGTGTAGGGCAGGCCGCTTGCCTTGACGGCGTTTTCAGTGCCGAGGTGATCCGGCGCGAAGGTGACAAGCGATTTGTCTGGGGAAGGCATCGAGGTGTAGGCGATGTGCTTGACACCGGCCTTGACGGCGGCGGCGACGGCCGTCGTGTGCTGCTTCAGGCGCTGGCCGGGAACGGCGAGCGCGTCGGTGCTGATGATGAGCACGCGGTCGGCGCCCTTGAAGGCTGCTTCCAGCGAGGCGGCGTCATCGAAATCGGCCTTGCGGGTCTGGACGCCCTTGGCGGCGAGGTCTGCCAGCTTGGAGGTGTCGCGGCTGGCGGCGATCAGGTTGGCCGCGGGAACCTTGTAGGTCTCGAGCAGGTGATGGATGACGCGCTGGCCGAGCTGTCCGGCGGCACCGGTGATGAGGATCGTTTCGCTCATGTCTGTAAACCTCTAGGTTCGATTGCTGGTCTCGAAAAGAGACTAGGGCTAAAATAGGGATTGACCGACAGCTGTAAAGGAGGCAGTTTTTGCGCCGTAAGTTACCAAAAGGGAACCAGCAGAATGGCCGGCACCGTCGTCAACCTGAAGAGCAAGGCCGAGCCGCGCGTGCGGAACGAGGTCGATCTCTCCAAGCTCGATTTCAACAATTGCCCGGTGCGGGACATGATGCAGCAGATCGGCGGCAAGTGGGCAACGCTGATGCTGGAGGCGCTGTCGCAGCAGCCTTATCGCTTCGGCGAGCTTCGCCGGATGATCCCCGATATTTCGCAGCGCATGCTGACGCAAACGCTGCGTGACCTGCAGCGCGACGGCTATATCGAGCGCGAGGTGTTTCCGACCAAGCCGCCGAGCGTCGAATACCGGATGACGGATCTCGGCAACTCGCTCTACCAGACGCTGGCACTGCTTTTGAATTGGGCGGAGAACAACCATGAGGCCGTTCGCTCCGCCCGGGTCAAGTTCGACGCATCGGGTGCGTGACGCTTGCGTTCCTCGCGGCGCTCATTGAAGCGTTACGCCGTTCCCGATCGTGATCAGCGCTTCCGCAGCCCTTCGGTGAGGAAGAGCAGGAAGGCGAGGCTGGGGAAGCAGAGGCCGATCCAGGCGGCCAGCGTCCAGCCGCCGGTGGCGAATGCCCAGCCGCCGATGGCAGAGCCGAGCGCACCGCCGGCGAAGAAGGTTGCCATGAACAGGCCGTTGAGGCGGCTGCGGTGCTCCGGGCTGATCGCGTAGATCGCCCTCTGGCCGACCACCAGATTGGTCGTTACCCCGAAATCCAGAATGATCGCGGCTGCTGTCAGCAACGTCAGTGCGAGTGCGGAACCATCGGTCGCGAAGTGGCTGATCAGGAAGGCGGCGATGCCGCAGAGCATGGCGATGGTCGAGGCGATCTTGGTGAGGCCGCGGTCGGCAAGGCGGCCGGCGATGGGCGAGGCGATGGCGCCGGCGGCACCGGCGAGCGCGAAGAGGGCAATGCCGTTCTGCGTCAGGCCGAAGGCGGGGCTTGCGAGCAAAAGCGGCGTCGTCGTCCAGAACAGGCTGAAGGCGCCGAACATGCCGGCCTGATAGAGCGCGCGGCGCTGCAGAACGCGGGAATGCAGGGCGAGGTGCGCCATGGAGGCGAGCAGGGCGCCGTAGCTCAGCCGGGTGTGCGGGGTGCGGACCGGCAGCTGGACGCGCAGGATGGCGGCGAGCAGGATCATGACGACGGCCGAGACGTAGTAGACGTCGTGCCAGGAGGTGGCTTCGGCGAGGAAGCTTGCGACCGGGCGGGCAAGCATGATGCCGCAGAGCAGGCCGCTCATGACATTGCCGACGACGCGGCCACGCGAGGCATCGGGCGCCATGTTGGCTGCGAAGGGCACGAGCACCTGAACGGCGACCGAACCCATGCCGATACAGAGCGAGGCGGTGAGGAACATGGTGGGTGTCGTCGACAGCGCGGCGCCGATCAGCGACACGGCCGAGGCGGCAACCAGGATCAGCACCAGCTTGCGGTTTTCCATTAGGTCGCCCAGCGGCACGATCAAAAGCAGGCCGAGGCCGTAGCCGATCTGCGTCAGCGTGACGATCAGGCCGGTGGCGGCCGGGCTGAAGCCGAGCGCGGCGCTGATCGGGCCGGCGAGCGGCTGGCCGTAATAGAGATTGGCGGCCACGAGCCCGCAGGCGGCGGCGAAAAGGAATGTCATCAAAGGCGAGATCGTTGGCGCGGCAACGGTCTCAGGTGCGGTGGACGAAAGGCTCATGCTGGGCTCCGGTGGGGCAAACGGATAGTACAGGTGGTTGCGAGCGGGGTTTTGCGCGCTCTTTGGAAAACAATCAGGTCAGAAGCTTCATCGCCTCGCGGGCGACGGCGTCCATATCGGGCGCGGTGCGGCCGGTCTTGCCGACGATGCGCATGCCGGCGGTCAGGCAAAGCAGAGTGCGCGCGGTGGCTTCGACATCAAGCGTGGCTGAAATGGAGCCATCGCTCTGGCCGAGGCGGATGAGCTCGACTAGGTGCGCTTCATTGGCATCGAAGGCATCCGAAACTCGCTGCGCGGCTTCGTGGTCGAAGATCGCGAGCTCATTGGCGCTGCCGACCACGAGGCATCCCCGCGTGCCGGACGCACCATGCGAAGACGATGCGTAAGAGCTCAGGAGCGCGCGGACCTTGTCGCGGCCCGTGACAGCGTCTTTCAGGCGTGCGTCGAGCAGAGCGAGGCGAATGCGCCGGTATCGGTCGAAGGCGGCGAGGAATATGCCGCGCTTGTCCTTGAACGCCTTGTAGACGCTGCCTGAGGTTAGCTGCATCGCCTCGGTCAGGTCGCTGATCGAGGCGGCGTGATAGCCGCGTTCTGAGAAGACGTCGAGCGCCTTGCTAAGCGCTGCGTCCATATCGAATTCACGCGGGCGTCCGCGCGCTCGGCCGGTGTCGATGAGTGCGTGTGTCGTCATGGATCGACTTATTAGGAAATGATCGTTTCCAAATCAAGCCGAAAACTTGCGGTTTCGCAATTTAGCTAGAGATCGAGAACCCAGGTCTGCCCGTTGAGTTCGGGGCCGAACATGCGGTGTTTCTCCTCGGATACGAGCTGGAAGCCGGCCTTGACGTAGATGCTGCGGGCGGCGCTCAGGACATCGTTGGTCCAAAGCGAGATCTGCCTGTAGCCCTTGGCTCTGGCGAAGCGGATGCATTCGTCGACCAACGTCTTTCCAAGGCCAAGCCCGCGCGCCGATTTGTCGATGTAGAGGAGCCGCAGCTTGGCGATCCCGTCGCCGCCGTTGGTCATCAGCACGGAGCCGATGTTGACGCCGCCGCGCTCGGCGATCCAGGCGTATTCCATGGCCGGATCGAAATTGGTGAGGAAGCGTCCGGCGACCTCGGCAACGAGCCCCTCGAAGCGCATGTCCCAGCCATATTCCTCGCTGTAGAACTTCGCCTGGCTCTCGACGATCCAGCCGATGTCGCCGGCCCGGTGAGGGCGGATGACCAGAGGCGGCAGCGTGGCTTCGGGGTCGAGCAAGGAGCGGATCGTCTTCATGGCTGCGACGACGTTCTGCGGTTCGCCTGCTGCCAGCTTCTCGAAGCGTCCGGCGATCTGGGCGTTGGAGCGGTCGACGAGTTCCTGAAACTGCATACGTCCCTGATCGGTGACAGAGATGAGCTGGCTGCGCCGATCGTCGGGATCAGGCGTCGTCTCCATCAAGCCTTGGGCCTTGAAGCGCTTCAGGATACGGCTGAGATAGGCCGGATCGAGGTGCAGGTCGCGGACCAACGCCACGGCGCTGACGCGCTCCTGCGAGCCCACTTCGAATAGGACGCGCGCGTCGGTCAGCGTGAACGGGGTGTCGAGATAGGCCTTGTTCAGGACCCCCAGGAAATTGGTGTAGAAGCGGTTGAAGTCGCGGGCTGCGTCGATGAGGGTGGAATCGGACATGGATCAGGTCTCCTGTTGGGAGACCGTGTCCTCTAATTGATTGACTGAGTCAACTAAATTGTTGCGGCTAAGCGACCGACTTCCGCGTGGCTTGATCGCCAAGGGCGAAGTCGACGGCGGCGTTGGCGTGGATCTTGGTGGTATCGAAGCCGGGCAGGGGCAGATTGTCCGGATCGAGGATCAGGCAGATCTCGGTGCAGCCGAGGATGATGCTGTCGGCGCCCTTGGCGCGTTCGCGCTCGATGATCTCGAAGAGCTTTTCGCGTGAGCTATCGAGGATCTGACCGGCGCAGAGTTCGTTGAAGATGATGTCGTGAACGGTCGTGCGGTCGTCCTGATCCGGCACCATGATGTCGAGCCCGAGGCTTTTCACGCGATCGGTGTAGAAGCCGTGCTCCATCGTGTAGCGCGTGGCGAGCAGCAGCGGGCGGCGGCATCCGGCGGCCTTCAGCGCTGCCGCGGTCTCATCGATGATGTGGATCAGCGGGATGGTGATGCGGTCCGCGACCGGGCCGGCGACGAGGTGCATGGTGTTGGTGCAGATCAGGACGCAGTCGGCGCCGGCCGATTGCAGGCGTGAGGCAACGTCGCCGAGGCGCTTGCCGGCGGCGTCCCAATCTCCGGCCTTCTGCATCGCGACGATCTCTTCGAAATTCACGGAATGCATCAGCAGCTCGGCGGAGGCGAAGCCGCCCAGGCGGTCGCGAACCATCTCGTTGATCAGGCGATAGTAGACGGCGGAGCTTTCAAAGCTCATGCCGCCGATCAGGCCGATTGTCCGCATTCGATGCTCCTCCTGCTGCTGCCGCGTCTTTGCGGCGCGCGTTCTTCTGGCGGTCTCCCGCTTTAGGGCGCATCATGCAAATAACGGGCGGAATTGCCAGCCGATCCTGTTCTTTTGTATGGGGAAATGCCGCATTTGGGATCGTGCATGTCGTCGCTCCGGCCCGCGCGCTGATTGGTCGCAGTCCCGTCAACGCAGGTTAGCTATGCTGAAACGGTGGTTGAAACGGGGCTAGGGAAGATGACATTGGTCAATTCTTATGCAAATTACCAAAAGGGTAGATTATGGCCGATCATCACGTCGTCGTTGTTGGAGGAGGCTTCGGAGGGCTGCAACTCGTAAACGACCTTAAAGGCGCTGGTGTCCGCATTACGCTTGTCGATCGGCGCAATCACCATCTCTTCCAGCCCCTGCTATACCAAGTCGCCACAACGATTTTGTCGACCTCCGAGATCGCCTGGCCGATCCGCCATCTCTATAGCGACCGCCCGGAAGTGACGACGCTGCTCGGCGATGTCTCGGGCGTCGATACCGGCACGAAGTCGGTTACGCTGCGCGATGGCAACGTCCTGAAATACGATACGCTGGTGCTCGCCACGGGTGCGACCCATGCATATTTCGGTCGCGATGACTGGGCGCCGGTGGCGCAGGGTCTGAAGACGCTCGAGGATGCGACGACGATCCGCCGCCGTGTGCTCCTGGCCTTCGAAAAGGCGGAGACGGCACTTGATCAGGCCGAGCGCGACGCGCTTCTGACCTTCATCATCATCGGTGCCGGCCCGACTGGCGTGGAGCTTGCCGGCATCATCGCCGAACTGGCGCACAAGACGCTGCCGAAGGAATTCCGCAATATCGATACGCGCAAGGCCAAGGTCATTCTCGTGGAGGCCGGACCGCGCGTCCTGCCGACCTTCGTCCCGGAACTGTCCGAATATGCCTTGAAGGCGCTCAACGATCTTGGCGTCGAGGTTCGGCTTGGAAAGCCGGTTACCGAATGCACGGCCGAGGGTGTGCAGATCGGCGAGGAGTTCATCCCGAGCCGGACGATCAGCTGGGCCGCCGGCGTTCAGGCATCGCCTGCCGCGAAGTGGCTGGGCATCCCGGCCGACCGCGCCGGCCGCGCGATCGTCGAGAAGGATCTGACGGCGCCGGGCCTGCCTGATGTCTTCGTCATCGGCGACACCGCTTCGGTGACGCAGGAGAGCGGCGCGCCGGTGCCGGGTGTCGCACCCGCCGCCAAGCAGCAGGGCGCCTTCGTTGCCAAGGTCATCCACGCACGGATGAAGGGCAAGACGCCGCCGGCCTTCAAATACAGGCACCAGGGAAGCCTGGCGACGATCGGCCGGAGTGCGGCAATCGCCGATTTCGGCAAGATCAAGCTCAAGGGCGGTCTTGCATGGTGGATCTGGGGCATCGCCCATATCTACTTCCTGATCGGCACGCGTTCGCGCTTTTCGGTCGCCTGGAGCTGGCTGTGGATCTTCCTCAGCGGCCAGCACAGCGCCCGCCTGATCACGCAGCGCGAGACCATCGCCGACGAGAAGTAAGTCTCGTCGGCAATCGCGACGACCATTCCAAAGCCTCCGGTGCGAACCGGGGGCTTTTCCTTTTGGCAACGGCCACGAAAAAGCCCCCGCCGGATGACGGGGGCTTCGGTTTTCGATTGGTGGAGCGGGCGAACCCGCTATCCGTTGGATCAGGCTGCCAGCGACGCGATGTCGATGACGAAGCGGTAGCGAACGTCGCTCTTCAGAACGCGCTCGTAGGCCTCGTTGACGTCCTGGATATTGATCTTCTCGATTTCCGAGACGATGTTGTGCTCGCCGCAGAAATCCAGCATTTCCTGGGTTTCCTTGATCGAGCCGATCATCGAGCCGGCCAGCGTGCGGCGGGCAGGAATGATCGAGAAGGCGTGGACCGGTACGGCATTTTCCGGAACGCCGAGCAGGACCATCGTGCCGTTGACCTTCAGCAGGTTCAGGTAGGCATTCCAGTCGATCTCGGCGGAAACGGTGCACAGGATCAGGTCGAAGGTGCCTGCGAGCTTTTCGAAGGTCGAGGCATCAGACGTTGCGTAGTATTCTTTGGCGCCGAGCTTCAGGCCGTCTTCCTTCTTCGACAGCGACTGCGAGAGGACGGTAATATCGGCACCCATCGCGGAGCCGATCTTGACGCCCATGTGGCCGAGGCCACCCATGCCGACGATGGCGACCTTCTTGCCGGGGCCGGCATTCCAGTGCTTCAGCGGCGAGTAGAGGGTGATACCGGCGCACAGAAGCGGCGCGGAGGCGTCGAGCGGCAGGTTGCCGGGGATCGACAGGACGTAGTCTTCCCTGACGACGATCGAGTCGGAGTAACCGCCCTGCGTTGCCGTCTTGCCGTCGCGATCGACGCTGTTGTAGGTGCCGACGAGGCCCGGCATGTACTGCTCGTTGTCGAGGTCGCGGGTTGCGCAGCCGACGCAGCTGTCGACGAAGCAGCCGACGCCGACGTGATCGCCGACCTTGAACTTGGTGACGTTGGCGCCGACGGCCGAAACGACGCCGGCAATCTCGTGGCCCGGTACGATCGGGTAGACGGCATTCTTCCATTCGTTGCGAACGGTATGAATGTCGGAGTGGCAGATGCCGGCGTACTTGATGTCGATGACGACGTCATCCGCGTTCGGGTCCCGACGTTCGAAGGTGAACGGCGTCAGCGGCTTGGATGCATCGGTAGCGGCGTAGCCTCTTGCGATTGGCATGGGAAGTATCCTTCTTTGGCGGGGTGGAAAGGGATGGTGCCCTTATGCGCCAGCAAGGGCACGCAGCGTTAGAGCGATCCTCTCGTGTTCTTGCACGATCCTGCAAAAGTGCTGGAGACCTGTAAAAGTGAGTGAGGGCGGTATTTGCGGTCATGCAAATCCATCCTAGATAAGCAGTCCAAACGGCAGGCAAGCCGTTTTCACCGGAAAGTGCGACTGATGACCTTGCTGTTTAACCGCTACCAGGAGATCGCTTCGATCGCGGGACGCTTCGCGCTTGGCGACGGAGAAGTGCAGACGGGGATCGAGGGGCTGGGGATCAGCCGCCGCACGACGCCCAGCGCGCCTTGCCATGGCAGCTACCGACCCTGTTTCGCCATGGTCATACAGGGGGCGAAAAGCCTGCAACTCGGCACCGATACCATCAATTACGGGGCGGGTGACTATCTGCTGACGTCGGTCGACCTGCCGGTCGCATGGCGGGTCGTGGAGGCTAGTGCCGAGGTTCCGCATCTTTGCATCACGCTTGCGATCAACAGCGAAAAGCTGCTCCATCTGCTCAGCCGCTCGACCATACAGCGCAGCGCGGCACCGCCACCGGGTCAGCGCGGCATCGTCGTCAACGTGGCGACGCCGGAGCTGCTCGATGCGGCGGTCAGGCTTCTGCGCTTGCTTGATAGTCCGGCGGATATCGCGGCGATGGCGCCGCTGATCGAGCAGGAAATCCTCTATCGCATCCTCACCGGTCCGGCAGGCGACCAGTTGATCGATATCGCGATCGCCGACAGGCAGGGTAACCGGATCGCCCGGGCGATCGCCTGGCTGCGCGAGAATTTCGCGCGGACGCTGCGTATCGAGGAACTGGCCGAGCACGTCAATATGAGCGTCTCGTCGTTCCATCATCATTTCAAGTCGATCACGGCGATGACGCCGGTGCAGTATCAGAAGCAGATCCGTCTCCACGAAGCGCGGCGGCTTATGTTGATCGAGCGGCTGGACGCCGGTACCGCCGGCCACCGCGTCGGATACCAGAGCCCGTCACAGTTCAGCCGCGAATATAGCCGTCTATACGGGCTGTCGCCGGCGCGTGATGTGGATGCCGTGCTGAACGCTGCCGAATAAACAAGCGCGACACGCCGAAAATTTATGCTTCTGCCTTTTGCTGGCTCTTGACGAGTGGGTGCTTCTGGGCGATAAGCGCTCAAGAACCGTACCGTACGGTACTTATTGGGAGCGAATGTCGTGTCTGTCGAAAACTTGGAGCCCAGCGAATTTTCGCCGCGCCAGAACGCCGTTCTGGAGCAGGCGCTGCGGTTGCTCGTCGATGGCGGCGAAAAGGCGCTGACGACATCGGGCGTCGCTCGCGCGGCCAACTGCTCCAAGGAAAGCCTCTACAAGTGGTTCGGTGACCGCGACGGCCTGCTGTCGGCGATGATCGCTTACCAGGCGAGCAAGGTGCGCACCTTCGAGCGCAACGGCGAGCGCCTGACATCGGCCAGCCTGCACGACCATCTCGTTATTTTCTCGCGCGATCTGCTGGAGGTTCTGGCGGGTGACGTGTCGCTGGCGCTGAACCGGCTGGCGATCGGCCAGTCGCCGCGCGACGGCTCCAAGCTCGGCAAGCTCTTGCTCGAGCGCGGCCGCCGGCAGATCGACCGCCGCGCCATGGGGCTCATCGATTCAGGCAAGCGGGCGGGGCTGCTGCGCTTCAACGATGCCGACGAAGCCTATCACACACTCTACGGCCTGATCGTTTCCGACCTGCATGTGCGCATGCTGCTCGGGGATACCACGGGCGTTACGGATACCGCGCGCCAGGCGGAAAAGGCGGTCACCGCCTTCCTCCGGCTCTACGGGACGGAGAAGGCGCTGGCCGACATGCCGGCCGTCGTCTGACGACCAAGTTTTACCGAATACTGACAGTCTACAAGACAAGCAAAGGGAAGGACAATTCAAATGCGCGTCTATTACGATCGTGATGCAGACCTCAACCTCATCAAGTCCAAGAACGTCGTCATCGTCGGCTACGGCTCCCAGGGTCGCGCCCACGCGCTGAACCTGAAGGACAGCGGTGCTGCCAACGTCGCCATCGCGCTGAAGGCCGGCTCGCCGACCATCAAGAAGGCAGAAGCCGACGGCTTCAAGGTCATGACCGTTGCCGACGCCGCCAAGTGGGGCGACCTGATCATGATGGCGACGCCTGACGAACTGCAGGCCGACATCTACAAGGCCGACATCGCCGGCAACATCCGCGACGGCGCTGCCATCGCATTCGCACACGGCCTCAACGTTCACTTCGGCCTGATCGAGCCGAAGGCTTCGCTCGACGTCGTCATGATCGCACCGAAGGGCCCGGGCCACACGGTTCGCGGCGAATACCAGAAGGGCGGTGGCGTTCCCTGCCTCGTTGCCGTTCATCAGAACGCTTCGGGCAACGCTCTTGAACTCGCTCTGTCCTACGCTTGCGGCGTCGGCGGCGGCCGTTCGGGCATCATCGAAACCAACTTCCGCGAAGAGTGCGAAACCGACCTCTTCGGCGAACAGGTCGTTCTGTGCGGCGGTCTCGTCGAGCTGATCCGCGCCGGCTTCGAAACGCTGACGGAAGCTGGTTACGCGCCTGAAATGGCCTACTTCGAGTGCCTGCACGAAGTGAAGCTCATCGTCGACCTGATCTATGAAGGCGGCATCGCCAACATGAACTACTCGATCTCGAACACCGCTGAGTGGGGCGAATACGTCACCGGCCCGCGCATCATCACCGAAGAAACCAAGGCCGAGATGAAGCGTGTCCTCAAGGACATTCAGACCGGCAAGTTCACCTCGGACTGGATGCAGGAATACCGTGCCGGCGCTGCCCGCTTCAAGGGTATCCGCCGCGTCAACGACGAGCATCCGATCGAAGAAGTCGGCGCGAAGCTGCGCGGCATGATGCCTTGGATCGGCAAGAACAAGCTGGTCGACAAGGCTGTCAACTAAGCTTCCAGATCCTCTGGATCGGAAAATGCGGAGGCCGGTGCGAAAGCACCGGCCTTTTGCGTTTGGCGCGATGTGAGGAGGCTAGATCGAACGCCGGCCATTCACGGCATGATACAGCCACAGCACGACGACCGCGCCGATGACGGCGACGACGAGGCTGTAGATGTTGAAGCCGGTGACGCCGGAGGCGCCGAAGAAGGTGAAGATGACGCCGCCGACGATGGCGCCGACGATCCCCAGCACGATGTCCATCAGCATGCCGGAACCGGTCTTGTTGACGATCTTGCTGCCGATGAAGCCGGCGATCAGCCCGAGAATAATCCACCCGATGACAGACATCTTGTTTTCCCCTCCTTGAATGGGCGGACAATCCGACCATCTTTCAGCATCAGCTAAAGTTGTCATGGCGGAATTCAAGGCTCGGACGGGCCTCATGTTGTGTTTTTGCTCTTCGTTTCAAAACAACACCGAAGGAGAATGACATGGGATTGTTTGATGACGCCGTTCCCGGTGGGAACATCTCGAAGCCGATCATGATCGCGCTCGGCGCGCTTCTCGTCGGCAAGCTGCTTGGCGCCGGTGGCAAGAGCGAGCCGGAACAGCCACAGCAGCCGAACCAGCAGGCCAATACCGGTGCCGACGATGGCGGACTGCTTGGCAATCTTGGCGGGCTCGCGGGCAGCCTGGGTGGGCTCGGCGGGTTGGGCGGATTGCTCGGCAAGCTGGCTGAGGCCGGGCAGGGGTCGGTTGCCGATTCCTGGGTGAAGCCCGGCCAGAACCAGCCGATCGCTCCCGGTAACCTGGAAAGCGCGCTCGGCTCGCAGACGATCAGCGATCTGGCGCGCCAGGCGGGGATCAGCGAGCAGGAGCTGCTGACCCAGCTTTCCAAGGTTCTCCCTGGTGTCGTCGACAAGCTGACGCCGCAAGGGCAGATCCCAAGCCAGGCGCAGATCGCGGCACTTCTGCGCTCCTGATCATCAGACATGAAAAGGCCGGCAAAGGTGCAAACCTTGCCGGCCTTTCGTCGTGATCGGATCTATCCGGTGGCTTACGCCATGATGCGGCGAGTCCAGCCGCGCTGGTCGTTGGTGACGCCCTTCTGCAGGCCGACCAGTTCGTTGCGCAGTTCCGTCGTCAGCTTGCCGGTCTCACCGTTGCCGACCTTGAACTCGCCGCCGGCGTGGCGAACGAGGCCGATGCCGGCGAGCACGGCGGCGGTGCCGCAGGCAAAGGCTTCGACGAGCTTGCCGCTGGCCGCATCAGCCTGCCACTCCGCGAAGGAGTAGGGGCGCTGCTCGACCTTGAGGCCCTTTTCCTCGGCGAGAACGATGACCGAGGCGCGGGTGATGCCTGGGAGGATCGTGCCGCCGAGCGGCGGGGTGACGACGGTGCCGTCGTTCATGACGAAGAAGACGTTCATGCCGCCGAGTTCTTCGACCCAGCGATGCTCGGCCGCATCGAGGAACACGACCTGATCGCATTCCTTCTTGGCGGCCTCAGCCTGCGCGACGAGGCTGGCAGCATAGTTGCCGCCGCATTTCGCTGCACCCGTGCCGCCGGCGGCAGCACGCGTGTATTCGGTCTCGACCCACAGCGATACAGCCTTGGCGCCGCCCTTGAAGTAGGCACCGACAGGCGAGGCGATGACGCAGAAGATATATTCCTGCGCCGGGCGAACGCCGAGGAAGGCCTCGTTGGCGAACATGAAGGGACGCAGATAAAGGCTGCCGTCACCCGACGGAATCCAGTTCTTGTCGATGCGGACGAGCTCTTCGACCGCCTTGAGGAACAGGTCTTCGGGAACCGGCGGCATGGCCATGCGCTCGGCCGACTGGTTGAAGCGGCTGGCGTTCTGTTCCGGGCGGAAGAGGAGGATGCGGCCATCATCGGTCTTGTAGGCCTTCATGCCCTCGAAGATTTCCTGGGCATAGTGCAGGACGGCGCTTGCCGGATCGAGTTCCAGCGGGCGGCGCGGGGTGACCTTGGCATCGTGCCAGCCCTTGTCCGATGTCCATTTCGCCAGCACCATGTGATCGGTGAAGACCTTGCCGAAGCCAGGCGTTTCCAGGGCCTTGATGCGGTCCGCGTCGGAGACCGGCGAGGTATGGAATTCGATCTTGATTTCGGGAGTATTCGACGACGCGGTCATTTCCTGGCACCTTCATAGCCTGTGGGATTTCGGCGGCGACACTACTGCCGCAGCGTGTGCTTTGCAAAGGCCGATTTGGCCTGTTTTCGGATTAAAATTGCGGAAAATTGTCATGGTAGCAAACAAATAGGTCAGTAATGTTGACTTATCATTTATTGCGTGATCTTGTCCAGTAAAGACAAAAAATTACGAGGAAACCCCCATGCTGAATTGGGATAACATCTTTGCAACCCGCTCGTCGCGCATGCGCGCTTCGGAGATCCGCGAGCTCCTGAAGCTTCTCGACCAGCCCGACATCATTTCGTTTGCGGGCGGAATTCCCGATCCGGCGCTGTTTCCGGACAAGGAGTTCAAGCAGGCCTATTCTGATATCTTCGACAGCACGGCGGTCAACTCGGCGCTGCAGTATTCGGTGAGCGAAGGCTACAAGCCGCTGCGCGAATGGCTGGTCGCCGAGATGGGCAAGCTCGGCATTGCCTGCGGCCTCGACAACGTCTTCATCGTTTCCGGCTCGCAGCAGGGGCTCGATTATCTCGGCAAGCTGTTCCTGTCGCCCAACGACACGGCGCTGGTGACATGGCCGACCTATCTCGGCGCGCTGCAGGCATTCAACGCCTATGAGCCGGCCTATGACCAGCTGACGCCCAACGGCAACCGCACGCCTGCCTCCTATCAGGCGCAGGCCAAGGAGGCCGGCGGCAAGGTGAAGTTCGCCTATCTCTCCGCCGATTTCTCGAACCCGACCGGCGAGACCGTCGACCTCGCGGGCCGCCAGAAGCTGATCAAGCTCGCCGACGAGATGGACATCGCCATCATCGAGGACGCGGCCTACCAGTCGCTGCGCTATGACGGCGAGGCGATCGCGCCGATCCTGTCGCTGGAGATCGCCGAGAAGGGCGATATCGACAAGACAAGGACGATCTATTGCGGCTCGTTCTCAAAGACGCTGGCGCCTGGCCTGCGCGTCGGCTTTATCGTCGCCAACGCGCCTGTCATCCGCAAGCTGGTGCTGATGAAGCAGGCGGCCGATCTTCATTCCTCGACGATCAACCAGATCGCCATCGCCGAGGTCGCGCGCAAGGGCTTCGACGCCCAGGTCGCCAAGATCAAGGCCGCCTACAGCAAGCGTCGCGACGCGATGCAGTCGGCACTCGAAAAGCATATGCCGGAGGGCGTGAGCTGGACGAAGCCGGAGGGCGGGATGTTCGTCTGGGTGACGCTGCCGAAGGGTATGGATGGGGCGAAGCTGCTCGCGAAATCGATCGAGACTGTCAAGGTGGCTTTCGTGCCGGGCCGCGCCTTCTTTGCCGATGGTTCGGGTGAGAATACCTTGCGCATGAGCTTCTCGTCGAGCAACGAAGAGAAGATCGAGGAAGGCATCGCGCGGCTCGGAAAGCTGATCGCGGGCGAGATCGGCGGCGAGTAGAGCCGCCGATAGTTTCGGTTTTATTGATTGAGGTGTGGGCCGAGCAGGGATAGATCGGCCTCGCCAAGCCTGTCGCTGGCGGTGTTGCGCTGGTGCCAGTAGGGATAGAGCAACTGCGGCAGGCTGACATCGTCCAGCCGCTTGCGCTCTTCCGCCGACAGCTTCAGGTCGGCTGCCGCCAGATTGTCCTTGAACTGCGCTTCCGTGCGTCCGCCGATGATGACCGACGTCACCGCTTGGCGACCAAGCAGCCAGGCGAGCGCCACCTGGGCTGCCGAGACGTTGCGGCTTTCGGCGACCGATACCAGCGTCTCCACGATATTCCACAACCGGTCCTCGTCGCGGATCGGCGGCTCGGTCCAGCCGGCGAACTGGCGGGTGCCTTCGGGCGCCGCCTGATTGCGGCGGTGCTTGCCCGACAGAAGGCCGCCGGCGAGCGGGCTCCAGACCAGCACGCCCAACCCCTGATCGAGGCTGATCGGCAGCAGCTCGAACTCGGCGTCGCGGGCTTCCAGCGTGTAGTGGATCTGCTGGCTGACGAAGCGCTCGCGGTGCTCGCGCTCGCTGATCCCAAGCGCCTTCATGATATGCCAGCCGGAGAAGTTGGAGCATCCGACGTAGCGGACCTTGCCCTGCTTCACCAGCGTATCGAGCGCCTCCAGCGTTTCTTCGAGCGGCGTTTGGCCGTCCCATTCGTGCACCTGGTAGAGGTCGATGACATCGGTCTTCATGCGCTTGAGGCTGGCTTCGCAGGCGCTGATCAGGTGGTAACGCGAATTGCCGGCGTCGTTCGGGCCTTCGCCCATCGGGAAGCGGGCCTTGGTGGCGATCAGCGTGCCGTTCTTCCTGACGCCGCCGAGGATCTCGCCGATGATTTCTTCGGAGGCGCCGGCCGAATAGACGTCGGCCGTGTCGATAAGATTGACGCCGGCGTCGATGCACATGTCGACCAGGCGGCGGGCTTCCGAAACGCCGAGGTCGCCCACGGTCTTCGCCCAGCCCTTACCGCCGAAGGTCATGGTGCCCATGGTGAGCGTCGAAACCCTGAGGCCCGAACGGCCCAATTGACGATATTCCATAAGACTTCCTCCTGTCCCGAAATCGAAAATCAAAACGCGGGCTAGAAGATAGGGGTGAGGTGATGGGGTCAAGGGGCGGGCGGCCCGTGATTGGCAAATGCCAACTGTCACAATCGTGTTAATCCAGCTGTCTAATGAACGGCCTTCCATCACTGAGGGCATTATCCATGAAGACCATCGTTTCCGCCGCGGCACTTCTCGCTGCAAGCCTGTTTGCCATTCCCGCATCCGCCGAAAACCTGGTGCTCTACACCAGCCAGCCGAACGAGGATGCGCAGGCAACCGTCGATGGCTTCATGGCCGCCAACCCCGATATCAAGGTCGACTGGGTTCGCGACGGCACGCCGAAGATCATGGCCAAGCTGCAGGCCGAGATCGAAGCCGGCAATCCGGTTGCCGACGTTCTGCTGATCGCCGACACGGTGACGCTCGAGCGCCTCAAGGAAGCCGGCAAGCTGATGGCCTACAAGTCGCCTGAAGCCGCCAACTATGACGCTTCGCTGTTCGACGCCGACGGCTACTACTATTCGACCAAGCTGATCACGACAGGCATCATCTACAACACGTCCGCTTCGCTGAAGCCGACGAGCTGGAAGGACCTGACAAAGCCGGAAGCCAAGGGCCTCGTCACCATGCCGAGCCCGCTGACCTCGGGTGCCGCACTCATCCACGCACAGACGCTTGCCGGCGTCGATGGCCTGGGCTGGGACTTCTACAAGGATCTGGCCGCAAACGGAGCAACCGCTGCCGGCGGTAACGGTGGCATCCTCAAGGCCGTCGCTTCGGGCGAGAAGGCCTATGGCATGATCGTCGACTACATGCCGATCCGCGAAAAAGCCAAGGGCGCGCCGGTCGAGTTCGTCTTCCCGAGCGAAGGTGTATCGGCTGTGACCGAGCCGGTCGGCATCCTCGCCAGCGCCAAGAACGCAGACGCGGCCAAGAAGTTCGTCGATTACGTGCTCTCCGAAAAGGGCCAGGAAGGCTTCGTCAAGCTCGGCTATATCCCTGCTCGTAACGGCATGAAGCTTCCGGAAGGCTTCCCGGCACGCGACACGATCAAGGTGCTGCCGATCAACGCTGCCGCCGCGCTCAAGAACACCGATGCCGACCTGAAGACCTTCTCGGGCATCTACGGCTCGAACTGATCTCATCTCGATGTACGGATATGTGCGTCCCGGAAACAGCCAGCCCGTCTGGCTGTTTCCTTTTATCGTTCTGATCGTTCTAATTCTCAGCGTGCTGCCGCTTGCGCGGCTGGCGATGACGGGTGTTGCCGCGCTCGCCAATGGCGGCGCGATTGCGGTTCTGTCCGATCCCGCGCTCTGGTCGGCGACCTATTACACGCTGGTCACGGCTGTCCTCGGCACGGTCATCTCGCTTGCGATCGGCTGCGCCTTCGCCTTCCTGCTGACGCTCACCGATATCAGGGCCAAGGGGTTGCTCAGCTTCCTCTTCGTGCTGCCGATGATGATCCCGCCGCAGGTGACGGCACTTGCCTGGGTGCAGATGTCGGGGCCGTCGAGCCCGCTTCTGAAGGCGCTGCACATCGCGCCGCCACTGGGATCGCCGCAGCCGCTCTATTCGATCGGCGGCATTGCGCTGCTTTATGGCGTGCAGCATGCGCCGCTGGTCTATCTGGCGCTGCGGGCGAGCCTGATGTCGCTGCCGCGCGACGGGGTCGAGGCGGCGCGTCTTTCCGGCGCCTCGAGCTTCCGGGTGTTCCGCGACATCATCCTGCCGCTGTCGCTGCCTGGCATTATCGCGGGCGCGGCCATCTCCTTCGTTTCCTGCACCGGCAATTTCGGCATTCCCGCCATTCTCGGCATCCCGGCCTCGATCTACACGCTGCCGACGCTGATCTTCACCAAGTTCTCGGCCTTCACCAGTCGCACCTTCGGCGATGTCGCGCTGCTCTCGGCGATCATCGCGGTCATTTCGGTGGCCGGGCTCGCCATTCAGGACCGGGCGCTGCGTGGGCGCGATTATCGCGTGCTCGGTCTTTCCGGCGCGACGGCCACTTTCGAGCTCGGATACTGGAAGCTTCTGTTTGCGCCGCTGCTCTGGATCGTCATCTTCTTCATGCTCGCCGCACCGTTCTTCGCGCTGCTCGCGGGCGCGCTGGTGCCGGCCTATGGCGTGCCTCTGACCTTTAAGACAATGACCTTCCATGCCTTCTCCGAGATCCTGTTCAAGCAGGCGGTGACGCGGACGGCCTTCGTCAATTCGCTGTCTCTGGCAGCGGGCACCGCGATGTGTCTCCTTATGGTGACCGTGCTCACCGCCTATGCGCTGACGCGGCGCAGGGATCTGCTTGGGCGCGTCGTCGCCAGCGTCATCGAGATCCCGTATTCGCTGCCTGGGATCGTCGTCGCGGTGTCGTTCATCCTGGTTTTCGCGGCACCGATCCCGCTGATCAACGTGACGATCTACGGCACGGTCTGGATCATCCTGATCGCCTATCTCTCGAGCTTCTTCGCCGTCAGCCTCAAGCCTGTGGTCAGCGCCTTCCACCAGCTTGATCCGGCGCTGGAAGAGGCGGCGCGGCTGTCGGGGGCGGGGTTCTTCCGGCGGCTGAAGGACATCATCGTGCCGCTGATCGCACCGGCCGCCGGCGCCTCGGTGATCCTCGTCTTCCTGATCGCCTGCAACGAGCTCACCATCTCGGCGCTGCTCTGGTCGGCGGGCACGCAGACGCTCGGCGTCGCCATCTACAATCTCGATGATAGCGGCAGCTCCGATCTCGCTTCGGCGCTGTCGGTGCTCGTCGTTCTCATGGTCGTTTTCATGATGCTGCTTCTGGAACTGATGGCAAAGCGGCTGCCGAAGGGAGTTGTGCCGTGGCGAAACTGATCCTCAATCGCGTCGCCAAGGATTTCGGCACCGGCCGGGCCGCCGTATCGAACCTCTCGATCGACGTGCGCGAGGGGGGCTTCCTGGCGCTGCTCGGGCCGTCAGGCTGCGGCAAGACAACGGTGCTGCGCATGATCGCCGGCTTCGAGACGCCGACGGACGGGTCGCTGCATCTCGGCGAACGGCTGCTCGCCGACGCCTCGCAATCGCTGCCGCCGGAAAAACGCAACATGGCGATGGTGTTCCAGTCCTACGCGCTCTGGCCGCACATGAGCGTCGCCGACAATGTCGGCTATCCCCTGAAGGTGCGCGGGATCTCGGGCGAGGCCTATCGCAAGAAGGTCGGTGAGGCGCTGTCGACTGTGCGGCTCGAAGCCTATGCGGAGCGGCGGCCGGCCGATCTCTCCGGCGGGCAGCGGCAGCGCGTGGCTTTGGCGCGCTGCCTAGTGACGTCGCCCGACGTGGTGCTGCTCGACGAGCCGCTTGCCAATCTCGACCGGCACCTGAAGCAGGAGATGGAGGAGACGTTTCGCGAATTCCACCAGCGTTCCGGCGCCACGATGGTCTACGTCACGCACGACCAGAGCGAGGCGATGGCGCTTGCGACCGATGTCGCGGTGATGTCGGAAGGGCAACTGTTGCAGGTGGCGCCGCCGGATGAGATTTATGCGCGGCCGGAAGGGCGCGTCGTCGGCGGGTTGATCGGACGCGGTGCTATCGTTTCGCTGAAGTCTCCTTATGGTGACGTCAGGCAACTGGATTGGGCGGCGGTCGAGCCGCTGTTTGCGGGCGAGGGTGGTTCGGCCTCGCGGTCGGATATTCTGGTTCGACAGGAGGATGTCATCCTCGGCGGTGAGGGGATCGCGGCGACGGTCGAATCCGTGCTCTATGAGGGCGAGCGATATGCCGCCCGGCTCAGGCTTGCGGATGGGCAGATCCTCAGGGCGTTCAGCCGGTCGAGGCTTGTTATCGGCGATGAAGTCCGGGCCATCGTGCGTGGCGCCTGGCGGCTATGATTGCCAAAACAGGCTTTCCGAAGCGGCATTTGCTCTCTAGTGTTGGCGCAAAGCCAACCGGAAGTGCCTGATGTCTTTACGCATTGCCACCTTCAACGTCGAAAACCTCATGACGCGGTTCGACTTCACCGGATTTCGAAACCAGCTGCGCCAGGACCGGGTGATCAAGCTCTTTGAGGTCCACAACGAGGGCGTCTACCAGCAGCTGGAGCAGGCGCGGGCGATCGCGTCCACTGATGATACCCGGCAGATGACGGCGCTGGCGATCGCCGATGCGGATGCCGATATCCTCTGCCTGCAGGAGATCGACAACATGGAGGCGCTGCAGGCCTTCGAATACGGCTATCTGTTCCGCATGGTCGGCAATGGCTACCGGCAGAAATATCTGGTCGAGGGCAATGACAGCCGCGGCATCGACGTCGCGGTCCTCATGCGCGAGGAGACACGCGACGGGCAGAAGATCGAGCTCGTCGAGATCAAGAGCCATGCGATGACCACCTATCGCGATCTTGATCTCTTCAACGACGACCTCGCGGAGCACGCGCATCTCGACGACAAGATCTTCAAGCGCGACTGCCTGGAGCTCGATCTCAGGATCGGCGGCGTGCCGGTGACGCTCTATGTCGTGCACTTCAAGTCGATGGGCGGGCCGCGCGAGGGCGTCGATGGTCGGCGCTACACGATGCCGGTTCGCAGGGCCGAGGCGAAGGCGGTACGGGGGATTATCGAGAATCGATTCGGAGCCGGTAACACCGATGGCAAGCGCTTCGTCATTTGCGGCGACATGAACGACTATCAGGAGCGTGTCGACGTGATCGGGCGGCGGCGGACGGGCTATTCGTTCAAACATCAGGATGAGAGCGAGAGTGCGCTCGACGAGTTCAGCCGCGATGGATTCGCGGAAAACGTCGTGCGCCGCCGTGATCCTCTCGACCGCTGGACGCTCTATCACGCGCGCGGGCCGGAAGAGCAGTGGCTGTGCCAGCTCGATTACATCTGGCTGTCGCCGGCGCTGGCTAAGACCAATACCGGGCGCCTGCCGGAGATCATTCGCAACGGCCAACCCTTTCGCACGGTGTTTCCGCCGGGCCAGGAGGTCGAGCGCTATCCCCGCACCGGCTGGGATCGGCCGAAGGCGTCGGATCATTGCCCAGTTGTCATGGAACTCGATTTGACATGAATGGATTTGAGATGGATTTTTCAGAGGATTTCGCCGGCTGGCCAGAGCCGCGCACGGTGTTTCCGATCGCGGGCGTCGATCTCAGGGTTCTAGCGGGCGACCATCCGTTCTATAGCGCCAACCACGAGGCGATCGCCGAGAACTGGGTCAGCGAGACGGCCGCCAATTCGCATCTTTTCGATGGCCGGATGATTTTCCAGAAGCGGCTGGCGCTGACAAGCGAGGGGCTTGCGGGCGAGGGGCACATGATTCCCTTCTCGACCTTCATGTATTGGCGGCGGCAGCCGGAGCGGCAGGGCGGCATCCATCTCTTCGCCTATCCCGTCATCGAAAGCAGCGATGGAGCGCTGGTGGCGATCCGCATGGGGGCGCATACGGCCAATCCCGGGCAGGTCTATTTCGCGGCCGGTTCGCTGGAACCTGAAGACACGGTCGATGGGCGCTGTGACCTTGAGCACAACATGCGCCGCGAGGTGCTGGAGGAGACGGGTTTCGATCTGCGTGATGCGCAGGCCGGCGACGGATATTTCGCGACCTATCATCGGCGCACGGTCACCGTGCTCAGGATGTTCCGATTCGACCTGACGGCCGATGAGATCGTCGAGCGGATCCACGCCCACATGCTGGTTGCCGACGACAAGGAAATCGCGGGCGCCGTTGCCATCCGCTCGGCGGATCCAGAGGCCTATTCCTATAACTTCGCGATGCTGCCCGTCATCGACTGGTACTTCCATAAGTCTTCGCTCACCTAACGCCTTGCGCTCGCTCAAGCGGTCGGGCAGGTTGGCGACACGAGGATCGATACAAGGAGGCCGATGTGGCGCGCAGCTACAGCGTCTATGACGTATTCACCAATCGCAAGCTGACGGGCAACCCGCTGGCGGTCATCTTCGATGGCGACGATCTGAGCGATGAGGCGATGCAATCCATCGCCAAGGAACTGAACCTTTCCGAAACGGTCTTCGTGCAGGCATCCGGCAATCCCGCCCATGTCGCCAAGATCCGCATTTTCACGCCGGGCCGGGAACTTCCCTTCGCCGGGCATCCGACGGTTGGAACGGCGATCGCGCTCGCGGAACGCATCCATGGCGGCGCGACCATCGATCTTGTCTCTGTGCTGGAAGAAAACGTCGGCCCGGTGCGCTGCGCGGTGCGGCTGAACGAGGGCGAGGCGAGCTTCGCGGAATTCGACCTGCCGCGCAAATCGCAGCAGATCACCATGCCGCTCGATAGAATCGGCATCGGCAAGGCGCTGTCGCTGAAGACGAGCGAGATCGGCTTCGAGAATCACGTTCCCTCGCTGTGGACGGCCGGTGTGCCGTTTTTGCTTATTCCCGTACGCGATATCGGCGTGGCCGAGCGGCTGGATTTCGATCCGCAGCTTTGGGAGGCGACGGTGCCCTTCGTTGATGGGGCGCTGGCATCCGCCTACATCTATTGTCGCGGTGGTGTGAACCACGTCGCGAAGTTCCATACGCGGATGTTTGCGAGCGGGATGGGGATCGTCGAGGACCCGGCAACGGGATCGGCTGCAGCGGCACTGTCAGGTGCGATCCATCATTTCGACCGGCTTCCGGATGGTCATCACGACGTCATGATCGAGCAGGGCGTGGAGATGGGCCGTCCGTCCTTTATCCACCTGCATATGGATATCGAAGGCGGGGCGATTTCGAACGCCCGGATCGGCGGCCAGGCGGTGCGGCTTGCAACCGGTACGCTGGACCTTTGATTTCATTGGATTTCGGCAACGCACAAAAAAATCGCGTTTGTTGAAAGAATTTTCGGAAGGGCGCTAGACAAGCCGAACGATCCTGTTTATACGCCCTCTCACACCACGCAACACAGCGCGGACGGGTGATTAGCTCAGTTGGTAGAGCAGCTGACTCTTAATCAGCGGGTCGTAGGTTCGAGCCCTACATCACCCACCATTTCTTCAAAGAAATCAAAGTATTGCAGATGCAACACTCGCTTCGGCGAGTGCCGCCGGGAAGGCGGGGCCTGCACTTTATCCAACGGTTTTTGATCTTCTTTCAATCGCGCGAATCACAACGGTCGCGCGTGTGCCAGTCATGCTGAAAAGCATGTTCCGGACCGATCCGAATCGGGATTTTTTTGCGCAGTGCATGATTTGCCGGCTCAGCGATTCGCTGTTCTCTCGCGAACGCCATCGGCGGTCGCGAAAATTCCTTTTCCGAGTTTGCCGTCGTTATTCAGGCCGCGCTTCCGGCGCTCGCATCGGTCGGCTGGTCGGCACGTCTGCGGCTGGGCAGCGACTTGATCGACAGCAGCGCGTAGATGATCAGCGGCAGGCAGATGAGGTAGGCGATGCGCATGCCCGCGTGGTCGGCGATGAAGCCGAGCAGCGGCGGTGCCAGGAAGAAGACCACGAAGGACATCTGCGCTACGGCCGCGACGTTGACGTGTGACGGGCGATCGGTGCGCTGCGCGGCGGCTGACACGCTGAGCGGATAGACGGCGCTGCAGCCGGCGCCCATGAGGCCAAAGCCGAGCAATGCCACGAAGGGATGCGGTGCCGCCCAGACAGCGATGACGCCGGCCGCCGCCAGCACCAGCAGAATGGTCGCCACGGCGCGTGCGCCAAAACGATCGACCTGTGGGTCGACCAGCAGGCGGGCGGCGGCCATGAAGAAGGTGAACGAGGTGAGGCCCAGCCCGCCGATGAAGGGTTCGGAATTGAAGACGTCGCGCATGTAGATCGCAGACCAGTCGATGCCCGCGCCCTCGATCAGGAAGGCGGCGATGCCGATGCCGCAGAGCGGCAGCAGGCCTGCCGTTGGTAGCGCGATCAACGGCGCTTTCGCTTCCTCATGGTGGGTGACGCGCGCGGGTGCATTGCGCATGCCCGAGATGACCCAGGTGCCGACGATGAGCACGAAGGCGAAGGTGACACCAAGATGGATATGCATCGGCACGCCTGCCTGGCGAATGCCCGACGCGGCAAGTGCCGTGAGGAAGAAGCCGAGGCTCCAGAAGCCGTGCGCACGGTTCATCACGCCGCGACCGAGCTGCGCCTCGATACGGTCGATCTCGACATTGAGGTTGATTTCCAGCGAGCCGGCCAGCAAGCCCTCGAGAATGAGAATGCAGAACACGAGAGGCGCGCTTGCCATCCATGGCACCGTCGCGATCAGCGCCGATGTGCCGAGCACGGTGATGAAGGCCGTCGTGCGGGCGCCCAGGCGCTCGATGATGGGGGAGGCGAAGGTCAGCGCCGTCAGCGCACCCACGGCCGCGCCGATCAGCGTCAGGCCCAGTTCCGAGCGATCGACGCCGAGCGCCAGTTGCAGGTCCGGCATGCGGGCAAGCAAGGCGCCCATCGATACGGCGAAAAGGAAGAAACAGACATAGATTCGGTGCTGCGGCGCGAGCTGCATTGGTGTCTCCAGGTGGGTATGCGCAGATCGGCGCTGGCAATATCCTAGTTTGGGATTTCGCCGACACAATCAAAAATAAACATGATGCGTGTATTTTGCATGAAAACTATCGCGGTGGTTTGTAATGTAGCGATGCTGAGTCTAATGCTGGCGCGGATGGTTTGGGGCGCTTAAAGTCCGGGCGAGTGGCTCGGATCGCGCCGTCTGCCTTGCTGAAACGAAGTGAGATGTCATGAAGCTTTCTGCCTGTACCGAATGGCTTTTCGCCGATGAAGCCGAGACCTTTGCCGATCGTATCAGGCTGGCGCACCGCCATGGTGTCGAGGCCGTCGAGTTCTGGCGCTGGACGAACAAGGATGTCGGCAGCATCGAATGGGCCTTGAACGAGACCGGCATCGAGCTTGCAAGCTTCGTGGCTGAGCCGATGATCCCACTCACGGACCGCGCCAACCAGGCGGCATTTCTCGAGGGGCTGAAGCGGACGATCGAGGTCGCGCGGCGGCTTGGCGCAAAGACGCTGATCGCGCAGGCCGGCGACGATCTCGCCGGTAAGACCCGCGAGGAGCAGCGGGCGGCGCTCATCGAAACGCTGAGCCGGGCCGGCGAAGTGCTTGATGACAGCGGCGTTCGGCTCGGCGTCGAGCCTTTGAACACGCTGATCGACCATGTCGGCTACTTCCTGGAATCGACGCGGGAGGGGCTCGATATCATCAAGGAGACGGGCAGGCCGGAGATCGGGATCATCTACGATATCTACCACTCGGCCGTCATGGGCGAGGATACGGCCACAGTAGTCGGCGGCGATATCGACAAGGTCTTCCATGTCCATATCGCCGATCACCCCGGCCGCAACGAGCCAGGGAGCGGCTCGATCGACCTGAAGGCGCGCGCCGACTGGCTCGTGGCTCAGGGCTATGGCGGCTACCTGGGGCTGGAGTACCGGCCGACACAGCCAAGCGCGCAAACCATCGAGCAGACACGGCTGCTGCTTGGCTGATCAGAACGTCGGTTGTCCCAAACGCCGGGCTCGCCGAAACTTTTTCCGTTAGCTGTTGCCGATAAGGCATTCCATTCCACGACCGGCCACCCCATTTAGCTGGCGTAGGAATGATTTTTTGTTTTGATGTTGAGAAGGCCGCGGGATCTCGCGGAGTGTAGGGCGATGCAATTTCAATCAAACCCGGCTCCACAGCCTTCAGAGCTGAGCGTTGGCCAGTGGCCGAGGCAGAGGACAGCCAGCCTCGACTGGCTGGTCAACGAGACGCGCAACGAACGCTATATCGACAATCTTCTGGTCCAGCTCTGCGACCGGCTGCGCGACGAGGGCATTCCCGTCAGCCGCGCGACGATGCATTTCAGAACGCATCATCCGCAATGGCTGGGCGCGCGGATTCTCTGGAAGACCGGGATGACAGAGGCGAAGATCACCACCTTCGACTACGGCATCGAAACCACGCCTGAGTTCCTGCGAAGCCCCGTTAACGAGATCTTCAGTGGTGCGACAGAGGTGCGCAAGGCTATCGAGGCGCTGCGCCCCGGCGATGGGCATGCCGAGTTTTACGACGACCTGAAGCGCGAGGGTGTGACGGAGTACATTGCCTGGCCGATGGAGCATACGCTGGGCAAGCGGCACATCGTAACCTTCGCCAGCGATCGTCCCGGCGGCTTCCTGGAAGAGCATGTTAATTATCTGAAGGACCTGCTGCCGGCGCTGACGCTGGTGACCGAGATCCGGCTGAAGAACATCATGGCGCGCACGCTGTTGCAGACCTATGTTGGCCCGCATGCCAGCGAGCAGATTCTGGCCGGCGCGACCACGCGCGGCAGCGGCGCCACGGTGGAAGCCGCGATCCTGATCTGTGATCTGCGCGATTTCACCACGATTTCCGACCATTGGCCGCGCGACGACGTGATCGAACTCCTCAACGGCTATTTCGACGCGATGTCGGAGCCGATCGAGAAGCATGGCGGCGAAATTTTGAAATTCATGGGCGACGGCATGCTGGCGATCTTCCCGCTCAGCAATCCTCAGGCTTGCGAAAACCTGTTGCAGGCGATCAAGACCGCCGAGGCGTTGATGGTCGAGCTCAACGCCGAGAACAAGCGCAAGGGGCGCGAGGTTCTTCGCTACGGCATCGGCGTGCACGTCGGAGAGGTGATGTACGGCAATATCGGATCGCGCCGGCGGCTCGATTTTACCGTGATCGGCCCGGCGGTGAATGTCGCTTCGCGGCTGGAAAGCCTGACCAAGGAGATCAAGCGGCCGGTGCTTTTGTCCCGGGCGTTCGTGGAGATGGCGGGGCAGGAAGACGAGATGGATAGCCTCGGCGCGTTTCCGCTGCGTGGACTTGGCGAGCCGGTCGACGTGTTTGCGTTTCCATTGAAATAGCCGAGTGCTTTTGGCGGTCGCGGCGGGCGTTGTTCGGCCCCGCGATCGTCGCAAGTTGTTCTTATCCGCGGCAAATTCGCACTTGTGGCGGATTTGCTGTTTCTAGCGCGTGTCGCGGGCGCTAGACCACTTCGCGATACGAACCACTATCCGCGAGATCTTCTATGCCCGGTCCCTATGTCGTTCCCGTTCACGGCGATGAAACGCTTCCCGATGCCTGCGATGTCGTGGTGATCGGCGGCGGGATCGTCGGGTGCTCGACGGCGCTGGAGCTCGCCGAGCGTGGGCTGAAGGTCGTGTTGTGCGAGAAGGGCGGCATCGGGCAGGAGCAGTCGAGCCGCAACTGGGGCTGGGTGCGCATCTCGATGCGCGATCCGCGCGAGGTGCCGCTGATGGCCGAAGCGCTGCGCATATGGGATAATCTCGACGCCCGCACGGGCCGCGATACCGGCTTCAAGCGCGCCGGCATTATCTTTACCTGCGGCAACGAGAAGGAGCTGTCGGATCACGACCGCTGGCGCGCCAATCTCCGCGACTATCAGATCGACACCAGGATGCTGAGCGCGCGCGAGTTCGGCGATCTCTTTCCCGGCTCCAAGCTACCGATGGCCGGCGCGCTCTATACACCCGCCGACGGCCGCGCCGAGCCGCAGAAGGCGGCACCCGCGATTGCCGAAGCGGCGCGCGATAAGGGCGCCACCATCCTCACGTCCTGCGCGGTGCGCGGGATCGAGCTGGCTGCGGGCGCTGTCTGCGGCGTGGTGACGGAACGCGGGCCAATCGCCTGCCAGGCCGTGGTTCTCGCCGGTGGGGCATGGTCCAGCCTGTTTTCGGGCCGCTTCGGGATTGATCTTCCGCAGCTGAAGGTGATGAACAGCGTTCTCAGAACCAAGCCGCTCGAGGGCGGGCCGGAGCAGACGATCTGGGCCAACGACTTCGCCATCCGCAAGCGCCAGGACGGCGGATATACGGTGGCGTCGGGCTACGACAATATCGTCGATATCGTGCCGGCGTCGTTTCGCCACGCCATGGATTTTCTGCCGGCGCTGCGCTCCGAGTGGAAGGCGCTCTCCTTCCGGCTCGGCCTGCGCTTCCTCGACGAAGCCCGGATCCCGCGCCAGTGGTTGCTCGATGAGGCGAGCCCCTTCGAATATAACAGGGTGCTCGATCCCGTCCCATCCAGACGCAAGCAGGACAAGGCGCTGGCGGAACTGAAGGCCGCGTTTCCCGTGTTCGAGAAGGCCGAGATCGCGCAGCGCTGGGCGGGCTATATCGACGTGACGCCCGATGCGGTGCCCGTCATTTCCGAAGTCGAGGCCATTCCGGGCTTTCACATCGCGACCGGCTTTTCCGGCCACGGCTTCGGCATCGCGCCAGCCGCCGGGCGGCTGATGGCCGATATTGTCACGGGCAGGCCGCCGATCGTCGATCCCAAGGCGTTCCGGCTGTTGCGGTTCAGCGATGGGTCGAAGATCGAGTTGATTAGCGGGGTTTGATTGCTAATCGGCTTTTGGTCGCGTCACGCCACACGCAGACATTGCGCCTGAGTTTGCACAATCGTTCAAGACGCGGCTTCCATTCCCGTGTGACACATCCACGGCAGATGTCGCGAAGAGATCATCGTCTCGATCGCGGACAATGACGGAATGGAATGAGGAAATGCAGATGCAGACAGTCAATCTCGATAAGAAGTTGAGCCAGTTTTCAAGTCACTGGGATCCGCACGTCATCGCCGACTACAACGAAAATGACGTGATGGTCGTCAAGTTCATCGGCGAATACCCTTTTCACAAGCACGACACGACAGATGACTTTTTCTACGTGCTGGAAGGTGAAATGGAGATGGATATCGAAGGGGAGCCGCCTCGCACGATCAAGGCCGGCGAGTTGTTCGTCGTGCCCAGGGGGATCGTTCATCGCCCCCGAGCCAGGAACGAAGTCAAGGTTCTCTTGATCGAGCCCAAGGGAGAGCCAAACTCCGGCGATTCCGATCGTGAGCCGGCACCCAAGCCGCGCATCTGAGATATGGTGACGTCAGTGCGTCGAATGGCGTCAGCGCCGAGCGCGCAAGATCATTGCGGCATTACTCGGGCAAAACTCAAGAAAATGTAATGAAATCAACCACGATGGCACGCCCTAGGGGAGTCGAACCCCTCTTCCCAGAATGAAAATCTGGTGTCCTAACCGATAGACGAAGGGCGCTTCCTTCGTGGTGGCGCCCTTATAATCAGGCACTTGGATTCCCGCAAGCGGCTAGAAGTGATTTTTTGCAAAAAAATGACAAGAAATACCGGCGTGTGGAAAAACGGGCGTATTGTCTTGAAATCAAACGTCTAAACGCGAACGCTCTCCGTTGCCGGGAAAGACAGCGGACGGCGGTGAGGGGAGTAGGCCTGATATCAGAGCGCGCGCGCCACGGTCGCGGATGGCTGTCGGCCGCCGCAGCCCCAGTTCCAGTCGCGGTTGCGGCCGGTGTCGAGGTGGATGGAATCGGTGTGGCAATAGGTGCCGACGCCGCCGCGGTCGGGCAGCGACCTGATATAGCTGGCGATATCCCATTTGGAGACGCCGTCGATCTGGATGTCGGCCGCATCGCAGCTCATGTGCATCGATTCCTCGGCTCCGCCGACCATGCGGTTGTGTTCGGGATCGCGGTAACCCGACGTGACGATCACGGGCTTGCCGAAATGGGTCTCGACCGTCTTGATCACCTTGAGAAGGTTCGGTTTGAAGCAGCCGACCTCGACCTTGTCGTTCTGCAGATGCAATCCGTTCGGCGCGACGCGAGTCATGCCGGGGAGCGACGCCTTCTTGATGAGGCCGGAGAGGCTGGTGAGGAGGTTCTGCTTCGGCGCGGCGTAGAGCGCATTCATGCTCTGGCCGGGGAGAGAGCTTGTCGCCAGCGAGGCGGTCTGCACCGGATCGATCCTGGTGCTGGTGTTCTGCGAGGATTGCTGCGGCTGAAGTGATTGCGGCTGCGGCGTCTCCTCGACCGGGAGCTGGCTCGAATAGACGCTGGAGCGGGTTGCGCCGACGCCGGTCGAGGGCTGCAATGTGGTCGAGGTCGGGTTGTTCTGAATCTTCGGCTTGACGGAGAAGATGCTCATTGCCTGGGCGTTGATGCCGGTCGATTGCATGGCTAGGCCGCCGATATTGGCGGGAGCCATGGCTTCCGGCGCTGCAGATGCCGGCTGGCCGGGCGCTTGTGCCAGATTGGCGGCTTGCGTGCCAGGAGCATTGGCCATCCCGGAGACGTTGGTCATCCTGGGGTCGCGGTAGCCGGCCTGTTGGGCGCCAGCCGCCGTTGGGGCAGCGTTTGCGGCCGTCTGCTGATCCTGCGCGGGCGCGGGTTCGGCGGCTGCGGATGCGAGCGCATCGACGGCGGGCTTGTCGGACACGCAGCCCGACAGCGCCAAGGCGGAGGCGGCGATCAGAAGTGCCGCCTTGATGGGCGTGCGCTTTTCAACAGCGAGCAAGCGAGCATTCTCCAAAATGAAGGCGAGGGGTGTGCAAAACGCACGTTTCCCCTCGAGTCATCCGGAGAGTGCCCGCAGCAAAGTTGTGCGGCAAGGACGATCCGGACGCAGTGGCCGGAAATCGAAAAAGCCGCAAGCCTCGCAAAAGCCTCGGCTTACCAGGCGCCGGTGTTGCCCATCGATGCCCATGGTTCGGCCGCTTCGAGGCTGCCGCCCTTCTGCAGAATCTCGATCGAGATTCCATCGGGAGAGCGCACGAATGCCATGTGTCCGTCGCGCGGCGGGCGGTTGATGGTGATGCCGTTGTCCATCAGCTTCTGGCAGGTCGCGTAGATGTCGTCGACCTCATAGGCGAGGTGGCCGAAGTTGCGGCCGCCGGTGTAGTCCTCGGGGTCCCAGTTATAGGTCAGTTCCAGGCATGGGGCGCCCTTGGCGGTGGCGTCGGCCTTGTCGCCGGGGGCTGCCAGGAACACGAGGGTGAAGCGGCCCTTCTCGTTGTCGATGCGGCGGGTTTCTTCGAGCCCGAAGAGGGTCGCGTAGAAATGGAGCGATGCATCGAGATCCTTCACGCGGACCATGGTGTGGAGATAACGCATTCTGTTTCCTCTTTAAATGCTGGCGCGCCCCTTATGCGGCGGAACGTCAGGTTCAGGCAAGACTAGGGGGTAAGATTGGCGGCTGCGAATAAACGAAAAGTAGGGCTTGCGCTAATCCGTTACCAACATGTTAATCTTGATCTCAAGAATCAGTTAACCGTAACAGTGTGACGCGTATTGAGGGGCTGGCGAAATGGCTGACAGGATTTCATCGACGGAATTCACTGACCTCGAACAACTCGCGGGCGATGCGGTTGACCTCATCGAAATCACCGGTGTCGTGAAGTGGTTCGACGTCGCGAAAGGCTTCGGTTTCATCGTTCCAGATAACGGCATGCAGGACGTCCTTCTGCACGTGACCTGCCTGCGCCGCGACGGTTACCAGACCATCCTCGAAGGCACGCGCATCGTCGCGCTCATCCAGCGCCGCGATCGTGGTTATCAGGCCTTCAAGATCCTCTCCATGGACCAGTCGACGGCGGTTCATCCGTCGCAGTTGCCGCCGGTGCGCACGCATGTGCAGGTCACGGCGACGAGCGGCCTGGAGCGCGCGCTGGTCAAGTGGTTCAACCGCACCAAGGGCTTCGGCTTCCTGACGCGCGGCGAGGGAACCGAGGATATTTTTGTGCATATGGAGACGCTGCGTCGCTTCGGGCTTACCGAGCTTCGTCCCGGCCAGGTTGTGCTCGTTCGCTTCGGCGATGGCGACAAGGGCCTGATGGCTGCCGAAATCCATCCGGATGCGCCGACCCCTGTGAGCCGGGCGCATTGATGAACATGGTTTCGCACCGGATCAGAAGCGCCTTTTTGGCGCTTTTTTTCATGCTGGCGCTGCCGACGTTCGCCCAGTCCGTCGTCAAGTTCGACAAGGAGCCGCTGGTCATCGAGACGACGGCAGGACAGAAGTACAACTTTACCGTCGAGATTGCCGATACTAACGAACAACGCCAGCGCGGGCTGATGTATCGACAGGACATGGCTGCCGACGCGGGCATGATCTTCGACTTCGGCGCGTCGAAGCGTGTGCAGATGTGGATGGAAAACACGGTTCTGCCGCTCGACATGCTGTTTGTCGATCGGGCGGGTATCGTCCGCGGCGTCAAGCAGAATGCGGTGCCTTATTCCCGCGACATCATCGATTCGGTGAGCCCGGTGAAGTACGTGATCGAGCTTAATGCGGGTGCTGCGGCCAAGCTCGGCCTTAAGGCGGGCGACCGCGTCACCAGCCCGACGATCACCAAGTACAAATAGCCTCAGGTCGGCTCCCGGTTCTTCGATTCCCGCATAAAAAAGGCTCGTCCAGCGGTATCGCCAGGACGAGCCAAGTTGTACGGTTATGAGCGACGTGCAAGAAGCTCATGTGGCTACAATAGCGCCGCGATTTGTTGTCACCTTGATCTGCATCAAACGTTGCGATCCGGCACACATATCACTGCTGCCTACGCCTTTTTGAGGAACTCCGTCTTCAGTACCAGGCCTTTGACCTGCTTGGTGTTGCATTCCACTTCACCGGGGTTTCCGTTGAGGCGGATGTTCTTCACCAGCGTCCCGCGCTTGATGGTTTCCGATGTGCCCTTGACCTTCAGGTCCTTGATGAGCGTGACGGAATCGCCGTCGTGAAGCTCTGCGCCGTTGCTGTCTCTTACAATTGGTTCGTCGGTCATTTTGATCTCGTGTTTCAAATTGCTTGGTGGATATGAATGATATGTGGCGCCGGCGGTTTCCGTAAGGTGATGTAGATCACCTTGGGTTATCGCCAGCGTCACGCAATCACTGATGCTTCCGTAGTGGCTGAAGGCGTCAAAGTAAAATCAATTGGTTGCAGACGGCCGCTCATGACAGATCGCTGATTTGGCAGCATCGCGAGCCTGATCATGTTGCACTGGCAAAGATCGCGCGGAATCCCTATCTGTAGCGCACGCGGCGAGTTGCCTTGCAGGTGGCTCGGGCAGGATGGGCGTAAAAGCCCGACGAAAATTCCGTAACGAACCTCAGGGAATGGAGATATTCGATGACTATCGAACGCGCAGTGCTTGCAGGCGGTTGTTTCTGGGGGATGCAGGATCTGATCAGGCGTATGCCGGGTGTCGAGACGACGCGCGTGGGTTATACCGGCGGCGAGGTCGCCAATGCGACCTATCGCAATCACGGCAACCACGCCGAGGCGATCGAAATCCTCTTCGATCCCGAAAAGACCAGCTATCGCGACATTCTGGAGTTCTTCTTCCAGATCCACGATCCGTCGACGCCCAATCGCCAGGGCAACGATCTCGGGCCCAGCTACCGTTCGGCCATCTTCTACGCCAATGACGAGCAGAAGCGCATTGCCGAAGACACGATCGCCGATGTGGACGCATCCGGCCTGTGGCCTGGCAAGGTTGTGACCGAGCTCGCGCCAGTCAGCGATTTCTGGGAGGCCGAGCCGGAGCATCAGGACTATCTGGAACGGATTCCGAATGGCTATACCTGCCACTTCGTCCGTCCAGGCTGGAAGCTGCCGAAGCGGCAATCTTCCGCGGCTTGAACGAGAGCCACTTCTTCATGGCGCCAGGTCGAGAGACCTGGCGTTTTGCGTTCGGGGGCGCGCGGACACTGCCGCCTCGGTCAGTTCCGTTGTTGAAGTGCCGATTCGAGACAGGCGAGCAGATGCTTGATATCGACAGGCTTGCCGAGAACGGCGAAGGCGCCGCCGTCGAGTGCTGCCGACCGGGTTCGCTCGTCGCGATAGGAGGTCATGAAGATGATCGGCGGTCTAGGCGGCGCCTTGTTCAGTTCGGCTTGCAGTTCGATGCCGCTTAGTCCGGGCATGGAGACGTCGAGGAGCATACAGTCGATCGCGGCGCGATCTTGGTATGCCAGAAACTCCTCGGCGTTAGCGAACAGCAGGCTCCGGTAGCCGCAGGACAGGACGAGATCGTCGAGCGCCTCCCGGATGGCTTGGTCGTCGTCGACGATGGCGATGGTGGAAATTTGGGGCAAGTGGGGGTGACCTTGACGTGGTATTGCCGGACTTGGCTATTCCGGACTCGGGAATGCTTGCTTGTTTTTGCCAATATGCGCCCCGACGCTCCGAAACGGTATCATACATGGGTCTAGGTTGCTCACCTGCGCCGAGCGTTGCCCAAGCGTACAACCGGTCACAGATGCGGATCCTCGATCGGCAAGGTCATCTTGAACACTGCGCCGCCATCGGGATGATTGAAGCCGTCGAGCTTGCCGCCCCGGCTTTCCAGCGTGCTTCGGCAGATCGAAAGGCCCATTCCAAGCCCCGAGGCCTTGGTTGTGTAGAAGGGCGTGAAGAGCTTCTCCATTGCCTCGGCGCTGATGCCGGGGCCGCTATCCTTCACCGACACACCGACCATGCCATCGACCGGCTGGATTTCGACGACGATCTCGCGAACGGGGCATTTTGCGCCGTTGATCGCCTGGATGGCGTTGGTCATGAGATTGATCATGACCTGCTGGATTTCCACCCGCACGCTCTTGACGCGCGGCACACCTGCACCGGGGCGAACGGTGACAGTGATGCCGTCGCGTTTCAGGTCGTGCTCGACCAGCGAGTGGGTTTCTTCGATCAGCGTCGCGAGGTCGATCCACTCGGCCTTGCTTTCCTGCTGGGTGAGGAGGTTGCGGGTGTTGTGGATGATGTCGCTGGCGCGCTGGCCGTCTCGAATGATGCGTTCGGCGGAACGGCGGATCGCCGAGAGATCCGGCGGGTCGCGATCCAGCCAGCGGAGCAGCGTCTGCGCGTTGACGGCGATGGCGCCGAGCGGCTGGTTCAGTTCATGCGCCAGCGAGGCTGAGAGGGCGCCGATGGTGGCGGCTTTCGATGCCTTGGCGAATTCGGCGCGCGCCTCCACCAGAGCGGCTTCCGTCATTTCGCGCTGGGTGATGTCGACCATGCCGACGACCACGCGGTTGAAGGCGGCGATGTCTTCGGGAAAACTGATGCTCAAAAGCACCTGCTTGATTTCGCCGCTGTCGGTGGTGATCGTGCCTTTGCCTTCGAAATAGGACTGGCCGTTGAAAATGGCATTCATCACGTGCAGAAACGTTTGGTCTCCGGCCGCGATGAAATGGACCATGGAATTGCTCACTTTGCCGGCAGAGGTGGTGCCCAGAAGCTCCCGGGCCGCTTCATTCGCCGCAACGGTACGCAGCAAGCCGATGCAATCATCAATCACTTTGGGATGCCGGCGGGCATGCTCTTCGAGATCGGAGACGCCGGACGCCTTCAAGCCCATCAGGTGAGTGCGCAGCTGCGAATAATCCCGCTCCCAGAGCGCCACGCGGGCCCCGTCGAAGATCGAGCGGTAGCGGGCTTCGCTTTCGCGGATTTCTGCGTTTCTGGCAATTAACTCTGCGCGAAAGGCATCGTTTCTCAAAAGTAGCGCCATCGTGATGGTCAGCGCTGCCAGGGACACGGCCAGGCGGATGAAGGTTTGCAGATCAGGGTCCGGTCCGTGGGTCAGGAAATAGGACAGGATCGTCAGGAAGATGCAGCTGGCCAGCGCCAGCAGCAGCCCCATGCGGGTCAGGACTTCCGAAGAAAGCAGAAGAACGATGACATAGAGCACGGCAATCGCGCCTTCGATCTCGGTGAAGGTGTCGATCGTGAAGACGGCCACCATCAGAAATGCCGCGATCAGCGCTACGGTGACGCGATGGCCCTGGCTGCCACGTTGATTGAACAGCACGCCGGCTTGCTCCGCACTCATGATATGATCCCCATCTACCTTGGCGCGCATGATAGTGATCGCTGCCGTCATTCTAACCTATACATAGGTGTCGTTTACGCAAAAGGTGGTTTTGCCTTCTGTTTCAAGCAATTGACCGTATTTGCGGCTGGAGCCGGCGTGGTGTGGACGAGGCTGTCGTTCTTTGACGAGGACAGACCGGGCGGTCCGGGCCTATAGTGCTTGTCGAGCGGTCCACTATCCGGCCAGGCCGCGTTGTTCAGGGAAGAGCAGAGTGAATATCAGTTTCGTCGATAGCCGAGCGAGCCATGAAGCGGTGCAAACGATCGCCTTTCGGGGCGGGGTTGCAGCACCTGCGACACGCAGCGTTCCCGAGGAGGTGGCGATCGCCTTTTCCTATGGCGGCAGTTCGCATGCGGTGATGATGGCGACGCCGGATGATCTCGTCGATTTCGCCGTCGGTTTCAGCCTTACCGAGGGGCTGATCGACACGGTCTCGCAGATCGAGGCGATCGAGATCGTTCAAGACGAGGTTGGCATCGACGTGCAGATCGCGCTCGTCGAGGATGTCGAGGAGAAGCTGCGTGCGCGACGGCGGCATATGATGGGGCCGGTGGGTTGCGGGCTCTGCGGCATCGAATCGCTTGAGCAGGCCGTGCGTACGGTGCGGCCGGTGTTGTCGTCCGATCTGACGATGACGCCTGATGACATCGCGCGCGCGGTGGCGAGCCTCGGCGATCACCAGCAGCTCAACCACAAGACCCGCGCAGTGCATGGCGCCGGATTTTTCGTGCCGGGGAGCGGGCTTTTGGCAGTGCGCGAGGATGTCGGCCGGCACAACGCGCTGGACAAGCTCTGCGGTGCCGTCGTCGGCTCGGGCGTTTCCGGCGGCAGCGGCGCGGTTGTCGTGACCAGCCGGCTTTCGATCGAGATGATCCAGAAAGCCGGGTTTCTCGGAAGCCCGATCCTGATCGCGATTTCGGCGCCGACGGCCTATGCCATTCGCACCGCCGAGGAGGCCGGGATCACCATGATCGCCGTTGCGCGCGGAGAGGATTTCGAAATCTTCACGCATCCGCACCGGGTGATTTTCTAAGCCTAACCCAAAAAGGAAAGACCGCCCCGGGGTAGGGGGCGGTCTCTGGCGGATCGAGGGGGAGCGATCCGCGTCTTCGATGCGGGGGCGGGATCGAAGACATGTAGCGTCTGGCGCTACCGCCTCACGGAGGGGACGTGAGGCACGAGAAGAAACTAGCCCGTTCCCATCCGCTCCATAACTATACTTAGGTTTGGTCCGACTAGACGACCATAGAATAGGCCGAGCGAAGAAGGCCGCCTAAGCTTCAGCCACATCACCGGACTGGAGCCGATCCCATGTCGTCGTTCAAGAAGCCATTCTCCCTAGCTGCCAAACAACCTGAAACCAGCCCGCCGGCGCAGCTGCCCGACGAGAAGCGGCCGCGGCGGATCGCGATCACCGTCGATCACGACGAGACGCGCCTGCCGGTCTTGCTGATAGCCTCGACCATCCACTGATCCAACCCCGTCCACGCCCCACCATCAGGAGACACCGACCATGACATATCAACCCGCATCCAAGATCCAGCGTGCAGCGCTCGCCACCCCGACGGATCTCTCCTCGAACGCCACGACCGATATCGCGGCGGCGCTGACGGCGCTGCTTGCCGACGTGTTCGTGCTCTACATGAAGACGAAGAATTTTCACTGGCACATGTCCGGCCCGCATTTTCGCGACTATCACCTGATGCTGGACGAGCAGGGCGAGCAGATCTTCGCCATGACCGACGACATCGCCGAGCGCGCCCGCAAGATCGGCGGCACGACGTTGCGCTCCATCGGCCACATCGGGCGCCTGCAACGGCTGCTCGACAACGATGCTGATTACGTGACGCCGGAAGATATGCTTGCCGAGCTGCGCGACGACAACAAGCAGCTCGTGGGCCTGATGCGCCAGCTGCACGAGCTGACATCCGAGCATAACGACGTCGCGACGACGAGCCTGCTGGAAAACTGGATCGATGAAGGCGAGCGCCGCGCCTGGTTCCTGTTCGAGAGCACGCGCCGCGGCGCGTAAGCCGAAGCGATTGCCTTGTCGTCAGCCATCCCTGGCCTTGCCGGTCGGGGATGGTTTTTTGATTCGTGGCGCCGGAGCTATCGGAGCGGAAATGCCACATACCTTGGTATGGTTGCAGCTACACCCCAATAGGATTTCGAGATCGCCGGCCCCGTCCTAGGCTGCGTTCATAAAACGAAAGGGGATGCGCCATGACCACCCAGGCATTTCGCGACGGCGCGGCAAGCCAGCCTGTATCCGGGCAGATACGGCCATTTCCCTCGATGCCGCTGGAAGCGCTGCTCGATGCTGATCCGGATGCGTCGCTCTGGGAACGTCTCTACTGGCAGTTCACGCTGCCGGCGTTCCTATGCACCGCGCTCAATGGGCTGCGCGAGGATGGCGGTGGATAGGCATGAGGAGGAAACGGTGATGACGAACGAATGCAATCCGCTGGTCGAAGTGTCAATTCAAAGGGATGGGCGGCGGATCCCGCTTGGGATCATGAATGTCGCGCAAGCGCTTGAGCTGCCCCATCACCGAGACTTGGTGTTCGTCCATCTCGCGGGCAAGAGCGACGGTTCTCTTGGCGAATTGCCGCGAGGCCGGTAGCGATACGCGCTACAGCTCTCACAAGGCATTTGCCTGGCTACGTCGATTGATCAAGTTTTCAGGGAAATTTACCAGCTATTTCAGCGTGGTGATGATGGTCGGAGTGGAGAGATTCGAAGTCTGTGAAACTTCCCCTCAAACCCCAGAATATATGGGTTCTAGCGCCTGAAACCGTTCAGGTGTGTACCAGTGGCGTTGCCATTGTTCAAGCTCCCAATGATATCAATGAAGCAATACGCTTGCACGTGAGAGTGTAGACGTCAAACACCTATTGTTGAAAACTTTTAAGTCCGCCCTCTTGGGTGGAATGATGGGTCGGGATGTGATGTTGTGTTGAACTAGAATCGAGAATGCCAGTGGTGACTGGCTGAAGTAACGCTTGGGATGTCAAATGCCAGAAGTCGAAGTGATTTACGTTACGTTCAGGAAAGAAGATGACCGGTTTACCGGGCACGCAATAATGCTCGAACGACCTACGCCCGAGACCTTCGCAAATTGGGGGACGACAGAGGCCAACGGCTCTGAGGCTGACGGGACGGATGCCACCGAAGCTGCCCCTGACGATCGATCTAGCTTGTTCCAAGAAGCGATATCATCATTCGCATCGATGATGACAACCTATCGCAACATGATCCCCTTCACGATTGAGCTTTCTCCGCTCGTTTCGGGCGCGATGGCAAACAATGAAATCGGTGGGTTTGTAAAAAAACTAGGATCGAAAGTTGAAGAATTCGAGAGTGAGGAGTTCTCAGTCTTTGAGGTGTCGGCTGGCCATCTCGGTACATTGTTTCAGAAACACCAAGCTTCGATTGCTGCCTTGAACGGTGCTGAACACCTGCCGGAAATATCAGTAATTGGCCTTATAAGCGTCTACGATGCCTATCTTGCAAGGCTACTTAAAGCCGTCTTCCTAACGAAGGAGGAGATAATCTTCACCTCCGAAAGAGACATAAAATATTCAGACCTCCTTAAATTTGACAGCCTCGAAGAAGCGAAGACTCAGATAATTGAGAAGGAGGTGGAAACCGCTATCAGGAACAGTCACCACGAGCAGTTCTCGTTCATGGAAAAGCGGTTCAGCATTAAACTGAGAGAGGGGCTGACCATATGGCCCGACTTTATTGAGCTGTGTGAACGAAGGAATTTATTGACGCACACAGGTGGGGTGGTGTCGCAGCAATACCTAAAGAACTGCGCTGAACACGGCTACAAAAGCTCAGCAAAAGTAGGCGACAAGCTGGTTACCGATGCTGTCTATCTCAAGGCGGCGGTCAAGACAGTGAGCGAGCTTGGACTGAAGCTGGGCCACGTCCTATGGAGGAAGTTTGTTGAAGCTGAACGCTCGGCAGCAGACTCAGACTTGAACCAACGCGGGATGGATATGATCATTGCCCGAGACTACGTGCTGGCTGAGCAACTCCTTGAGTTCGGCGCCCATGGGGTAAAGAAGCACTCGTCCGACGCAACACGTCGAATGATGATCGTTAACCTTGCTAACGCTGTCAGACTTGGAGGAGACGCCCCGCGTGCGAAGTCAATTTTGAATAAGGAAGACTGGTCGGCTACCGGGATTAATTTTCAGATTTGTGTAGCTGCAGTCCGAGAAGACGTTGATCTGGTCTGCAGCCTTATGAGGGATGGGGGGAAGGCGGGCGCGCTAACGGCCGAGAGCTACCGTGATTGGCCTGTGTTCAGGGGTATGAGGCAGAACCAGAAGTTTCGAGATAGTTACAAAGACGTCTTTGGCCAAGAACTTCTGGCTGGCAGCACGCTTGAGACGGCAGCCCAAGGTGGCACCCTTGTCGACGGTGCGGCGGGTTCTGGAATGAACATCGTGCGGCGGCCGAAATTGAAGATAGTTGAAGTCGACGGGAAATCCGCGCCCCCCAACCACTAGCGAACACGACGAGTAGTGCGTGACTATTCGTCTTCCTCCCCGAGCTGGACCAGATAAGGTACAATCCTATCCCGCACTGCGGCCCACTGCATGGCAAACATGGTGATGTAGTCATCGTGTCGGGTATCGCAAAGCGACTCCACGAAGGCCAGTCGCTGCTCTTCCTGAAGGTCATCGAACCGGCTCACGATCTCGCCTATGCGCTCGACCACTTGGGGTCTTATGACCGTTTGATATTTCTCTCGGGCGTACTCGGGGTTCGCCTCTTTCCAACGATCTGTCGCAGCCTGCGCGACCGCATGACCCTCTTCAGTCTGACGGTAGGCTCGCTGGTAAGTCGCCATCTTGTCGAGGTGTTCCTGATACGCCTTAGGGTTTTCCCGTAGCCGTGCCATCTTGCGATGATACTTTGCTCTCTGGGCAGCGTTCTTGGGGCAATTAGGGTCTTTTGGTACTCGGCCCATACGCTTGCGCTGAGGGGCAGTGATGGTGTCCATGAGGTTTCCTTTGAGGGGGGTGGAGGGACGATTAAACAAAAAAGCCGCCCTGAATTCAGGAACGGCTGAGGTCGAAAAATATAATCAGGGTAAGAGAAGCGAACGCCTGCAAACTCTCGGGTGACGTTCGATCTATAGAGACCAGATAGCCAACGCCTTCTCAGCAGCAGCGGGGTCTTCCTTAATCCTGTAAACCGTTTGGCGGGTTAGGCCCGATGCCTGGGCGATCTCTGAGACGCTGGAGTTCTTGCCGAGAAGGTCAATCACGGTCTCATACGCGGCTCGGGTGAAGCTAGGCTTACGGCCCTTGTAGGTGCCATCGTCTTTAGCCTTTAGGGCGTCGATAGCGGCCTTCTGTGCTTCCTTGGTGGCCTCTGCCTGCGCTTGCGCTGAAGCCGCCATGAAGCTGATCATCGCGTCCCTCACAGCCATCTGCATTGGATCGGAGGTCGAGCCGTCAAAGGTCATGTTGTTGATAACGGTCCTGATCACCACGCCTCGACGCATGAAGTCTCTAATGGTGTCGGTCACGTCTGCATAGTTCCTGCCCAGCCGGTCTACCCAGCGCACGACGAGGGTGTCACCGGCCCGCAGCATGTCGAAGAGACGCTTACCCTCGGGCCTGTCCTTCATGAGTACAGACACCCCAGAGACGCCGTGGTCGGCAATGACATGGTCGAAGGTGAAGCCAGCCCTCTCGGCTTGGGTCTTCTGATGGTCGAGGGTCTGCTCTGAGGTCGATACGCGGGCGTAGAGGAAGGTGGCCATTGGTCTCTCCATGTGTCCGATAGGATTGTGACCGAATGGATATGTGTACGAAAGCTAGATGTCAACCCTATCGGACACGGTGGCTGGCCGTTTCGATCTGTCCGTTGCGGTATACCTGTACGGACAAGCTGCGCTCAAGCCTCTCTCACTGTTGCGATCACCCGCTCCACCAAAGCGGTCCCGGCTGCGGTAAGACATAGGCGTACTTGGCGGTTGTCGAACGGGTCGCGCTGCTGGCTGATCAATCCAAGTCCTGGCTTTCCATGGCGGTTCACCTCCCCAAGAGCCATTACATTTCGAGATATCCCGGCTTGGCTCAGGTCCACCAGCTTCAACAGGTCTCTCTGATATAGACCGGGCTTCATCGCGATGATCAGGAACACGGAGATTGTCTGCATCGGAATGTCTGGAAAGATTTCTCGGAGCTGCTCGATGAGTTGCACAGTGCGGAAAAGTGCTGGCTTGCGCTCGCTGGCATTGGTCGATGCTGTCATCATCTCTGAGTTCCCTGAGGTTGGATCAGCGGCTTGGCCTGAAGGTGGTCGAACCGAAATAGTCGTCATCGACAGAGGTGGCCCGATGGCCACCGCCACTAATCCCGGCAAATGCTAGAAACCCTAACACCGACAAGCAGAAGAGCCACGTCAGCACCACGTCTTTCGTCATCGACACCTCCACCTGTCAGGAAGGGCGAGGCTAATCAGGCGAGGACTCGGTTGCAATAGCCTAGCGTCATCAGCGACTCACGGCTGCAAAGATAGATGCATTTCGTCCTTCGCAGGGGGTGCGAGACGCTGTGGATATATGTGGATATGGGGCCGAGGGGGGAACTGCCGATTCCTTACATCTGATTTGACCCCAGATAATTTTGCACCAAAACATTTCGTCCCCCTTCACGTCTGCCCTCTCAAGAGCCGTGAGGTCCAACTGTCGAGGCGGAAGGCAGATGTGGGGTAGGGACAACGTTTCCGGTGATGGCGTATCGACAAAGGACGAGCGGTGAGCATGCGGGCGATGGAAGTGCCCGCCACCAGCTCGGCGCGTGTCCTTGGTTCATACGTCATACGATAGAGAACAGCCCCCAAGGTTTCCCTCAGGGGCCATCATTGTCAGTCTCTAAGCTCTCTTCGAGGTAGGCCCGAGCCGACCCAGTTCAGGAACTGGACAGCGCCCATCATGCGGGAGAAGGGAAGGATGCCTTGAGGTTTGCATCAGCATGCTCATCAGAGACCGCATCAGCGAACTCGTCGAGGTAGGCATCAGGGATGCTGTCGCCGTAGGCCCTTAGCTTGTCTTCCGTGAGCTTGAAGTCAGGGTCAGGATCGTAGTGGCCCAAAGCACGAAAGGGTGTCAGTACCGACCACTCGTTCTTCACAGCGATCGCGATTGCATCACCGTAGGACGGCATGGCAGCCTTACGGTCCTTCTCCTGCTGGACCTCTTCGGCCCGTGTGGTGTTCATCGTGGGGACCACATCAGATGCACTGATGCGCCCCTGATCGTGAACCGAGAAGTCACCGGGGTTCTGGGAGTTTCCCATCGATCCCGGCATGACCAGCCCTGAGGGGCCATTGCCGACCTTCGTCTTACCCAGCTTGGAGGTCCAGAGGCTGGCGAACTCGGAGGCGAGCATGCCCGACTGACCACCGTTGCCCATGACCGCAGCGCGACCCACGAGGTCCACTGCCATGGCGTTGGGGTTGGACAGGAGGTTCAGCGCCCACCGGCACCCTGCTGATGCGCGAGGTAAAGCTCACCGCTGGAGACATCACGACCGAGCTTCTTCGTGAGGTAGTTCTTGTTGTCGAGCGTGAAGCGCATGAAGGCGTCAGCGGAGGCATAGGCATCGTACTTGGACGCGCCCTCGCCGTACTTGCCTCAAGTGCTGTCGATGAACTGGAACAGGCCCCCTGCGGTGGAGGTCTTGTTCTGGGCGTGGGGATTGAGGCCGCTCTCGATCTGGGCAGACTCCAGAGCGTAGTCTGGGTCGATACCGTAGCGAGCTGCGGCATCAGTGATGATGGAGGGAACGTCAGCCATTCTTCGGCACCGCACGCATCAGCTTTGAGGCGGCTTCGGTCAACAGGGCGTGAGACCCAAGCGGCTTGCCCTTATGGGAAACCTCGCGGTCGATGTATGGAATACCTGCACCTGCTAGGAGCGAGCGGTAGTCACCATCTTCGTCGGCTTTCAGGTCGTAGTAAAGACCGATGTCTTTCGCCAGTACATACGGCGCTCCATCGATTTCCGTGCAGCGGGAGACAAACGTGGGGATGGCGGCATCGTGGAAATCGACGGTCATTGTAATGAGGTGGAGAATGTTCATGTTATTACTCGTGGGTTGTGGTGGTGATTTCGGACGAACCCCGCTGAAAAGTGAGCATGGGGTAAGGTTCATATCAGCGCCCGCGTGGACGCTCGCCGCGCTGTATCGCGTTGTAATCATTCACTTCGTCGAGGCCGACCCCTGCGATCTTGAGGCCGGTGTTGAAGAATGACGGAGCTGCCGCTCGCTGGACCGAGCTGATGCGATCTTCAGCGTTGGACCTGATGCCCTTCATTTCGTTGTTGAGCTGGTTCAGGGTCCATTCGGTGTTCTGATCGGTGCGGTCGTTAGCTGCCGCAGCGCGGCCGTCGAACTCGGCCAATAGGGCATCGACGGAGAGGCCGGAAACACCCGCCTCGCCTGCAGCCACTGCTGCGGTTGCCTTCGCTGCCTGAGCCTGACGGGTCGTGTCCATCTTCTCAGCCGCGCCCTTCTCCTGCTCCTGCAGCATGCGCTGCTGCGTCTGGAACTGTTGGTCGCGGGCATTCTGGTTTGCCCTGGCAGCGTTCTCTCGGTACTGTCGGTTCTGCTCAGTGGCTTGGGCAACGTCTGCTTGATACTCCAAGCCCTTCCCAATCGCGCCAACGGCGAGGCCGATCATGCTCCACGGGGTACACATTAGGCTGCCTCCTTCGCAACATTCGCAACAATGGTGGCCACATGGGCCTTGATGTCGGAAAGGGCTAACCAGCTTTCGGTGACGCTATGCAACGCCAGCCAGAGCAGCTTGTCGAGACCGGTCTCAGAAACGATCAGCACGTTAGGCGATCCTCGGGGAACGTCAGACAATCGCGCCAGTGCCTTATGCGTGGGAGCAAGCGCCCGCACGTTATTCGCGGCACCATGGCGGTAGTTATAGACTCCCACCGCCTTGCAAACGTCTGCCGCGACAAACCAAGGTTGGCCGGCGATCAGCGCGAAGCGTATTGAGGTGGAGCGGTAGGTTAGGGTTTGGACGTTGTTCAACGGCATGGGTGTGCCGTGGCCGCTATTCGCGGACGGTTCATTGTGCATGTTAGGTCTCATGGGGTGGGGTGGTGACTGATCAGCGGGGCGTGGCTGAAGACCGGCCCTCTCGTCGGCAGGACAATGCGACAAGAGGACCGATGGCCACCACAGCCACGAGAACGAAGGACATCGGCTGAGATTTCAGCCAACGTCAGCGCACTCTCAGATGTCGAGCGTCCATGGATGGACTGTGCGCATACTTGGCGGGGAAGTTGACGCTTCCCATTACAGGTCACCTTATGGTTTCCTCTGGGGATTGCGTCTTGGTGGATGAGGGTTCTTATCACCTCCACCCATCATAAAGATCATTCGGAGAGAGAACTCTTTTTCATCAGCCCACTCTCCTCGTCCTTTATTGCTTTTGTCTTCCCCATAAGGGAGGGGTAATTATTGGTCTCCCCTCTTTCCTAAAGTGAGGGGTAATTGATCGTCTTTCGCTCTATCCTAAAGTGGGTAGTAATTGATTTTTCTCCTCTCTTCTAAAGGATGGGGTAATTGATCGAGCTTCGCTCTGTTCTAAAGTGCGTGGTAATCGGTCGAATAAAGAAACCCCGCAGATTGCTCCACGGGGCCTATGAGATGTTGGTCCGGTCTACACGCTAACACGTGCGGTCACCGCGCTGCTTCGGTATGAGTAAAACGTCAAGTAGCACCGCCCAAGCCAGAACTCATGGTTCCCGTCCTCGACGCTGTGTAGATAGAAGCGATCAAGGATGCGCTTTTCGCGCAACTCGAAATAAGCCTCAAACCACCTTGTCTGTATGAAATAACGCATCGATTTTCTTGCCCCTGTTGATGTTCGTCCCGGCCAGAACAAACACCGTTAGAGTTCGCCGGTAGAGCCGTGTCAATCGAAAGAAAATCATTAAAATTCATTGACTTATCCACCTGTGAATACGTTTATCTACGGTGCGCCGCAAATCAATGAGTTAACGGCGACACAGGTGAATTGATTTGCGGAAAGATTTTGGGGGCAAGCAACCGAAGCGCTGTTGTCGCTTAATTATCGCGTTAATCTGGCGGGCAGTTGAGTCGGCTCAATCTGCTAAGGCGGTGATGTCTGCATGACTCTGGTTACGCAGTGATTGGGGCACCGAATGGCGGATACATATGTTGACCGGAAGATACACTTCGCACGAGACTTCGACGAAAGAGTTCTGAGAAGCTTCGAGGCCCGTCTCAAAGGTTTGGGGCCGGGGATTTTCACTATATCAACGAATTTTAAGAACGGCTTCACAGTGAAGGTTTCGTCCGTAACCGATTTTATCGCGTTACCGATGACAGATGCCGACCGCATCATACGGCTTGCAATCAGCTTCGCTGAAGACCCCGCGACTGCAATTTCTGCCGGGCGTTCGCCGATAGGTGCTGACATTCGGATAACTGACGAGATCGGCTATTCAGTCGTCAACTATGAAATCCGAGGGGAGTATGCGGCCTGCGTCACTCTTAGACACGACCTCGACACGATCTTTCGCTCAACCCGTGCTTATTGCCGTTCTATTCTACATCTTCACATGGCCGTTGATCTTCTGATGTCGGTAATAGTGCTGCCGGTGTTCCTTTTTCTTTATGTCGTGGACTGGCCCTCGAATGGGTTCTACGTGCTGCAGATTTTAACTGCGATCGCTTACGCATCGCTGAAGACGTTTGTGTTCCCGAGATTGCAGCTGAAATGGGGTTATGGGGCGAAAGCGGCAGCGAGACGATCGCTGGTAGTCGGTGCGCTAGCGGGGTTCTTTATTCTGGGCACCCTCGGAGCTATTTACCAAGATGCCGTATTGAGCTGGTGGAAAAGCGCGCCGAAGCCGCCCGTCCAATAAGTATGCCCGATTTGATGGCTGATGCACGTTTGTCACCTTAATGTGACATCTTCGGCGATTATCGATGAGATTTTTTTCATCTCGGATGCCAGGCCGGGCAGCATCACATCGCTCTTTCCATACCCTGCATCTGATCTCCCAGTCATTCGTCCAGTGATATAAAGTTTGGCTGCGTCGATGACCCCACCAAGCATACACAGGTCATCGAAGAGGTGCCGCCATCCGTGGTTTGGTTTTAGCTCCTTACGGGTGATCCCGACGGATTTTCTGAGCCACTCGCTAATGCGCTGTGTCGGTCGTGTCGTGAAAATGCGTATATCGTGCTTGATGTTCAGCTTGTTGATAAACTCAATAAAACCCTCGTCGATCAGAGCAGGATGAACCGGAACTCGACGTTCGCTGCCACGGTTCTTCAGTTTTTTTCCTCCCATCGACGTCAGCCGATAGAACCAGTCATCGCCCATTTTGAAGAAGTCCCCCTTGGTCAACTGGGCAACCTCTTCAATTCGAGCGCCTGAGTAGGCACAGACCCAAGGAAGCCAACGAAGGTCGTTCGCTGTTTCCTTCCGAGCGGCAGCCAAAACCGTCTTGGCCTCGGCGAGCGTGTAGGTGGACAGGTCGCTAGGCTTGGGTTGGAAGCTCGGACGCTCAACGACCTCAAGGGGGTTTCCGTGAGGGTATAACTCGCCAAGGCTGTTTTTCCTCGCCCATTCGATAACCGTCCTTACATTTTGCAAGCGCTGACCAATGGTGTTGTTGCTTAGGGTGCCAGCTTCCATCATCGCCCGCTTCCATCGGTCAGCCTCAGTCGCGGTAACGGTTGCCACGTCAGCGGATTTCCGATGTGCCGCGAACTCCTCGCAGGCCAACCTGTACTTGTCGATGGTGCGGTCTCGTGGCGGCGCCGCATCCTTGCCAGCCGAGAGGCGACGGACGCGCTCATCAATGACATCAGAGAAGCTTACGGAAGAAGCTTGAGCGACGACATTCGCTGACGGCCTGGACTGTTCGAAAGTGGGGTATTTCTGGCTCGCCCCATTGTCTGAGTAGTCTCCACCCGCTTTCGCGAGGTTGATTGTGGCCATCTCATCAAGACCGTCAGCGACCTGAGTAAGAAGGCGCTGTCGATGCTGGGGTGCCAGAAGAATGCCGTGGGCAGCAAGGCGTGCGTCCGCCAGCTCGCCAAAGCGCCGCTCCATATCCTTGGCTTGCTGTGTGAGCGTTGGGATGGTGAGTCCGTTGAGTTTGCCCGCCCTCGCGGAAGTGTTCGCCGTAAGCACTCGTTGCCATCTCTCGATAGAGCCGGGATCATCATCAAATGCTTCGATGAAAGCTGCCCTGATCTCCCCAGCTATCGCCAGCGACTGCTTATGCGTGATGGGTTTAGGCCCGTCTTTGAGGGCCTTCCATACAGTCTGGAGCGCGGCATAAGCGGTCGAGAACCGCTCTTTGGCGATGCGTGGTTCGCGCGTCTCCAGTGAGACCTTCACGAAATCCTTCATCGTGATTCGACGCAGGTTCGAGCCTACTGGCAATGTGATGGCTATCCCATCTTTGCTCGAAGGCACGTCAGCAGGGACGCGGACACGAAGATAGAAGGTATTACCGACGAGGACGGGGGAGGGCATTGCGAGGACCATGTGCGCCATCTTTGTGTACCAAAGTAAGCGGCGCAAAACTCAACAACATCAATTATCTAACCAATTCAATGGGAAGATGATGGTCGGAGTGGAGAGATTCGAACTCCCGACCCTCTGGTCCCAAACCGCACTCTTCAGGGCAAACATCCCAGAAACTCTGGAATTCTCCCTTGGAACATTTGAGAACACCCGGAGAACAATACAGAACTTCTCCCACAGTGCTCTCACACTTTCCCGCCGTCAATCACCCTGACCTTGCCGTCTGCCTGGGTGGTCGGAGCGAAGAGATTTCGCTTGGTGAACTTCTGCAGTTTGGCGATGATTTCCTCGGTAGCGCGCATTGGCTCTTCCAGATAATCCGGGTCAAACTTTTCATACCAGTCGGTAGTGGTCGATCCCTCACTGACCTTGTGGCCTAGCCACTTCGAACGCTGCTCCCTCGATACAGGGAATGATGCACGGCGCATGTTCGTCGCCATGAAGTGCCGCAGCGTGTAGCATGTCATCTCCGGCATGCCGAGACCGATATCGGTCACTTCCCCCTCATCGTCCAGTGTTGGCTTGCCGAGCTTGTTCAGGCGCTTCTCTACGGTGTCCTGATACTGGCCAACTGGCTTGTCGTCCTTCCAGTGGTCGAACCATGCCGCCAGGTTCGTTGTCACGCGAATGACCGGTCGGCGCTTCTTCGTCTGCCTCCTGCCGACAGGATTCAGGTCGAGCGTCCCGAACTCGGTGTTTCGCTGCTTCGATAGCCTCAAGTCAAAGATGGCTTCGTTTCGGGCGCAGGTATTCAGCATGATCATCACGAACCGGAAATCCGCGTCTTCCTCGATCGCATCGATCCATTTGCCGAGTTCGGCAAAGGTGGGAATGTACTCCCGCGGCTTCGACATCTCGCCGCCGATGTGCTCGGCTATCTCCGCCTGATTGCAGAAGACGGTGACAGGGGCGTCTAGCAGCTGGGTCTCTACCTGCTCGTCAGCAATCGTAATGAGCTGCGGCACTGAGGCGTAGTGCACGGCAGCGCGGACGGCAATCATGTATGTCATAATGGATTTTGCCGACAGTCCATTCTCGGCGGCCATATGAGCCCAGACGCGGCGTTGATTGAGCCTAGTGAGGTCCGAGACCCTTGGCGCTCCCATAAACGACTGGAAGGCGGTGTAGACGAGTTCGGAAGCCCGTCGTACAGCCGCCATCTGTTTGTAGCCCTTGGGCTCTGCGTAGTGGTCTTGGTAATGCTTCAGGACGGCGAAGAGATAGACCTCTCGCGGGTCTCGGCTAGACGGGGCTGGGGCACCGAGGATGTCGACGAGTTCTTCCTTCGCTGCTTCGAGATCGACTGCAGCCAGAGCTTTTCGCTTAACGCGTCCGCTTCCGTCATCGTACCAGTAGCGATAGAACCCGGATCGACCGGCTTCGACACCGATCCACTGGTCTTTGTACTGCCAAAGGCCTTTTGGTCCTCTGTCTCTTCGCATGCCATTTCCCTGTTCAAAGCGCCAGATAGATCCGACTTCGGATAGACCGTCTTGCCGTCTTTTCCCTTAAAGCACCGAATGGACCTCTCGCGAAGCCACCGATTCAAGATCTGGGCGCTGAGGAAAGGGTACTGCTCAAGCACCTGATCGTGCGAAATCAGGTCATCGATGGAGATGGGGGTAAACTCTGTTCCCATGTTATCCCCGCTTTCCACTGCTGCCGTCCACAGGCCTGCTTGGACGAAACGGTTTTTGCGTCCCCGCCGGATAGTAGGTGAACACGTTCTTGAAGCTCGATCGAGCCAATCCAACGTTGTCGTCGCTCCATGCTGGAACGTAAGAGCATATCGCGAACGTGGTGTTCTGATCGAACTCGGCCAGATGCTTTGCCAGGAACGCTGAGATCGGCATGCTGTGGTGTTGAGTGTTCGGAGCCGAGAACCTCTCCTTGGTGTTCATGTCGACGCCGACATATCGGGCATGATCCTTGAAGATCAGTGCCTGCGGAGCAAAGGCGCATCCGAGATCAACCACCGTCCAGTGAACTGGTATGATCGATGCCAGTGCGAGGTAGATGCTGGTGAACCCAAGGAACTCGTGGTCGATGTCGCAATCCTGCTGATCGAAAACGCGAGACACCTGATCCTTTGGCATCAGGTGGAAGGCTGGGTCGAGTGCTGCTCTGGTCATTCGCTGCCCTCCCTCTGCGAGGGTGATGGGTACCCGGTGTTATCGATCGTCATATGAACAATCCTTGCGTAGCGTCGTATCGGGCGCGTGGTGCGCGCCGGACGGACGGGTCGTAATCTTCGAAGCGAGGGGCTACCGATCGCCACATGCGGTTGTTGGCCCAACGGGCAACGGCGCGCAGCTTCTTGGCGGTCCAGTCGTGTTTGACGTGCGGATCTCGGGTCAGGGAAACCAGCTTCATCAGCGGTTGGCAGAACGGTTCGCCGCCCCACTCAATGACTTCGCGGACGCGCTGCATGCAGGCTTCATAAGGCTCGTTCCCGAGGAGGGTGTAGATCTGCACCTTGCGTGGCGCGATGCCGGCACCCCGTAGGATCGCCATGGCCTCGCGGATGAAATCGCGCTCGACGAGATCATCATAGGCCAGCCGCCAGACGCCCTTGTTGATGACGCGCCAGCGTTCGAAAACCTTGGCGCTGAACGTCCTCGGTTCGAAACCGCTGTTGGCATCGAGAAGCGGAACACCCTCGGCCTTATAGCGGCCGATGATGTGGTCTTGGTAATCGTCAGGCAGGCCGGACAGGTTGTTGTCGCACAAGACAGGAAGAACCGGGAAGTTGGGCAGCTCACTAAACGCGCCTTCCATGAAAGGCACGATGCAGAATGAGCACTTCTCAGAGCAGCCACGGCTTGCGATCGTAGCCGCCGGGTTATGACGCTGCAGCGCGCCATCGTGGCGGCCGGGATTGCCAGCGCCGCGAGGGACGATGGCAACATCCTCCATGTATTTCTGCGTCTTCACATGAGCCATGGCCGGGCCGCCGATCGCCACGGTCTTGCCGATACTGCGGTAATAGATCGCCCACTTCCGCGCTTCCGGCAGCTTGAACGTGAACGCGCAGGATATGAATGCGCGATCGCCTACCACCCAATGCGCTAGGCCTCCGGTCCACTGGCTTTCTGGGCCGGTCCATTTCATCCCTCCACCTCCGAAGCACTGATGGCGGCTCGGATCTTCTCGCTGTCAGCAGGTGATACGCCGGCCCAATATTCGCCCTGCCAATAGTGGGAGAGCGTTTTCAGCGCCGCTTCTAGCCGGCGTTCCCTTGCGCCGAGGGCTCGGATGATGGCTTCAGCCTGCTTCCGCTGCTTGATCTCGCGGACGCGGATGTAGAGATCATCGGTATTGTCGAACTCTTCGACCTTGCCATCCATCCGCAATTCGTAAGTGTGCACGCCATCGACAAGGCGGGTAAGCTTCATATTGAAACCGACGTCAGCGCTATCGATTGCAGCGGATACGCGCTCGATTGTTGCTTGATCAATCATTGCCGTATCCCTCGATCTTGAGGGCAGCGCCCAATGCGACAAAGCGGTGGGTCAGCTCCATCATGTCGATGTGATCGACCGAAAGCCCCTGATCATCGACAACGAACAGGTCCATGAAGGATCTGGCGGCCGCCATTACAGGATCTGCGGCTGCGGGGCGTCGATATAGCGGCAGCTGAAAGTTTCCCTCCGCTGTTGCACGGGTAGGAAGATAGGTTCCAATGCACTGATCGAGCTGTTTTTCGCTGACATACAGAACCGGCTCGATCCCCATCACATGCTCTGCGGGCGCGGGTGCTGCAGCCAGAGCGCTTTCAAGCGCCTTGCGCACGGTCTGAGCCGTGACCTCGAAGCCGCAAATTCCGATCAAGGTGAACCGCGCTGCATCGACCATATCGTCTGTGGGTGTCTGGCTCACGGCTGATCCTCCCGTGCGGCGACAGCAAGTTCGAAAGCGCGCAAGATGATGAACCGGTCCTTGACCTCTTCATCCTCTTGGATCGCTTCTCGGCGCTGTTCGTATTCTTCTAGGATGCGGGTGAGGTGAGCCTCAAAATTGGCGACTGACGTACCACCCGGTTTAGAAAGGGGCGGTTGGGGTGCCGCATCAAGCAACGCCGGCCACGCCAAGCGGAACAAGTCCTTCGGCATATGCTGGCTCCAGTCTGTGTCATGGTAGGGCCGGACGCGGGAAACTGCGGCCTCTTCCATAGCTTTGGTGGCGTCGATCGGGACAAGCTTCCACCCTGCGGGGATATTCTCGCTCATATCACTTGCCTTTCTGGTGGGGAGGGAAAACAAGCTCGGCGGTGACGCGAAGGATCGTGCCTGGCGGGAAATCTTCGGCAAACGCCTTGAAGCCGGGACCGTGGGCGAATCCACTGAATGCCTTGTCTTTGCCCCAGTAGAGGCCGTGTGTCTCTTCGAACACCGCCATCTCGTCGACAATCCTATTGTTATCGGCAGAGAGCACCGAGCTCGGCTGGGAGTGTCGAACGCAACGCCACTGGCCGTTGCCGTAGCGAAGTTCAAGATCAACCGCATGCTTGCGATTGTTTGTCTCGTACCGAACGATTTCCTCGCAGCCGGGGAAGCCGCACCTGAAACGCGAAATTCCTGGCACCATCTTATCTCGTCTCCTGTATCGGCGCGTAAAGCTGGGCGGGTGGCCAAATGGTGACAGTCTCGCCGTGCTCCATCGCCTCACGAACAAGCCAGACGATGTCTTCGTCGGTTTCGAAAGGAACATGCGTGCGGCAGAGATGGCCGTCAGCATCGCGGGTCTCAGCCTGCCAACCGGCCTTTCGAACTTCATCGGACGTGGCGAGATTGATTGTGTTGGGGTTCTTCATAGCGTGTCCCTCGAAGGAAGGCGGTCATTGGCGGCGAGGCCGGAAAGTATCCGCGACGTTGCACGCTCGGTGGCCTCGTATTCCTCGTAGTCGCTCCATAGGCCGAACAAGGTGTTGGCCAGCTCGTGCGGGTTGATGCCTACGGAGCTCCAATATGCGGTTTCGTTCATGGAATGCTGGCGGGTATGCTCTGCCTCACAAAGAGGAAGAGCGAAACGGTCGGGTGCCTTCGTGCCTTTCCCTCGTCCATAGTGGCCGTGCCACGGAGAAGCGAAGGAGACGTGCGCCGCCTGGACCGTTGACTGGCCGGTAACAACACATGGCAACGTGTGTATCCAAGACAGGTAGCCTTTGCGCTTCTGGGGGCGTTTGGACGGGATCGGGTTGAGTGGGCGTGGGGCGATCTGGAAAGCCATCAGCCGATCCTCCCCATCAAAGCCGCGATCCCCCGCATCATCTTCCGCACGGTGGTCTCGCTCCTTGGGCGGGAGGCCATCCCCTTGGCGGTTATCTCGCGCTGAAGCTGCTCAACGGTGGCGGCTACCTTTTCCCGGTGGGCTATCGTCGATGGGCGGGCATGGGGGCGTTTCTGTAGATATTCGGAGGCGGTTCTCATGCGGCACCTATGGAGGTCTTGGCGCGCACAGATATCGCAGCCATGATTTCTTTGACCGTTGTCCACGGGACATAGACTGGGTAGCTGCGCTCCTCGCCGTCCTCATCGACCGCTATCTGATTGAATTTGAACTCGCCGTGATAGGCGTACTTCGTGTCGCCACTTGGGGTGACTGCCTCTTCGAAGGCCGCGACCTTCTTTTGAAGGTGAGCTATCGCCAGATCGTGAAAGCAGGCTCTGGTGAAGTCAGGCGCGAGATCGACGGGCAGCGCGTAGCTATCCTGATATTTCGGGTCGTACTTATCCCTGACCGGCACAAGGTCGGATTTCACCAGAGATAGAGGCCAAGCGCCGGCAAGCTCTTTGATGCCCGTATAACCCTGATGGCCTGGGCGTTCGAAAAGGTCACGCTTGAGGAAGACGTAAAGGGATTCGGTCATGCGTCACCGCCTTCGGCCGGGCGGCTGGCCATCTCATCTTTGGCCCGTTCAGTCAGGATCGCGATCTTGCTGCGCTGCTCCTGAATGTGCAGCTCGATGACTGGCTTGCAGATCGACCACGGAACGTTGAACAGGCGGTGGCTGTTGCTTCCGCTCGGAACGCCGAGCTGAAGGCCATCCTGCAGGCGACCGAATGCATCGCGAATGTCAGGTGTGGTTCGCCGATTGAACTCGTCGGTGATCTCCGCAAGCAGTTTCTCGGCGCTTTCGACCTCGCGATAGGCGAGGGCTATGTCCATGGCGGTTTGTTTTGAGATCAGGCTCATGCCGCGCCTCCCTCTTTCTCTACAATCTTGAAGGTGATGGAATTGAGCTGAGATTCGACAGCAGCGCGGAACTTGTCCTTGTCAGGAACACCACCTGCTTCAACCACGGCTATGGATGCAATCGTCCAGGCGGAGCGGATCAGCATGTTTGCTACGATCGAGGTAGCTTCGCGCGTGGACTGGCCGGCAGTAATGAACTCGCCAGCCTGATCGAAAGCGAAGTCGTCGATGATCTTCGCCATGGTAGGGATGCGGACGCGAGCTTTCTCGGTGGCTTCGAATGTGTCGGTGGCTTCCGTCATACTGACATCTCCTTCGCTGAATCGATGAAGTGTCGACGGTACGTCTGGTCGAATACGCCCTTGAATTGCCCTGCAACGCTGTCCGCCATGTCTTCTTCGAAGAACGAGGCTGCCAAACTCGCATGCATCTGGATCATGTAAGCCGCCATGCCTATGAGCATGTGATTGAGGTCGGCTCCAGGTCGATGGATCTCCGAGTTTACGAATGCCGTCAGGTCATCGTGGACCCGCGACACCGAAAGGCGCGCGATGAAGGCCGTGATCGGATCGTTGCAAGTCAGAGCGTCCTCATCGGACATGCTACCGGGGAGAAGGCGTTTGTTGCTGGTCATGCCGCTTTTCCTTTCGGATCGGACCATTCGACGCTGTGCTGCGCGCCGAAAGCGAAGATGATTTCGATGAGAGCCGTCATTTCTTCCTTCGATAGGTCGGATGACGACGTGCTGAGATTGACGAAGCCAGTTCCGTCGGTGTTCGGGACGATGCGGAGCTGCTCGTGGGCTTCCCGGCGCAGCGCATCGAGCATGACGAGCTTCCAATCGTCCGGCGTCATGCGCTGGCCGTACCAGACGAGCTGGTTGGCGAGATCAGTGAGCATTGCCCACATGCGGTCGTTCTGAGGCAGGCTGCGCTTCGGTCCCTTGAACTCGACGCGCGTATCCACGGGCGCGCGGCATATCCAGTCGATCGCCTTTTCGCGGAAGTGCTGGTTCGCGAGGACAAGGAGCGCTCTGCCCATGTCAGCCTCCATTCAGAGGCGAAAGCATCGCCAGACGGCGCGTCTTGATCGCGAGGGCCGCATCTATCATGTCGGCGTGGCATTCACTCTCGAGCGTGGCCGGAGCGTCGAAGTCGTTCCAGATCTCCTCGACGCTGGCTTCATCCTTTGCGCCGGCGATTGCCGTCTCGATCTCGTCGAGGTAGGCGCCTAGATCGAACTCGGCAGCCCCTTCCTCGCCCGTATCCTTCACCGGCTCGGCGTCAATGGTCTTGACTGCCGACGGGGGAGCGGGCGGCTTCGGAGGCTTAGGCGGGGTTGGCTTGCTTTCGCCGGCCGGCTCGGGAGTGATGTTGCGCATCTCCTCGGCGTCGGCGATCTCGCGCACTTCGAACTCGTCGCGGATACCGCCGAGCACGTCGCCGAAGAGTTCACGAAGGCAATAGCCGGCGGCGCGCCAGGCGAGCATGCGCTGGGGAAACCGATACCATGGGCTGTCGTTCGGCTTTTCTTCGTTCTTCTTGTCCCACTTGTTCCACTTAGTGACCACGGCCTTGGTCTGCCACAGGCCGGCGCGCTCGGCGTCGGCCTGCGAGAACTCGACCCGCTTGTCCTCCCCGGTATCGAGACGCTTGGCCTCGCAAAATCCGACCATCTTGCCATTGCGGTCTTCGCAACCGGTGCGGAGATACGCGACCTTGCCGGACATGCGAACGACGTTGATCAGGCCGTCGCCATAGAGCGCCGGCTTGCCGTTGATGACGGTGAAGCTCCGAAGGCTGACCATGGGCTTCAAGCCCAGCTCAGCGCCCGACATGATGGCGACGGCCACCGCTGCGGCGGCATCGTCGCCTTCAAGCTTGCCGATCAGCGCCGACGGAGCGAGGCCGGACGCGCAAACCGCTCTCGCGATGCGCAGCGTTTCCTCGAAGGTCTGAGGCACGATGGCGAGGACATTGCCGCCGCCGGAGAGTGCAGGGACGTGGCTGTTCATTGATCTCTCCTCCCTATCGATCGACGTCATCGAAGATCGAGCGGTTGCCCTTCTCGTCGAGCAAGGTGCGATCTTCTGAGTACTTGCGCTGGCCGTTGGAGTACTTGGCGGCCTTTTCCGCGTCGGTGCGGAGGTCTTCGACAGGGCGGAGGGCGGCGACAGAAGCCATTTCGGACTCGGTCTTGATCTCCATAACCTCGACCTTCGCTTCGCCTCGTTTGGTCGGCACATGGATGCGTTGACCGACCTCGACCGGGAAGTCGGCGAAATAGTCGTATGTCTTGCCTTCCTTCTCCCAAGCGAATTTGACGGCGACGATCGTGCGGGGTGTGCTAATGGTCATCAGGCGGCCCTCTGTTCACTGCGGATCGCCATGCCGGCCAGCTCCACGCCACCGCGTGCGGCGCGGTTCGCCAGCGTCTCGACGAGTTCCTTGATCTCGGCGCGGTCTTTCAGCGCCATGAGGAGCTTTTCGAAGTCGGTGATCTCGGCGAACACGAAGGTTCGCAGTGAAACCTTGGCACCGGTGCGGCCGGCGCTGGCATTGCGGGCCTGAGCATCGCGCTCGGCTTGCGCTGCCTGCTGGGCGAGACGTTCAGCCTCGGCGATCGCATTGTTCTGAGTCGCGACCGCAGCAGCATCGTTGTCGTTCTTCGCAGCGGCCTTCTCGGCGGCGACACGAGCAGCATCAGCTTCACGCTGGATACGGTCGGCTTCGGCGCGTGCTGCAGCCTGACGTTCACGCTCCTTGCGGGCTTCCTCCTGTAGGAAGGCGTCCATGTGCCGCTTCAGCTTCTTGCTGATGGCGTCGGGCTCTTCCTTGAGTTCGCGCCACTTGTTGTCGACGTTGCGGCCGGCATCGAGGTGTGGCTGTTTTTCAACCTTGTGGAGGTCGGTCGCCTTCTTGGCGATCGTCGCAAGACGCTTCGACCAAATCGCAGCGCGGTCGGCTTCGGCCTGGGTGGTGATCGGCTTCTTCATGAAAGCCTCGGCCTGCTCCTTCTCGGAAGCAAACTCGTGAACCAGAGCCTCGTAAGGGTCGAGGCCGGTCGGCTGGTTGTGGCCGATCGATGCTTCCGGCTCGTCATCCCAGCCGCCGCCTTCGATCGCCTTGGTATAGGCTTCATAGGTGATCGGGTTGCGGCAGCACCACGTCCAGATGTCAGATGCATCAACCTGACGATCGCCGCGCATGGCGTGCCACTTGCCATCCTCGAACCAGATGGCAACCGGCTCCCACGGCTTGTCCTTAAAGCGGGTGCGATAGTAACCCTGTTGCGGATCGCCGTCGTGGATCGGGCCGATATTGCCGGCGAGGGCGTTCTGCCACCAAGCCCAAACGTTCACTTCTGCCATGTAAGTTGCTCCTGGTTGATGAGCGCGGCCGCCTTGAGCTTCTGCTCGGTCGGCGCGATTGAGATGATGGTAAGGACGCCGACGAGGGCTATCGAGAGGATCACGACCACCGCCTGATTGAGGCCGGCGATCATGCGACTGCGGTCGGCCTCCATCTTGGCGTTGATGGCCTTGGCGCGATCGACGAAGGACTGGGCAGCTTCGAGGTCGCGGCTCATGCTGCACCGCCTCCGAGAGCAGCTCTGGCGTTCCTAGCCGCTTCGTCACACCGGTTCAGCTCTAAGCATGAGAAGCTTCGCCCATCTGAACTGAGCAATCCGTAACCACCCGCTTGATTGAGCGCATCGTCGTAAACCAACTGCAACTGATTAGAGGCTATGATCAGCGCTCGGCGAAGCTTGGCGATCTCCGCGTCCTTGGCGGCGTCGGCGAACTTGTGACCGGCGGAAAAGGCCCTGAACAACAATTCATTCAGAAGATCTGCTGTGACGGCCTCAAGAGAAATGATTGGCTGCGTTCCAAACCAAGCGTAAGTTGCTTTGCGCAATTCTTCCTCGCTCATCAGTACGCTCCCACAAGAGCGGCCAGACCAGCGCGGCGCTTGAAGACAGGGATGACCGGCGTGTTGCCCTCGACGAAATCACCCCACTCAATCGCAGCTTGGCGACCGTGGACCGTCTTCTCGTCGTAGAGAACCTTTTCGATCGCGGAGAAGAGCATCTGCTCAAACGTCCCGCCGCCACCACGAGGCGCGCGGGGAAGCCACTTGTCGCCGATCTGGATATCCTCGACGCGAAACTCATCCGGATACCGCTCGTCATTGGCGACCAGTTCGGCCTTGCCGTAAAGGAGCATTCCTTCGCCGAGGCCGGGGATTTTCAGTTCTTCGAAATGGTAGGTGCAGGTCATTTCCGTCCTCATCCTCGCCGCCGGTGGCGTTTCGTTGATGAGAACAACGTACGTTATGTACGATGTTAGGTCAAGTACATTTTGTACGATTTGTACGACGTGGAAAATTTGGTGATGCTTCGAGAATCGATTCGACTCGCTGGCGAAGTTCTGTTTTCATGAGAACGAAAGGAGAACAAAATGAACGTAGCGGTGGTGAGAGCGTCGGCGTGGTTCACGCTGCATATCCAGTGCGACAACTGCATGAGGGACAGCGAAATGCCCATCGAAATGCCCGTCGGAGACGACGTGCCACGGGACGTTGAGGAGCTAATCGAAAGTGTTTTCCTAGAGCGCTTGCCGTTCCGATGTCAGCCGTGTGGTGGCGTCATCGGCAAGCTGATCGGTATCAATGGAGGAGGGAGCTATGATTATTGAACGAGAAGTGTTGGAATTCATCATCGTGCCACCGTTCGAGCACCGCGCCGCAGCTACTGCGGCCAAAGAGTTTTTCGAAACCTATCTGTCCAACCGCTTCCCTGGTCACAGGTTCAGGATAGGGCCCTTTGCTCCAGTTGGCGATGATGATGACTTCTGCGTGCTGCCAATCATGAACTTTCTCGGCGATGACGGGAAAAGCTACATGTGTAATCAGCCAAAGCGGTGGCTGCTGCAAGAGATCGCTGATGCGTGTCGGGAGTTCGATGTAGCCGGACGGAGGCACTAGGCCGCCTAGCTCCATACTCCAAAGCTTGCGAACTTTTAACATAAGTTCATTTGCGAATCGGAGTAATGATTCCTATTTTGTTCTCGGCAGGAACGCCGATCACTCTCGACGCGTACGCGTCTTATCCGGGATATGTCAGCGAAGATGATGCTGACTGCCAATCCCGGACGAAACAGGAGCCGGGGCCTGCCGCCTATTATCTTTTCCACCACGGCAAGGTGAAGTCGTAGCCATAATGTTCGAAAATGGCTTTTTGCTCGATGGTTATGTCCGCTTTCCATGCGGGTGTCGGTTGCAGGACAAGGCCATAGTCGCGGTGTTGATTTGCCGCGCTGAGAGCGACCCTGGGTTCTAAGGCTATAGCAAAGCGAGGATCACAAGGCCCTGTGTCGAGATAGTCGACAGCTTGATAGAATGAGCTTGCTACGATGTCTGCCAATTGTAGGCCCGCAAATTTGTAGTGCGGGTGCGCTTCAACCAGGTGCATGCTCATCACCTCTGGACGAGGCACCCATTTCTTTAGGTAGGTGCTGCTGGACTGCACTTTAAGCAGTTCGTGATAGGCGGCTGTTTGGCTATATGAATGCCCGCCGGATTGGGAGAACATGAATTTGACGTGTCGACGGTGAAGTGAGTTCTTTTCCACTCTGCGCCAGCACCAGTCCGTCACCCGCTCGATTAATATCCTTGATAACCAGTTGTAGAACCACTGTCGGGAAGGGATTTTCTCGGCTCGTTCGTTCCTGTGCTGCCTCATGTTCTTTTTGTTGGACGCGACAGTAAAAATCCGAACGGGGAGGCCGGCTAGGTGTTCGGCTGCTAGGAGCTTGTTGTTTGGCGAAAGGTCTTTGAAGTGGATCACCTGGTCATTGGACTGGCCGGTCTTCTCGCAGATGTCCGCAACCCACTGCTTGGCTTCCATATCGCGTTCGCGGCTCATGACGACAGCCGAAACGACCATCCACTCGGTGCCGCCCTTGTCGTCAATCGGTCTAACGCGCTTCAAGCTCGGATCGCCCGCTTCGTCAATGTAGGCGATGAACTCGAATTCGGGTGCGGCCATTAGAACCCCGGCATCTCATTCATAACGCGACGGACAAGAGCGATGACCTGAACTGTGACGCCGTCATCGGCGTCGTGTTCGCGCTGAATAACAATGGGCTTGTGCTTAGGGTTCGTCGAGCGCGGATGAAACTCAGCGCGATCCGGAAATAGCTCGAGCTGTTTTACCGACCACTCCCGAAAATGACCACCGTCACGAGTACGCTCGACAACGACCACCATTCCCGACTTTAGCTCGACCAGATGCTCAACATCCTCGTATGAAATGCAGACCAGACGGTCGCCCGGAAATATTGGGCGAGGGCGGAGATCATTCATGCTGTCGCCGCTGCAGTCGAAGACGAGCTGCCGAGCGTTCGGGAACCTGTCGTCTCGCGGAAGAGGGATCTCGACAGGATCCGATTGATCGAACTCGTCGACCTCGCGGAAAGTGCCAGCCTCGACGATCCCTGCCACGCGACCTGTCACCATGCCAACACGGCTCAAAGCTACGTCGCTGATCGGGGCGGGCGCTTCCTCGCTATCTCCGAACAGAATCCATCCAGCTTTCACGCCAAACAGCTCGCCGTATTTTTCGGCAGCTTTGCGCGAGATCGGGCGGTTCCCATTTTCGTTGCTGATCAGGGTGTTCTTGTTGATGTCACGCGGAAACGCGTTCGCGGCATCGGTGGGGCTTTCATACCCTGCCGCAGCTCGCGCTCGCTTCAATCTGTCCTTAGGCAATTCCATTCGTACATTATCGCTTAAATTTATCGTGCAATGTGTACGATTTTGACTTGCATACATCTCGTACTTTTTGTACGATGTGGCCCATGAGCAAGACACCAACCTCCATTTCAATCCTCATAGACCAGTGGGAAACCATCGGTGACTTCGCCTCGGACGTCGGCTGCGGATACGAAGCCGCACGCCAGATGAGGCTGCGTGAAAGCATCTCCCCCAGGCATTGGAACGGCGTCATCGCCGCTGCTGAGCGGAAGAAGATCAAGGGCATCGATTGGAAATGGCTCGCAACTCGCCACACCTCTTCACGGAAGGCCGTTTCAGCATGACCGACGCACACGGAGTAGCCCGCGACCAGCTCCGCGCCTTCATTGAGCGCATCGAGCGTTTGGAAGAAGAGAAGAAGACGATCGCCGACGACATCAAGGATGTCTATGGCGAGGCCAAGGGTATGGGCTTCGACACGGTCATCATGAAGCGTGTCATTTCCCTTCGGAAGAAGGACGAACAGAAGCGCATGGAGGAGGAGGCGGTGCTCGACACCTACCTCGCGGCGCTCGGCATGATCGAACAGCCTGACTTTTTCCACGAGGCGCCGGCTGCCACCCGCGAGGATCGCGCGAAGGCGCGTACCAGCGAGGCTATGGCGGACCACAAGTCCCTCGTCGACGAGATGGCCGATGCTGGCCTGATTTCCGAGGAAGCCAGACACGAGAACAAAGCCCTCGCAGATGCGGTTGCCACCAAGTTTGGCAACGGCCCTGCAAAGGCTCTTCAATCCCCGCGTCAGGCGGCGGAGGCGGTATCCGAGAGGACCGCATTCACGAGCGCGACTGTAGCGCCCGTATTGGTCGAAGCCGATGAGGCAGAGGCTGTGGCTGGGGTATTGGGGCAACCTGAGACGATCCCAGCTCTGACCGTCCAGCATGACGGCGTAAACGTCAGCGGCCCCGAAAGGGCAGGCGTGACGGCGGGAGAGACCGCATCCGAGATCCATGCGAACCCGGAAGAGGAAGGAGCCTGCGGCGAAACTGTGTCCGCACCTTCTGTTGACGCCGGTAGTAGGCCTGTCGTCGGGCGGTCGACGACTGCAACGTCTGAGGAAATGGACGTGACGGGCGGAGAGAGTGCCGCAACCCATCCCGAGATCGATCCGAATGAGGATCGCAGCGAAGGCCAAAGCCTCGGCGGCGGACTGAACGCCGCCGGCGCCAACATGGGAGGCAGTCATGTAACCGAAGGTGAGAGTGCTCAACCCGATAAGGCCGGCGGCCTCGTCTGTAACCCGCCGGCCAAACCCCTCCGACCTCATTGCCAGCGTCCCGAGAACTGCGGCGGCTACGGCAGCAAGCACTGCTTCTCCTGCAATCGCGCAGCGAAGGCGAACGAAGACGAGGAAGCCGCATGACCAGACCATCAGAAGGCGAAGACCGTATTGCCCAGAACGCAGTTGAGCACCGCACCGGTCATGACCGGGCGATGGTGGCAAGGCCGGGGAGGACGCAATGACTGAAGAGAAGAGCATCAAGGTTGAGATCGACCACGCTTTAGTCTGGGCGATATTTTTCATGTTCTTCCTCTTCTGGCAGCAGAGCGGCTGGTACCGCGTCGATTGCGCCCTTGGCGTCAACGCTGCCTGCAGCCTGATCGCTGCGGAGAAGGACTATCGCGAGGTCAAGCCATGACAGTCGTCATCGCCATCATCACCCTCATTCTCATTTCGCTTCCGCTCGCCTTTCTCGTGGCTCGAGTGGCGCGATACGCCTCCTGACGGCGCTGCCCCTGGCACCGTCAATTCTCCGGGTCTTCGAACTCCTCCCCGAAGGCCCGGAGAACTCTCAACCGGAATCGCTTGTTCGCCGTGCGCAACACAATGGCTTGAGCTAGCGACCCGATGGATGGGGCTGGTGGCGACGGCGGATCGCCACCAGCAGCAGAGCCAGAACGGTGCGGCGGGGCTCTGCGAAACGGAATTACGGAAGGCCCGCGAGCGGCGGACCTGGAGAGACCATCGGCCTGATTGGCGTCTGTGCCAGTGGTCTCTCCATCAATCTCGCTCTTGTGCATCACAAGCATCTCCTTGGAACGAGGTGAAGATCGCACAGGAGAACGACAAGGTGTTGGGTTTCGACAACGAAGGCTTGGGGCGTCGCCCCACGAAAAAGACCAGCAGGAACAGGGTAATGAGTCCGACAGTAGCAGCCAGAGAGTTGATGCGGGATGCTTGGCCTATCCAGAGATATGGCAAGCTCGACAACGTTTTTTATCAAGCCGTGCGGTTCATTTCGCCGCGAGTAGCCAAGCAATTCACGCCGCGCCGCGCCCGCTCGATTTGGGAAGGCTCCGCGCGCCGCATCGACAGTGACGAAATGGATGCCCTGAGGGCAGCGATCATCGAGGAGGCTCACCGTGAGCAACAGGAACTACGCGCCCGTCTGGCTGCGCTGGACAAAAAGGTTGCCGCTTTCAGCGAGAGCGTGGCTGGCAGATCGGTGGCGTCGTCGAGCGAATAAGTGGGCCGATCGGGCTGAATGGATCATGAGCGGGGAATAGGCGGATGATGCAGAATAATGTGCCTCTTATCGTTGACAGTTTTGCCGGTGGTGGCGGCGCCTCAACTGGCATCGAGATGGCTCTCGGCCGGTCGCCTGATATCGCGATCAACCACAACGCCGACGCGCTGGCTCTGCATGCTGCGAACCACCCCGAAACCCTGCATCTGTCCGAGAACATCTTCAAGGTCGACCCCCTTGACTATGTCGCCGGCAAGCACGTCGGGCTCGCCTGGTTCTCGCCGGACTGCAAGCACTTCTCTAAAGCCAAGGGCGGCAAGCCGGTCGAGAGAAACATCCGAGACCTAGCTTGGGTGATCGTCCTGTGGGCCGAACGCGCTAAGCCTGATGTCATCATCATGGAGAACGTCGAGGAGTGGAAGGAGTGGGGGCCGCTGATCGAGACAGATCGCGGTCTGATGCCTTGCCCTGACAGCCGTGGTCAGACGTTTCAGAAGTGGTGCAAGGCCATGAAGCGGGCAGGGTATAAGCTCCAGCATCGCGAACTCCGTGCCTGCGACTATGGCGCGCCGACCATCCGCAAGCGCCTCTTCGTCATCGCCAGGCGTGACGGGCAGCCGATCGTCTGGCCCACGCCTACGCACGGCGCGCCGACAGACCTCGATGTCATCGCAGGCCGTAAGCAACCATGGCGGACGGCGGCCGAAATCATCGACTGGTCTCTTCCTTGTCCGTCGATCTTTGATACTTCGGCTGAGGTAATGGCAAAGCACGGCCTGCGCGCAATCCGCCCGCTGGCTGACGCGACAATGGCGCGCGTTGCCCGCGGCACCAAGCGCTATGTCCTCGACTCCGCGCGGCCGTTCCTCGTCCAGACAGGATATGGTGAGCGCAAGGGGCAGGAGCCTCGCTGCCTTGATGGCGATGCTCCCCTTGGCACGGTCGTCGCCGGGGGCATCAAGCATGCGGTGATTTCTCCTTCCGTCACCCGCTTCAACACAGGCGCGACTGGTTCGGCAATGAATGAGCCCGCGCCGACGGTCACGGCCAACAGCTACATCAAGAAGCCTGGCGGCGCTGCGCCACTTGGCATCATTGCCCCAAGTCTGACGGCTTTCTACGGTCCAGGCGCCGGCGGCAAGGATCGGTCGGCCAGCGCCGAAGAACCCGTGCGCGTCGTCACCACTGAAAACCGCCATGCCGTTGTTGCGCCGCATCTTATGACGATGCGCAATTCCGGCAAACCGTTCAACGGTGCGGACGAACCAACCCACACCATCACCGCCGGCGGCGCTGGGCTTTCGCTGGTCGCGCCTGTCCTCACTTATGCCCAGCAGGGAGGCGCAAACCGCTCGGTTGCGGATCCACACCATACCATCACGGCCAGCAAGAAGGATCAGAACGCGGTCATCATCCCGACGCTAGTCGGGTGCGGAGGGCGCGCCGGTCAGAGCCGCCCCCGTGGTGGCGATGAGCCTTTGGCGACGGTAACGGCCAAGGCCGACGTCTGCACAGCAGCCGTTTTTATTGCCCAGCACAACGGTGATCCTCGCAAGGATGGCCAGGATGTCGCGAGGCCAGGCCGTTCCATTGTCGAGCCCATCTCGACTGTCACGGCTACCGGTGCACAACAGGGTGTTGTCTCTGCCTTTGTCTCTCGCCAGTTCGGTGCAAGTATCGGCCACGGCATAGAAGAGCCGTCGGCCACGGTCACCGCAGGCGTTAACAAGTCGGCGCTCGTAGCCCCACACCTGCATGCCTATTACGGTTCCGACCAGGACACACCCGAAGACGAGCCGTTTCACACCATTACGACCAAGCCGCGTTTCAGCCATGTCGAGGCAGCCCTCAGCGCGCCGCCTTTCACGCCAGACCAGCACGATCGAGCTCGACAGGTAGCTGACTTCCTCCGGTCCTACGGTTTCTGGGATCAACGGGAGTTTGTCACGCTCACCATAGGCGAGGCGGATTTCGTCATCGTTGACATCGGCATGAGGATGCTCACGCCTCGCGAGCTGTATTCGGCCCAAGGCTTCCCTGCGGACTACAAGATCAACGCAGATGCGAATGGCCGGCCGTTTCCCAAGAACGTCCAGGTGTCATGCGTCGGAAATTCGGTATCGCCGCCGGTTGCTGCTGCGATCGTCGCGGCGAATTGCCAGCACCTCGTCGAGTATCGCGAGGCGGCCGAATGACCGACCCCGATCTCCTTCGCGAAGAAATCACCGTCCAAACGGACATAGCCGAAGGCCTTCGCTCGCGGATGGCCATCCAAGACAACGGCTACCAGCAGCACAAGCTCAGATGCGTCACACGTACTCTCGATCGTCTCAAGCGGTCGCTGGCAGCCCATGAGAAGAAGGGGGAGGTGGCATGACCTGGATGGACCAAGCCCGCGCCGTCATCAAGCGCTACGACAGCGAAACTCCCGGCACCATCTCGCTTGAGGATCGCAAGCGGGCGCTCCGCAAGCTTTGCCCACCACACTTCCGCTCGACGAGCTGGGGTCGCAAGGTCTGGCCTAAGGCCGTCAAGGAATACCTGAAGCGCTTCGAGCCGGTGGCTAAGTCAGACGCCGCCATTCCGGCCCGCCACCTGTCGCCGCTCGAGCGGATGATGAGGAGGGCAGGGCAATGAATTGGGTTTTCGATCCTCTGTTCCCGCTTCATTACGAGCACATCGTCATCGATCCACCATGGGGCTTCGACCTCTACAGTGAGGAGGGCGCGAAGAAGTCCGCCTCAGCGAAGTATGAGCTGATGAAGGACGCCGATATCCTGGCGCTGCCAGTCGGGAAGCTCGCAAGCATGAACTGCCTGCTCTACTGCTGGGCGACCGCTCCTCAGCTGCCGCTCGCGATCGAGTGCGTCAAGGCTTGGGGCTTCCAATACAAGTCCTTCCTCCTTTGGCGGAAGACAACCGCGTCCGGCAAGGTCCGCATGGGGCCCGGCTATCGAGTCCGCACGACTGGCGAGATTGTCGTCGTCGCGACCCTTGGCAACCCGAAGCAATCGGCAGTGCCGCAGACGATCTTCGACGGTATCGCTCGCGAGCATAGCCGCAAGCCTGAGGAATTCTACGCCATCTGCGATCGTGTCATGCCGCATGCTCGACGAGCTGATGTCTTCGCTCGTGAAAGCCGCGCTGGTTGGCATGCTTTTGGCAATGAGGTTACGAAGTTTGACGAGGTAGCGGCATGAATAACTGCGCTTCATCCGCACGCCGGGATGGCTGTGACAAGGAAGGCCGCAAGAACGGCCTCCCCTCGATCGATCGCCTACTAGGGGGTCACGCGGCCACCGCCGGTCGGGGTCTTGACCATCCACGGTTGGACGGCCGGCTGCTTCATCAATATCCCCTTCTTGTGGCCAAAGGCCTTGACCGCATCTCGCGCCACCTCAAGTGGCTTATGGCCATCGTGGGCCATGTAGCAGGTTTTGAGGGTCACCTCGTGCACGAGGTCTCGGTCTCTTTGGGGCCAGTCTTCGAGAAAATCGATGGCGTCTGCCAGAGAGATCACCTCTCTAACCAGGCCTTCCCGTTCCTTCAGATAGACAGGACGAGTAAAGTTCGCGTTCATCGCTACCTCACTGAAAACGTTGGTCTCAAGCAAGTTTGGCGGCTGGAAACCAGCGCCGCTCGCAGATTTATTTTCTCTCGTTTTCCGTTTCAATACATGCCGACGAAATTTTTCTGGGAGGGGAAACTGTGACCTTCGAGGAAGCTTTTGCCATCTACCCATACGACGTCGAGCGCATAGCCGCGGCAACCGGTATCACTCCGCCCGAGGTGGATCGCCTCATCAATGAGTTGATGGAGCGCCGGTATCGGAAGCGACAGGCCTACAGGAGGCCTGCATGACCGAACGGATGTCAGCCAAGCAGTATCGCGAGCAGTTTGCCGAGCCGAAGGCAGTGCCTTCAGCCCGGATCCTACTTGCCGAGATGCCGCCCTCCGCAAACGGCCTCCGCAAGAGCTTCATCAAGGAAGGCAAGGTCATCAGCGTGAAGAGCGCGGGTTATGCCGATTGGCGCAAGGCTGCTGTGTTTGAGATCAAGTCTCAGACCGTTGGCAAAGTCGAGGGGCCATACCGGCTTTCGATCGTCGCTCAGCGGCATTGGCGGTCGAAGCGCGCCCGCGACATCGACAACATTATCAAGCCGATCTCGGACGCTCTGGTGAAGGCCGGCGTTGTCCATGACGACAGCCTGGCCGAATGTGTCACCGCCCGGTGGGTTGATGATCTGCAGGGCCATGCCGTCGTCGTTGATGTCGAGGTGTGCCGATGAACGATTGGTTCCGCTCATGGCATGGTGCGCCTACAGACCCTAAGTGGCTGGGCATCGCCCGCCGCGCCGGGGTCGCGCCTGGAATCGCCGTTGCTGTTGCATGGGCGCTGATGGATCGCGCATCTCAATCATCCGATCGTGGCTCGATCGCCGGCTATGATGCCGAGGGCCTTGCGTACTTCTACGGCTGCGAGCCGGAGCAGGTGGAGGCAATCGTCTCTGCCATGGCCGACAAGGGCATGATTACTGACGGAAGGTTTTCAAGCTGGGAAAAGCGCCAGCCAAAGCGCGAGGACGGCGCGGCCGAACGCGCCAGAGAGTGGCGCGAACGCAAACGAACGCAAGCGAACGCATCTGCAGCAACAGATACAGACACAGATACAGATCCTTCGGAAGACGCGAGCGCGCCCGAAGCCAATCCTGATTTCGAAAGATTTTGGGATGCCTACCCAAACAAGACCGGCAGGCCATCAGCGGAGAAGGCTTTCTCCCAAGCGATCAAGCGCGCCAGCCTCGACGAGATCATGGCGGGTGTCGCGACCTATGCGGCCAAGACCGACGATCGCCAGTGGTGCTCGCCAGTTCGATGGCTCTCCGATGACCGTTGGAAAGACCAGCCGGCCAAGCCGCCTGACAAGCGCCCTCCGAGCCCGAACGGCTTGGCGCACCTGCGCAAGCCTCAATCCCGAGACGAGTACCTAGCAGCCGAGAAGGCAAGATCCGAAAGGAGTTTCAGATGATCGTCACAGCAAAGGAATTCGAACCACAGGCTGGGCGCGCCGCCCAGATCTCACACTACGCGGAGGTCCGCAATCGGATAGCGCGTCTCGATGCGAAGCCGGCTGCCACAGCGGCAAAGACGGCGGCGTCAGATGCGCTGATCATCGGAGAGCTCCGCGAAGAGAACGCTGGACTGAAACGCGATCTAGCACAGGCACGGAACAGCCTTCGCTTTGTAGCCGACCGAGAGCGTAGACACCGCGAGATCGATGCACGGCTTCAGCGCTTGGAACTTGACCTGGCTGATGCTCGAGCGCGGATCCTCACGCAAGCCGAGATGCTTCGGTCTATCGACGATGATGGAGACGAGCCTGTAGATCATCGCCGGTCGGTTCCCGAAATCGTTGCGGAGGTTCTGCAGGACTATCCCGATGTGACATGGGAAGACATCAAGGGCATCCGCCGCACGCGCAACCTTATAGCGCCTCGTCATGCCTGCATGAAAGCAGTTTACGAAGAGCGTAAGGATCTTTCTCTGCCGCGCATCGGACGGATCTTCCACCGGGACCATTCCACGATACTGAACTCTGTCCAGAAGACGGAAGCGAAGCGGGGTGAAGCATGAACCGCTACAATGCATATCCGTATCGGATCCCCGGGGGTGTCGGCTTCTACGCCATGATCCGCCTTTGCCGCGATAGCGAGCCGTCGCCGGTGATGGGCACGGGCGACCGGCCTAAGGTCTTCGGCAGCGAAGGCGAGGCTGCAAAGGAATGCCTCAAGCACATGGTGGCGTTCATGAACGGTCGCGAAATCCGCGGCGAGACGTTCGACTTGGTGAAGCCGGTGACTGCCGCCCGGGCTCGGGCCGAGCAGCTTTTCTTGGGCGGCGGCCGGGTCGTGGAGGTGGTGCGGTGACGGACGACAACATCACTAAGCTCCCGATCAAGTTCAAAGCGCCGCCGTCGGACGATGGTCCAATGCTCAAGATCGTAGACCGGTATGATCGAAACTCCTGCAATCACAGTAGGTCATACGTGAACGGTCGGCAGGTCAATGCGAAATACCTAATCCGCGAAGGCGAGACTGAGGTTGAGTGCAGCCTGTGTGAGGCCAAGCTCGACCCGATGTTCGTCCTCCGGCGCCTCGCTCACGAGGAAACGCAGTGGGAGCGGTCGCGCAAGACCTACCACGAGGAGATGGCCCGCCTCAAAGAGCGAAAGGCCACCAAGTGCGAGCACTGCTCGAAGATGACCAGGATCAGCAGACGATAACCGAGCGGCGGCTCGACACGAGGGAACGAGAATGGCGGAACTGAAGAAAGCACGAAAGAAGCCGAGCAGAACCTTCAAGGGGCTGACAGTGGCGAACACCAGCGAATTCGCGGGGCTGGGCAACCAGCATTCCAAGGTGAAGCTCGTAGAAATCGACAATCCGCACTACAGCAAGGTTCATGCCGGTGCGTCAGGCAATCCGAAGACGGTGACGGCTGCCCTGAACCTCCGTGAGAGCCCGGTCGCTATGATGGCGGCCAAGGGGCACCTGGAGGCGCACCAGGTCGAGGCGGCAATCATGTTTCGCCGCCTCTGGGAGGCGCTAGGCGGATCCGGCGCCGGTTCGTTTGACTATAGCCGTGAGCCTGTCGACGGCGGCGGCGCGCGCGAGCCTATCTCAGACCGGCAGATCGACGCCGGCATCAAGCTTAAGACCTGCCGCGATCTTCTTGGCCGTCGTCACTACGAAGTCGTCAGCAAAGTAGCAGGCGAGGGGCGGACCATCGCCGAGATCGGCACATCGAAGCGCGCCCGCCACACCCTCGCCGACTATCTCAAAGATGCCTTAGAAGATTTGGCTGTGCATTGGGGCTTCCAGAAGCGAAAAACACCACCGAAATAGCATTCGGTGGTGTTGCTAAGGTAAACCTTGAGGGGTATGTAGTGATTATTGTGGTGATTTGCGCCAGAGGCAGAGAAATCGCCGAGCGGTGATCAAGCGCGTCCCGGCGCGGCAACCACGGGATTAGTCGTCAATTGTCGCACGACTTCACCCGCAAGTTCCGTCACATCATAGACGATCGTCGCTCCGTGAGCTGCAGTCGCGGTCGTGATGATTTGCGTTCGATCAGGTAAGGCAACCAACGACACCACCTGATCGGGGTTTATGAAGACGGGCATTGCAGCCTGTCCAATCAAGGTGAATTGCACAAGTCTCATGGTCTCTCTCCGGTTAAAGAGGGCTACCATGGAGAAACGCGGAAGACCGGTTTCGAGTTCGGGGCGCCTGCGGGAGGCTTCAATATGAACGGTAAGTTCACATGACGTTCATCCCCGAAAGGGCATGGTCGCTAACATCCGAAATGGAAAGGCGTAACCATGAATAGTTTTTCTCGTATAGGTACTGCTGTAGTTGCTGCTGTCATTGCAGCGTCGAGCTTCGGAATGGCCTCGGCGGCTCCCGTCGCGACACAGCATCCGCAGGTCACTTCGAGCGTTGAGCTTGCTCAGTATCATCGCGATGACCGCCGTCGTGAATATCGTCACGATCGTCGGGACCACCGGGACCGTTACGAACGTCGTCACTACCGGCCCGGTTACTGGAACGGCCACCGCGGATATCGGGATTACCGGAAGGGATATCGTCGCCACAGCGATGGGTATTACTACCCTCGTTCTGTGTTCCAGCTTTACATCCGCTAAGCGGTTTCTGGCTTCAGTAAACAACCCCGTCAGAGATGGCGGGGTTTTTTCGTTCCCGCGTCCGGCAGCTCCGGACCAGTAGAGGAGAAGACGAATGTCCCTCCATGCAATGTTCTACGTTGACTCGAAAGCTCGACGGCCGCTCCTCATCATCGCAGCCGTTGTTGCTGGCGCGTTCATCGCTGCCGCTGTTATAGGCTGCGCTCACTATGAGCCGCCTGGCAGGGATCTGTGGCGGGCGCTTTGACTATGGCGCAACGTTTTGCTGTAACCAAGCGGCGCCGTTCTCATTCACCCTTTTGATTGCCCAATCGGACCCTGGTTTCAATTCGACTACGAGTACACCGTCATCGCCGTCCATTTCTCGCAGCAGGATGGTCCGAATCTCTTCCGCTGGTCCCTTGAGCGTTCCAAGCCACACTGACTTCAGCGGTGATATGCATTTCATGTTGCGAAGAGCCTTTACGAGACCCTCATAGTTGCGGACCTTTCTAAGGTCATAACTGATCATGTAGGCTGGCATTGATATTTCCTTTTACTGTGGTCTGAACACTTACAGAAAAAGCAAAAAAGCAGATTCGCTCAACTCCTAAGTTTAGTACGTCCGTTTGATTTCACGTTATTCGAGTTCTCCACAATCAATACGCAGACGCGGGTCTTGAAATGTCATTGAGCGATAAGCAGCGGCGATTCGTCGCCGAATACATGGTCGACCTCAACGCGACGCAGGCGGCAATCAGGGCCGGATACAGTGCGAAGACAGCCCAGCAGCAAGGCAGCCGCCTGTTGTTAAATGTTGTGGTGCAGGAAGAGCTGTCAAAGCAGCAGTCCAAGGTCGCCGAGAGGCTTGAAATTACGAAGGACCGCATCGTTGATGAGCTGGCCAAGATCGGCTTCTCCAACATGCTGGACTACATGAGGGCGGGGCCAGACGGTGACCCTTACCTCGACTTCTCCGGATTGACGCGCGACCAGGCCGCGGCGCTTTCCGAGGTGACGGTCGAAGACTTCAAGGATGGTAGGGGCGAAGACGCCCGCGACGTTCGCCGGGTCAAGTTCAAGCTTCATGACAAGAAGGGCGCGCTGGTTGATCTGGCTAAGATGCTCGGCTTCGTGATCGAAAAGCACGAGCACACCGGTAAGGACGGCGCACCCATACAGACCGAGACGAGAACATGGCGGGAAGTGCTGCGCAGCGAAAAGAGCTAGACGCTACCACGCACCTCACAAACCCGGCCCTGCACGACTTTTGGGAAGAGGTCTTTCTCGGACAGGCTGACATTGCTGTCCTCCATGGCGGGCGATCGAGTTCAAAAACGAGAGACACGGCTTGCCAGCTGGTCCGCCTGGTCGATCACGTCGGCGTCCGGATGCGCGTCCTCTGCATCCGCCGCTTTCAGAACCGCATTCAGGACTCGGTCTACACCGAACTGAAGTGGGCGATCGCTCATCTCGGGCTTGAAGCTGCCTTCGACGTCCAGAAGACGACGATCATCCACCGGCGCACCGGTGCTGAGTTCATCTTCTACGGCATCGAGCGAAACCTTGAGGACATCAAGGGCACGTCCGACGTCGATATCCTCTGGGTGGAAGAGGCGGAGAAACTGACCGAGGATCAATGGACCGTCATCGGCCCGACGATCCGTAAAGAGGACAGCCTGGCCATCCTGCTGTTCAACCCGAAGCTGGTCACCGACTACGTCTGGAAGAACTTCGTCGTCAACGTGCCACCTCACTGTGTGGTCCGGAAGATCGACTATACTGAGAACCCATTCCTATCCGCCAAGGCGTTGCGCGACATCGCGGCAATGCAGGAGCGCAACCCGGAGAAATTCGAGCACGTCTATGGCGGCGTGCCGCTCGGCGACAGTGAGCTGTCGATCTTCAAGCGCAAATGGCTCGATGCCTGTGTCGATGCCCACCTGGTGCTCAAGATCGATGTCACCGGTCGGAACATCATCGGTTTCGACCCCGCCGACGACGGCGAGGACAAGAGCGCGACGGCCGACAAGATCGGCGGCATCTTCACGGATGCCGAGGACTGGTCATCTGGAAAGGACGAGCTCGTCCAGAACGCGAAGAAGGTTTGGGCCAAGGCGAAGAATGCAGGCGCGACAGTGTCCTATGACACGATCGGCGTCGGTGCCTTCGTCGGCGGCTACATCGACGAGCAGAACGAGAGCGGCGGCGCAAAGGTCAAGCACTACGCCTTCCACGCTGGCGGCGCCGTGATGGATGGCGACAAGCCGAGCGATCCGCAGAACAAGAACAGTCCTCTCAACAAGGACGAATACCTGAACCTCAAGGCGCAGGCCTGGGCCAACACGGCTCGCCGCGCCATGCTGACGTTCAACGCTGTGGTGCGCGGTCACCCGGTCAAGCCTGAGGACATTCTCTCGTTCTCTTCCAAGATCGGGAAGGACAAGCTGGACGCGCTCTTCACCGAGCTTTGCGTGCCGTGGTGGGTTGAGAGCGAAGGAAAGAAGCGGGTGGTGCCGAAGCTCAAGCTCAAGAAAGACCTGGGCGTGAAGTCGCACAACCTCGCCGATGCGGTGATCGCCGCCGACAACGTCAACATCGCGACCGGCCCGTCCGTCGCAATGTTCCTGAGAAAGAAGAACCGATGAACCAAGTTGTACGGCTGGCGAACTATGTGCAGCGCCGCCTCGACAGCATGTTCCCGGCCTATTTCGCGGGAACGACGCCCAAGCACGATCACTACCGTGATTTCGGCTATCCGGAGAAGCTGACGTTCGATCAGCTCTACCGGATGTATTCCCGCAACGGGATCGCGGCGGCCGGCGTCGACAAGACGATACGGAAGACATGGCAGGACAACCCCTTCCTGTTGGAGAAGGAAAGAGACGGCTCTCAGAAGGGCACCGCAAACGAAACGGCGATCGAGAAGCGGATCCGCCAGCGCTTCGATGATCTCCGCCTGTGGACGCGTCTCGCCGAGGCTGATCGCATGTCCATGGTCGGCGCGTACGCTGGTGTTATCCTTCGCTTCGCCGACGGGCAGGCATTCAACCAGCCGGTGACATCGGTCACGGGCGGCCTGATGGGCCTCGTCGAGGTCATCCCCGCATGGGAAGGGCAGCTCAAGGTTTCGGAGTGGGATACGGTCGAGACGTCCGAGACCTACGGCCAGCCGAAGATGTTTCAGTTCAGCGAGTCCTCTGTCGACACCAACAAACAGCAGCCTCGCCACATCATGATCCATCCAGACCGTGTGATCGTCTGGTCGAAGGACGGATCAGTCAATGGCTCGTCGGCGCTTGAACCCGGCTACAACTCCCTGGTCGACATGGAGAAGGTGAGAGGCGCAGGCGGCGAGGGGTTCTGGAAGAACGCCAAGAGCGCTCCTGTCCTCGAGGTCGACAAGGAAGCCAAGATCGCCGAGATGGCCAAGGCCATGGGCGTGGGCGTCGAGGATCTCGCCGACAAGATGAACGAGCAGGTCGCCGACTGGAATGCCGGGTTCGACCAGCTTCTCATGATCATGGGGATGCAGGCCAAGACGCTGAATATCACCCTGCCGTCGCCTGAGCACTTCTATGCGGTGGCCCTGCAGGACTTCGCGGCATCGATCAACATCCCGGTGAAGGTTCTCGTCGGCATGCAGACTGGCGAACGCGCCAGCCAGGAAGACGCGGACGAATGGGCGCAGACGAACATGTCCCGCCGAGCCAACCAGACTATCCCGAACATCCGGCTGCTGATCGACCGCCTCGAGCGCGTCGGCATCCTCGACGAGAAGGACTGGTTCATTGACTGGGCCGATCTCACCGAGGCCACGATGTCTGAAAAGGTCGACCGCGCCGACAAGATGGCGGGCGTCAATCAGAAGATGGGCGGCAGCGTCTATGTCTTCACCGATGACGAGATCCGTGCTGCTGTTGGCTACGAGCCCCTGAGCGACGCCGAGAAGTTCCGCGATGACGCGACCGACGACGAGATCGACGCGGCCGTCACGCCTCCGAAGCAAGAGGACTAAACACCATGCCCAATCAGGTGCGTGTGAACGTCAGGACACTGGCGAACGTGAAGGCTGTCCGCAAGGAAAAGCGCAACGGCCGCGATCTCGTGATCGTCCCGTCGGCCACCCTGCCGGACAACATCATCATGAACGGGATCAAGTACCCGGCCGAGGAGATCGCCAAGAGCTACCAGACGCTCAACCGGTCGCCGGCACCCCTTGGTCACCCACTGGTGAATGGCAAGTTCGTCTCTGCTCGCGATCCGGAGGGCCTGAACATCGGCTACATCGGCGCGTGGAACGAGAACGTGCGCCAGGAGGGCGGTCGCGTCCTGCTCGACAAGGTGATCGACGTCGAGGTCGCCAACCGCTCAGAAGGCGGCAAGGCAGTCTTGGCCGCGATCGAGGCCGGTGGCCCGATCCACACCTCGACGGGCCTCCTTGCCATCATGGAGGCGGTCAACGCTGACGATCACAAGCGCGTCGCCCGCGCCATGGTGTTCGACCACGATGCCATCCTGCTGAATGAGGATGGCGCTGCCACTCCTGACCAAGGCGTCGGCATGCTGGTCAACGCCAAGGGCGAATTCGAAGAGATTGAGGTCATCAACTCCGCCATGACGGACGCTGCTGACCAGGAGATCGATTGGGCGGGCACTCGCCTCGTCGAAGCTCTCATGCGCCGACAGAACGTCAGCGTCTGGGAGAAAGTGAAATCCGCAATCATGGACGCCATCGGCTCCGGGCGGGAACCATCCACGAACACAAAGGAACTCGACATGACTGTTGAAGAACAGATCAAGGCGCTTTCCGCGAAGGTTGACGCCCTCTCGGAAGGAAAGCCGAACGAGGCGATGAATAAGACCATCGCCGACGCCGTGACCGCAGCCGTCAACGCTGCCGTCAAGCCGCTGACGGACGCCCACACCGCCATGCTTGCCAACCAGAAGGCCAAGGACGATGCCGAGCACGCCGAGCTCGTCACCAAGATCGTCAACGCCAAGGTGCTGGACGAGCCCACGGCCAAGGCGACGCCGCTCGCTACTTTGCGCCCTGGCGCCAAAGGCAGACCCCAAGGCTGCAGCCGCCCTGAACGCCGCCTTCAACGGTGGCGCCAAGGCCAACGGCTTCCAGCTTCCGAAGGGAGAATAACCCATGGCCCGCTACAACAAGATCTATGCAGGTCCGGTCTCCGAGAACCTGCCGCAGGTGCAGGAGCGTCTTTGCGCTGCTGCTATCCTGCCCGGCACCGCGCTCATCGAGTCCGGTTCGAGCTTCGCCCAGGCCGGCGCAGCATCCAACGCCAAGATCTACATTGCGCAGGATAACTACCTCGCGATGAAGGGTGTTGATGACGCTTGGCTGGCCAATGATCGCATCGTCGGCATGGAGATGCTCGACGAGCAGTTCTTCAACGTTCGCGTCCCGACGGGCGTCAACGTAGCCCGAGGCGCGGCGCTGACCACCAACGCCTCCGGCAAGTTCGTCCTCGCCACCACCGGCAACCGCATTATCGCGTTTGCCGAGGAGGCCTACAACAACACCTCTGGGGCTGATCAGCTCGTCCGCGCTCGCGCGGCGAAGAGCGCCCTGGCATCGGCGTAAGGAGCTGAACCCATGCGATACTTCTCCGAACAGCTCGTCGCCAACTCCCGCCCTCATGCGGAGTGGTGGGCCGACGTGTCCGTCAATCGTGAGCACTTCCATCAGATCGAAGATCATATGGCGTCGCTCTCGAATGCTGCTGCTGTCCTTCCACGCGATGCGTGGATGGAAATCGACAGCATCACCCGCCGCGTCCTTCGTGATGACGAAGGCGAAGTCTACATGCGCGACCTGATGGCGCTCGCTCGTCCGATCAATATCGGCAAGCTCGTCAGCATGACCCGCGTGGCATCGGATTCCGCAAACCCTGTCATCCGATCGATGTCGGGCCAGGTGCCGGTTCCGATGGACAAGGTCGTCTATGCGTACCGCGGCACCCCGGTTCCGATCTTCCAGGACGGCTACGGCCGTGAATGGCGCGAGTGGAACACCCTGCAGTCCGAGAACTTCGACGCCATCGCGGATGACGAAGAAGCGGCGAACGCCAAGATCAAGAAGGACCAGGCCGATTACGTCCTGAACGGCGATACCTCCATCGTCTTCCAGGGCTACTCCGGTACCGGGATCCGCAGCAACCCGCTGGCAAAGGCGATCAACATCGGCGCGGCCGGTGCGAATATCGACCTCACGTCGCCGGCCACGACTTCGGACGCGATCGACAACTTTTTCACCCAGACGCTTGGCGCCATGCTCGACGCCCAGCTCATCACCGGCAAGGTCAACATCTACGTCTCGCCTGAGATCGGTCGTAACCTCGACCGCTCCTACTCCGGCGCGAACGGCTTCAAGGGCGGCACTCTCCTGCAGTACCTGCTGACCAACCGCCGCATCAACAAGATCGAAGTGACCTTCAAGCTCTCGGGCAACGAGTTCTTCGGCTTTGTTCCTTCGTCTGAGTTCATTCGTCCTCTGATCGGTATGGCCGTCAACACGACCGCAATGCCGCGCCAGTACCCGACGGCGAACTATCAGTTCCTGAAGATGGGCGCGCTCGGTCTCGAGATCCGAGCCGACTACAACGGCAAGTCCGGCGTCTTCTACTCCACCAACACTTGATGATGCTGCCTCGCCCTCGATTGGGGGCGGGGCGCTTCCCGCAACTGGAGACAGATCCATGAAGATCCGTTTGAAAGCGCCGGCAGGACTGGAGTCCACCGGCATCTATGGCAAGGACGGCAAGGAAATGCCCGTCGGCCACGAAATGGAAGTCGCAGACGATTTCACTGGCTGGAATGGCCGCTTTGATATCCTCTCCGGTGGTCCGGCAAAGGGTGCGAAGCCCGTAACCAACCCTGCCGATGAAGGCTATGCCGTCAAAAAGAAGGGTGGCGGATATTCCGTTATCACCCTCGATGGCGAGGAAGTCACGAAGTCCCTTCGCAAGGATGACCTCGAAGGCTTCGACGAACTGACCGATGAGGACAAGGCCGCCTTCGTCGAACTGAACAAGAAGGAAGCCTGATCAATGGCAGGCTATGGCGACGACGCGGGCTTTGCATCCTGGCTGACAGATAACGGCTACGTGTTGCCGGGAACCGCGCCGTCGCCGGCCGTCCTTCGCAATCGCGGGAGCCAATACATCGATGCGGTGTATGGCTCTCGCTTCCTTGGCAGCGTGGTTGACCCGCTGCAGGAGCGCCAGTGGCCGCGCGAGCGCGCGATCGTCAATGGCAAGCTCCTGCCTTCCGATGTGGTCCCGCCTGCCGTGATCAACGCCTCATATCAGGCCGCCTATCAGGAGGCACTGAAGCCGGGGAGCCTCACTGCCATCGGCACGTCCTCTGGCGCGGTCAAGCGCGTGAAGGTCGGCCAGATCGAGAAGGAATACCAGACGGCAAAGGACGACGGCACCGCCTCGGCCATCACGCCGCTGATCTCGATCGTCGATGGTATGCTTGCGCCTTTCCTAAAGGACGATGATCTCGTCGGCTTCGGTATCTGGTCGGTGGGCTGCTGATGGCCACGTTCGACTACGCCGAGATCCAAGCGGTCGCCCATGAGCTGATCGAGGAGTTCGGCCAAGAGGGCACCGTCAAGCGCATCACGCCTCCCGACCCGGTTCTCGGCGGTGACGGCACAGAAACGAGCTACCCGGCCACGCTGGTGCCGATGACCTATGACCAGCGATACATCAATGGCACAACTATCCTTACATCCGACCGGCAGATTTATGTCTCCTCGGTCGGGCTGGCTGTCGTGCCACAGGTCGGGGACATCGTCTCCGCTGGCGGGGTCGAGTACCACGTCATCAACGCAGACCCGAACAATTACGACGGCATCGCGAATGTCGTCTTCATCGTGCAAGGAAGACTGTGACCCCGATCAGCCGCTTTCCAGCATCGTGTCGCTTACTTCCCGTCCGGTGTGCGGCGTCCAGATAAGCTTGCTGAGGTCGAAGCCCTGTCGGCGAGCCTCGTCCAGATACTCGTTGAGCGATGCTTCGAGGATGGAGCTCTCTCTTGCGAGAACCCATAGAAACTTATGGTCCGGAGTGCCGACTAGAGCGATCTGATAATCAGGGTCGAGCTTGAGGACCCAGTAATCGCCGTTGGTGAACGGGATCCAGCGCAGCGCGGCAGGAAGAAAGTTCACAGTCAGCTTCGCGTTGGTTTCGTCTACCGGCTCTGCTTCGCCGACGGCATTGGACGGCTTGTCGTGCTCATCGAAACAGCGATTGTCGACCCGGATCTTTCCGTTTGAGTTCAGGGAATAGTTCGCGGTGACATCCGAAGAATGCTCATCCTCATACTTAATCGGAAGACGGGCGATCTCATACCAGCGGCCGAGGTAGCGCTTAAGGTCGAGGCTCGGGATTGCGGTGACTTCGCTCATTGTTCTCTCCTTAGGTGAACAGTCGCAACGGGCCGAGCGTGATTCAGTTCCACAGCGGCGCGACGTCGGAACGACAGCAGATCCGCCGACCTGAAGCAGTCCAAGGCGAAAAGGCAACGAAATGACTTTCGACGAGCTGCTGCAGCAGTATGAGCCCCGGGTGGCCAGCGCGTTTCGCGAAACCATCGAGACCATCAAGTCTAACATCCTGATTAAGACCGTTGTCGAGCGCTTGGAGCGGGGCGACATCACTGGCGCAATAGCCGCCATCCAGTTTGAACCGGAAGCTTTTGCTACGCTCGAGCTTGCCCTGCGGGAGGCGTTTAATGCTGGCGGCGTCAGCTTCGTTCAGAGCTTGCCCTCGCTGGTGGCCGCCGACGGTACTCGCGTCCTGTTCCAGTTCGGTGTCCGTAACCTTGAGGCGGAGCGCCTGATCCGTGAGCAGTCTTCGACGCTCGTCACGAACATCACAGAGGATCAGCGCCAGGCACTTCGCATGGCCTTCGAGGCTGGCCTATCCCAGGGGAAGAACCCGACGGCTACGGCGCTCGACGTCATTGGGCGGGTTAACCGAGTAACAGGACGTAGGGAAGGCGGCACGATCGGCCTCAGTTCCCGACAGGTCGATTTCATTACCAGGGCCGAAGAAAATCTGCTGTCTGGCGACCCGGCGTCGATGAAATCGTATCTGGATCTCAAAACCCGCGACAAGCGTTTCGACCGTTCTGTCACTAAAGCCATTCGGGAGGGCAGGGCAGTCGACGCTGAGCTGGTCAAACGGATGATTGGCAGGCTATCGGATAACAATATTCGCCTTCGTGGCGAGATGATCGGTCTAGAGGAGACGCGATCAGCCCTCTTCTCAGTCCGCGACAACGCCATTCGCCAGCAGATTGGCAATGGAAAGATCGCTGCTCAGGACGTCACTAAGCACTGGTTGCACTCTGCTTCCGAGCATCCGCGCATGCAGCATATTGAGATGGCGGCTCGCTATAAGGCAGAGGGTGTGCCGCTCGATCAGGCTTTCGTGGCATCGGATGGTACGCTCCTGATGTTCCCGCACGCCCCCGGCATCCCGGCCAAGCATAAGATCGGCTGCAGGTGTCGCCTTGAATATCGCATCGATTACATCGCCGCTGGCCTTCGCCGGTACCGAGCACGGGCCGCCTGATGGCAAACCTGTCCTTTTCTGCTGCTGTAGCTCGCTGGGCGGAAGCCGTGCCAGAAGCAATAGAGGCTGTGCGAAACGCAAGTGCTCAAGAGGTCGTCAAGGAAATGCAGACCATCGATGTCGATGGCGGGCGGCTCCCATACGATACAGGCTTCCTCTGGGCTTCGCTGATGGCTTCGACGTCGGCCATGCCGGCGATCAATCCAACGGCCAACCCGGCGGGTGGGCAGACGTACGCCTTCGACTTCGGCACGATCGAGGCCGCCATCGCTGGCGCATCGCTCGATGACACGTTGTTTTTTGGCTACACGGCAGCCTACGCGGCACATCAGGAATACGGCGCCAACGGAAGGCCGCCGGCTGCATTCGTCCGGTCAGCGGCTCAGAACTGGGACGCGATAGTCAATCGGAATGCGGAGAGGGTTCGGAAAGCATTTGGGCTATAGCGCCGTCGCCCCTCATCGTCATTGCCATCTGCAAGGTGAAGATCGAGAGCCGGGCCGCCTTGAGGGTATTGTTCCCGAAGTCGGTCTGCCCTTCTTCGCGGGCAAGCCTCACCCATACCTCCTGCAAGAGGTCGTAAATCTCGCTGTCTGGAATGGGCGGCTTCTCTGACATGGGTTAGCGATACATGGCGGTCACAACCGACGCAATAATATTTGAGGCATTGCAAGCCCACTTGCGGACAATGCCTGGGGTTCTCCCGATCGCGGGCCCGAACGTCACGTTTCCGGCAGCTGGGCAGACCAAGCCCGACAAGTATCTGAAGGTCGATTTCCTGCCCAACAGGACGCGACAAGTAACGATGGGCGACGATCCACAGCAGAAGATCGGGATCATGCAGGTGTCGGTCATGTGGCCGGTCGGCAGGGGCATCCTCGATGGTCTTGAGGTGGCGGGCGCGATCGTCAACCGCTTCAAGAATGAGACGTTATTCGCTTCTGGCGTGAGGATCACGATCAGCAGTGAGCCATGGGCCGCAAGCCCGCTTCAAGATACTGACCGGCTCATGATCCCGGTCAGTATCCCCTACATCGCTTTTGAACCGGAGGCCTAGAAATGGCAAACAAAACGACGAAGAAGGGCTCGAAGGTCTATGCCTGCGCCACGGCGCAGAACACGGACCTGACGGCAAGCACCTATGCAGCGCTGACCTGGGTCTTGGTCGGCAAGGTCGGCAATATCGGGGACCTTGGCGCCACCTCGAACATCAACGTTTACAACACGTTGGACGAAGCAGTTAGTCAGAAGCAGAAGGGCGTTGCTAATGCCGGCGATCCGCAGATCGAAGTGGCAGACGTGGCTGACGATGCCGGTCAGGTGATCCTTCGCGGCTTCGGCGACCCGCTCAACCAGAACAACATGGCGATCAAGATCGAGCGCAACGATGCCCCTCCCGGCAAGACGAACACGATCTTCTACAGCCGCGGCGTTGTCTCTGGCCCGCTCTACCCAGGCGGCGGCTCCGACGACTTCGATCTCGCCCGCTATACGATCGGCCTCAACCAGCTGCCGATCCGCGTCGATCCCGTAACCACTCCGTAAGGTGATCAATGGACATTTCCACCCTTGTGAATGCTGAAGACCTGTTCGAGCTGAAGCTCGTCGACCCCGTCAGCGATGAGCCGCTTGGCATCCGCTTCATGATCCGCTCAGCGGAGTCCGACGCGGTGAAGAAGGTTATTCGGCAGCACAGCGACAAGTTCCTCGCAAGTCGCAAGAAGAAGCTGACCACTTCGAAGGTCGAGGCGGAGTACCTCGATAAGGCTGCAGCCTCGGTCGCTTCGTGGGATTGGGGCGATCACGACTGGAAAGGATCGAAGCCGGAACTGAGCTTCGAGACCGCTCGAGAAGTGCTTGAGGAAGCCGGCTGGATCTACGACCAGGTGGCGGCAGCTTCCGAGGATCGCGCAAATTTTACGAAGACCTCGGCGAAAGGCTCTGCGAAGCCGTAGCTGTCGTCGGGCGATACGATTCCGTCCGAGATAAAGATGGAGAGACGCGCCGCGAGAGGAACGAGGCCTTCGAGACGAATAGTCCCGAGGTCGATGTTCCCCACGACGGCGCGCTTCTCTGGGATTGGTTCTGGGATATCCGACAAGGCCTGACGCCGGGCTTCAACGGCCCAGCTGCTATTTCCAGCTCCGAGTTTATAGCTTGGTGCCAGATTACCGGAAACATCGTTCGGCGCGAGGAAATCGCGGTCCTGAAGTCAATGGACGCCACATTCCGTTCGGCCGTTGATGCCGAGAGTGAGGCAATCAGAGAGAGGGAGATGCCGGCGGATTAACCCGGCATCTTTCTAGCTCTTCGGGATCAGCCCAGTCAGCTCAAGCTGGTGCTTCTCGTAGGTAGCAAGATAGCCGTAGCGCGCGCACGCCGACAATTCTTGCGCGAAGCGCGTCGTTTTGGGTGGCTGGCTAGGGTTATCAGGCAAGGTCGCGGTTGCCATGGTCTGGCACTGCTCCGGCGAAACGTTAGCCGCGACTGCTCTTTGACTAGCCCGGTTGGCGCTTTGCTTTCGGTCGAATTCCGACCACGCGTAATAGGCGCCTCCTGCGATCACGACGGCGCAAGCGGTAGAGACCAGCCCTTTCAACCAACCATCCATTGATTCCCCTCCTGAGTGTAAATCGGGCGGACGATAGTGCGCGTGGCGCCAAAAGGCAAAGACATGGACGTAGCTCAGCTCGGCATTCAAGTTTCGACCAATGGCACTCCACAGAAGGCAGCGGACGAGATCAACAAGCTATCCGGCGCAGCCACCAAGGCTGAGGCTGCCATCGAAGGTTTGCGAAAGTCCACCGGCGGCGCCGTTGGATCTGTAAATGCTGCTGCTCGCGCATACTCGGATGGAGCTGCTTCGGTCACGAAGTCTACCAGCGCGCTGGTCGCTATGAATTCCGCTGTGAATGACAATTCACGGTCTGCCACTGGCTTCACCAATCAGGCGCGCATGATGGCAATGCAGCTCAGCCAGGTCGCCCAGCAAACTCAGGTGACCGGCAATTTCCTTCAGTCTCTCGCGATCCAGCTTCCAGACCTGGCACTCGGGTTCGGGCCGATAGGCATCGCAGCAGGCATCGCGGCCGGCGCTGCGCTCACCTATTTCTCGTCGATCTCATCGAACGCGCCAGATTCCGCGGCCGCGCTCAAGCAGCAGGCGGAGTTGATCCAGGACGTAGCTGATCGGTGGGGGGCGGCAGTTCCTGCGCTGCAGAGCTACGTCAATGAGTTAGAGCGAGCAAAGGACGTTGGTGACCTCAAACAGGCCTACGATGCACTGGAAAGGGTAAATTGGGATAGTGTTCGCGCGCCTCTGGAGGACATCAACGTCCAGTTTGCGGATATGATCGTATCGCTGAGGCAAGCCGGTGGGGAATCAGAGGAAATCGATAAGCTCAATGACACCTTCCAGACCCTACGCAAAGGGGTGGAAGATGGAACGGCATCCGTGTCAGACCTACAGGCGGTCCAGGATGCCTTGACGGGGTCAATGAGGTCTTCTGGAATCCAGGCCGTTGACGATTTTGCTGCTGCTTTCGGCGGCCTAGCCAATCAGATTTTTCGCGCTGCGAACGAGGCAAACCGCCTGAGTCAGGAGCGCCTCAACGCCCTGACTACGGGTCAGAACGGGCCTAAACTAGGAACTCTCGGCCCGCTGTGGAGCGAAAATGGCTCCATCATGAAGGAAGAGGACTTCGTTCCTACCGACGCTCCAACGCCGTCGCGCAGGCCTCTTATTGAGCTTGAAGGCTTAGGCGGTCGCGCCCCTCGCACTCGGGCAGCATCGAATGACAATTATAAATCTTCGATCTCGTCCATTCAGGAAAGAACAAAGGCCATTCAGGCAGAGACAGCCGCCCAGGCGTCTTTGAACCCGCTGGTCAACGATTATGATTACGCGATCACCAAAGCGCGCACCTCAGCAAACCTTCTAGCCGCAGCCGAGAAGGCCAAAAAGGCGCTCACGCCCGAACTAATCGCCCAGATAGACCAGACATCCAGCGCGCTCGCTTCCGCGACTGAAGCCCAGAACCGCCAGACGGAAGCAATCCAGAAGGCTAAACAGGCCATGGAGTTCGTAAAGAACACCACGCTCGGTTTCGTCAATGATCTGCGCGACGGGCTCAAGAACGGTGAGGGATTTTGGAAGTCGTTCGGCAAGGCTGCCCTGAACGTGCTGGATCGCATCACCGACAAGCTTCTTGGAGATGTGATGGATGCTGTCTTCAAGGTGGGCAGTGCTGGCAGCGGCACTGGTGGCGGAGGGCTTTTCGGGTTCCTTGGTGGCCTATTCGGCGGCGGTAACAGCGCCGGTGGTTTCAATCTCGGCTCTGGCGCCACCGCATACACCGGTTCGCTGCCTGGGTATGCGACTGGCACCTCTTCGGCTCGCCCCGGGATCGCCTGGGTGGGAGAGACGGGGCCAGAGCTGGTTAGGTTTAAGGGCGGAGAGGAAGTTGTGCCGAACCACCGTCTTCAGGTTCCAGCGAACCAAAACGCAGGCGGGCAAAATGGTAACGTCAACATCAGCATAGCCCCAGTTTTCAATGCGGCGAATGCAGATGACGCAGGGCTTGCTGCGCTGCGCAGTGACTTCGCGAAGTTCCGCGCTGACGTGCCAGCCACGATCGTCAGCACGGTCAAGGATGCCCAGAAAAGACGGATGATATAAATGGCGATATCGTTTCCCCGACCGTTACCAGATATCCCATGGGTGAAGTGCGATGTCCTCCTCGATGACCCGGTGAGAGCTTCGCGATCTGGCTCTCGCCTCATCAACTATACCCAGACCGAAGATCCGACGTGGACCGCAGATATGGCCACTCGGCCGCTTTACTCCGACGAGTACTCGGAACTTGAGGCGTGGTGGCTGTCTCTTCGTGAAGGCCTTCGCACGGTTCTCTTCCGCCATCCGACCCAAGGCTACCCCAAAGCGCATCGAGATAACCATGCCCCAGCTGATGACCCTGGCAACCTCGTCTCGGTCACTGGTGGCAACGTCCTGTCGGTAAATAGCGTTGATGCTGGATTGGTTCTCTCGGTTGGAGATCGGATCGGCCTTGAGAGGTCCGGTCGATATTACATCGGCCGGATCACCGAGGTTTCCGGCACTGGCACTGCGCGTTCACTTACCGTCGAGCCGCCGCCGTTCGACACTGTAGCGCAGGCTGGCGCTGTAGTGCGCTTCGCCAATCCGGCTCTTGTGATGAGGCTCGTACCTGGAAGCTATCAGGCGCCGGGTGAGGGGCTCTTCCGCACGATCTCGTTTCAGCTTCGGGAGAGCCAATGAATGGCGCTGTCTACTGAAGTAAAAGCGCTCTACGACGCCGGCAGGATATCGACCCGCCAAATGATCCGCGTCCAGCTCGGCTCGGGCATCTACGGCTTCATCGCTCGCCGCGAGCCGCTCGTCTACGCCGGCGTCGCCTATCAGCCCTTCGGTCTGATCGAGGTGTCTGACATCGGCGGCGGGACCGGGACTGCGGCGGACGGCGGTTTCACGCTCACGCTGGCCGAAAGCAAGCAGTTCGAGCTCACGCCCGAGATCCTCTCGGAGATCGAGAACGAGGACTACCGAGATCGGCCCGTCGTCGTCTACGACGCGCACTTCCATCCTGACACGATGGCGCTGATCCAAGTCGAGCCTGTCGCTCGTGGATACCTCGACGTCATCGAGCACAACGCCGACGAGACACGCGGCTACTACCTGACGGCGCGATGCGAGGGCAGGCAGCTAGACTACTCACGGCAGAATGGCCGCAAGCGCACGGTTGCTGACCAACAGCGCCGCGACCCCGGCGACAGGTTCTTCGAGCACGCCGCCACTGCCGGCCGTGTCGATATCGCGTGGGGCAAGGCTGTCGGTTCTGCCGTCAACGCTGCGAAGAGTGCAGCCGCCGGCGCAGCGCGCGCCATCGGCTTTAAGGGGCTCTGACCGAGATGGCCAGAGTTCTCGGCTGGGAAAAGCGCCTCAAATCGGTGGTGGAAAAGCACCAGGCATTGCCTTCGGTCTACGGCACATCCGACTGCTATCTGATCGCTGACGACGGCGTCGAGGCCGTCACTGGCGAGCGCATGTACGTCGGCGCTCTCGGCTACAAGACGGAAGCGGGCGCGGCCAAGAAGCTACGCCAGCACGGCTTTGAAAGCGTTCGGGATGCCTTTGCCGCCAAGTTCGAGGAGATCCCGCCCAGCATGGCGCAGCGGGGCGATATCGGCGTCGTCGAACGTGATGGCGTCCTCTCTGGCGGTGTCTTTACCTCGATTGGCTTCATGACGCGCGGCGCTGACGCTGTCGAGTTTCTGCCGTCTTCCGAAGTCGCGCATGCTTTCAAGGTGATCTAATGCCCTTTCTTGCACCAATTGGAGCCGCGATCGGCGGATTCTTCGGCTCGCTTGGCATCATTGGCAAGGCGATCATCGGGATCGGCTTGAACCTGATCGTCAGCAAGATCCAGAAGAGCCAGGCCAAGAAAAACAGCGCGGCTGTGGGCGGCGTCGAGTTCGAGCGCGAATACGGCGAGAACGTAAGCCGCAAGGTCGCTTGCGGCCTCGTGGGGATCGCCGGACATGACTGCTACGTCAACACCTACGGCAGCTCGAACAAATATCTCGAGCAGGTCTATGTGCTGTCCGACTTCCCCTGCGACGGCCTGTCGCGCATATGGGCAGGCGGCGCGGAAGTACCGCTCAGCGTCGCCGCATCGGATTCGGCGAAAACGATCTATGATGTCCCGTACGGCCCTTATGCCGGGCTGATCCGGTTTACCTTCTACAACGGCACGCAGGTTGCCGCTGACGTCGAAATGATCAATCACTCCAACCCGTATGGGCGCTGGACGGTGGATCATATCGGGACCGGCATCTGTTGGATCAAAGCCGAGCTGACATACGACCAGGAAAAGCTCGGCCAGTTCCCCGACTTCTTCTTCGAGTTCCGCGGTGCCCGCCTCTACGACATCCGCAAGGATTCGACAGCTGGCGGCTCTGGGCCTCATCGGTGGGATGACTACTCGACCTATGAGTTCGCTGAAAATCCCGTCATGCAGGAGTACAACTACCGTCGCGGGTTCTCGGTGAATGATGACATGTTCTGCGGAATGGGTATGTCGCCCGCTGACCTTCCGTTCGATCGCTATGCCACGGCAATGAATATCTGCGATGAGGACGTCGGTGGAGAGCTGCGCTACCGCGCTTCAGTTCTGTTCGATGCCGATGCGCAGCATGGCGACAATATCGAGGCAGTCATGACTGCATGCGGTGGCATCGTCATCGACGACGTCACCGGCTCATGGCCTCTGATCGGAACCGATCAGCCTATCGTCGAGACCTTCACCGATGACGATCTCATTCAGGGTGAGGCTATCCGCTTTCAGCGCCGTCGCTCAATGGCGGATCTCGTCAACGCAGTGTCTGGCACTTATCCGGAGCCCGAGAACATGTGGTCGCCGGCTGGCTACGACACCCAGACCAACGCCGGATACGTCGCTCTTGACCGGCGGACGCGCGATGTGAACCTCGATTTTCCGCAGGTCAGATCCAAGCGGCAGGCCAATCAGCTCGCCTCGATCTATTTCAATGAGAACCGATACGAGGCGACAGCTGACATTGTCATCCGGCCTCGCTTCCAGATGATCAAGGCTGGGGACTGGGTGCGGTGGAACTCGGCTCGATACGGCGATCGCGTCTACATGGTGCAGGCTCGCTCGATCAGGGCGCTGACCAGTGACGGGCCGCGCAACGTTTCTCTGTCGCTGCAGGAGCGCGATGGTGGCATTTACGACAGCGTCGGCGTGCTCCCTCCGGCTATTCCGATCCCGAATGGAGAGCCGGTTTATCTCAATGAATTGCAGGATTTCTCGATTGCGCCAGTGCTGGGAGTCGGAGCGGACGGACGTTCATACCCTGCGTTTCGCGTCTCTTGGTCGCCGATCGAAGACGTGACTGTAACAGGCTTGGTTCTTGAGTGGTGGATCAAGACGGAACCGGCAAACAAATTCTCGCGCACTATCGATCGCGCGAGCGCCGTTGCATTCATCCAGGAGGGCATTCTCAGTCTAACAACCTATCAGTTTCGCCACAAGCTGATAGCCGACCGATCTACCAACTGGACCGCTGCAATTGACGTTACTTCTCTTGATGGTGGGAATGCTGACCTGGAAATTGGCCTTGGCGAGATCAAGGACGAGGTCCTTAACGTCTTCAAGGATTTGTACGCCAGCCTCAACCGCAACGAATCCCTGCTGTCCCAGATCGAGCAGAACTTCCAGATCACAACGAGCGTATCCCAGTCGATCGGCCGCAAGGTCTCAGTTCAGGGGGCGAGCTTCAACGAGCAAATCGTCGTCCTGCGGTCAGATATTGCCAATGTCGTCGAGCAGACTACAGAGCTGATCGCTGCTTTCGGAGAGAACCTTGCCAATGGACTGGTGGCTTTTCAGGCCGTGGCCGCCCCGGAAGGGGTCAACGTCCGATACGCCATCCTGCTCAAGGGATCGATGGGCGACACGTGGAAGGAAAGCGGGTTCTTCATAGAATTGTACACAGCCGACGGGGTGCTAAAATCCCGAGCTGCGTTCGATGTGGATCAGTTCGTCCTGCTCACATCTGATGATGAAAACTCCTTCCCGTTCGTCGTCGAGAACGGAGAGCTCACGTTGAATTCCGCCCGCATTCGTACAATCAGAGGCGGTGCGTGGATATCCGATAATAACAAGATGCAGATCAACGGCATCCAAGGCGCGATCGAGATCTTCAGCTAATGTCAAAACGGACCCTAATCGGCATCGACGGAACTGGGGCGGCTTGCATCAAGATCATGGCGGATGCCTCTTATGATCCGCTGACCACGCCGGACTCGGATTACGCAAAGTTTGATTTCAACTCGAAGGACGCTGGCTTTTTCCAATACGCCGGGAGTGATGTTGCCTCCTACGGGGGCAACAGCAACTTTCGGAACTACTACCCGGGTGGAACCGGCTCGTCCAACTATGGGCGAGCCGATATTGGCAACACCCTCGGCTACACGTGGGTCGCTTGGACCAAAGACTATTTCCCCAACCTTGATTACGCTCTTCCTGTGCATGACATGAAGCGAGTTATCGGGGGCTGGGTTCAAGGGGCGCTCGTTTCACAGAAAAGCTACGGATTTCAGAACCGCGCCGGCGAGTACGCTCTTTGGCAAGCCCAAGAGGGTGGCTGGATGCAGAGCTGGTCGAGCCCCAACTTTGCGGAGCTGGGCGGCTCCAAGGTCAACCTCATTGGTACGCGTCCCGCCACGTCGACATGGCCGCTCGACGTGGGTGATCGTCAGCTTGTGGTGTGGAACCTTCCCGGCGACGAGACTGCATTGCTCAGCCCGCCCTTGGCGCCGGTTCCCGGCCAGATGTCGGTGCAAATCAACAGCACGCAGTGTCGTGTTGCCAAGACGGGCTATGACGTTCGCACCGCATCGCGAACGCAGTTAGCTTTCGACAGCGTCAATCGCCCTCTGAAGGTGATATATGCTGCGGATTTAGCGGTTCCGTCGGGAACGACCAACCTCGATATGACGCCTTATCTGCGCGGGATCGGAGTGACCGGGCAGCTACTGGTTGATATTTCGGCTTACACCGGTGGGACACTCTATTTCCCGACCACCCCGGCAACTTTCAACACGAATTTCGGCATTCAGTACATCGTCTCTGGTACGACCGTCGTCCTAAATAATCCCTATGGCGCTTGCCGGGCTCGCGTTGTCGTGTTCGCCAGCGACAACAGCGCGCAGACTGTCGGCAGCAATCGCGTCCTGAGGCAGTTCAATGACGGAACGCAAGATGTGGTGCAGTTCTTGCGGCCGGGGGCTTCCAATACGCCAAGCCTCGCGGACGTCATCATTGATAGCCGTTGGCCGACGCTCCGAATTCTAGCTCAAGGGACAATCGGCCTTTCTGGCGGAAATGGCGTTCAATACTCCATTCCATTCAACTCGAACGGCCTCTTCCCGATCGTCAAATTCATGACCATCCACGGCGGCGGCACCAATACGCAGTTCAACGGGTCGTTCGGAAAGCGCGTACGGACGCCATTCACGAAGCTGATCTACTACAACAACGACGCAGGAACCGTCGTCACATCCGGCGATTCCACCTATTGCCTACTGACAGCGAACGAGGCGCGGTTCTTCTCGTTCATCGGCAATCCGATTGCCTATACCTCAACATCCTCGAATGTGTCGCCAGGCTACACAATTGGCACCACTGGCGACGCCAACCCGCCATACGCGATCCGCTACTATATTCTTGGCATCCCAGCTTAGGGGCTCTTCAACATGACCATTGCTTACACGACAGGGCAAATCACCCTGACGAACGGCTCTGCCGTGGTTACTGGCATCGGCACCGCCTGGCAGGTATCGCTGATCGCCGGTGGCTTCATTGCTGCTGAGGCAGACGGCAATCCGCTGCCGATCGAGACAGTCGACAGTGATACGTCGATTACGGCGGCAATCGAGTGGAAGGGGGCGACTGGCACGTACGATTACGCCCTGGTTCGTGACACCGCCTACCTGCAGCAGCTGAACGTCAACAGCAACACGCTAGCGAGGCTGATTGCGGAACTCGATGCCGGCACGATTTTCAAGTACGATGCCTCGGGCGATCTTGTTGGGCGCGCGACCTATGACGAGCGGGTGAAAGGGTTCTCCTATCTCGTGTTCATCGGCGTCGATGAGCCGGCGCTGTACGTCAAGGCCTCGGCTGCGGCGGGAGATTGGGACGGTCCTTTTGCCTACGGCACCGGTCCAGTCGGGCCTATGGGTCCGGCCGGTTACGCTAACCCGCGCGGAAACTACAGCGCGTTGACCGCCTACAATCGCAATGATGCGGTGCTTTATAACGGCTCTTCTTTCGTGGCGTTGCAAGCGACAACGGGTAATGCGCCGCCGACCCTGCCAACGACGGCGAATGTCTATTGGCAACTTACAGCGATTAAAGGGACGGATGGATCTGGCACCGGCGATGTGGTGGGCCCTGCTGGGGCTACTGATGACCGCCTCGCTGTGTTCAACGGAACCACAGGCAAGGCCGTCAAGGATGGCGGCAAGACCGTTGCTGAGGTGCTTAGCAGGGCTAATCACACAGGCGACATTCCCGATAGCGTTCTATTCGCAGATGACGGCGGCCCGACAAAGAAGTTTCGGTTTGAGGCTTCCGCCATCACGGCAGGTCAGACGCGAGTTATTACGGTGCCGGATCGTGATGTCAGTCTGGATCAGGGATGGGAAAAGATCGGATCAATCATCACGCTCAGCGGTCAGTCTTTTATTGACTGGACAGGCCTTGGACCCTTTAGCCAGCTCCTACTGGAGGGGCATCTTGTCCCATCTGTCGCTGCTCAGCTGCAAGCCAGGATCAGCTACGACAATGGGTTAAATTTCAACTCGGGTGCGTCCGAATATGGTTACAGCATGTTTCGCCAGGTCGGCACCACGCTCACTGGAACGGCCATAGCTGGATATAATGCATTCCCGTTCACCGGGGGGCTGATGGATGTTGGTGTCGCCAAAATCAAGTTTGAGATTGCTCATTTCAATAAAGCGCAGTCGGCGCTCATGACGACAGAAATTTCGTATTTTGAGCCTGGTACAGGGCTTAATCGGGCATTCATGAACGGATATTCGGTGACCACAACAGCCCGTAACGCTCTACGCGTGTTTCTTCCGAGTGGAACGATGACCAACGGAACCTTCCTGCTGCGCGGAATTCGAGGCTGATATGCAAAAGATCGTAAATGGTGAAACCATCGAACTAACGGCCGAGGAAGAGGCGGACTTTCTCGCTTCTGTGATGCCGCTCTCTTTGCCGACGCCTGAATTTATCAGCCGTCGACAGTTCTACCAGGAATTGGCCAACCGGGAGATGATTACCAAGGAAGAGGCGCTGGCGGCGATCGTCGCCAACACCTTGCCATCGGAATTCGCGTCGATGGTCGACGCTATCCTCGACGAGGATATCCAGTGGCAGGCGAGAATGCTCCTTGCCGGCGCGACCGAATTCAAGCGCAGCAACTGGTTCGTCGACTTCTTCGCCGCCATGAAGTCGCTATCGAGCGAGTACATGGACGGCTTCTGGCGCGCTGGCGCGTTGTTGGACTAGAACCGAACGCCGATGGCAGTATTTGCCTGATACTCGGTGATGTTTGTGTCGCCATCTAACTGAAGGCGCCTAACCTCGCCTTCCAACCTCACAAAAAATCGGTCGAGATTGTATTCCGCCCCCAGGGCACCAGACAAAGCAATCCCAGAGAGGTGATCAGTCTCACGCTCTTCGTAGAATGGCGTTTTCTCCTCCCCGACCCATTTGATCCGCGATGTGCCCAGTCCCGCCCGTCCGTAAAGCAAAAACCGATCCACCTTGGCACCAGCCCGAAAGGAAAGGGTAGGGGCAAACGTCTCCTGATATGTGCTTCTCCAGTGAATCGCGCCACTGGTTGACTGGCTCTCGCTGATCGTCTGCGGCGATAGGTTCGCCCGCAAGCTCAACTCTGGTCCGAAAACGAAATCCCCGTACGAGAAATTGAGGCCTCCAAAGGCGATCCCTGAGGGGCTATCCATGTGCGAGCTGTCATCCGTTGGAAAAACGCGGTCCGCCGAGGTGCCGATTGCAATTCCTCCGCCAGCGTAGCCGCCTGAAAAGTCATCCGCGATCGCCGACTGCGCGCCTATCAACAGAGCGCAAGCTATTCCAAAAATACGCATAACTCACCCCTCAACCCCGCGCCAAAATGCCAGTTTTGCGCGAGGAGTCAATTATACCCTTCGGAGATAGTAAAAATGACCATGCAGGTAACTGCCGCGCGTCTGCGCGCGGCTGCGAAAGGGGCTGTGAATGCCCAGAACATGAACTCCGTCCTCGTGGCGCTCGATCGCTATGGCGCGCGATATGGCCTCGACAGGCCGCACCGCTCAGTGCAGTTCCTCGCCCAGCTCGCGCACGAGAGCGGCGATTTTCGCTTTGACAGGGAGATCTGGGGCCCGACCGACGCGCAAAAGCGCTACGACACTCGCACGGATCTCGGCAACACTCCTCAGGTCGACGGCGACGGCAAGCTTTACATGGGACGCACTTCTGGCCAGCTGACCGGCAAGGGGAACTACCAGGCGTTCTACGACTGGTGCGTCGCGCAGGCGCTCAACCCTCCCGATTTTGTCGCCAAGCCTGATCTCGTCAACACTGACCCATGGGAAGGCCTGGTGCCTATCTGGTACTGGCAGAGCCGCAACCTCAACCGTTGGGCCGACCAGGGCGACATCGAGACGATCACCAAGAAGTGGAACGGCGGCATGAATGGCTTTGCCGATCGCGTTGACCGCTTCGTTCGCCTGGCCCTTGTGGTTCTCGGCTATGCCCCAAACGCTGTCGCGCAGTTTCAGCAGAGCGCCGGGCTCGATGCTGATGGCGATCCCGGCCCGAAGACTCGCGCAGCGCTTCACAAGGCGCTCCTCGCCCTGTCCGGTGCCTCTACCAAGATGGCGGCGTTCGCTGCGGCTCCCGTGGTCGACGAGAAGGAAGTCGTTCCAGTTGCTGTCGATCGGACCGTCAAGAAGAAGTTCAACGTCCTGGGATGGTTGTCCGGCCTGTTCGGCGGCGGTGGTTTCGGTCTTGCTGCATTCGCTGGTTTCGATTGGAAGGCCCTCATCGTGATCATCGGCTTTGCCGTCGTTCTGACGATCGGCGTTCTCGTCGCTCGCAAATGGGTTATTGGCGCGATCAAGGATATCCGCCAGGCGGTGGAAGAATGATCGTTGACAAGCTCAGCATGGGGGCAGGGGCGATCGTTGGGGCCGTCCTGATGTTCGCCCCGGCCTATTTCACCGGCCGCCACGATGCCAAGCAAGCGTCGGCCACTGTCGCGCTCGAGAACTCGGTGCGCGTTCTTCGGAAAAGGAACCAGATCAATGATGAAGTCTCGGCTTCTGATGCTGCCGCTCTTTGCGGTTCTTACGGCCTGTCAGCAGACGACGAAAAAGAGTGCGTGCGACGGGTTCGAGAAGCTGCGTCCGAGCCTGGAAACGACGGTGACGATCCTCAAGACAGATCGACCGTTCGCTGATCAGGTCTCTTCCCACAATCGCTTCGGCGCCTCTCAAGGCTGTTGGTAGAGGCGAGGGCCCGACCATCCACTAAAGCCGGACCCTCCCGTTGCCGCCTAGATGAGACAGGAAGCACGGCGGCGGGGATTTAGTCGATCGGATGACACCGGTCAAGCATGGCATTCGATCGAAAGGGCATACGGGGTTGCTAGGGAACATTGATATGGCGGAACACACTCCACAACGGCTCGAAGAGCTTCCACCGGATACCAGGGATTGGCTAGCCGATCTCCGGCCGGACGAACTGAAGACGCTTCAGGCCGTGGTGGAGCTCCCCGCAGATGACGTGAGACAGGCATTCAAGATGGTGCATGACCTTCAAACAGTCGGGCGGTTCACGAAATGGCTGGTGATAACGTTCATAGGCATCTTTTTGGGAACGGTGGTGCTCTACGAGAACATCATCAAGGTGATCGGATACATCCGTGGAGGGCCAGCCCATTGAAACGGACCCTTTGGAGATTTGTCGGGGCGGTCGTCTTCTCGCTCGCCATCATTGGTTCGATCAACCTCGGGCTATGGGTTTCCGATCGCGAGCCACCGATCGAGTATGAGAGCGCCGTAGCTTTGTCGCCGACCGTGCCGCAGGGTGGGGTGCTCGAGATCGAGTTCTCCGTCTTCAGGAAGAGGATTTGCCCACTCGTCACGAAGCGGTGGCTGTACGATGCTGCTGGCGAGCGGCACTCTATCCCTCAGTTCACGACGGGTCTGCGGTTGCTGGCGGGGAGGGAGACCTACAAGCGGTCCATCACGGTGCCAACGGCTGCAACGCCTGGCCCAGCGCGATACGAGGTCACGCTCGACTACATATGCAATCCGCTGCAGAGCTGGATCGGCCCCATCCACGTCGTTTCTCCGCCGATCAAGTTCACCATCACGCCCAGCGATCCGGCCCAGCCGGTACCGCCTGGATCAGACGGATAGCCCGGTGGCAGATTTCACCATATTGCAATGAGATAGAGGGCCAAATAGACGACCAGGCATGCTGAGAGAAGGGCTTTAGGCTTCAGCATCGCGGATCCTTGGGATTGCTAGATTAAATGGGTAGCGGCGAAGGGCAATTAGGGAGAACGCCCTTCGCCTGTCACTCAAGGTCTCAGAAACTCCCAAGCGACAAACATAGGTTAGCTCAACTTCACATGACGGCAAGATGCCTCTGGTGGTGAGGCGGTTTTCAGTTGAGCGTCCGTCGGGCCGCGTTCGCCCGAGGCGATGAGTAACGACCGATCGACACAAGATATTGAGCAATCTCGGAGAGCAGGTGATCACGTCGGCCATACTTTTCGCCAATGGCAAGGATCTGCGGTTCCGCAGCGCTATATTCTTCAGGCGACAGGTCGGCATCCCCAAAGAGGAACCCAGTTCCTCCCATCACGGCGACGATATTGCAGCCCGTATCAGCGACGTCCTGGACGAAATTCGGGATCTGATCTTCGGTCATCATCTTCATGAGCGTCTCCTTCGTCGTAGAGCGGCAACTATGCCGATGCAATCAGGGTTTGCCAAGTCACAGAAATGCGGGTGACCCTGAAAATGTGCTTTTGGCAAGCCATTGATTTGACTCGGAACGAATCACTTCGGCATCAGTTGATTCGCCATCAACATCAGCCGAGGTAGTGCGTCATGGCCAGCTTTACTGTTACCCCGATCGAACCGCTCGAAGTCGAGATCCGCGGTGTCGGCCAGTACGCTCCCGCCGAGACCGTAGAGGAGATGATCTCGTTCCTCACGTCAGAATGGCCGGACAAAACGAAGCCGGGATTTCACAGCGCTCTGGCTCGGTCGATCGATGCCATGGTGATGGCGGTGGAACCCGCTGCGGCCCGCGCCGCCTTCGTCGATGCTGCCCATGCGGCAGGCATGCATATCCTGCCTGACGACATGGCCGAGATCCGGAAGGCGAGCTGACACCATGGTCAGAGCCAAGCCTCTCCAGTCGAGCGACAAGCCGCTCCGTAGCCGCGCGCGCAAGCCTCGCGATCCAGCGCAGCCGAACCTTCCCCTTGATCCTATGCCGGCTCGCATCGAGCCGTGCCTTGCTCTGTTGAAGCAGAAGCCCCCCGTCGGCCCTGAGTGGGCATACGAGGTGAAGTGGGACGGCTACCGCCTGGCGGTCCACATAGAACCCAAGGGCGTCCGGATCCTCACCCGAGGCGGCCACGACTGGACGCATCGCTTTCCCCTGATCGAAGCCGCCGCCAAGGCTCTCCCTGTCTCCACGGCCATTCTCGACGGCGAGGCGGTGGTGCTGGATGATCAAGGCCGGTCAGATTTCAACATGCTGCAGCGGTCGCTTGGTGGGCGAGGCGGCAAGGAAACCTCACGCGATGCCATCTTCATGGCGTTCGATCTTCTCTATTTCGATGGCCATGACTTCACCAAGACTGAGCTGTCGACGCGCCGTCACCTCCTTGAGACGCTGGTCCCAGCTGATGGCCATGGTGCCATCCGGCTATCCGAGGAAGCGAGCGCCGACGGTGCGGCTCTCTTTCAGGCGGCCTGCGAGCATGGCCTCGAGGGCATTATCGCCAAGCGGCTCGACAGCACCTACCGATCGGGCCGCCTCGGCGACTGGCTGAAGATCAAATGCGTCCAGTCGGACAGCTTCATGATCGTGGGCTACGAGCATTCGATGTCGGCGAGGGGAGGGATCGGGAGCCTGCTCTTGGCGGCCCGTCGTGGTGATGAGCTTGTGTATGTTGGATCTGTAGGAACGGGCTTTACCGAACGAGTAGCGAACGATCTCCGGAGTACGATCGACCGGATCAAGCGGAAGACACCGTCGATCTCGTATTCCGGGCGTCGCAAGAACCTCGTATGGGTTCAGCCGACCCTGATAGCCGAGATCGAGTATCGAGCTTGGACGGCCGACGGAAAGCTGCGGCACGCCTCGTATAAGGGGCTTCGTGAGGAGCAGGACAACGCCGCGATCTACAGAATCGGATAGCCTGTCTTGGTCGAAAGATGCTTTCCCGCAGATTTCTGAGGAAAGCAGCCCATATAGTGAACAAATTGTTACGCCGCGCTTGCCGCAGAAGGTTGATTAGCTCAAATGTATGGTTGGCTCGCTGTTGAGCCAAAACAGAGCGGCCCGGAAGATGCGTCAACATCCCCGGGCCTGAATACCAACCTTGCGGCAGGCTTTTGTGATCACGAGCAATTCATGTATTGGTTCTATTGTCCGTGTCAAGGTCGTCTGCCGTTATACAGGCCCAGAGAGGGCATAACCGCATGAACGATACAAAATCATCACTTATTAGACTGCGCGGGCATCTCGTCGAAGAGGACGAGTTTGGCCGATGGAATTTGAACGACATTTGGCTTCTCGGAGGCAAAGGATCTGCATCGAAGCTTCCTAAGGAATGGGTTAAGAAAAAGCCTACTAAGCGGCTCATAAACGAGTTGCAGAAAAAGGTGACAGTTTCCCTCCTTAAGGCGAATAAGCCAAATATTCCAGTTCTTTACGCAAAAGTTGGCCGTGGGAATTCTGGAACTTTTGCACACCCGGTCCTCGCCGCCGCGTACGCGGGTTACCTCAGCGCAAAGCTTGAAATTGAAACGCGTGAGGTATGGCTTCGCTACCGGGCCGGCGATGCTAGCCTTGCGGACGAGATACTGCAGCGAGCCTCTCCGGAGGAGAATGAATGGGTTGGCGTTCGCGCACTCGGTCGCTCGAAGCGGAAGGAATTCACATCAGTTCTGCAAGAGCATGGAGTTGAGGGCGCAGGGTATGCACTTTGCACTGACGCCGTTTACGGCGGCCTTTTCGATGCTAACGCTCGCCAGCTCAGGATTGATAAAGGCATCACAACAAAATCTGGCAGTCTCCGCGACGCAATGGATACGGACGAGCTGGTTTCGATTATGTTTGCTGAGAGCCTCACTCGGAAAAAGATCGAGGACGATCAGGTCATGGGCAATGCGCGGTGCATCCAAGCGACAAAGCGCAGCACGCAGTTTGTGCGACAAGCCATCGAGGCGAACAAGCGAGACGTCCTGACCGGTTGATTGGCGGGGGCTTCGGCCCCCGTTATCATTTGTACCAGTCATAGCGGTGTCCCGGCCGCCACGTCCTGCGATCCTAATCGAATTGGTACGGATTAGCTTGCCGATGCGCGAGCCCCGCATCTGTCAGCCGGCACATCGGAAATCGTGAGCCATCGCTGACTTCGACCAACCCAGCGTCGTCCGCAACCTTCACCGTTCTCCGTCCTAAACCGGGCGGGAGCGGCTTGAATTCCTCAGTGGTCAGGTTGTGGAGCAGTAGAGCAAGGCGAAGTGCGGGGCCGTAGCTTGACATGCGGAATGCTCCAGTCTTTCCGATCGGGGTGAGGAACCCCAGGAAGGCTCCCCACCCTTTAACCGCGTCAGGGCAAAGCCGGCAAGCTAACAAGCGCGGTCAAACGCAAGAACGCTAAACGACTGCATGTTCCAAGAGATGAGTTGTGGAGAGCCGAAGAGTTACAGCGGCCCAAGGCCCTCCACGTGCCGAGAGACTGTTGGGAGACTAGCTCGGCGGCGAAGAAACCAGCGCAAAGGCTCTAAGTTCCACGGTGGCTCGACTATTCGGCCCGTACTGGGTCTGCCTTCAACGCCACGCTAACGGAAAGCCGAGCCAGCAACAGGGCGGCGGAGGGCCGTCAGCAACGAAAAGCCCCTTCGCCTTGCCGCCACAATGGAACTGCAGACCACCTGTAGCGACCTGCCCACACGTTCATTACTGCGGAGAGTTCCCGGAGTTTTACTGCGCTGCCATGGCGTCAGGAGGCAGCTTCGCTAGCATGGTGAACCAAGCGTCTTCGGCGGATCCGTAGAAGTCTCCTGCCGCACCTTCTAGGCCGGGCCTATCGATGATTTCGACATATCCTCTCTTTGATCGGATCCAGTGCTCTCCTTCGAAGACGTGGAGCCATTCCGTAACACTAGCGCGGCGTGCGTTGATGTATGCTCCAAGTTCTTCGTGGGTGGCAAAGATGATGTCGCCGTCAATCCGGTCGTGGATCATTAGGAGCTCTCGGGCAAGGTTCTGCTCGATATTCCCCACGCGCCCACTGGCGGCTAACATGGCGGTCTGGACCGAACGCCATTCGCGATAGCGTTCAAGACGGTCTCGCAATTCCTCGTCTCTCCTGACGAGCGCCATCAAAGCATCCGCTTGGATCTCGTATGCCCAGCCTCCAATCCGCGCCTGCGCGACCAAAAGGGCCGGAGGAGCCCCGGCGAGAAGGCTAGTACCTGTCATGCCATCACGTCCAACCATTCCCACCTCGACATCAAGGGCAGGGGAGACAGAAACAACAACAGCGATAACGCCCGCCTCGACGAAAAGTGCACTTTGAACAGCGTCGGGAGGGTTTTCTATTCGCTCTCCACGATGGAACTCCCGTCTGGTCAAGAACGGCTCAAGGGACTGTCTCACATCAAAGGACAGCACATTCAGCAGGCGGTTTCGAAAAGAGAACATAATTAGGCGATATAGGGCAGATCGCCAAATGTTCCCATAGCATATCGCGCATTGCTTTTCCACCTTGTGCGTTTGCCTGTGATCACTCCGCCCTAGTCGAAAACATAGCGATTTTCCGCTCTGTACAGATCGCCAAGTTCGGTAAGCCTGCACCTTGGTCGAAGGATCTGCTTTGATAGTGGCTCAACCTCTACCAGGCCTGCATCAGCAGCAGCGTTGACAGTCTTCCTCCCTACCTGCCATGGAAGCTCTTCAAACGAAATACGATTCAGAGCTCGCAATAACAACGCTAATCGTACCGTCGGTTGATGCATCTGCATGCCTGGCTCCTTATCGATTGTAGATACGTAACCTCCCCAGCTTCTCGATGTTCCACGGCTGCGTGAGCGCGCTTGCACGCAGCCGACTAGTCAGGACTGAATGTCGCTTAGACCGATCAAAAGTACCAGCCGGTTGCCGCTCGGCAGATCGATGTAGCCTTCGTCTTTGAGCGCGTATAGAACGTTGACGATGGTATCCTGGCTGATCCCTTGGTCGATCAGGGGCGGCCCGATCTTGTAGAGGCTGACCGACACGCCTGATTCAAGCTTCATTTCCCTCAACAGCGCTAGAAGAGCGGATCGTGCATCGATATTGGTCATCGGCGAAATCTGCTCCAGGCTTTTCAGTTTAGCAAGCCCGCCCAAATTCGAGCGCAGCGCGTTATCGCCTCGGACCGTTCACCCGGTCACTTTGTATTTTGGTGCACGTGATCATCATCACTGTGCCGAGCGTCTCGCTGAATTCCTCGGTGCCTGGTCCACCAGACGACTTGCGCTGGATTAGGTCGCCTGTGACAGACCGCAGCATCCCGCCGCCGCCAGACATGCGATAGGCGGCAATCTCCCAAACGTCATCGGCAAGACGCCAATGGACGACGGTGTTGTTCATGAGGAGGATTTCGTTGAAGGGGACTTGATCGGGCATCGCGGGAATATCGTGACCGCTCGCGATTTGGTCAATCGGAATCGGTGGGTATGTCGTTCTCGTCCAGCTTCGTGCGGCGCCAGTGGTAGAGGGGTTGGTAGCGATCGGGCATGCGGGTGAGTGTCTCCCACAGATGCTTGTCGAGTGGGTTTCTCCCACAATGCTCCCACAAAGGGAGGTTCAGCAGTATTCGAGAAGATGGGAATTGCCGAGTTATCTCAGGCGTTTGTCGGTGGTCGGAGTGGAGAGATTCGAACTCCCGACCCTCTGGTCCCAAACCAGATGCGCTACCAGACTGCGCTACACTCCGTGCCAACGAGGAGCGCAATACACGGTTCGATCATGCGCCGCAATAACTAAAATCGTCTTTTCACAAGGATCGGCTCTCTCCCCCTCATTCAGGTTGATGTCAGTATCGAATGCCATCCCCCGCGGCTTGGTCGCCCGGCATCTTTGCCGGGCATGCGGTTTCAGGATGGGTAGACTTGGAAGACACGGTTTTAGCGGAGCCCAGCGAGAGCTTTCGACTGAGGATCGGGAGCGTGACGCTATCGGTATTAACGGCGATCTATATTCTCGTGGTGGCCAACCACACCTTCTGGACCCGCGCTTTCGACTATCTCTCCTCGGCCCCGGTTGCCTTCGCCGCTTTCGTGATTGGCATTGCGACGCTGACCATTGCGGCGCTCACGACTTTCTCCGTGAAATACCTGACCAAGCCGGCCCTGATCTTCTTTTTGATGGTGGCGGTGGTGTCGTCGTGGTTCACGGACCAGTTCGGCGTGATCATCGACAAGGAGATGATCCGCAATGCGGCGGTGACGACGCAGGCGGAATCGGCGCATCTGATCACGCCGTCCTTCCTGCTGCACATCCTGCTCGCCGGCGTGCTGCCGTCGCTGTTCATCATCTGGGTCAGGGTCGTTCACAAGCCGTTCCTGAAGAAGTTCGTGTGGAACATGGCCGTCATCGTGCCCTGCCTTGGTATCACCATTGCGGCCGGGCTCGGCTTTTCGCAGACCTATGCCTCGGTCGGGCGTCTCCACAAAGACTTGATGCTGACGCTCAACCCCTTCGTTCCGATCGGCAGTGCCGCGCGTTTCGCCTTCGCCTCGGAGGATGACCGCTATATCGTGCGTCGGCCGCTCGGCACGGATGCGCATCAGCGCACGGCGAGCGCCAATGGTAAGCCCCGGGTGACGATCATCGTGGCCGGCGAGACGGGGAGGGCGCAGAATTTTTCGCTCGGCGGCTATCCGCGCGAGACAAATCCCGAGATGAAGGCGCGCGGCGTCGTCTATTTCAAGAACGCGACGAGCTGCGGCACTTCCACGGCGGTGTCCTTGCCCTGCATGTATTCGGTCTATCCGCGGGCGGACTATACGCACCGCAAGGGGCTCGAGACCGATAACCTCACGGATATTCTCGGCCACGCCAAGGTGGACGTCGAGTGGTGGGACAATGACACCGGCAGCTATGGCGTCGCCAACCGCATCCCCTATCGCTTCCTGCCCGATGCCGCCGATCCGCGCTTTTGCACGGATGGCGAATGCCTCGACACCGTGCTGCTCGACAAGCTCGGCGACTGGCTCTCGAATGTGAAAAGCGACAGCGTTCTCGTGCTGCATCAGCTCGGAAGCCACGGGCCGGCCTATTACCGGCGTTACCCCGACGATTTCCGCCGCTTCACGCCGGATTGTCGCACGCCCGAGTTCGGCGCCTGCAAGCCGGAGGAGGTCGTCAATGCTTACGACAACACGATCCTATTTACCGATCATGTGGTGGCCAAGGTCATCGACAATCTGAAGAAGCACCAGGACAACATTTCTGCGTCGATGCTCTACGTCTCCGACCATGGCGAATCGCTCGGCGAGAACGGGCTCTATCTTCACGGCGCGCCCTATATCATTGCGCCGGCGGAGCAGACGCGGGCGCCGATCATCGTCTGGCTGTCGCCCGATTTCAGCGCGGCCTCGGGCATCGATACGGCCTGCCTTGCGGCAAGTGCTTCCAATCCGGTGTCGCACGACAATTTCTTCCACAGCGTTCTCGGACTGATGGATGTCGAAACCAGTGTCTACGATGCGAAGCTCGACCTGTTTTCCGCTTGCCGGAAGGCGCCGGACAAGGCGGTGCAGGCCTCGTTCAAGGGGTAGGTTGCCAGCGCGCGGCTTCCATGGCTTTTCGCTTGAAAAGGAAGGGATTCGCCGCTAAGCAAAATTCATCTATCTGTGCGATCGTAGATGAAGATGCCCCGCACGGGGGCAATCCATTGATTGCGAAAGCCATAATTCGGAGGCGTGCAGCTATGTCTGCCAAGATCTATCGTCCAGCAAAGACCGCCATGCAATCCGGCAAGGCCAAGACTCACCTCTGGGTGCTGGAGTTCGATCAGGAAACGCCGCGCACGATCGACCCGATCATGGGCTACACCTCGTCGTCGGACATGCGCCAGCAGGTGAAGCTGAATTTCGAAACGCAGGAACTGGCCGAAGCTTATGCCAAGCGCAACGGCATCGAATACCGGGTGATCGCGCCGAAAGATCCGCAGCGTCAGACGGTGGCATATCCGGATAATTTCCGCTATACGCGCACGCAGCCCTGGACGCACTGATCGGACCTACCGATCGCTTCCAGAGCCCATGCCTTCGATGCGCCCAGGCGCATCGGCAGTGTGGCCCCTTAGCTCAGCTGGATAGAGCACCTGCCTTCTAAGCAGGTGGTCGCAGGTTCGAATCCTGCAGGGGTCGCCATTTTCTGTCCGACATGGGCAGCCAGGATTGAGTATGACCACGAACCTATTTTACCGGTTCCTTGACCTCTTCAGCAAGTCGAAAGCCAAGTACCGCGATCACGTCGTATCTTTCCCGACGGATTCGGAGATCGTCTTATCCCGCGGCTTCAAGGGCGACATCGTCGCCTTTCACACGGCGGATTCGTTTTATGCGAACGAGGCAGCGCGTATGGTGGCGTCTGCTGAGCGTCTTGGGCTGACGGTCCATACAACGGCGATCGAGAGCGCTGGCACGTGGGTGCGCAATGCGGCGCTCAAGCCGACATTTCTCCTAGAGGCGCGCAAGAAATTTCGTGGCCCGCTGCTCTACGTCGACGTCGATGCGGTGTTCCATCGTGATCCGTGGCCCGTGCTGGCCGGATATGACTGCGATGTGGCAGTTTATCGTGAGGGCGACCGGCTGATTTCCGCGACCATTCTGCTGAACGATACTCCAGCGACGCTTCGGCTTCTGGAAGTGTGGAAAGAGCGATGCGACAGCGATCCAGATATCTGGGATCAGGTCGTGCTTCAGGAAATTCTTGATCAGGATCGGACCTCGGGTACGCCGCTCTACAAGGTCAAGGAACTCTCCGCGTCCTTTTGCTGGATATTCGACCGGCTTTCGAACCCGAAAGGCGAGACCGTCTACATCGAGCAGCTTCAGGCAAGCCGACAGGCTACAGCGGGCAAAACATACCGCCGCAACAAAAAGCTCGAACGTCGTCGCGAAAGGATCGCCACGATCGAAAAAAGCCTGGCACCCTCCATGCGCAAGGACAAGGCCGCCTAACATCGATGTCGGTTCGTGCGTGTTAAATTCCCTCCCGGACTTGAATTCGCCACATTGACCTCCCATATCAGGTCCATCGGCATTGCTGGTCAGTGTTCCACACAGAGAACGCTCGCAGTTGCCGGTATCGCTTTTATGCTTTTGACCACGGATGTACTGGCACTGGTGTGAGATGCGAATAGGAAGGTCGGTGCGGTTTCGCCCCGGCCTTTTTTATTGCTTGGAATCCAGACGCGCCGTGCGCTTTGTATGATGTTCGAAGACAAAAGGCCAAGCGGGTGCTTCGGCCTTTTGTGGTTTTGATGGTGCTGCGGCTTGCTTCGGCTATTTCGCTGATGTTGCGTGGCGCCGGCCTTTGCCGAGGTCCGGCAGGAAGACGGTGAGCAGGCCGAGCAGCGGCAGGTAGGAGCAGATGTTGTAGACGAAGACGATGCCCATGCGGTCCGCGACCATGCCAAGTGCCGCGGCGCCGATGCCGCCGATGCCGAAGGCGAAGCCGAAGAACAGGCCGGCGATCATGCCGACGCGTCCGGGTACCAGTTCCTGCGCGAAGACGACGATGGCGGAGAAGGCCGACGCCAGGATGATGCCGATCACGAAGGTCAGCACGATCGTCCAGGTGTAGCCCGCATAGGGCAGCGCCAGGGTGAAGGGCAGGGCGCCGAGGATCGAGAACCAGATGGTGAATTTCGTTCCGAACCAGTCGACGATCGGGCCGCCGGCGACCGTGCCGATGGCGACCGCGCCGAGGAAGACGAAGAGCAGGATCTGCGCCTCTTGGACCGACACCTGAAAGCGCTCGATCATGTAGAAGGTGTAGTAGCTCGAAAGGCTGGTCATGTAGACGTATTTCGAGAAGACCAGCATGGCGAGGACCGCGATCGACATGATTACCTTGGCGCGCGGCAGCACGACGGCAGGCACTGCGGCCTTGCGGCCGGCATTGGTGCGGCGGTGGTTCGAATACCAGACGCCGACGCGCCACAGGATGATCATCCCGGTCAGTGCGGCAACCGAGAACCATGCGACGCTGGTCTGTCCGCGCGGCAGCACGATGAAGGCGGCGGCCAGCGGGCCGATGGCCGAGCCGAAATTACCGCCCACCTGGAACAGCGACTGCGCCAGACCGTGGCGTCCGCCCGACGCGAGGCGGGCGACGCGGGAGGATTCCGGATGGAAGACCGCTGAACCCAAGCCGACGACGCCGGCGCCGACGAGCAGCACCCAATAGGCGTGCGCATAGGCGAGCAGGATCAAGCCGATCAGCGTGAAGAACATTCCTGCCGACAGCGAATAGGGCAGCGGCCGTTTATCCGTGTAGATACCGATCAGCGGCTGCAGCAGCGAGGCTGTGACCTGGAAGACCAGGCCGAGCAGGCCAATCTGGGTAAAGTCGAGACCGTAGCCCTCCTTGATCATCGGATAGAGGGCCGGGATGAGCGACTGCATCGTGTCGTTCAAGAGATGGCAGAAGCTCACTGCCATGATGATGCTGAAAACCGTCTGTTCCGCGGAGTGTTTCTCCGCCGTCATTGTACCTGTTGTCACGATGTTCCTCCTGAGAACCTGACTATCCGCATAGTCTCCTTGTGATAGTCCCGCTTTCGTGTTTTGGTCTCATTCTTTCGCGATTGGGCCAGGGCTTATGAAAGCGTTGCAAAATATGACATCGGTCGAGCTGGCCAAGCTCCACGTCGAGCGGCTGGCGGCCATCGAGGCTGCGTCCGAGCCGGTTCACACCATCCCGTCGGAGTATCCCTCGGGCTATCATGTGGCGGCCCATCGGCACAGCCGCGCGCAGTTCGTCTATGCGCGCACCGGCGTGGTCATGGTGTCATCGCGGCAGGGGCGCTGGATGGTGCCGCCGGAGCATGCGCTGTGGATACCAGCCGGACTGGATCACTCGGTAGACATGCTGGGCGAGGTGACCATGCTCTCGGCCTATATCAGTTCGGATGCGCTTGTCGCGCTGCCTGAGGCCATACGCGTAGTCGGGCTTACCGATCTCGCGCGTGCGCTGATCATCGAAGCGGTGTCTCCGAGTGGAGACCTCAAGGGCTCTCGGCGGCAGCGGCTGGTGGTGGCGCTGCTGCTTGAGGAGATTTCGCGGCTGCCTGATCGCTCGCTTGGCCTGCCCATTCCCGGTGACGCGAGGCTTGCGGGGCTTTGCCGCGCCTTTCTGGCGAACCCCACCGCGCGGCTCCTGATCGACGATTGGGCCGAGCAGCTGAACATGAGTCGGCGGGCGTTTACCCGCGCTTTCCGCAGAGAGACCGGCATCAGCCTTTCGACATGGCGGCAGCAGGCTGCCTTGTTTACGGCGTTGCCGCGGCTGGCGGCGGGCCAGCCGGTTACAACAGTTGCGTTCGATCTCGGTTATGAAAGCGTCGCGGCGTTCACCACCATGTTCAAGCGCATGCTCGGCGCGCCGCCCCGCGCCTATTTCAGGGTTGGCGAGCCCAATTGAAATTCCTCGATAATTTCGAATGCGGGCGTTTCGCTCTGTCACACGCCCGACATCGGCGCGCGGCATAACTGTGCGAAACATTCGTTTGACATTCGAATAAGTTTCGCTTTAACTGTTTTCACTTTCGCAATTGCGTTGTCTTGTTTGCGTTGCGGCATTTTCTGGGGGCATGGGACGCGTGAGCGGTCAGATTCACGATCTTTTCGTTATCGGTGGCGGCATCAACGGCTGCGGTATCGCGCGTGACGCGACCGGGCGCGGCTATTCGGTTGCGCTGGCCGAGATGAACGATTTCGCCTCCGGCACGTCCTCTGGTGCCACCAAGCTCATTCATGGCGGCCTGCGCTATCTCGAGCATTACGAGTTTCGTTTGGTGCGCGAATCGCTGATGGAGCGCGAGATCCTGTGGGCGATGGCGCCGCATATCATCTGGCCGATGCGCTTCGTGCTGCCCTATCACAAGGGCGGGATCCGGCCGGCTTGGCTGATCCGGCTGGGGCTGTTCCTCTACGACCATCTCGGTGGTCGCAAGCTTTTACCGCCGACCAAGGTGCTCGACATGCGCCGCGATCCGGCCGGCAAACCGCTGAAGTCGCTGTTCACCAAGGCGTTCGAATATTCCGACGGCTGGGTGGATGACGCTCGCATGGTGGTGCTGAACGCGCGCGACGCGGCCGATAAGGGCGCGCTGATCATGCCGCGCACCAAGGTCGTCTCCGCGCACCGCGAGAACGGTGTATGGGCGATCGAGACCGTGGATAGCGTGACCGGCGAGAAGCGGCACTTCCAGGCGCGGATGTTGGTCAACGCGGCTGGTCCGTGGGTCGATCACGTCATTCGCGCCGCTTTCGGGCAGAACGAGGCGCGGCATGTGCGGCTCGTCCAGGGCAGCCATATCGTCGTGAAGAAGAAGTTCAACGATCCCAGGGCCTACTTCTTCCAGAACCCCGACAACCGCATCATCTTCGCGATCCCCTACGAGCAGGATTTCACGCTGATCGGCACCACCGATCGCGACTACAAGGCCGATCCGAAGGATGTGAGGATCTCCGACGAGGAGACGACCTATCTCTGCAAGGCCGCGAGCGAGTATTTCAACGAGCCGGTGCGGCCTGAAGATATCGTCTGGACCTATTCGGCCGTGCGCCCGCTGTTCGACGACGGCGCATCCAAGGCGCAGGAAGCGACGCGCGATTACGTGCTGAAGCTCGAAGGCGAGGGCGCGCCGGCGCCGTTGCTCAATGTGTTCGGCGGCAAGCTCACGACCTATCGCCGGCTGTCGGAACACGCTCTGGAAAAGATCGGCGCGGCGATCGGCGCCAAGGGTGCCCCGTGGACGGCCAAGAGCCATCTGCCCGGCGGCGACTTTCCGGCGCAGGGATACGAGGCGGAAGTGCGCAAGCTGAAGGGCAGCTATCCGTTTCTCATCGATACGCACGCCCGCCGCCTCGTTCGCCGCTACGGCACGAAGGCTGCGGTGCTTTTGGGACAGGCGCGCGGGACCGAGGATCTCGGGCGCTGTTTCGGGAGCGACCTCTATGAGGTGGAGGTTCGCTACCTGATCGAGCACGAATGGGCGAGACACGCCGATGACGTGCTCTGGAGGAGAACGAAGGAGGGCTTGCGCCTGACGAGGGAGCAAGCCGCGGTTTTGGAGGAGTACATGGCCGCGCTACCGGCTCAGATGGCCGGATAAAAGAGCGGCATGTGGTCCCCGCTGTGAGGAGGCACGGGAACCTGAATGCTGGAATTGCGAAACATCGCAAAGACGGTGGGTGCGGATACGCATATCCACGCGACCGATCTCGCGTTTGAACGCGGCACGCTGAACGTGCTGCTGGGGCCGACGCTGTCTGGCAAGACGTCGCTGATGCGGCTGATGGCCGGGCTCGACCGGCCGACCAGTGGAACGATCCATTTCGATGGCGTCGACGTCACCGGCATGCCGGTGCAGAAGCGCAATGTCGCAATGGTCTACCAGCAGTTCATCAACTACCCCGCCTTTACGGTCTATGAAAATATCGCCTCGCCGATGTGCATATCGGGCAAGGATGCCGCCACCATCGATCGCGAGGTGCGCAAGGCCGCCGATCTCCTGCGGCTGACGCCCTATCTCGACCGCACCCCGCTCAATCTCTCCGGCGGTCAGCAGCAGCGCACCGCGCTTGCCCGCGCGCTGGTCAAGAACGCCAGCCTCGTCTTGATGGACGAGCCGCTGGCCAATCTCGATTACAAGCTGCGCGAAGAACTGCGCGCCGAGTTGCCCAGGATCTTCGCGCAATCCGGCGCCATCTTCGTCTATGCCACGACTGAACCATCCGAAGCGCTGCTGCTCGGCGGCAATACGGCGACGCTGTCGGAAGGGCGGGTGACGCAGTTCGGGCCGACGATTTCGGTCTACCGGACACCACGCGATCTCACCACCGCCAAGACCTTCGCCGATCCGCCGCTCAATTTCATCGACGTGGTGAAAGCCGGCGCGACATTCCAGCGCGACGGTCGCGCGGTGTTTGCGGTACCTGCGCATCTGGCCGGCATGGCCGATGGACCGGTGACGGTGGCGTTTCATCCGCATCATCTCGGGCTTTCCGCGCAGACGCCGAATGCCGTGCAACTCAAGGCGCGCACGCAGCTCTCGGAGATCACCGGCTCGGAGAGTTTCGTTTATCTCGATTACGAGGGCGTGCGCTGGGTGATGCTGGCGCATGGCATTCACGACATCGATCCGGACACCGATATCGACGTGTTTCTGGACGGGCGCCACCTGATGGCGTTCGACACCAGCGGCCGGGCGATCTCGTCCGGCGCAACGGCTTGAAGGGGTAGGGACATGGCACGCATCACGCTCGACCACATCCGCCACGCCTACGGGCCGAACCCGCAATCGGATAGGGACTACGCGCTGCGCGAAGTCGACCACGAATGGAACGATGGCGGCGCCTATGCGCTGCTCGGGCCATCCGGCTGCGGGAAGACGACGCTGCTCAACATCATCTCCGGCCTGCTGCAGCCGTCGCATGGCCGCATCCTGTTCGACGGCAAGGACGTGACCAATCTCGCCACGCAGGCGCGCAACATCGCGCAGGTGTTCCAGTTCCCCGTCATCTACGACACGATGACGGTCTACGACAATCTGGCCTTTCCGCTGCGCAATCGCGGCGTATCGGAGCCCGAGGTCGATCGCCGCGTTCGCGAAATTCTCGAGATGATCGATCTCACGCCCATGGCGAGGCGCAAGGCGCAAGGGCTGACCGCCGACCAGAAGCAGAAGATCTCGCTCGGCCGGGGATTGGTGCGCAGCGACGTCAACGCCATCCTGTTCGACGAGCCGCTGACGGTTATCGATCCGCACATGAAATGGGTGCTGCGCTCGCAGCTCAAGCGGCTGCACAAGCAGTTCGGTTTTACGATGGTCTATGTCACGCACGACCAGACGGAAGCGCTGACCTTCGCCGACAAGGTCGTCGTCATGTACGAGGGCGAGATCGTGCAGATCGGCACGCCCGCTGAGCTCTTCGAAAAGCCGAGCCACACTTTCGTCGGTTACTTCATTGGCTCGCCCGGCATGAACGTCCTGCCGGCAAAGCTCGACGGCAGCAGGGTGACGGTGGGGGCTGAGAGCCTGCAGCTCGACTACGCGCCGAAGGCTGCCGCTGGTGCCAAGACCGAACTCGGCATCCGGCCGGAGTTCATCCGCCTCGGGCGCGAGGGCATGCCCGTCACCATCAACCGGGTCGAGGATATCGGCCGGCAGAAGATCGTGCGCGCGGATTTCGCGGGCCAGCCTATCGCCATCGTTTTGACCGAGGATGCCGAGATCCCCGCGGAGGCGCGGGTCACTTTCGATCCGAAGGCGATCAACATCTACGCCGATTCCTGGCGCGTCGGCAGGGAGGGCTGAGCCATGAACAAGACCTGGAACAACAAGGCCTGGTTTCTGGTGCTGCCGGTGCTGGTGCTGGTCGCCTTCTCGGCGGTGATCCCGCTGATGACCGTCGTCAACTACTCGGTGCAGGATACGTTCGGGAACAACGAGTTCTTCTGGGCGGGCACGGACTGGTTCGTGCAGACGCTGCAATCCGACCGCTTCTGGGCGGCGCTGCAGCGCAATCTCGCCTTCTCGCTGATCATCCTGGCGCTGGAGATCCCGCTCGGCATCTTCATCGCGCTCAACATGCCGAAGAAAGGGATCGGCGTGCCCGTCTGCCTCGTTCTGATGGCATTGCCGCTGCTGATCCCCTGGAACGTCGTCGGCACGATCTGGCAGGTGTTCGGTCGCGTCGATATCGGCCTGCTCGGCCATACGCTGGAGGCGATCGGGCTCGACTACAATTACGTCCGCGATCCCGTCGATGCGTGGATCACCGTCATCGTCATGGACGTCTGGCATTGGACGAGCCTTGTGGTGCTGCTGTGCTACGCAGGCCTCGTTTCGATCCCTGATGCCTATTATCAGGCGGCGAAGATCGATGGCGCCTCGCGCTGGTCGGTGTTCCGCTACATCCAGCTGCCCAAGATGAAGCGGGTGCTTCTGATCGCCGTGCTTTTGCGCTTCATGGACAGCTTCATGATCTATACCGAACCCTTCGTCGTCACCGGCGGCGGCCCCGGCAACTCGACCACCTTCCTGTCGATCGATCTGGTGAAGATGGCCGTCGGTCAGTTCGACCTCGGTCCGGCGGCCGCGATGTCGATCATCTACTTCCTGATCATCCTGCTGCTCTCATGGATCTTCTACACCGTGATGACCAGTGGCGACGAGAACGCGTGAGGAGGAGAGGACCATGGCCCAAGCAACAACACAGACGATGAAATACAAGCCGGCCGGCAACTTCTCCTGGGTCGTCTCGACCGTCTACATCATCTTCCTGCTCTTGCCGATCTACTGGCTGGTCAACATGAGCTTCAAGGAGAATGCCGAGATCACCGGCACCTTCTCACTCTGGCCGCAGAACCCGACGCTCAGGAACTACACGATCATCTTCACGGATCCGTCGTGGTACAACGGCTATATCAACTCGATCACCTATGTGGTCATGAACACGGTGATCTCGGTGCTGGCGGCGCTGCCCGCAGCTTATGCCTTCTCGCGCTACCGGTTTTTGGGCGACAAGCACCTGTTCTTCTGGCTGCTGACCAACCGCATGGCGCCGCCCGCCGTTTTCGCGCTGCCGTTCTTCCAACTTTACTCGGCATTCGGTCTCATCGACACCCATATCGCGGTGGCGCTGGCGCACTGCCTGTTCAACGTGCCGCTGGCGGTCTGGATCCTCGAAGGCTTCATGTCGGGCGTGCCGAAGGAGATCGACGAGACGGCTTATATCGACGGCTACTCGTTCCCGCGTTTCTTCATCCGCATCTTCATGCCGCTGGTGGCATCGGGGATCGGGGTGGCGGCCTTCTTCTGCTTCATGTTCTCGTGGGTGGAGCTGCTGCTTGCCCGCACGCTGACGACCACGGCGGCCAAGCCGATCTCGGCGATCATGACGCGCACGGTCTCGGCCTCGGGGATGGACTGGGGCGTGCTGGCGGCGGCCGGCGTGCTCACCATCATTCCCGGCGCGCTCGTCATCTACTTCGTCCGCAACTACATCGCCAAGGGCTTCGCGCTCGGCCGCGTCTAAAGGGAGACCAGACATGAACTTTTCCTGGATGGCGTGGACGCTGCCGACCGCATTGTTTTTCCTGACGATCCTCGTGCTCCTGATCGGCATGAGCATTTGGGAATATCTGGCGCCGGGCGGCTCGCCGCGTGTGGGGGCCTTGAGGTTCGAGACCACGCGGGGAGACCGTCTCTTCATTTCGCTGCTGGGGGCAGCGTTCATTCATCTCGCATGGTTGGGCCTCGTCGGGCCCAACCTGTGGTGGGCTCTTGGGCTTGCCGTAGTCTACGCCATCGGCGTGTTCCGCTACGTGTGAGGCCAGGGAGATACAGATGGCCGGGGGTACTGGCCGCCTGACGTGAAGACTGCAATCGCAAACCTTGGGAGGATATCATGCGACGGCATCTACTAGCGACAACAGCAGGCATCTTGCTGGCCATGGCGGGCTCCGCCTATGCTGGCATGGACGAGGCGAAATCATTCCTGGACAAGGAAGTCGGCGAACTCTCGTCGCTTTCGCGCGCCGACCAGGAAAAGGAAATGCAATGGTTCATCGATGCCGCGAAACCCTTCGCCGGCATGGATATCAAGGTCGTTTCCGAAACGCTGACCACTCATGAATATGAATCGAAGGTGCTGGCGCCGGCGTTCACCGCCATCACCGGCATCAAGATCACTCACGACCTGATCGGCGAAGGTGACGTCGTCGAGAAGCTGCAGACGCAGATGCAGTCGGGCGAGAACATCTACGACGCCTATGTCAACGATAGCGACCTGATCGGCACCCATTGGCGCTACCAGCAGGCCCGCTCGCTGACCGACTGGATGGCGAACGAAGGCAAGGATGTCACCAATCCGGGACTCGACATCAACGACTTCATCGGCACCAAATTCACGACCGCGCCGGACAAGAAGCTCTACCAGCTTCCCGACCAGCAGTTCGCGAACCTCTACTGGTTCCGCTACGACTGGTTCAACGACGAGAAGAACAAGGCGGACTTCAAGGCGAAGTACGGCTACGACCTCGGCGTTCCGGTCAACTGGTCTGCCTATGAGGATATCGCCGAGTTCTTCACCGGTCGTGAAGTCAACGGCAAGAAGGTCTTCGGCCATATGGACTACGGCAAGAAGGACCCGTCGCTCGGATGGCGCTTCACCGACGCCTGGCTGTCGATGGCTGGCAACGGTGACAAGGGTCTCCCGAACGGTCTTCCCGTCGACGAATGGGGCATCAAGGTCGACGAGAACTCGCGTCCCGTCGGTTCGTGCGTCGCGCGCGGCGGCGATACCAACGGTCCGGCTGCCGTCTACTCGATCCAGAAGTATCTGGATTGGTTGAAGGCCTATGCACCGCCAGCAGCGCAGGGCATGAACTTCTCCGAATCCGGCCCCGTGCCGGCGCAGGGCGAAGTGGCGCAGCAGATCTTCTGGTACACAGCCTTCACGGCCGATGCCGTCAAGCCGGGCCTGCCTGTCGTCAACGAAGACGGCACGCCGAAGTGGCGCATGGCACCCAGCCCGCATGGCGTCTACTGGAAGGACGGCATGAAGCTCGGCTATCAGGACGTCGGTTCCTGGACGCTGATGAAGTCGACGCCAGACGATCGCGCCAAGGCCGCATGGCTCTATGCGCAGTTCGTGACCTCGAAGACTGTGGACGTGAAGAAGAGCCATGTCGGTCTCACCTTCATCCGCGAATCCACCATCCGCGACAAGAGCTTCACGGAGCGCGCTCCGAAGCTCGGTGGTCTGGTCGAGTTCTATCGCTCGCCGGCCCGCGTGCAGTGGTCGCCGACCGGCACCAACGTTCCTGACTATCCGAAGCTGGCACAGCTCTGGTGGCAGGCCGTCGGCGATGCGTCCTCCGGCGCCAAGACCGCTCAGGAAGCCATGGATTCGCTTTGCGCCGAGCAGGAAAAGGTCCTGCAGCGCCTGGAGCGCGCCAAGGTGCAGGGCGATATCGGCCCGAAGCTCGCCGAAGAGCATGATCTCGAATACTGGAACAAGGACGCGGTCGCCAAGGGCAACCTCGCTCCCCAGCTGAAGATCGAGAACGAGAAGGAAAAGCCGGTCACCGTCAACTACGACGAACTGGTCAAGAGCTGGCAGTCCCAGTAACGGGCGCCACGGCCGGGGATTAGCGTCCCCGGCCAATCTCTATGCCGGCGGCACGCGAAGGCTGCTGCCGGTTATCTCCATTTTCAAATCCATGTTGGCAACCTGCCGTTCGAGCGGCGGGAACGGTACTCCTATTCAGTCGGAACAGATCATGGGCGGGTTCATTCTGGCGATCGATCAGGGCACGACGTCGTCGCGGGCGATCATCTTCGACGACGGAATGACGATGGTCGCCTCGGCGCAGATGGACGTCCGGCAGCACTATCCGCAGGCGGGCTGGGTCGAACATGATGCGTGCGAGATATGGGAGAGCGTCGTCGCCACCGCGCGGCAGGCGATCGACAAGGCTGGCATCCCGGCTTCCGCGATAGCCGCGATCGGGATCACCAATCAGCGTGAGACGACCGTTGTGTGGGACCGCAAGACCGGCAGGCCGTTTTACAGGGCAATCGTCTGGCAGGACAGGCGCACCGCCGAGATCTGCGACAGCTTGAAGGCGGATGGCTACGAGAAGCTGGTTCGCGCCAAGACGGGGCTGCTGCTCGATCCCTATTTCTCCGGCACCAAGCTGCGCTGGCTGCTCGACAATGTCGATGGGCTGCGGGAGCGTGCACGGATGGGCGGTGTTTGCTTCGGCACCATCGACAGCTGGCTGATCTTCAACCTGACGGGCGGGCGGGTTCACGCGACCGATGCGACCAACGCTTCGCGCACCATGCTTTACAACATCACCGATGGGATCTGGGACGACGAGCTTTTGGGCGTGCTTGCAATACCGGCGCCGCTGCTGCCTGACGTCAAGGACTGCGCTGACGATTTCGGGGTCACGGACAAGTCGATCCTCGGCGCGGCAATCCCGATCCTGGGTGTTGCCGGAGACCAGCAGGCGGCGACGATCGGTAACGCCTGTTTTGATCCTGGCATGATGAAATCGACCTACGGGACGGGTTGTTTCGCGCTGCTCAACACCGGCGGGGATCGGGTTGCCTCATCGAACCGGATGCTGACGACGATCGCTTATCGGCTGGACGGCGAAACGACCTATGCGCTCGAAGGGTCGATCTTTATCGCGGGTGCCGCCGTGCAATGGTTGCGCGATGGGCTCGGCCTCATTTCGCGTGCCTCCGACAGCGGCGCCTTGGCTGTTGCGGCCGATCATGGGCAACGCGTGTACATGGTGCCCGCATTCACAGGTCTCGGCGCGCCCTATTGGGACCCGCAGGCGCGCGGCGCCATCTTTGGATTGACCCGCAACAGCGGGCCGGCGGAGCTGGCGCATGCGGCGCTTGAATCGGTCGCCTACCAGACGCTGGACCTGCTCGTGGCCATGCGCAAGGATTGGGGCGAACGTCGGATTGGGACCGTGCTCAGGGTCGATGGCGGCATGACGAATTCAGACTGGACGATGCAGCGTCTCGCAGACATCGTCGCCAATCCCGTGGATCGCGCCGCAACGCAAGAAACGACGGCTCTCGGTGCTGCATGGCTTGCGGGGTCGCGGGCGGGTGTCTGGCCGGAGCGCGCCGCTTTCGCGAAAGCATGGCGCAGCGACCGCCAGTTCCTGCCGACGATGCCGGACACCGAAAGACAGGCGAAGATCGCAGGCTGGCGCGATGCCGTGTCTCGAACGCTTTCGCGCCCGCTCAGCCCGTGATCTTCACGTCCGATCCGGCGAGCAGTGAGAGGTCACGCGCGGCCTGTTGCAGCATGACGATCGTCCCGTCGATATCGGGTGCGTCGGGCGCGTTGACGAGGCCGATATAGGGGCAGGTGAGGGCGGCGATGACGCGGCCGTCGGGGCCGAGGATCGGGGCGGAGAGGTTGTGGACGCCGGCGGTCTGGGCGCTCGGCATCTTCTCGTAGCCGCGTTCGCGGATGTCGCTCAGGCGCTGGTAGAACTCCGGTCCCAGCCGCTTGGCCTTGGGATCGCGGGCATGCTCGGCGATCATCATCTCGCGTTCCTCATCGGTGCGGAAGGCCAGCAGCACGTGGCCGGAGCCGGTTTCGAGCAGGCTCATATGCGAGCCGACGCGGATCGAGATGCCCCAGTAATTCGGCGCCTCGTGCTGGGCGATAACGACGGCGGAACCGCGGTCGAAGACCACGAGATGGTTCGCCTGACGGGTGCGCTGCGCAAGGTCGCGCATCAGCGGCATGGCGAAGGAGGCGAGGCGGCGGGCAGGGGCGTGCAGCTGCGACAGGCCGAAGAGCTTGAGCGTCAGCGTAAAGCGATCTCCCTCAAGCTTGGTGACATAGCCGCGGCGCACGAGGCGGTCGAGCATGCGGTAGAATTCGTTGGGACTGCGGTCGAGACGCTTGGCGATTTCCGCCTGGGTCAGCCCCTCCTCGACGCTCGCCAGAAGCTCGAGGATATCAAGCCCCTTGTCCAAGGCAGGCGCCCGGTACCGGTCGGCTTCATCCGCGTCCATGCTGTTCTCCTGTGAATATGCCTTTACATATACAAATAAGCCCTAGCCGAAAAGCGAAAGTTCGGCGGCGATCCCGGCAATCCGGGACAACTTCCCCGTTTCACGAAGCGGCTTGCTACCCAGGTCAGGCGCACATAGCATGCGGCAGATTTGCAGGATGAGGCCGATGTTTCTGACGCAGGAAGAGCTTTCAAATATCACCGCGTTTCGCCGCGAGCTTCATCGCTATCCCGAAGTGTCGGGCGAAGAGGTCGAGACCGCGCGCCGGGTGCAGGAAGCGCTGCTCCTGGCAAAGCCCGATCGGATCGTGTCGAACCTTGGCGGCCATGGCGTCGCGGCGGTCTATGACGGGGCTATTCCGGGGCCGACGGTTCTCATCCGCTGCGAGCTCGATGGGTTGCCGATCGAGGAGATCTCCAACGAGGAATACCGGTCGACGATCCCCGGCAAGGGACATCTTTGCGGTCACGACGGGCACATGTCGATCCTGATGGCCGTTGCCACCGCGCTTGGGCAGAAGCGGCCGAACAAGGGGCGTGTGATCCTCCTGTTCCAGCCGGCCGAGGAGAATGGCGCGGGTGCGGCCGCGGTGCTCGCCGATCCTCAATTCGCGACGCTGAAGCCCGATATGGCGCTCTCGCTGCACAATCTTCCAGGCGTGCCGCTTGGGCATGTGCTGCTGCGCGAAGGGGCCGTCAATTGCGCGTCGCGGGGTATGAAGATCATTCTCAACGGCAAGACCTCGCATGCCTCCTGCCCGGAGGATGGCGTTGCGCCGACATTCGCGCTGGCGAGCCTGCTTGGTGGGCTGACGGCGCTCGGGAGCGTCGCACCTGTCGGTCCCGATTTCGCGCTGGTGACCGTTACCCACGCCCGGCTCGGTGAGCCCGCCTTCGGCATCAGCCCCGGGCGGGCTGAGATATGGGCGACGTTGAGGACACTGACCGACGAGCGGATGGCGGGCCTGGTGCAGCGCGCCGAAATGCTGGCGAAAAGCGAGGCGGATGCGGCTGGGCTGACGATCGAGATCACTTACGAGGATGTGTTTCATCAGTGCTTCAATTCGCCCGAAGCCGTCGATGCGCTGCGGCGCGCGCTGGATGACGAGGGCGTCAGCCACCAGAGCGACAGCCGCCTGCTGCCGATGAAGGGCTCGGAGGATTTCGGGCTGTTTCGAACCGTCGCGCCATCGGCGATGTTCTTCCTCGGGTCGGGCGAAACGCATCCGCAACTGCACAATCCTGACTATGATTTCCCCGAGGCGTTGATCCCGATCGGGGCGGGCGTGTTTTTGCGGGCGATCACCAATATCCTCGGCTGATGATGCCGCAGATTTGATTGATGTCATGTGCGCCGGCTCATCGAAATTGCGCGTGCAGGTCGTTTTTCCCTTTCCCGCTCGGCACGATGAGCCTATCTACGATCGGGTTCGACCGACGCCCCACGCCGCACGTGCTGTTGCCGGCCGTTTGATCCAGATTTCACATTGGCAGATTGATGACAGCAGTTGAGACGGTCGAGGCGGATGGTGACGCGGGCAGCGCGCGCCGTTCGAAAATAGTGGCGCTGGTCGTCGCCGTATCCTTCTTCATGCAGATCCTTGACGGCACGATCGTCACCACCTCGCTGCCGCAGATGGCGGCGAGCTTTGGTGTTCCCACGATATCGATGAGCATCGGCATCACCGTCTACATGCTGACCATGGCGGCATTCATTCCGCTGTCGGGCTGGCTTGGCGATCGCTACGGCGCACGCCGCGTCTTCATGGCGTCCATCGCCGTGTTCACCGTCGCCTCGCTGCTCTGCGGCCTTTCCGAGAATCTGACCGAATTCGTGCTTGCCCGCGCGGTCCAGGGCGCCGGCAGCGCGCTGATGACGCCGGTAGGGCGGATCATCGTGTTGAAGAACGCACGCAAGTCCGAACTGGTGCAGGCCATCGCACTCATTACATGGCCGGCGCTGACGGCACCCGTCATCGGGCCGCTGCTCGGAAGCGTCATCACCACCTACGCAAGCTGGCACTGGAACTTCCTGATCAACCTGCCGATCGGCGTGCTCGGCATGGTGCTCGTCTGGCGTTTCGTGCCGGAGCAGCGCGAGGAGGATGCCGGGCGGCTCGACGTGCGCGGCTTTATCCTGAGCGGCGCCGGGCTGACGCTTCTCTTGGCGGCGCTGGAACTGTCGGCGAAATGGCATGGCGGTCTTTTGCCTGTCGGCGCCATGCTGGTTGCCGGCATCGTGCTGTCTTTCATCGCCTACCGCCATTTCATGCGGGTCGACAATCCGCTGCTCGATCTCTCTTCGTTCAAGGTGCAGACCTTTGCGATCGCCACGCTGTCGGCCGGAACGGCAAGCCGCACGTCCATCAATGCGCCGCCATTTCTGCTGCCCCTGTTGTTCCAGCTCGGCTTCGGGCTGAGCTCGATCGAGGCAGGCATCTATCTGCTGGTCTATTTCCTCGGCAATCTGAGCATGAAAACGGTGACGACGCCGTTGCTCGCGCGGTTCGGCTTCCGGACGGTGCTTTTCTTCAACGGGTTGATCGCGGCGCTGACGATCGCGGCTTGCGGCTTTCTCGTGCCGGAGACGCCGCGTGTGGTGATTTATGCCCTGCTGTTCATCACCGGCCTGTCGCGCTCCATGCAATTTACCGCGCTGAACACGATTGCCTTTGCCGACATCAGCGGCGCGCAGAGAAGCTCGGCTTCGACCTTGTCGAGCATGCTGCAGCAGATGTCGATGTTGCTGGGTGTCGCGATCGCGGCTGCCGTTCTGAACGTCTCGGCGGCGGTTCGTGGACTTGGCGATCCCGGACTTGTCGATTTTCGCTGGGCTTTCGTTGTCATCGGCGCGATCGGCGTCGTGTCGACGCTACGGTTTCTGCAATTGCCTCATGATGCCGGCGCCGAGGTTTCGGGGCACAAGCGCCAGCAATAGCGTTTGAATAGTGATCCGGGTGCGGCCGATTTCCACGTCGCCGCCCGGATCGCGACGTGATAGCGAGGGCTCAGATGATTGCTTCGAGCCGCGTCGCCTTTCTGTCGCCTTTCTTTCCTATGAAAAGCGGGCGCTCGTTCTTACTACCGAAGTTGCTACCAAACTTGGCGGGGATACCTTGCGGCTGACACGTTTTCTGCTTCAGAGCTTATTGTTTGTCTCGCTGGCCGTGGCCGGCGCTGGTTCCAGCCATGCGCAGACCCCGCCACCCGCAGCACCTACGCAGAGCGCTCAACCAGCCGCCGCGCAGAATCCTCCGGCGCAGAGCGGGCCGGGCGAACAGGCCGCCAAGCATATGGCCAAGGCGAAGGCCGATTTTGCGGCACTTCAGGAAAACTTGAAGCAGAACGTCGACGACGATGACGGACTGGTGGCGCTGGCCGGACGGGCGGATGAGCTCAATCGCGGTGTTGCCGGGATTGCCGGCGGTATCACGCCACGCCTCGATCAGATCAAGGCGCGCCTGGCCGAGCTCGGCGAGCCGCCGAAGGACGGGCAGCCGCCCGAGGCCGAGATCGTCGCCAACGAGCGAAACGCCTTGATGTCGGAGCGCGCGCAGCTCAACGTGGTGCAGGGCGATGCCGAAACGCTGACCGCCTCGCTCGGCCGGATGAGCAACCAGATCGCGGAACTGCGTCGCAAGCTGTTTGCCGCAACACTGCTTCGCCGCAGCGACATTTCCGCCTCCGTGCTTGCCGATGCCGGCACCGCGTTTGTCCAGGAAGTCGGCGCATTCCAGCAGGCGCTGGCGAGCTGGCTGGGCTTCGTGCTGAAGTTCAAGGCCTTCGCCTTTGCGGCGGCGATCTTCATGTCGCTCGCAACGGCGCTGATCCTTCTCTCTGGCAGCTACCGGCTTTTCGGGCACTATCTGCAGCGCAAGGAGAGCGATGAGCCGCCGTCCTATATCAGCCGCCTGTCGATCGCCTTCTGGTCGACGCTGGTGAGGACCCTGTCGCTCGCGACACTGCTGGTCACGTCCTATCTCTTCCTTGATAGCTTCAATGTTCTGAGGCCCGACATCGCGCCCGTTGTGGCTGCGCTGTTCTCGACGATCGGCGTCATCTATTTCGTTCGGCGCTTCACCAATGCCGTGTTCGCGCCGCGCGATCCGCAGTGGCGTCTTGTCCGCCTGTCCAATCGTGGCGCGAGCTCGATCAGCGCCTGCCTGCTGGCGATGGCGATCGTTCATGCGCTCGATTTCTTCTTCGGCAGCATCAGCGAATCGATGGGCTCGCCTCTGGTTCTGACTGTCGTCCGCAGCTGGATCGCGGCGCTGATCATCGGCCTGATCCTGATCGCGGCGTCCTTTGGGCGGCCGATGATGGCGAAGAGCCGTGATCCCGATGCGCCCGGCCGGCATTGGCCCAAGGGGCTGGCGATCGTGCTTCGCGTGCTTGGTGGCGGTCTCATTTTCGCGGCGCTGACCGGTTATGTCGGTTTCGCGCGCTTCATCGCATCGCAGCTGATCTTTACCGGCGCGATCGGTGTCACGACCTATATCGGCCTGCTCTCTGGCAAGGCGATTTCGCGCACGGAAACCTTCGGCGATACGCGGCCGGGCCAATATCTGGCGACGCGCTTCAAGCTTGGTCCTGTCGTGATCGATCAGGTCGGGCTGCTCGTCGGCTTCTGCATCTATGGTGTGGCGCTCGCCACCGGTATTCCGCTGATCCTGCTGCTCTGGGGCTTCCATGTGCAGGACCTGCAGCTGATCGCCTATCGCCTGTTCACCGAGGTCCGGCTCGGCGGCATCAGCATATCGCTGGTCGGCATACTCACCGGTATTCTGCTGTTCGCCGGCTGCTATCTCCTGACGCGCTGGATCCAGCGCTGGCTCGACAACAACGTCATGGCGCGCAGCCATGTCGATCTCGGCGTGCGCAACTCGGTCAAGACGGGCATCGGCTATCTGGGCGTCGGCATCGCGGCGCTGATCGGCGTGTCGGCTGCCGGTATCGATCTGTCGAGCTTCGCGCTCGTCGCCTCGGCATTGTCTGTTGGTATCGGTTTTGGCTTGCAGAACATCGTGTCGAACTTCGTGTCCGGCCTGATCCTGCTGGTCGAGCGGCCGTTCAAGGTCGGCGACCATGTGGTCTCGGGGACCGCTGAAGGTATCGTCAAGCGCATCTCGGTGCGTGCAACGGAGATCGAGACCTTCCGCAAGCAGTCGATCATCGTGCCGAACTCGGAGCTGATCAACGCCAATGTCGGCAACTGGACCCATCGCAACAAGATGGGACGCTCCGAAATCCCCGTTTCGGTGAGCTATGATTCCGATCCTCAGAAGGTGATGGATATCCTGCTCGAGCTGGTGAATGCCGTGCCGCTGGTGCTGCGCAATCCGGAACCGCACGTCGAGTTCCTGCGCTTCGGTCCTTACTCGCTGGATTTCGAGCTGCGCTTCATGCTCGGCGACATGGGCGACGGGTTGAAGGTTCGCAATGATCTGAGGATCGCGATCCTCAAGCGCTTCCGCCAGGAGGCGATCGAGATCCCGCTGCCGCAGAGCGACGTGGTGTTCCATCGCCAGCCGGATACCATTACGCCCGACGCCGATGTGCTGGCGACGGAGCCGGCAGTGGAAGAGGCTTCCGCCGACGCCAAGATCGACGAGGACGATGGCCGCGTTCGCCGGCTGCGCGGGAAGACGGCGGACGGCTAAGCCGTCTGCCTGCGCGTCACTAGGCGACAGAATAGCGCTGCGCGAACAGTCCTTTAATCATGTTGCGAAGAAAGGCCCTGCGGCGTGTTCTTGCGGTCATTTGTGCCGCAAGTAAGCTTGCCGTTTAATACTTATTCAAACCGCCCCATGTACCGATTTGAAGCAGGGAGACCGATTTCATTTTGGGGTTTTGACATGGCGTTTTTGGGGATTTCCGGGATGCAGTATTCCGGCGACACATTTAATGATGTTCGTATTGTTCTGGCGGAGGATTCGAACGTTTTCACGTCGATGATCAGCACGCGTTTGAAGGAACTCTTCAACATCGACGTGGAGATTTGCCGGAATTTCGAAGATCTGCAGCTGTGCTACGACAAGTCGTCCCAGGAAATCACGCTCGCCATTTCCAACATCAATCTGCCGGGCGCCGAGAACGGCGAGGCGCTTGAGTATCTGGTCGATCTCAGCATTCCGACGATCGTCTTCACCGGCACGTTCCATGAAGGCATGCGCGACAAGCTGCTGGCCAAGGATATCGTCGACTACATCCTCAAGGACAATGTGTTCGCCGTCGATCTACTGGCCGAATCCATTTGCCGCTTCCTGACCAACCATCGTCATCACGTGTTGATCGTCGACGACAGCGCCACGGCACGCGCGCTGCTTTCGAGCCGCCTCAAGCGCTACAATTTCCGTGTGAGCACGGCCGATAGCGGCGCCAAGGCGCTGGAGATTCTCAAGGCCAATCGCGATATCGGGCTGATGATCACCGACTACAACATGCCTGATATTGACGGCTTCGAACTGACGCGACGCATCCGTTCCAGCATCGGCTCGCATCAGTTGCGGATCATCGGCGTGTCGTCTTCGTCCAATCGTTTGCTCTCTGCGCGGTTCCTGAAGGCCGGCGGCAACGACTTCATGCTGCGACCGTTCATCGACGAAGAGTTCTATTGCCGCGTCAACCAGAACCTCGACACGCTGCTGCAGATCCAATCGATGCAGCCTATGCGCAAGAGCGCCTGACGCGTCGCTTTCGCAGGCCGCCTGTAAACAAGAACCCGAAGCGCCTGGAGCGTTTCGGGTTGTTTTCGCTTTCGGTATTGTGCTTCCGGTTAGGCCGCGATGGCCTGACGGGCCGTTGCCATCGTCATCTTCCGCTCGGCGCGCTCCTGCTGCGGCGAGCGGTGGTAGAGTTCGCGATAACACTTGGAGAAGTGCGACGCGGAGACGAAGCCGCAGGCAACAGCCACTTCGACGACAGGCATCGACGACTGCACCAGCAGGTGACGGGCGCGGTCGAGCCGGATTTCGAGATAGTAGCGGGCAGGGGAGCGGCCCATTTCCTGGCGGAACAGGCGCTCGATCTGGCGACGCGACAGGCCGGCGCCGTCTGCGATCTCCAAAAGCGACAGCGGCTCGGCGAGATTGCCTTCCATCAATTCGATGATCGACAGAACCTTGCCGTTCTGGACACCGAGACGGGCGCGCAGCGGCAGGCGCTGGCGGTCGTGCGGGCTGCGCACACGGTCGGTCAGGTGCTGCTCGCAGACGCGGTTGACCAGCGTCTCGCCGAAGTCCTCACCGATGAGGTTGAGCATCATGTCGAGCGAGGCGGTGCCGCCGGCGCAGGTGTAGAGATTGCTGTCCACTTCGTAGAGATCGGCATAGACCTCCGCCTGCGGGAAGGCTTCGGAGAAGCCCGGCAGGTTTTCCCAGTGGATCGCGCAGCGCTTGCCATTCAGGAGACCGGCCTGGGCAAGCACATGCGCGCCCGTACAGAGACTGCCGACGGCGACGCTGCGATTGTAGGATTCGCGCAACCACGCATTGACGGACTTGTTGTTGAATTCCTCGACGTCGATGCCGGAACAGACCAGCACCATGCTCGGGCGGTTCTCGCCGCCGAGATTGCGACGTTCGTCTGCAAGCGACGTGTTGGCCTCGACGCCGATGCCGCAGGAGGAATAGACCTTTTCGCCATCCACCGATGTCAGGCGCCAGGTATAGGCCTGGTAGCCCAGCATGCGGTTGGCGATGCGCAGCGTATCGATCGCGGCCGAAAAAGGCAGCATCGTAAACTGCGGTACCATGAAGAAGACGATGGAGCGTTTCTTATGCGACATCTTGCTCATGTGAGAAATCCATGATGGAGGGCCAATGTGCTATTGGTGCTTGGATTGCGCCGCTTAGATATTCAGAAAGCGACATTCTCATGGAAAAATGCGGCCGCAAAGAGCAAAAATGCGACATTGCTTTAATTGACGTCGGTCAATTGGCTTTTGACAAGAACAAATGTTCGCCAAAAGCCCCTTTAGAAATACATGTTCCTGATATTCAAGATTAAATGCCGAGGGGCCTAAAACGACGAAAGCGGCGCTGCGGGTAAGCAGGCGCCGCTCTCATGCGGGGAGGTATGTCGCATCCATTACATCGCCTTGTGGTCGTCTACATTATCCGCCGACGGCCAGCCGAAATCCTTGCGCATGTCGATCGGCATGGCTTCGATTTCGCGTGCAGCCTGCCACTGATGCCATGCGCGGGCAACCTTGCGGGCATAGGCTGACAGGGAGTGGTCATGGTGCGCCACATGGGACAGCTTGTTGTCTCTGAAGGTGATCGTGGTCATGTCGAATGTCCTTTCTCGTATCGACCGACGTCTCTCGGTTGTGAATTCGTTGTTACTGATATGGTCCTTCTCGGCCCATCAATCAAACGAATAGAGTTTATGGCTATCATCAATCATTTTGAATGATTGGCCGATCGTGTGGATCGGGCAGCCGATAGCGCTGACGATGACGACGGTGATGCCCGCTGGCGCATACCGGCGCGGCACGTTCACATCGGCGGCAAGGTGGCCGGGCTGGCGGGCGATCTGTTCGATGGCAGTGCGTCGCATCGCCAGAACGCGGCGGCGGGCGATGAAGTCGCGCAGGCTCTCTATCAGGGTTCGAGTGGTCATCGGTTTGTCTCCTTCATCGAAGTGATCCGATGCCAACCAGACTGAACCTCCGTTGACTTTCAATCAAACAAAATGATATTGTGTTATGTATCAAGAAAATTGAAAGATGAGATGATGACAGCTCCGCTTCGCCGTCCCATTCCGCTCCTCGACAACGATGTGCTGCGCACCTTCGTGGCGATCGCCGAGACCGGCAATTTTTCAACGGCCGCCGAAGCCGTCTTCCGAACGCCGTCGGCCGTGTCCATGCAGATCAAGAAACTGGAAGAGCAGCTCGGCGCGACGCTGTTTCTGCGCGACGCGCGCTCGGTTTCTCTGACGCAGCATGGCGAGGTGCTTCTCTCCTATGCGCGCAACATGCTCGCTCTTTCCAACGAGGCCGTGTCGCGCTTCATCATGCCGGAGCTGAGCGGCGTCGTGCGGCTGGGGGCGCCCGAGGATATCGGGGAGCGGATCCTGCCCGGCATCCTGAAGAACTTCGCCGAGAACTTTCCTGGAATCATGGTCGATGTGACCATCGACATGAGCCTGGGGCTTCGCAAGCGCATGGAGGAGCAGAGGCTCGATCTGGCGCTGATCAACTGCGCCACGCGCCCGCTGCCGACCGATGGTGAGATCGTCTATCGCGAAAGGTTGGTCTGGGCCGGCGCCAAATGCGGTACCGCGCATCGCCGCGAACCCCTGCCAATTTCTATATGGGAAGAGGGATGCATCTGGCGGCTTGAGGCGCTTGCGCAGCTCGAGCGGATGAAGCGGGATTTCCGCGTGGCGTTTCTGAGCGGCCATACGATGGCGCAGCGCGCCGCCGTAGTTTCCGATCTCGCGATCGCGCCGCTGCCGCGCTCCTATGTCGGAGAGGACATGGAAATCCTCGGCGCGCAGGACGGGCTGCCCGAACTCGGCTCCTTCGATATCCGCCTTTTGACCGTCTCGCAGATGACTGCGCCGATGAAGACGGTGGCCGAAAGCATTCGGCTGGCATTCAGCGAAAAAGCCAAGGCGATCGCCGCTTGACGGCCATCCGGGCACGGTGTTGGTGCCCGGCTAATATCGCTCATTTAAAAAAGAGAAGTCCGGCTGAAACCTTTTTGGGTTCAGTGCGTTATCAGCGCGCAGCAGTCGTGCGACTGGCTGCGGAGAGCGGTTTTTAACAAGGGATTTCCGACTATGACCACCACGGTAAAGATTGGTGCTGCCATCATGCTTCTGTTCACTCTGGCCTCTTGCGCCAACACCATCCGTGGCGTCGGCCGCGACGCGGCCAACACCGTCAATGCTACGCAGGATGCCGGCCGCAGCGTCAATCACGCCGCGAAGCGCTAAGCCGGCTCAGATCTGCGCCGACGGATAGGCTTTTTCCAGTCCGCCGGACGCCGTCAGGCCCTTGCGGAAGGCGGCATAGGTCGGATGCTGGCTGGACTTGGAAGCTTCCATCAAACGAATCTGGAGACGCGGCGGCGCTGCGTCCCCAACCCATTTCCCTAATGCCTCGAGCTTCAGCGTGTTCAGGAACGGTGCGCGCGACGCATTGTCGAGGTGACGATGGATGCCATCGAGCAGGCTGTCGTCCTGCGCCGGATTTTCCATGATCAGCCCAAGATAGGATTTGTCCTGTTCGCCCAGCGCGGAAAACTTGGCGGCGATCGTCTCGGAATTGGGAAACGGGGCTGAGGTCATCGTCATTCTCCATGTCGTGTCATTCGTCGCTTGAAGCGGCGAGTCGTCTTTGGCGACTTATATGCAACGCGCTTGCTTGCGGAAACCTGTCGCCCGTGCGGCAGCCTGTCTCAACCCGCTCATATCGTTGCCGAAACAAAATCGTCAAAAGGGCGCGAATTCATATTTGGTTAAGTCCTCACTAACCATCCGGTAACAATGTGGCGCTAAGAATAGCGACGTGGCGGGGGACAACCGCTGCTTCTCCGGATCAGGTGTTGCGTCCCGGGGAACGTGAGCTTGGCCGTGTATGGGCAAAGCGCCAGCGTATTTCGGCAAGCCGCGCGACCTTAAGGTCTGCGCGGCTTTCGCATTTCAAGCGGCTGCGATTGAGCCGTTGCGATTGACCGGGGCTGAAACGCCGTTGTACGCCGTCTTCAGTTTTGAGGAGACGCCGCGCCAAATGACCAAAGCCATCATGCTGCAAGGAACCGGCTCGGATGTCGGCAAGACGGTGCTCGTTGCCGGCCTGTGTCGGCTGGCGGCCAATCGCGGCATCTCGGTGCGCCCGTTCAAGCCGCAGAACATGTCGAACAATGCCGCGGTCGCCGATGATGGCGGCGAGATCGGGCGGGCGCAGTGGCTGCAGTCGATGGCAGCGCGTGTGCCATCCTCCGTGCACATGAACCCGGTGCTCTTGAAGCCGCAATCGGATGTCGGCAGCCAGATCATCGTGCAGGGCAAGGTTTGGGGGCAGGCCAAGGGCCGCGATTACCAGCGTCTCAAGCCGCAATTGCTCGACTATGTCACCGAGAGCTTCGAGGAGGTTTCGCGTGGTGCCGATCTTGTCATCGTCGAGGGGGCGGGGTCGCCGGCCGAGATCAACCTGCGGCCGGGCGATATCGCCAATATGGGCTTTGCGACGCGCGCCGACGTGCCCGTAGTTCTGGTCGGCGATATCGATCGTGGCGGCGTTATCGCCTCGCTGGTCGGGACGCACACGATCCTGTCTGACGAGGATCGGGCGATGATCTCGGGCTATATCATCAACAAATTTCGCGGCGACGTGTCGCTTTTCGATGACGGGATCGCTGCTGTCGGGCGGTTCACCGGCTGGCCCTGTTTCGGCGTCGTACCGTGGCTGAAGGCCGCCGCGCGGCTGCCGGCCGAGGATTCGGTGGCGCTGGAGCGGCTGGCGAGGGGGCAGGCCGGGGCGCTGAAGATCGCGGTTCCCGTGTTGCCGCGGATCGCGAATTTCGACGATCTCGATCCGCTGCTGGCCGAGCCGGATGTGGAACTGGTGTTCGTTCGTGCCGACGAACGGTTGCCTGCCGATGCGCAGCTGATCATTCTTCCGGGGTCGAAATCGACCATTTCCGATCTTGCGGATTTCAGGATGCAGGGTTGGGATAAAGATCTCGCCGCGCATATCAGGCGTGGAGGACGCGTCATCGGCATTTGCGGCGGCTACCAGATGCTAGGGCACATGGTGCGTGATCCGCTGGGCATCGAAGGGAGTGTGCGCGAGATCGAGGGGCTCGGGCTGCTCGATGTCGAGACCGTCATGGACGCGGAGAAGACGGTACGCAACAGCATGGCGGTTTCGGCGGAGAATGGTGAGGCGCTCTCGGGCTACCAGATCCATCTCGGGGTCACCGAAGGCGCCGACCGTGTTCGGCCCTTCGCGATCGTCGACGGCAAGCCTGACGGAGCGAGCTCTAGCGACGGGAAGGTCGTTGGGACGTATCTGCACGGGCTGTTTGCGAGTGACGGTTACCGGTCCCGGCTGCTTGCAAGCTTCGGCCTGACAGGCCAAAGCCGCGACTATCGCGCCGGCGTCGAGCAGGCGCTCGACGAGGTGGCTGCCGAGCTCGAAGCTCATCTGGACAAGCGCTGGCTGGACAACCTGTTGGGTTAGATTTCGCCCGAGACCTCGCGGCGGCGGCGGTCCAGTTCTTCGCTGTAGCGGCGCAGCGTGTGGGCTTCGCTGAGCTGGCCGACCACCGTGCGCTCGACGAGATTGTTGACGACGGCGAGCGCTTCGCTCTCGGTCTTGTCGAAGATCGCGGCGGCCTGCTTGGCATTCATCTGCGGGGTCAGGAAGTCGTTGCGGTAGCGCACGAATTCGTCGAGGCCCTTGCTCTCGTCGGCGGTGTCGGTGAGGTTGGCGTAGATATCGGGCACGAGCACGAGGCCGGCATATTTGCCGCTGTCTTCGACCAGGATCACGCGCTGGGCCGAGCCGATCGGGAAGCTTTCCTTGAATTGGTCGATGCTGATGCCGACCTTCGCGGTCTTGACGTCGGCACGCATCAACTTGTTGACCGTCAGATTGCGGATCCAGCCGACATCGTGGGCGCTGCGGATGCTTTCGCCGCGCAGGTGGAAACGCCATGTGGCGAAGGAGTAGCCGAAGGTGCTGCGGACGACGAGCGACGAGGTGATGACGGCGGCCAAGACCAGGGCGGTTATTGGAAAATCGCCGGTGATTTCGAGCGCCAAGAAAGTCATGGTCAACGGTCCGCCGATGACGGCGACGGCAAGCGAGCTCATGCCGACAACGGCATAGATGATCGGCGTCAGCGTTGCATGGGCGAAATAGGGGGCCGAGTAGGCGAAGAACTTGCCGAGCAGCGCGCCCATGAACAGCGAGGCGAAGAACAGGCCACCACGGAAGCCGGAGCCGATCGAGATCGCCGAGGCCAGCGCCTTCAGCAGGAAAAGGCCGATCAGCACGGGAATCACGACCTCACGATCGAGATTGAGATGCAGCGCGCCATGGCCTGCCGACAGCACCTGCGGCGTCACCAGCGCGAGCAGCCCGACGATGATGCCGCCAAGCGCCGGGCGGAAGGGCAGCGCGATCGAGCTGCGGCGTGCGAGCTCCTCGATAAAGGCGACGCCCTGCATGATCAGGATGCCGATGCCGGCGCAGAAGGCGCCGAGCAGGATGGCGGGCACGTAATCGGCCGGCATGACCGTTCCGAAATCGCCGACATCGATGATGAAATCGCTGCCGGCCAGCAGCCGGGCGACCAGCGTGGAAACGAGCGCCGAGACGACGACCGGCGTCAGTGACACGATCGTATAGGTGCCGATGATGAGCTCGAAGGCGTAGAAGGCGCCGGTCAGTGGGGCGTTGAAGGCAGCGGCGATGGCGCCGGCGGCGCCGCAGCCGACGAGAACGCGTAGGTCGGCGCGGCGCAGCTGAAGCTTGAAGCCGAGCTTCGAGGCGATGCCGGACGCCAACTGCGTATAGCCGGCCTCAAGGCCGACGGAGGCGCCGAAGCCGTTGGAGATCAGGTTCTGGATCGCGACGATGATGCTGTCGGTCAAGGACAGGCGGCCGCCATGCAGCGCGTTCGCCTCGATCGGGTCGACCATCGGCTTCTTGCGTGTTTTCGCCAGCACATACATCAACAAGCCGAGCAGGATGCCGCCGCAGACGGGGGCCGCCATCAGCAGGAACTTGTCGTCGATCTGCGAGGAGCTCAATCGCTCGACATCGCTGATCCCGAAGATCAGGCTGTGCATCTCACGCGAGATCAAGCTCATGCCGGTGACGGCGAGGCCAGACGTGACGCCGATCAACGCGCCAGCCAGCACCATGCCCATTTCGCTGCGTCTCAGGAGCGCGCGCATGCGCCCGGCGTCGAGCAGTGTGTGTAGCGGGCCAAGCCGTCTAAGATTGATTTTCAGGCGCATGATGGGGAAACTAGGCGGGCGAAAGCCCGTTCAAGGGTGGCGAAGGAGGGGACATTTGCGGTGCTGCGCCGCATGCGCTGCAAATGCGGCAAAAACCCGGCTGACGCAACAAGTTTTTATGACATTAAGTCTCTGATAATAGACGATAAATCTGGTAGAGATGATCGTCTTGAGAGTTGATATCAATCAATTTGGCCGGTGGGCGCGATTGGCGGTCGATTGACTTCGCAGTCGCGCTTGCCTAACCATGGATCGATAACGGATGGTTCCGGATCGCCAAAAGCGGTGCGGATGAAAAGGGAATGTGACGGGGTGGACCCAACCAGGGCGCTTTCATCACAGCCGACCCCGCGACTGTAGAGCGGTCAGGGTCTTCCGTCCGACGCCGGATGCATTCTTGTCGGCTGCCTGCGTGGTGCAGGCAGGCGAGCGGCTGAAGGCGGCGGAAAAGCCACTGGCAATGCAAGCCATGATCAACCGGGGTTGGACGCCTCTAAATCTACGAATCGTCCGCCTTTTCATGATTGCAGCCGGGAAGGCGAGGAAGAACCGATGGCACGATCGGGATGGCCTGCGTGGCTATCCCGATCGTCGCCTGGACCCGCGAGCCAGGAGACCTGCCAATCGTGCCGGGCGAAAAGCCCACCCCTGGGCAAGTGTGCCCAATGCCAGCACGGAGGTTGTCATGGCAGACAATGAGATTTTGGCGTCGGTGTCAGGCCGGACGCACTTCCATCGTTCCCTCATTCCTGTGCTCGTCACAGGAATCCAGCCACCGCGCGTCCGCGCGGTGAATGACTGCTCACGGCTGGATCGTTGGTCTCTCGCGCCCGAGGACTTGGGCGCACTGGATTCCTGTGACAAGCACAGGAATGAGGGAGATCGTGGTGGATGGCACCGCTTATCGCCGGAAACCGTTCCGGCATGACCACCGCATCCTCTACGCTCATCCTCGGCGGCGCCCGCTCCGGCAAGTCGCGCTTTGCGGAGCAGCTCGTCATCGACAGCGGCCTCGAGCGCCACTACATCGCCACCGGCCGCGCCTGGGACGAGGAGATGCGCGCGCGGATCGATCAGCACAAGGCCGATCGCGGTGATCTCTGGACCACGCATGAGGAGCCGCTCGATCTCGCGGGCCGGCTTGCCGTGATCGATGGCGAGGGGCGGGCGGTGCTTGTGGATTGCCTGACGCTCTGGGTCACCAATCTGATGATGCAGGAGCGCGACATGGCGGCGGAGTTCGCTGCACTGGCCGCCCATCTGCCGAAGGCGAAGGCGCGCCTCGTGATGGTTTCCAATGAAGTCGGCCTCGGCATCGTGCCCGAGAACCGCATGGCGCGCGAATTTCGCGACCATGCAGGGCGGCTGCACCAGATGATCGCGGCGGTCGCCGCAGATGTGTATTTTATCGCGGCGGGACTGCCGCTGAAAATGAAGGGTTGAATTGATGAACCAGCAGAAGATCCCCGCCACCGTTATCACCGGCTTTCTCGGCGCCGGCAAGACGACGATGATCCGCAACCTGTTGACCAATGCGGGCGGCAAGAAGATCGCGCTCATCATCAACGAATTCGGCGATCTCGGCGTCGATGGCGAAGTGCTGAAGGGCTGCGGCGCCGAGAATTGCACCGAGGACGATATCATCGAGCTTACCAATGGCTGCATCTGCTGCACCGTGGCCGACGATTTCATCCCGACGATGAGCAAGCTTCTGGAGCGCGAGAACCGTCCGGACCATATCGTCATCGAGACCTCTGGCCTTGCCCTGCCGCAGCCGCTGGTCGCCGCCTTCAACTGGCCCGACATCCGTACGCAAGTGACCGTCGATGGCGTGATCACGGTAGTCGACAGCGCCGCCGTCGCCGCCGGCCGTTTTGCCGACGATCACGATGCAGTCGACGCTCGCCGCGTCGAGGACGATACGCTCGACCACGAAAGCCCGATCGAGGAGCTCTTCGAGGACCAGCTCACCTGCGCCGACCTGATCGTGCTCAACAAGACCGACCTCATCGACGGCGCCGGCCTTGCCCGTGTGCGCGACGAGGTTTCTTCGCGCACGGCGCGCAAGCCCGCGATGATCGAGGCGAAGAACGGCGAGGTGCCGGCATCAGTGCTGCTCGGCCTCGGCATCGGCACCGAGGAAGATATCGGCAACCGCAAGTCTCATCACGAGCTTGAGCATGAGGACGGCACACCGCACGACCACGACGAGTTCGATAGCTTCGTCGTCGAGCTCGGCCCGATCGCCGATCCCGCGGCCTTTGTCGAGAGCCTGAAGGGTATCATCGCCGAGCACGACGTTCTGCGCCTCAAGGGTTTCGTCGACGTTCCCGGCAAGCCGATGCGTCTGCAGCTGCAGGCCGTCGGTAGCCGTATCGATCACTATTTCGACCGCGCCTGGGCAGCCGGCGAGACGCGCGGCACGCGGCTGGTGGTGATCGGGCTGCACGAGATGGATGAGGGCGCGGTGCGCAAGGCGATCGAGGGGCTGGTTTAAGGCTTATGGTTGGGATGGGCGCGTCCGATTTCGAAGATTGCTTGAGTGGTGCCGTGTGGCCCCCTCATCCGACCCTTCGGGCCACCGACCGGGGTCGAGCCGCTGGTCTCGACCCGTCCTTCGGACCCCCGCTGGGGAGAAGAGACTCGAGGCTGGCCGCTCGCGCCAATCTTCCCTTCTCCCCCACGGGGAGAAGGTGGCCCGAAGGGTTGGATGAGGGGGGCACGCACTCCGCGCCTACGAATAACATTTCCCGTAAAGACATACTGCCATGCACCTTCTCCTAGCCCAGCAGGGAACAATCAGCGACGGCGAGGAGGCGATCGATCTCGGTCAGTCTCCCGGCGACATCCTGTTTCTCTCGGCCGCCGACACGGAACTGGCGGCGGTGGCGGCTACGCATGGCCGACGAGCCGGGGCGCGGTCGCTGCGCATCGCCAGCCTGATGAGCCTCAAGCATCCGATGTCCGTCGATGCCTATGTCGATCGCACGGCGCGGCATGCGAAGCTGATCATCGTGAGGGCGCTGGGCGGCGCCAGCTATTTTCACTATGCGCTGGAGGCGCTGCATGCGGCTGCCGCGCGGCATGGGGCGCTGATCGCGGTGTTGCCGGGAGATTCGAAGCCGGATGCGGGGTTGACGCCGTTTTCGAATGTGCCGCTTGAAGATCTGAATGCGCTCTGGGCCTATCTGATCGAGGGGGGCGATGCGAATACGCATGCGTTTCTCGACTATGCCGAGGCGATGCTGTCAGGGGTCGAGAAGCCGGAGGCGGCGGCGCCGTTGATGAAGGCCGGTATCTGGTGGCCGGGGCGGGGTGTTGTCGGGGTTGAGGAGTGGCGGCTGCTGTCGGCGGGTGAGGTACCCCCCTCTGTCCTGCCGGACATCTCCCCCACAGGTGGGGAGATTGGCTGGGAGCGCCCGCTCGCTCCAACCTCAACTGTTTGGCTGGGAGATAACAACGAGTCGATCTCCCCCCTTGTGGGGGAGATGCCCGGCAGGGCAGAGGGGGGTGCCACGGGCGAGACGCCGGCGGCTACAGTTCGCCCCACCATCGCCATCTCCTTCTACCGCGCCCTCGTACAAAGCGGCGAAACACGCCCGGTCGAGGCGCTGATCGAGGCGTTGATCGCCGAGGGCATCCGGCCGCTGCCGGTCTTCGCCTACAGCCTCAAGGACTCCGTTTCCAAAGGCATTCTCGAAAGCGTCTTCGCCGCCACCAAGCCCGATGTCGTCATCAACACCACCGGCTTCGCGGTCTCTGCGCCTGGAGCGGAGCGGCAGCCGACGGTGCTGGAAGCGAGCTACGCCGTCGTGCTGCAGGCGATCTTTTCCGCATCCTCGAAGGAGGCATGGGAAAGCTCCTCGCAGGGACTGTCGGCGCGCGATCTTGGGATGAACGTGGCACTGCCCGAGGTCGATGGCCGGGTTCTCTCCTGCGCGGTCTCGTTCAAATCGGCAGCGCGCTATGATGCGCTGGTCGAGGCCAATATCGTTGCCAGCGAGCCGGATGCGGGGCGGATGCGCTACACCGCGCGGCTGGCCGCCAACTGGGCGCGGTTGCGGCATGCGAAGCCGGCCGAGCGGCGGGTGGCGCTTGTGATGGCGAACTATCCGAACCGCGATGGACGGTTGGGGAACGGCGTTGGTCTGGACACGCCTGCGGGTACGATCGAGGTGCTCCAGGCGATGCGGAAGGGCGGTTATCCTGTCGCTGACATCCCTGCCGATGGCCACGCGCTGATGCGTCATATCATGGATGGGCCGACCAATTCCGGGCGTGATGGGAAGGTTATCCGCGAGACGATTTCCGTGGGTCGTTACAAAGCTTTCCTGGCAACTCTTCCGAAAAAGATTCAAGATGAGATCGGCGCGCGCTGGGGCGAGCCGGAGGCCGATCCCTATGTCGTGGACGGCGCTTTCGCGCTGCCGTTCACGCGTTTCGGCGATGTGCTTGTCGGCATCCAGCCGGCGCGCGGCTATAATATCGATCCGAAGGAAAGCTATCATTCGCCGGATCTCGTGCCGCCGCATGGCTATCTGGCCTTCTACGCCTTCCTGCGCCATCAGTTCGATGCGCATGCGGTGATCCACATGGGCAAGCACGGCAATCTCGAATGGCTGCCGGGCAAGGCGCTGGCGCTGTCGGAAAGCTGCTACCCTGAAGCGATCCTCGGTCCGCTGCCGCATCTCTATCCCTTCATCGTCAACGATCCCGGCGAGGGAACGCAGGCCAAGCGCCGCACCGCCGCCGTGATCATCGACCACCTGACGCCACCTTTGACGCGGGCCGAGAGCTACGGGCCGCTGAAGGATCTGGAGGCGTTGGTCGATGAATATTATGAGGCATCGGGCGGCGATCCTCGGCGTATCCGGCTGCTTGGAAAGCAGATCCTCGAACTGGTTGCGGATATCGGGCTCGATCAGGATGCGGGGATTGCCAAGGGGGAGAGCGAGAGCGAGGCGCTGAAGAAGCTTGATGCCTATTTGTGCGATCTCAAGGAGATGCAGATCCGGGATGGGTTGCATGTGTTTGGGGTGTCGCCTGAGGGGCGGTTGCTGACGGATCTGACGGTGTCGCTGGCGCGGGTGCCGCGCGGGCTTGGTGAGGGCGGTGATCGGAGCTTGCAGCGGGCGATTGCTGGGGATGTTTTTGGCGGTGATGGTGATGTGGTGGGTGGGATACCCCCCTCTGTCCTGCCGGACATCTCCCCCACAAGGGGGGAAATCGACTTGCGGCCTGCTTTCAGCCAAACAATCGAGGTTGGAGCGAGCGGGCAAGCCCAGCCAATCTCCCCACCTGTGGGGGAGATGCCCGGCAGGGCAGAGGGGGGTAACCCACCCACCGGCGCAACCTTCGACCCCCTCGACTGCAACATGGCCGCCGCATGGACTGGTCCACGCCCCGAGATTCTAGCGGACGTCTCGTCCGATCCGTGGCGCACCCAGGGCGACACCGTCGAGCGCATCGAACTGCTGGCGGCCAAATTCGTTTCCGGCGAACTGCCATGCCCTGCTGATTGGCACGCGACTCGCGCCGTCCTCCACGAGATCGAAACCCGCCTGAAACCCGCCATCCTCGCCTGCGGCGACGCCGAGATCGAAGGCTTGCTGCGTGGCCTCGATGGCCGTTTCGTTGCCCCCGGCCCCTCGGGCGCACCGACGCGCGGGCGGCCGGATGTGTTGCCGACGGGGCGGAATTTTTACTCCGTGGACAGCCGCGCGGTGCCGACGCCGGCGGCTTATGAGCTGGGCAAGAAATCGGCGGAGCTTCTCGTGCGTCGCTATGTACAGGATCACGGCGAATGGCCGGTGTCCTTCGGGCTGACGGCCTGGGGCACGTCGAACATGCGCACCGGCGGCGACGATATCGCCCAGACGCTGGCGCTGATCGGCGTCAAGCCGGTCTGGGACATGACATCACGGCGGGTCACCGGCTACGAGGTCATTCCGCAAGCCATGTTGAGGCGGCCGCGTGTGGATGTGACGCTGCGCATTTCGGGCTTCTTCCGCGATGCCTTTCCGGAGCAGATCGCGCTGTTCGACAAGGCGATCCGTGCCGTTGGGGCGCTGGATGAGGATGCGAACGATAATCCGATCGCGGCGCGAATGCGGGGCGAGGCGGCGCGGTTGGAAGAGGCTGGGCTCGACGAGGCGCAAGCCAAGAGGCGGGCGGGGTATCGGATTTTCGGGTCGAAGCCTGGGGCTTACGGCGCCGGGCTGCAGGCGCTGATCGACGAGAAGGGCTGGGAGCGGCGTGCCGATCTGGCGGAGGCCTATCTGGTCTGGGGAAGCTATGCCTATGGCGCCGGTGAAGAGGGGCGGGCCGAGCGCGGCGTGTTCGAGGAGCGGCTGCGCTCCATCCAGGCTGTCGTGCAGAACCAGGACAATCGCGAACACGACCTGCTCGACAGCGACGATTACTACCAGTTCGAAGGCGGGATGGCCGCGGCGGCGGAGACGCTCGGCGGCAGCAGGCCGTCGATCTATCACAATGATCACTCCATGCCGGAGAAACCGGTCATCCGCTCTCTGGAAGAGGAGATCGCCCGCGTGGTGCGAGGCCGCGTCGTCAATCCCAAGTGGATCGATGGCGTCATGCGCCATGGCTACAAGGGCGCCTTCGAGATCGCCGCGACCGTCGATTATCTCTTCGCTTTCGCGGCGACAACAGGCGCTGTCGGCAACCATCATTTCGAGGCTGTCTACCAGGCCTTCGTCGTCGATCAGCGCGTGCGCGATTTCATGATCGACAAGAACCCGGCCGCTTACGAGGAGATGAAGCAGCGGCTGCTCGAGGCGATCGAGCGGCGGCTTTGGACGCCGCGCAGCAATTCGGCGCAGTTCGATCTCGCCGCCACAGACAACACACACGACAGATCAGGCGGTGCCGACACCGCCGACCGATTGAAGATTGCATCCGGGGAAGTTTGACATGACTGAGGAAACCACCGAGACCACGACGGAAGCCACAGGCCACGACGATGCCCGCCACAGCGAGAAGATGGCCAAGAAGAAGGCCGCGCGCGACAAGATCATGGCGACGAAGACGGGCGAGAAGGGCCTGATCATCGTTCACACCGGGAAGGGCAAGGGCAAGTCGTCTTCGGCCTTCGGTATGATCTTCCGCCATATCGCGCATGGCAAGCCTTCCGCCGTGGTGCAGTTCATCAAGGGCGCGATGTGGACGGGCGAGCGCGATTTGATCGAGAAGCATTTCTCCGATGTCTGCCAGTTCCACACGATGGGCGAGGGTTTTACCTGGGAGACGCAGGATCGCGCCCGCGACGTTGCGGCGGCGGGTGCTGCCTGGGAGAAGGCGAAAGAGCTGATCCGCGACGAGCGCAACTCGATGGTGCTGCTCGACGAGATCAACATCGCGCTGCGCTACGACTACATCGATATCAACGAGGTCGTGGAGTTCCTGAAGACGGAAAAGCCCTATATGACTCACGTCGTGCTCACCGGGCGCAATGCCAAGGATGAGCTGATCGAGATTGCCGACCTGGTGACGGAGATGGAGCTGATCAAGCATCCGTTCCGCTCGGGCATCAAAGGGCAGGCTGGCGTGGAGTTCTGATGACGCAAAGCTGGGTTTTCTGGGCCGTTCTGTCGGCCGCGTTCGCGGCGCTGACGGCGATTTTCGCGAAGATCGGCGTGGCCGGTGTCAATTCGGATTTCGCGACGCTCATCCGCACCGTCGTCATTCTTGTCATCATCAGCGCCATCGTGCTGGCGAGCGGGCAGTGGCAGCCGTTCTCCAGCATCTCGTCGAAGACCTGGCTGTTTCTCTGCCTGTCTGGGGCGGCGACCGGGGCGTCGTGGCTTGCCTGTTTCCGCGCCCTGAAGATCGGTGATGCTGCCCGTGTCGCGCCGATCGACAAGCTGTCGATTGTGCTCGTCGCCATCTTCGGCGTCGTCTTTCTCGGCGAGAAGCTCAACATGATGAACTGGCTCGGCGTCAGCCTGATCGCCGCGGGAGCGTTGCTTCTCGCGCTGTTCTAAGGCTTAGACCCCCAGCCAGACGCGCAGCGGATTGGCGGGGTCGGACAAGAGCTTGATCGTGAACGCGATGCAGACGATGACGAGCAGCGGCTTGATCAGCTTGGCGCCGATGCGCATCGCAAGTCGCGAACCGAGCTGGGCGCCGAGAAACTGGCAGACGCCCATCATCAGGCCGACCTTCCAGAGGATCGCGCCGAAGGAGACAAAGACGGCGAGCGCGCCGACGTTCGAGCCGAAGTTCAGGAGCTTGGTGTGGGCGGTTGCCTTCAGCATGCCGAAGCCAGCCAGCGACACGAAGCCGAGCATGAGGAACGAGCCGGTGCCGGGGCCGAAGACGCCGTCGTAAAAGCCGATGGCAGGCACCAGTGTGAGGCCGAAGGCAAAGGGCGTTATGCGGCGGTGCTTGTCGACATCGCCAAGGTTCGGCTTCAGCGCGAAGTAGAACGCGATCGCGATCAGCAGGATCGGCATGATTGCCCTCAACACATCGCCCGGCACGATCGTCGCAAGGGCCGCGCCGAGCGCGCCACCCATGACCGCCATCAACGCCATCGGCAGCTGATCGCGCAGGTTCACGTGGCCCTTGCGGGCGTAAGCGATGGTGGCCGATGCCGCGCCGAAAACCGATTGCACCTTGTTGGTGCCCAGCGTCTGCAGCGGCGGGATGCCCGCGATCAGCATTGCCGGAACGGTGATGAGGCCACCACCACCGGCGATGGCATCCACGAAACCGGCAAGGAAAGCTGCGAGGGCGAGGAGAAAAAGCAGGTGGGGGGCAAGATCGGACAAGGGGAAACCTGTGGGGCTGCTAATGCGCTGTGTCGTCGCGCTTGTTGCATTTACCTGACGAGGCTGCAATGGCTTGCGTGATACAGGCAACCGGCATTTCGCGCATATGACCGCACTATCCTTCGATACCACCCGCCGCTACGTGCTCGGCCTCGGCTGCGAGCGCGCGGCGTCGCCTGACGAAGTCATGGTGCTGGTCGCTTCGGCCTTGGAGATGGCGGGTGTCGAGCCCGGTCAGGTTGCCGGGCTCGCTTCGATCGGTTCCCGCCGCGACGAGCCGGCGATGGCATTGGTCGCCGCGCGTCTTGCGGTTCCCTCGGTATTCTTCGATGCCGAAACGCTTGAGCGGGAGACGCCGAGGATCAAGAACCCTTCCGACGTCGTCTTTGCGCAGGTGGGCTGCCATGGGGTTGCGGAATCCGCGGCATTGGCTGCGATCGGGCCCGATGCCGAGCTTGTGCTGCCGAAAATCAAATCGGCGCATGCGACAGTCGCGATCGCACGCGCCCTGTTGCGGAAAGAATAGCGCTCGCTATGGTGACCGCCGATGCAGCCGCAGCGGTTCTGCCGCGCGGCTGCCAAGATATGCCATGAAAACACGCAAGAGGGACGATTATGCATAAGGTGATTTACGATACGGATCCGGGTGTTGACGATGCGATGGCGCTGCTTTTCCTGCACCGTCATGCCGACATCGATCTGATCGGCATCACGACCGTGTTCGGCAACGCCTCGATCGAGACGACGACGCGCAATGCGCTGTTCCTCAAGCGCGAATGGAACATCCCTGCACCCGTCGCCAAAGGCGCGAGTGTCACGATCGATCCGTCGCGCAAGGAAGGCGCCTGGCCGACCTTCGTGCATGGCGATGACGGGCTCGGCAATATCAACGTTCCCGAGGTGGTCGATGTGCCGCTCGATCCGCGTCCGGCCTACAAGTTCATCATCGACACCGTGCGCGCCAATCCGGGTGAGGTGACGCTGGTGGCTGTCGGGCGGATGACGAACCTTGCTCTGGCGCTGAAGGAAGATCCTGAGATTGCCGGCCTTGTGAAGCAGGTCGTGATCATGGGCGGCAATTTCTACGTGCCTGGCAACGTGACACCTGTGGCCGAAGCCAATATCCATGGCGACCCCGAGGCCGCCGATATCGTGCTCACCGCGCCCTGGCAGGTTGTCGTCATCGGTCTCGATGTCACCGCGATCACCACGATGAGCCGCGGCTATCTCGGCGAGATGGCTGCCAAGGGCGACAAGGCCGTGCAGCTGCTCGACAAGCTCTCGCAGTTTTACATCGATTTCTACAAGCACGCCGTCGAGGACGGGATGATGGTGCATGACAGCTGCGCCTGCGTCTATGTCGTGGCGCCGGAGCTGTTCACCACGATCTCGGGTGCGATGCGGGTGGCGTGCGGTGGCATCGCCGATGGCCAGACGATCATCAAGCAGGACGGCCGTCGTTTCCCGCCGGGCGATTGGGACGGCCTGCCGAGCCAGATCGCCTGCACCGGTATTCAGTCGCAGGAGGTCATCGACCTGATCCGCGATACGTTGCTGAACGCTTAGTCGGCAATCGTCATCGGTATTTCGGCGCAAGCGCATTGGCGAATCCATTCAGCCGCTTGCGCCGATATCCTCATAATTTGAGTCCGTTTGGCGGGCTACAATCGGCGTGATCGTGATCGGCATCTTCGCCGCGTTTGCGGCGTTGACGTCGTGGTCCGCCGGGCATAGATCATCGTCATGATCGAAACGGTACTTTCTCACCTCCCGGCGATGGATCCCGGCAGTGTTTGGCTCGTGGGCGCGGGGCCCGGCGATCCGGGCCTTTTGACGCTGCTTGCGGTCAAGGGGCTGATGGAAGCCGATGTCATCGTGCATGATGCGTTGGTCGATGCCGAGTGTCTGAAGCTGGCGCGGCTAGGCGCCGTTCTCGAGTATGCGGGAAAACGCGGCGGCAAGCCTTCCGCCAAGCAGCGCGACATTTCGCTTCGCCTCGTCGAGCTCGCGCAGGCGGGAAATCGCGTTCTCAGGCTGAAGGGCGGCGATCCCTTCGTCTTCGGGCGTGGCGGCGAAGAGGCGCTGACGCTGGTCGAATATAACGTTCCGTTTCGCATCGTGCCGGGTATTTCGGCGGGGATCGGTGGGCTTGCCTATGCGGGTATCCCCGTGACCCACCGCGACATCAATCATGCTGTGACGTTTTTGACCGGCCACAATTCATCGGGGCTGGTGCCGGACGCGATAAACTGGGATGCTATAGGCAAGGGCTCGCCCGTCATCGTCATGTATATGGCGATGAAGCATATTGCCGAGATCAGTGCCAACCTGATTGCCGCGGGGCGCTCGCGCAACGAGCCTGTCGCCTTCGTCTGTAACGCGTCGACGAGCGCGCAGCAGGTGCTGGAAACAACGCTCGGCGAGGCACCGGCCGCGGCGCTGACGTCAGGCATCGAGCCGCCGGCGATCGTGGTGGTCGGCGAGGTGGTGCGGTTGCGTGGTTCTCTCGATTGGCTGGGTGCGCTGGCCGGACGACGGTTGCATCCCGATCCGTTCCGGAGGTCCGGCAGTAAGGAGACGGCATGAGTGGTCTGTTGATTGCAGCCCCGTCCTCCGGGTCGGGAAAGACGACGGTGACGCTTGGGCTCCTCCGGGCGCTTCGCAAGCGCGGGGTGGAGGTCGCGCCGGGCAAGGCGGGGCCTGATTATATCGATCCTGCCTTTCACGCTGCGGCGAGCGGCGTCGCCTGCCTCAATTTCGATCCCTGGGCGATGCGTCCCGAACTGATCGCCGCCAATGCGACGCTGCATCGCTCCGGCGACCGGCTGCTTGTCATCGAGGCGATGATGGGCCTCTTCGACGGCGCGGCCGACGGCAAGGGGACGGCGGCAGATCTGGCGGCGATGCTTGGACTTTCCGTCGTGCTGGTGGTTGACGCTTCGCACATGTCGCAGTCTGTCGCGGCCCTTGTGGCCGGCTTTGCCGGGTTCCGCGCCGATGTCCGCATTGCCGGCGTTATCCTCAATAAGGTTGGCGGCGATCGGCATGAGATGATGCTGCGCCAGGCGCTCGAGGCGAGCCGTATGCCTGTGATCGCTGTCGTCCGTCGTGACGCCGAGATCGCGCTGCCGGAGCGACATCTCGGTCTGGTGCAGGCCGGCGAGCATGAGGCGCTGGAGAAATTCGTCGAGCATGCGGCGCAGGCGGTCTCGCAGAACTGCAACTTCGACTTCCTGATGCGTGTCGCAAGGCAGGGTTTCGCACGTCCCTCGACCGCCAATATCGACCGCTTACCGCCGCTCGGCAGCCGGATCGCTGTGGCGCGCGATATCGCCTTTGCCTTCTGCTACGAACACATGCTGCTTGGTTGGCGGCGTCGCGGCGCCGATATCTCGTTTTTCTCGCCGCTTGCCGACGAGCCGCCTGAGCGTACCGCCGACGCCATCTATCTCCCCGGCGGCTACCCGGAACTGCACGCCGGACGGATCGCCGCCGCCTCGACCTTTCGCGAGAGCATGCGCCAGGCGGCCGAAGGCGGGGTGCGGATCTACGGGGAGTGCGGTGGCTACATGGTAATGGGCGATGGGCTGGTGGATGCCAGCGGCGAACGCCACGAAATGCTCGGGCTTCTGCCGCTGGTCACCAGCTATGAGGAGCGCAGGCGCCATCTCGGCTATCGGCGGGTCTATCCCATCAACGGCTCGTTCTTCACGCAGCCGATGACGGCGCACGAGTTTCACTATTCGTCGGTGGTGTCAGAGGGCGAGGCGGATCGGCTTTTCAAGGTGACGGACGCATTGAACAACGATCTCGGTACCGCCGGCCTGCAGCGCTGGCAGGTGGCCGGATCCTACATGCATCTCATCGATGTGGCGGCGCAGGTGAGCGGACCTCCGGGTAAAGCGGGCGGACCGGCACGATGAATGCGCCGATCATCCATGGCGGCGGCATAACGGCCGCCGCGGCCCTTTATGGCGGCAAGCCTGAGGATTGGCTCGACCTTTCCACCGGTATCAGCCCGTTTCCGGTGGTGCTGCCTGAGATCCCCATGCGCGCCTGGCACCGGTTGCCGGATCAGCATCTCGTCCACGAGGCGCGCGAGGCGGCGCGGGATTATTACGGGAGCGGCGACAGCCTGCCGTTGCCGGTGCCCGGCACCCAATCGGTCATTCAGCTTCTGCCGCGCCTGATTGCGGCGGGTGGGTGCGTCGCGGTTGTCGGGCCGACCTACGGTGAATATGAGCGCGCCTTCGTGATGGCGGGTGTCCCTGTCGATCGGCTTGATGAGATCGACGAGATCGGTGACCATCACGCGCTTGTCGTCATCGTCAATCCGAATAATCCCGATGGCCGGATCTATCAGCCCGAGGCGCTCCTTAGTCTTGCGCGTAGGCTGGCGGCGCGGGGAGGGCTTCTCGTGGTCGATGAGGCGTTCGGCGACACCGTGCGCGAGGCCAGTGTCGCCAGCCATGTCGCGGATCACGCCAATCTCATCGTCTTTCGCTCCTTTGGCAAGTTCTTCGGTCTTGCCGGGCTGCGGCTTGGTTTTGTCATCGCGGCGCGGGAGCTTCTCGATCGGTTCGAGAGCCTGCTTGGCCCTTGGGCCGTCTCCGGGCCGGGGCTGTCGATCGCCGCCTCCCTGCTGCGCACAGATACAGAGCCGCTGCGACGTGCAATCGCTGAGCGCAGCGAGGCGATGCGCGAGGTTCTGGCCAAGGGCGGGCTTCGCATTCGTGGCGGCACCGCGCTTTTCTCGCTGGTCGAAGACGAGGCCGCGGATGCGTTGCATGCACATCTGTGCTTGCACCACATTCTGGTCCGCAAGTTCGATTATGCCCCTTACTGGCTGCGCTTCGGCGTGACCGCGGATACCACTGGCGACCTCAGGCTCGCCGATGCCCTGTTGAGCTTCAATCGATGATTTTTGAACTGAATCTTCTCGTGCTGGTGCTTGCTCTGATGCTCGACAGGATCGTTGGCGATCCGGATGTGCTGTGGGCGCGGCTGCCGCACCCGATCGTGCTGTTCGGCAAGGCGATCTCGCGGATGGAGACGCTGTTCAACCGGACGGAACTGCCGGGCAAGAGCCGTCGGCGAAACGGTATGCTCGTCATCGCGGCCCTGCTTCTGATCGCCGTCGTTGCTGGTGTCGCGCTGCATCTGTTCTTCGCGCTGTTCGGGCTTGCGGGCATTCTGCTCGAGGTTCTCTGCGTCACGGTGTTCCTGGCGCAAAAGAGCCTTGCCGATCATGTCGAGGCGGTAGCAACCGGCCTTCGGCAGGGTGGCCTCGATGGTGGGCGAAAGGCCGTGTCGATGATCGTCGGCCGCGACCCGGAAACGCTGGACGAGCCGGCCGTCTGCCGGGCTGCGATCGAGAGCCTTGCCGAGAACTTTTCGGACGGCGTCGTCGCGCCGGCGCTGTGGTATCTGGTGTTCGGCCTGCCGGGGCTGCTGGCCTACAAGATGCTCAACACGGCGGATTCGATGATCGGCCACAAGTCGGAACGCTATGTCGATTTCGGCTGGGCGTCGGCAAGGCTCGATGATCTCGCAAACTGGCCGGCGGCGCGGCTGTCGATCGCGCTGATCGCGGCTGGCGCGTGGCTGAGACGCGGCGGCGATGCTTGCCGCGAGGCGTTCAAAATCGCGATGCGCGACGGCGGCATGCATCGCTCTCCGAACTCCGGACGCCCGGAAGCGGCGATGGCTGGCGCGCTCAACGTTCAGCTCGCGGGACCGCGCGTCTATTCCGGCGTGGTGGTGATGGAGCCGATGATCAACGGCGGCGGAAGAGAGACCGCCGTCATCGAGGATATCGACAGCGCGGTCTCCGTCTTCTATGCCAGCTGCTCGGTTCTTGCCTTTGTCGCGCTGGTGATCTTCCTTTTTCTTCTGTAGATCAGCGCGATACTGTTATCACATTGATTACCATGCTCCTTAAGCGGATGTAACGTCTCACTGCGTAGTCTTGTTCAACTGTATTCATGCAGAATGAACGAGGGGACGATGAGAACTATACTTGCAGGAGCTGCGGCGATTGTATTGCTGCAGTTATCGGCCGTTGCTGCCGAGGCCTCGACCTTGATCGCGAAGATCAGCATCAGCTCGCAGACGATGACGGTCACAGAGAACGGCTTCGTCAAATATCGCTGGAAGGTTTCGACGGCGCGCTCCGGTTATAGGACGCCTGTCGGGTCGTGGAGCGCCAAGTGGCTGTCGCGCGACCACCGCTCGAAGAAGTATGACGATGCGCCGATGCCATACGCGGTGTTCTTCAATGGCGGCTATGCAGTGCATGCGACCTTCGATCTCAAGCGTCTCGGGCGCCCGGCATCGCATGGATGCATTCGCCTGCATCCCAACAATGCCGCGCAGTTTTTCGACATGACGCGGCAGGCAGGCTTGGCCAATACTCGGGTTGTCGTGACCAACTGAGCGAGGCGAAACGTCGCGGAAACGGTTGCCGGCTGCCTTTCGGTGCATGCTGTTTGAGCAACAGTGCCTGCGCAAATTGCGCCTCGGGCTGGACGAAAGCATTGGCTTTTGAAATGGATTTGCCTATGAGGGGGAAAACTATCATTTCCAAGAGGTACAGGCGTGACCGCTACATTCGATAAAGTTGCCGACATCATTGCAGAAACCAGCGAGATCGATCGTGATACGATCACGCCGGAAAGCCATACGATCGACGACCTCGGTATCGACAGCCTCGACTTCCTCGATATCGTTTTCGCCATCGACAAGGAATTCGGCATCAAGATCCCGCTCGAAAAGTGGACGCAGGAAGTCAACGAGGGCAAGGTTTCCACGTCGGAATACTTCGTGCTGAAGAACCTCTGCGCCAAGATCGACGAGCTGCGCGCCGCCAAGGCCTGATCGATACGCACAATTTTTTTCTCCGCCCTGTCGCCATTCACCATGGCGGCCGGGCGGTTTTGTTACTAAGTAGGCCCACAGGGTCGCGCTTTGCGAAATCGGCTCCGATTTTCGCAAGGCTCGGTCCTGTCGATTAAAAAATGATAGAGCGTCCTTTGTGCGTCCAATCGGATGCACGGCGCTCTAGCCGACGGCATGTTGCCTGTGCGGCCGGAGGATCCGATGCTCCTGGAATACTTCCAGATGATCGATCGCGTCGAGGCGGTCGACCTTCAGACCAAGACACTCAAGGCACGCTCCGTCGTGCCGGCGAAGAGCCCGGTGTTCGAAGGTCATTTTCCCGGCATGCCCCTTGTCCCGGGCGTGCTTCTCATTGAAACCATGGCGCAGGCATCCGGCATGCTGGTGCTGGCGGCGACCGATTTCGCGGCCATGCCGTTCCTGATGTCGGTCGACGGCGCGAAGATGCGCACCTTCGTCGAGCCGGAGGCGGTCCTCGATATCGAGGCGTTTCTGGAGCACGACGGCTCGGGCTTCGCGGTCACCAAGGCCAAGATCACAAGCGGCGGCAAGAAGGTTTGCGACGCGCAGTTGAAGCTGCGCACCATGCCTTTCAGCGAAATTCCGCTTGGTGACATCGTCAAGAAACGCGCCAGTGAAATCGGCCTGATGGAAGCAATCGCTGCGCAGGGAGTGAATGGATGAGCAAGGCTCAGAATGATGTCGTCATCACGGGCGTCGGTATCGTAACCTGTCAGGGCGTCGGCAAGGAGCCGCATATCGCGCTGCTCAACGCCGCCGAAGCGCCGAAGACTGTTGTCGAGACCGAGAAGTTCAAGCCCTATCCGATCCATCCGCTGCCCGAGGTGGACTGGTCGCTGCAGATCGCCAAGCGCGGCGATCAGCGGCAGATGGAAAACTGGCAGCGCATCGGCGTGTTCGCGGCGGGCCTTGCGCTCGACGACGCCGGTCTCAAGGACAATGTCGAAGCTTGCGGCACGATGGACATGATCGTGGCGGCCGGCGGCGGCGAGCGCGACATCAATGTCGACACGCTGATCGTCGATGAGGGACTGAAGCGCAACGACCGCGAAGTTCTCTTGAACGAGAAGCTCACGACCGAGCTTCGCCCGACGCTCTTCCTCGCGCAGCTCTCCAACCTGCTCGCCGGCAATATCTCGATCGTTCACAAGGTCACCGGCTCGTCGCGCACCTTCATGGGTGAGGAATCGGCCGGCATTTCCGCCGTCGAGACCGCGTTCTACCGCATCAAGTCGGGCGAATCCTCGCATGCGCTGGTTGGCGGCGCGTTTTCGGCCGAGCGTCTCGACATGGTTCTGCTGTTCGAGGCGATCGGCTCGCATTCGCGCGGCGAATGGCAGCCTTTGTGGTCGCGCAACGATGGCGGCATCGCCAGCGGTTCGCTCGGCGCGTTCCTGGTGCTCGAATCGCGGGCGCATGCCGAAGCGCGTGGAGCCCATATCTATTCGACGATCTCGTCCATCGAGGGCGATCGCGGCAATCGCGGCGCCGGCAATCTCGAAAAGCGCCTTGAGCGGCTGCTCGAGCCGGCCCGGGGCCTGCCTGCCGAGAGCACGGCGATCTTCTCCGGTTCCTCTGGCATGCCCGAGCTCGCCTCGCGCGAGAAGGCGGTTCTGGAGCATCAGCTGCCGGGCGCTGCCATCCGCGGCTTCGGCGGCGTGACCGGCCATGGGCTGGAGGCGCACTTCACCCTCGGGCTGGCGCTGGCCGCCCTTGCCATCGACGGTGAGGCCAAGGTGCCGGCATTCGACGGCGCACATGAAAAATCCATGAGTTCAGGCACGAAGGCCGCTGTCGTCACGACGGTCGGACATCAGCGTGGCGAAGGCGTCGCCGTTCTGTCGGCGGACGCGTGAGGAGCAGGCACATGACGGATCAAGCTTACAAGGATCATCTCGGCCGCCCGATCGTGGCTGTTACCGGCGTCGGCATCATGACCTCGCTGGGGCAGGGCCTCAAGGACAACTGGTCGGCGCTGATATCGGGCAAATCCGGTATCCACGACATCAATCGCTTTCCGACGGACGGTCTTTCGACGCGCATCGCCGGCACTGTCGATTTCATCGACGTTCCGGCACCGAATGCCGTCGAGCGCTCCTACGCATTCGCGCGCGAGACGACGATCGAGGCACTGGCTGACGCCGACATATCAGGCGACTTCAACGGCCCGCTGTTTCTCGCGGCACCGCCGATCGAGCCGGAATGGATTGCCCGCTTTGAACTCGGCGATCGTTCGCCGCCGCCCTCGCAGCCGGGCGATGCCTACGATCGTTTCCTGACGGCCATGCGCCAGCGTCCTGATCCGGCTTTCCACGAAGCAGCCCTGTTCGGCGCCATCTCGGAGCGTCTTGCCGATCGTTTCGGCACGCGCGGTCTTCCGGTGACGCTGTCGACGGCCTGTGCTTCGGGCGCGACTGCGATCCAGCTCGGCATCGAGGCGATCCGCCAGGGCCGTACGAACCGGGCGCTTGCCGTTGCGACCGACGGCTCGGTGAGTGCCGAGGCGCTGATCCGTTTCTCGCTGCTCTCGGCCCTGTCGACGCAGAACGATAACCCGACCAAGGCCTCCAAGCCGTTTAGCAAGGATCGCGACGGCTTCGTCATCGCCGAAGGTGCGGCGACGCTGGTGCTGGAATCGCTGGAATCGGCGATCGCGCGCGGCGCCAAGGTTCTCGGCATCATGAAGGGTGCTGGCGAAAAGGCCGACAGCTTCCACCGCACACGGTCTTCGCCCGATGGCGGCCCGGCGATCGCTACGATCCGCGCGGCACTTGCCGATGCCGGCATGGATGAAGGCGATATCGGCTATATCAACGCCCATGGCACCTCGACGCCTGAGAACGACAAGATGGAATATGGCTCGATGCTCGCTGTCTTCGGCGACCGCATGGCGTCCATTCCGCTGTCATCCAACAAGTCGATGATCGGCCATACGCTGACAGCGGCGGGTGCCGTGGAAGCCGTGTTCTCGCTGCAGACGATGCGCACCGGCACGCTGCCGCCGACCATCAACTACACCAACCCGGATCCGGCGATCGTTCTCGACGTGGTGCCGAATGTGAAGCGGGACGCGCAGGTCAATGCCGTGCTTTCCAACTCCTTCGGCTTCGGCGGCCAGAACGCCAGCCTTGTCATGGCGCTGGAACCGGCTTAAGCGGTTTGCGACCATAAATTCCATTGTTGCGGCCGCGCCTAGTAACGGCCTGCGGGACGCAACAGCAAACATAAACCGCGCATCGGCCGTCCGGCTGGTGCGACCGCGAAGGATTTTGCCATGCGCGCTCTGCAACTGATCGACGACCGCAAGCTTGAGATCACCGATCTGCCTGAACCCGATGCGCCCGGCGCCGGCGAAGTGACGCTGCGCGTCAAGGCGGTTGCGCTCAACCATATCGACGTCTGGGGCTGGCGCGGCATGGCGTTTGCCAAGCGCAAGATGCCGCTCGTCATCGGTGCCGAAGCATCGGGTGTCGTCGAGGCGATCGGTCCCGGCGTCTCCAACGTGCTTCCGGGCCAGCTGGTCGCCGTATACGGCGCGCGCACCTGCGGCCTCTGCCGTCCGTGCCGCGAAGGTCGCGACAATCTTTGCGAACACGTCTCGGGCGTTCACGGCTTCCATCTTGACGGTTTCGCGCAGGAGAAGGTCAACCTTCCGGCGCGCCTGCTGGTTCCTGCACCTCCGGGCGTCGATGCCGTTGGTGCCGCCGTCGCGCCGGTTACCTTTGGTACCGTCGAGCACATGCTGTTCGACAACGCCAAGCTTGAGCCCGGCGAAACCATTCTCGTCCATGCCGGCGGCTCCGGCATCGGCACGGCGGCGATCCAGCTTGCCAAGAAGATCGGCTGCACCGTCATCACGACAGTTGGCTCCGACGACAAGATCGAGAAGGCCAAGGCGCTCGGCGCCGATCACGTCATCAACTACCGCACGGACCGCTTCGAGGGCGTGGTGCGCAAGCTCACCAAGAAGAAGGGCGTTGACGTCGTCTTCGAACATGTGGGCAAGGATACCTGGGCGGGCTCGATGCTCTGCCTGAAGCGCGGCGGGCGTCTCGTCACCTGCGGCTCGACATCGGGCGTCTCGACCGACATGAACCTGATGATGCTGTTCCAGCAGCAGCTGAAGCTGCTCGGCTCTTTCGGTTGCCGCATGGAGAACATGGCCGACGCCATGCAGAAGATGGGCCGCGGCCTCGTGCACCCCGTGATCGACACCGAAGTCAGCTTCGACGATATCGACCGGGCGCTGGAGCGCATGGAATCGCGCCAGATCTTCGGCAAGATCATCCTGAAGATGGATTGATCCGTTGGAGCTGTTCATCACCCGGATCGTCCTGAAACTGGACCATTTTCGCCAGTGGCTGATCGCGCAGGTGATGTTCGGCTTCCTGAACTTCCTGAAGATCTTCCCGGCCGACGGGGCGATCAACTTCATCGACTGGCTGATGCGCAAGATCGGCCCGAAGATGAAGCGCCACAAGCTTATCCTCGCCAATCTCCGCAACGCCTTTCCCGAAAAGAGCGAAGAGGAGATCAACCGGATCGCGCTTGGCAGCTGGGCCAATATGGGCCGGCTTGCGGCGGAGTACGTGTTTCTCGACCGGCTGTTCGATTTCGATCCCGAAAAGAGCGAGCCGGGCAGGGTGGAGGTGTCGGGGATCCCGATCTTCCTCGATCTTCTGGAAAACCCGCGTCCCTTCATCGTCTTTACCGGTCACACCGGGAATTTTGAGCTGCTGCCGGTCGCGGGTGCCACCTTCGGCCTCTATGTCAGCGTCCTCTTCCGACCGCCGAACAATCCCTATGTGGCGCAGAAGGTGTTCGACTTCCGCAGCGCCCGCATGGGCAAGCTGGTGCCGTCGCATGCCGGATCGTCCTTCGCGCTCGCCCGCCAGCTGGAGGCGGAGCAGGGGGTTGGCGTGCTCGTCGACCAGAAATTCGGCCGTGGCCTGAAGACGGAGTTCTTCGGCCTGCCGGTTAAGACCAATCCGTTGCTTGGCAAGCTGGTGCGCCAGTTCAACTGCGAGGTCTATCCGGCCCGCTGCATCCGTCTTCCCGGCAATCGCTACCGGCTGGAAATCGAGCCTAAGGTCGAGCTGCCGCGCGACGCGAACGGCAACCTCGATATGACCGGTACGGCGCAGCTTTTGAACGACAAGGTCGAAAGCTGGGTTCGCGAGTATCCCGAGCAGTGGCTCTGGTATCACGACCGGTGGGAAATCAAGCGCCAGATCATGTAGACGGGCGCTCCTCTCACATCTTGTCATTGAAAAACAAGGTGTCTTCGTCATTGAACATGAAACGGCGTCATGTTACCGATTTCTGACAAGAAGGGTTATGAACGGTAAATACGCCGTTTTAATCCTTTAGATCGAATCTATTCCCTCACGGAAATCGGCATGGGAGGTGTCGTGCTCGGGCTTTTTCAGGCATTCTCGTTGCGGTGTTCGCAGATTGACGAGGCCATAAGGCTTGGTGACGATGCGCGCGTAAGCAGCCTCGACGGCTCGATCGACGCGCTTATCGAGACAATCCTTGGCTACCGCGCTACCAATCTGTTCTACGCGCACATGCAGATGCAGTTTGTCGGCTGCTTGATCGATCAGTACGCCGAAGACAGCGAATCTGTGCGCGAGCATGTTAAGCTGCTCGCCTACATGATGGAGCAGTATCTCGGTTCGACCGTTCCGCGCTGGCAGATGCCGCCGCTGGAGCGCATGGACAGGGAACGCGTATCTGCGCCTGCCGCCTATGTGCCCAATACCGACAATGGCAACTTCCTGAACTCGGCGATCCTCGAATCCTTGCCGGATCGGGTTGCGGTCGTGACCAAGGATTACCGCTACCTCTACGCCAATGCCGCGAGTGCCGCCTACGCCAAGCGCAAACCGTTTGAGATGGTGGGGCGGCATATCAAGGAGGTTCTCGGCGAAGCGCGCTTCGTGGACTGCATCAAGGGCATGCTCGACACGTGTTTCGCGGGTGGAACATGCGATCAGACCTATGAACGACCTGAGGAAAACGCCGTGCATAGAACACGGTACCGCATGTCGCCTTTGCGGGATTCGTCCGGCTATATCATCGGGGCGCTTATCGTCTCGCAGGATGCAGGGGCGTCATCGTCGGCGGCCAATCTGGCCGCCTGATCACGCCTTCGTCCACACCGCCAGTTCATATCCATCGGGATCTGCGAAGTGAAAGCGGCTGCCGCCCGGGAAGCCGAAGATCGGGCGAACGATCGTGCCACCCGCGCCTTCGACTGATTTAAGCGCCGCCGGCAGGTCATCGGCGTAGAGGATGACGAGCGGGCCGCCGGGGCGGGGTGCCTCGAGATTGGTGAAGCCGCCCTTCAGGCGCCCATCGTCGAACTCGCAGTAGTTGGGGCCGTAATCGGTGAAGCGCCAGCCGAATGCCTTGCCGTAGAACGCCTTTGAGCGCTCGATGTCGGCGACGTTGAACTCGACATAGTCGATGCGAAGCTCGGTTTTCGTAGATGTCATCGGTGCTTCCTAGATTTCCATCAGCTTCTTCAGCGCCTCGAGATCGCGCGCCACATGCGCCGCATCGGCCTCGAACTGCTCGTCCGTCATATCCGGCAGCCGCAGCAATGTGAACATCACTTCGCAGCCGTCGCCATTCGGGATGATCCTCAGCGCGTTATAGACCCGCAAGCCGTTGGCGATCGTGACGGTATGGTCGAGAACGCCGAATTCGTTGTGTGGCGCGAAGCTCACGCGAACCGTGCCGAGGACGCCCTTGGCGATCCAGTCGTCGCCGCTTTTTTCGAGGCCGGACGCGAGGCCCGATGCCCAGAGCGGCATGTTTTCAGGCGCGCCGGCAAAAGCCCAGACGTCGCGCAAGTTCCGCTCGATGGACCGGTGAATGATTCTTGCAGGCATGGTTGCCACGGGGTTCTCCTCCTTCATTTTCGCGGGCGGCTTAACGTCGCATATTGACCACGCATCACTGCCGCTCGGGTGCCAACGGCACCAAAACCGCCGACATCAGGGCCTCGTTGGCAATATGGTTCACTTGGCGCCGGACGCAATACGCGACCGATCCGGGGCGAATCGAACTTGCCGTGCGAGCCAGAGAGTGCCACAACACCGGTCCAATTTGACTAAAGCGCCTCGCGATCTTTCAGATTCACTCGTTGCGCTTTAGATCTTTGTTTTACCGCATGTCGTTATCGCAAAACCGCTTCACACTTTTGCGCGACATGCTCTAACCGGAGAGATATCGTGGAAAAGGCAGAAATCGGGCTGATCGGCCTTGCGGTCATGGGTTCCAACCTCGCTCTGAATATTGCTGAGAAGGGCAACAAGATTGCGGTTTTCAACCGCACGCCCGACAAGACGGACGAGTTCTACGAGAGCGCCGGCGATCTGAAGAAGCAGATCATTCCGTGCAAGACGATCGAGGAATTCGTCGAGGCGATCCGCCCGCCGCGCCCGATCATCATCATGATCAAGGCCGGCGAGCCGGTTGACCAGCAGATGGAGCTGCTGCGTCCGCATCTCTCCAAGGGCGACATCATGATCGATGCCGGCAACGCCAACTTCCGCGACACGATCGCCCGCTTCGATCGCCTCAAGGACACCGACCTGACCTTCATCGGCATGGGTGTTTCGGGTGGCGAGGAAGGTGCGCGTCACGGCCCGTCGATCATGGTCGGCGGCACGGAAGATAGCTGGAAGCGTGTCGAGCCTGTGCTGACCTCGATCGCCGCCAAGTACAAGGGCGACCCCTGCGTTGCCTGGCTCGGCAATGACGGCGCCGGTCACTTCGTCAAGACGATCCACAACGGCATCGAATATGCCGACATGCAGATGATCGCCGAAATCTACGGCGTCCTGCGCGACGGTCTCGGCAAGAGCGCCAAGGACATCTCCGGCATCTTCGGCGACTGGAACAAGGGCCGCCTGAACTCCTACCTGATCGAGATCTCCGAGAAGGTTCTGGCCGCGACCGACCCGATCTCCGGCGGTGCGATGGTCGACATGATCCTCGACAAGGCCGGCCAGAAGGGCACCGGCAAATGGTCGGCGATCGAAGCGCAGAACATGGGCATTCCGGCAACGGCGATCGAAGCGGCCGTTGCCGCCCGCAGCCTGTCGTCGATGAAGACCGAGCGCGAAGCCGCCGAGAAGATCTTCGGCAAGCCGGAATACAACTTCCCGGTCGCCTACGGTCCTGAGCTCGTCAAGGATCTGGAACTGGCTCTGTTCGCCGCCAAGATCGGCGCTTACGCGCAGGGCTTCGCGGTGATGGCGGAAGCCTCGCGCGAGTTCAAGTGGTCGCTGCCGATGCCAACGATCGCCAAGATCTGGCGCGATGGCTGCATCATCCGTTCGCAGTTCCTCGACGAGATCACCTCGGCCTTCACCAAGGCGCCTGACGTCGCCAACCTGATCGTGACGCCGGCCTTCGCGGATATGGTCAAGGAATCGCTGCCGGCGCTTCGCCGCGTTGTCGGTGCTGCCCTGCAGGCTGGTCTGCCGGTTCCGGCGCTGACCTCGGCGCTCACCTACTTCGACGCCTATCGCCAGGGCCGCGGCACCGCCAACCTGATCCAGGCACAGCGCGACTTCTTCGGCGCCCACGGCTTCGATCGTCTCGACGGCAAGGACTTCCACCACGGCCCATGGGGTAGCGGTGCGGCAACCTTCTAAGGTTCGCTCTCTGAAAATGAAGACAGCCGGGCCATTGGCCCGGCTGTTTTGCGTTTGGGCCAGTTGAACTGATTCAGAACTGGATCTCGGCGGCGGGGCGGACGATCGACACCGCCGATCCGGCATCGAAATCATCCAGCGTCTCGTTATGGTGGGCGACGATCTCGGCGAAGGTCAATGAGCCCGAATCTGCGGTCGTGTGGCCGTCGGCGATCAGGGTGACGTTGTAGCCAAGCGAGACGGCGCGGCGGACCGTGGTGTCGACGCAGAACTGCGACATGCAGCCGCCGATGACGAGATGGGTCACGGAGCGTTCCGCCAGCCGCTCGGCTAGGTCGGTATCGAAGAAAGAGTCGGCGCTCCTCTTGTGAACGACGGTATCATCGCTGCCGGGCGCGAGTTCCGGTCTGATTTCCCAACCTTGCGTGCCGACAGCGAGGCGATGGCCCGGATCGCCGTCGTGCTGTACGAGGACGACGGGGACGCCGCCATGCCATGCGCGTTCCCTGAGCGCGGCAAGGCGCGCGACGGTCTCATCAAGCGCGACGTCGATTGATGGCTGCCGCTCGGGCGTGCCCTTGCCCGCAACGATGGCGTTCTGCACATCGATGATGAGGAGAGCCTTGGTCATGCGTTGTCTTTCCTCGTTGACTTCCGTCAGCTGCCCGGCCGTGTCCAGACCGGCTGACTGACGCTCTGCAGCAGTTCCGGCTCGACGCCGTCGATGCGGGCGATGACGGCCTTGGCCATCTCGCGGCCGGCGTGGCGGACGTCTTCGTAGGCGGTGATGATCTCGGGACGGATCCAGTTGAGGATCGGCGCCGATTCCTTCGAGGCCATGTCGACATCGTGGCCGAGGCGCTTGCCGGCGGCTTCGATGCCGGCGTTGACGGCGATGGCCGCGCTGCCGGCGAGACAGACGATGCCGTCAGGCGCGTTGCTGGAGCGCATCATGGTCTCGACGGCGTTGCGGATATCGTCCAGCGGCGTGTCGATGGTGACGCGTAGCGGCACTTCCTCGGCGCCGTAGTCATGCAGCCCGGTCTGGAAGCCGATGCGGGTGTGCGTGTAGTAGGTGAGCTTGCTAGGGGGCTGGAGGAGGGCGATGCGCTTGCGGCCGCGCGCGACCAGCTTCTCGACCGCCTGGTGGGCGAAGGCTTCGTTGTCGAAGTCGTGGAACGGGTGCATCAGCCCGGCGTCGGTGCGTCCATGCGTGGCGAACGGCATGTTGCGCTCGCTGAGCAGCCGCACACGGGGATCGTCGGGCTCGATGCGGGAGATGATGACGCCGTCGGCAGAGCCTGTCTCCAGGATATAGCGCACCGGCAGCATCGGGTCCTTGCTGTGCGAGTGCGGCGTGACGACGATGTGATAGGGGGTGCCGGTCAGGACCTCGGAGATGCCGAAGACCAGCTGGCTCGAGAAGCCCATGATCTCTTCGTCGATGCTCAAAACGAGCGCGATGACGTTTGTCTTGCCGGTTCTGAGGCGCACGCCGGCGCGGTTCGGCTGATAGCCGAGCTGGCTTGCCACCATCCGCACGCGTTCCTTGGTCTCCGCGCCGATGTCGGGTGCATCCTTCAATGCGCGAGACACAGTGGTGATGCCGAGGCCGGTCATGAAGGCAATCGTCTTCAGTGTCGGTCTCTCCCGAGAAGCCTCGGTCACCGTCGTCCCGAAATTCGCTTTGTTTTTCATCCCTCTAGGCCGTCCTACGCGATTTGGTTCGCTTATAGATGCTTTTCGCAGTGCTGTAAGCCTGAATACACAAATGCCGTTCCCTCCCACGGGCCTTAAAATCTGTAACGTTACAGTGAAATTGTCGAGCGATTTTTGCGATGGTTTTATCGTGCATGCGCCCAATGGTTGAATCGGTGGTTTTTGCGCGAAATTTTTGCACTTGCGAACGATAATGAGAAATTACGTCATGATACCAGTAGAATAAAATACATAAAAACAGACATATATAAGCGGTGTGCACTTGCACATGGGTGCGCTACACCTTTGCGGCGCCTTGCGGGAATGGCGTTGTTTCAGCAGGCAAAGGTAGCAAAGCATGGGCTGAAAGAAAATTTTAAGGGGTGGCTGTTGCGCGGCAATATCGATTGAACTAAGTTTTTCCGGCAACGTTTCAGTGAGGGAGGAGAACTCATGAATATTCGTTTGATGGCGGCAGCGCTGTGCGCATCCGTCGCCCTGCCGCTTGGTGCGGCACACGCCACCGATCTCGAAGTCACGCATTGGTGGACCTCGGGCGGCGAAGCCGCTGCCGTGGCCGAACTCGCCAAGGCATTCGACGCAACCGGCAACAAGTGGGTTGATGGTGCCATCGCCGGTTCCGGCGGCACGGCGCGTCCGATCATGGTCAGCCGCATCACCGGCGGCGATCCGATGGGTGCCACCCAGTTCAACCATGGCCGTCAGGCAGAAGAACTCGTTCAGGCCGGCCTGATGCGCGACCTGACCGATGTCGCGACCGCCGAGCACTGGAAGGACATCATCCGTCCGGCAAGCCTGCTCGACAGCTGCACGATCGACGGCAAGATCTATTGCGCTCCGGTCAACATCCACTCCTGGCAGTGGCTGTGGCTCTCGAACGCCGCCTTCAAGAAGGCTGGCGTTGACGTGCCGAAGAACTGGGATGAATTCGTCGCGGCCGCTCCCGCGCTTGAAAAGGCCGGCATCGTGCCGCTCGCCGTCGGCGGTCAGCCGTGGCAGGCAGCAGGTGCGTTTGATACGCTGATGGTGGCGATCGCCGGCAAGGACACCTTCAACAAGGTGTTCAAGGACAAGGACGCCGACGTGGCTGCTGGTCCCGAGATCGCCAAGGTCTTCAAGGCTGCGGACGACGCACGCAAGATGTCCAAGGGCAGCAACGTCCAGGATTGGAACCAGGCAACCAATCTGGTCATCACCGGCAAGGCCGGCGGCCAGATCATGGGCGACTGGGCGCAGGGCGAATTCGCTCTCGCCGGCCAGAAGGCCGGTACCGATTACACCTGCCTTCCGGGCCTCGGCGTGAACGAAATCATCTCCACCGGTGGTGATGCCTTCTACTTCCCGCTGCTCAAGGACGAAGCCAAGTCGAAGGCTCAGGACGTTCTCGCCAAGACGCTGCTCGATCCGAAGACGCAGGTCGCCTTCAACCTGAAGAAAGGCTCGCTGCCGGTTCGCGGTGACGTCGATCTCGAGGCTGCCAACGACTGCATGAAAAAGGGTCTCGAGATCCTGAAGAAGGGCAACATCGTCGAAGGCACCGACCAGCTGCTTTCGGCCGACAGCCAGAAGCAGAAGGAAGACCTCTTCTCGGAGTTCTTCGCCAATGCCTCGATGACGCCTGAGGCGGCGCAGAAGCGCTTCGCCGAAATCATCGGCTCCGCCGACTGATCGTCTGCTCGTGCTGCCGTGATCCGGTTTTCCGCCCAGGAACGGGAAGCCGGATTTGCCCTAACCGCCAGTGGCGGCGGGCTCGTGGCAGTGCTTTCCCGATGAGTTCCGGCCGCGGAGGATGCGGTCGGAACCATCCGGGGCAAGAGACGGGAGCGGTGTCCGGCATCGGCCGCTGCTCTCGGTCAAAAAAGCAAGTGCGTGTCAGGAGGAAACACAATGACGGGTCCAGCGAAAGCCGGCCGGCCAAATCAGTTGCTGCGCAATCTGAATTCCAAAATTGCATCCATCCCAATGATCCTTACCGCCCTGGTCATTTTTCTCGGCGGTACGGTCTGGACGGTGTTCTATTCCTTCACCAACTCGAAGCTCCTGCCAAGGATGAGCTTCGTTGGTTTCGACCAATACAAGCGGCTCTGGGCCGCGCCGCGATGGATCGTGTCCATCGAAAACCTCGCCCTTTACGGCATATTTTCCCTGATCTTCAGCCTGGTGATCGGCTTTACGCTGGCCGCGCTGATGGATCAGAAGATCCGGTTCGAGAATGCGTTCCGGACGATCTTTCTCTACCCCTTCGCGCTGTCCTTCATCGTCACCGGCCTCGTATGGCAGTGGGTGCTCAATCCCGAATTCGGCGTGCAGTCGGTGGTGCGTTCGCTCGGCTGGACGAGCTTCACCTTCGATCCGCTCTATACGCCGAGCATCGTGATCTACGGTGTGCTGATCGCCGCACTCTGGCAGGGAACGGGCCTCGTGATGTGCCTGATGCTCGCCGGCCTGCGCGGGATCGACGAAGATATCTGGAAGGCCTCGCGCGTCGACGGCATTCCGATGTGGAAGACCTATCTCTTCATCGTCATCCCGATGATGCGTCCCGTCTTCATCACCACGCTCGTCATCATCGCGTCGGGCATCGTCAAGGTTTACGACCTCGTGGTGGCGCAGACGTCGGGTGGACCCGGCATCTCGTCGGAAGTGCCTGCCAAGTATGTCTACGACTACATGTTCCAGGCGCAGAACCTGGGGCAGGGCTTCGCCGCCTCGACCATGATGCTGATCACGGTCGCGATCATCATCATTCCATGGGCCTATCTGGAATTCGGGGGAGGGCGTAAACGTGCCTGATACCATCGCTCTCAAGACGGCCGAGGTCGCTCTTTCGCCCACCAAGTCCTTCGACGGACCGAACGGCAAGAAGCCGAAGCGGGTGCTCTCGCCGCGCAACATCATGCTCTACGGCACGCTGTTCGTCGCCGCCGCCTACTACCTGCTGCCGCTCTACGTGATGATCGTCACGTCGCTGAAGGGGATGCCCGAAATCCGCATGGGCAACATCTTCTCGCCGCCGATGGAAATCACCTTCGAACCGTGGGTGAAGGCCTGGGCAACGGCCTGCACGGGTCTCAACTGCGACGGTCTCTCGCGCGGTTTCTGGAATTCGGTGCGGATCACCGTGCCATCCGTCATCGTCTCGATCGCGATTGCCTCGGTCAACGGCTACGCGCTCGCCAACTGGCGCTTCAAGGGATCGGAACTGTTCTTCTCGATCCTCGTCATCGGCGCGTTCATTCCCTACCAGGTGATGATCTATCCGATCGTCATCGTGTTGCGTGAAATGGGGATCTACGGGACGCTGACGGGCCTGATCATCGTGCATTCGATCTTCGGCATGCCGATCCTGACGCTGCTCTTCCGCAACTACTTCGCATCGCTGCCGCAGGAGCTGTTCAAGGCCGCCCGCGTCGATGGCGCCGGTTTCTGGCAGATCTTCCTAAAGATCATGGTGCCGATGTCGCTGCCGATCTTCGTCGTTGCCATGATCCTGCAGGTCACCGGCATCTGGAACGACTTCCTGTTCGGCGTCGTCTTCACCCGGCCGGAATACTATCCGATGACCGTGCAGCTCAACAACATCGTCAATTCCGTCCAGGGCGTGAAGGAATACAACGTCAACATGGCCGCAACCATCCTCACGGGTCTGGTGCCGCTCATCGTGTATTTCGTGTCTGGACGTCTGTTCGTCCGCGGTATCGCCGCCGGCGCAGTGAAAGGCTGATCCATGAATTCAAGCGTTTCCATCAAAGACCTTTCGCTGAACTTCGGCGCCGTCAGCGTGCTCAAGGACCTGAACCTCGAGATCAACGACGGCGAGTTCCTGGTGCTGCTCGGCTCGTCCGGCTGCGGCAAGTCGACCCTGCTCAACTGCATCGCCGGCCTGCTCGACATCAGTGAGGGACAGATCCACATCAAGGGCCGGAACGTGACCTGGGAAGAGCCCAAGGACCGCGGCATCGGCATGGTGTTCCAGTCCTACGCGCTCTATCCGCAGATGACGGTGGAGAAGAACCTCTCCTTCGGCCTGCAGGTCGCCAAGATCCCGCAATCCGATATCGACAAGCGCGTGGCCCGCGCTTCGGAAATCCTGCAGATCCAGCCGCTCCTGAAGCGCAAGCCGGCGGAGCTTTCCGGTGGTCAGCGCCAGCGCGTGGCGATCGGCCGTGCGCTGGTGCGCGATGTCGACGTGTTCCTGTTCGACGAACCGCTCTCCAACCTCGACGCCAAGCTGCGTTCGGAACTGCGCGTCGAGATCAAGCGGCTGCACCAGTCGCTGAAGAACACGATGATCTACGTCACGCACGACCAGATCGAGGCGCTGACGCTCGCCGATCGCATCGCGATCATGAAGAACGGCGAGATCCAGCAGCTTGCCGATCCGACGACGATCTACAACAAGCCGAAGAGCTTGTTCGTCGCCGGCTTCATCGGCTCGCCGTCGATGAACTTCCTGCGCGGCGAGATCGCCAAGCGGGGCGACGCTACCGTGTTCACCGCCAATGGTGTCGATTTCAACGTCGATGCCTATGAGGCGAGCGGACCGCTGCAGGCGGGCCGGAAGGTGACGCTCGGCGTGCGGCCGGAGCATATCAAGGTCAACGAGAACCTCGGTGCCGAAGTTCATGACGCGACCGTCGATATCGAGGAGCCAATGGGCGCCGACAACCTGCTCTGGCTGAAGCATGCCGGACACACCATGTCGGTGCGCATCAACGGTGCCCGCCGCTTCAGCCCGGGTTCACAGGTCAAGCTCGGCTTCGACATGTCGCTGGCGTCGATCTTCGACGCCGAGACGGAACTGCGCCTTTAGACGACTACGCTGCGGGCGGGGCCGTCCCAAGCGGTTCCGCCCGTTCTTCCAATACCACATTCGGTCGCAGCCCGGTGACGGGTTCTCCCAAGAGCGGCCTGATCGGACAGTGCTATGACATCCTTGCCCACCAACGGGTTCAACCTCGACCTCTCAGGCTCGTGGAAGCTCACCTCCACGGATGGTGAAATCACCGCGCCGATCACGCTTCCCGGCGACGTGCATTCGGCGCTCCATGCCGCCAAGCTTATCCCCGATCCCTATTTCGGCCGCAACGAAGAGGTCGTGCAGTGGGTGGCGCATCGCGACTGGTCGATCGAACGCAGCTTCACGGTGTCGGAGCCGGACGGCGACTGGTATCTCGATATCGACTATCTCGACACGGTGGCCGCCGTCTTCATCAACGGCTCGCCGGCGGTCGTCGCCGACAACAGCTTCCGCCGCTATCGCCCGGATGTCAGCAGCCATCTGAAGTCCGGCGAGAACGTCATCCGCATCGTGCTGCATTCCAGCATCGCGGCGGGTGCCGATCGCCAGGATAAGCAGCCCTTCTACATTCCCTATTCGACCGGCAATTCGCCGATCCCCAACGGCAACATGCTGCGCAAGCCGCAGTGCCATTTCGGCTGGGACTGGAACATCGCGATCGCGCCGCTCGGGCTTTACGGCACGATCGCGCTGCGCCGCCTCGACACCGCCCGCATCGAGCATGTGACGACGCAGCAGGTGCATAATCTCGACGGCTCGGTCGATCTCAAGGTCTCCGCAACGCTGTTCTCCAAGAACCCCGGCATCGTTCCCGTGCATTTCTCGCTCGATGGCGAACGGGTGCGCCTCGATGTCGGCGTCAGCGCCGGCGAGACGGTCGTCAACCATGTGTTCGAGATCGCCAAGCCGCGCCTCTGGTGGCCGGCAGGGAGCGGCGAGCAGGCGCTTTATGCGCTGACCGTCGATCTGCCATCCGATGCGGTCACCAAGCAGATCGGTCTTCGCACGGTCGAGCTCATCACTACGCCAGACGCTGCCGGCGCCCGTTTCGCGCTGAAGGTCAACGGTCGCGAAATCTTCTGCCGCGGCGCCAACTGGATCCCGGCCGACGCACTGTTTTCGCTGTCCTCGCCCGAGAAGACCGAGGACCTGTTGCAGTCGGCCAAATCCGCCAACATGAACATGATTCGCGTCTGGGGCGGCGGGTTCTACGAGCATGATCATTTCTACGATCTCTGCGACCGTCTCGGCCTCATGGTCTGGCAGGACTTCATGTTCGCCTGCAATCTCTATCCCTCGACCGAGGACTTCCTCGACAATGTCGCGCTTGAAGTCGACTACCAGGTCCGTCGCCTGAACTCGCATCCGTCGATCGCGCTCTGGTGCGGCGACAACGAACTGGTGGGCGCGCTCACTTGGTTCGAGGAATCGCGCAAGGATCGTGACCGCTATCTCGTCTCCTACGACCGCCTCAACCGGGTGATCGAGCAGGCGATGAAGAAGGCGGCACCGGATGCGATCTGGTGGCCGTCGAGCCCGGCTTCCGGCTATCTCGATTTCGGCGATGCCTGGCATGCCGATGGCTCCGGCGACATGCACTACTGGTCGGTCTGGCACGAGAACAAGTCGTTCGACAATTACCGTTCCGTTCGCCCGCGCTTCTGCTCGGAATTCGGCTTCCAGTCCTACACCTCGCTGCCGGTTATCAAGACCTATGCCGAGGCCAAGGACATGAACGTCGCGTCTCCGGTCATGGAGCTGCACCAGAAGAACGCCGGCGGCAACGAGCGCATTGCCGGCACGATGTTCCGCTATTTCCGTTTCCCGAAGGATTTCCCGAACTTCGTCTATCTCAGCCAGATCCAGCAGGGTCTCGCGATCAAGACGGCGGTGGAATACTGGCGGTCGCTGAAGCCGCATTGCATGGGTACGATCTACTGGCAGCTCAACGACACATGGCCGGTGGCCTCGTGGTCGAGCCTAGATTACGGCGGCCGCTGGAAGGCGATGCACTATCTGGTCAAGCGCTTCTTCCAGCCGGTCGCGGTCGCCGCCATCCCATCCGACGACGGCAAGCAGATCCGCTTCTCGCTGGTCAACGACACGCTCGATGACGTCAGCGTCGACCTGTCGATCTCCGTCATCGACATGAAGGGCGAGCGCAAGCACCTCAAGGATGTGCAGGCGGTCTGCACGCCCGACGCGGCGGTGACGGCTGCCAGCATCGATGTGTCCGATATCCCCTCGGGCACGCTGCTTGCCTGGCGCTTCACGGCGTCGAACGGCATGGGCGGCGAGGGGCACTACGTTGATGGCACCTACAAGGCGCTGGAGCTAGAGCCCGCGGGCCTGATGGTCACGCACGAATATGTCGAGGAAGACGGCTCCGTCTGCCTCAACGTCACCGCGAAGGGACTTGCGCTCTTCGTGATGATCGAAACCGAGATCGACGGCAAATATTCCGACAATGCCTTCGATCTGGCGGCGGGCGAGACGCGCCGCATCACCTTCACCCCGGCCACGCCGCTCGCTGATGGCGCCTTGCCGGACTTCCGCTTCTACGACCTGCAATCCTGTCAGTCCGTGGATTGATCCTGATGAATTGAATGGGCACGAGGCCCGAGGAGGATATTATGACGAAACTGAGTTTCCAGCTTTATAGCGCCCGCAACTTCCAGCCCTATTCGGCGATCTTCGAAAAGCTCGGCAAGGCCGGCTATCAGGAAGTCGAAGGCTTCGGCGGCATCTATGCCGATCTCGACGATGCCGGCCTCAAGGGCCTGCGCGCCGAACTCGACAAGAACGGCCTCACGATGGCGAGCGGCCACTTCAGCCCCGATTTCCTCGATGGCGAAGTGCAGAAGTCTTTGAATATCGCCAAGATCCTCGGCATGGATTCCATCTATGCGCCGCATCTGGCTGCCGATGAGCGCCCGACCGATGGTGCCGGTTGGCTGGCATTCGGCAAGCGCCTGCAGGAAATGAGCAAGCCCTACAAGGACGCGGGCTACGAGTTCGGCTGGCACAATCACGACTTCGAATTCGTCAAGCTCTCAGACGGCTCGCTGCCGATCGAGCGCATCTTCGAAGGCGCGCCCGACATTTCCTGGGAAGCGGATATCGCCTGGGTCGTTCGCGGCGGTGCCGATCCCTTCGCATGGATCGAGAAGCTGGGCTCGCGCATCACCTCGGCGCACGTCAAGGACATCGCGCCAGCTGGCGAGAACAAGAACGAAGACGGCTGGGCCGATGTCGGCCACGGCACGCTTGATTGGCCGAAGCTCGTCGCGGCGCTGAAGGGCACCAAGACCAAGCACTACGTCGTCGAGCATGACAATCCCGCCGATATCGATCGCCTGATCACCCGCTCGATCGCATCCTTCAAGACCTACTGAGGACCATCATGACCAAGGAACTTGGCGTCGGCATCATCGGATGCGGCAACATCTCCACCACCTATTTTTCGCTGGCCCCGCTGTTCAAGGGCCTCAAGGTCGTCGCCTGCGCCGACCTCAACATGCAGGCTGCCGAAGCCCGTGCCGCCGAGTATGGCGTCAAGGCGCAGACGATCGAGGACCTGCTCACCAATGACGAGGTCGACGTCGTCGTCAACCTCACCATCCCGGACGCGCACTTCCCCGTGTCGAAGGCGATCCTGCTCTCCGGCAAGCACGTCTATTCGGAAAAGCCGCTGGTTCTCACCCTCGAGCAGGGTGAGGAGCTGCGCCGCATCGCCAAGGAGAAGAACCTCTCCGTCGGTTGCGCGCCCGACACCTTCCTCGGCGGCGCGCATCAGCTTGCCCGCAAGTATATCGACGAGGGCGGCATCGGTCGCGTCACCTCGGGCGCGTGCTATGTCATGAGCCCCGGCATGGAGATGTGGCATCCGAACCCGGACTTCTTCTTCCTGCCCGGCGGCGGCCCGATCCTCGATCTCGGCCCTTACTACATCGCCAACCTGATCAACCTCATCGGTCCGGTGAAGCGCGTCGGCGCGATGACCTCGATGGCGTCGCCGACCCGCACGATCACTAGCGAGCCCCGCAACGGCGAGACGATCCCGGTGAAGACGCCGACGACGATCCAGGCGATCCTGGAATTCGTCAACGGCGCGACGGTGACGCTGACCGCGAGCTGGGATGTATGGTCTCACCGCCATGCCAACATGGAGCTCTACGGCACCGATGGTTCGCTCTACCTGCCGGATCCGAACTTCTTCGGCGGCGTGGTCGAGGCAAGCGGCCGCGACAAGGACATCAAGCCGCTTGATGGCTGGGAGCATCCCTTCGGCATTTCCAACCAGGAGAGCCCGCAGGGACCGCGCGCCAACTATCGTACGGCCGGTCTCGCCGACATGGCGATGGCGATCATTGAGGGGCGCGATGCGCGCTGCTCGCTCGATCGCACGCTGCATGGCGTCGACGTGATGACCTCGATCCTGAAGTCGGGCGAGGAAGGCCGCTTCATCGAGCTGACGACCACCTGCACGCAGCCGGCCGCACTCGGCATCGAAGAGGCCCAGGCTCTTCTGAAGTGATTGGCACTACTGAAGTGACGGGCACTCTTGAAGTACGTGCCTAAAGGTCTATGGTCCGGCGCGGGCGAGGAGCCCGCGCCGTTTCTACATGAGGGATGAGGATTATGAGCTGGCAACCGGCTTCCGACCGCTATTCGAAGATGAAGTACAACCGCACGGGCCGTTCCGGCCTGAAGCTGCCGGCCGTTTCGCTCGGCCTCTGGCACAATTTCGGCGGCGACACGCCGCATGACCGCAAGATCGACATGTGCCGCACGGCGTTCGAATCCGGCATCACCCATTTCGATCTCGCCAACAATTACGGCCCGCCTCCCGGCAGCGCCGAGACCGCCTTCGGCGAGATCATGCGCACCGAATTTTCCGGCCTGCGCGACGAGCTGATCATTTCGTCCAAGGCCGGCTACGACATGTGGCCAGGTCCCTATGGCGAGTGGGGCAGCCGCAAGTACCTGATCGCCTCCTGCGACCAGAGCCTGAAGCGCATGGGTCTCGACTATGTCGATATCTTCTATTCGCATCGCTTCGATCCGGATACGCCGCTGGAAGAGACCTGCGGCGCGCTCGACCACATCGTGCGCTCCGGCCGCGCGCTCTATGTCGGCATCTCGTCCTACAATTCGCAGCGCACCCGTGAAGCCGCCGCCATCCTTAAGGATCTCGGCACGCCGTGCCTCATCCACCAGCCGAGCTATTCCATGCTCAACCGCTGGGTCGAGGACGACAAGCTGCTCGATACGCTCGACGAGGTCGGCATGGGCTCGATCGTGTTCTCGCCGCTGGCGCAGGGCATGCTGACCACGAAGTATCTCGGCGGCATCCCTCAGGACAGCCGCGCGGCGCAGAACCACTTCCTGAAGAAGGACTTCATCCGCCCGCAGATCATCGACAATATCCGCAAGCTCAACGAGATCGCGGAACGTCGTGGCCAGACGCTGGCGCAGATGGCGATCGCCTGGGTGCTGCGCGGCGACCGGGTGACCTCGGCGCTGATCGGCGCCAGCCGCTCGTCGCAGATCGTCGACTGCGTCAAGGCGCTCGACAATCTGCAGTTCACGGCCGAGGAGCTGAAGGAGATCGATGGTTACGCCCGCGAGGCGGACATCAATCTCTGGGCGAAGTCTGCGGAACGCGATTAAACAGAAGCGCCCGGAACGATCTTCCGGGCGTTTTTCATATATGATGTGATGTACGTGCCGCAAAAATGCACGCCTGTGGGAGGAGACGTCACCATGATCCGCAATCCAATCCTGCCGGGTTTCAATCCGGACCCGTCGATCTGCCGTGTCGGCGAGGATTACTATATCGCGACCTCGACCTTCGAGTGGTATCCTGGTGTGCAGATCCATCACTCGCGTGATCTGGTGAACTGGACGCTGGTGCGGCGGCCGCTGGAGCGGGCGTCGCAGCTCGACATGCGCGGCAACCCTGATAGTTGCGGCATCTGGGCGCCCTGTCTTTCCTATGCCGACGGGCTTTTCTGGCTTGTCTATACCGACGTCAAGCGCTTCGACGGCAACTTCAAGGATGCGCATAATTACATCGTGACCTCGTCGACGATCGAGGGCGAATGGTCGGAGCCCGTCTACGTGAACTCTTCCGGCTTCGACCCGTCGCTGTTCCACGACGATGACGGCCGCAAGTGGTTCCTCAACATGCAGTGGAACCACCGCGCCGAGAGCTTTGGCGGCGCGCCGAAGTCTCCGGCCTTCGACGGTATCCTCATGCAGGAGTGGGATGCTGAAACGAAATCGCTGAAGGGGCCGATCAGTAACATCTTCGCCGGCAGCTCGCTCGGGCTGGTCGAAGGGCCGCATCTCTTCAAGCGCAACGGCTATTATTATCTGACTACCGCAGAAGGTGGCACGGGTTACGATCATGCGGTGACCATGGCGCGGTCGCGTGACATCGCCGGCCCATATGAGATGCACCCTAACAAGCACCTCATCACCTCGAAGGATCACCCGGAGGCCGTTCTGCAGCGGGCAGGGCATGGGCAGTATGTCGAAACGCCCGACGGTCAGGTCTATCATACGCATCTCTGCGGCCGGCCGATGCCGCCGAAGCGGCGTTGCACGCTCGGGCGCGAGACCAGCCTGCAGAAATGCGTCTGGAAGGATGACGGCTGGCTCTATCTCGAAAATGGCACCACGGTCCCCGACGTCACCGTACCGGGACTTGGTGGTGCCGTGCAGGCCGAAAAGCCTATGCGCAGCGAACACAGCTTCGATGGCGGTACGCTTCCAGCGGACTTCCAGTGGCTGCGCACGCCGAAGCCGGAGCGGATATTCAACCTCACGGAGCGGCCCGGCCATCTCAGGCTGATCGCTCGTGAGAGCATCGGCTCATGGTTCGAGCAGGCGCTGGTGGCGCGGCGGCAGGAGCATCACAGCTTCAGGGCCGAGACGGTCGTCGAGTTCGATCCGGATACCTATCAGCAGGTGGCCGGGCTGACGCACTATTACAACAGGCACAAGTTCCACGCGGTCGCGGTGACGCTGCACGAGAAGCTTGGGCGCTGCGTGACGATCCTCTCCTGCGACGGCGACTATCCGAACGGGCGCCTGAGCTTTCCCGCCGGCAGTGGCGAGGCGCTTCCCGCCGGCGGCCGTGTCCAGCTTTCCATGGAAATCCGCGACAACGACCTGCAGTTTTTCTGGCAGACCGGGGGCATGGGCGCGTGGCGGGCGATCGGTCCGGTGCTCGACGCCGGCGTGGTTTCGGACGAAGGCGGGCGGGGTGAGCATGGCTCGTTTACCGGCGCATTCGCCGGCGTCTTTGCCTTCGATACGTCGGGCCGCGCGAAGACGGCCGATTTCGACTGGTTCAATTACGACGAGCTGTAAAAGAGAACACGCATGACTGAGACCGTCATAGAGCCGATCGCGGAACGGCATATTGAGAGCTTCCATCAGGCCCTCGACACTGTCGCACGTGAGCGGCGTTACCTAACCTTTCTCGAAGCGCCGCCGCTTGAGAGTACGCGTGATTTCGTCCGAGATATGATCGCCAATGGGCACTCGCAGTTCGTGGCGGTGTCGGATGGGTCGGTTATCGGCTGGTGTGATATTCGGCGTCATTCGCAGCCGGTTCACGCGCATGGCGGCTCGCTCGGGATGGGTCTTGTCCCAGCGTTTCGCGGCCAGGGGCTTGGGGAGCGGTTGATCCGTTTGACGGTCGACGATGCGCTGGCAAAAGGCTTGCTCCGCATTGAGCTTAGCGTCCATGCCGACAATGTTCGCGCCATTCGCCTGTATGAGCGTGTCGGCTTCGTACGGGAGGGAGTTGGGCGCCACGCTGTGTGCATCGACGGACGATTTCTTGACGTCATCCAAATGGCTCTCGTGCAAATTTAAACATTAGAATATTGTAATAAGGCATTGTGCGAATTACGAAAATTTAATCTAACTTTCAGTTTCGGTTCATCATTTCGGGGCTAGGTATGGGGCGTGTTCAACACGAGGAAACCCCGATGAAAAAGATGTTTGCCGTTCTTCTCTCCGCTTCTTTCCTGGCCGCGCCGCTGGTTGCTGCCACCGAAGCAAGCGCCCAGGAACATCATCGCCGCCCCGTTCACGTCGAGCGTGAAGTGCATGTCACAAAGTACAAGTGGAGCCGCGGACATCGCATGAGCCCTGCCGAGCGCCGCAACATGCGCGAAGTGCGCGATTATCGCCGCTACCGCCTGGCGCCTCCGCCGCGCGGCTATCGCTGGGTGCAGGTCAACAACGACTACCTGATGATCAACATTGCCAGCAATGTGATCTCCAACATCATCACCGGCCGCTGATCGGCCGATGTGACTTGTGCGGAAGGGGCGGCTTCGGCCGCCCTTTCTCATGTCTGTCTTTCGGGCGTATTGAGCGCCAGCCGGGCCGCCAATTTGCTGAGAACGCCGGTGCCAGACTTACGCTCTTCGGCATCGGTCGGCGCTGCCAGCCCTTCGATTGGCGGCAGCGGGTCGCATTCCTCGCAGACGCATTGATACCTTCTGATCGCTTGCGCCTTCATGCGGCCTGATCTCCCCAGCGGGCGAAGGGGTCGGGCATGTCGCGCCATTTGTCCGGCGTGAAGTGCTCGGCGCTGACAAGACATGCGTCGAGACGCGCGCGGATCCAGGCTTCGTCCATCGGGTCGGCGCCGATGAAGACGATTTCCTGGCGGCGGTCGCCCCAGACGGGGTGCAGATAGGGGCCGATCGCCGTCATGAAACGCGGGTCGTCCGGCCAACGCTCGCGAGGTACCGCCGACCACCATGTGCCCATGCGGCTGGTGCGCAGGATGGCGCCGGCCTGGCTGACTTCGCCAACATGATGCGGCCGGGTCGCCAGCCAGAAGAAGCCCTTGGCGCGGACCACGCCCGGCCAAGCGGTGTCGAAGAAGCGCTGCAGCTTGGCCGGATCGAACGGGCGCTTCTCGCGGTAGACGAAGGAGCGGATGCCGTATTCCTCGGTTTCCGGCACATGGTCGTTGAAGCCATGCATCTCCTTGTACCAGAGCGGATGGGTCTCGGCCTTGTCTATGTCGAAGAGGCCGGTGCCGAGCACCTCCTGCGGTCGAACGTTGCCGAAATCGGCCTCGATCAGCCGAGCATCCGGGTTCAGGCCGATGACGATGTGGCGGGCGGCCTGCAGCTGCTCTCTGGTGGCGGTGCCGACCTTATTGAGGATGACGACGTCGGCGAATTCGATCTGTTCGACCAGCAAGTCAATCACAGTGCGGTTGTCGCCATCGCCCGCCGTCTCGCCGCGATCACCGAGGAAATCGGTGGAGGCGTAATCGGCGAGCAGGCCGGCGGCGTCGACGACGGTGACCATGGTGTCGAGCTCGGCGATATCGGACAGACTCATGCCGTCCTCGTCGCGGAACTCGAAGGTAGTGGCAACGGGCAGGGGCTCGGCGATACCCGTGGATTCGATCAGCAAGTAGTCGAAGCGGTTCTGCTCGGCGAGCTGGCGAACCTCCTTCAGGAGGTCGTCGCGCAGCGTGCAGCAGATGCAGCCATTGGTCATCTCGACCAAAGCCTCATCGGTGCGCGACAGGTTGGCGCCGCCATCGCGCACCAGCGCCGCATCGATGTTGACCTCGCTCATGTCGTTGACGATCACGGCGACACGCAGGCCATCGCGGTTCGCCAGTATGTGGTTCAGAAGCGTCGTCTTGCCGGCGCCGAGGAAGCCGGAGAGGACGGTGACCGGCAGTTTCCTGTTCATTGCGATCTCCAGTTAATGTTATAATATTACATTGGTCGACCTGAAAAAGGCGGACTGTGTGCCCGCCTTTTTCGATATGCGGTGGGGACGGCCTCAGCTTTCGCGCGACAGGCAGTCCTTGAGATTGTTGGCGATCCCGCGCATCAGCTTGAAATAGAGGTCCGGGCCGGCATCGAGCGTTGCGGCTTCAGGATCGAGCACGCCGGCCTTGGCCTTGGTGCCCTCGAGCACGACATCGACCAGACGCGGCTGGAACTGCGGTTCGGCGAAGACGCAGGTTGCGCCGAGGTCCGACACCTTCTTGTGGATCTCAGCGATCCGCTCGGCGCCGGGGATGGTTTCCGGGCTGACGGTAATGGAGCCCGCGACCCGCACCTTGTACCGATTTTCGAAATACTGGTAAGCGTCGTGGAAGACGATGAAGGGTTTGTCCTTGACCGGTGACACGATGCCGGAGATTTCCTTGTCGAGCGCGTCGAGCTTTGTATTCAGCGCCTCGGCATTGGCCTGGTAGGCAAGGGCGTTGGCGGGGTCGGCGGCAACTAGCGTCGTGGTGATCTCGGCGGCCATGGCCTTGGCGTTTTCGGGGTCGAGCCAGAGGTGGGTGTCGAAGGCGCCGTGGCCGTGGTCATGGTCGTCATGTGCCTCGGCGGTGTGATCGTGATCGTGACCGGCCGCTTCCTTGGCGTGATCGTGGCCTGCCTCGTGCGCATCGCCATCATGGTCGCCATCGTCATGCGCTTCGAAGGCGCCGCCCTCGCGGAACTTTAGCTTGGTGAGGCCCGGCGCCTTGTCGAGTTCGGCGACGCTGGCATCCTCCCCTAGCGCTTCCAGCGGCTTTTCCAGGAAGGCTTCCATGCCCGGGCCGACCCAGAAGACCACCTTGGCATCCTGCAGCGCCTTGGCGTTGGAGGGCTTCATCGAATAGGTGTGCGGAGAGGCTGCACCGTCGACGATGAGTTCCGGCGTGCCGACGCCCTGCATGATGGCGGAGACCAGCGAATGCACCGGCTTGATCGAGGTGACGACGACGGGCGCATCGGCACCATGGGCCGTGCCGGCGAGGAGGAGGGCCGGGAGTGCGAGGCCTTGTAGCGCCAGGGAAAGGCCGGTCGCGAGTTTCATGTGCATGCTCCGCTTGAATTGCATAGGTAATGTTATTACATCAATTGCGTTATGCTATAACGTGTGCGATAGCAGGGCGCAACAGCACTTTCGGAAAAATGATGCCATTACCCGCAAATTCCGAGGCGAGGCCGCTCGTCTCGCTTTCCAATGTCGGTGTCCGCAGAAACGGCCGCTGGCTGGTTCGCGGCGTCGATTTTTCCGTCTCGCGCGGCGAGATCGTCACGCTGATCGGCCCTAACGGCTCGGGCAAGTCGACGACGGTGAAGACGGCGATCGGGGTGATGAAGGCCGACGAGGGCAAGGTGACGCGCGCCTCCGGCCTGAAGGTCGGCTATGTTCCGCAGAAGCTCGCCATCGACTGGACGCTGCCGCTGACGGTGCGCCGGCTTATGACGCTGACGGGGCCGCTTTCCGCCACCGACATGAGCGAGGCGCTCGATGCAGTCGGTCTTTCGCACATGATCAATGCCGAGGTGCAGCATCTCTCCGGCGGCGAATTCCAGCGGGCGCTGATGGCGCGCGCCATTGCCCGCAAGCCTGATCTGCTCGTGCTCGACGAGCCGGTGCAGGGCGTCGATTTTTCCGGCGAGATCGCGATCTACGAGCTGATCAAGACCATCCGCAACACGACGGGATGCGGCATCCTGCTGATTTCGCACGACCTGCATGTGGTGATGGCGGCGACCGATACCGTCATCTGCCTCAACGGCCATGTCTGCTGCCGGGGCACGCCGCAGGCGGTGACGCAGAGTGCGGAATATGTGCGCCTGTTCGGCAGCCGCGCGGCGCAGTCGCTTGCCGTCTATAGTCACGATCACGATCATACGCATCTCCCCGATGGCCGCGTTCTGCATGCGGATGGCTCGGTGACGGACCATTGCCACCCTGACGATGGCCACCACCATGGCCATGATCACGCCGGCCACGATCATGCGCCCCATGATCATTCCGGGCACTCTCATGATCATGCTCATCATGACCACGGGCATGCTGGCCATGACCACGGGCATGCGCATCATGGCCACGCCCATCATCATACGGCCGATGACGGGCACGGGCACAAGCATCCGGCGGGAGAGCGCCATGTTTGACGATTTCTTCGTCCGCGCCATCATCGCAGGCGTCGGACTCGCGCTGACCACGGGGCCGCTCGGCTGCTTCATCATCTGGCGGCGCATGGCCTATTTCGGCGATACGATCTCGCATTCCGCACTGCTCGGCGTCGCGCTGTCGCTGCTCATGCAGTTCAACCTGACGCTCTCGGTCTTCGTCGTCGCGGCCGCCGTCTCGATCCTGCTGCTCTTGCTGCAGAAGCGGCAGGCTCTCTCGGCCGATGCGCTGCTCGGTATTCTCTCGCATGCGACGCTGGCGATCGGGCTTGTCATGGTCGCCTTCATGACGTGGGTGCGCATCGACCTCATCGCCTTCCTGTTCGGCGATATTCTCGCGGTCTCCAAGGCTGATATCGCCTTCATCTGGGGCGGCGGCATTCTGGTGCTTGGCGCGATCGCCTGGCTGTGGCGGCCGCTGCTTGCCTCGACCGTCAATCCCGAACTGGCCGAGGCCGAAGGGCTAAAGCCGGAGCGGGCGCGGCTGTTCTTCATGCTGTTGATGGCCGTCGTCATCGCGATTGCCATGAAGATCGTTGGCATCATGCTGATCACCTCGCTGCTGATCATCCCCGCCGCCGCTGCCCGTCGTTTCTCGTCGACGCCGGAGATCATGGCGGTGCTCGCCTCGCTGATCGGTGCCGTCGCCGTGGTCGGTGGACTGTTCGGCTCGCTCACCTACGACACGCCGTCGGGCCCGTCGATCGTGGTCGCGGCTCTCATTCTCTTCATTCTCAGCCTGCTGCCCAAATTCGGGCGGGGTCAGGCCGCCACGGAAGGACAAGGCTCATGAGCGCACCCGCACTGACCAAGAACCAGGCGCTTGTCTTCGACGTTCTCGAAAAGGCGGACGGCCCGCTCAGCGCCTATACGATCCTCGACAAGCTGCGCGACCACGGCTTTCGCGCGCCGCTGCAGGTCTATAGGGCGCTTGAGAAGCTGCTCGAATATGGCGTCGTGCACCGGCTGGAGAGTATCAACTCCTTCGTCGCCTGCGCCCACCCCGGTGAGAACTGCCACAGCCACGGCATCGTCGCCTTCGCCATTTGCGAGAGCTGCGGTCAGGTGATGGAGTTCCACGACCACGAGGTCGACCATCGCCTGATGGACTGGACCAAGTCCAAGAAGTTCAAGGCCGAGAAGACGACGATCGAGATCCGCGGGCTTTGCGAGGCTTGCGCGGCGTAGCGCTTGGCGTGGACGAGGAGGGAGGCAGGCCGTTTATCTCCTCATGGAGCTCAAAGTGAAGGCGCATAAGGCGTTCGACCTCGCTGGCGTTTCGTTCTTCGATCAACAGTTCGCCCAGCTGATATCGAGCGCATCGGGTGCTTTGGGCGGCGATCCAGGCGCGAAGCAGCAAGTACGCGTACCTCATCATCGCGGCGGTCAACAAGCCAAGCGGCCCATATGGAAGTAGCGCATTCACTATCTCTGCAAACATAGCCGCATCCTGCACGATGAACAGTTGTCGACCTGTATGCTTGCTACTCAGATATGACGCAAAGCACAGGTGTCGGAGGACATCGTCAGGTGCTTCAAAGTGCGTTCAGTGTGAAATGCGATAAAAAAGTCTGCTGGCGCTGGGACGCAACGGATGCTGGCTGATTCTTATATTCTCTCCTGATGTTTGAGATGGGTTAAGTGCGGGATTAGGTCGCTTCTCCTGATCAATCCAGCCGCTTCAAATCGCGCGCGAAACGCTGCCAGTTCCCGACGTACTTTTCCGCCGAGCGCCTGAGGCTTTCGATCGCTTTGTCGTCGAGGGTGCGGATGGCGCGGGCGGGGGAGCCGACGATCAGGGAGTTGTCGGGGAATTCCTTGCCTTCCGTCACCAGCGCATTGGCGCCGACGAGGCAGTTGTTGCCGATCTTCGCCCCATTCAGCACCGTGGCGCCCATGCCAACAAGCGAATTGTTTCCGATTGAGCAGCCATGGACAATCGCATGATGACCGATGGTGCAGCCTTCGCCGATCGTGAGGGGATAACCGGGATCGGTATGCAGCATGGCGCCTTCCTGGATATTCGTCGCCGCGCCGACCGTGATCGGCTCGTTGTCGCCGCGCAGCACCGCGCCGAACCAGACGCCTACACCACTGCCGAGCGTGACTTTGCCGATCACATGCGCATCGGGCGCGATCCAGTATGTGCCTGACGGTGGCAGATCCGGTTCGTGGCCTGAGAGCGCATAGATCGGCATGGGCATTCCTCCTTAGGCGACGTTGATCGACAGCTTTGCAATGCCGTCGATGCCGCAATCGATATGGTCGCCGCGCTTGACGGCACCGACGCCCGCCGGTGTGCCGGTCATGATCACGTCGCCGGGGGCGAGTTCGAACAGCTTCGAGAGTTCGGAGATGATTTCAGGCACCTTCCAGATCATCTGGTTGAGATCGCCATCCTGCACGCGCTTGCCGTTGAGATCGAGCCACACGCGGCCGGCATCGGGATGGCCGAGCTTTGCGGCGGGTACGATCGAAGAGACGGGTGCGGAGTGTTCGAAGGCTTTCGCCAGCTCCCACGGGCGGCCGAGCTTCTTGGCTTCGGCCTGCAGGTCGCGGCGTGTGAAATCGATGCCGACGGCATAGCCGTAGACGCAGTCGAGCGCGTTTTCGAGAGCGATATCCCTGCCGCCCGATTTCAGCGCCAGTACGCATTCGACCTCGAAATGCACGTCGTTCGACAGCGGTGGGTAGGGGAAATCCTTGCTGTCAGCGAGCAGATTGTCGGCGTTCTTCTGGAAGAAGAAGGGCGGCTCGCGGCTCGGATCATGGCCCATCTCGATGGCGTGGTCGGCATAGTTGCGGCCGACGCAATAGACGCGACGGACCGGAAAGCGATCGGTGGTGCCTTCGACGGGGAGGAGGACAGGCGCGGGAAGGGGAATGACGGTGCCTGCGGCCGGGGCGGAAGAGGAGGTGGACATGGGACGGGGATGCTCTTGCTGTTTCCTTGAGTCCGATCATCTTAGCCGCAAAAGCGAAGCTGGGGGAAGCGTGGAAGGCGGTCTTGCGGTACGCCTGTTCCGGCATTGCTGCCCTGCATGGGGAAACTGGCGTTTTCGCGCGCTTTGCGCTATGAGCGCGGCATGACATCATCGCATTTCTATAAACAGGCGCTCAAAACAAAGCGGCCGGTCTTTGCCGTCGCACCTATGATCGACTGGACGGATCGTCACTGCCGTTACTTCCACCGGCAGATCAGCCGCAACGCGCTGCTCTACACGGAAATGGTCGTCGCCGACGCGATCATCCATGGGCCGCGCGAGCGGTTGCTGTCCTTCGACGCCGCCGAGCATCCGGTGGCGCTGCAGCTTGGCGGGTCCGATCCGGAGAAGCTGGTGAAGGCGGTGGAGATCGCGGCGCCCTATGGCTACGACGAGATCAACCTCAATGTCGGCTGCCCGTCGGACCGGGTGCAATCCGGCACCTTCGGAGCCTGCCTGATGCTGACGCCTGAGGTCGTGGCGGATTGCATCCGGGCGATGAAGAAGGTGTCCTCGGTGCCGGTTACCGTGAAGTGCCGGATCGGGGTGGATGAGCAGGAGCCGGAGAAGGCCTTGCCTGATCTTCTCGACCGGGTGCTCGATGCCGGCGCCGACGCGATCTGGATCCATGCGCGCAAGGCCTGGCTGAAGGGCTTGTCGCCGAAGGAAAACCGTGAGATCCCGCCGCTCGATTACGACATCGTCTACCGCACCAAGCAGGCGCGGCCGGATGTGTTCATCGGCATCAATGGCGGCATTCAGACGCTGGATCAGGCCGAAGAGCATCTGCGGCATGTCGATGGCGTGATGTTGGGGCGGGCGGCCTATCAGAATGCCGGCGTGCTTGCCGATGTCGATCATCGCTTCTTCGGGGCGGAGGCGCAGGCCTTCGACTGGGAGCTTCTGCGCGACCGGATGATGGATTACGCGGCGCGGCATATCGCCGATGGCGGGCGGCTGCAGCAGGTGGCGCGGCATATGGTGGGGCTGTTCACCGGCCTGCCGGGCGCGCGGCGCTATCGGCAGATATTGTCGACCGACGCGGTGAAGGCCGGGGCCGGGCCGGAGGTGATTGCGGCGGCTTTCGCGGCGGTGGATTTTTCGGGTGTGGTGGAGGATGCGGTCAGCGCTTGAGGGGGTAGGCACAAGGTCTCCACGACACACCAAAACCCCACGCCGCCCGAAAGCCCGTGTCTCCACCATGCAATCTTCACTCGGACGGGGCGCTGGAAATCACCTCGATTGAGTAAGTAAGATATGGCGCTTCCCAGCGCCCCGTTCGGCGGTTTTTATCCGCGACTTCGATCTCTCTGCCTTCTCGCCCAACTTCGCGGCGAGACCATGTGTGCCTCACAGGCACGTCCGGGCTCAACTCAGGCACCATCTCGCGATGGAACCCGCCGTCACCGGAGGGAGATCATTTTCCGCGGACCCGGATCGTAAGGTTTTGCGTCTCACCCTCACGCTTCGCGCCGATCCCGCCTCGCCGGCACGCCTGCCGGTGTATCCGATGACGGGACATGTGCATCTTAGAGCGCTGTCTATCGAGCGGGGAAAATTGTGATGGTGATTTTTCATGAAGCGCTGATGTGCAACCAACATCATGCCGACAGAGCGGCGGCCACGCCGCCGCCCTTGACCGACACCCCCCTACAAACTCCGACAAAACGCCAACGACGGCATGAAGAAATACTCCCCGCCCTTCATCGTCACCGCCTGGGGTGTCGCGGTCGTGGTCGCGGTGGTCGTGCCGCCCCATTCGACCGGACAGTGGATGTCGGGGCGCGGGTTGGGGCTTTGGCCGATCACGAGGTCGAGGCCCGGGGCGCCGGCGCCCGGGGGGACGCGGGGGAAGCCGGGGTTGTTGGCCCAGGTCGATTGCGCGAACTCGAACTGCTCGGCGATGTCGGCGTTGAAGGCCATGAACAGCAGGCCGACATCCTTGCTCGGTTTGTTTTCGATACGGCCGTCATTGGGCTGGTCGGTGCGCACGCCATAGGTCTGGCCGCGCCGCGCCATGATGTGCAGGCGTTCGCCGTCGACGGGCTCGAAGCCGCCGGAGCCGCGCGGGTTGACCTTGCGGATATGGGCGAAGAACGGACACTTGGCGCCGTTGGGATCGCTGTCATAGTCGAAGTCGTTGGGCACCGGGTGGTGGTTGCCGTCTGCGAACTGGGTGGTGAGCGGCGTGCCGTCCTCGAAGCGGCCGACCAGCATGGCGCCCGCCCGTTCGGCATCGTCGCCCTTCAGATGCAGCCGTTTGGCCAGGGCTTTTTCCTGCTTCTTGAACTGCTTGACGTTCTGCTCGAGCTTGCGGAACACGAAGTAGCTGCCGAAGTGCTTGGCTGGATCGGGGGCGGCGGTATCGGGCACGATCACGCGGTTCAGCGCGAAGGCGGGGTCCCAGTTGGTGGCGCCGTCGGCCGTCAGGCGTTCGTCGTCGATATCCTCGGTCAGGAACAGCGGCTGGCTGCGGCCGTCGACATAGCCGAAGTGCTCGATGCCGTCGCCATTGCTGTTGTGCAGGCCGTGGCCCTTTTCCTCGCCGAGAATATGGACGCCGTGGCATGCCTGGATCAGGTGACGCACCGCCGTCAGCGCCTTGTTGCGTGGGCCGGACATCTGGTCGCCGACGAGGATGACAGCGTGGATGGCGTCGCGGAAATGCGGTTCCCAGCTCGCGGGCGCCGGGTCGTTCAGGCCGGCGTTCTTCATGCCGGAGCGGAACGAGGCATCCGGCGGGATTTTCGGAGCGGGGATTTGCAGCGCCGTGTAGCCATCGCCGGTGAGGCCGACGCTGACATAGGGCGTGCCCTTGGTGCCCGTCGCCTTGAAAGCCTTGACCTCCTGCAGGTGGGTCTTCGCCGATTTCAAGAGTGGCGTACCTGTCGACGGCTGCGACAGCGCCTTTAGAAGCGCGCGGCCGCCGGCGGGGTCGGAGAACTTCAGGAACAGGATGGTCAGGAATTCGCGGGTGTGGGCCTTGACGATATTCGGTTGAAGTTCGTCGAGCATCACGGCGGCGTCTCCCGCAGCGCTCTCCCATGAAAGCGGTTGGGTCAGATCGAAAGGCATGGCTCCTCCTCCTCGGGGCTGGTCGGCCTAGGATGTCTTCATGCGCATAGCTGGAACTGCTCAGACCGACGGTTGATCTGCTATTGTCTTGCTCAGGTCTAAAATCATCGATTTTTCGCAAGCGGTATCATCGCCGCCAGAGACTGGCGGGCGCATTGCCGGTATGGATGCAATCTATCTGTGCTTGCTTTTTATGGTTGCATATGCAACCTGACATTTATATCTCACATTTTGCTAATAATCGCAATAGCTATTTAGAAGCAGGTACTTGGCCGGAATTTTTGCGCCAGAATGAAACGCTCGCCCTTTGGTGGTCGCTTAGCAAGAGGTTGCGTGTGGCGGCGACAAGACCATCCATAGGCGCGGTGCGATCACGACAAACGTGATGGAACAAGGGCAGCGTTGCTGACGTTTCGAAAGCGCTGCCTGTCACAGCTCCACCCCGCCCATATCAGGGCGCCCCCTCTCTTCGACGGCATCCGGATTTGCCCCGCTTCGCCGCCGCTTTCGGACGGAGGATCCGTTATGTCCGCATTGGAAAGCCTGCGCCGGCTGACGCCGCAGCAGCGCAATACCGTTATCGCCAGCTATCTCGGCTGGACGCTCGATGCCTTCGATTTCTTCATACTCGTCTTCGTTCTCAAATATATCGCAGCAGAATTCAAAACCGACGTTCCCGCCGTCTCGGTGGCGATCCTGCTGACGCTCGCCATGCGGCCGGTCGGCGCGCTGCTGTTCGGTCTGGCGTCCGACAAATACGGGCGGCGGATCACGCTGATGGTCAACGTGCTGCTCTATTCGATATTCGAATTCCTCACCGGCTTCTCCACCGGGCTCACCATGTTCATCGTGCTGCGTGCGCTTTATGGCATCGCCATGGGCGGCGAGTGGGGTGTCGGTGCGTCGCTGGTGATGGAGACCGTGCCGGAAGAGAGCCGCGGCATCGTCTCCGGCATTCTGCAGGCCGGCTATCCATCGGGTTATCTCCTGGCGTCGATCGTGTTCTTCCTGCTCTTTCCCATCATCGGCTGGCGCGGCATGTTCTTCGTCGGCGCCGCACCGGCGCTTCTGGTGCTCTATATCCGCCGCAGCGTCGAGGAGAGCCCGGCCTTCCTGAAGCAGCAGGAGCGGGGACGTCGGCCGTTCCTGACGGTGCTCAGGGAGAACATTCCGCTGTTCATCTGGTCGGTGTTGCTGATGACCGCGTTCAATTTCTTCAGCCACGGCACGCAGGATCTCTATCCGACCTTCCTCGAGACGCAGCGCAACTACGACAGCTACACCACGGGTGCGATCGCCATCGTCTACAATATCGGCGCGATCTGCGGCGGGCTGTTCTTCGGGGCGCTGTCGCAGCGGATCGGTCGCAAGAAGGCGATCGTCATCGCGGCGCTGATCGCGGTGCCGGTGGCACCGCTGTGGGTTTATGCGCCGGGTCCGGTGCTGCTTGCGATCGGCGCCTTCCTGATGCAGTTCTTCGTGCAGGGTGCCTGGGGCATCGTGCCCGTGCATCTCAACGAGCTTTCGCCGGATGAGGTCCGCAGCACCTTTCCAGGTTTCGCCTACCAGCTCGGTAATCTGCTGGCGTCGGGCAATGCCACGATCCAGTCCGGCCTGGCGGCTCACTGGAATGGCGACTACGCCTATGCGCTTTTGATCGTCGCCGGCATCGTGGCGGTTGTCGTGGCCGTGCTGGCGGCGTTCGGCTACGAGAAAAAAGATGTGCGCTTCGGCTCGGAGGATGCCGGAGAGCCGCACCGCGCCCTGCGCGCGTGAGCGGCAAGGGGCGGCCTCTGACAATCTGGGGCTGCCCCTTGCACCTGTATCGATCGATATGTAGTCTACCGCAGGTAGGCTTTTGTTAACGTTGAGTGGCTAGCGCTTTTCATCGAGGCGGTGTTTGCACACCGGGCCTCGTCATCATCGTTCGATGGGTGCCGCAGTGAATTTTGCCTTTATGCTTCCGGTCATGATGCTGACCTTCGGCTGCACCTTCCTCGTCGTTTCAAGGTTCGGATCGCGCGAAGCAGGCTTGTGGGCGGCGGGTTTTCTCTCCGCTGCCGTTGCCTTCTCTGTGCCGATGTTTTTCGCCTGGCTGCCGATCCCCGTTCAGGCGCTCAGCGCCGATGCGCTCTTTCTCTCCGCCTTCTATTTCTACAGCGGCGCGCTCCTGAGGCGCTTTCGCCGGCCATCGCGTATCGCCTTGCGCCTGGGCGTCTGCGTCGTGGCCTATGCTGCACTCGCCTATGCGGTGCTGGTGCTCGAAAGCCTGCCGGCTGAGCTCCTCATCAGCGATATCGCCTGCTCGGCCTTGCTGATCTTCGCGATCGGCTCCTCCTTGCGCAGCACGCGCAGGGCGATCGACCGCATTCTGCTCGGCGTCGCCTCGTTGATCGTGCTCGAAGCGATCGTCCGCAATGCCATCCTGTTGGTGATATTCTCGCCTGGGGGCGATTTGGAGAGCTTCGGCACCTCCACTTACGCGTTCGTCATGCAGGCGGGCGCTTCCGTCATCGCGTTGCTCTTTGCGCTCTCGGCGCTGGCTGCAACGACGCTCGACACGATCGAGCGCTACCGCGATGCAGCTGAGAGCGATTCCCTGACTGGCCTGCTCAACCGGCGCGGCTTCGAGGAGACAGCGAGAAGGCTGAAGGCGTGCGGCGCGCTGAAGGGCGCAATACTCCTCTGCGACATCGACCATTTCAAGCGGATCAACGATACGTTCGGCCACGCGGCCGGCGACGGCGTGATCGCGGGTCTCGCCGAACTGTTGAAAGCGCGCTTGCCTGAGGGCGCCTTTGCCGCGCGTTTCGGCGGCGAGGAGTTCGTCGCGTTTCTGCCGGGCGCGGAGCTCGCCGATGGCGGCAAGGTCGCGAACGCGATCCGGCTCGCCTTCTCGGCGGCCGGACAGCCCGATGTCGCCGGTGTCGGGAAGATCACCGCAAGCTTCGGCGTTGCCTGCGTGGCATCAAGCGACGCGTCGCTGACCGAAACGATCGGCCGTGCGGACGCAGCCCTTTACGCAGCCAAGGATGCCGGGCGAAACCGGGTGATGCTGGAAGGCACGCCGGCGCGGGAAGCGCCCGCCATTCACGTGGCGTCCTAGGTTCGCGTTGCCTTCGGTTCGGCGTCGTTGCGCTTTGCTGATGCGCGCGGCGCGATTGCCTCGCGGCCGAGCATGAACAGCGCCAGCGCGAAGAGCGCGACGCCGCCGTGTACCCAATAGGCGAGCCCATATCCGCCCCGGTCGGTCAGCCATCCGGCGACCACGTTGCTCAGCGATGCGCCGATGCCCTGTACGGTCATCACCGCGCCGAGGCCGACGTTGAAGCGGCCGGTGCCGGCGAGAATCCGTTCGGCCGCGATGGGCGTTGCGATGCCGATCAGGCCGGCGCCGACACCATCGAGACTGTACCGGATAGATCGAGCCAAAGCTCGGCACGCTGCCGGCGATCGCGCCACGCAAGGGTAAAGCGCAGAGCGCGATGATGAAGACGGATGCCAGGCCGAAGCGCTTGATGAGGACGGGAGCAAGAAGCGCCATTGCGATCATCGACAGCTGCGACACGCCGGTGACGATCGCCGTGGTGCGAAAGGGCGTGCCAAGCTGGATGGAGAAGTTCTGGGCGATCAGCCGGCTCATCGGCGCGTTGCCGAAGTGGAAGACCAGCAAGGTCAGCGCCAGCAGCACGAGACCACGCGAATTCGCCAGCACCGAGTAGCCGGAGGGGCTGGCTGTTGCGGTCAATCTCTCGTCCGAGTTCTTATCCTTGGTGAGGCCACGGGCGACGTCGTTGTCGATATCCTCAGGGCGGATCGCCAGCGTTGCGACGATCGCGGCGAGCGCGGTGATGAGCATCAGGCCGATCACGCCGTTCAGCCCCCAGACTATGGTGGCGGCGTAGACGCAAGCGAGCGAAAAGACGTTGCCGGCATGGTTCCAGAATTCGTTGCGGGCGACCTGCGCTGAGAATGCACTTTCGCCGACGAGGCCGAGCGTCAGGCCCATCAGCGCCGGGCCGATGACTGCGCCGACGATTGCGGTCATCGACTGGCCGCCGAAAACCGAGGCATTTCCGGGACTGGCAAGCGTCCAAAGCGCCGCTGCGGTGACCAGCGTAACCGGGATGACGATCAGCAGGCGCTTATGCGGCGAGGCATCGACAAGGGCGCCGAACAGCGGCGTGGCGATGAGACCGAGAACGCCGCCAAGGGTCGCCACGATACCCAATGTCATCGGGCTCCAGCCGTGCGTTGCAAGGAAGCCATCGAGAAAAGGACCGAGGCCATCGCGGGCGTCGGCGAGGAAGAAATTCAGAACCGCGAGCGCCACCAGCGAGCGACCGGACAGACCACTGTTCGAAACTGAGTTCACGCCATGTCTCCGCCAAAGGGTCTGTGGACTGCGATTGCCAGATACATCATTCGGGCTGCCTGGCTTCCGGTGCTGCCTCAAACGGTCGGTCCGGTGAAATGTTCCGGTTGGCGTGACGTTCTGATGGCACGGGGACGATATATTTCGCGGAGGCTCCCCGACCTCTTGAAGCCTTTTCGTTCAGCGGTACATGCTGCCGCCAGCTTCAACTCTCGGGAATCACACATGCCCTTTGCCCTCAGCCCCGCGGCCATCTGGCCGATCGTCATGCTGCTTGCCTCCAACGTCTTCATGACATTCGCCTGGTACGGGCATCTCAAGCACAAGGGGACGGCGATTTTCGTCGCCATCATCGTCAGCTGGGCGATCGCCTTCTTCGAATATTGCCTGGCGGTGCCGGCCAATCGCATCGGCTCGGCGGTCTATTCGACGGCGCAGCTGAAGACGATGCAGGAAGTGATCACGCTTCTGGTGTTTTCCGGATTCTCCGTGTTCTGGCTGGGCGAGAGCCTCACCTGGAACCACGCGATCGGATTTGCGCTGATCGCGGTCGGGGCGTCCTTCATCTTCCGCGGGTGATGGCGATCCCGCCTGATGGGACCGGGTAAGTCCTTGAATTACAAATTGTCCATGTCACGTCTCTGCCTCAATTTCCGACGGTTTTGACCGCAGCCTGTCACCATCCAGGGATATGGAGGTGACAGGTCATGAGTCTTTCCTTTCCGACGATGGCGGCGATCCGCTTTGGCTACGGTTTTCGGCCGGGCGAGGTGGCGGCGCAGAACAAGGACGACCTGTTGAAACAGGTGAACGCGGATGCGCGGGCACCGGTCTCGTTTCCCGTCGGCGGTATCGAGCAGCGGCATCAGGTGATCGCCGACCTGCAGGCCAATCTCCGCGATCTCAGGCAAAGCGGCGACGATGACCAGACACGGCGCGAGCGGCGCAAGGTGTTGCAGAAGCAGGCGCAGCGTAGCTTCCAGCAGGATGCGAATGCGCGGCTGCTGCAGGCGGTGATGTCGCCCAACGGTTTTCACGAGCGGCTTTCCACCTTCTGGACCAATCATTTCTCCACCAGCGCCAACAAGAGCCTGCCGATGCGGCTGCTCGTGCCGCTTTACGAGGCCGAAGCGATCCGGCCGCGTATCGGCGGACGTTTCGCCGATCTGTTGCGCAGCGCCACCGAGCATCCGGCGATGCTGATCTATCTCGATCAGGCGGAATCGCTCGGGCCGGATTCCAAGGGCGGCATGCGGCAGAAGAAGGGGCTCAACGAAAACCTCGGGCGCGAATTGCTGGAGCTGCACACGCTTGGGGCCGGCAGCGGCTATACGCAGGCCGATGTGCGGGCCGCGGCCATGGTCTTGACGGGGCTGACGATCGACCGGCAGGAGATGGACATGGCGTTTCGCCCCAACATCGCCGAGCCCGGTCGTCACGAAGTTCTCGGCGTCAGCTATGGTGGCGACAGGCGGCGGCCGGGCGATTATCTTGCCATGCTCGACGATCTCGCCGCCAATCCGAAGACGGCGGCGCATATCTGTCGCAAGCTGGCGGTGCATTTCGTTTCCGACCAGCCGGATGACGGGCTGATCGCCGCGATGACCGACGCCTGGAAGAAGACCGACGGCGATCTCAGGGCCGTTTACAGCGCCATGCTCGACCATCCCGCCGCCTGGGCGAACGAGGGCGCGAAGGCGCGTCAGCCATTCGATTTCGTCGTGGCCGGTCTCAGGGCGCTGAATGCGGGCTCTGGCGATGGCACCGTTGTCGCCTTCTTCAAGGACAACGAGCAGGATGATGACGCGCAGGCCATGGGCGCGCAGGGGGCCATGGCTCCGAGCACTCCCGATATGGGCGGTGCGCTGAGTGGTGGCACGAAGGGCGATATGAAGGGCGGAGACACTGCTGCTGGCGGCGGGACGTCGGTGATCGATCCCGGCGACGAGGACAGGGTGAAGCGCCGCAAGGCGATGCAGACGGCGAGGGCGCTAGGGCAGGGCGCCTTGAGGCGCATGGGGCAGCCGATCTGGTTGCCGCCGAGCCCAGCCGGTTTCGAGGAGAGTTTCTCGGCCTGGATCACGGCCAGTCAGCTGGCGGAGCGGCTCGGCTGGGCGCGGCGGGCGACCGCGCAGTTCGGGCAGGGGCTCGATCCCCGTGAATTCCTGAAGGCAACGCTTGGCGATGCCGCGCGCGACGACACGATCCGCGTCGTCAGCCAGGCACCCAACAAGACAACCGGGCTGATGCTTGCGCTTGCGTCGCCCGAGTTCAACCGTCGATAGGAGCTTTGAAATGACCGATTTCACGCTATCGCGCCGCGGCTTCCTTGCTTCCGCCTGCTGCCTCGCTGCGGCCCCGATCCTCACCCCGGTCACTTTCGCGTCGATGCCCGGAGACAAGCGCTTCGTCACCATCGTGCTGCGCGGTGCGATGGACGGGCTGGCGCTTGTGCAGCCTTATGGCGATGCCGGCTTTGCGGCGTTCCGGCCGACGCTGGCGCTGACGCCCGACACCGGGCTCATCGATCTCGACGGGCATTTCGGCCTCCATCCTTCCGCCGCCGATCTGATGCCGCTGTGGCGAAGCCGCGAACTCGCCTTCGTGCATGCGGTGTCGACGCCCTATCGCGACCAGCGCAGCCATTTCGACGGCCAGGACATGTTGGAATCGGGCGGCGAGCACGTCTCGGAGGAAAAGACCGGGTGGCTCAACCGCGCGCTTGCCGTCATCCCGCGATCGGATGCGCGCAAGGCGATCGATGTGAACACCTCGACGGAGTTGATCCTGACCGGGCCGAACAACGTCGATGTCTGGGCGTCGGATTCCAATCTCGGGCCGGCCCGCGACGAGACGCAGTTCCTTCAGCGGCTCTATGCCGGCGACCCTGCCTTTGCCAAGGCGATGGAGGAGGCGACGCGCGCCAACAGCGCATCCATGGTGGCCGAACCCGGCGGGCCGCGCGGGCAGAAGGTGGCGGATGTGGCGGCCCTTGCCGGCAACATGCTGAAGGGCGACTACCGGATCGCCAGCTTCTCCATTACCGGCTGGGATACGCATGTCGGCCAGATTGGACAGTTCAAGCGTCCGGTGCAGGACCTGACGGAGGCGATCACTACGTTGAAGTCGACGCTGGGGCCGGATATCTGGTCGAAGACCGTGGTGCTCGCGATGACCGAATTCGGCCGGACGGTTCGGGAGAACGGGTCCGGAGGGACAGACCATGGCACCGGCGGCTGTGCCGTGCTGGCGGGCGGCGCGATCAATGGCGGTCGCATCCTCGGCCGCTGGCCGGGGCTTGGCGATCAGCAGCTACTCGACGAGCGCGATCTGGCGCCGACCGCCGATGTGCGGGAGATCGCCGCCGCCATGCTCTATCGGCAGTTCGACGTGAGTATGGATGATCTGACGGCCAAGATATTTCCTGGCGTCACCTTCGACAAGGGATCGCAGTTCCTGCGGGCGTGAGCCGGCTGACGGATTTCGCCGGGCTCAACGCTCGACGAAGGCGCGCAGGCGTTCCAGCGCGTCGTCCCATTGCCTGGAGACGCCGTCGAGATAGGCGCGCATGATGTCGATGCGGTCGCGGCGGAAACTGTAATGGCTTTCGCGGCCGACCTTGATGCTTTCGACGAGACCGGCTTTTTCAAGGACAGTCAGATGCTTGGTGACCGCCTGGCGTGTCAGCTCGGTGCCACCGGAGAGGCCGGCGATCGAGGATGGGCGACCGTCGCTCAGCGCTGTCAACAGAGACAGGCGGGTGGGGTCACCGAGAGCCGCGAAAAGTGCTGCGGCGTCTCGGCCGGCCGTGGTGGCGCCAAGGTTCGGCATTTGCTCAGCGTTCGACATGGGCCTTTACGTTCTTGATCTGCTCGGCCCATCCGCCGTCGTTCATGCGGAAGGCCTCGGCGCGGCGGTATTCGGGCACCTTGTCGAAGCCGGATTCGGTAATGGTCAGCCGGGTGCCCTTTGATATCGGCTCCAGCCGGAATTCGACCAGCGTCGGGATCTCGGCGGAATAGTCTCTATCCGGATCGACCGCATAAGGAAGCCAGGTGAAGGAAAACAGCGTTGGTTCCTCGATGCGCTTGACGGTGACCGTCCAGCGGAGATGCTCGTAGCCGGGATAGAGGATCTTGCCGGTGGCTTCCTCTCCGGCGACGAAGGGCGCGTCGATCTTCACGCGGAACCATTCGCCGAATTCGCGATAGTCGCTGATGGCCTGCCACACACGGGCAACAGGGGCATTGAGTTCAATGGTCTTTTCGATGCGATCGGACATATTGGCAACCTCCTGGTTGCCTTTTTATCGCTTGGTTCGTTGAAAAAGGCAACCGAAAAGTTGCCTTTCTCGTGTTTTGGTCTATTCGGCGGGAACCGGCTTGGGCTGTCCGTTCTCGTCGAGCGCCACCATGATGAAGGTGCCGGCGGTGACTTTTTCCATCTTGTTGTAGCGAGCCCGGGTCGCCCAGGCCTCGATACAGAGGGTGATCGAGGTGCGGCCGACGCGCTCGATCTCGGTGTAGATCGACAGCGTGTCGCCGATCTTGACGGGCAGGGCGAAGGCCATTTCCTTGACGGCGGCGGTGACGACGCGCGCCTTGGCGCGCTCGGCGGCCGAGATGCCCGATGCAAGGTCCATCTGCGCCATGACCCACCCGCCGAAGATGTCACCGGCCGGGTTGGCATCGGCGGGCATCGCCATGGTCCTCAGGGTCAGCGTGCCTTTCGGCTTGGGGTCTTCGGTCATTGGCGCTCCTTTTGAAGGCGAGTTTCTTGCTCAACGCTGGTTTCAGGGTCGATTCCTGCGGACCCTAGCGTATCGGCCGAAAAACCGAAATCGGAGCGTTTCGACAAAAGTGTCGCGCCCTTGCGACCATACATCTGTTCCTGCTCAGCAATCGCCATTTGATCGCCGTCAGCGAGCAATCCTGCTGATCTCGCTTGAGTTTTCGCCCTCCGGTAGTAAGGTCGCAGCGTGACATTGAAAATGGGGGCTTTCGATGCGGCTTTTGGCGATGGGTGTGGCGACCGTGGGCCTTGCGCTGCTTTCCGCTCTCTCATTCAATTCAGGACGGGCTGTCGCCGCCGATTTCGACAACAGCAGGATCGCGCCGGAGCGCGAGTGGGCCGTCATCGTCAGCCCTTACGTGTGGGCCGCATCGCTGAATGGCAGCGGATCGCTGGCCGGCTTCGATACGGATGTCGACGTTCCTTTCTCCGATATCTTCGACCATCTCGATTTCGCTCTCATGGGCAATATCGAGATCACCAATGGCCAATGGGGCGTCTATTTCGACGGTCAGCATGTAAAGACCAGCCAGGACGAGCAGGTGTTCTCACAAGAGATCGGGCTCGACATCACCACGACCACCCTGTCGGCTGGTGCCTTCTTCAAGGCCTATGAGGCGGTGCTCGGCGGCGACACGGTATTCGGCAAGCCACGGACGCTATCGATCGAGCCGACCGCCGGCGTGCGCTGGACGAAGCTCGAGGCCGATGTCGCGGCTTTCGGCCTTCGCGCGTCCAAGAGTTCCGACTGGACCGATCCCTTCGTCGGCCTGCGGCTCAATGCCGATCTCACCGAACGCTGGAACCTGTTTGCCGAGGCCGATGTCGGTGGCTTCGGCGTGGGGTCGAAGGTGAGCGTCAACGCACAGGCCTATCTCGGCTATCGCACCATGATGCTCGGTCATCCGACGGTGCTCAGGGCAGGGTACAGGCTTCTCTACCAGGATTACGAAAACGACGACTTCACCGGCGCGAACAAGTTCAAATGGGACGTCAGCCAGCACGGCCCTGCGATCGGGTTTTCCATGCGCTTCTAGCTTCCGCGATCAACGATATTGGAGAAGCCCCGTGTCTTCGAACCGCCGTCCATCTCGTTCACGCGCTCGCACGGTCGCGACCGCCGTCATCGCATCCGCGCTGCTTTTCGCTGACGTCGCCGATGCCTGCACCCGCCTGGTCTATCTCGGCCCCGATGCGAACGTCATCACCGCGCGGTCGATGGACTGGAAGAGCGACATCACCACCAATCTCTATATCCTTCCGCGCGGCACTGAGCGCAGCGGCAAGGCGGGGCCGAACTCCATTCACTGGACCTCGAAATACGGGAGCGTCGTCGCGACCGGCTATGATGTGTCGACCACCGATGGGGTGAACGAGGCGGGGCTGAACGCCAACCTCTTGTGGCTGGTCGAATCCGAATATCCGCCCTTCGACAAGTCCAGCAAGCCCGGCCTCACCATCGCGGCATGGGCGCAATATGTGCTCGACAACTTCGCCACGGTCGATGAGGCCGTGGAGGCGCTCCGCAAGGAGCCTTTCACCGTCGTCACCGACAATGTGCCCGGCGAGAACCGGCTGACGACGCTGCATCTTTCGATGTCGGATGCAACAGGGGATAGCGCCATCGTCGAATATATCGGTGGCAAGCAGGTCATCCATCATGATCGCAAATATCAGGTGATGACGAATTCGCCGATTTTCGATGAGCAGCTCGCCTTGAACTCTTATTGGAAGCAGATCGGCGGCACAGTCATGCTGCCCGGCACCAACCGGGCGGCCGACCGCTTCGCGCGCGCCTCCTTCTATGTCAACGCGATCCCCAAGGACGAGCGCCCCAACCGGGCACTCGCAAGCGTCTTCAGCGTCATCCGCAATGTCTCGGTGCCCTATGGCCTCAACACGCCGGAGGAGCCAAACATTTCGTCGACGCGCTGGCGCACCGTGTTCGATCACAAGCGCAAGCTCTACTTCTTCGAGTCGGCGCTGACGCCCAACACCTTCTGGGTAGACCTGAAAGCGATCGACTTCGACAAGGAGACCGGCAAGGTGAAACGGCTCGACCTCGGCGAGAGCCAGGACCATACCTATTCCGGCAACGCGACATCGGAATTCAAGGATGCCAAGCCCTTCGTCTTTCTTGGTCTGGGTGAGTAGAAGGCGCGCGGCGCAGGGCTTATCTTCGTCTGAGATCGCCGTAAGTGGATGCGGCTAAAGGTTGGGGAGTTGCATGAGGCGTCTGCTCGGTGGTCTTTTTCGCTCTCTGTCGGTGATCGGGCTGACGCTCGCCTTCGCCTTCTTCGCCGCGTCGCTGACGCCGACGCTGATGCCGCGATCCTATATCGTTCAGGGGGCGCTGTCGGGTATCTGCGCGGCCGTCGGTTATCTCATCGGGGTCGCCGTCGTCGGTCTCTGGAAATATCTCGAACTGCCTTATCGCGGGCCGCTTCTGTCGCAGAGGATCGCGGTGCTGATCTGCGGCCTGATCGTGGCCGTCGTCTTTCTCTGGCAGGCGGCGGGCTGGCAGAATTCGATCCGCGAGCTCTGGCATATGGAGCCGCTCGAAAGCGCCGAGCCGTTCAAGCTCGGGGCGCTCGCGTTCGTCGTGTTTCTCGTTGCGGTGCTGCTGGGTCGCCTGTTCCTGCTGACCTTCAGGTGGACATCGCGGCGGCTCGATCGCTTCGTGCCACGACGTGTTTCCAATGTCATCGGCTTTGCGATCGCGGTGGCGCTGTTCTGGTCGGTGGCTGAGGGGGTGTTGATGCGCGGGGCGCTGCATGCGATCGATTCCTCGATGCAGCGGCTGGATGCGCTGATCGAGGATAACGTTCCTATGCCCGCAGATCCGGCGAAGACGGGGAGCAAGGCGTCTCTGGTCGCCTGGGACGGTCTCGGGCGGCAGGGGCGGCATTTCGTGGCGTCGGGGCCGAGCGCTTCCGATATCAGCGGCTTCTGGAAGGGCGAGGCGCGCGAGCCCATTCGCGTCTATGTCGGCCTCAACAATGCCGACACGATCGAGGCGCGCGCCAAGCTTGCGCTCGAGGAACTGAAGCGGGACGGGGCGTTCGAGCGCTCGATGCTCGTCATCATCGCGCCGACCGGCACCGGCTGGGTCGATCCGGCGGCGATGGATACGCTGGAATACTTGAAGCAAGGCGATGTCGCGAGCGTGGCGCTGCAATATTCCTATCTCTCGAGCTGGCTGTCGCTGCTGGTTGAATCGGAATATGGCGCGCAGTCGGCCAAGGCGCTGTTTCGCGAGGTCTACGGCTACTGGACGACATTGCCGCACGATAAGCGGCCGAAGCTCTACCTGCATGGTTTGAGCCTCGGCGCGCTGAACTCGCAGCTTTCGGCCGATATCTTCGATGTGATCGCCGATCCGTTCCAGGGCGCTCTGTGGAGCGGCCCGCCTTTCGAGAGCCGGATGTGGAATGCGGTGACGGCAGGGCGCAATCCGCAATCGCCGGCCTGGCTGCCGACCTTCCGCGACGGCTCGATGATCCGTTTCACCAATCAGGAGAACCATCTGGACCTTCCGGGTGCTGCGCAATGGGGGCCGATGCGGATCGTCTATCTGCAATATGCAAGCGATGCGGTGACGTTCTTCGATCCGCACTCCTTTTATCGTGAGCCGGCATGGATGCAGGCGCCGCAGGGGCCGGATGTGTCGCCGAGCCTCAGGTGGTTTCCCGTGCTGACCATGTTCCAGTTGCTGTTCGACCTGATGATCGCCACGACGTCGCCGATGGGCTACGGCCATGTCTATGCGCCCGAACATTATATCGACGCCTGGATCGCCGTTGCCGGATTGACGGTCGATCCCGGCGAGGTGGCGGCGCTGAAGATGCGTTTCGCGCAAGCGGCCGCTCAAGGCGGGAACGACTGAGGTCGGGTGGCGCGATGGCGGTTTGTGTCGGTTCGACTGTTCATAAGCGGGAATATGATCGTGATTAACCACGTTCATTATGGGTTCGTTTAGGCTCCCGTAGCAGTTTGCCCGGGCGTGGCTGGGAAACCACATCTTTGAGGTTCAAACTGATGACCTATAGCGGGTTGCTTCTTTCCGCCGTCGTTGCCGGCCTGATCACGATCCTTGCGATCGGCAGCCGTCCTGCGTCCGAGACTGCGTCCAATTGGCCGCAGATGGAACTGACGAAGACCGATCGCATCGTCACCGGAAGTGTGCCGGCGCGGTAATTCTCTGCGATCCGGCGAAGCCGCTTTGGGCGGCTTTGCCAATTCCGTCAAAGCTCGCTCTGCCCGTTATGGCTCCACTATAATAAATCACTCATTTGTTTTCATGGGTGGCGCAAGTAAACGATTAATTTACGGCAACCTAAGAGAGTGGGGTATTGAAGGCGTTACCCGATGAATAGCTCCACACCTCGTTACGATGTAATTTGCGATCCGCTCGACATGTGGATGGTCTGGGACCATCAGGCAGAAGAGCCCGCATGCTTTGGCGGCCAGATCCTCAACGGATTGACCGAAGGCCATGCCGTGGAGGTCGCCAAGATCATGAACGAGATCTATGGCAGCGGCCGTCCGGTTCGTCGCGCCGCGATCAACTTGTCCGACGACAAGGATCTGCGTTACGTCAGCTGACGCTGCGGCTCGTCCGCTCTGCGGTTCCCGTCATGTTGTTCGCAGCACCTCTTTCCAGCCTCGCAAGCAAACCTGCGCGCACGTCGCCGATCGGTGACTATTGCGCGCCGATCCCGGATTTGTCGCCCGAATTAGGGCTTTTGTTTCAAACGCTTCCGTAATCGTGATCGGCCACGCTGGCCTTGTCCGGGCTTGTCCGGGCTGGGAGTAAGGTTTCGTTCACCGCTTTTTATTAAATTTGGACCGAAGTTTTTTGGTCACTGCCGATCTTCGGAAGCGATGAGAGTATGGCGTTTGTTTCCATCATGCGGCGTTATGTGCTGCCCGTGCTGCTGTCGACAGCGCTGACGACGTGCTCGACGGATGCGCTCGTTCCGCCTGGCAGTGTGGATAGCGGCACGAAGGTCGGCTCCATCTCGCCGCCCCGGCGCCAGGCGCCGGTCAGCATGCCCTCGACTGCGATCGATCAGGCCTATCCCGCCGGCAGTCAGCCCGTCCAGGGCTCCGTCGATTATATGAATACGCCCAATCTTGCCGGTCGCGGTCAGGCGAGCGCAGCACCTCCGATGACCAACGATCAGGCGTCCGCCGGTGCGCGCGGTGCTGCCGGCCAGTTCAGCGGTCAGCCGGCCACCTGGGGCGGGACGCAGACGCTTTCGGTGCCGCCCGAGGGCGTCAACATGGATGCCGAGCTCGGGGCGGAGCCGGTCACCGGTCTTGCGCAGGAAGAGCAGCAGCAGATCGCCGAGGGGCAATCGGACCAGCCTGTCGTCGATGGCATCGGCACGGACAATCCAACCCAGATGAACCGGATGCGCGCGCCACGGCCAGCGAGCCAGGCTGCGATGGGGCAACAGCAGCAGGTCTGGGGCGACGGCAGCGCTGTCGTGGCGCCGGCGCGCGTGCCTGAAGAGAGCGAGCCGCAGGAAGTCGCAATGCTGAGGCCGAACAATCCGATGGACAGCGAACCGCAGATGAGCCAGCCGGCGCCGACGGTGCCCGGCGTGATGCCGAGTTCTGAGCTCTCCTGCCGGCGCGAGTTGAAGCGCATGGGCGTGGTCTTCACCGACAAGCCGCCGATCTCCAACGGGCCTGCGTGCCAGGTGCCTTATCCGATCTCGCTGCAGGGGTTGTCCGGCAATATCGGTGTTCGCCCGGCGGTGACGCTGAACTGCCAGGTGACGCTCGCCTTCGCCAAGTGGGTGAAGAACGAGCTCGCGCCATCCGCACGGTTTCGCTACTGGTCCGGCATCAAGACGATCCAGCCGCTTGGCGGCTATAGCTGCCGCCGGATGAACAACAGCCGCCAGCGCTACAATCCGATGTCCGAGCACGCACACGGCAACGCGATCGATGTCGGCAAGTTCGTGTTGAAGAGCGGCCATGAGATCGATGTGCGCAAGAAGGGCCTATTCTCCTTCCGCGAGGGCAAGCTGCTGAAGGCCGTACGGACTGACAGCTGCAAGTATTTCAACACGGTGCTCGGCCCCGGCAGCAATCCGGAGCATTGGAACCACTTCCACTTCGATCTGCGCGAGCGCAAGAGCGGCAAGGTCTATTGCGACTGACGGGATCCGCGGCCCGGCATCGACGCGGCCGCGGGAATCGCTTTAAACGGGCTCCCTATCAATAAGAGGAGATCGTTGTGGCTGAGAAAAAGCGCCCGAATATTCTGTTTTTCATCGCGGTCGTGGTGATCGCCGCCGTCGCAGTGTTCGGCGGCCGTTGGTATGCCTATGTGGCCTATGCGAGCGATCCGTTCGATGAAGTGGGCATCAGCCTCAATATGAAGATGCCCGATTTCATTCGTGCGAAGGGCTGCGAGATGCTGAAGGCGCGCTTCGAAGGCAAGACGTTGCCGCCGGCGGGCTGCAGCGTGAACGGCGCCTGGTAGCAAGGCTATGGGGGCCTTGAAGTCCTGACGATCGGGGAACCGCATTTTCAAATGCATCGTTTTCGAGCAAATGAATACTCTGTTCGCAGTCAATGGGATGTAAAACTGTCGCGGAGCGGCTATATAGCGGCGAAATCCTTCCTTTCGTCTTCAAGAGCCCTTCATGGCCCCCATCATTTCCATCCGCAATCTTACGAAAATCTATGGTAACGGCTTCCAAGCGCTGAAGGGCATCGATCTCGATGTTGAGAAGGGCGAGATCCTCGCGCTTCTCGGCCCGAATGGCGCCGGCAAGACGACGATGATCTCGATCGTCTGCGGCATTGCCAATCCGAGCGGGGGAACCGTGCTTGTCGGCGGCCACGATGTGGTCAAGGACTTCCGGGCGACGCGGGCGATGATCGGGCTGGTGCCGCAGGAGCTGACCACCGACCAGTTCGAGACGGTGTGGAACACGGTCAGCTTTTCGCGCGGCCTGCACGGCAAGAAGGCCGATCCCGCGCATATCGAAAAGGTGCTGCGCGACCTTTCGCTGTGGGACAAGAAGGACAATACGCTGCGCCAGCTCTCCGGCGGCATGAAGCGGCGCGTGCTGATCGCCAAGGCCCTGAGCCACGAACCTGAAATCCTGTTCCTCGACGAACCGACGGCAGGCGTCGATGTCGCGCTGCGCAAGGACATGTGGCACGTCGTCGAGAAGCTGCGCGAGGCGGGCGTCACCATCATCCTGACGACGCATTATATCGAAGAGGCCGAGGAGATCGCCGACCGCGTCGGCGTGATCAATGGCGGGGAGCTGCTTCTGGTCGAGGACAAGACGGCGCTGATGGCCAAGCTGGGTCGCAAGCAGCTTATCCTGGAGCTGACCGAGCCGCTGGACGAGCTGCCCGCGAGCTTTGCCGGCAACGGCCTTGCGCTCACCGCCGGCGGCAATCGTCTGACCTATGAGTTCGACGCCGAGAACGACCAGGAAAGCATCGCCGCGCTGCTGACCCGGCTTGCCGAACACAACATCCATTTCAAAGACCTGTCGACGCAGCAGAGTTCGCTCGAGGACATCTTCGTGGCGCTCGTAGGAGGCGCAAAATGAACTTCGAAGCCGTCAAATCCATCTATTTCTTCGAAATGGCCCGCACCCGCCGCACCTTGCTGCAGAGCGTGGTCTCGCCGGTCATCTCAACGTCGCTCTACTTCATCGTCTTCGGTGCGGCCGTCGGGTCGCGCATCCAGGAGGTCGAGGGCATCTCCTATGGCGCCTTCATCACGCCGGGCCTGATCATGCTGACGCTGCTCGGGCAGTGCATCGGCAACGGCTCCTTCGGCATCTACTTCCCGAAGTTCACCGGGACGATCTACGAAGTGCTGTCGGCGCCGGTGGCGATGGCCGAGATCCTGCTCGGCTATGTCGGGGCGGCCGCGACCAAGGGGCTGATGATCGGGGTGATCATTCTGCTGACGGCGAATTTCTTCGTCGAGGTGAGGATCGAGCACCCGTTCATGATGGCGCTGTTCTTCGTGCTGACCGCGGTGACCTTTAGCCTGTTCGGCTTCATGATTGGTCTCTGGGCAAACAATTTCGAGCAGCTGAACCTGATCCCGATGCTGGTCGTGCCGCCGCTGACCTTCCTCGGCGGCAGCTTCTACTCGATCAACATGCTGCCGCCCTTCTGGCAGGCGGTCAGCCATTTCAATCCGGTGCTTTATCTGGTCAGCGGCTTCCGCTGGAGCTTCTACGGCATCGCCGACGTCAACCCGCTGATCAGCCTCGGTATGATCTCGCTGTTCCTGGCGATCTGCCTCGGAACGCTCGGCTGGATGTTCAGGACCGGTTACAAGCTGCGCAACTGATGCTGCTTCATCGCCGATCGATGGCCTCGCGCGACGGGGAATCTTCGTCGCGTTCCGGTCGGGCACTCGGCGTCATGTAGGTGACGATGACTACGATCGCGCCGAGGAAGAGAAGGCTCGTGTAGATCGTGCCGAAGCCGAGGCCGCCATACTCGACCGGCTGTGACAGCAGGTCGCCGAGGGATGCGCCGAGCGGGCGCGTGACGATATAGGCAAGCCAGAAGGCGAGAATGGCGTTCATGCCACCGCGATAGTAGGCGAGTGCTATAGCCGCGATCACGCCGGCGAATAGCAAGGCTGTGCTGAGATAACCGAGTTCCATCCGTTCGGCGATGAGGTCGCCTGCGGCTGTGCCGAGCGCGAAGGTGAACAGGATCGCCAGCCAGTAAAGGGCTTCACGTCGCGTCGTAAAGATGGTGTGGATGGAGAGCGTGCGTTCGAGCGCGTACCAGCCGAGGAAGGTCAGAAAGAGCGCGATCGAAAAGCCGATGGTGGTGACATCAAGCGGGACGCCGAAGTTGTCGACCAGATTGTCGGTGACCAAGGTTCCGACAATGCTGATCAGCACCACGGCGGCCCAGTAGGCCGACGGGACGTATCGCTTCATCGAAAACTGGATGGCGATGGCGACCGCAAGGATCGCCGACATGATCATGGAGGTCACGGTCAGGCCGAGCCCCAGATTGACGGCGAGATAATCGGCGGCCGTCTCGCCCATGGTGACGGCCATCAGCTTGATCAGCCAGAAATCGACCGTCACGTTTGGGACGCGGTTGGCGGGCTCGTGGCCCGCTCGAATGGCGTTTGTCATCACGATGCCTCGCTTCTTACTTGCCCATGATCTTCATGGCTTCGGCCAGAAACTTGTCCGAGCGCGCGTCGTCGTCGGCGTTGCAACGTTCGACGGCCTTGGTCTCCAGGTCGTTCACCTTCTTTGCGTCGGCATCCGCGAGCTTCGCCGTTGCCTTTGTGGCACGCATGTCCTTCAGCATGTCCTCGCAAGGTGCCGGTGCAGCATGCGCGGGCATCGAGACGAGAACGAAGCCCAGGGCGACGAGGGCGTTCAGGATGCCTGCTGCGGCGATGGTCTTCATGATGCGTTTCCTTCTATTGAGTGGTCGTGTTGAGCGGTGCGAGGCTTTGCTCGCCGATCCGCAAACAGACACTAGGGGCACCGACATACGCTGGCCTCGCCGGCACCATACGTTTTCGTAGGGTTTGCAAAGCGCGATGGCATTCCCGCCGGAAACGGGTAGCTTGGCGATGCCGAATGGTAGGCGGAAGCAACGGACTTCAGGCATGTGGGTATTGGTGGTCGAAGACGACCGGCGGGCGGCCGATTACGTGGCGCGAGGGTTTATCCAGGCTGGCCATTCTTGCGATGTCGTTCACGACGGGCGCGACGGGCTGTTTCAGGCTACGCGCGAGGCCTATGATGTCGTCATCGTCGACCGCATGCTGCCGGGGCTTGACGGCCTGTCCCTCGTGAAGGCTTTGCGCGCCGCGCGGATCAGTACGCCGACGCTGTTTCTGACTGCTGTCGGCGGGGTCGACGATCGTGTGGATGGACTGGAGGCGGGCGGGGATGACTATCTGGTCAAGCCCTTTGCCTTTTCGGAGCTTCTGGCGCGCGCGAACGCGCTGGCGCGGCGGCCGCGTCTGCAGGAGCAGAAGACGGTGCTGCGTGTGGCGGATCTGGAGCTCGATCTCCTGCGTCGCCAGGTGACACGGGCAGGGCAGGTCATCGACCTGCAGCCGCGCGAGTTTACGCTGCTTGAAGTGTTGATGCGCGGCGAGGGGCGTGTCGTGACGCGGACCATGTTGCTGGAGCGCGTATGGGACTTCCATTTCGATCCGAAGACGAGCGTAGTTGAAACGCATATCAGCCGCCTGCGGGCAAAGATCGACCGGCCGTTTCCGGTGCAGCTGCTGCATACGGTCCGCAACACGGGCTATAGTCTGCATGCGCCGCGTTAATCTCTTGCGCAGCACGCCCTTTCGCCTGGCGATGACCTTCGGCGTACTTTTCGTCGCCGCCTTCCTGGTTGCCGGCGCGATCACCTATCACATGCTGAATAGCGGTCTCGAACGTCAGCTCGATGATACCGTCAACGAAATCTACAGCGCGATCGCCTCGACCTACGCGCAAAACGATGTCGAGGACCTGATCGCGGCGGTGAACACCTATTCCAGCCTGCGCTCGCCGGATCAGGGCGTGTTCTTGCTGAGCGACCCGAACGGCAAACGACTGGCCGGCAATCTGGCGTTTCCCGTTACGAGCGAGGGGTTGTCGAGCGTCGGTGCGCAAGCCCTGGGGTTGCCTGACGGACATTCCTATCGCGTGCGCAGCGGTCTCGTCGGTGGCAACCACCTGGTGGTGGGCCGCAGCTTCGCGGAGAAGGAGAGGCTTGGCGAAATCCTGCTGGTAAGCCTCGGTTGGGCCGCCGGCGTCATCGTGCTGATCGCGGTTGGTGGCGGCGCTTTCCTGGCGACCCGAGCCCAGCGACGGCTCGACGCGGTGGCGCGCACCATGATCGATGTGTCGAATGGCGAGCTTGCAACGCGCATTCCGTTGCATGGGAATGGGGATGATATCGATCTGGTGTCCGAGAAGATCAATCATGCGCTCGATCGGCTGTCGGGGCTGGTGGAGGGCATGCGGCAGGTGAGCGCCGATATCGCGCACGAGCTCAAGACCCCGCTCAACAGGTTGAAGATGACGCTTGAGGACGCGGCGGAGCGAACCGATCGCGGTGAGCCGGTCGGGCAGCAGATCGCCGACGCCTGCATGGAGAGCGATCAGATCAACGCCACGTTCGAAGCGCTGCTGAGGATTTCCCAGATCGAGGCCGGTGCCCGGCGGGCGCGTTTCCAATCCGTCGATCTGGCCGACGTCATGTCATCGGTCACGGAGATTTACCGCGATGTGGCTGTCGATGCCGGCCAGACATTGCGTTTTGTCGCAATTGATGGTGCCGGCATGCAAGTGATGGGGGATCGCGAACTGCTGGTCCAGATGTTCGTCAACCTGATCGAGAACGCCATCAACCACAGTGGAACAGGAACGCTCATCGAATTGTCGCTGGCCCGCCGCGACAATCTGCTTCTTGCCGGTGTGGCGGACAACGGCGTCGGTATTCCGACCGCGGAGCACACGAAGGTGTTTCGCCGGCTCTACAGGCTCGACAAGAGCCGGACGTCGGCGGGCAGCGGTTTGGGGTTGAGCCTCGTCAAGGCTGTCGCCGATTTGCATTCCGCCGAGGTGGCTCTGGAGGACAACGAGCCCGGAACGCGCGTGCTGGTTCGCTTTCCCGCCCTCCGCTAGGCAGCTGCAGCTAGTCGCGCATCCTGAGTTCGTCGGTCTGCATCTGCAGCGAACCCAGCGTCTCCAGGAAGCTCATGCCGAGCAGGCTCTGATCGAGCCGTCCGTCCTCGGCGACGCTGCCGGCGACGTTGTTGCGCACGATCGGGCCGATCGCCACTTCAGATAGCGTGACGGGTGCTGCCTGGGCGCGGCCGTTGGCGGTCATGACGCTCATCGAATAGGTCAGGTTGTCGGGTATGATGCCGACGCGCTCCGCGTCTTCGCGCGATAGCGCGATCATGCTGGCGCCGGTGTCGACAAGCATCGTGATGGTCTGGCCGTTGATCTCGACATCGGCCTCGAAATGACCATTCAGCAGCTTGTGCAGGATGACTTCCTTGCCGCCCTCGCTGGTGGTCACGACCACGGCGCGGCCGGGAATGAGGCCCGCCAGCAGGCGGTTGCCGACGCTGAGGGCGTCGTAGCGATAGAGATAGACGGTGGCGAGGCCGAGGATCAGCACCAGCCAGATCATCATGTGGCGCATCGTCTCGCCGACGCTGATGCGCCGTCCCCATATGCCCGCGGCGAGCATGAGCGCGATGGGGAGAAGATAGAGCATGCGGCCGAAATCGTCGGTCCTGACGCCGAGGATCTTTGGGCTGTCGTGATTGAAGAGCAATATGAGAAGGCCGATGCCGAGACCGCCAAGTCCAATCGTCAGCCTGTTCATGCGGTGAGCTCCGTGCTTGCCATCGTCTCGCGCGAGGCCGAGGGCGGTATCGCTTTCATCCTGGCGGGCAGCAGGCGCATGACCGCGTCCCTCTTTTCATCCGAAAACGCCGCCCAGCCGGCAATCTCCTCGATCGTTCGGCCGCAGCCCGCGCAAAAGCCGCTGGATGAATCAATGGAGCAGATGTTGATGCACGGGCTTATCATGACAAATGATATCGTTGTTTCACAAAGCCATGGCAAGAGCACACAATGCCGCCATCTCGGAAATTTGAGCGGTGGCGCCCAGCGTATCGCCGGTATGGCCGGAAAGGGTCACGCGGGCCACTCGGGTGAAGATCATTGCGCTCAGGCCGCAGGCGAGCAGGGCGCAGATGAGCGGCAGAAGGCCGAGGCTCGGCCAAATCAGCAGCGCTGCCAGTGCGCAGGCCGAGACGACCGCCATCTGCATGACGCCTTCGCTGGGCTGTCCAACAGCGGCTGCAACTCCATCGGCCTTGGCCGGCGGCAGGCGGTGCCAGTGCCAGACGAGCGCGCCGCGGCTGATGCAGCCGATGGCGGGCAGGGCGAGTGCCGCGGCAAACGGCACGACGCCGCGCGCAATCGCGGCGATGGCGGTAGCACGAATGGCGAAGGAGAGGATCAACGCGATGGCGCCATAGGTGCCGATGCGGCTGTCCTTCATGATCGACAGCCGCTGGGCGCGGTCGCGGCCGCCACCGATGCCGTCGGCGCAATCGGCAAGGCCATCCTCGTGCAACGCGCCCGAGATGATCACCTGTACCGCCAGAGCCACCAGCGCCGACATCAGCCGGTCGGCGCGTAGGCCGAGCATGACGAGCAGAACGATTGCAGGCAGCAGGCCGATGATGATGCCGGCGACCGGAAAGGCGCGCGCGACGCGGCCGAGTTTTCCGTCGTATCCAGCAAAGGCCGCGCTAGGCATCGGAATACGGCTCAGGAATGCGACGGCGCGCGCGATATCGGCCACATAGGTTGCGATGTTCATGGCGCGTCCGCTCCCGGGGATGATGTCTGGCGCTTTTTAGAGTTGTTCCGCTTCGCGGCTGGATTTAAGAGTGGCCGCGAAAGAAGCTGATTTGCAGCCATAAGACAAGTTTACAGACGAGACAAGGAAGCCGCATCCATGAGCGTTTCAGGCCTGCCGTTCGACGATTTCCGGACACTTCTGCGCGATCTGCCGGGGCCGGATCCACGGGCGCTGGTCGCTGCCCGCGAGCGCGATGCCCAGTTGACCAAGCCGCCGGGCTCGCTCGGGCGCCTTGAGGAAATCGCCTTCTGGCTCGCCGCCTGGACGGGCCGCACGCCCGCCGTCAACCGGCCGCTGGTGGCGATCTTCGCCGGCAACCATGGTGTCGTGAAGCAGGGCATCACGCCCTTTCCGCCGACAGTGACGCAGCAGATGGTCGAGAATTTCGCCGCCGGTGGAGCCGCGATAAACCAGATCTGCGTCGCCTATGATCTCGGGCTGAAGGTATTCGACCTGGCGCTCGATTACCCGACCGGCGACATCACCGAAGAGCCCGCGCTTTCCGAGCGCGATTGCGCCGCCACCATGGCCTTCGGCATGGAAGCGATCGCCGGCGGCACCGATCTGCTCTGCATCGGCGAAATGGGCATCGGCAACACGACGATCGCCGCGTCGATCAACTACGCGCTTTACGGTGGCAATGCCCGCGACTGGGTCGGTCCCGGCACCGGTTCTGAAGGCGACATGTTCGAGCGCAAGGTCGCTGCCGTCGAAAAGGCGGTGGCGCTGCACAGCGATCATCTCGACGATCCGCTTGAAATCATGCGCCGCCTCGGCGGCCGCGAGATCGCCGCGATGGCGGGCGCGATCCTTGCCGCGCGCGTCGAGCGTATTCCGGTGCTGATCGACGGCTACGTGGCAACGGCCGCCGCCGCCATCCTGCAGGCCGCCAACCCATCGGCACTCGATCACTGCCTGATCGGCCATGTCTCCGGCGAGCCCGGCCATCTGAAGGCGATCGAGATGCTAGGCAAGACGCCGCTTCTGGCGCTCGGCATGCGGCTCGGCGAGGGGACGGGTGCAGCGCTTGCCGCCGGTATCGTCAAGGCGGCGGCGGCATGTCACTCCGGCATGGCGACCTTCGCGCAGGCAGGTGTGACAAACCAGCACGAACACTGATCTCATTGCCTGGGTTCAGGGGCGGCGTTCAGGTTCGTGACAGGTTTATGACAGATGGCTTGCGACGCGGGCGTGTACACGCTATTCGCATTTTTCTGATATGAAGCGGCAGGCATTGCCGCCATCTACCTGACGACGAGGACGCCTGATGAAACCTGCCGTGACCAAACTCACCGGCATCAGCCACTTTTTTGCCGCCGCCAGTTACTCGCTCGGCGGCTTCAAGCGACTGATCAAGGAGGCCGCGTTCCGGCAGGAGCTACTCTTCGCCGCCGTCGCGCTGATCCTGCTTCTGGCGGTTGGTGCGACGCTTGTCGAACTGATGGTCGCGGTCGTCCTGTTCCTGATCGTCTTCGCCATCGAGGCGCTCAACACGGCGATCGAGGAAGTCATCGACCGCATTTCGCCGGAGATCTCAAGCGTCGGCAAGCACGCCAAGGATCTTGGCTCGTTCGCCGTGCTCTGCATGCTGGCCGCCTGCGGCATCTTCATGCTGTTTACGATCGGCAAGCATTTGATGTTCGGCTGAGCCTATCAAGCAAAACTGCGGCGCTTGCGGGAGACGGCCTGGGCGTTTTCGACGGCCGGAACTGACTGCAGCACGCGTCGTGCCGGCAGGATGGCGATGACTTCGGTGCCTTCGCGCAGCTTCGATTTCAGGATGAACTGGCCGTCGTGCTTGGCGAGGATCGCCTGAACGATCGGCAGGCCGAGGCCTGTGCCCTGTTCGGCGCTCTTGATGGCGATGGAGCCCTGGCCGAAGGCGGAAAGCACGACCGGTATTTCCTCCTCCGGGATGCCCGGTCCGTTGTCTTTGATGGAGATGTACTGGCCGCCGCCGGCGGTCCAGCCGACCTTGACCATGATCTCGCCGCCCTGTGGGGTGAACTTCACGGCGTTGGACAGAAGATTGAGGATCACCTGGCGCATCGATTTCTCGTCGGCCCAGACTGCCGGCAGTTCGAGCTCGAACTGCTGCGAAATGGTGATGTTCTTGCCGCGGGCGCGCAGCTGCACCATGCCGATGCAGTCTTCGGAGATATCGAGCAGCGAGATCGCCTCTTCGCTGAGCTCGTACTTTCCGGCCTCGATGCGGGATAGGTCGAGGATTTCGTTGATCAGGTTCAAGAGATGCTGGCCCGAGCGGTGGATGTCGCTGGTATATTCCTTGTAGGTCGGGTTGTTCAGCGGTCCCATGACTTCCGCCGACATCACCTCGGAGAAGCCGAGGATGGCGTTCAGCGGCGTTCGCAGCTCGTGCGACATGGATGCGAGGAAGCGGGACTTGGCGAGGTTTGCCTCTTCGGCCCGGCGGCGAGCTTCGTCCGACATGGACTTGGCGACTTCAAGCTCGGCGATCAGGTCGTCCTTCTCCACCTGGTAGGAAAGGATGCGCAGGTTCTGCCGGAAGAGACGGTCGCTGATATAGTGAAAGAAGATGACCGTCGTGGTCAGCGTCGCGGTCAGGCTTATCTCAAGGAGCTCGCGGGAAATGCCGGATTTGGCGACGAGTGCGAAGACGACCGGCGAGAAGGTTACCAGCACGCACAGCGTCAGCATGTAGTTCCACATCGCCGTCAGCGACAGCGCGATCAGAAGCGTCGCGCCCTTGTAGAGCACGAGGTTGGCCGGCTCGCAGGCGGCGCAGTCCTGGATGGCGAAATAGGCCCAGCAGCAGCCGATCAGGAACTGGCCGAGCAGCAGCAGGCGGCGCCATTTGCGGGTGCGGATCGCCGTCATCTCGCGCTTGCGGGCGCGGCGCGCGAGAAACACGTTGGCTGCGTGGGCCGTCAGCGTCAGTATGGCCCAGAGCACGATCTGGGTGTCGCCGGTGAAATAGATGCCGAGGATCGCGATGATGATCACGAACAGCGGGATGATCGAGGCGCCCTGCAGCACGGCATTGATATAGAGGTTCAGGACATCGCGATCGAAGGCGCCGCTCGGCGCATGGCTCGATTGCAGGCGCTCACGCGTCACCCGCACAGCCTTTGCGACGGGCTTGTTGCGGTGACTCCGTGATTTGTCGACGATATTCTTATCTGTCGATGTGCTTACGCCGTTACTCATTATACACGTGACGCTTGATCTGCGGATGCTTGCACACTAGGGCTCAAATATTAAGAAGTTGTTTGCCAATTTTCCCAAGGGTTTGTTTTTGAAGGAGGCGAAACCGTGACGCGGGGTTTCAGAACCGTTCGTGACGGTGTGACGGCCTTTGCGCTGCTCGCATTCATCTGGCTGATCGCGGCCAAGCTGAACGATGTCCCCGAGATTTCCCACTCCGGCCGCTTCCACGCCGCCGATGGCGACAGCCTTGCGATCGGCGAGGAGAGGATGCGGCTGAAGGGGATCGATGCGCCCGAGCTTGCCCAGACCTGCGAGCGTGGTGGGGCGCGGTGGCCGTGCGGGCAGGAGGCCAAGCGGCTGCTGCAGAGCCTTATCGCCGCCGATGATGCGCGCTGCGTGGGAACCGAGAGGGATCGCTTTCAGCGGTTGCTTGTCGTGTGCCATGCGGACGGTACGGATATCAATGCTATGATGGTGCGGCGGGGCATGGCGGTTTCCTACGGCGCATATGGTGACGAAGAGGCTGAGGCGAGGGCGGAGAAGGCCGGTCTTTGGGCCGGTGCTTTCGAGAGGCCGCGTGACTTCCGCGATCACAGGCAGGATACCGAACGCGCGGGCGGCGTCAGAGGGTTTTTCGGATGGTAGGGGAGGCTGATGGGCTGGAGGAGATGCGCGAGGCGATCGCCGCCTGCAGGATCTGTCGCGACGAGCCGCGGCGCGGGCCGGATCATCGGCTGCCGCATGAGCCACGGCCGGTGGCTGTCATTTCGACCAAAGCGAGGATACTGATCGCGGGGCAGGCGCCGGGGCTGAAGGTGCATGAGAGTGGCATTCCCTTCAACGATGCATCGGGCGACCGGCTGCGCGAATGGCTGCAGGTCGATCGCGACACCTTCTACGATCGCGACCGCTTCGCCATCGTGCCGATGGGCTTCTGCTTTCCAGGCTATGACGCCAAGGGAAGCGATCTGCCGCCTCGGCGGGAATGCGCGCCTCGCTGGCGGCAGCCTGTTATCGCGGCCATGCCGCAGATCGAACTGGTGCTGGTGATCGGCCAATATGCGCAGGCCTGGCATCTGGGCAACGAGCGGCGCGGCAGCGTGACCGAGACGGTGCAGGCGTGGCGGGAGATCCTGTTTGCCAATCGTGCGCCCGCGATCCTGCCGCTGCCGCATCCGAGCTGGCGCAACACGGGCTGGATCCGGCGCAATCTTTGGTTCGAAGAGGAATTGCTGCCGGCCTTGAGGGCGCGCATCACAATGCTTGTGAACTGAAACAAATTTCTTTCAACTGGCCGGAATCGCGCTATACATAGAAAATAATTCGTAGGGGTGGGGTAAATGGACCGTCTAGACCGCAAGATTCTGCGCCTTTTGCAGGAAGATTCCACGTTGGCGGTTGCCGATCTCGCAAAGAAGGTCGGTCTTTCCACGACCCCTTGCTGGCGCCGTATCCAGAAAATGGAAGAAGACGGCGTTATCAAGCGTCGTGTTGCCATCCTCGATCCAGAGAAGGTCAACACCAAGGTCACGGTTTTCGTCTCCATCCGCACCGCGACGCATTCGATCGAATGGCTGCGGCGGTTTTCGGAAGTGGTGGCGGACTTCCCTGAAGTCGTCGAATTCTATCGCATGAGCGGCGACGTGGATTATCTGCTGCGCGTCGTCGTGCCCGATATCGCGGCCTATGATGCCTTCTACAAGCGGATGATTGCCAAGATCGAGATCCGCGACGTCTCCTCGGCTTTTGCGATGGAGCAGATCAAGTATTCGACGCAGCTGCCGCTCGACTACATGATCCTCGACACATCGAAGTCCAACGAGGACTGAGTTCAGTCCTAGAGGACTGAGCGCTTATTCTGAACTCGGGCGAGAATTTTCTCGCTCGTCAGTTCCCTTGCTGCATCCTTGCCGATCCACCGTGCGGTCTTGTCCGCGCCGGCGGCCAGCCGCTCCGCCAGCGTCAACGCGAGGGGGTGGCAATGCCGGTTGCGCTTGCCGATGTTGCGGAGCGCCCAGTTGACGGCCTTGCGCACGAAGTTGCGCGGATCGGTGGCGTGGCGTTCGATGAGCGGCAGGAAGCCGATGAGCGTTTCGTCCGGCTCCGTCTTCATGTGAACGGCGGCGCTGGCGATCATCGCGAAGGCGGTGCGGCGGACGAATTCGCGATCATCAGCCGCCATGGCGGGGATGAGCGAGAGCAGCCTTGCCTTGATAAAGAGGTCGGCTGCGGTATCGACAATCTCCCAAGAGCGGAAGTCATCGGCCCATTTCCGGGCCTGTGTCTGCGTCAGCTGCTTCGGGTCGGCCGTGTAAAGCGCGAGCAGGCGCGCTTCCCTGATATCGCTTTTCCAAAGTTCCAACGCCCGCGCGTGGTCTTTCTTAACCGTTCGGGCGATCGCCTGCATGGCCGGGTTGGAAATGCCGAGCGCCGTATCGGTCACGATGCCGAAACGGCGCATTCCTGCGATCGCTTCCTCCGAGCGCAACGTGCGCAGATGCGCGATCAGCTCCGCTGCGCTGGAGGAGGGGCCGATCATTTTTCGAGGCGGGCGAGCAGCGAGGACGTGTCCCAACGATTGCCGCCCATGGTCTGGACGTCGCCGTAGAACTGGTCGACGAGCGCGGTGAGGGGCAGCTTGGCGCCGTTGTGGCGGGCTTCGTCGAGAACGATGCCGAGATCCTTGCGCATCCAGTCGATGGCGAAGCCAAAGTCGTACTTGCCCTCGTTCATGGTCTTGTGGCGGTTTTCCATCTGCCAGGAGCCGGCGGCACCCTTGGAGATGACGTCGACGACCTTCTCGATATCGAGACCGGCGCGCTTGCCGAAATGGATACCCTCGGCGAGACCCTGGACAATGCCGGCAATGCAGATCTGGTTGATCATCTTGGTGAGTTGGCCGGCACCCGGAGCGCCCATCAGCCCGACCATGCGAGCGAATGCGTCGATCACGGGCTTGGCCTTCTCATAGACGGCGTCCTCGGCACCGCACATGACCGTCAGCACGCCATTCTCTGCGCCGGCCTGTCCGCCCGACACGGGAGCGTCGATGAAGCCCACGCCCTTTTCCTTGGCGGCGGCATAGAGTTCGCGGGCGACATCGGCGCTGGCGGTGGTGTTGTCGATCAGGATCGCACCCGCTTTCATCGTCTGCAGAACGCCGTCCTTGCCTGAAGTCACCGAGCGGAGATCGTCGTCATTGCCGACGCAGGTGAAGACGAAATCGGCATCGCGGGCGGCCTCGGCCGGCGTCGGGGCCGACTTGCCGCCGAATTTCTCGGCCCAGGCGGCCGACTTGGCGGCGGTGCGGTTATAGACCGTGACATCATGGCCGCCTTTCACCTTCAGGTGACCTGCCATGGGAAAACCCATGACGCCGAGACCGATGAATGCGACTTTTGCCATGTACCTATCCTTTCATGAATGCGTGCTTGAGGAGTAGCCCAAATAGGCCGGGGCGAAAAGCCGCCGAAATGATGCGAGGCGTTCGGCTTGGAACAAAATTCCGCTCAAGGCCCGAAATCGGGTCAGGATAATTTCGAGCGGGCCTAAAATCACAAACATAATTGTCGATCTAATTTATAGATTTCAGCAGAATTTCCCCATCGCAAACACAGCGGCTTCGGAGATCGGACCCGAAACACGCTGATCGAAAGGGGACAGCTATGATTTCTCGTCGACAGACACTGGGTCTTCTTGGGGCCGCTGCAGCAACCGCGGTACTGCCCGCCATCCGGCCGGCGCGCGCCGCTGCCACCGAGTTTCGCATCGGCTGGCAGAAGAACGGCGTGCTGGCGCTCGCCAAGCGCAGAGGGGCGCTGGAGAAGCGGCTTGCCGACAAGGGCATTACGGTGAGCTGGTCCGAATTCACCTCGGGGCCGCCGCTGCTGGAAGCGCTGGGGGCCGGTGCGCTTGATTTCGGGGCGACGGGCGATGTGCCGCCGCTGTTTGCGCAGGCCGCGGGCGGCCAGCTCTATTATGTCGGCACCTACCGCGGCAGTGCCGCCGGGTCGGCGATCGTCGTCCGCAAGGATTCCGATATCAAGACGGTCGAAGACCTGAAGGGCAAGAAGGTCGCCTTCAAGCGCGGGTCGAGCGCCCATAACGTGACCGTCAAGATCCTGCGCAAGGCCGGCCTCAAGATCGATGATGTCGAGCCGATCGATCTGTCGCCGCCGGACGCTGCGGCCGCCTTCAAGAACGGCAGCATCGACGCATGGTCGATCTGGGATCCCTATCTCGCCATTGTCGAGGCCGATCCGCAGACGCGTATCCTGTCCACCGCCGAGGGGATCGTGCCGTCCTACAGCTACTTCCTCGCCAATGCCGGCTTCACAGATGCGAACGGCCAGGTCGTCAGCGATGTGATCGATGAACTCGCCAAGGTCGGCCGGTCCGCGCAGGGCAAGCTCGACGACACGATCAAGGAGCTCTCGGAGATAACAGGCGTTCCCGTCGATATCACCCGCGTGACGCTGACGCGGGCGGGCGCCGATCTCGGCGGCGTGTCGACCATCAGCGACGATGCGGCGGCATACCAGCAGGCGTTGGCCGACGAGTTCTACAATCTCGGCATCGTGCCGAAGCAGCTCACCGTCAGCAATGCCATCTGGCATCCCGCCAGCTAAGCCGTCTTCCATACAAGGATCATTCCCATGAGCAACAAGCACGATCCCATCAATTTTCTCTGGTTCATCCCGACATCGGGTGACGGCGCCTATCTCGGCTCCAACGATCTGAACCGCGCGCCGGAGTTCGACTATCTCACGCAGATCGCTCAAGCCGCCGATCGTCTCGGCTATTCCGGCGTGCTTCTTCCCACCGGGGTCTCCTGCGAGGAATCCTTCGTGACGGCGGCGGCACTTGCGACCAAGACGGAGAAGCTGCAGTTCCTCGTCGCCATCCGCCCCGGCACGGCGTCGCCCGCCTATTACGCGCGGCTGACGACCACGCTCGACCGGATTTCGAACGGTCGTCTGCTGCTCAATATCGTCGTGGGCGGTAGCCCCGCCGAGCTTGCCGGCGACGGCATCACGCTGGCGCATGACGAACGCTACGCCCATGCCGACGAGTTCTTCACGGTGTTCGAGGAGCTGCTGGAGAAGGGTGTCGCCAGCTATGACGGCAAGTACATCAAGGCGACCAATGCGCGCCTCGGTTTCCCCTCCGTTCAGAACCCGCGTCCGCCGCTCTATTTCGGCGGCTCCTCGGATGCCGGTATCGATTTCTCGGTCGGCCGGGTCGACAAGTACCTGACCTGGGGCGAGCCGCCGGCGCAGGTGGCCGAGAAGGTTCAGAAGGTGCGCGCCGCCGCTGCAGAGAAGGGCCGCGAGGTCAGCTTCGGCATCCGCCTGCATTTCATCGTTCGCGAAACCGACGAGGAGGCCTGGGCCGCGGCCGACCGGCTGATCTCCAAGCTCGACGACGAGACGATCGAGGAGGCGCAGCAGCGCTTCGTCAACGAGTCCGATTCCGTCGGCCAGAAGCGCATGGCGGCGCTGCATGGTGGCCGTCGCGACAAGCTGGAAGTGTCGCCCAACCTCTGGGCAGGCGTCGGGCTGGTGCGCGCCGGCGCCGGCACGGCTCTGGTCGGCTCGCCGAAGACGGTGGCCGCGCGGCTGCGCGAATACCAGGATGTCGGCATCGATACGGTGATAGGCTCCGGTTACCCGCATCTGGAAGAGGCCTATCGCGTGGCCGAATTGCTGTTTCCGGAACTCGGCATCACCCGCAAGGAGCAGCGCCACGGCTTCGACAGCGATTTCGGCAAACGCCAAGTCTTCGGCGGCGGCAGCCATGGCGGTAATCTCAAGGTGGTCTCCGGATCCTGATCGAACGGATGCGCTGCCGGCTGTGAGCGGGCAGCGCTTCAACGGACGCATGTCTGCCAGCGGGCTTGAAGCCGCGGCGACACAGAGGCGAGGAAGAACTCCATGTCGACATTCGATACGCCGATCGGCCGCGCGCTGACGGAGCGAACAGCGGGCAGGACTGCTCCGAAGCGAGGCTTCCGGCTGCCCGTGCCGGGGCGCGATCGGTTGCTGCCCTATCTGGTGCCGCTTGCCATCATCGCGGCATGGCAGCTCGGCTGTTCGCTGGGCTGGATCTCGTCGCGCATCATGCCGTCGCCGGCGGATGTTGCCGTGGCCTTCTGGTCGACGACGCTGTCAGGGCAGCTGCCGCATGATATTCTCGTCAGCGCCGGCCGCGCCTTTGCCGGGCTCGTCGTTGGTGGGGCGATCGGCTTTCTGCTCGGGATCGCCAATGGCGTCTCGAAGCTGTCCGAACAGCTGACCGATACGACGCTGCAGATGCTGCGCACCATTCCGCATCTGGCGATGATCCCGCTCGTCATCCTGTGGTTCGGGATCGGCGAGGAATCGAAGCTGTTCCTGACCTCGCTCGGCGTGCTGTTTCCCGTCTATCTCAACACCTATCACGGCGTGCGCAATGTCGATCGCGATCTGATCGAGATGGGCCGGGTCTATGGGATGAGCAACTGGACGCTGTTTCGAAAGGTGGTCTTTCCGGGCGCGCTTCCCTCGATCTTCGTCGGGCTGCGCTATGCGCTTGGCATCATGTGGCTAACACTGATCGTTTCGGAATCGATCGCCGCGTCGTCGGGGATCGGCCACATGGCCAACAATGCCCGCGAGTTCATGATGACCGATGTCGTGGTGCTGGCGCTCGTCATCTACGCGCTTCTCGGCAAGCTCGCCGATGTCGTCGCCCGTTCGCTCGAGCGCCGGGCGCTCAGGTGGAACCCTGTCTATCAGAAGTAGGAGAGAGCCCATGACCCTCGTCGCACATGAGCGCTTCCAGGGCGCTGCCGATGCGCCGGAATATACGCATGACACACATAAGCCGGCGCGCAGCGGTGCTGCCGCGATCACCCTGAAAGGGCTGGAGAAGAGCTTTGGCGCCAACAGGGTGCTGCGGGGGATCAACCTGCACATTCCGGCCGGGCAGTTCGTTGCCGTGATCGGCAAGAGCGGCTGCGGCAAGAGCACGCTTTTGCGCACTCTCATGGGCCTGGACGAGCCAACGTCGGGAGAGCTGACCTTCGATACGCCTGATGGCGGCGAGGCCAATGCGCGTATCGTCTTTCAGGAACCAAGGCTACTGCCGTGGCTGAGCGTTGCCGACAACGTCGCCGTCGGGCTTGGCGACAAGGTCGACCGGCGCCTGGCGGCGCGGGAGGTCGAGGCCGTGCTCTCGGAAGTGCAGCTGGCGGAGAAGGCCGGCGAGTGGCCGGCGCGGCTTTCGGGCGGACAGCGGCAGCGCGTGGCGCTTGCCCGCGCGCTGGTGAGCCGTCCGGGTGTCTTGGCGCTGGACGAGCCGCTCGGCGCGCTCGATGCGCTGACACGTATCAGCATGCAGGAACTATTGGCGCGCGTGTGGCGCGAGCTTGGCTTCACCGCCGTGCTTGTTACGCATGATGTCAGCGAGGCCGTGCACCTGGCCGACCGGGTGATCGTGCTCGACGAGGGCAGGGTGTCGCTCGACCTCGCCATTCCCCATCCGCATCCGCGCCGTCACGGTAATGCCGATCTGGCGGAACTCGAGGGCCGGCTGCTATCGGCGATCCTCGGCACGGATGGCGGTCACTGATTGGTGACAAGTGCGCTTCAGGCCTCGGTGTCGCTGGGCCTGAAGCGGGCGGGCAGGTTTTCCTTGTAAGGATAATACTTGAAATAGGGTATGGCTTCATCGAGCACACGGGCCACTGACGGGCGCTCCATCAGGCGCGCGTGATAGGCTGCAAGCTTGGGCAAGTCGCTGCCGTAAGGCACCAGCGTTTCGGCGTAGAACAGGCCGGGTGCGGCGGCACAGTCCGCCATGGTGAAGCTCTCCCCGGAGATCCAGCCGTCGGCCGCAAGCTTGTCCTCGATCACCGCATAGGCGCGCTTCAGCGCCTGCCGGGCTTCCTCGGCCCTAGCCTCGCTTCCATCCGCCCGCATGCGCTCGCTGACGATCTGTTGCATCGGCTCTTGAATGTAATGATCGAAGAACCGGTCCCATAAACGCACATCAAGCGCCGCGTCGAAATCGTCGGGGATCAGCCGTGCGCTGCCGGGATGATAGCGGTCGAGGTATTCGATGATGATGGAGGTCTCGAACACGGTCCGGCCTCGGCCCTTGTCCTCGAGTGCCGGCATCTTGCCGAGCGGCGAGAGCGCCAGAAAAGCCGTGCGCGAGGCTTCGTCGCCGAGATTGACGAGCACGCGCTCGAACGGCGTGCCGCTTTCGTAAAGCGCGATCAGCACCTTGTGGCAGAAGGAGGCAAGCGGATGCTGATGCAGGACGAGTGTCATGAGAACGGATCCTTCGCGCCATTCGGGATGTCGAATGGCACGATATCAGCATGTCGTCATGTAAGCGGCAAGCGATTATCCGCCTGCGGGGGCTTTAGCGCAGCTTCGCAATCACCAAATGTCCGGGCGTCGGCTGGCCGTCTTCCATGCGGACGTTGATGTTGGTGATCTCGATCAGGTCGAAGCCGGTGGCGTCGAGGCGTTCGCGGACGTAAGCCTCGGAGTGCGCGAAGCGCTGGTGCGGGCCGACCATGTAGGCGCGGCCGGCAAGCTTTTCGGCGGGCAGGGTTTCCGAGGAGAAGATGAAGAGGCCGCCCGGTGTCAGGTTCTCGGCAGCGCCGAAGAACAGGGGCTCGAGGCCGCCCAGATAGGGCAGGACGTCGGTGGCGGTGATGATGTCGAAGGGGTCTTCGTCATTGTCGTCGAGGAAGTCCTCGACCTCGGCGACGAACAGCGTCTCGTAGAGGTCCTTCTCATGGGCGATCTCGACCATGTTTTCCGAGAGATCGATGCCGGTCATCTCCTCGCAGAGATCGCGCAGCGTGCCGCCGGTGAGGCCGGTGCCGCAGCCGAGATCAAGCAGGCGCTTGAAGGGGCCGAGGTTCAGCGCCTGCAGGCGCTGGCGCACCAGCATCGGGACGTGATAGCCGAGCTGCTCGACGAGAACATCTTCGAAGACTTCGGCGTGCTGGTCGAAGAGGGTTTCGACATAGGCGTCTGGGGCCTTGGCCGGCGTCTCGCCGCGGCCCATAGCGGCGATGCGCACGGCAGCGCCGCCGTGATCATCCGGGTCGATGGCGAGGACTTCCTCGTAGGCCTTTACGGCGGCATCGACGTCGCCAGCCTTTTCCAGCGCCAATGCGCGGTTATAGGCTTCCGCGAGTGCCTCTTCGTCGATCTTCTGGGCCATGTCTGCTCACCATCGTTCGTTTGTTGCCCTGCCTCTAAGGCGAGCGGCCCGGTTTTGCAATGGCGACGTTGATGGCGGCTGCTCAGTTGATGATGAACTCGCCTTTCAGTGCGCGCCATTCCGTGGCCGAGATCAGCTTGCGGTGAATGTAGCGCACCGAGTGCAGCGGTCCGTCCAGCGTCTCCTGCCAGAACTTCAGGAAGCTGCGCATTTCGGGAAAGTCGGGAGCAAGATCGTAATCCTGCCAGATGTAGGTTTGCAGGATCGCGTGATGATCCGGCATGCGGTAGAGGATCTGGGCCGTCGTCAGGCCGTAACCCTGAAGCTGTCTTTCCATGTCCTTGTGCATTTGATGCCTCGCTGTTCCCATTCGGTGCTTATTAGCGTCCGTTTAAATGAGAACATGACATGGTTACGCGAAGCTTGCGAAAATTCTACAAGAAAATGGATATCATTATTTATTTTCAATAGCTTGGCAGCTCTCTTATGAGAGTGCTGCCAAGGTGCTTATCGTTTCAGGTGTCGCGTCAGCCGGCGCTCGATCCAGTTCCACAGATGCCTCAGGCTTTCGACCATGGCGAGATAGAAGATCGCCGCCCAGAGATAGGTCTGGTAGTCGAATGTGCGCGAGAAGGCGTAGCGCGTTTCACCCATGAGATCGAGCACGGTGATGATGGCGACGACGGCCGATCCCTTGATCAGCAGAATGATCTCGTTGCCATAGGGGCGCAGCGCGACGATCAGCGCCTGCGGCAGCACGATCTTGCGGAAGGCGATGATCTTGTGGATGCCGAGCGAGGAAGCTGCTTCATGCTGGCCGCGCGGTACGCTCTCGATGGCGCCGCGCAGGATCTCGGCCTGGTATGCGGCGGTGTTGATGGTCATGGAGAACAGGCCGCAATACCAGGCGTCGCGGAAGAACCACCATAGGCCAACGGATTCCAACTGCGGCCGGAACTGGCCGAGGCCGTAATAGATCAGGAAGAGCTGTGCGAGCAGCGGCGTGCCGCGGAAGACGTAGACGTAGCAGAAGGCGAGCCCGTTGATGACCTTGTTCTTCGACATGCGGGCGAAGGCCAGGGGCACGGACAGGACGGCGCCGCAGACCACGGAGACGGCAACCAGCACGATCGTTGTCATCAATCCGTGCAGATAGCGCGGGCCGTAGCGGGTGAATTTCTCGACATCCCAGCCCTCGATGATCATGCCGATCAGCGCGATGGCGAGAATGATCCACAGGCCGACGACGAGACAGCCCATGACGCGGGCAAGCGTCAGCGGCTTATCGAGGTTTTTCGGGGCCGGCTGCGGGGGGATCAGGACCTCTGCGTGGCTCATCGGCTAATCTCCGAGCGCTTCGCCCAACGTTCGATATAGCGCAGGCCGAACGAGGAAATGATGGCAAGCCCGAGATAGATGCCGCAGGCCAGTGTGTAAAACAGAAACGCCTCCTTGGTGACCTTCACCGCAACGCCCGTCTGGCGCAGCACGTCGGCAAGGCCGATGATCGAGACGTAGGACGTGTCCTTCAAGAGGATCATCCAGAGATTGACAAGGCCCGGAAGCGCGATGCGCACCAGCTGTGGCAGGATGATCAGCACCATCGTGCGCCCGCGATGCAGGCCGAGCGCGTCGCCGGCTTCGTACTGGCCCTTGGGGATGGCGCGGAACGCCGACAGGAGCACTTCCGAGCAATAGGACGAGAACACCACCGACAGAGCGATGACGCCGGAGACGAAGGCGTTGATCTCGATGCGGCCGTCATAGCCGACCCAGGCGAGCAGCGACTGGAGCAGGATCTGCATGCCGTAATAGATGATGAACAGTGTCAGCAGTTCGGGCAGGCCGCGGAAGATGGTGGTGTAGATGCCGGCGGCAAGGCGTACCGCCTTTTCTTCCGACTGCTGGCCAAGCGCCACCATGAAGCCGATCAACAGGCCGATCGGGAGCGTCACGAGGGCGACAGCGACCGTGACCTTAAGGCCGGCGGCGATCTCATCGCCCCAGCCGGTGTCGCCACAGGCCAGAATCGTCGATTGGCCGAGCCATGTGAAAATGCCGACGGGTCCGCAAAGCGGGTCAAACACATATCCAATCCAGGTCCAGAGCGAACCCAGTGCGGAGGACAATCCGCCCATGCCAAGTTTCCCCTCGCGGCTTTTGCCGCCTTGATATTGCACTCTTTGTCAAACAAAAATGGCGGAAGGGCAAGCCTCCCGCCATCGCATTTGTTTCAGGACTACAGCTTATTCGGCGCCGTAGACGTCGAAATCGAAATACTTGTCCTGGATCTTCTTGTAGGTGCCGTCGGCACGGATCGCCGCGATCGCTGCGTTCAGCTTTTCGCGGAGCGGATCGCCCTGGCGAACAGCGATACCGGCGCCAACGCCGTTGATTTCCTTGTCGACCGGCAGGGTCGTGAGGATCTTGCAGCATGCGCCGGCGTCCGACTTGACCCACTGCGACAGAACGACGACGTCGTCGATAACGGCATCGACGCGGCCGTTGGAGATGTCGAGCTTGTACTCGTCAGCCGTCGGGTAGAGCTTCAGCTCGGTGTCGGCGAGGTGCTTTTCAGCGTAGTTGGCGTGCGTGGTCGAGGTCTGTGCGCCGATCGTCTTGCCCTTCAGGCCAGCAACGTCGGTGACGGTGGAGTCCTTCGGCACGGCGACTGCCGGCGGGGTGTTGTAGTACTTGTTGGTGAAGTCGACGAGCTTCGAACGCTCAGGCGTAATCGACATCGACGAGATGATCATGTCGAACTTCTTGGCGTTGAGGCCGGGGATGATGCCGTCCCAATCGCTGCTGACGATGGTGCAGTCGGCCTTCATCTGGGTGCAGAGCGCACGGGCGATGTCCATGTCGAAGCCGAGGAACTGGCCGCTTGCGTCAACATATTCGAAGGGCGGGTAGGTCGAGTCCGTACCGATGACATACTTCTCGCCATCGGCCATGGCCGAGCCCGCGAAAAGAGACATCGCGGCGATCGAGGCGGCTGCGAGAAAACGGGTGGAGATATGCATGTGAGTCCTCTCTGTTGGTTACCGCATGCCATCCCTTTGTTTTTTTGGTGGCATGAAGCAGGACGCTGCTTTGCAACGCCTTGCCGCGATAATCAAACCTTTTTTACGCGGATTGCAACTGCTTTCACTGCCTTGTCGTGCTGGCCAACTATGGCGAAGCTGAACGTTTGCAGACCGTCATATTCATACCGGGTTAATGCGGCAATTCTTAAGACCGTGGAACGAATCCTGGCGTGCTCAGTTTAGCAAGGCTTGTTTGCGTGCCGAAAAGAGACGTCGTTGCGAACGCGAAGAATAAACAAGGAACGAGGAAACCTTATGGGAATGAAATCCAGATTGTTTGCCAGCGCGGCCTTTCCGCTTTTGTCCCTGTCGCTTGTGCTGCCTCCGGCGCACGTGTTTGCGGCAGCGCCGAGCGTCGAAGAGGTCGGAGCAGGCCATCGGGCCGTCGCGGGCAGCTTCGAGGTGGCGCAGGATGCGACCTCCGAAGAGGAACTGTTGAAGAAGCGCCAGCAGCAGGAACAGGAACAGCAGCAGGCACCGGCCGAAGCGCCGAAGGCCGCTGAACCTCCGGCCGAGCCGCCGCCTGCACCCAAGCAGGAAGCACCCGCCGAAGCTCCTCCGGCTGCCGCCGAACCGGTACCACAGGCCGAAGCGCCTGCCGAGAAGCCGAGAAAGCGCCAGCCCGCAGCAGAACAGCCTGCCGCGGAACCGCAGGCAGCCGAGCCCGCCCAGCAGGAAGCGCCCGCTGAAAAGCCGCGTCGCCAGAAGCAGCCCGCTGCCGAACAGCAGCAGGAGCAGGCAGCACCAAGCGCCGAGCAGCCGGCCGAACAGCCGCGCCGCAAGAAGCGCGACCAGCAGCCGCAGCAGGAAGAGGCCGCGCCGCAGCAGCAGCCCGCCGAGCAGGCCGCCCCGCAGGCGGAACAGCCGCAGGCCGAGCAGACACAGCCCGAACAGGCAAAGCCGCCGCGCAAGAACGGCAAGCCGGCCGCCGCCGATGGCAGCGAACAGCCTGCAAAGCCGCACAAGAAGCCAACGGCCGAAGCACCGCAGGCCGAGCCTGCTCAAAAGCCGGCCGCGGAGACCGCGCCCGCAGCCGAGCAGCCAGCTCCCGACAACGCCGCCAAGCCGCAGGAAGCACCCGCGGGCAAGGCGCCCGTTCCGGCTCAACAGCCGGCCGAAGCGCAGCCCCAGGTGGCACCCGGTCAAGCGCAGCCCGGCGAAGCGCCGGCTCAGCAGCAGGGCGAACAGGTCGCTCCGGCACAGCCGGGCGCTCCAGCCGGTCAGCCCGCTGATCAGGCCGGCCAGCCGCCGGCAGGTCAGCCACCCGTTGCGCAGACCGAGCAGCCGATCCCGGCTCCTGAAAAGGTGACGCCGCAGGAACTCGAACGCCGTAAGGAAATCGCCGCCGATCCGAGCAAGAGCACGGAAACCGTGGTTCTGCCGGTGCAGAACGGTGCGGCCGTTCTCGACAGCGACAAGGATGCGGATCGTTCCGGTGGCGTGCAGTCGCGTCGTGACCGCGACAAGCAGCGCGGTCAGGAACAGCAGGTGCGCGTGCCGAAGTCTGATGCCGACGCACAGCTGGCGGCCCCGGGTGCCGCAAAGCCTGCGCCGATCAAGATCGAAGCGATCACCGCCGAGCAGGGCCAGCGTCTGGACCAGCGCCCGCAATTCGCCCGTCCCGATGGCGCGAATTTCGGCCAGCGCGGCGACGACAACCGCGTCATCATTCAGTTCAACAACCAGACCTATGTTCGTGGTGACGACGACCGCCGGTTCCTGCGCGACGGCGAGCGGCCGATCTACGAGCAGTTGCCGCGTGACCGCTATCGCGAGACGATCGATCGCGACGGCTATCAGATCGTGACGGTGCGCAATCGCTACGGCGATATTATCCAGCGTTCGCGCATCGACAATCGCGGCCGCGAGCACGTGCTCTATTACACGCCTGATCTTTACGACAATCCCGACCGCGACTACTTCGAGGATCCGGGTGCCGATCTGCCGCCGATGCGCCTGCGCATTCCGCTGCAGGACTACATCATGGACACCAGCAGCGACGACAATCGCGACTATTACGACTTCCTGCGCGAGCCGCCGGTCGAGCCGGTCGAGCGTGTCTATTCGCTGAACGAAGTGAAGTATTCGGCCCGTATCCGCGACAAGGTTCGCCGTATCGACCTGGATACAGTAACGTTCGCGACCGGTAGCGCCGAAATCCCGATGAGCCAGGCGCGCAGCCTGCGCAAGGTGGCCGACGCGATCAACGAGGTGCTGAAGAAGGACCCGACCGAAACCTTCCTGATCGAAGGCCATACGGACGCTGTCGGCTCCGACCAGAGCAACCTGATCCTGTCTGACCAGCGCGCGGAATCGGTCGCCAACGTGATGACCGACGTCTACGGCATCCCGCCGGAAAACCTGGCGACTCAGGGCTATGGCGAGCGCTACCTGAAGGTCAACACGCAGGGACCGGAGCAGGAAAACCGCCGCGTCACCATTCGCCGCGTCACGGCGCTGGTGCGGCCGGTGGCCTCGCGCAACTAAGAGCGCACGGCAGTATCGACAATGGAAAGGCCGTCGGGCGATCGGCGGCCTTTCTTGTTTCCGACAGTGCTTATTTCAAGGGCGGAAGAGCGACGGTTGCCGCGATGAAATCGGCGATGGCAAGCGTGTCGTCGAGGTCGAAGACGGGCAGGGTGGTGTCGGTAACCGGATGATCGGCGGCGATGGCGACAATGTGGGGATCGCCTGACGCCAGTGGCTCGCGATTTGCCGATTCCAGCCGGCGGGCTTCGATCTTCGGGATCGGCTCGCGCTTGTAGCCCTCGATGAGGACGAGATCGCAAGGGGCGATGCGGCCAAGGATTTCCTCGAAACTCGGTTCGGCCGCGCCGCGCAGCTCGTGCATGATGGCGTAGCGTGTGCCGGAGACGATCGTCACCTCATGGGCGCCGGCCTGGCGGTGGCGGTAGCTGTCGGCGCCGACCTTGTCGATGTCGAAGTCATGGTGGGCATGCTTGATCGTCGAAATCCGGTAGCCGCGGCGGGTGAACTCTTCGACGAGGCGAACCGCAAGCCCTGTCTTGCCGGAGTTCTTCCAGCCGGAAATGCCGAAGATCTTTGGCCGCTCGCTCATGTCAGCACCTTCATCCAGCGCTCGGCTTCGGCGAGGTCATCAGGCGTGTTGACGTTGAAGAACGGGTCGAGCAGGCTTGCCCGTGTCGGGCGCAGCGGGAAGGCAACTTCCGTAACGTCATGCCGTAACAGGAAGTCGCGAACGCGGCGCTTCTCGTCGGTTGCGATCCAGCTTTCCAGCTCGTCTGCCAGCGCCACCGGCCACAGGCCGAAGACGGGATGGCTGCGGCCCTCGGAGGTTGCGATGGCGATCCTGGTGGGCGTGTCGATGGCGGCTGCCAGCCAATCGACGAGGTCGTGCGGGAAGAACGGGCTGTCGACGGAGACGGTTGCGACATGCGTGACGGCGGGCAGGCTTGCGCCGTGCGCCATGGCGGCGTGGATGCCGGCCATCGGACCGGCCTTGCCGGGGACGATATCGGGAATGAATGGGCGGTTGCAGCGATCTGGTGCGGCGTCGGCATTGACGGCAACGGAGAGGACCTGCGGCGACAACTGCTCGATGACGCGATCGAGAAGCGTTCGACCCGACAGCGCGACGCCTGCCTTGTCGCGGCCCATGCGCGAGGAGCGGCCGCCGGCAAGCACGACGCCTGGAATGTTGGATCGGTCGAGCGCAAAGCTGCTCGTGGGGATTGGTGCGGTGGCCATCAGACCGGTACTCTCGGTTCGGATTCCTGTGCGACCGGCGCGCCGCGCCGCTTGGCCTCACGGTAGAAGGTGTAGAGCCCGGAGGCGATGACGATCGCGGCGCCGATCACGGTCCAGCTGTCGGGGACTTCGAAGAAGAACAACCAGCCGAGCAGTGCCGAGAAGATGAGGCTGGTGTAACGCAGCGGTGCGACGAAGGAGATTTCGCCGGTGCGCATGGCGACGATCACGGACTGGTAGCCGATGAGCACGAGGACCGCAGCCAGAACGATATGCGTCAGCGAGGTCGCGCTGACCGGGCGCCAGCCACCGAGAAGCGGCGTCAGCAGCGCACCGAATATGGTGACGGACACGGCGGTGATTACCGTGATCATCAGCGAGGGAATGCTGGGATCGATGCCGCGTGTGGCCAGATCGCGACCGGCGGTCACCAGAACGCTTACGATGCAGATCAGGGCCGCGGCATTGAAGCCGTCGGCGCCGGGGCGGACAATAATCATCACGCCAGCCAGGCCGGCGAGAATGGCCAGCAGCCGGCGCCAGCCGACCGGTTCCCCGAAGAAGAGGACTGCACCAACGGTGACGACGAGTGGCAGGGACTGCAGTATGGCCGAGGCGTTTGCGATCGGCATCATGCCGAGCACAGTTATATAGGTGACCGCCGCCAAAATCTCGCAGCCGACGCGAAGCGCGACCATCGGCTCCAAAACGATCCGCCAGGAGCGCAAAGCTCCCATCCGCCGGGCGACGACAAAGACCAGGACACTGGTGAACAGACCACGCAGGCACATGATCTGGCCGGCATTCATCTCTGAAATCACGGATTTCGACAGGGCGTCGCTGGCGGAAAAACCCGCCATGGCCGCCGTCATGTAGATTGCACCCTCAGTATTGCTCGACCGCGGCATTTAGAAATTCCGATTCCATCCCGCGGACTTCTTAGTGCCTGCCGCGTGCGATTGAAATCAAATCGGTGCCACACCCAAGATAATTCGATTGCGCAGTGCACAATGGCGCTACTTAACCTACCGCGCGCGGTGGGTCACCCGCCGGTGACGCTCATGTGGCGGCTGACGGCGGGGCGGTTATGGGTGCGGTCGATGATGAAGTCGTGGCCCTTGGGCTTGCGGGAGATTGCTTCGTCTATCGCGGCGTAGAGCAATCCGTCGTCTTCGGTGGCGCGCACGGCCGAGCGCAGGTCGGCGGCGTCGTTCTGGCCGAGGCACATGTAGAGTGTGCCGGTGCAGGTGAGGCGCACGCGGTTGCAGCTCTCGCAGAAGTTATGGGTCATCGGTGTGATGAAGCCCATGCGGCCGCCGGTTTCCTCGACGGTGACGTAGCGGGCAGGGCCACCCGTGCGGTAGCCGATTTCGCTCATCGTGAACTGCTTTTCGAGATCGGCGCGCAGCTTGGAGAGCGGCAGGTAGCGATCGGTGCGATCCTCCTCGATCTCTCCCATCGGCATGGTTTCGATCACTGTCAGATCCATGCCGCGACCATGGGCGAAGCGGATCATCTCGGGCATCTCGACGTCGTTGAAATCCTTGAGGGCGACGGCGTTGAGCTTGATGTGCAGGCCTGCCTTCTGGGCGGCGTCGATGCCTTCCATGACCTTGTGGAAGTCGCCCCAGCGGGTGATCTCGCGGAACTTGTCGGGATTGAGCGTATCCAGCGACACGTTGATGCGGCGAACGCCGCAATCATAGAGCTCGTCGGCATAACGCGCGAGCTGCGAGCCGTTGGTGGTCAGCGTCAGCTCGTCGAGCCCGGAGCCGATCTGTTGGCCGAGTTGGCGCACGAGATGCATGATGTTCTTGCGCACCAGCGGTTCGCCGCCGGTCAGTCTCAGCTTGCGAACTCCCTTGGCGATAAAGGCGGAACAGAGCCTGTTCAGCTCCTCCAGCGTCAGAAGATCCTTCTTCGGCAGGAAGTTCATGTTCTCGGCCATGCAATAGGTGCAGCGAAAATCGCAGCGATCGGTTACCGAGACGCGCAGATAGGTGACGGCCCGCTGAAACGGGTCGATCATGGGTTTCGCATCGGCCACGAGTGGTGCGGCGTTGGCGATCGTTCCAACCTTGCTGTTCACTACAGTCTCCAATCTTCACTCTATGTGCCTACTGTGCAGCGCAACGTCAAGCAAGAGGCGGCGCGCATACGTTAAATTGAACTTGCCTCAAAGAGGCGCATTGCCTATTCCTCGAAACGAAGAGGAGCACCATCATGAGCGACATCTGGCCGACAGAGCTGAAGGTGACAAAGGATCGGCAGCAGCTGGTCATCACCTTCAATAATGGTGAGAGTTTCACGCTCAGCGCCGAGATGCTGCGCGTGCTGTCGCCATCGGCGGAAGTCCAGGGCCATGGGCCGGGCCAGAAGGTCACCGTTCCCGGCAAGCGCAACGTCGCGATCATCTCGATGACGCCCACGGGCAATTATGCCGTCAGGATCGGTTTCGACGACATGCACGACACCGGTATCTTCACGTGGTCGTATCTGCACGAGCTTGGTGAGCGCGGCGAAGAGCTTTTCGCTGCCTACGAAAACGAGCTGCGGGAGAAGGGCATGACCCGCGACACGTCGGAAAAGCCGCGCTGATCACGACGTGCGAGCTATCCGTAAGTCAGGGTGACGCGTGTCACGCCGGCGTCATCTTAGGCGGCTAATTACTTTAGTGAAACAAGGTGATGGCACGACCATGAAAATCATCGAAACCGTCGAAGAACTGGCCGCCATCTACGGCGGCGGCTTGTCGGAAGCGTCCGTAGCGAAGGTGACCGACCACCTGACGCCGCTCTACCGGCAGATGATCGAGGCGTCGCCTTTTGTTGCGCTGGCGACGGTCGGTCCTGAGGGGCTGGACTGTTCTCCGCGCGGTGACCTCGGCGGCGTCGTGCGCGTTATCGACGACAAGGTGCTGCACATGCCGGACTGGCGCGGCAACAACCGGGTGGATTCGCTGTCGAACATCGTACGTGACCCCAGACTTGCCCTGATGTTTCTCATCCCGGGATCGAATACGACGATGCGGATCAACGGGCGCGGCGTCGTTTCGAACGACGAGGCGCTGCTCACCTCTTTCGAAATGGACGGCAAGCATCCGCGCACGGTTATCGTGGTGACGATCGAGGAGGTCTATTTCCAATGCGCGCGGGCGCTGATCCGCTCCGAGCTCTGGAACCCCGACAAGTTCGTCGATCCGAAAGGCCTTCCAACGCCAGGCCTGATGCTGAAGGCGGCGACGGAAGCGTTCGATCACGAGACGTATGATCGCGAATGGGCCGCTCGCGCGGCCAGGACGATGTGGTAGCGTTCGATATAAGGCCGCGGTTCGTCGCGGCTCAGGCCTTGTAGATCAGCCAGCTCTTGGTGAAATCCTTCTGCATGCCGTCCTCGAAGAGGACACTGCAGTTGCGGCCGGCGTTCTTGGCGCCGTAGAGGGCGACGTCGCTCTTGTGATAGAGCTCGCCCGCATCCTCGGCGCTCGATGCCATACAGATGCCGACCGACACCGTGACCGGTCCATAGTTGACGCGGGTGCGGGAATTCTTGAACGGCGTGGCTTCAAGCGTGCGCCGGATGCGCTCGGCGACGGCCATGACTTCGTCGGCCGTGTTGCCTTCGATGATCAGCGCGAATTCCTCGCCACCGGTGCGGGCGACGAAGACATCGCGGCGCACGTTGGCGCGGATGACCGAAGCGACTGTCGCGAGGATCTTGTCGCCGACGGGGTGACCGTAGGTGTCGTTGATCTTCTTGAAGTTATCGATATCGGCCAGAACAAGCGCCGTGATCGGGCGCATGGCCGGATTGTTGAAGACGGCGGCGAGGCGGTCGTCGAAGGCGCGGCGGTTGGAGAGGCGGGTCAGCGAATCCGTGTTGGCGATGCGCTTGTATTCGTCGAGTTCCTTGCGAACCTGATCCATTTCGTTGGAGCGCTGCACGACGTTTTCGACCGTGCGCTCACCATGCGCCATGGTTGTTCCAGTCGCCTCGGTCAGCAGATGCAGCGCATTCTGGATGAGGTCGACGCTGGACGTGTTCTTGGAGGTGATCCGGTTATAGGTCTCGCCGAGCAGTCTGTTGTAGCTTTCGAGCGAGGTCTGCTCCTGGCGCAGGACGCGCAGTACCGATTCGAGTTCGGCGGCGATGCGGGTGTGGGCGTCGTCGAAGACGCGGCCGGCGCCGTGGCTGAAATGCTGCGCGCCGAGTTCGTCCAGTTCTTCCTGGGTCGCCTGGTTGCCAAGGGCTGCGAGATCGCGCGTCAGCGCCGGATTGGAGCCGATATAGGCTTCGTAGAACAGTTCATAGTTTCGCGGAATGGGCGCAACACCCATGGAGCGCATCGCAAAAGTGATCTGGCTCGCCACATCGGGAACCTGCGTCTTTGGCGCCACAGCCGTCGTCATCCGGCCACTCCTTATGGTACATCTCAAAAGTCTTCTCTTATTTCTTAAGCTACAATTGTTTTGAAATGATTAAGGTTGGATATACCAGAGATTACATGTGAATTTTATTCGAATTGGCCGACTTGTTCTTATCCATATGATTTTTATATCGGAATCCAAGCGGAGGTGGAGGATGCCTACGCGTCCTGAGGGTATCTTTCTTTAGGTGAGCTGGGCGAAATATTCGCCAGACATCATCGCTGTCAATGATCCATTGACAATCGGTTTCTGATATCGGCTCTTTTGTGAACGATAAAGAAGTGGCAACTTGTGCTTCAAGGCACCGCATCGGCGCCATGAGAAAGCAACAGGCCATGCAAACGTCCCATAACTCGCCTCCAGCCGTGCTCGCTGCCGCTGTTATTGCCGGATCTCTTTTCCTGATCCAGCAACAAGGCTTCTTTCATGGCGCATTTACTTCGGAAATACTGGCAAGCATCAATGCCGAAGATGTGCTTGTCGCGAGCGATTACATCGCGACAAGCAAAGGCGAAGTGGCTGGCGGCGTGACCGCAACCGCCCACTGAACGATCAGCCGAGGTTGAATTCCTGGAAGAAGTCGTTGCCCTTGTCGTCGGTGACGATGAAGGCGGGGAAGTCCTCGACCTCGATCTTCCACACCGCTTCCATGCCGAGTTCGGGATATTCCAGCACCTCGACCTTGCGGATGCAATCCTGCGCCAGACGGGCGGCGGGGCCGCCGATGGAGCCGAGATAGAAGCCGCCATGGGTCTTGCATGCCTCGCGCACCGCGCGCGAACGGTTGCCCTTGGCGAGCATGATCATCGAGCCGCCGAAGGACTGGAACTGGTCCACGTAGGAGTCCATGCGGCCGGCCGTGGTCGGGCCGAAGGAGCCTGAGGCGTAACCGGCGGGCGTCTTGGCCGGGCCGGCGTAATAGACCGGGTGGTTTTTCATGTAATCGGGCATGCCTTCGCCCTTTTCCAGCCGCTCGCGGATTTTGGAATGCGCGAGGTCGCGGGCGACGATGATGGTGCCCGTTAGCGACAGGCGGGTCTTCACCGGATGCTTGCTGAGTTCGGCAAGTATATCGGCCATCGGCTGGTTGAGATCGATCTTGATCATCGATTCCGACAGCTTAGCCTCGTCGATCTCGGGCATATACTTCGACGGATCGGTTTCCAGCTGCTCGACGAAGATTCCCTCGCGGGTGATCTTGCCCTTTGCCTGGCGGTCGGCGGAACAGGAAACGCCGAGGCCGATCGGCAGCGAGGCGCCGTGGCGGGGCAGGCGAATGACGCGAACGTCATGACAGAAATACTTGCCGCCGAATTGCGCGCCCACGCCCATCTGCTGCGTCAGCTTGTGGATTTCCTTTTCCATCGCGACGTCGCGGAAGGCGTGGCCGCTTTCCGAACCCTCGGTCGGGAGATCGTCGAGATAACGCGTCGAGGCGAGCTTGACGGTCTTGAGGTTCATCTCGGCCGAGGTGCCGCCGATGACGATCGCCAGATGGTAGGGAGGACAGGCTGCCGTACCCAATGTGAGGATCTTCTCCTTGAGGAAGTCGATCATCCGGTCGTGGGTCAGCAACGAGGGCGTGCCCTGATAAAGAAAGGTCTTGTTGGCCGAGCCGCCGCCCTTGGCGACGAAGAGGAAATTATATTCGTCCGTGCCTTCCTCGTAGATGTCGATCTGGGCCGGCAGGTTGTTCTTGGTGTTCTTCTCTTCGAACATCTTGATCGGGGCGAGCTGCGAGTAGCGCAGGTTCTTCTTCTCGTAGGCGTCCATCACGCCCTTGGCGAGCGCCGAATAGTCCTCGCCCTCTGTCCAGACGCGGCGGCCCTTCTTGCCCATGATGATCGCCGTGCCGGTGTCCTGGCACATGGGCAGGATGCCGCCTGCAGCGATGTTGGCGTTCTTCAGAAGATCGTAGGCCACGAAGCGGTCGTTGTCGGTCGCCTCCGGGTCGTCGAGGATCGAGGCGAGCTGCTTCAGGTGGCCCGGGCGAAGCAAGTGGTTGATGTCGGCAAAGGCGGTCTCGGCCAGCAGACGGATACCCTCGGGCTTGACGGTCAGGATATCCTGGCCCTTGAAGCTGTCGACAGAGACGTGGTCGCTGCTGATCTTGCGGTACTGGGTGGAGTCTTTGCCGAGGGGGAAGAGATCGTCAGCCATCGAATGACCTTTCATGCGGGCCGGAATGGAAATCGCAGACGGTCTATGCGGGCAATGTGCGAATTGCAATCATTCTAAAACCTTCGGAAAAGGCTCATGAATGGACGAAGAACACTGCTGTTGAAGACGAGTAAAGAGGTCTTCGGTAGCATTTAATGTTGCCGTTCTCTTTGTGTTCTTTTGATGCTAGCTTCTCGTTCTCGAGTCGATGTGGAGGTCTCGCTTTGTCAGATGTTTTTGATGAGAATCATATGAACGAACTGGCGCGGCTCGTCGCCGAGCAGTCACGATTTGACTACGAAGATGCTGGGGTGAAGGCGCCGCATGGCGACATAGCTTACAAGGGCGTTGTGCTATCTAGTCGCTATAACGTTGCATCTGAATTCGCCCGGATGCGGAAAGTTATCGACAGGATGCCCGAGCTAATGGCGAGGCGCTTAGAGTCGATCTGGTGCGACTCTAAAGCATCATCTGTATATGCTGTTGAGATATTGCCCAGGCACTATGCTGAAGAGCTGCCAAGCTGGATACAAGCAGCTTTTATAGCGGGCGGCGGCTACAACGGCTTATCAATAGAATGTGGTGGCCGCGATATCGATTGCATAGAAAACTACTGGCCGGAGCCAGAGCTTGAGGCGTTTCTTCCCAGCGACGTGCGAGACAAAATTCAGCAATTGTCGCGCTAGCTGTGATCGCGCTCTAAATCGAGCGCGATCGAGCGAGTGGTCAGTTTATTTGGGGCCGATCATTGTTTCCGGGCGAACGTACTGATCGAACTCTTCGTTCGTCAGGTAACCGCCGCCGACGGCTTCCTCGCGGAGCGTCGTGCCGTTCTTGTGCGCGGTCTTGGCGATCTTGGCGCAGATGTCGTAGCCGAGGCGGCCGTTCAGCGCCGTCACCAGCATCAGAGAGTTTTCGACGCCCTTCCGGATATTGTCCTCGCGGGCTTCGATACCAACAACGCAATTGTCGGTGAAGGAGACGGCGGCGTCGCCGAGCAGCTGCACCGACTGCAGGAAGTTATAGGCCATCATCGGATTGTAGACGTTGAGCTCGAAGTGACCCTGGCTGCCGGCGAAGGTGAGCGCGGCGTTGTTGCCGAAGACGTGGGCGCAGACCTGCGTCAGCGCTTCCGACTGCGTCGGGTTGACCTTGCCTGGCATGATCGAGGAGCCGGGCTCGTTTTCCGGCAGCGACAGTTCGCCGAGGCCGGCGCGTGGGCCGGAGCCGAGGAAGCGGATGTCGTTGGCGATCTTGAAGAGGGCAGCCGCCGCCGCGTTGATCGCGCCATGGGCGAAAACCATCGAGTCATGCGAGGCCAGCGCCTCGAACTTGTTCGGCGCGGTGACGAAGGGCAGGGCGGTAATAGTGGAGATCTCTTCCGCGACCTTCTCGGCAAAGCCGATGGGCGCGTTGAGGCCGGTGCCGACGGCGGTGCCGCCCTGGGCGAGCTTGGAGAGTGCCGGCAGCGTCAGCTCGATATTGGCGATGGCGGAGGCGACCTGCGCGGAGTAGCCGGAGAACTCCTGGCCGAGCGTTAGCGGCGTTGCGTCCTGCGTATGGGTGCGGCCGATCTTGATGATGTGGCTGAACTCGGTGACCTTCATGTCGAGTGCGGCATGCAAATGCTTCAGGCCCGGCAGCAGGTGGTGGACGATCTGCTCGACGCAGGCGATGTGCATGGCCGTTGGGTAGGTGTCGTTCGACGACTGGCTCATGTTGACGTGGTCGTTCGGATGCACCGGCTTCTTCGAGCCCATGACGCCGCCAAGCATTTCGATCGCGCGGTTGGAGATCACCTCGTTGGCGTTCATGTTCGACTGGGTGCCTGAGCCGGTCTGCCAGACGACCAGCGGGAAGTGGTCGTTGAGCTTGCCGTCGATCACTTCTTGGGCGGCATTGATGATGGCGTTGCCGACCGCCGGTTCGAGCTTGCCGAGCGCCATGTTGGCGCGGGCGGCGGCCTGCTTGACGATGCCCAGCGCGCGCACGATCGACAGCGGCTGCTTCTCCCAACCGATCTTGAAATTGCCGAGCGAGCGCTGCGCCTGCGCGCCCCAATACTTGTCGCTTTGTACTTCAATCTCGCCGAAAGTATCGGTTTCGATACGGGTGGAAGTCATGGCCATGCCTTTCTTTCGCGTGAGCGGCTGCGGAGATGCCGTCTTATAGGTCTCAAGCCAGCCCAAGAAAACAGCGGCGATCAAAAAATATGAGCCGTGAAGTCATATTAGTGGCTGCGCTATACGTGGTTTTTTGGCCACGTCTTATTTTTTATCTAACAACGTCTTTTGGGGGACTGTGTGAGCAGGCGAAAATAAAGTAAAAAATTAACCAATAATTTCATAATTTTGTGTGAACTGCCGGGAGGCGGCGGGTTTGCTACGTTACGGAAGAGTGAGTTCTTCGAGGCTGGCGGTGGCGTCCCGTTTCTGCCATGTCACCTGACAGCGACGGGTGAGTAAAAGAGTTTGAGCTGGGCGATGCCCATGACCGAAGACAGCATGAGACTGGGACTGGAAAAAGCATGAGATTCTTCTTGAAAGGTGCGGTTTCCGCACTGGCACTTTCCTGCGGCATGGCCGCTATGGGTGTCGCACCCGCGCATGCCTATACGCTGATGGACATGATCCGAGGTGATCGTGCCCGCACCCAGAGCACCATCATCAACCCGGCTCCCGAAGTGCTGCCGCCGCAGGTCAATACCAGCGCGCCGCTGCCGAAGGTGTCCGCACCGCGTTATTACACCTACAAGGTGGATCCGATGCGGCTTGTCGATACCGGCAAGTTCACCGATCCGGTCGTCACCGGCGCGGTCGCCGCTGTCGGTACGCCGAGCGATGCCACGCCGTCGGTGCAGCGTCGCTATCTGATCGATGCGAAGGTTCGCGCCCCTGTCGAAGTCGCCAAGGCTCTCGAGACCTATTACGGCGACAGCAAGAACGAACTGGTCTGGCTGACAGGCACCGAGGTCAACGATCGGGCCAAGGCAGCGATGGCGTTCCTCGCCAATGCCGGCTCCGTCGGTCTCGACCCGGCCGACTATGCCGTCGAGGTTCCCGCTGTCGATCCGGCCAATCCTGATCCTGCGATGCGCGACCGCGCGCTGACGCAGTTCGAGCTGGCGCTGTCGGCCAAGGTTCTGGCCTACGTGCAGGACACGATCCGTGGCCGCGTCGACCCGAACAAGCTTTCCGGCTATCACGATTTCGCCCGCAAGACGGTCAATCTCGATCCGGTGCTGAAGCTGGCGCGGATGAGCCCCGATGTCGGCGCCTATCTCTCGAGCCGCACGCCGAATGGTCCGCAGTTCGCAGCACTGCAGGCCGAGCTTGCCAAGCTGAAGGGCGAAGGCAATGGCGAGCAGCCGATCAAGATCGAACTCAGCGGCGTTCTGCATCCCGGCGAAACCTCTTCGGAAATCCCCAACATCGTCAAGGCGATCGACAAGCACGGCTCGGCCGCGCTGAAGAGCGAGAACGCGGCGACGCTGGCTGCTTACACCGGCGGTATCGACTACTCGCCCGAGATCGTGACGCTGGTCGAAGCCTTCCAGAAGGAACATGGCCTGAAGCCAGACGGCATCGTCGGCCAGGCGACCGTTCGCACGATGACCGGCGGCGACAGCAACAGCTCGAAGATCGAGAAGGTTGTTGTGGCGATGGAACAGGCCCGCTGGCTGCCGGCCGATCTCGGCCCGCGCTATGTTTTCATCAACCAGCCGGCCTTCATGGTCTACTACAACAACGACAACAAGGAACAGTTGTCGATGCGCGTGGTGATCGGCCAGCCGTCGCACCAGACGTTCTTCTTCCAGGATCAGATCCAGACGGTCGAATTCAACCCGTTCTGGGGCGTGCCGCAGTCGATCATCATCAACGAGATGCTGCCGAAGCTGCGCTCCGACCCGAACTATCTCGATCGCATGGGCTATGAAGTCGCCGTCGGCGGCCGCGCCGTGCCGTCGTCCAGCGTCGACTGGTACGGTTCGACCGCGAACGTCTCCGTGCGCCAGCCACCAAGCGGTGACAATGCACTTGGCGAACTGAAGATCCTGTTCCCGAACGCGCATGCGATCTACATGCACGACACGCCTTCGAAGAGCTTCTTCAAGCGTGACATGCGTGCGCTCAGCCACGGCTGCGTGCGTCTCGCCGATCCGCGCGCGATGGCGGCCGCCGTCTTGAACACCACGGTCGACAAGATCGGTCAGGAAATCGCGACCGGCAAGAACCATGCGGTGCAGGTGCCGCAGAAGTTCCCCGTCTACATCGCCTACTTCACGGCCTGGCCGGACAAGAACGGCGTCGTGCAGTATTTCAACGACGTCTACGACCGCGACACCTACGTCCAAAAGGCCTTCGACGCCACGACCAAGGCACGCGGCGCCCAGATCTGATTTCAGACGCCGCGCGGCCAATTGGTCGCGCGGCGTTTCAATATTCGATGAACTAACCGGCGTGCAGGAAGCGGATCGCTTCGTCGCGGCGGAAGAGATAGAGCAGGGTACGCACGGCGTTGCCCCTTTCGGACGTCAGGTCCGGATCACGCTCGATCAGATAGGCCGCATCCTTGCGGGCGATCTCCAGCAAATCGGCATGCGCCTCTAGGCTGGCAATCCTGAAACCCGGGGTTCCCGACTGCCGCGTTCCCAGAAGCTCGCCTTCGCCACGCAGCTTCAAATCCTCTTCGGCAATCCTGAAACCGTCTTCCGTATCGCGCATGATCGACAGACGCGCATGGCCGGTTTCGCCGAGCGGTCCGCGATAGAGCAGGATGCAGGTGGAGGCCTCGTCACCACGCCCGACGCGGCCTCGCAGCTGGTGGAGCTGTGCCAGACCGAAACGCTCGGCGTGCTCGATGACCATGATCGTCGCATCCGGCACGTCGACGCCGACTTCCACGACCGTGGTCGCGACGAGGAGGCGAATCTCGCCGGATTTGAACGCCATCATCACCGCGTCCTTCTCCGCGCCGCTCATGCGGCCGTGGATCAGGCCGATGCCTGGGCCGAGGGCAGAGACGAGCGTGGCGTGTCGCTCCTCGACCGACATCAGGTCGCTCTCTTCGGATTCCTCGACCAGCGGGCAGATCCAGTAGGCCTTCTTGCCATCGGCGAGTGCCGCCTTCAGGCGTCCGACGATGTCGCCGATGCGCTCGGTGGGGATGGTGATCGTCTGGATCGGCTTGCGGCCGGCGGGCTTCTCGGTGAGCTTGGAGACGTCCATATCGCCGAAAGCGGCGAGCACCAGCGTGCGCGGGATCGGCGTCGCGGTCATGACCAGCATATGCGGCGTGATGCCCTTGGCGGTCAGGCGCAGGCGCTGGTGGACACCGAAGCGGTGCTGCTCGTCGACAACAGCCAGCATCAGGTTCTTGTAGTTGACGGTATCCTGGAACAGCGCGTGGGTGCCGATGACGATCTGGGCCTCGCCGGAAGCTATGCGCTCGAGAATCTCGTCGCGTTCCTTGCCCTTGGTGCGGCCGGTCAGCACCTCGATGCGGATACCTGCGGCGGCCGTGTATTTGGCGATGGTCGCGTGATGCTGGCGGGCGAGGATTTCGGTCGGTGCCATGAGCACGGCCTGTCCGCCGCTTTCGATGACGGCGGCCATCGCCATCAGCGCCACCAGCGTCTTGCCGGAGCCGACGTCGCCCTGCAGCAGGCGCAGCATGCGGTCGTCGCCGGCCATGTCCTTCAGGATTTGCGCGATCGCCTCGGTCTGGCTAGCCGTGGGCGAAAACGGCAGGGCTTCGAGGATCTGGCGGCTGAGATGGCCCGTCGCATGCACCGGTTGGCCGGCGACCTTGCGCAATCGCTGGCGCACCAGCGCCAGTGACAGCTGGCCGGCCAGGAATTCGTCATAAGCAAGGCGGCGGCGGGCCGGCGCCTGCGGATCGATATCGGCGGGGTCGCGCGGCTCGTGCAGGCCGTGGAAGGCATCCGCGGTCGAGGGCAGGCCCTGCTTTTGGGCCAGCGCCGCATCGATCCATTCGGGGAACTCAGGCGTCTTCGGCAGGGCGGCTTCGATGATCTTGCGCAGCGTCTTCGGCGAAAGCCCCGCCGTCAGCGGGTAGATCGGTTCGACCAGCGGCAGGTTCTCCGCTTCGCTGGCTTTGACGATGTAGTCAGGGTGGACCATCGAGGCGCGGCCATTGAACCAGTCGATCTTGCCGCTGACGGTGACCTCTTCGTCGAGAGGAAGCTGTTTTTCCAGCCATGTCGACTGGCCGCGGAAGAAGACGAGGGTCAGTTCGCCGGTCTCGTCGTGCAGGAAGACGCGGTAGGGAACGTTGCTCTTCTTGTTCGGCGGCGGCTGGTGGCGGTCGACGCGGCCGGTGATGGTCACGATGGCGCCCTGCGGCGCGCGCGCGATGCCCGGCTGGTTGCGCCGGTCGATCAGCGAGTGCGGCGCATGGAAGAGAAGATCGACGACACGGCAATCCTCCGGCGTCTCGCGGCCGAAGAGCTTGGCGAGCAGTTCGGCGATCTTCGGGCCGACGCCGGGCAGGCCGGAGACGGAGGAGAACAGCGGATCGAGAATGGCGGGGCGCATGCCGGCAAAATGCGACGAACAATGCGTGCTTGGCAAGGCTGACAAGCCGCTTTCGAGGGTCTATAGAGGCGCATCAACAGGAAGCTATGCCATGACAGGTGTCACACTCTCGAGCGCCGATCTCGATCCCCGCCGCCGCCGGATACTGTTCCGCTGCTGGCATCGCGGCATCCGCGAGATGGATCTGGTGTTCGGCCAGTTTGCCGAGCGCGAGATCGCGGGGCTCTCGGATGCGGAACTCGACGAGTTCGAGACGATCATGGCGGAAGAGGATAATGATCTGGTGCGCTGGATCATGGGAACCTGGCCGATCCCTGAGCGTTTCCAGACACCGATGTTTACGCGCCTGTGCGCCTACAAGCCCGATTTCGAATACCCCGCCGACAGCCTGCCCAGGAATGGATGATGATCCCCGGTTTTGATGCGAAGAAGCTGACGGCGCTGAACGTGCCGCTGACGATAGGCAATGTGCCTGCCGGACTGGAGCCGATGCTGCTGGCCGAGCTTGCCCGCGCCGGCGCACCCGTCGCTTATGTGCTCTCGGATGGGCAGCGCATGGCCGATCTGGAGCAGATGCTCGGTTTCGTCGCGCCCGATATCCCCGTTCTGACGCTGCCTGCCTGGGACTGTCTGCCCTACGACCGCGTGTCACCGAGCGCAGACACCTCCGCGCGTAGGCTCGCCGCACTCGGTGGGCTGATCGCGCACCGCAAGAAGCCGCATGCGGCGATCGTGCTGGTGACCGTCAACGCCATGCTGCAGAAGGTGGCGCCGCAGGATGTGATCGAGAGCCTGACCTTCTCGGCGCGGCCGGGCAACCAGGTGCGGATGGACGATATCGCCGGACGGCTGGAGCGCAATGGCTTCGACCGCGTCGCCACGGTGCGCGAAGTCGGCGAATACGCGGTGCGCGGCGGCATTCTCGACGTTTTCGTACCGGGCTCGGAGGAGCCGGTGCGGCTCGATTTCTTCGGCGATACGCTGGAAAGCATCCGCAGCTTCGATCCGGCCAGCCAGCGCACGACGGGGCAGGTGCGCTCGCTCGACCTCAACCCGATGAGCGAAGTGACGCTGACGCCTGATACGATCAGCCGCTTTCGCAAGAACTATCTCTCGACCTTCGGGGCCGCGACCCGCGACGACGCGCTCTATCTGGCGATCTCGGAAGGGCGGCGCTATCCGGGCATGGAGCACTGGCTGCCGCTGTTCTACGACCGGCTGGAGACGGTGTTCGACTATCTCAAGGGCTTCCGCCTGGTCACCGACCATACGGTGCGCGAGGCGGCCGAGGAGCGCTCGAAGCTGGTCTTCGACTATTACGATGCGCGCCTGAATTCGGGCAAGCCGGTGAAGGGTATGTCGCAGGGCACGCCCTACAAGCCCGTGGTGCCCGGCCAGCTCTATCTCGACGGCAAGACGTTTGCGGCGACGCTCGACGCCTTCGATGCGATGCGGATCACGCCGTTCAACGAGCACGAAGGCGAGGCGCGCCGCGTCGTCAATCTCGATGCCCGGCAGGGCGAACGCTGGGCGCGGCCGAGCGCTGAAGGTGGCGGCAACGCCGAGCGCGTCAACGTGTTCGACGTCGTCGTCAAGCACATCGCCGACAAGCGGGCCAGCGGCTCCAAGGTGCTGATCACCGCCTGGACGGAAGGGTCGCTGGAGCGCTTGCTGCAAGTTCTCGCTGAGCACGGGCTGGCGCGGGTCAAGCCGATCGCGGCGCTGAAGGAAATCGACAAGCTCGAGCAGGGCGAGGCTGCGGCCGGCGTCTACAGTCTGGAGACGGGCTTCGAGGTGGGCAATCTCGTCGTCATCGGCGAGCAGGATATTCTCGGCGACCGCATGGTGCGCCGCTCGAAGCGCCGCAAGCGCGCCGCCGACTTCATCTCCGAGGTTGCGGGTCTCGACGAGGGTTCCGTCGTGGTTCACGCCGAGCACGGCATCGGCCGGTTCATCGGGCTCAGGACCATTCAGGCGGCGGGCGCGCAGCATGCTTGCCTGGAGCTGCAATATGCCGACGAGGCGAAGCTGTTCCTTCCCGTCGAAAACATCGATCTCCTGTCACGCTATGGCGGCGAGGGGACGGAGGCTCAGCTCGACAAGCTCGGCGGTGGCGCATGGCAGATGCGCAAGGCCAAGCTCAAGAAGCGCCTGCTGGATATGGCCGATGGCCTGATCCGCATCGCCGCCGAGCGGTTGACGCGGCATGCGCCGGTGCTGACGACGCCGGAGGGGCTCTACGACGAGTTCGCCGCGCGCTTCCCCTATGATGAAACCGAAGATCAGGACAACGCCATCGAGGCGGTGCGCTCCGATCTCGGCGCCGGGCGGCCGATGGATCGCCTGGTCTGCGGCGACGTCGGCTTCGGCAAGACCGAGGTTGCGCTGCGCGCGGCCTTCGTGGCGGCGATGAACGGCATTCAGGTCGCGGTCGTGGTTCCGACGACGCTATTGTCGCGCCAGCACTTCAAGACCTTCTCCGAGCGTTTCCGCGGATTGCCGGTGCGCGTGCAGCAGGCCTCGCGCCTCGTCGGCTCCAAGGAGCTGGCGCTGACGAAGAAGGAGATCGCGGACGGCAAGACCGATATCGTCGTCGGCACGCATGCGCTGCTCGGCTCCGGCATCCAGTTCGCCAATCTCGGCCTGCTGATCATCGACGAAGAGCAGCATTTCGGCGTCAAGCACAAGGAGCGGCTGAAGGAGCTGAAGAGCGACGTTCACGTGCTGACGCTGTCGGCGACGCCGATCCCGCGGACGCTGCAGCTGGCGATGACCGGTGTGCGCGAGCTCTCGCTGATCACCACGCCGCCGGTCGACCGCATGGCGGTGCGCACCTTCATCTCGCCATTCGATTCGCTCGTGATCCGCGAGACGCTGATGCGCGAGCATTATCGCGGCGGCCAAAGCTTCTATGTCTGCCCGCGTCTGGCTGATCTCGAAGAGGTTCACGCCTTCCTGCAGTCCGATTTGCCGGAACTGAAGGTCGCCATCGCCCACGGCCAGATGCCTCCGGGTGAGCTCGAGGACATCATGAACGCCTTCTACGAGGGGCGTTACGATGTGCTGCTATCGACGACGATCGTCGAATCCGGCCTCGACGTGCCGACGGCCAATACGCTGATCGTGCACCGCGCCGACATGTTCGGCCTGGCGCAGCTCTACCAGCTGCGCGGCCGCGTCGGTCGCTCCAAGGTGCGCGCCTTCGCGCTGTTTACGCTGCCCGTCAACAAGGTGCTGACCGCGACGGCCGAGCGCCGGCTGAAGGTGCTGCAATCGCTCGATACGCTCGGCGCCGGCTTCCAGCTTGCAAGCCACGACCTTGATATTCGCGGCGCCGGCAACCTGCTCGGCGAGGAGCAGTCCGGTCATATCAAGGAAGTCGGATTCGAGCTCTACCAGCAGATGCTGGAAGAGGCGGTGGCCGAGGTGAAGGGTGTCGACGAGATTCAGGATACCGGCTGGTCACCGCAGATTTCGGTGGGCACGTCGGTGATGATCCCCGATGGCTACGTTCCGGATCTGCATCTGCGCATGGCGCTCTATCGGCGCCTCGGCGAGATCACCGAGCTCAAGGAGATCGATGCCTTCGGCGCCGAGATGATCGACCGCTTCGGGCCGATGCCGATCGAGGTGCAGCATCTCCTGAAGATCGTCTACGTCAAGTCGCTCTGCCGCATCGCCAATGTCGAGAAGGTGGATGCCGGGCCGAAGGGCGTGGTCATCCAATTCCGCAACAAGGAATTCCCGAACCCCGGCAATCTGGTCGGCTATATCGCCAAGCAGGGCTCGATGGCGAAGATCCGCCCCGACCACAGCGTGTTCCTGACCCGCGACCTGCCGACGCCGGAGAAGCGGCTGCAGGGAGCGGCTGTGATCATGACGCAGCTGGCGGAGCTGGCGAAGGGCTAAAGCAAATCGGGACGGAAGGCCTCAGCTTTCCGTCCCGATTTGCATGCAACAATATCGAAAAACCGGTCGATCAGTTCATCCCGGCGCGGGCTTCGGCCTTGGCCTTGGCGATATCACGTAGCGCGCCGGCGATGACATCAGGCGTCTGGGCGCCGCTGACGGCGTATTGCTGGTCGAAGATGAAGAAGGGGACGCCGTTGACGCCCATCTTCTGTGCCGATTCGATTTCCTCGACGACGAGACCCTTGTCGGCATCCGATGAGAGCAGGGAGGCGGTCACGGCGCGGTCGAGGCCGGATTTCTCGGCGATATCGAGCAGCACGGCGTGATCGCCGACATTCAGGCCTTGCTCGAAGTTCGCCTTGAACAGGCCATCAACCACGCGGTCAGCCTTGTCGCGATCCTCGATCATCGCCCAGTGAATGACGCGGTGGGCGTCGAGCGTGTTCGGGCCGATCTTGATGGCCTCGAAGTTGAAGTTGATGCCGACTTCGCGGCCGAGTTCGGTCAGCATCTTGTGACCTTCGGCAACACGCTCGGCACCGCCGAGCTTCTTTTCAAGCGCAGCCTTCTGGTCGACGCCTTCGGCCGGGTAATCCGGGTTGAGGCGATAGGGGCGCCAGTTGACGTCGACGCCGACTTCGTCCTGGACTTCGGCGATCGCCAGCTCCAGCCGCGCCTTGCCGAGATAGCACCAGGGGCAGACGACATCCGAGACGACGTCGATGACTATGCGTTCCATGGGCTTTCCTTTCCCGGGTTTGCTTGGCCCCAAACGGGCGTTTGAAGCCATCTAGTCGCTGCGAGTGGCCAGTTCAACCAGGCAGGAAAAGAGAACCACCTGTTATTGGACGCTCTGATCCCACCAGGCCGGCAGCTGGTAGCCGTAGAGCGGCACCTGGTTGGGGTGGCCGATACGCTTGCTGCGGGCGACCCACTGGTTGTCGACATGGTAGAGCGGCAGCACGTAGTGACCTGACAGCAGCAGCCGGTCGTGCGAGCGGACCGCGGCGGTGAAATCCTCGGCCGAACGCGCATTGAGGATATGCTGGATCAGCGTATCGATATCGGGATCGGCAACGCCTGCGAAATTGTCGGTGCCATCGCGATCCCGCGAGGCCGACGACCAGCGGCCGACCTGCTCGATGCCCGGTGAGAGCGACGAGGTGAAGGATTTGACGATCACGTCGTAGTCGAAGGTGTTGGTGCGGCTCTGGTACTGCGAATCATCCACCGTGCGGATCGAGGCGTTGATGCCGAGCAGTTGCAGTGAGCGCTGGTAGGAGACCGCGAGTTTTTCCTGGTCAGTGTTCTGCGTCATGATCTCGAAGGCGAGCGGGCGGCCGCTGGCGTCGCTCATCTTGCCGTTCTTGATCGTATAGCCGGCCTGTTTCAGGAGCTCGACGGCCTGCTTCAGCACGTTGCGATCGCGGCCGGAACCGTCGGTCACGGGAAGCTTGTAGGTACCATCGAGGATGGCGGGATCGATGCGATCCTTGATCGGGCCGAGCAGCTTCAGTTCGCGCTCGTCGGCCGGCACGCCAAAGCTGGAGAGGTCGGAGTTCTGCCAGTAGCTCTGCGTCCGGATATAGGCGCTGGAGAACAGGTTCTTGTTCGCCCATTCGAAATCGAAGATCAGCGACAGGCCCTCGCGCAGCTTCACATTATCGAAGAGCGGCCGGCGGGTATTAAAGACGAAGCCGAACATGCCTGACGGCAGCTTGGGCTGAAAGGTGTCCTTGACGACATTGCCCGATGTGACCGCGGGGAAATTATAGGCGCTCGCCCAATGGCCGGGGCTGCCATCCGGATAGATATCGACATCGCCCTTCTTGAACGATTCGAACAATGTCGTGTCCTGCAGGAAATACTGCACGGTGATCTGATCGTAATTGTCGAGGCCGACTTTGGCCGGGAGATCCTTGCCCCAGTAATTCGGGTCGCGCTCGAAGGTGATGCTTTCGCCCGGTTTCAGCGACTTGATCTTGTAGGGACCGGAGCCAATCAGCGGCTTCAGCGTCGAGCGGTCGAAATTCTCCGCGTCGATCGCATGTTTGGGGAGGATAGGCGTCGAGCCGGCGAGAATCAGCGGGAATTCGCGGTCGGCCTTGTCGTTGAAGGTGAAGCGGACGCTGTGATCGCCGACCTTCTCCATTTTCTCGACGGCATTGAGGCGCGTGCTGAAGGGCACGCGGCCTTTCTCCTTCAGGATGTTGAAGGAGAAGATGACGTCATCGGACGTGACCGGCTGGCCGTCCGACCATTTGGCGGCCGGGTTCAGGTTGAACTGGATATAGGTCCTGTCGTCGTCCCATTCGACGGATTGCGCCAGGAGGCCATAGAGCGTGAAGGGCTCGTCGCGCGAGCGCAGCATCAGCGTTTCATAGACCAGATTGCCGTATTCGGGGTCCCACATGCCGCGCGCCGTGGTGCGCATGCTCTTCAGGATGAAGGGGTTCAGGTTGTCGTAGGTGCCGACGACGCCATAGGAGATCTTGCCGCCCTTCTTCACGTCGGGATTGACGTAGGGCAGGTGCTTGAAATCTTGAGGCAGAGCAGGGGCGCCGTGCATTGCAATCCCATGCACGGGCTCGGCAGCGGCTGCCCCGCAAACCAGGGTGAAGACGACGGGGAGAACGATCCGGAGCATAGTCGAAATCCTTTCCGGAAAACGGCGCGATTCGCGCGAAGACTATCATGCGGCCGGCCCAATTCACCATCCACGGCAAATTCTTTCCAGCGACACCCAAAAGGCCAAAGAAACACTGGAAATCTCCAGCAACGCGATGTAACAGGGACCCCGAAGTCGGGGGGTCATGCATTTGCCTCATTGTTTTAAGAGGTCAGATGCGAACAACCCTGTTGGTGAGGACGGCAAATGGGCTGTCCCAACGGGATATCAGGAGACGGAATTCGTTATGATGTTCAAGTCTGAAAAGAAAACACGGGCAGCCCTGTCCGTAATGGCAGTGATGCTTGGCGCCGCAGTGGCTCCGGTGTCTTCTTATGCGCAGGACGCGTCTGCCGACGCTGGCGCACAGGCTGCTGGCGCACCGCGCCTTGGTTGGTACAAGACCTGCAACAAGCAGGAAGACAACGACGTCTGCGTCGTGCAGAACGTTGTTCTGGCCACCGGCGGTCAGCTCGTTACGGGCGTTGGCCTCATCACCGTTTCCGGCAAGGTCAACAACAAGAGCCTGCAGGTTTCCGTTCCTCCGGCACGTCTGATCCCTCCGGGCATCGGCATGCAGATCGACGGCGGCAAGCCGCAGAAGATCGACTATCTGATGTGCATGCCGGATCGCTGCGTTGCGCAGATCCCGCTGACGGACGCCATGGTCGCCAGCCTGAAGAAGGGCACCGATCTGGTTCTGACCTCGATCAACTTCCGCCGTGCGCCGAACCCGATCAAGATTTCGCTTGAAGGCTTCACCGGCGCATTCGACGGCGAAGCGGTTTCCGCTTCCAAGCTCGCTGAAAGCCAGAAGAGCCTGCAGGACAGCATGCAGAAGAAGGCCGATGAAGCGCGCAAGAAGCTTGAAGACGCCCAGAAGGCCGCCAAGGCCCAGTAATTTCGATCCTCATGGATTGTCGAGAAACCCGGCTTCGAGCCGGGTTTTTTGTTGCCTGCGGTCCGGGTTCCGGCCAAAGAAAAACCCCGCTGGGAGGGCGGGGTTTGAAATGGATATGCAGCGGCTTAGTGGGTGAAGCTCATCTTGGGTTTGAACTGTCCCGTCGGCGCCATATCGAAAATCTGGTAGACCTGTTCGTTGCGAAGCGGTTCGCCGCTTTCGTCATTCATCAGGTTCTGTTCGGATACGTAGGCGACGTATTCGTTTTCTTCGTTTTCGGCGAGCAAGTGATAGAAGGGCTGGTCCTTGCTGGGGCGCACGTCGGCGGGAATAGAATTCCACCATTCTTCCGTATTCGCGAATTCCGGATCGACATCGAAGATGACGCCGCGAAACGGAAATACCTTGTGCCGAACCACTTCGCCGATACTGAACTTAGCTAGTCTTTCTTTCATGGTACGACTTCCTTTCATCACCTGATTTGGTGATTGATCTCACTCAAATCAAGATTTGTGCGAGAACTCGTCACATGAGTGTCACATCCGCGCGAGGCTTCCGTGACATCGAATAGACGAAAGCCCCGGCGAACCGGGGCTTTCTGAGGCTTACGCCGAGTAGTACATGTCGTATTCGACCGGATGCGGGGTCATGTCGTAGCGCATGACCTCAATCATCTTCAGCTCGATGAACGAGTCGATCTGGTCGTCGTCGAAGACGCCGCCGGCGGTCAGGAACTTGCGGTCCTTGTCCAGGCTTTCCAGCGCTTCGCGCAGCGAACCGCAGACCGTCGGGATCTTCTTCAGCTCCTTCGGCGGCAGGTCGTAGAGATCCTTGTCCATGGCCTTGCCGGGATGGATCTTGTTCTTGATGCCGTCGAGGCCGGCCATCAGCATGGCGGCGAAGGCGAGGTAGGGGTTCGCCATCGGATCCGGGAAGCGGACTTCGACGCGCTTTGCCTTCGGGTTGCTGCCGAACGGAATGCGGCACGAGGCCGAGCGGTTGCGCGCCGAGTAGGCGAGCAGAACCGGTGCTTCATAGCCCGGGACGAGACGCTTGTAGGAGTTCGTCGACGGGTTGGTGAAGGCGTTCAGCGCCTTGGCATGCTTGATGATGCCGCCGATGAAGTAGAGGCAGCTCTCGGAGAGGCCCGCATATTCATCACCCGCGAAGCTCGGCTTGCCGCTCTTCCAGATCGACATGTGGACGTGCATGCCCGAGCCGTTGTCGCCGAAGATCGGCTTCGGCATGAAGGTTGCCGTCTTGCCATAGGCATTGGCGACCTGGTGCACGACGTACTTGTAGATCTGCATCTTGTCGGCGTTGCGGACGAGCGTGTCGAATTTGATGCCGAGCTCGTGCTGGGCAGCGGCCACTTCGTGGTGATGCTTTTCGACGACGACGCCCATTTCCGAGAGAACCGTCAGCATTTCGGAGCGCATGTCCTGGCAGCTGTCGATCGGCGGAACCGGGAAGTAACCGCCCTTGACGCGCGGACGGTGGCCGAGGTTGCCGGTCTCGTATTCGGTGTCGTCGTTGGACGGCAGTTCGGTCGAATCGAGCTTGAAACCGGTGTTGTACGGGTCAGCCTTGTAGCGAACGTCGTCGAAGATGAAGAATTCGGCTTCGGGGCCGACGAAGACGGTGTCGCCGATGCCGGATGCCTTCAGATAGGCTTCGGCCTTCTTGGCGGTGCCGCGTGGATCGCGGTTATAGGCTTCGCCAGAGACCGGATCGAGAATGTCGCAGAGGATGACCATGGTGGACTGCGCGAAGAACGGGTCCATGTGGACCGTTTCCGTGTCGGGCATCAGCACCATGTCGGATTCGTTGATCGCCTTCCAGCCGCCGATCGAGGAGCCGTCGAACATGACGCCATCGGCGAACATGTCTTCATCGACGCAAACCACGTCCATCGTGACGTGCTGCAGCTTGCCCTTGGGATCGGTAAAGCGCAGGTCAACAAACTTGACGTCGTTATCCTTGATTTGCTTGAGGATTTCGCTTGCGGTCGCCATAAAATGGTTCCTTCATTTGAGAAGACGAGACGATTGCCTCGCCTGGACCAAACAGGTCAGATCGCATCGACACCGGTTTCGCCGGTACGGATACGAATGACTTCTTCGATATTGGATACAAAAATCTTGCCGTCGCCGATACGGCCCGTCTGCGCGGCCTTGCGGATGGCGTCGATGACGGCTTCCGCATTCTCGTCGGCGAGGACGACTTCGACCTTCACCTTCGGCAGGAAATCGACGACATACTCCGCGCCACGGTACAATTCCGTGTGGCCTTTTTGGCGACCGAAGCCCTTTGCTTCCGTGACTGTGATCCCCTGCAGGCCAACTTCCTGAAGGGCTTCCTTCACTTCGTCCAGCTTGAAGGGCTTAATGATCGCTTCGATCTTTTTCATGAGAAAATGACTCTCCGCTTCTCCCGTTATAGCAGGCTCATACCCACCCCCCGATAGAATGCAGTTATCGTGCCAGTTGGAAAGCGGAATCTTCGTGGAAATGGCAGCCGGAGACCGAAAGTCGAGCGATTTTCAGCAATTTCAACGATTTTTTTGTCAAAAACGGCGCAGGTTGCAAGCGAAAAGCTTAAATTTCGACCGAAATGAGGAATATTCGCGATGTCTGATGCTTCGTTTCTGGCTTGTTGTCTCGATTAAAAGATGTGCAAATGAACAAATAATGATCTTCCAGATTTTGCGCCAATCGGTTGTTTTTTAGGCGGATTCTGCTTGAATGGTCGAATGGACAATCAGCTCGCCGACCTTCTCCTCACCCCCGCCGAAATGAACGCCGTCGACGTCGCGGCCGCGGCTTCGGGTATCGACAGTTTCGGGCTCATGCTGCAGGCGGGCGCCGGCGTGGCGGCGATGTTCCTACGGCACTATCCGTCTGCGCGGAGGGCCGTCGTACTGTGCGGCCCCGGCAACAATGGCGGCGACGGTTATGTGGCGGCACGGTGTCTGCAAGATAGCGGTGTCGCGGTCGCGGTGTTTCACCTGGGTGATCCCGCTCAGCTAAAGGGCGACGCTGCGCGGGCTTTCAACGGTTGGTCAGGTGAGGGTGCGCCGATCGAGGCCTATGAACCCGCAGACGGTGACGTCGTGATCGACGCGCTGTTCGGGGCTGGATTGACGCGGGCCGTGCCCGAAGCCGTCATTGCGGTAATCGCGCGTACTGAGGAAGCTTGCCTGCCGGTGCTTGCAGTCGACCTACCATCCGGAATCGACGGCAGGACTGGGATGGTGCTGGGGGCGGCATTTACCGCCGAGCGCACGGTCACCTTCATGACACGCAAGCCGGGCCATCTGTTGATGCCGGGTCGGGAGCTTTCGGGCGCGCTCGAGGTGCTCGACATCGGCATACCCGCGCGGATCGTGCGCGGGCAGGCGTCAGGCAAACTGGCGGAGAATGTGCCGCAACAGTGGCGGCAGTGGCTGCCGTCATCTGGGCATGAGACGCACAAGTACAAGCGCGGCCACCTCGTCGTCTTCTCAGGCGAGAAGGGCAAGACGGGGGCGGCGCGAATGTCGGCCATGTCTGGATTGAAGGCGGGCGCCGGGCTGGTGACGATCGCCTCGCCTGCCGACGCCATGGACGAGAACGCGACGCATCTGACGGCCGTGATGCTGCACGGCATCGGTGGGGACGCCGAGCTCTTGGATTGGCTGAAGGACGAACGGTTGCGCAGCTTCGTGCTCGGGCCGGGCTTCGGGGCCGGCGAGAAGGCGCGGAGTTTCGTTGCGGCACTGTCCCGTCGGCATCTGGTTCTCGACGCCGACGGCATCACATCCTTCCGCGAGGATCCCGAGGCGCTGTTCGCATTGTTCGCGGAAGGCGAGACGCGGCTGGTTCTTACGCCGCATGAGGGAGAATTTTCGCGGCTGTTTCCCGATATCGCCGCAGACCCGGAACTCGGCAAGGCCGACAAGGCGCTGGCGGCCGCAGCGCGGGCGAATGCTGCCATCGTCTATAAGGGCCCCGATACCGTGATCGCATCGCCGGATGGCCGGGCGCTCATCAACACCAACGCGCCGATCTGGCTCGCCACCGCCGGATCCGGCGATGTGCTGGCCGGGATCATAGGGGCGCTGATGGCGCAGGGGCTGCCGGCCTTCGAGGCGGCTGCCGCCGGCGTCTACATGCACGGCGAAGCGGGTAACCGGGCCGGCAAGGGGCTGACGGCGGAGGACCTCGTCAGTCACGTTTTGCCACTGTGATTACTTGCCGACCTCTTCCTGCAGCGCGATGGCGCCGAAGGGAGCGTTGACCTTGCCTTCGTGAATCATGAAGGCAAAGACGTCGCGCGGCTCGACCTTGACCTTGCGGTCGCTGTCTATGAGCGGCAGATCATCCGGCACCTTGCCCTCGGCCCAGCTCTCCAGGCGCTTGGCCCAGGCTTTCAGCTCCTTGGGAGGATAGCAGGTCCTGATCTCGTCCGAGCCCTTCTGCAGGCGCGTATAGACGAAATCGGCGGTGACATCGGCCACCATCGGATAATCGAAATGCTCAGCGATGACCGGTGCCACGCCATATTTCGCCAAAAGCGCCACGAACTCCGGTACCTTGAAGCTGTCATGGCGGACTTCGACGACATGCTTCAGCGGCAGACCATCCTGCTTGTCCGGCAGCAACTTCAGGAAGCCTTCGAAATCCTCTGGTTCGAACTTCTTCGTCGGCGCGAACTGCCAGAGGATGGGGCCGAGATGCGGGCCGAGTTCGACGATGCCCTGGCGGAGAAAACGCTCAACCGATTCACCGGCCTCGGAGAGGATCTTGCGGTTGGTGCTGAAGCGGCTGGCCTTGAGCGAGAAGATGAAACTCTCTGGCACATCTGCGGCCCATTTGGCGAAGGTCTCGGGCTTCTGCGAGCTGTAATAGGTGCCGTTGACCTCGATGACCTTCAGCTGCCGGCTGGCATAATTAAGCTCGTCCTTCTGCTTCAGCGTGGACGGGAAGAAGTGGTTGCGCCAAGGCTCAAACGTCCAGCCGCCGATGCCGACGCGAATGGTGCCGGGTTTTGTCATGACTTCAATCCATCCTGTTCATTTTCGCCAAAACCGCTCTTCGGATAGTCAGCCTCGCGCGGCACGAGCCGGTAAACGCGTCCATCCTTCTCGGCACCTTCGAAATCATGCTCACGAAGAGCGCGACGTACGCGATCCAGCTTGCGGATGCCCTCCGGGCTTACCGTCGGGGACCACTCGCCACCGTCGTCGTGAAGCTCCACAACGACCTCCGCGGCATACTCCCCCTCACGAATGAGCTGCGACGCCTGCATTGCGGCTTCCTCCTGGTGAAATCGTCATTCCAGCGATCTGGATCTGGAATGTATGCTGTTATCAACACCGCGGGTTCGGATGCGCCGGATGGGATGCCCCAAAGCAAATGTATGTGGCGTCCGCGTTCGTCCGTCTGCAGGACCAGAACACAGGGTCCCTTGTGATACTCAGGATACTCCTCCACGACGAGCGCCGCCGCTATATCCATCACCAGCGGCTCGATCAGTAGGCCGTCGTTCAACAACTCCTGCAGTGCGTGTGCCGAGACCCTGAACTTGCCGTCAGCGATCAGCACACGCACCGTGGAGAGGATATCGCTCACTCCGCCGCCTGCACCTTCTTCACCGGCCGCCGTTCCAGCAGTTCCTTCAGGAACTGGCCGGTATAGGACCGCTTTTCCTTGACGATCGCTTCCGGCGTGCCAGACGCCACGATCTCGCCGCCGCCGTCACCGCCTTCGGGGCCGAAGTCGAGGACCCAGTCGGCGGTCTTGATGACTTCCAGGTTGTGCTCGATGACGACGACCGAGTTGCCCTGGTTGACCAGTTCGTGCAGCATTTCGAGCAGCTTGGCCACGTCGTGGAAGTGCAAGCCGGTCGTCGGTTCGTCGAGAATGTAGAGCGTGCGGCCGGTCGAGCGCTTCGAGAGTTCCTTGGCGAGCTTGACGCGCTGGGCTTCACCGCCCGACAGCGTATTCGCCTGCTGGCCGACCTTGATGTAGCCGAGGCCGACATCGAATAGGGCCTGCAGCTTGTCGCGCACGGCGGGGACGGCTGCGAAGAACTCGACGCCTTCCTCGACGGTCATGTCGAGCACATCGGCGATCGACTTTTGCTTGAAGGTGACGTCGAGCGTTTCGCGGTTGTAGCGCTTGCCGTGGCATACGTCGCAGGTGACGTAGACATCAGGCAGGAAGTGCATCTCGATCTTGATGACGCCGTCGCCCTGGCAGGCCTCGCAGCGGCCGCCCTTGACGTTGAAGGAGAAGCGGCCGGGCTGGTAGCCGCGTGCCTTTGCTTCCGGCAGGCCGGCGAACCAGTCGCGGATCGGCGTGAAGGCGCCGGTATAGGTCGCCGGATTGGAGCGCGGGGTGCGGCCGATCGGCGACTGGTCGATGTCGATGACCTTGTCGATATGCTCGAAGCCGTCGATACGGTCGTGATCCGCCGGAATTTCGCGCGCACCCATGACGCGGCGGGCGGCGGACTTGTAGAGCGTCTCGATCAGGAAAGTGGACTTGCCGCCACCGGACACGCCGGTCACCGCGGTGAATACGCCGAGCGGGATCGATGCGGTGACGTTCTTCAGGTTATTGCCGCGGGCGCCGACGACCTTGATTTCCTTGCCTTTCTTCACCTTGCGGCGCTCTTCGGGAACGGTGACGCCAAGTTCGCCCGACAGGTATTTACCGGTCAGTGACTTCGGGTTGGCCATGATATCCTGCGGCGTGCCGTGGGCGATCACTTGGCCGCCATGAATGCCGGCGGCGGGGCCGATATCGACGACGTCGTCAGCCTGCAGAATGGCGTCCTCGTCATGCTCGACGACGATGACGGTGTTGCCGATGTCGCGCAGGTGCTTCAGCGTTTCCAGCAGGCGGGCGTTGTCGCGCTGGTGCAGGCCGATCGATGGCTCGTCGAGTACGTAGAGAACGCCCGTCAGGCCGGAGCCGATCTGCGAGGCGAGACGGATGCGCTGGCTTTCGCCGCCCGAGAGCGTGCCGGAGTTGCGCGATAGGCTCAGATATTCGAGGCCGACGTCGTTCAGGAAGCGCAAGCGGTCCCTGATCTCCTTCAGGATGCGGACGGCGATCTCGTTCTGCTTGGCGTTAAAACTATCCGGCAGCGTCTCGAACCAGTCGCGGGCGATGCGGATCGACATGTCGGTGACCTGGCCGATGTGCAGCTTGTTGACCTTCACGGCCAGCGCTTCCGGCTTCAGGCGGAAGCCGTTGCAAGACGGGCAGGGTGCTGCCGACATGTAGCGCTCGATCTCCTCGCGCGCCCAGGCGCTGTCGGTTTCCTTCCAGCGGCGTTCGAGGTTGGTGATGATGCCTTCGAAATTCTTGTGCGTCGTGTAGGAGCGGCCGCCGTCGACGTAGTGGAACTCGATCTTCTCCTCGGTGCCGTTGAGGATGACGTCATGCGCCTTGGCGGAGAGGTCGTTCCAGCGGGCGCCGAGCTTGAAGCCGAAGTGCTTGCCGAGCGCTTCCAGCGTCTGGTTGTAGTAGGGCGAGGACGACTTGGCCCATGGGGCGATGGCGCCGTCGCGCAGCGTGCGCTCGGGCTCCGGCACGATCAGGTTGGCGTCGATCTTCTGCTGGGCGCCGAGGCCGTCGCAGGTCGGGCAGGCGCCGGCCGGATTGTTGAAGGAGAAGAGGCGCGGCTCGATCTCCGAAATCGTGAAGCCGGAGACCGGGCAGGCGAATTTCTCCGAGAAGAGAACGCGCTCGTGCGTTTCGTTGAGCGACTTGTTGGCGGAGCCGCCGGCAGCGGTTTCCTCCACCGGCAATGGCTTGTCGGCGAATTCGGCGATGGCGAGGCCGTCGGCGAGCTTCAGCGAGGTCTCCAAGCTGTCGGCCAGACGCGCCGAGACATCGGCGCGCACGACCACACGGTCGACGACGATATCGATGTCGTGCTTGTATTTCTTGTCGAGCGCCGGGGCGTCGGCAATCTCGTAGAACTGGCCGTCGATCTTGACGCGCTGGAAGCCCTTCTTCATGAGCTCCGCGAGTTCCTTCTTGTACTCGCCCTTGCGGCCGCGCACGAGCGGCGCGAGGATGAAGAGGCGCGTGCCTTCCTCGAAGGCGAGGATGCGGTCGACCATCTGGCTGACGGTCTGGCTCTCGATCGGCAGGCCGGTGGCCGGCGAATAGGGAACGCCGACGCGTGCGAAGAGCAGGCGCATGTAGTCGTAGATTTCGGTAACGGTACCAACAGTCGAGCGCGGGTTGCGCGAGGTCGTCTTCTGCTCGATCGAGATTGCCGGCGAGAGGCCGTCGATTTGGTCGACGTCAGGCTTCTGCATCATTTCGAGGAACTGCCGGGCATAGGCTGACAGGCTCTCGACATAGCGGCGCTGGCCCTCGGCATAGATGGTGTCGAAGGCGAGCGAGGATTTGCCCGATCCCGACAGGCCGGTCATGACGATCAGCTTGTTGCGCGGCAGATCGAGGTCGATGCCCTTCAGATTGTGCTCGCGCGCGCCACGGATTGAAATCGTCTTCAGTTCGCTCATCGTCTTCTGCTTCAATGTCTCGGGGGGATAAGAAGAGCCTTTATGTAGTGATGCCGGCTGGCGAGTCGAGGCTGAATATCCCTGTGGTTCACGCTTTTCGATTCCGTTGACATGATGATAATGATAAAATAGAACAAATAAAGAACAAATTTCGTTGTGGATTAACGAAGCTCAACCGCACACCGGCGAAGGCCGATAGGGTAAGGTGTTGTCAATTTCGTTGCGCATGTTGCGACTTTCGCAATATCGGCAACACGACAAGAAGGTGAAAAGTATGGCTGGCAGCGTGAACAAGGTAATTCTGATCGGAAACGTGGGTGCAGACCCCGAAATCCGTCGGACGCAGGACGGCCGGCCGATCGCCAACCTCCGCATCGCGACTTCGGAGACCTGGCGCGACCGCAATTCCGGTGAGCGCCGTGAAAAGACCGAGTGGCACACCGTCGTCGTCTTCAACGAAGGCCTGTGCAAGGTTGTCGAACAGTACGTCAAGAAGGGCGCCAAGCTCTATATCGAAGGCGCGCTGCAGACCCGTAAGTGGCAGGACCAGCAGGGACAGGACCGCTATTCCACGGAAGTCGTGCTGCAGGGCTTCGGTTCGACGCTGACGATGCTTGATGGACGCGGCGAAGGCGGCGGCGATCGTTCTGGCGGCGGTTACGGCGGTGGCCGTGGCGGCAATGCCGGCGGCGGTGATTTCGGCGGTGGCGGCGGTTATGGCGACGACTACGGTTCGCCGTCGCAGTCTTCGGGCCGTGGTGGCTCCGGTGGTGGTTCTTCTTCCGGCGGCGGCGGCAATTTTTCGCGCGATCTCGACGACGATATTCCGTTTTGATCGGACGAAAGACCGAAAGGTTTCAGACGGCGCGCCTCGGGGTGCGCCGTTTGCGTTTTAACTGAAAGCTCAGACGGGCGAGGGAACGAGGTTCATCGCCGACTTGATGCCGTCAACGACAAACTGGGTTGCCAGTGCAGCGAGGATGACGCCGAGCAGGCGGGTGAGGATGGCGCGGCCGGTGACGCCGAGGAAGCGGTCCAGCCGATCGGCGATCAGCAGCGCAAGGAAGAGCAGCAGCAGGCTTGCGGCGATGACGATGATCAGCTGCGCCAGCTCGAAGGCCGTCTGCATCGATCCAGCGATCAGAATGGTCGCGGAGATGGCGCCCGGGCCCGAGATTAGTGGGATCGCCAGCGGGAAGACGGCGATGTTCTGGATGTGGTCGACGGTGATCGCGGCCGTGCCGGTTTTCTCCTTGCGATCCTGACGCTTCTCGAACACCATTTCAAAGGCGATCCAGAAGAGCAGCAGGCCGCCGGCGATGCGGAAGGCGCCGATCGAGATGCCGAGCACGCCGAGCACGCTGGATCCGAAAAGCGCGAACACTGCAAGAATGATGAAAGCGATGATCGTGCCGCGCAGCGCCACCTGCTTGCGCTGGGCCCTGCTCATGCCAACAGTAAGGCCGAGAAAGATCGGCGCGAGACCGGGTGGGTCGATCGTCACGAGCAGGGTTGTGAAGGCGTTGATCAGTTGGTCGGCGCTTGCCATCATGTCTCCGTATACCCATATCCGGGCCTGGTTTTCGCGTGATTGTGATGTGGGCAAACCGATTTTGCAAATGGCGCGGCGTGCGTGGTGGCGATTGGGGCGTATAAGCCTCGTTTTGCCCTGATTAGACCGTAAAAGCCTGTTCAAAACTTCCTGCAAAATTGGCTTAGGAACAGCCTTTCCGCTATAAATCTTCAAGTGATTCTAGAAGAGATGTGATCCATTTTGACTGAGCAAACACCCCCCGGCGGCGGGAAGCTCCCGCCAGGCATCGAGCCCATCTCCATTATGGAGGAAATGCAGCGGTCGTATCTCGACTACGCGATGAGCGTTATCGTCAGCCGCGCGCTTCCTGACGTGCGCGACGGCCTCAAGCCCGTGCACCGGCGCATCCTCTACGGCATGTCCGAGCTCGGCATCGACTGGAACAAGAAATACGTCAAATGCGCCCGCGTGACCGGGGACGTGATGGGTAAATACCATCCGCACGGCAACACCGCGATTTACGACGCGCTGGCGCGTATGGCGCAGGACTGGTCTCTTCGCCTTCCGCTGATCGACGGCCAAGGCAACTTCGGCTCCGTCGACGGCGATCCGCCGGCGGCCGAACGCTACACCGAATGCCGCCTCGAGAAGGCGGCGCATTCGCTGCTCGACGATCTCGACAAGGAAACGGTCGATTTCCGCGACAACTACGACGGCACGCTCTCCGAGCCCGTGGTCGTTCCGGCGAAATTCCCGAACCTGCTCGTCAACGGCGCCGGCGGTATCGCCGTCGGCATGGCGACCAATATTCCGCCGCACAATCTCGTCGAAGTCATCAATGGCTGTATCGCGCTGATCGACGATCCGGCGATCGAACTGCCCGAGATGATGCAGATCATTCCGGGTCCGGACTTCCCGACCGGCGCGAAGATCCTCGGCCGCTCCGGCATCCGCTCGGCCTACGAGACGGGCCGTGGCTCGGTGATCATGCGCGGTGTCGCGACGATCGAGCCGATGCGCGGTGACCGCGAGCAGATCATCATCACCGAGATCCCGTATCAGGTGAACAAGTCGACGATGATCGAGAAGATGGCCGAACTGGTGCGCGACAAGCGCATCGAGGGCATCTCCGACCTGCGCGACGAATCCGACCGTCAGGGCTACCGCGTCGTCGTCGAGCTGAAGCGCGACGCCAATGCCGACGTCATCCTGAACCAGCTTTACCGCTACACGCCGCTGCAGACCTCGTTCGGCTGCAACATGGTGGCGCTGAACGGTGGCAAGCCGGAACAGATGCAGCTGCTCGACATGCTGCGCGCCTTCGTCTCGTTCCGCGAGGATGTCGTTAGCCGACGTACCAAGTTCCTGCTGCGCAAGGCTCGTGAGCGCGCCCACGTCTTGGTCGGTCTGGCGATCGCTGTCGCCAATATCGACGAAGTCATCCGCGTCATCCGCCAGGCGCCGGATCCGCAGTCGGCCCGCGAAGAGCTGATGACCCGCCGCTGGCCGGCGCATGACGTCGAAAGCCTGATCCGGCTCATCGACGATCCGCGTCACCGCATCAACGAAGACATGACCTACAACCTCTCGGAAGAGCAGGCACGGGCCATTCTCGAGCTGCGTCTCGCCCGTCTGACGGCCCTTGGTCGTGACGAAATCGGCGACGAACTCAACAAGATCGGCGAGGAAATCAAGGATTACCTCGATATCCTGTCGTCGCGCGTGCGCATCCAGTCGATCGTCAAGGACGAGCTTTCTGCTGTCCGCGACGAGTTCGGCACGCCGCGCCGCACCGAGATCATGGATGGCGGTCTCGAGATGGACGATGAAGATCTCATCGCCCGCGAGGACATGGTCGTCACCGTCTCGCATCTCGGCTACATCAAGCGTGTGCCTCTGACGACTTACCGCGCGCAGCGTCGCGGCGGCAAGGGTCGCTCCGGCATGACCACGCGTGACGAAGATTTCGTTAGCCAGCTATTCGTGCTCAACACGCATACGCCGGTTCTGTTCTTCTCCTCGCGCGGTATCGTCTACAAGGAAAAGGTCTATCGTCTGCCGATCGGCACGCCGACCTCGCGCGGCAAGGCGATGATCAACATGCTGCCGCTCGCTCCAGGCGAGCGCATCACCACCATCCTGCCGCTGCCGGAGGACGAGGACAGCTGGGCTACGCTCGACGTGATGTTCTCGACGACGCGCGGCACCGTGCGCCGCAACAAGCTCAGCGACTTCGTCCAGGTCAACCGCAACGGTAAGATCGCGATGAAGCTCGAGGAAGAGGGCGACGAAATCCTCTCCGTCGAGACCTGCACCGAGCATGACGACGTGCTTCTGACGACGGCGCTCGGCCAGTGCATCCGCTTTGCGGTCGATGACGTCCGCGTCTTCGCGGGCCGCAACTCGATCGGCGTACGAGGGATCAACCTCGGCGATAACGACCGCATCATCTCGATGACGATCGTCGGCCATGTCGATGCCGAGCCGTGGGAGCGTGCCGCCTATCTGAAGCGCGCCGCCAACGAGCGCCGCCTGACGACCGGCGAGGCCGAGGAAATCGCGCTGGTTGGCGAAGAAGTCACCGAAGAGGGACAGCTGAGCGACGAGCGCTACGAAGAGCTGAAGGCACGCGAACAGTACGTGCTGACGGTTTCCGAAAAGGGCTACGGCAAGCGGTCTTCTTCTTACGACTTCCGCATCTCCGGCCGTGGCGGCAAGGGCATCCGCGCCACCGACACGTCGAAGACGGGCGAGATCGGCGAACTCGTCGCTGCCTTCCCTGTCGATGACAACGACCAGATCATGCTGGTTTCGGATGGCGGTCAGCTCATCCGCGTGCCGGTTGGCGGCATCCGCATCGCCAGCCGCGCGACCAAGGGCGTGACCATCTTCTCGACCGCCAAGGACGAGAAGGTCGTGTCGGTCGAGCGCATCCGCGATCCGGAAGACGAGGTCGAGGAAGGTGCCGAGAACGGCGACGAAACGGCTGTTGTGCCGGGCGAGGAGCCGGCCGCAGAGGCGGGCGACGAAACGCCGCCGGACGCCGAGGCGTAAGAATCCCGCGCACCGGGTTTCCTGTGGGTGGATACGAATTGAAGAGAAGGGCCGGACCTTATGGGTTCGGCCCTTTTCGTTTGAGTTGCTGAGACCTTGGCGCCGCTCTTGGCGACCTTTCCGCGCGGATGTCGATGGCGCTGCGGGACGGCAAAAGAGATATTGTTTTTCCTGATAAATCCCTGGGTTGCAGTCCTCGTTGTTTTTGGTGAGTATTCCTCACGATGCAACCAAATGGCGATTCGCGGACAAGATGGAGGATCTGCCCGCCGATCGCCCAAGGGCCAGTAAGGAGGACGTTATGCACCCGTATTTGCTGCAATCACTTGAGACCGCTCAAGCCTCGGATCGCCTTGACATGGCCGATATCGCGCAGAAGCGGATGCTCGTCATATCGGCCGCGAGAGCGATCCATCGCATGCATGCCGAGTTGGGCATCGATCTTGCTCAGAGTGAGTTGCGGCGCGGCCATATCGTCTACGACCTCGCGGAACTCGCGACGCTGATCGATGACGGCGTGCCGGATCATGTGGTGGCCTCCGGGCTGAAGGAAGCGGCTGAGGTGATGGCGAAGCTTTGCCATTTGCTGACGGAGAATGTCGCCGCGGAGTGAATTTCCGGCGCCGCTATTTGGTGCGCGGTGGTCGTGGACATTGAGCGCTCGGCCCAAACCAACAAAACAAAAAAGGCCGCATCGTTTCCGATGCGGCCTTTTGTTTGTCTCTGGTTCCGCCTTAGTTCAGGCGACCTGCCGCGTGGGCGAGCATGGTGTAGACCTTGCCGGTGTCGGAGGTCAGGTAGGATTGGGTGATCGTCCGGTCGCGGTCGGTGCGGGCGACGTCGGCGAGCAGCTTTTCGAAGTCGGCGATGTAGCGGTTGACAGCGGTGCGGAATTCCGGCTCGCGGTCATACTTGTGCTTGATCTCGTCGAAGGTCTGCTGGCCCTTGAGCGTGTAGAGGCGGCGCGTGAAGACGTCGCGTTCGCCGCGCTGGTAGCGGCGCCAGAGATCGACCGAGGCATCGTGATCGATGGCGCGGGCGATATCGACGGAGAGCGAGTTCAGCGATTCCACCACGTGGCGCGGATTGCGGTTGTCGCCGGCGCGCGGCGCCTGCGGTGCCGGTGCCTCTACGCGGGGCGCCGGCTGGCGGGCAACCGCTTCCTCTGCACTCTCGTCGCGCGATGCGCCGCGCAGCAGATCGCTGATCCAGCCGCCAGATGCCGGCGATGCGGCAGGCGCCTGGGTTACGGCAGGAGCGCGCTGCGGCGTCGCGGGCGTTGCTGCCGCCGTGCCGAGCGAACCGCGCAGGCCGAAGCCTTCGATCGAGGAGGGCGGGATGGCGGCGGCCGCCGGGGTTGGTAGCGGCGCGGGGGCCGGGGACGGCACGGGAGCCGGCTGCGGTTGCTGCTGGATCGCGGGCTGCACCGGCGCCTGGCGCGGCGCAGGTTGTGGCTGCGGCTGTTGTGGCTGGGCCAGCGCGCGGGCGGCGGGCTCGGAGACTTCGAGCTGCTGCGTCGAGCGGCCGACGATGTGCGAGATGTCCTGCAGCGCCTTGATCTGCTCGGAGACGGCGCGGCGCATGGCGGCGGCGCTCTCCTTGGCTTCCTCGGGCAGGTCGAACGCGCCGCGCTTCAGCTCGCTGCGCGTCATGTCCAGTTCCTTGCGGATATCGCCGGCGGAGCGGCGGATTTCCTCGGTGGCGCCGGAGAAGCGGGCGACGGCTTCGTCGACGGCTTCGCGCAGCGATTCACGCATCTGCTGTGCCGCGCCATCCGACAGGCGACCTGCGTCGCCCATCATGCGCTCGACTTCCGACAGCGAGGCCGTCAGGCCGCCGCGAACGCGGTTGGCGAGTTCGCCGGAGCGGCGCTCGGCATTGCCAAGCGTGGTGTCGAGCGTTGCGTTGACGTCTTCGCTGGCCTTGGAGACGCTGCTGCGCATCGCTTCGGCTGCTTCGGCGGCGCGCTTTTCGGCATCCGAAAGCGTGGTGCTGATATCGGCGAAGGATGACTGAACGCCCTGGCGCAGATTGTGGCTGACCTGGTTCGAGCGCTGTTCGGCGCGATCGAAGGCCGAGTCGACCATGCTGCCGAGGGCACGCATCGTCTTTTCGATGTCTTCCGAGCGCTGGACGAGCCCGACCGACAGCGTCTGTAGCGCGGATTCGCGATCTTCCAGCGTCGAGACGAGGTTGGACTGGGCGGCGCCGAGCAGGCTGGAGGCCTGCGTCAGCACCTTGGAGTGCTCGTCAAAGCGGCCGATAATGCTGCCGACCTGCGACAGTGTCTGGCCGGAGATGTCGGAGAGGCGATCGACCTTGCCTTCGAGAAGGCGGGTCGAGGCTGCGACCATCTCAGCCGCCTTGGAGGCCGAGTCGGTGAAGCGCGAGGTGGTGTCGCCGAGGCGGCTATCCACGGCGCCCAGCTCTTCGGCCGCGCGGCTCATCATCTGGCCCATGACCATGCTGTTGTCGGACAGGCGGTCGATCAGGCGGTTGACGTTGGAGAGCAGGCTGTTTTCGATTGCATCGACGGCCGAGGTGGCGCGTTCGGTGCGGGCGTTGATCGCGTCGATCAAAGCGGTGTTTTCGGCGCGCAGGCGCTGGGCGCTCTGGTCGCTCGCCGCCGTGAGCTGTGCAGCACTCTGCTCGCTGGCGGCGGTGATCTGTGCAGCACTCTGTTCGCCGGCAGACGTGATCTGCGCTGCGGCCTCGCGGCCGGTCTGCGCGTAGCGATCGATCATCGGGCGGGCGGTTTCGTCGAGAATGCGCGACAGCTCGGTCGTGCGGCCGGCGAGCATGGAGTTCAGCTCGCGGGTGCGGTCGTCGAGAGCGGCGCGGATGGAGCTGCCGCGTGCTTCGAGCGCCTGCTCAACCGTGTTGAGCGTGCCGTCGAGTTCGCGCGAGCGCTCTTCAAGGCCGCTGCGGATCGCATTGCCGCGGGCTTCAAGCGCGCGGTCGACATCGGCCATGGTGGAGGCGATCTCTTCGCTGGCGCTTGCGATCGTCGTGCGGATATCCGTGCCGTGGCTGGCGAAGGTGTTCTGCGCGTCGTTCAGTGCCTTGGAGATGGCGCCGACCTGGCCGCTGACGAGCGTCTCGGCCTCGGCCACCTTGTTGATAATGGCGTTGCCCGCTTCGGAGAAGGTCTGGGCGACGGCTGCGGCCTGGCCGGCGAGGCGGTTCTGCGCCTCGGAAACACGGCCGACGATCTGCTCGGAGCGCTCGCCCATCGAACGGGCGAAATCGCTGCTCTTGGCGTCGAGGCCTTCAGCGAACTGCTGCCCGGTCTGGCTGAGGGAGGCTGCGGCACGCGTAGCTTCCTCGTCCATGCCCTGCGTGGTGTCGGCAACAGCGCTGCGCAGCGAAGCGGCGAGGCCGGCAGCCTTGCCTTCGATCGTGCGGTTGACGGCGTCTAGGCCGACGTTGAGCGCGCGGTCCATGGTGGACAGGCGTTCGTCGATCTTGGCGGTGCCACGGTCCATGGCTTCGCCGATGCCTGCGGTGCGGGCGTCGATGCCATCAGTCAGGCTGGCGGCGCGGCTGTCGATCTCGGAGGCGAGGTGGCTGGTACGGCCATCGATCGTCTGCGAGAACTTGGCAATGCTGTCATCCACGGCGGATGCGATGCGGCCGGAGGTCTCGTCGCTGAGAGCGCCGAGCCTGGAGATGCCATCCGTCAGCGTGCCGGTCAGGCGTTCGCCCGCAGCATCGACCTGCTGGGCAACACCACCGACACCGTCGCGGATGCGGTTTTCGAGCGCTGCGAGACCAGCTTCGACACGCGATCCGGTATCGGCGAAACGGCCGGTCATGCCCTCGATCGACTGGTCGAGGTGCGAGGCGAAGCTCTCCGTCGAGCGGGAGATTTCGTCGGCCGCGGTCTGGAAGCGACCGGCGATGTTGCCGGTGCTGTCGCGCAGGCGGTCTTCGAGCGACTGGGCGCTGTTGTCGATCGCCTGGCGGATCGAGGCTTCGCGATCTTCCAGCGACATTTCGAGCATGCTGACGCTTGCGGCGATGGAGGCGCCGATGGTGGTCGCCTGGTCGGAGAGCGTTTCGCCGATCTGGTTATGCGCTTCGTTGAGCGTCAGGTTGATCGCCTGGGTGCGGTCGTCGAGCGTGGCGCGGATGCGGGCATGCGCGGAGACGAGGCCGTCCTCCAGCTTGGTCGTGGCATTGCCGGTCAGCGCCTCGAAGCGGTCGGCCGCGGAGGTCAGGCCACCTTCGATGCGGTCGGTACCATCGGTGATGGTGCTGGAGATGGAGGAGGCGTGTTCGGCGAGCGTGCGTTCCAGGCGCTGCTGGTTTTCGGTGTAGGCGCCGCGGATTTCCTGGGCCTTGTCGGTGAAGGCGCCGGCAACGCGGGCTTCGGCTCCGGCGACGCTATCGATCAGCGCGTTGGTGCGGGCGTCCAGAACCTCGTCGAAGCGGCTCTGGCTGTCGCCAAGCGAGATGGCGAGCGCCATGGACTTTTCTGCGAGCGTGTCGGCGAGGCGGTCGTGCACGTCGGCAACCGTGTCGTTGATCGACTTGGCGTTCTGCGAGAGCGTGCTTTCGATCCGGTCGTGGCCGCTGACGAGCGAGTTCGCGATGCTCTCTGCATGGTGGCCGAGCGTGTCCTCGAGGCGCGAGTGGCCTTCGTTGAGCGCGATTGCCAGACCCATCGCCTTGTCGTCGAGGGCTTCGTTGATCCGGTCGTGGCCACTGGCGAGAGAGGTCGCGATGTTGCCGGCATGGCGGCCGAGCGTGTCTTCGAGGCGCGAGTGGCCTTCGTTGAGCGCGATCGCGAGGCCCATGGACTTGTCTTCGAGCGCTTCGCTGATGCGGTCGTGACCGCTGGAGAGCGAGGCCGCGATACCATCGGCGTGGTGCGCCAGCGTATCGGCGAGGCGGCCCTGGCTGTCGTCGAGCGAGATGGCGAATGCCATGGCGCGGTCGTCGATTGCTTCCGTCAGCTTCTCCTGGCCGGCTGCGAGCGACTGCGAGATGGCTTCCGCACGGGTGTCGAGCGCGGTCTCGATCAGGCTGCGGCCTTCGTTCATCGAGGCGTTGAATGCGGCGCTGCGTTCGGCGATGGCGTCGGCGAGCTTGCGTTCGCCTGCTGCCAGCGAATGCGAGATGGCGCCGGCATGCGAACCGAGCGTGTCCTCGATGCGGCTGTGACCTTCATTGAGCGAGATGGCGAGCGCCATTGCGCGGTCGTCGAGCGTCTCGGCAAGACGATCATGACCGGAAGCAATGGAGCCTGCGATGGCGTCGACCTGCGAGCCAAGCGTCTCCTCGAAGCGGCTCTGGCTTTCGTTGAGCGAGATCGCGAGCGTCATGGCCTTGTCGTCGAGCGTATCGGCGAGGCGGTCATGGCTGCCGGTGACGGCTTCGATGATCGCTTCCGAGCGGCTGGCAAGGGTGTTTTCGAAGCGCGACTGGCTGTCGGACAGCGCGCCGAGGAAGACGCCGCTGCGCGCTGACATGACGTCGTCGATGCGCTCATGGGCGGAATCCAGCGCCTGGGTGATATCTTGCGCGCGCTTGGAGATCGTCGTGTTCAGTTCATCGGCACGGCCGAAGGCCGAGGTGATCTGGTCGGTACCAGCCGAAACCGCCGAGCTCAGATCCGACGTCGTTGACAGCAGCGTGTCGCGGAATTCTGTGGCGCGGGCCGACAGGTTGTTGTGGAGCTCAGAGGTGCCGGAGGCGAGCGCCAGCGAGATTTCGGAGGTGGCGTGGCTGAGCGCCGAGGTCATTTCGGCGGTGCGCGCGCCGATTGCGCTCGCGACTTCGTCGACCTTGCCCGAAAGCGTGCTTTCCAGCACTTCCTGGCCGGTCGAAAGCGCCGTCGTCAGCGCGAAGGACTGGTCGGTCAACGACGAGCCGATGCGCTCGATGCTGGAGCTCAGGATGCCGTTCAGCGAGTCCGAGCCGCCGGTCAGCGTGTCGTTGATGCGGTTCAGGCTCTCCATCAGCTTGGTGTCGAGCGTGCCGGCGCGCTTGTCGAAGGCGTTGGCGAATTCGGCGACACGTTCGTCGAAGGAGGTGGACAGCTGGGCGACGGTTGCCTGCAGGCGCTCGTCGAAGAAGCCGGAGCGCAGGTCGAGGTCCATGATCGTGTCATCGACGCTGGACTGCAGGCTGTGGCGGAAGCTGGTGCCGCGCTCGTCGAGTGTGCTGTTCAGCTTGGCGAGAACGTCATCCAGTGTGCTTGTGATGGTGCGTTCGCCGCCGGTCAGGCTCTCGTTGATGTCGCGGGTGCGCGCGATCAGGATCTCGTTCAGCTGGCGAGCGCGGTCGTTGAGCGCCGCGTTCAGCTTCTCGGCGTTGCTGTCCATGGTGGACGCACGCGTCTCGAACTGGCTGAGAATGGTGTTGCCGTGGTCGCTCAGGCTAGACGTCAGCGAATCCAGGCGGTTATCGAACTCGTTGGCGAGCGCGAAACCGGAAGAGGTCAGCGTCTGCAGCAGCGAATCGGTCTTGGCGGCGAGCAACGTGCCAAGCGACTGGATCGCGGATTCCGACTTCTCGGTGATCGTGGCGGCGCGCGTGTCGATCATCGAGGCGAAAGCTTCGCCCGAGGTCGCGAGGCGCACGGCGATTTCTTCGGTCGCCAGCGACAGGTCTTCGCGCAGCTGGTCGTGAACGCCGACGATCGAGGTGCGGATGCGCTCGGCGTGATTGACGATGGCCTCACGCTCGGAGCCGAGTTCATGGACAAGACCGCGCACGCGCAGTTCGTTATCGGCGTAGCTGCGCTCCAGCGCGTTGACTTCGGAGTGGACGAGGGTTTCGAGCTCGGAGGCGCGCGCAATGGTGCGCTCGATGCCTTCGTTCATGGCCGAGACTTCACGACGAACGGCCTGGCCGACCGTCATGATGCGTTCCGACGCGATGGTTTCCGGCTCGGAGAGGCGAAGTGCCACTTCCGCCATCGAGCGGGCGGCGTTTCGCATGTCCTGGGCGCGCGCCATCATAATGGCGAAGGCGTAGAACAGGAGAACTGGAATTATGATGCCGACGAGACCGGCGATCACGCCGGGCAGGGCGACGAGGTCGGAAATCGAGCGGATCTGCCAGATCTGCGGCGAATAGAGGAGCGACATCAGGCCGAGGCCGCCGACGATCCACAGAAGCGAAACGAGCGTGGCGTTGCGCAGCGCCGGACGGGCGGAGCCGTTGTCGAGCGATTTCAAGAGAGAAGCGGGGCTGACCCGGCTGCCGTCGTTGGCGGCAAAGGCCGGCGCGCGCGATCCCTGCTCGGGGGACCGGGGCGTTGCGGCGGCGCGCTGCTGCTTGGCATCGTCTTTACGCTGATTGCGGACAGTTGGCTTTTCGGACACTTTTGCCTCCGAGGCGTCTTGCTTCCTGACTTGTGGAGACGGCGTATCATCGTCCTCGAAGTCGATCTGCAGGGCTTCATCCAGCGCCTTGAACGCCTTGTCCTCGATCGATTCGTTGTACTTGTTGTTCGCCATTCCGTTACGCCTCGTTACATCTCAGCCGGTCTACACGCATCCGGGTTTCCGCGTCACCCGAACAAACCTTGCCTCTGAACCTGTCCGCCCAAAATTCGTAGAGCGGATAAGTATGTCATTTCAGAGTGGATAGCTGCTTTCGCACACTTACGGTATCAAAACATTACCATTATCCACTTGGCGAGCAAAGGCTTCCACAACCCAGCTCTCCCAGTCGTATCGTAGTGACACATCCGGACCTGCTAGACAATTAACGCCTTCGGTCAAATGCCGAGTTATTAACGCTTGATTAACCCGGATTAACGCCGGCGCGGCCTTGAAATCCAATGTGTTAGAAGTGTTTGACAGGCGTTAACCATATGACGAGAAATTCGCCCTGATTGCGCCCGAATTTAACGCGATTGGCACTGCGCCCCCGCAACATCATTCAAACGGCGGGACCTAAGACGGGAGAATTGGCATATGGCAGCAGTCAGTATTGCGTTCGCGGCGCCAGATCATGGCAAGGGACAGGTTCCCTCGCAACAGCGGCCGGTCGACCTTGTTCACCTGGCCAACCAGACGATGGGCGACAAGGCGCTTGAATTGGAAGTCCTGCAGATGTTCGCGCGCCAGGCGCGCGCCTGCCTGCACGACATGTCTTCCGGCGACGGAAAGGCGATCGTAGCAGCCGCCCACAAGCTCAAGGGTGCGGCAAGTGCCGTCGGCGCCTTCCGCGTGCGCGACGCCGCCGAAGCGCTCGAAGGCAATTGCGGCGATGCCTCGAACATGGCCGCCGTCGGCGTCGCCGTCATCGAGGCGGAGAATTTCATCCTGAAGCTTTGCCGCTAGGCGGCAATGACGCCATCAGGTGTTCGATCATGGGACCCGTTGCACCATTGCGGAGCAGCGGGTCTTTTTGGTTCCAGCCGTGGCGCAATCTGACAAGCGTGTCGCTTCCAAATCTGGAATGAAGAGGCAAGGGCGGTCGTTGTTGACTGCCTCGCGTAATTGTTGGAAGTAAAAATCCAAACCCATCCCATTGATGATCACCGGAAAACACCATGCCCAAACTGACCATTGTCGCTTTCGACGGTACGCGCTTCGATCTTGATGTCGATCAGGGATCGACCGTCATGGAAAACGCCGTGCGCAACTCCGTGCCGGGCATCGAAGCCGAATGTGGCGGCGCCTGCGCTTGCGCGACCTGTCATGTCTACATCGACGAGGAGTGGACCGAGCGCGTCGGTCCGCCCGAAGCGATGGAAGAAGACATGCTCGATTTCGCCTTCGACGTTCGCCCGACCTCGCGTCTCTCCTGTCAGATCCGCATGAAGGCGGCGCTGGACGGACTGACCGTGCACGTGCCGGAGCGCCAGGCTTAATTCTCCCAGGCATTATCCTCCCGAGGATGAACCGGCCAAAAAAAGCCTCGCTTGCCGATGTGACGAGCGAGGCGAGGTAGGCGCATTACCTACGGCCAAGGGAGGATCGACCGCGGCTTCGCAACGCGCCAGGAGAACCCAGAAAACGAAAGTCCCGGCTAACGGACCTGAACTTTCGAATGACTGAATATTAGCGCGTTGTGTTTCACAAATCTATGGTGAGAAATTACCATTCATTGGCTGGGGCCGTGCCGGTTTCGCACAATTTTCGTTGCGCGGCTAAGGTCCGGCCGTCGATTTCCGCCCGAGAATCAGCTACTTTTCGCCGTCCGATGGTTTCAGGCGGTTATTCAGCAGACGCAGCATGCGCTTCTGGAAGTTGACAGCCTCGACCTGATCGAATCGCGCCTGCAGCCTGTCGTGCTCGGCAATTCCCCGCGTCGATACCTCGGTCACCAGTTCCTGCATGGCTTCGCAATTGGGCTGAGGCGGGAGCGCCATGATCTTGCGTTCCATGTTGCGCGCCTGCGTCCGGGCGATCTCGGCATGGCGTTCCTCATGCCGCTTGATGTCGCTCGACAGCGTGTCCCAGATCATCGACAGCTCTGGGCTGGCACCACGGCGATTGTTCCAGCGCGGCAGGATGATCTGCGTATGCACGGTGACGCGCGCGGTGCTGACGCGGCAGCGGCCGTTTTCCTCGACATAGGTGGCGTCGCCGCCGAAGCGGATCTTGGTGGCGCCGGGATGGCGGGCAGACGAGCCGTTGGCCGTCGGGCCGCGCGTGCTCAGCTGCTCGTCCAGTTCGTCGGCGGTTTTGCCTTTGATATTGAAATAGGAATAGCTCTTCGTCGCCACCACGGCGGCGCTTGCGGGATAGCCAGCGGACAGCGAGACGGAAATGGCGAGGAGGAGCGGCATATAACGCGACACGGACGGCATTCTGCAAATACTCATGTTGAAGTTTGCGGGAGCTTGGGGCATAGCCACCGCTAGCGCAATATGATGACGCTGTTTTTTCGATCGATAGGATGAATGCAGGTGGTAAAGCTTGGCAGCAGTTTCTGGCGCGTCGGGCACGGCCGCGAGATAGAGCTTGGTTCTACATCGGTTATCATGGCGATCGTCAACGCGACACCGGACTCTTTCTCCGACGGTGGTCGCTATGACAGCGTCGACAAGGCCGTGGCGCATGCCCTCAAGGTTGTCGAGGATGGTGCCGGCATTATCGACATCGGCGGCGAATCCACGCGACCGGATGCGGCGAGCGTCGATGCGCGCGAGGAGCAGGCACGGGTGCTGCCCGTGATCGAGGCGCTGCGCGACAAGACCGAGGCACTGATTTCCATCGACACCTATCGCGCCGAGACCGCCCGACTTGCCGTCGAGGCCGGTGCGCATATCGTCAACGATGTCTTCGGGCTGCAGAAGGAGCCTGATATCGCCGATATCGCCGCGAAGACCGGCGCGGGGCTCTGCGTGATGCATACCGGTCGCGATCGCGACAAGCTGGATGATGTCATCGCCGATCAGTTTCTGTTTCTTGAGCGGTCTCTTGAGATCGCCGGACGCGCCGGCGTGGCGCGCGACCGCATCGTTCTCGATCCCGGCTTCGGCTTCGCCAAGGATACGGATGAGAACCTCGAACTGATGGCGCGTTGCGACGAGCTTCAGCGTCTTGGTTTTCCGATCTTGGCCGGCACGTCGCGCAAGCGTTTCATCGGTGCGGTCACGGGGCGCGAGGCGGCCGATCGCGATGCCGGCACGGCGGCAACTAGCGTGCTTCTCAGGCTGAAGGGCGCCGCGATTTTTCGGGTACACGATGTCGCAATCAACAGGGACGCACTTGCCGTGACTGATGCTATGCTGAAGGCACGCGACGCATTCGAGCGGAAGGGCACGTTATGAGCACCACCTACACCATCACCTTGCAGAACTGCGCCTTCTTCGCCCGCCACGGCGTTCACGACGAAGAGGAGTTTCTGGGGCAGCGTTTCTTTGTCGATGCCGAGCTCGATGTCGTGACCGGCACCGCGCTGGAGACGGATTCGATCGACGATACCGTCAATTACGGGATTGCCTTCACCGTCATCGAGGAGATCGTCACCGGCAAGCGACGTTATCTGATCGAGGCGCTGGCGCTCGATATCGCCAAGGGGCTCTGTCAGAAATTCCCGCAGATCAAGCGGGCGAAAATTACCGTCCGCAAGCCGAACGCGCCGGTTCCAGGCGTGCTTGATTTCGTCCAGGTGAGCGTCGAACATTTTGTCTGACATGGCTTTTGAGACCGCCACGCTCGGGCTTGGCGGCAATATCGGCGATCCCGTCCACTCCATGGCGCAGGCGCTCAAGGCGTTGGATGCGCGTGCGGATTGCCGCGTCGTCGCGGTCTCCCGGCTTTACCGGACACCGCCCTGGGGCAAGACGGATCAGTCGTTCTTCTTCAATTGCTGCGCCGAAGTGGCGACGTCGCTTCAGCCGGAAGCGCTGCTCGATGTCTGCCTCGACATAGAGCGCGGCATGAAGCGGGAGCGCATCGAGCGCTGGGGGCCGCGCACGCTCGATATCGATGTACTGACCTATGGCGATATCAGCCAGGATGCGCCGAGGCTGGAGCTCCCGCATCCCCGGATGACCGATCGCGGCTTCGTGCTGATGCCGCTTGCCGACTTCGCGCCCGACCTGATCGTCAAGGGTGTCGCGGTGCGCGACTGGCTTGCTCGCGCCGATATCCAGGGGATCGAGGTCGCCGATCAGAGTATGGATTGGTGGCGAGACGCCTGAAACGAAAGAAGCGGCTGAGTGGCCGCTTCGTCGTATGCTTCAATTGTCTCTATTGATTATTCGACCGAGCCGACGGTGATTTCATCGACCTGGCGCGACAGCGTCAGACCGATCACGGGGATCATCTGGCTTTCGACCTTGACCGAAACGGTGACGTTCATCGTCTTGTCGTCGCGGACGCGGGCGATCATCGCGCCGTTGAGCTTGGCGCGGTTGAGGCCGACCACGACGGTGTCTTCAGTCACGGTGCCGGAGACGACGTCGAGGCCCTTGCCGGCGGCGCCATCGAGGAACTTGCCCTTGTAGCTATTGCCAGACTGGGTGATCAGCGCGCTCATCGGCTGCTTGAAGACGCCGACGCGGCAGCTGCCGTCGAGCTTGACGCCGGTGCCGTCGGTCACGGGTTCGCCGATCAGGTTGCAGGTGAATTTGGTGCCCTTGTACTTGCCGGCGACGATTTCGCCCGGACCTTTCCAGGAGCCTGCGACGGATTCGAAGAATGCCTTGTCACGCGTGGCGGCGGTGGCTGCTGGAGCCGTTTCAGCAAAAGGCGACAGGGCGATTGCCGCGAGACCGAAAAGATAGAGAAACTTGCGCGAGTACATGGATTTTCCTTGGCGAACCATATCGCTTAACTGGTGCCAAGTTTGCCGAAAAATGGTTAATGCTTGGTTTCTAACGGGGTGAAAACGCCGCGTCCGCGGGCTTTTCGGTGCCGGACGTGCGCTGGCCTGTCTCACGTAAGCTGTTGAATCCCATTAGATTCCTGAAGTCGGCTGTCCGGAGGGAATGGTTTATGGATCTGGGCTCAATTCCGCCCGTTGCCATCACTCTTCGTCATCGATGGCGTGAGATCGCCGATGAAGTCACCGATTCCCGGGCGCTTCAGGGCACGGAACGCCAGCGGGCGGCAGAGGTCCATGGCGGCAATGCCGATGCGGGCGGTCATCAGGCCGTTGATCACACCTTCTCCCAAGCGCGCCGAGAGCCTGGATGCCAAGCCATGGCCGAGAACCTGCTGGACGAGGCTGTCGCCGACGGCGATCGAGCCGGTGACGGCGAGATGGGCTAGAACGTCGCGCATCAGCCGCAGCATGCCGAAGGTGCCGGGCCGGCCGCCGTAGAGATCGGCCATGGCGCGGATGAGCTTGGCGGCCTCGTAGAGAACGTAGAGCAGGTCGACGATGGCGCGCGGGCTGACGGCGGTGACGACCGAAACGCGTTTGGAGGCGTTGAGGATGAGGCTGCGTGCCTGTCGATCGAGCGGCGCGAGCAGTTCGCGTTCGGCGAGCGCCACCAGATGCGGGGCGTCGATGATGTCGGTCTCGGCCGCCTTCAGCGTGGCGCGACCGCGCGCCGTCTCAGGCTTGTTTGATAGCAGATGCTCAAGGCTCTTGACCAGCGCACGCGCCTTGGCGGGCTTGGTCTCGAGGATTGCCGCTTCCGCCTCGGCCTTGATGGTCTGCACCGCAGCCAGCCGCATCATGCCAGCAGTTTCCCTAACGACCATGGCGATGACAGCCAGGATGCCGATGCCGACGGCGGCAAGCGCGGTGTAGCCGAGCCAATCGGCGCGGCTGAAGAGGTTGCGGATCAGGCTGTCGGTCCAGAGCCCGAAGGCGAGCGAGAACAGCACGCCAAAAGCACCAAGCGCGATTTTGCCGAAGGAAGTACCGCGTTTGCGGGGCTGGGCGACGGGCAGGGTCGGGAGGTCCTTGTCCGGGTTGATGAAGGGATCGTCCTCGTCCGATGTCAGCGTGATCTCGCCCGAGAAGGCTGCTGGCTTGCGGGGCTCTGCCGTCGGTCGGCCGGCTTTGATCTCCGGCTGCTCACGCTCGTCCTCATAGGCGAAGGCGGCGGGCGTGCGGCGCGGGGGCTGGTCGGCGGGCGGCTTGATCATGCGAGGCGATCTCCGAACAGAAACTGCATGGCCCGGTCGAGCCGGATATGCGGCACCGACAGCTTGATGCCGCCGCCGGTCTCCTCAAGGCTCGGCGGGCGAAAACGGACGACGTTCACGTCGGGCAATTGCACATTCTCGTCTCCCGATTCGATGCTCTCGAACAGGGCGGAGGGGTCTTCGGGCAGGTCGCCGGGGAAGATCGCGGTCTTCCTGATGCCGTCGAAGGTTTCGCCCGATATCGTCTCGCCCTCTATCGGCGTTCCGACGATGACGGGCAGCTCGTGGCCGTCGCGCTTGACGGTCGCCTCGCGCGTTGCCCGCACCGAGGCAAGCGCCATGACGTCGATGCCGGCGCCCGCCATGCCGATGCGCTGGATGGCGCGATCGACGAGGCGGCGCGTCAGGGCGTCGAGACGATGGTGGCTTTCGTGATGCAGGTGGTCGGCCTTGGTGGCCGCGACCAGAACGCGGTCGATGCGGCGGCCGAGCAGCGACGACAGCAGCGAATTGGTGCCGGGGCGAAAGCAGGCGAGCACGTCCGTCAGCGCGCGCTCCAGATCCTGCACGGCCTCGGGGCCGCGATTGATCGCTTGCAGGGCATCGACAAGCACGATCTGACGGTCGATGCGGGAGAAATGCTCGCGGAAGAACGGCTTGACGACCACGGACTTGTAGGCCTCGTAGCGCCGCTCCATCATTGCCCAGAGTGATCCCTTCTCGGGCTTGCCCGTTGGCGGCAGCACCAGCGGCGCGAAGGTCAGCGCCGGCGAGCCGTCGAGATCGCCGGGCAAAAGGAAGCGGCCGGGTGGGAGCGTCGACAGGGAGCGCTCGTCGGCCTTGCAGGCCTTGAGGTAATCGGCGAAGGCGGTGGCGAGTTCGCGGGCGCGCATTTCATCCGCCGGGGCGGCGATGTCGCAATCGTCGGTCAGCGCTAGCCATGGCTGGGAGAGCTCGGTGCGGATGCCGGTGCGGGCCAGCGCGATGGTCTCTTCGCTGAAGGTGCGGTAGTCCTTGGCCAGCAGCGGCAGGTCGAGCAGCCATTCGCCGGGATAGTCGACGATGTCGATCGAGAGCCTGCCTGGCGAGAAGAAGCGGCTCCACCCGCTGGCGCTCTGGTAATCGATGGTCAGCCGCAGCTCGGAGATTGCGCGTGTGGAATCGGGCCAGATGCGGTCTTTCACCAGCGCCTTGATGTGATCCTCGTACTGGAAGCGCGGCACGCTGTCGTCGGGTTGCTCTTCGAGCCGGACGGCGGAGACACGGCCAGACTGGACGGCCTCGAACAGGGGCAGGCGGCCGCCATGCAGCAGGTTATGCACCAGCGAGGAGATGAAAACCGTCTTGCCCGCCCGCGACAGGCCGGTAACGCCGAGGCGGATCGTCGGGTTGACGAGGCCCGAGGCGCGGTCCGACAGGGTGTCGAAGGCGATGCGCGCGTCGTCGGTGAAGGATGTCATGCTTGGCGGCAAGGCGAAATTCCGATTGCTGGTAGACGCCATATAGGAACCGGCACGCCGAAGAAAAAGAAGGTTGCGCGCCTGTCAGTCGATCATGAAGTCGATCAGGCGCCAGTTGTTGCGGCCCGGGTCGAAATCGAGCACCGCCAGACCACCCGGCGGAAAGCCGTTCGGCAGCGCCTGCGCCAGCAGCTGGTGGCCGATCAGCGCTTCGAGCGTCTGCTCGATGACGGGATTGTGGCCGACGAGCATGACAGAGCCCGTGTCCTGCTGCGCGCCGAGGATATCGAGATAGATTTCGGGCGTGGCATTATAGAGCGCGTCGACGAAGCGGATATCGAGGTTTTCGCCCATCGCGCGGTGTACGGCGTCCGCCGTCTGTCGGCAGCGTATGGCGGTGGAGCTGACGACGAGGTCGGGCTTGTAGCTTTTATCGGCCGCGTTCTCGGCGAGAATTTCGGCTGCGGCATAACCGCGCTCGCTCAGCGGGCGGTCGAAATCGCTCTGGCCGGGGGCGGGAAATGCCGCTTCGGCGTGTCTCAAAAGATAAATCCGGGAAGGCGGCGGCACGATTGCGGTCATCGGAAAGTCCCCGGTCGATTGATCTATTTCAGTAGCGCCAGCCCGGTGTCTTCGTCAACCGGCGTGCAGAATCCAGTGGGCAAGTTGCACGGGCGCTGCTACTTCAGCTGGCAAGCTGAAACGGTGGCTTTGAAAAATAGTGACGTAAAAATAGCCTGTTAGCTCAAAATTGTGACAGATTTAAAAATGTGTTTACCTAGCGGATTGGGCTTGAATCGAACGCCGTGGTCGGGATATACAGCCGCCAGATGAGATGTTCTTCAGGAGAATCGCGTTGAGTGAGAAGATCGATCTTAGCAAATACGTGCCCTCGGAAGAGGAAGAGTTCATGAACGGTAACCAGCGCGCCTATTTCAGGGCGAAGCTGATTGCCTGGAAGAATGACATCCTCAGAGAGGCGCGCGAAACCCTCGAGCATCTTGCCGAGGAAAGCGCAAACCATCCGGATCTCGCCGACAGAGCGTCGTCCGAGACGGACAGAGCCATCGAGCTGCGCGCCCGTGACCGCCAGAGAAAGCTGATATCCAAGATCGACGCCGCACTGCAGCGTATTGAGGAAGGCACTTACGGCTATTGCGAGGAAACCGGTGAACCGATCGGCCTCAAGCGTCTCGACGCCCGCCCGATCGCAACGCTGTCCATCGAAGCGCAAGAACGCCACGAGCGTCGTGAAAAAGTCTACCGGGACGAATAATCCCGGTTACATCACAAACTAAAAAGGCACCGCCATCGCGCGGTGCCTTTTTTGTTTGCGGGAATGGGGCGGCTGTTGCCGCCGCCGGTCATTTGTCGCGATTGACGCTCATCTCACCGAAAATGCGGGCCACTTCATTCTGAAGGGCGGCGTCGGCGCCGGTGATCGGCGCCATCTCGGGATCACGGCGCGGCATGTTGGAGGGTACGGGGCGAGCGGGCGCGCTCTGAACCGGCGGTGCATTGTGCATCGGGATGGTCGGCGCCGCCATCGGGCGCTCGGCCGCCAGATTGCTCGTCATTTCCTCTTCGAGCACACGCTGGAAATCGCTGGGCTGGGCCGAGGGTGCCGGGCGAGCGACGGGCTGGAACGCGGCAGGCTGCGGCGTTGGTGCCTGTGGTGCCGGCGGATAGAGATCGACGCGCTGGGGCGGCGTGGGCGGGCTCATCACCTGCGGCTCGATTCTCTGCGGGGTCAGGACGCGCTGGCGTGCCGAATCGAGGATATCGACGGCTTCGGCCGTTTCGATCGGCGCAGGCTCGGGCCGCGAGAATGCCGGAGGCTGCGGGCGCGGTGCGACGGGTGCCGGCGCGATCGATACCGGTGCGACTGGCACGGCGACAGGGCGTGGCGCGGGTTCGATCTCGGGCTCGAAAACCTGATGCTGTTGTGCAGGTGGCGGCGCGATCGGTGGGGTGTCCAGGCGCTCGGCGCTCGGTGCGAACTCTTCGATCGGCGACAGGCCGCGCGTCGGGGCCGGGCGTGGCGCTGGCGGGACGATGACCGCTGGTTCTGGTTCTGCCACGGCGGATGTCATCACAGGCTCGGCTGGCCGCTCGCTGGGGGCTGCAGGCTGTGGTGCTTCCGGGCGTGCCGGCTCGCTGATGGTCTCGACTTGCCCATCCGGCAGGATCCGGCTTTCGATGACGATATCGGAGGGGCCGCCGATCATGATCAGATGTTCGACATCGTCGCGGCGCACCAGCACAAGGCGGCGGCGGGCGTCGACGGCGGCGGCGTCGAGAACCTGAAGGCGTGGCTGGCGGTTGCGGCCGCCGCGAACGAAGGGCGAGGATGCCCGGTTGCGCATGATCCAGAGGACCGCGACGAGCAGCAGCAGGGCGATGGCCACGCCGCCCGCGGCAATGATGAAGCGGCTGCCATAAGATTCCATGATGCCATCGAACATAGTCACGTACTCCTTTGCGGCGTTCAACCACATGACGACTTTTAAGCTTCCTAGACAAGGGGGAGGCGCCTTGTCCAGTCACCGAAAGGTGCGACGCAATGTCTGTGGAACGTCTCAATCTACATTTAACGGCAAAACTGGCGCTGTAGCTTGTGAATTCAATCACTCTTCATGGAGTGTGGTGTTTTTGGCGAGGCAGCAAATTGCTAAGAAGGAAGAGGCGCCTGATTCCTGCTTCGTCTGTTAGTCACGAATGAAGGCCGGCGGGCAATGCGAGGAAGTACATGACGAAATCCCGTCAGGCCGACAATTTTAGCGAACCGCTCGTGGACCGTGGAGGGCGCGCGGGAACTGCCGTGCGGATCCTGCTTCTGGCGCTGGTGCTGATCGGCGTTGCCGCCGCCTTCGTGGTGTTCAAGACCTCGCTCGACAACGAGATGGTGCTCGGCGTTCTCGGCGTGCTGGCCATGGTCGGCATCTTCTTCCTGGTGTCGTCGATCATCGGCTTCATCGAGGTGATGCCGCAGCGCCAGTCCGACAGCCTTGCCCGCGCTTTTCTCAACAGCCATCCCGATGGATCGCTGATCACCGACGAAAAAGGCCGCATCGTTTACGCCAATGCTGCCTATGGCGCGCTGACCGGCGCTCGCAAGCCGACAGAGGTGCAGACGCTGGAAGCGCTGCTGTCGCGCCACCGCGAATCCAACGAGGCGCTATATAGGCTCTCCAACGGGTTGCGCGAGGGCCGCGAGGGCCGCGAGGAGTTCCGGCTGCTGCGCGCGCTGGGGCCATCGCTGAACGGATCCGGTGCGCACTGGTACCGCCTGAAGGCGCGTATCCTGCAGAGCGAGGAGAGCGGCGGCCGGCCGCTGCACATCTGGCAGATCAGCGACATCACGTCGGAACGCGACGATCAGGAGCGGTTCTTCAAGGAACTGCAGAACGCCATCGATTATCTTGACCACGCGCCTGCCGGCTTCTTTTCGGCGGGCCGCAAGGGCGAGATCTTCTATCTCAATGCGACGCTTGCCGAGTGGCTGGGGATCGACCTCACCAAATTCATTCCGGGTTCGATGACGATCGGCGACATGGTTGCCGGCGAGGGGCTGGCGCTGATCCAGTCCGTGCAGGCCGATCCCGGTCTGCAGAAGACGGTGACGCTCGATCTCGACCTGAAGAAATCGAACGGCCAGGGCGTTCCGGTGCAGATCGTTCACAGCGTCACCTCGATGCGCGACGGCGCACCCGGCGAGAGCCGCTCGATCGTTCTCACGCGGCGCGACAGCACGGCTGGTGATCAGTCGGCGTCGGCTGCATCGATGCGTTTCACGCGCTTCTTCAACAATACGCCGATGGCGATCGCCTCCGTCGATGGCGACGGCCGCATCCTCCGGACCAATGCGCCGTTCCTGAAACTCTTTTCCGGCATCGTTTCGCGCGATGACGTCGAGAACGGTGCATTGTTCGAAACCATCGTGCAGGATGTCGACAAGCCGCGATTGCAAGGCGCGCTTGCGGCCGCGAAGGACCGGCAGGGCGATATTCCGCCGCTCGATTCCAAGACGCAGGCCGACGACAACAGGCATTTCCGCTTCTACGTCAATGCGGTGATCGACCAAAGCGATGAAGCGCCTGAAGAGGCCGCGATCGTCTACGCCGTCGAGGTGACCGAGCAGAAGGCGCTCGAGGCGCAGATGGCGCAGACGCAGAAGATGAACGCGGTGGGCACGCTCGCCGGCGGCATCGCGCACGATTTCAACAACGTGTTGACCGCCATCCTGCTCTCGTCCGACCATCTGCTGCTGCAGGCGCGGCCGGCCGATCCTGGTTTTGCGGATCTGATGGAAATCAAGCGCAACGCCAACCGTGCCGCTGTTTTGGTGCGCCAGCTGCTTGCCTTCTCGCGCAAGCAGACGATGCGGCCGAGTGTGCTCAATCTTACCGATGTCGTCGGCGACTTGAGAATGCTGGTCGACCGGCTGCTGTCGGGCACCAACGTCAAGCTCGACGTCGAATACGGGCGCGATCTCTGGCCAGTGAAGACCGACCTGTCGCAGTTCGAGCAGGTGCTGATCAACCTTTGCGTCAATGCGCGCGACGCGATGCCGGAGGGCGGCAAGCTCACCGTGCGCACGAAGAACGCGACGGCTGCCGAAGTCGCCGCCTTCAATTACTCCTACATGCCGCACGAGGACATGGTTCTGGTCGAGGTGTCCGATAACGGCACCGGCATCGCGCCTGAAATAATGGACAAGATCTTCGAGCCCTTCTTCACCACTAAGGAGGTGGGCAAGGGCACAGGTCTGGGGCTTGCGATGGTCTATGGCATCGTCAAGCAATCCGGCGGTTACATCCAGCCGGAATCGGAAGTCGGCAAGGGCACGACCTTCCGTGTCTTCCTGCCGCGCCACATCGTCGAGCCGGCGATCGCCGCCGAAGCCGATGCGGTCACGCCGAGCGCCGATAACGTCGTTGCCCTGTCGCCGGCCAAGCCGGAGCAGCCGGAAGACCTGACGGGTTCGGCCGTCATCCTCCTCGTCGAGGACGAGGAGGCGGTGCGTCGCGGCGGCAAGCGCATGCTGGAGACGCGCGGCTATACGGTTCACGAAGCGGGATCGGGCGTCGAAGCGCTCGACATCATGGACGAGCTCGACGGCAAGGTGGATATCGTCGTCTCCGACGTCGTCATGCCTGAAATGGACGGGCCGTCGCTGCTGCGCGAACTGCGCAAGAAATATCCGGATCTGAAGTTCATCTTTGTCTCGGGCTATGCCGAGGACGCATTCGCCCGCAACCTGCCGCCAGAGTCCAAGTTCGGGTTCCTGCCGAAGCCGTTCTCGCTGAAGCAGTTGGCTGTGGTGGTCAAGGAGACGCTTGAGGGGTGAGGTGAGCCGGGGCGTTTGGCGTGGGCTGGGACGCGCGGTGCGCGCGCCCTCATCTCCGGTACAGCGAGCTGCACCTGACCTTCCGGCATCTTCTCCCCGTGGGGGAGAAGAGACTTGTGGCGAGCTGTTTTGCTCCATCTCCACTTCTCCCCCACGGGGAGAAGGTGCCCGAAGGGCGGATGAGGGGGCTGCGTGGCACAAGGTTCACGAGACGCGTGACCACCCCAAAGAAAGACGTAGCAGAGGCATGAGGGCAGCTTGGCGCCGCCCCCGGTCGTTTATCTTCAGGCGTTGAGCGCAACCGCAATTTCGCCGGCGAGGCGGGCGTTGTTTTCCACCAGTGCGATATTGGTCTTCAGGCTCTGGCCATCGGTCAGGTCGAAGATCGTGCTGAGGAGATAAGGCGTGACTGTCTTGCCGGAGATTTCATCGCGTTCGGCGCTGTCGAGCGCGCGCTGGATGTAGATTTCCATCTCTTCGGCCGGGATTTCGTCGGCTTCAGGCACCGGATTGGCGATCAGCATGCCGCCGTCGATGCCGAGCTGTTCGCGCACCGTCTGGAAGTTGGCGATGGCGGCCGGGCTGTTCAGCGTCAGCGGGCTGCGCAGGCCGGAAGAACGTGACCAGAAGGCCGGGAATTCTTCGCTCTCGTAGGTGACCACGGGCACGCCAGCCGTTTCCAGCACTTCCAGCGTCTTCGGCACGTCGAGGATCGCCTTGGCGCCGGCGCAGACGACGATGACGCCGGTGCGGCCGAGTTCTTCGAGGTCGGCGGAGATATCGAAGCTCTCTTCCGCACCGCGATGCACGCCGCCGATGCCGCCAGTCGCGAAGACCTTGATGCCGGCGCGTTCCGCCGCGATCATCGTGGCGGCGACGGTGGTGGCGCCGTGGCGGCGCTCGGCGATCGCGAAGGCGAGGTCGGCGCGCGAGACTTTCAGCACATCCTTGGCCTTGGCGAGCTGCTCGAGCTCTTCGGCTTCGAGCCCGATGTGGAGCGTGCCGTGGATGACGGCGATGGTGGCGGGGACGGCGCCCTGCTCACGGATGATCGATTCGACGCTGCGGGCCATCTCGATATTCCCGGGGTAGGGCATGCCGTGTGTGATGATCGTCGATTCGAGCGCCACGATCGGCGCGCCACGCTGCTTGGCGCTCGCCACTTCCTTGGAGTAGGTGATCGGCAGCTTGGAGGAGAGAGTGTTCGTCATCGGATCTTCCATTTCGTCTGATTGGGTTTCAATGCAGAATTCTCGCCGGCGGGACAAGAGCAAGAGCCTGTTTTAGGAGATCGGCGGATAGATTTTCATTGACCGCGTTGGGCGACTGGACGGTCAGCGCCGCGGCCGCAGCACCCTCGCGGATTGCCTCGCTCATCGGCAGCCCGCGCAAAAGTGCTGCGATAACGCCCGAGGCGAGGGAATCGCCGGCGCCGGTCACATCGGACACGTGCTCGACATTGGCCGGCTGCAGCGCCGCCACGTGGCCGGCGGAGAAGGCGATCAGCTCGCGCTGTCCCCGGGTGACGACACCGCCCCTGAGGCCGATGTCGCCGAGCAGTGACGGCCAGTGGACGGGGTTTTCCGGCCGCTCGCCGGTCAGCGCCGTCGCCTCGGCTTCGTTGAGAAAGAGATAGTCGATACCCTGCATGCAGGCCTTCAGCTTAACCGCCTTTGCCGGCGAGATCGCGATCGCCGCCACCGGCTTGCCGAGCGCCTTGGCGCGCGCGGTGATCGAGACCAGCGTTTCCTCCGGCAGGTTCGCGTCGAAGAGGATCATGTCGGTCGCCGAAAACGCCTCGCGCACCGAGCGGATCGACAGGCGGCGCGGCACGAACATGCGGTAGAGATCCATGTCGGCCAGCGCTATCACCAGATTGCCGTCGCGCTCGATGATCGCGGTATAGCTCGGGGTCTTGCGGTCGAGGAAGATGAAGGGGCGGTCGTTGACGCCGGCGAGATCGGCGGCTTCGCTCACCATCTCTCCGGTCGGATCACCGCCGCGCGGCGAGATCATGGTGACGTCGAAGCCGAGGCGGGCGAGATTGCGGGCCGCGTTGAAGCCGCCGCCGCCGGCCTCCTCGAACCAGGAGCCGGGGTTGCTGGCGCCATCTGCCGTGGCGTCCGATATGCGGCCGCGGCGATCGACATGGGCGCCGCCAAGCACGAGAATCTTCTTGCTCATCTCATCGCTCCGAAAATGCCGTCTTGGGCGAATCGTGCGGCCTCCGGAAGCGCGGTCAGCCGCCGTCCAGGTGCTGTAAGCTCTTGCTTTGCATGGATAAAACAAATGTAGAACACAGGCCGTTTTACCTCTTTCTTTCAATGCTTTGAACGGCACTTGCGTGATGAGAACAAATGCGGTACAAAATCGACATCGGCGGCGACATTGCTTGAGCGGCTTCAATAACCTAAAGGTGGATCGAATGTCACAGAATACATTGCGGCTTGTAGAGGACAAATCGGTGGACAAAAGCAAGGCACTTGAAGCGGCACTCTCACAGATCGAGCGGTCGTTCGGCAAGGGCTCTATCATGAAGCTCGGCTCGAACGAGGGCGTGGTCGAGATCGAGACCGTTTCGACGGGCTCTCTCGGACTGGATATCGCACTCGGGATCGGCGGCCTTCCCAAGGGGCGTATCATCGAAATTTACGGGCCGGAAAGCTCGGGTAAGACGACGCTGGCGTTGCAGACGATCGCGGAAGCCCAGAAGAAGGGCGGCATCTGCGCCTTCGTCGACGCCGAACACGCGCTCGATCCAGTTTACGCTCGCAAGCTCGGCGTCGATCTGCACAATCTCTTGATCTCGCAGCCGGATACCGGCGAGCAGGCGCTCGAAATCACCGACACGCTGGTGCGCTCCGGCGCCGTCGACGTGCTGGTCGTGGACTCGGTTGCGGCCCTGACGCCGCGTGCCGAAATCGAAGGCGAAATGGGCGACAGCCTTCCGGGTCTGCAGGCTCGACTGATGAGCCAGGCGCTGCGCAAGCTGACGGCATCGATCTCGAAGTCGAAGACCATGGTCATCTTCATCAACCAGATCCGTATGAAGATCGGCGTCATGTTCGGTTCGCCGGAAACGACGACGGGTGGTAACGCGCTGAAGTTCTACGCCTCGGTTCGCCTCGATATCCGCCGCATCGGCGCCGTCAAGGAGCGCGAAGAGGTGATCGGCAACCAGACGCGCGTCAAGGTCGTCAAGAACAAGATGGCGCCTCCCTTCAAGCAGGTCGAATTCGACATCATGTATGGCGAAGGCGTATCGAAGACCGGCGAGCTGGTCGACCTCGGCGTCAAGGCAGGCATCGTCGAGAAATCGGGCGCCTGGTTCTCCTATAACAGCCAGCGTCTCGGCCAGGGCCGCGAGAACGCCAAGACGTTCCTGCGCGACAATCCCGAGCTGATGCGCGAGATCGAGACGTCGATCCGCCAGAATGCTGGCCTGATCGCCGATCAGCTGCAGAATGGCGGTCCCGACGCCAACGATTCCGACGGCGAATAAGCCTCGATCAAAGACTGAATAGTTCAAAGCCGGCTGCATTCCTTGATCAGAATGCAGCCGGTTTTGTTTGTCTGCTGGACAGTGGTTAACGTCAGCGATAAAAGCCACTGAATTTTCAAGATTTGACCTGCCTTGGGCAGCACTGAAGGGCATAGCATGAGCGGTGTGAACGAAATCCGGTCGACCTTCCTCGACTACTTCAAGAAGAACGGCCACGAGATCGTTTCATCGAGCCCGCTGGTGCCGCGCAACGATCCGACGCTGATGTTCACGAACGCCGGCATGGTGCAGTTCAAGAACGTCTTCACCGGCCTCGAGCAGCGTCCCTACAAGACGGCGTCGACCGCGCAGAAGTGCGTGCGCGCCGGCGGCAAGCATAACGACCTCGACAATGTCGGCTATACCGCGCGCCACCATACCTTCTTCGAAATGCTCGGCAATTTCTCCTTCGGCGATTACTTCAAGGAGCAGGCGATCGAGCATGCCTGGACGCTGATCACCAAGGAATTCGGCATCGACGCCAAGCGTCTGCTGGTCACCGTCTATCACACCGACGATGAAGCCTTTAACCTCTGGAAGAAGATCGCGGGCCTCTCCGACGACAAGATCATCCGCATCCCGACCAGCGACAATTTCTGGGCGATGGGCGATACCGGCCCGTGCGGCCCCTGTTCCGAGATCTTCTACGATCACGGCGATCATATCTGGGGCGGCCCTCCCGGCTCGCCGGAAGAAGACGGTGATCGCTTCATCGAGATCTGGAACCTCGTTTTCATGCAGTACGAGCAGATCACCAAAGAAGAGCGCGTCGACCTGCCGCGTCCGTCGATCGACACCGGCATGGGTCTCGAGCGTATTGCAGCCCTGCTTCAGGGCAAGCACGACAATTACGACATCGACCTCTTCCGCGCGCTGATCTCGGCGTCCGAGGAAGCAACCGGCGTCAAGGCCGAGGGTGAGCAGCGCGCCAGCCATCGCGTCATCGCCGATCACCTGCGCTCGTCCGCTTTCCTGATCGCCGACGGCGTCCTGCCATCGGCCGAAGGCCGCGGCTACGTGCTTCGCCGCATCATGCGCCGCGCCATGCGCCATGCCGAACTGCTCGGCGCGCGCGAGCCGCTGATGTGGAAGCTTTTGCCTGCGCTGATCCAGCAGATGGGCCGCGCCTATCCGGAGCTGGTGCGCGCGGAAGCCTTGATCACCGAGACGCTGAAGCTCGAAGAGACCAAGTTCCGCACGACGCTGAAGCGCGGCCTGTCGCTTCTGTCGGATGCCACGACGACGCTCGGCAAGGGCGACATGCTCGACGGCGAGACCGCCTTCAAGCTCTACGACACCTACGGCTTCCCGCTCGACCTGACGCAGGACGCGCTGCGTGCCCGCGAAATCAGCGTCGATCTTTCCGGCTTCACCGATGCCATGGAGCGCCAGAAAGCGGAGGCACGCTCGCATTGGGCCGGCTCCGGCGACAAGGCGACCGAGACGATCTGGTTCGAGCTGCGCGACAAGCACGGCGCCACCGAATTCCTCGGCTATGACACCGAGACCGCCGAAGGCGTGGTCCAAGCGATCGTCAAGAATGGTGCTGCCGTCGGCGAAGCTGCCAAGGGCGACAAGGTGCAGATCGTCGTCAACCAGACGCCGTTCTATGGCGAATCCGGTGGCCAGATGGGCGATGCGGGCGTGATTTCGTCCGATAACGCCAAGATCGAGATCACCGATACGCAAAAGCGCGGCGAGGGCCTGTTCGTTCACACGGGCACTGTCGTTGAAGGCTCGGTCAAGGCCGGCGATGCCGTGGCATTGACGGTCGATCACGCCCGCCGTTCGCATATCCGCGCCAACCACTCGGCGACCCACCTGCTGCATGAGGCGCTGCGCGAGGTGCTCGGCACCCATGTCGCCCAGAAGGGCTCGCTGGTCACGCCGGATCGTCTGCGCTTCGACGTCTCGCATCCGAAGCCGATGACGGCGGAAGAGCTCAAGGTGGTCGAGGACATGGCCAACGAGATCATTCTGCAGAATTCGCCGGTCACGACCCGCCTGATGAGCGTCGACGACGCCCGTGCCGAGGGCGCCATGGCGCTGTTCGGCGAAAAATACGGCGACGAGGTCCGCGTCGTCTCCATGGGCCAGGGGCTGCATGGGGCGAAGACAGGCAAGCCTTACTCGATCGAACTTTGCGGCGGCACGCACGTGTCTGCGACCGGTGACATCGGCCTCGTGCGCATTCTCGGCGACAGCGCCGTCAGCTCCGGCGTTCGCCGTCTTGAGGCCGTCACCGGTGAGGCGGCTCGTGCCTATCTCGCCGAGCAGGACGAGCGCGTGAAGGCGCTGGCGACCTCGCTGAAGGTGCAGCCGGCCGACGTGCTGACGCGCGTCGAAGCGCTGATGGACGAACGTCGCAAGCTTGAGAAGGAACTGGCGGACGCCAAGCGCAAGCTCGCCATGGGTGGCGGGCAGGGCGCCTCGGAAGAGGCCGTGCGCGACATCGCCGGCGTCAAGTTCCTCGGCAAGGCCATCTCCGGCGTCGATCCGAAGGATCTGAAGGGTCTCGCCGACGATGGCAAGGCCAGCATCGGCTCCGGCGTCGTGACGCTGATCGGCGTCTCCGATGACGGCAAGGCCAGCGCCGTGGTCGCGGTCACCGCTGATCTCGTCGGCCGTTTCAGCGCCGTTGATCTGGTCCGCGTTGCATCCGCCGCTCTCGGCGGCAAGGGCGGCGGCGGCCGTCCCGACATGGCGCAGGCCGGCGGTCCGGACGGATCGAAGGCCGACGAGGCGCTTGAGGCCGTCGCGGCTGCCCTGGCTGGCTGATCGGGGCTAGTTCAAAGAGTTTGGAGGCGGGGGCTTGGCTCCCGCCTTTTTCTTTTGGGGCGCAATATTCTCTCCGCCCTCATTCTTGTGCCCAAGCTTCGCTCGGGCGATGTCACAGGAATCCAGCCGACGCGCGTCCGCGCGGCGAAGAGAATCTATTGCGATCAAGGTCTTGATCGCGCTGGATCCCTGTGACGAGCACAGGGATGAGGGCCGTTTGAGGGGCGTCTTGCTGAGGTAGATAAGCGCAAATGCCCTTCTGCACATCAACTCAGCAGGATTTGTCAAATCGCGTTATGTTTGTCTGTAGCCGGTCAACTGGCATGAGGTTTCGACATGAACGGCACCACGGCATGGGCACTCTATGAAAGCCGCCTGAGGCGGGTTTCTGCCTATATCCATGATCATCTCGATGAAGAGCTGGATATGGACAAGCTCGCCGAGATCGCCTGCATGTCGAGCTATCACTGGCACCGGATCTATCGCGCGGTTCATGGAGAGACGCTGGCGGCGACCGTCAAGCGGCTGAGATTGCATCGCGCGGCGGGCGATATCGTCCGTTCGGATCTCGGGATCGGGGAGATTGCCAGGCGATCCGGCTATCCCAACCTCCAGTCTTTCAACCGCATTTTCAAATCGGTCTACGGCATGCCGCCGGCCCGTTATCGGAAAGAGGGAAGCCATACGGAATTCCAATCCTCACCTAACGGAAGGACCAAAGCGATGTTCAACGTTACCTTACGGAAGATCGAGCCGATCGCGCTTGTTGGCGTGCGCCACACGGGCTCCTATATGCAGATCAGCAAGGCGTTCGAGGTTCTCTTCGGCACGCTCCACGCGCGCGGGCTGGCGAGGCCCGATATGCGGATGATCGGCGTCTATTTCGACGATCCCGATCTCGTGCCGGCAGACGAGCTTCGCTCCATCGCCTGCGCCTCGGTCGAGAGCGAGATGACCGTCGAAGCACCGCTTGAGCCTTTTACGCTCGACGGCGGGGAGTATGCGGTATTCAGCCACGAAGGCCCCTATGCCGATATGCATAAGGCCTATCAGTGGCTGTTTTCCGAGTGGCTGCCGACCTCGGGCCGGCAGCTGCGCGACGGGCTGATGTTCGAGGACTACCTCAACAATCCGCGCGACGTACCGCCGACGGAACTCGTGACCGAGATCTACATGCCGCTCGCATGAGCCCGTCAGGCACTTTTCTGCAGCGCCTTGGTGGCTTCGTCATCGATCATGTTCGCCTTCTTATAGGCGGCGCGGTCGGTGACGCGGCCGACGTAATCGACAAAGGCCTGGCGCTTCTCGAAGGTGCCGAATCCGAGGCCCCAGCCGACATGCGAGCCGACATAGACGTCGGCCGCCGTGAAGCGGTTGCCGGCGATATAGGGCGAGGCGCTGACGGCCTTTTCGAGCGTGTCCATCACGTCGGCATAGCTGCCATATCCCGCCATCCGGCTCTTGTCGGCCGGCGTGTGGAAGCCGAGCGCGCGGTTGGTGGTGGCTGCCTCCAGCGGACCGGCGGCGAAGAACATCCAGCGATAGTAGCTGCCGCGCTCTTCGGCCGTCGGCGCGAGGCCTGATTCCGGAAAGGCTTCCGCCAGATAGGCGCAGATGGCGGCGCATTCGGTGACGACAGTCTTGCCGTGACGGATCGCCGGCACCTTGCCCATCGGGTTGACGGCAAGATAATCCGGCGCCTTCATGCTGCTTTCGAAGCCGAGGATCTCGGTCGTATAGGGCGCGCCGGTTTCCTCCAGCATCCAGCGGGCGATCCGTCCGCGCGACATCGGGTTGGTATAGAAAATCAGTTCGTCGGCCATGGTGTTCTCCTCGTTTCGCTTGATAACTGGCGCGGGTCAGCGGCGAGGCAACGTCTATGGCATGGCGATGTCAGATTTTGGCAGTAGCAGCGCCGGTCAGAGCGCCGTGCGATACTGGATGAAGCCGGAGCGCTCGGCGATGCGGTCGTAAAGCTTGCGGGCCGTGGTATTGGTCTCGTGGGTCATCCAGTAGAGCCGGCCGGCGCCATGCTCGCGGGCAAGATCGGCGACGGCCTCGATCAATGCCGCACCGGTGCCAAGCCCGCGCTGGCTGTCGTCGACATAGAGATCCTGCAAATAGCAGGTCCATTTCGGCAGCCAGGTGGAGCGGTGAAAGATCGCGTGCACGATACCGACCAGCCTGTCGTCGCCATCGAAGGCGCCGAGTGCGTGCATCGGCTCCGCGGGATCGTGGAAGCGGCCCCAGGTGAGGTCCGTCGTCTCCTCGGGTATCGCGACTTCGTAGAAGCGCTGATAGCCGGCCCATAGCGGCTCCCAGGCTTTGCGGTCCGATGGTTTTAGCGGGCGGATGGTCGTGGTCATCTTGTTGTTCCCCTCCTGATATCCTGAAACGAAAACGGCGGGGAAAACCCCGCCGCATCGTTCGCATATTCCAGATGGCTTATGCCATGGCCTTCTGCAGGTTTTCGTCGATCTTGTCGAGGAAAGCCGTGGTCGAGAGCCAGGGCTGATCCGGGCCGATGAGCAGCGCCAGATCCTTGGTCATGAAGCCGGCTTCAACGGTGTCGACGCAGACCTTTTCGAGCGTGGCTGCGAACTTCGCCAGTTCGGCGTTGTCGTCGAGCTTGGCGCGGTGCGCGAGGCCACGGGTCCAGGCGAAGATCGACGCGATCGAGTTGGTCGAGGTTTCCTGGCCCTTCTGGTGCTGGCGGTAGTGACGCGTCACCGTGCCGTGCGCGGCTTCGGCTTCGACGGTCTTGCCATCCGGGGTGAGGAGAACCGAGGTCATCAGGCCGAGCGAGCCGAAGCCCTGGGCAACGGTGTCGGACTGGACGTCGCCGTCGTAGTTCTTGCACGCCCAGACGTAGCCGCCGGACCACTTCAGAGCCGAAGCGACCATGTCGTCGATCAGGCGATGCTCGTAGGTGATGCCGATTTCCTTGAACTGATCCTGGAATTCAGCCTCGTAGACTTCCTGGAAGATGTCCTTGAAGCGGCCGTCATAGGCCTTGAGGATGGTGTTCTTGGTCGACAGGTAAACCGGCCACTTGCGCATCAGGCCGTACATCATCGAGGCGCGGGCGAATTCGCGGATCGACTCGTCGAGGTTATACATGGCCATGGCAACGCCGGCGCCGGGAGCGTCGAACACTTCCTTCTCGATGACCTGGCCGTCTTCACCGACGAACTTGATGGTCAGCTTGCCCTTGCCCGGGAATTTGAAGTCGGTGGCGCGGTACTGGTCGCCGAAGGCGTGACGGCCGACGACGATCGGCTTGGTCCAGCCGGGAACGAGGCGAGGAACGTTCTGGCAGATGATCGGCTCGCGGAAGATGACGCCGCCGAGGATGTTGCGGATCGTGCCGTTCGGGCTCTTCCACATTTGCTTGAGGTTGAATTCCTTGACGCGGTCTTCATCCGGCGTGATCGTCGCGCACTTGATGCCGACGCCGTGCTTCTTGATGGCGTTGGCGGCATCGACGGTCACCTGGTCGTTGGTGGCGTCGCGGTTTTCGACGGAGAGGTCGTAATAGTCGATTTCGAGGTCCAGATACGGATGGATCAGCTTATCCTTGATAAACTGCCAGATGATGCGCGTCATTTCATCGCCGTCGAGATCGGCGACGGGGTTGGCGACCTTGATCTTCTTCATGTATCTGCCTCGTTAAGCTTTTGAGGGACATGCGTCCCTGGTGGGTGATATAAAATCACGTGGGCTATAGCATTGTGCGCCCGGAGTGCAAAGCCGCAAGCAGGGCGGATTTGTGTGTTTTTGCGCCATTGCCAAGACACGGAAAATGGCTAGTCTCCGCGCAAAACCATTGCCTCGGACATTTGATCATGAAGACGATTTCGCTTGCCTTTGCCGCTCTGCTCGGCCTCACCTCCACGGTATTCGCCGCTGACGCGACGGCGCCGGTCAAGGAGATCATGGAGGCCACGACCAAGAACTGGTCGGGCGCCGACGAGGACTGGCAGGACATCTTCGACGAGAGCAGGCTGACGCGGATCTACAGCAAGGATTTCGTCGCCAAGTACCGCGCGGCGATGCAGAACCCGGCGGCCGACGAGGATGGCGTGTCGCCGTTCGACTACGATGTGATCGTCAACGGCGAGGATGCGTGCCCGCTGCAGGACATGACCTATACGCCGAAGCCCGGCGAAAACGGCGCGACGGAAGTGGTGGTCACGTTCAAGAAGCAGACCTGCATGGATGGCATCGACGACAAGCAGGCGCTGACGACAGTGCGCTTCGAGGTGCTGGAAGAGGGCGGCAAGGCTGTCGTCGACGATGTCTTCACCGAAGGCGATCCCGGCCAGCCTGCGAACTCGCTGAAGAACACCATGGTGCAGATCGCCAAGGGGCAGTGATGGCCTATCGGTCGGACGCCTTCGACGGGAAGATTGATTTGCTTTTAAGAGCCTTGGCGATATGTGAGCGGTGAAACACCATTCCTCCGCTCCGGGGCCTGAACTCTTTGTTTTCCGGTTTTGATTTCCGAGATTGGCTGCTTGCCAACGATCCCGCGCTGTCGCGGCTGAGGATGGCGTTGCGCGTCACGCTGTCGGTGGCGCTGTCCTTCGGTGCCCTGCTGGTCATCCACTCGCTGCTGTTTCCGCTGCCGATCGCCTCCTACGGGCTTGGGATCGTGCTGGCGATCGAGGGCGGTGTCGCGGTGCGCGACAAGGGCGGCGGGCGGCAGCTGGTAACGCGGCTTCTCGGCTGCGCTGCCAGTCTCGTGGTCGTGGTTATCGCGGCCGGGCTGGAAGGACATCGGCTGATCTCCGACGCCGCCTTTCTGCTGATCATCTTCCTCGCGGCGTCCGCCCGCGTCTTCGGGCCGCGCGGCCATGCGATCGGCATGTTCGCCTTCATGTCGTATTTCCTCGGCGCCTATTTCCAGCCGCCGCTTGCCGAGCTGCCCTTGGTGGCGATCGGTCCTATCGTCTCCTCGCTGATCGCGCATGCGGTGCGCTCCGTCGTGCTGCCCGACGATTGGCGGCGCGATCTGTTGCGATCGCTCGAGAGCGTGCAGGGGCGGATCAACCAGATCCTCTTCAAGATCGCCGCATTAGCGGCGGAGGGGCTCGTTTCGGATGCGGACCGGCAGGAGCTCAATCAGCTGGAGGAGCGGCTGAAGGAGGTGGTACTGATGGCCGAGAGCTTCATCCCCAGGCCCCCAAGCGGCGTCTTCGATGCCGGCACCGAGCCGGCGGGCGAGCTGGCGATCCGTCTCTTCGACGCGCATCTGGCAGCGGAAGGGGTGATCATGCTCTGCTCGCAATCGCTGCCGCCCTTCGAGCTGGTGCACCGGATCATCGAAGGCCATAAGGTGCGCCCGCCTGCCGAGGACGACGAGGGGCCCTCGGCCGAGGCTAGACGCGCTCTGATCAGGCTCGGCAATGCGCGGGCTGAGCTCGTCGAGACCATCGAAGAGGGCAACCGGACGGGCTTTGCCGATATCGCCGCCGTGGCCGAGGCGCCGGCTTCAGCGTCTCAGCTGGATTTCTCGTTGAACAATCCGCTCATGCGCTCGGCACTGCAGATCACCGTCGCCGCGACGATCGCCATGACGCTCGGTCTCGGCCTGTCGCGCGAGCGCTGGTTCTGGGCGGTGCTCGCCTCCTTCCTCGTTTTCACCAACACCAATTCGCGCGGCGATACGGCGATGAAGGCGCTGCAACGCTCGGTGGGGACGCTGTTCGGCATCGGCATCGGGCTTCTGCTCGCGACGCTGTTGAGCGGCCATCTGGCTCCGGCGCTCGCAATCACGAGCCTCTCCATCTTTCTCGCCTTCTACTTCCTGCAGACGAGCTATGCGACGATGACCTTCTTCGTGTCGATCGCGCTTTGCCTGGTCTACGGGATGATCGGATCGCTGACGCTCGACCTGCTTCTGCTGCGTGTCGAGGAAACTGCCCTCGGCGCGGCGGTCGGTACGCTCGTCGCCTTCGTCGTCTTTCCGGCGCGGACTCGCGGCGCACTCGATCTTGTGCTGGACAAATGGTTCGCTGCTTTGGACGCGCTGCTGAAGGCCACCGCCGCCGGCGAGCCGCGACATAGGCTGATTGGCCTGTCGCAGGCGCTGGACGCCGCCTACAAGGATCTGGCGACGACGGCACGCCCGCTCGGCTCGTCATGGTCGGTTGTCACCAGGCCGGGACAGGTCCGGCAGACGCTGGCGATCTTTCTGGCCGCCACCTATTGGGCGCGGATGATGGCGAAGAACCGGGAGGCTTCGATCACCAACGAGGACGCGCGCCAATTGATCGACGCCAGCCTCGCCCGCGTCGCCTCGGCATCGGCGCGCCGCTCGGAGTGTTTCTTTGTCGATCGCAAGATTCCCGTATCGACCACACGGCACCATCCGCATGCCAGCAAGGGGTGGCGGCAGGGGCTTGAGATGATCGGCTTGACGCTGGAGCGGCTGTATCCGGACGTATGAGCTACAGTGATATGTGATGATGCGGGGGCTGACCGCGCGTTTGTGCTGGCGCGCAAATTGTCTTACAATGTCTTACTGGTTTCATCTGCATCGGGAGACGACGACGATGACGAAAGCAAACATGTCCGAATCCGTCACGCTTCGCATTCCCAGTGAGGTGTTGTCGGATATTCAAGCCATTGCCGATGCGACCGACCGATCCAGAAGCTACATCATCGTTCGCGCGTTGAGGACATATCTGCTGAACGAAGGCGCGGACATTTTCGCTGCTATCAAGGGGCGCGAGCAGATCGCATCCGGTGAATATGAAGACCTCGATGACGTGATCGCCGAGATGGACAAGATCATCGCCGGGAAGGTCGCATGATCCCTGTCCGGCTTTCTCGGGATGCGGCTAATTACGTCCGTAGAGAAGCCGAATACCTGCGCCACCATAGCCCCGCCGCCGCCCGCAAATTCTCGCAGGCGGTGAAGGAAGCGAGGGAGTTGCTTCGCACCTTTCCGGAAGTCGGAAACCACATGCATGGCCTGCAGATATCGGGCAACCGAACGCTGGTGGTCGGAGATTATCTGCTCGACTATTCCTACGAAGGCGAAGCAATCGAGGTAACATCCATCAGGCATGGCCGTACCGTCGTGCAAACTCCTGATCTTGATCGCGATACCGGCCTTGACGACGATGCGGAATAAGGCGCGCAACACCGCATAAGTCTTGCCGTTTCAGCCCGTCTTGGCTATTTCCGCGCCTAGCAAAAGGATTTTGACTTCATGGCAGGCACGAACAGCGAGCGTCTTCTTCTGACGGAAGGTCCCGTCATCATTCTGGTCGAGCCGCAGATGGGCGAGAATATCGGGATGGTGGCGCGCGCCATGGCGAATTTCGGGCTGTCCGAACTGCGCCTCGTCAATCCGCGCGACGGGTGGCCGAACGAGAAGGCGCAGGCCGCCGCATCCAAGGCCGACCATGTGATCGAAGGCACCAAGGTGTTCGAGACGCTGGAAGAGGCAATATCGGATCTCAACTTCGTCTATGCGACGACGGCGCGTGAGCGGGACGGTTTCAAGCCGGTGCGTTCGCCCGTGGTGGCGGCTCAGACGTTGCGTGCGCGGTTTACGGCGGGCGAGGGGACCGGCATCCTCTTCGGGCGTGAGCGCTGGGGCCTCTCCAACGAAGAGGTGGCGCTGGCCGACGAGATCGTGACCTTCCCGGTCAACCCCGCCTTTGCCTCGCTCAATATCGCGCAGGCGGTTCTGCTCATGTCTTACGAGTGGATGAAATCGGGCATGGAGGATCTCGGCAGCGTTCCCTTCCAGGCGATGGAGCAGACGCCATCGACGAAGGAACAATTGCACGGACTCTACGACCAGTTGGAAGAAGCGCTGGATTCGCGCAATTATTTCCACCCGCCCGCGAAAAAGCCGAAAATGATCGACAATCTCCGGGCAGTCCTTTCCCGCCGCGCCTTCACGGAGCAGGAAATCAGCGTGATGCGCGGCGTGATCTCCTCCCTCGACCGTTTCTCGCGGCAATATCCGCGCGGAAGCCGGGCGCCCGCAGACGTCAAGGAACATCAGGAAGATGACAGCAGCGACGCATGAGCTGAAACCCGTCCTGGTCTTCGATTCAGGCATTGGTGGGCTGACGGTGCTGCGCGAGGCGCGCGTACTGATGCCCGAGCGCGGGTTCATCTATGTCGCCGACGATGCCGGCTTTCCCTATGGCGGATGGGAAGAGCAGGCGCTGCGGGAGCGGATCATCGATCTCTTCGCCCGGCTGCTTCGCGAGCACGACCCAGAGGTCTGCATCATCGCGTGCAACACGGCCTTCACGCTGGCAGGCGCCGATCTGCGCGCCGCATTCCCTAACATGACCTTCGTCGGCACGGTGCCGGCGATCAAGCCGGCGGCGGAGCGGACGCGGTCGGGCCTCGTCTCGGTGCTGGCGACACCCGGAACCGTCAAGCGCGCCTATACGCGCGACCTGATCCAGTCCTTCGCGCAGCAGTGCCATGTGCGCCTCGTCGGCTCGGAAAACCTCGCCCGCATGGCTGAAGCCTATATTCGCGGCGATACGCTATCCGATGAGGCCGTGATGGGCGAGATCGCCCAGTGCTTCGTCGAGAAGGACGGCAGGAAGACGGATATCGTCGTGCTTGCCTGCACGCACTATCCGTTCATGGCCAACATCTTCCGGAGACTGGCGCCGTGGCCGGTGGATTGGCTCGATCCGGCCGAGGCGATTGCCCGGCGGGCGCGCAGCCTCGTTCCCGAAGTGGCCGATGCCGTCCATCCCGACAATTTCGACTTCGCGGTCTTCACCTCGGGCAATCCGGATTTTTCGACGAAACGGCTGATGCAGGGATTTGGTCTCACCGTCAGGTGACATCGTTCCATGGCCGCGATCTTTCGCGCTGTCGGCGCTTTCTTTCGTGATGCCGATATCGCAAGCTCTGAGATGGAGAATCGTTCGCGGGCTTCGGCTCCCTGACGCGAACAGGGGAATGTCTTATGTCGTTTCAAAGACTTGTGATGCTGATCTTCTTTCTGCAGCCGATCGCCTTCGGCAGCTGGCTGCCGCGCATTCCCGACGTGCAGGCAAAGCTCGGCATGGGGCCGGCCGATCTTGCCATCGCGCTGCTCGGCTTGCCGATCGGCACGCTGATGACCTTGCCCTTCGCCGGCCGGTTGGTGGCGAAAATCGGCGGACGCGCGACGATCATCTATGGTTTCGTGGCCTTTCTCGCGGTCGTGTCGCTGCCGGCATTTGCCGGCAATATCACGACGCTGTTCTTCGCGCTGATGATCCTCGGCGTCACGCTGTCGACGCTCGAACTCGGCCTCAATGTCGAGGCCGACCGGGCGGAGAAGACGACCGGGTTGATGATCATGAGCCGCTGCCATGGCTTCTGGAGCCTCGGCATAATGGCGGGCAGCCTGCTCGGCGTGGGTGCCGCGGCGCTACATCTGCCGGCGAACTGGTCGATCGCCCTGATCGCGCTGCTGGTGCTGCCGATCGCGCTCGTCGTCAGCGTCCGGCTGCCGCTCGGGCCCGATCCGGCTGCCGAGGCATCGCGTGCCCAAAGCGCGCCGTTCAAGCTTCCGAGTGCGGCACTTCTCGGCATCTGCGCCTTCACCTTCGGCATCACCATGACCGAGGGCGCGATCGCCGACTGGTCGGCGGTCTATTTGCGCGACGTGCTGTTTGCGACCGGCGCGCTGACCGGTCTCGGCTACTCTGTCTTCGCCTGTCTCGTGGCAACAGGTCGTTTCGGCGGTGATTACATGAAGAGCCGCTTCGGCGCCGTCGCCATCGCGCGGGTCTGCGGCTGCGCGTCGCTTGTCGGCATGGTGGTCGTGCTCTTGGCGCCGAACACGGCGGTGGCGCTGATCGGTTTCGCGGCGATCGGCGTCGGCGTCTCGGTTGGCTTCCCGCTGGCGGTGACGGCATCCGCCAGCCTGACGGATCGTCCGGCGGCCGCAAGCGTCGCCATCCTGACCTTTATCGCGCTCAGCGGCTTCCTGGTCGGTCCGCCCGCGATCGGCTTCGTTGCCGAGGCGTTCGGGCTGCGTGTCGGGCTGGGTATCCTGCTCATTCCGCTTGCCGTCAGCCTGTTCTTCACCCGCATGCTGATACCCAGCGCCGAGAGCCAAGCAAGCGTGGCTGTGGCGGACAAGGCGGCCTGATTCGAAAAGGTGTGATTGGCTGTGGGTTTTGTTCGGTAGGCCGAGCATTCCGCCGCGAATCTGCTAAAGAGTGGCGTTGATTTCAGAAGGGGAATGGGACTTGCAGGTTGGTATCGATATGGGATCGGCGTCGGGAGGCAATCCGGCCACGCTCGATATCGAGGAGCTTCTGGCGACCCGTCTCCTTGTTCAGGGCAATTCCGGCTCCGGAAAGTCGCACCTGCTACGGCGTTTGCTCGAGCAATCCGCGCCGTGGGTGCAGCAGGTCATCATCGACCCCGAGGGCGATTTCGTCACGCTGAGCGACAAGTTCGGTCATGTGGTCGTCGATGGCGAGCGCACCGAGGCGGAGCTCGCGGGCATTGCCAATCGTATTCGCCAGCATCGCGTCTCCTGCGTTCTCACGCTCGAAGGGCTTGAGATCGAGCAGCAGATGCGCGCCGCCGCCGCCTTCCTCAACGGCATGTTCGATGCCGATCGCGAATTCTGGTATCCGGTTCTCGTCGTTGTCGACGAAGCGCAGATGTTCGCGCCTTCGGTTGCCGGCGAAGTCTCCGACGATGCGCGCAAGATGTCGCTCGGCGCGATGACCAACCTGATGTGCCGCGGCCGTAAGCGCGGTCTCGCCGGTGTCATCGCCACGCAGCGTCTGGCCAAGCTCGCCAAGAACGTTGCCGCTGAGGCGTCGAACTTCCTGATGGGCCGCACCTTCCTCGATATCGACATGGCGCGCGCCGCCGACCTGCTCGGGATGGATCGCCGCCAGGCGGAAATGTTCCGCGATCTGAAGCGCGGTAATTTCGTCGCGCTCGGTCCGGCCCTGTCGCGCCGGCCGCTGCCGATCCAGATCGGCAACGTCGAGACCTCGGCGCGTTCGTCGAGCCCCAAGCTGATGCCGCTGCCGGACTCTCCTCAGGACGTCGAAGACCTGATCTTCACGCCTGATCCGGAAGAGTTTCAGCGGCCGATCGTGCGCCGCGCTGCGCCCGCACCGCGTCCGACGACTGATATCCTGGCCGAACTGTCACGCTCGGCCCCGGCAGCCACTGCGTCGCAGCCGGCCGAAGGCCGTGCCAGCCAGCCGGAAATGTCGGCGGAAGACCGTGAGGAGCGTGTCTCGGCGGTTCTGAGCGAGATTCTCGACGATCCGGGTTCGGGTTTCCGTACGGATTCGGTGCTCTATCAGGAGTTCCTCGTTCGCCTTCGCATGCGCCGCGTGCCGGGATCGCCGATGTCGCTGCCGGAATTCCGCCGCCGCGTCGCCGTATCGCGCTCGGGCGTCGATCCGGAGACCGCCGGGACGGAATCCTGGGCGACGGCGCTGTCGTTGTCCTCAGGCGTGACGGATGATCTGCAGGGCGTCTTCCTGATGCTTGCCAAGGCGGCCGTCTGCGGCGAGCCTTGCCCGTCGGACGCCCGCATCGCGCGCGCCTATGGCACGCATTCTGCCCGTCGCGCCCGGCGTCTCCTTGGCTATTTCGAGGAGCAGGGGACGGTGGTTGTCCACACCGATTTCTCCGGCAAGCGGATCGTCGCCTTCCCCGACATCAACTGCCAGACTGCGCCCGGCGATGCCAATGCGCCTGACGTAGATGACGTACAGTCGGCTGCTGAATAAAAGCGGTCAGCTTCCATATTCACATTTTAAGATAGAAAGCCGCCTTGCGGTTTTTTGTCGTGTATCGGTGCTCGGTACACGATAGGGTTGATCCTGTCACATGCTGTTCATCTCAGGGGTGGATAACCCCGCATGCCCCACGCGGGCCTATTTAGACCTTTTGCCCAAAGGAGATGTTGGCCATGTCGAATTCCACCCGTGCGATCACAGCATTCGCAGCAGCGCTGCTTGCCACTGTTGCCATTCAGCCTGTTCATGCTGCCGATGCAGCTGCGACCAAGCTCATGGAGCGCGGCGCCAGCGAGGATCTGAGCACGCCCGGCGGCGCTCGCCGCATCTCTGGCGACATCACCGAAGCCTACCGCGCCGCGATCGTCGACGGCCGCCCGAAGAACGTGATCCTCCTGATCGGCGACGGCATGGGTGATTCCGAAATCACCATTGCGCGCAACTACGCGGTCGGCGCCGGCCAGTATTTCAAGGGCATCGACGCGCTGCCCGTCACCGGCCAGTACACCCATTATTCGCTCGACAAGAAGACCGGCAAGCCGACCTATGTGACCGACTCCGCCGCATCGGGCACCGCCTGGGCAACCGGCGTGAAGAGCTATAACGGCGCGATCGGCGTCGATATCCGCGAAGAGGCGCACGAGACGCTGCTGGAGAAGGCCAAGGCCGCCGGTCTTGCCACGGGCAACGTGTCGACAGCCGAGCTGCAGGACGCAACGCCCGCCGTGCAGATCGCCCATGTCACGCAGCGCAAGTGCTACGGTCCTGAGGCGACCACCGAGAAGTGCGCCAGCAACGCGCTTGAGAACGGTGGCAAGGGCTCGATCACCGAACAGCTGATCAACGCACGCGCCGACGTGACGCTCGGCGGCGGCGCCAAGAGCTTCGGCGAGACCGCAAAGGCCGGCGAATGGAAGGGCAAGACGCTGCGCCAGCAGGCCGAAGAGCGCGGCTACAAGATCGTCACCAACGCCGACGAGCTTGCCGCCGTCAAGCAGGCCAATGACAGCGCACCTGTTCTCGGTCTCTTTGCCGAGGGCAACATGCCGATCCGCTGGCAGGGCCCGCAGGCCAGCCACTACGGCAATGTCGAGAAGGAGCCTGTCGTCTGCAAGCCGAACGAGAAGCGCACGGCTGCCACGCCGACGCTGGCGCAGATGACCTCGAAGGCGATCGAGCTCCTGAGCACCAACGAGAAGGGCTTCTTCCTGCAGGTTGAGGGTGCCTCGATCGACAAGCAGGACCATGCCGCCAACCCCTGCGGCCAGATCGGCGAGACCGTCGATCTCGACGAAGCCGTTCAGGAAGCGCTGAAGTTCGCTGAGCAGAAGGGCGATACGCTCGTCATCGTCACCGCCGACCACGCGCATGCCAGCCAGATCATCGACGCCAGCGCCAAGGCTCCCGGCCTGACCGAAGCGTTGATGACGAAGGATGGCGCCGTCATGGCCGTCAGCTACGGCAACTCGGACGAAGTCGACGACCAGGGCCACACCGGTTCGCAGCTGCGTATCGCCGCCTACGGTCCGCGTGCGGCCAATGTCAGCGGTTTGACCGACCAGACCGATCTGTTCTACACGATCAGCGACGCACTCGGCCTGAAAGCCCAGAAGGCCGCCATGAAGTAAGCCGTTCCGGCTTCCTTGAGATCGTACGGTTTTGCCAGTGTGGCCATGGATTGTGATTGACATTCCAGTGACTTCACCCTAAAGACCGCGCCAGCACGGGGCAGCAATGTCCCGTGTTTCATTTGACATGTCCCGTGGAGTTTCCAGTTCGCGTAACCGGAAAATCCTGTCGGGCCTCCCTCAAAGAGGCCAAAGGAGGGCGTGTTTCCTTCGAGCGGTTTGGTAACGGACCGCCGTAACATTCTGAAAGGAAATACGATGAGCAAGCGCGAATCGTCCAAGTACAAAATTGACCGCCGTATGGGCGAAAACATCTGGGGCCGTCCTAAGTCCCCGGTGAACCGCCGCGAATACGGCCCGGGCCAGCACGGCCAGCGCCGCAAGGGCAAGCTCTCGGACTTCGGTGTGCAGCTGCGCGCCAAGCAGAAGCTCAAGGGTTACTACGGTGACCTGCGCGAGAAGCAGTTCCGCGCGATCTTCGCCGAAGCAGCTCGCCGCAAGGGCGACACTTCTGAAAACCTCATCGGTCTGTTGGAATCTCGCCTGGATGCGATCGTTTATCGCGCCAAGTTCGTTCCGACCGTCTTCGCTGCCCGTCAGTTCGTCAACCACGGCCACGTGACCGTGAACGGCGTTCGCGTCAACATCGGTTCCTACCGTTGCAAGGCCGGCGACGTCATCGAAGTTCGTCAGAAGTCCAAGCAGCTGGTTTCGGTTCTCGAAGCTATCAGCCTGGCTGAACGCGACGTTCCTGAGTACATCGAAGTCGACCACAACAAGATGGTCGCTACCTTCGCTCGTGTACCGGCTCTCAGCGACGTACCGTACGCTGTTGTCATGGAACCGCATCTGGTGGTCGAATTCTACTCGCGTTAATCGCGACGTTTTCGCTTACGGAAAAGCCGCTCTCTGGGCGGCTTTTTTGTTATCTGGAGATAGACGATGACGGATTTGCAGGCAGTCCTCGACAGTATCTACACCGAACTTCAGCCACGCATTGGCGAGGGTAAGGTCGCGGATTATATTCCTGAGCTTGCGAAGATCGATCCCGCCCAGTTCGGGCTTTCGGTCGTCACCGTCGATGGCAAGGTCTATAGCGTCGGCGATGCGGCGGTGCCGTTTTCGATCCAGAGTATCTCCAAGGTCTTCATGCTGACCTTGGCGCTCGGCAAGGTAGGCGAGGGGCTTTGGGAGCGTGTCGGGCGCGAGCCGTCGGGCAACTCCTTCAACTCGATCGTCCAGCTCGAGCAGGAAGCCGGCATCCCTCGTAACCCCTTCATCAATGCCGGCGCGATTGCCGTTGCCGACGTGGTGCTTGCCGGACACGAGCCGCGCGAGGCGATCGGCGAGGTCCTGCGCTTCGTGCGCTATCTGGCCGACGACGAGACGGTGACGATCGACGACAAGGTCGCCAAGTCCGAGACGCAGACCGGCTACCGCAATTTCGCGCTGGCCAATTTCATGCGCGCCTACAAGAACATCGATCATCCGGTCGAGCATGTGCTCGGCGTCTATTTCCACCAATGCGCGCTGTCGATGACCTGCGAGCAGCTGGCCCGCGCGGGTCTCTTCCTCGCCGCCCGTGGCGCGAACCCGATGACCGGCCATTCGGTCGTTTCCCCCAAGCGCGCGCGGCGCATCAACGCGCTGATGCTGACCTGCGGCCACTATGACGGATCCGGTGACTTTGCCTATCACGTCGGCCTTCCCGGCAAGAGCGGCGTCGGCGGCGGCATCTTCGCGGTGGCGCCCGGCATTGCCTCGATCGCGGTCTGGTCGCCTGGCCTGAACAAGGTCGGCAATTCGCAGCTCGGCGCCGTTGCGCTGGAAATGCTGGCGGCGCGTACGGGATGGTCGGTTTTCGGCGATTGACGCTGGGTTGTGGCGCGGCTTTCTGCTAGACGGGATTTGGTTTCGACCTGGGGCCTGAACGGATGAGACAATGAATATCGCAGCCAATATCGCGCCAAGCATCGGGGACGAGCTTGAAACGCCTGAGACCGAGGGCGCGGTCGCGCATGCGCTGTTTGCCGATGCGCCAAGCTCCGTCTCGTTCAACAAGCTGCGCAAGCGGCTGCTCCGCCAGGTGCGCCAGGCCTTCGACGATTTCGGCATGCTGAAGGGCCAGAAGCGCTGGCTTATCGGGCTTTCGGGCGGCAAGGACTCCTACGGCCTGCTGGCGCTGCTGCTCGACCTGCAATGGCGCGGCCTGCTGCCGGTCGAGCTCGTCGCCTGCAATCTCGATCAGGGTCAGCCGAATTTTCCGAAGCATATCCTGCCGGAATATCTGGCGAAGATCGGGGTCAGGCACCGGATCGAGTATCGCGACACCTACTCGATCGTGAAGGAGAAGGTTCCGGCTGGCGGCACCTATTGCTCGCTCTGTTCGCGCCTGCGCCGCGGCAATCTCTATCGCATCGCCCGCGAGGAGGGCTGCGATGCGCTGGTGCTCGGCCACCACCGCGAGGATATTCTCGAAACCTTTTTCATGAACTTCTTCCACGGCGGCCGCCTGGCCTCGATGCCGGCAAAGCTCCTCAACGACGAGGGCGACCTGATGGTGCTGCGTCCGCTGGCCTATTGCGCCGAGGACGACATGGCGAAATTCGCCGCCGCCATGCAGTTTCCGATCATCCCCTGCGATCTCTGCGGTTCGCAGGACGGGCTGCAGCGCAACGCCATGAAGGATATGCTCGCCGATATCGAGCGCCGCATGCCCGGCCGCAAGGACACGATGCTCAGGGCGCTCTCGCATGTGAACCCGTCGCATCTGCTCGACCCCAAGCTTTTCGACTTCGCCGGCCTGATGGCTGGCGATGCCGCGCCGAAGACCTGATCGTCGGCGCCTTAGGGCGTGCCGGGCCATTGGTGTCTCTGTGCGCTTAAGTTCTTGTTTTGACACATGTCGTTGTCGCAAAATTGCGGCATAGTCTTTCGACATGTCACAGCGCCAGGAAGGATGAACCATGGTCTCCAAGATAGATGTCACCACGCTTGCCGATCTCTTGCGGCGGGCAGCGAAGGCGGAAATATTGCCGCGCTTCCGCCGGCTCGGCAGCGACGACGTGCGCGCCAAGACCGAAGCGACCGATCTGGTGACGGAAGCCGATCTTGAAGCCGAGCGCATGATCAAGGCCGAAGTCGCGACGCTGTGGCCGGAGGCGCTGTTCATCGGCGAGGAGTCCGTCGCGGCCGACCCGGCGCTGCTGGGAAAGCTGAAGGATGCTTCGCTGTCGATCATCGTTGATCCGGTCGATGGCACCTTCAATTTCGCCTCGGGCATTCCCGCCTTCGGCGTCATGGCCTCGGTGGTCGCGAACGGCGAATGCATCGCCGGCATCATCTACGATCCGATGGGCGATGACTGGGTTATCGCCGAGAAGGGCGCCGGTACGTGGCTGAAGCGTCCCGATGGCGATACGCAGCGCCTTCGCACGGCCGCGCCCGTGGCGCTCGACCAGATGGTCGGCATGGCTTCGACCGGGTTCCTGCCGCAGGGCACGCGCGCCGAAGTGCTCGCCAACCTCGCCAAGGTCCGCTTCATCTGCAACTACCGCTGCGCCGCGCATGAACATCGCGCGTTTGCCGGCGGGCATGTCCACTACCTCATGTACAACAAGCTGATGCCCTGGGATCACCTCGGCGGCACGCTCGCCTGTGTCGAAGCCGGCGGCTACGCCGCGCGCTTCGACGGCTCGGCCTACCTGCCGGAGCATGTCGACGGCGGCCTGCTGATCGCGCCGGACAAGGAAAGTTGGGAGCTGCTGCGGCGCGAGGTGTTTACGGTTTAAGGCGCCGCGTCGCGACGTTTCCGTTCCGATCGTTGCAATCCCACCTTCGTTGCTCCTATAAATGTCAGCGGAGGTGGGCATGCTCAAGCACACGACGATCAATCTCCCTGAAGAACTGCTGGCACGCGTGGAAACCTACGCGGCCGAGAAGCGAACGACCGTCACGGCGATCGTCCGCGAACATCTCGAAGCCATCGTCGAGCCGAGCCGGTCTCCGACCGACGGTGACGCCCTTCTTGCCTATTCCAAGGGCCTGTTGTCGCGACGGGAGGCAGTTCGCCGTCTTGGGTTGCGGGACTATGCGTCGCTGCTCGTCGCGCTCGGCGACGCCGATCTACCGCTGCCGCTGCCGCCCGCTCATGAGCTCGAAGAGCAGGCGGCGACTTTCGTGAAGCTTTGGCGGATGGGATGAAGAGATGTACGCTCATCCTTCCCGATGCCGGGCCGATCAACAGTCTCTGGGTTGCCGATCGGCTTGAGCTTTTGCTTGCACTCGACATGAGGATCGTGATCGTCGATGCTGTTTATGACGAGCTGACAAGCGACCTGTCCTATCTGAAGGATTACGAGGTCGAGCTGTTCATCGATAGCAACAGCCCGCCTTTCGTCATCGCGGAAACCGATATCGGGAAACTGGAGCGAGAGAAGCGCCGCCTTGGGCAGAAGCTCAAGAAGAATGCAGGCGAGCTGGCGATGGTCGATTTCATGTCGGACGAAGGCGGGATCACGGAGTATCTCAGCGCCGATGAGCCGGTCGCCATCCTTTTCGAAGATACCGGGCTACGCCTGATCGCCAAGCCGCCGAACTTGCACCTGCTGTCCACGGTCGGCCTGCTGAGAGGCATGGAAGAGGTCGGCATTATCCAGTCCGCCGACGCCGTAATCACCGAGATGCTGCATCCAACGAGGCCGGGACGCCGACCGCAGGACGCGCGGCGATTGACAGATCTTCCTGATGGAACCGACGAGCCGGCGGCGGTCGGCAGTTCGTGGAAGCCCGATTGAAAAGAGTACCGGCGCGCATATCACGCGCCGGTTATAGCAAACTCAGAAATGCCCAGCGCCCGGATCGAGCTGCGGATCGTCGCCCGGGTGGGTGAAGAGCTTGCCGCCTTCGGCCCAGAGCGTGGCCACTATGCTGATCAGGCCGAACAGTGCGAAGCCGCCGAAGAGCGGCTGTACCGTGCCGTTGAATAGCTGGCCGACGCCGCCGCCGAGGATGGCGCCGAAGGTGGTCGAGACGAAGCCGGTGATGGAGGTGGCGGTGCCTGCGAGATTGCCCATCGGCTCCAGGCTGATCGCCGTGAAGTTGGTGGCGATCACGGCGAACATCATCAACAGGATCGTGAACAGCGTATAGGCCAGCGTGAAGCTCGGCGTCCCGCCGAGCGCCTGGAAGAAGCCGATCGCCGAGATGATGGTGAACAGGATCATCGCGACGTGCGAGATGCGGCGCATGCCGAACTTGCGCACGAAGAAGCCGTTGGCGAAGTTGGCGACCGCGATGCCGCCGGCGGTGGCGGCAAAGGCGATCGGAAGCCAGTCGCCGAGGCCGTAGACCTCGCCGAAGACCTGCTGAACGGAGATCACGTAGGCGCTGATGACGGCGGTGAACATGGTCAGGCCGATCATGTAGCCGCAGGTGATCTTGTTGGTCAGAACCGTCTTGAAACCATCTACGACGTTGCCGAAGGAGAGCGGGATGCGCTCTTCGCGCGGCAGCGATTCCTTCAAACGAAGGGATGCCCAGATGAACAGGATGGCGCCGACGATGCCGAGCAGGATGAAGATCCAGTGCCAGTTGGCATAGGTGATGATCAGCTGTCCGACCGAGGGAGCGACGATCGGCACAATCATGAAGACGATCATGACATAGGACATGACGCGCGCCATCTCGCGGCCGCCGAAGCAATCGCGAACGACGGCCATGGTGGTGATGCGGACGGCGGCGCCGCCGAGGCCCTGGATGAAGCGCATGACGAGCAGCATCTCGAAGCTGCCGGTCGCGGCAGCGCCGAACATGGCCAGCACATAGACGGCGAGGCCGCCGAGCATGATGTTGCGGCGGCCGAATGTGTCCGACAGGCTGCCGAAGATGATCTGCGAGACACCGAAGCCGAGAAAGAAGACGCCGATGACGAGCTGCGCGTCGTTGGCGTTGGCAACGTTGAGCGCATGGCCCATGGCGGGCAGGGCAGGTAGCATGCTGTCGATCGCCATGGCGACGCTTGCCGTCATGATGGCGATGGTGATGACGAATTCGAGGAAGCCCATGCCGATTCGGTTGGACCCCTGGTTTTCGGTATGCGGCTTATGGGGCGGCGTCATATGATTGTCCTGAAATATAGATGTGTCTCAACCGTCGCATGCGTGCTCAAACGGCCGGATTATGCGGCTGGAAGAGCTTTCCCTTCTCGGCGATCAGCACGAAGACGAGGCCGATGATCGAGACGGTGAAGTAACCTGCGACCATCGGAAGCGCCGTGCCGTTGAAGGCCTGGCCGATGCCGGCGCCGATCAGCGCGCCACCGACGGTGCTCATGAAACCGAGAACCGAGGAGGCGGTGCCGGCGACGTGGCCGAGCGGCTCCATGGCCAGCGAGTTGAAGTTCGAGCCGATCCAGCCGAAATTGAACATCGCCAGGCCGAAGAAGCCGATGAAGAGGAAGAACGGCATCGGGTGTGGGCCGAGTATGAGGGCCAGCAGCCAGACCGTGTTGATGGTGATGAAGGCAAGGAGAGCGCCGTGCGATAGCCGGCGCATGCCGAACTTGCCAACCAGGCGCGAGTTCAGGAACGACGACATCGACATGAAGACCGCGACGCCGGCGAAGGCGAAGGGGAAATAGACGCCGAGGCCGTAAATTCCGACATAGATCTGCTGCGCGGAATTGATGAAGCCGAACAGTGCGCCGAAGATGAAAGTGCTGGCGATCGTGTAGCAGAGCGCCACACGGTTGGTGAGAACGACCTTGAAGCCACCAAGCACCGATTTTGCGGTGAAGGGGCGAACGTTTTCCGGATGCAGCGTCTCGGGCAGCCGGATATAGGCCCAGCAGGCGATGAGGGCGGCCATCACGGCGATGAAAAGGAAAATCAGGTGCCAGCTGCCAAAGAGCATGATGATCTGGCCGCTGCCGGGCGCGATGACCGGAACGATCATGAAGACCATCATGATCAGCGACATGACCTCGGCCATCTGCCGGCCGCCGTAGATGTCGCGAACGATGGAGATGGTGATGACGCGGGTGGCCGCAGAGCCGAGACCCTGGATGAAGCGCAGGATCAGCAGCCCTTCGAAGGTGGGAATCAGCGCGCTGCCAAGCGAGGAGCAGATATAGATGCCGATGCCGGCCAGCAGGGGGAGACGGCGACCGAAGCGATCGGACAGCGGACCGTAGATAAGCTGGGCAAAACCGAAGCCGAGAAGGTAGCTGGAAACCACGAACTGGCGATGGTTTTCGCTTTCGACGTTCAGACTGGCGCCGATCTGCTGCAGCGCCGGCAGCATGATATCGATCGCCAGCGAGTTGATCGCCATCAGGAAGGCGGCCAGCGCGATGAACTCACCCTTGCCCATGGGGATACGACCCACATGCGCGGTTTGTGATGAATCTGTCACAATGTAATTCCCAAAAACAGGCCAAGGCGCTGTTCAGCACAGCGCCTCGGACTCAAAATACGGAAATGGAAACCGGGCGGACGCCCGGTGACCGGTCAGGTCAAGCGGCGCCGCGAACGGTTACGCCGTTTTCCTGGAAGTGCTGCTGCAATTCGCCAGCCTGGAACATTTCCTTGACGATGTCGCAGCCGCCGATGAATTCACCCTTGACGTAAAGCTGGGGAATGGTCGGCCAGTTGGAGTAATCCTTGATGCCCTGGCGGATTTCCGAATCGGCGAGCACGTTGACGCTCTTGTAGTCGACGCCGATGTAATCGAGAATCTGCACGACCTGGCCGGAGAAACCACACTGGGGAAACTGCGGCGTGCCCTTCATGAAGAGGACGACGTCGTTGGTCTTGATTTCGTTGTCGATGAATTCGTTGATGCCGCTCATGGGACCTAATCCTTTCAACAGGCGAGTTAAAGGCCCGCCGTTTCAATCGTTAAGCTTAGATAGCATGTGACGACCGGAATTCCAGCGGGTGCGAACAAAAAAAGGAGTGCCCTATCGGTCTGATGTTCCCGCTGTTGCCGAAGCGTTACGCCTGGCCATCGCCTTTTGAAGCCTCCTGAGAATTTACGGAGGTTTTAAGCCAATCCACGAAGACAGAGGCCTGAGGCGAGAGATCATCGAAACTCCTGGCGACAAGCCAGTATGCGCCATGCGGAATGGTGGTATCGAAGAGCTGCACAAGTTCTCCCGCCATGAGTTCATCGCGGATAAACATCCTGTCCATCAATGCGATACCCTCTCCGCGCAGCGTCGCTTGCAGGATGAGCGCGCCATCGGGATAGACCGAGCCGCGCGTTTCGCCGGCCTGTGCACCGGCGGCCGTAAACCAGCGATGCCAAAGGTCTCGATCGTCTTCATGAAGCAACGGGAATTGCAGCAGATCCGTCGGCTTGGTCACGGGGGCGCGCGCACTCAGCAGATTGGGCGCGATCACGGGGATCATTGTCACGTCGGCGAGCCATTGGCATTCCACCCTCGGCCACTCCGTTCTCGTCGCGCTGTGGCGAACGGCAATCTCCACGCGGCCGGCCCTGAATTCGACCGGGCGCGGGTCCACGTCAAGCAACAGGTCGATATCCGGTTGCAAGTGACTAAATGAGGCCAGGCGCGGCGCCAGCCAGCCCGCCGCGAAGGACGGTTCGACGCTGATCGACAATGACGAAGCGGGCTTGTTGGCCTTCAGGCGGTCGAGAGATGTGCCGATCGCATCGAAACTCGCCGTGAGGACGGCCAGTAACGTCTCGCCCGAGCCGGTGAGAACGACCATGCGGTGGCGCCGCTCGAACAGCGGTTGGCCAAGCTGCCGCTCCAGTTCGCGCACCTGCCGGCTAACCGCGGACTGTGAAATCAGCAGTTCGTCGGCCGCCCGGGTGAAGCTCCGCAGACGCGCCGCGACCTCGAAACTGCGTAGGGCGGTCAAAGGTAGGCGGCCACGTTTCATGGATAACCTCAAGTCATGCGAAGCGGACGATAAGCTCGTTTGAAGACCTTGGGCAACCGGAATTCAATGGTCATCGCGATCAAACCCGCGAGGAAAGACCATGTGGAGCGAAGTCTATCGTCTGATCATAGATGTCATCCGGATCGTCTCGTTTCAGCCGCGCGGCGCCGACAACGCGTGGCGAGCGACCGGCGATTGGCCGATTGAAGACGATTGGGATGTGGAATCGAGAGTGGAGACGTGCCGCCGTAGGCAGTCGAGGGACGATTGAATTGACGGCACGCGTTCACGGAAGAATGAGAAACAAAAATGCCCGGCGGAACCGGGCATTTTCTAACAGGCTTTGACGGTGGGCCTTATTCCGGCGCCGAGGTCTGCAGCGCCAGCGCGTGCAGGACGCCGCCCATGTTGCCCTTCAGCGCGTCGTAGACCATCTTGTGCTGTTGCACGCGGCTCTTGCCGCGGAAGGCTTCGGCTACGACTTCGGCGGCGTAATGATCGCCGTCGCCGGCCAGATCACGGATGACCACCTTTGCGCCGGGGATGCCGGCCTTGATCATGTCTTCGATATCACCGGGTTTCATGGCCATGGTCGATTACTCCTTGCGCATCATTCCGCGGCAGCGAGCGTGCTGCTGCCATCCATGAATTCAGGGAACCATGATTCATGGGCGTGGCGCAATTGCTGAATCGGCAGCGACAGCAGATCGTCGACGACAAGCGCGTCGCCTTCGACCGTGCCGAGGCGGCGGAACGGAACGCCCGCACCTTCGGCGTTGGCGCAGACGAAGCTGGCGACATCGGCCGGAACGGTCAGAACGTAGCGCGCCTGGTCTTCACCGAAGAGGAGCCCGTGGGTTTCGCCGCGACCTTCGCTGAGGCTGATGTTCAGACCCTTGCCGGAGGACATCGCCATTTCCGCCAGAGCAAGCGCCAGGCCGCCCGAGGAAATGTCGTGGCAGGCGGTTGCCTGGCCGTTGCGGATGACCGAGCGGACGAAGTTGCCGTTGCGGCGTTCGGCGAAGAGATCGACTTCCGGCGGCGGGCCGTCGGTGCTGCCGAGAATATCGCGGAGATAGATGGAGGAGCCGAGGTGGCTGCCGTCGGTGCCGATCATGATGACCTTGTCACCATCGGATGCGCTGCCGATGCGCGCCATCTTCTTCCAGTCGCCGAGAAGGCCGACGCCGGCGATGGTCGGGGTCGGAAGGATCGCGACGCCGTTGGTCTCGTTATAGAGCGAGACGTTGCCCGAGACGATCGGGAAGTCGAGCGCGCGGCAGGCTTCGCCGATGCCCTTCACGGCCTGCACGAGTTGGCCCATGATCTCGGGCTTTTCCGGATTGCCGAAGTTGAGGTTGTCGGTTGCCGCCAGCGGCTCGGCGCCGGTTGCGGTGATGTTGCGCCAGCATTCGGCCACAGCCTGCTTGCCGCCTTCGAACGGATCGGCCTCGACATAGCGCGGCGTCACGTCGGAGGAGAAGGCAAGCGCCTTGGTCGGATGCGTATCGACGCGCACGACGCCGGCGTCGCCGCCCGGCAACTGCAGCGAGTTGCCCTGGATCAGCGTGTCATACTGTTCGTAGACCCAGCGGCGGCTGGATTCGTTGGGCGAGCCGACGAGCTTCAGCAGCGTCTGGCCGTAATCCTCAGGGGCTGCCACCAGATTGGCAGGAAGCGGCGCGCGCTTGTCGGCCTCGCGCCAGGGGCGGTCATATTCCGGTGCCTGATCGCCGAGATCCTTGATCGGCAGGTCGGCGACTTCCACGCCCTGGTGCATGACGCGGAAGCGCAGGTCGTCGGTGGTCTTGCCGACGATCGCGAAGTCGAGCCCCCACTTGACGAAGATCGCCTTGGCGACTTCTTCCTTGGCGGGCTCGAGGACCATGAGCATGCGCTCCTGGCTTTCCGACAACATCATCTCGTAAGCGGTCATCTGGTCCTCGCGCACCGGAACGGTGTCGAGGTCGAGCAGGATGCCGAGGTCGCCCTTGGCGCCCATTTCGACAGCCGAGCAGGTGAGGCCCGCCGCACCCATGTCCTGGATGGCGATGACGGCGCCGGTCTGCATCAGCTCAAGGCAGGCTTCGAGCAGGCACTTTTCGGTGAAGGGGTCGCCGACCTGAACGGTCGGGCGCTTCTCTTCGATCGATTCGTCGAATTCGGCCGATGCCATGGTCGCGCCGCCGACGCCATCACGGCCGGTCTTGGCGCCGAGATAGACGACGGGCAGGCCGACGCCCTTGGCTTCTGAGAGGAAGATGCCGTCGGACTTGGCAAGGCCGGCCGCGAATGCGTTGACCAGGATGTTGCCGTTGTAGCGCGCGTCGAACTCGACTTCGCCGCCGACCGTCGGAACGCCGAAGGAATTGCCGTAGCCGCCAACACCGGAGACGACGCCGGACACGAGGTGCTTCGTCTTCGGATGATCAGGCGAGCCGAAACGCAGCGCGTTCATGGCGGCGATCGGGCGGGCGCCCATGGTGAAGACGTCGCGCAGAATGCCGCCGACGCCGGTCGCGGCACCCTGGTAGGGCTCGATGTAGGACGGGTGGTTGTGGCTCTCCATCTTGAAGACGACGACGTCGCCGTCATCGATATCGACGACACCGGCGTTTTCGCCCGGGCCCTGGATAACGCGCGGGCCCTTGGTGGGGAGCGTGCGGAGCCACTTCTTGGAGGATTTGTAGGAGCAATGCTCGTTCCACATGGCCGAGAAGATGCCGAGCTCGGTGAAGGTCGGCTCCCTGCCGATCAGATCCAGAATCCGCTGGTATTCGTCCGGCTTCAAGCCGTGGGCGGCGATCAATTCTGGAGTGATCGGGCGGGTATTGGAAATGGTCATGAGCTCTGCGAAGTCCCTGCCGTTGCGCGATTTCGGTGTCTTTAGCCTAAGTGGGTGCGGCGCGCGACAGAAAAAAGCCCGCTGTTCACAGAGAGCGGGCTTCGGATCGAAATATCGGGAAGTTTAGAACTTGTAGCCGACCTGAATGCCGGCGCGGGTCATGCCGCTGTTGGGGCCGTCGCACAGATTGGCGTGCGAGGAGTGAGCAACCTGTGCCATGACATTCCAGTGCGCGTCGAAACGATAGCCCGCACCGACATACTCATGAAACATAAAGCGACAGCCGAGCTCGGGACCGTCCTTCGCGTAGTCGAGGTTGCCATTATGCCAGACGCCGCCGAAGCCGGCTTCGGCAAAGACTTTTTCGTTGAAATTGACAGTCCACGATAGACCGCCGAAGATTTGCGTTGCTTCGCCAGCGGTGCCTATGGACGTGCCAAGGTTCAGGCGCGGACGCGCCAGCGTCTGCTTCCAGTCGGTTGCCGTATCCTGGCCGAACGGGTCGAAGAAGACCGTGACCTCAGGGAAAACGCCATCTTCGTGGCTATGGCCGCCCTGGATCGACGCGGAAGCGCCAAAGCGCAATTCGTCGAAGATCTTTTCATCTGCATGGGCCGAGACCGGCAGGAGCGAGATGTTTGCAAGGAGAGCCGCGAGAAGTAGTCCGCGACCGGTCGATGCCGATGCCATGCTGTTCATTAGATGCGCCGCCTTTGGTGCCGGCGCAGATCGCCGTCCTCAACGCAATTGGTAGCATGCAAATCGATTCGGTAAAGCGGACAGGCGCTGTAAGCCCTAGATTTTAGCGGGTGCGGCTGATCTGCAACAGCTTCAGACCTCGCCGTCGTATCCCGCGCCGCCACTTTCAAGCAGGCGTCGAACTGTCATCAAACCTGCAACCATTTCCCCTCTATCCTTGGGGGAGGAGAAGCTGATGCGCACGCGGTGATAGACCTTGTCTGTGCGCGCCGCCTTGAACTCGTCTTCATCGTCGATCAGCACGCCGTCGCGGAAGGCGGCGTTCTTGAAGGTGCCCGAGAGCCACGGATCGGGAAGCTTCAGCCAGATGAACGGCACATGCGGATGCGAGACGAAGTCGAAGCCCTGAAGCGTCTCGCGCGCCAGTCGCTCGCGCCCTGAAAGCTCCGTGATGCAGGTCTCCCGGATTTCGTGCGCCTCGCCGCTTTCGACAAGGCGGGCGCAGGCTTCGGCCAGAATGAAGGGCAGGCCGCCGGTGATCATCTTGTGGGTGACCTTGATGCGCTGGGCGAAATGCGGCGGGCAGGCGACCCAGCCGCCACGGATTCCGGCGGCCACCGATTTCGAGAGACCGCTGATGAGGAAGGTGCGATCGGGCGCCAACGAGGCCAGCAGCGGGTTTTCGTCGCCGGTCATGCCGCCATAGAGATCGTCCTCGATCAGCCAGACCCCATGCCGCCGCGCGATTTCGGCGATCTTGGCGCGCCGCTCATGCGGCATGGTTGATAGCGTCGGGTTGTGGGCCGTCGGCATCAGGAAGGCGAGCTTCGGGTGCTGCTGCGAGCAGAGGCGCTCGAAATCATCGGGAATGACGCCATGCTCGTCGGAATCGACCGTGATGGTCCGCCGGCCGAGGATGCGGGCGCTGCGGCTCACCTGCGTATAGCTGAGGTTCTCGAAGACGATCTTGTCACCGGGCGATGATATGGCCGAGATGACCGCGATGGCGGCCGCGTGCGCGCCGAGTGTGGGCACGATGTTTTCGGTGTCGGGCGCCCAATCATTGCGCGACAGCCAACGGCGCCCGGCCTCATACCAGTTCTGTGGAAAGACGCGCGAATAAGAGGAGATCTCGGCAAGCTGCTGCTCGCCGATATCGGCGAGGATGCGGCCGATGGCTTTTCCCTGGCCAAGATCCGGAGCCGCCGTCGTGTCGAAGCGGATTTTTCCCGATGGCGCGTCGATTGTCCTGGTGCCGCCGAGCGCGATCGTCAGCGGATCGGGCTGATTGCCCGGCGCCGTCTCCGCCCGGTCCAGCACATAGGTGCCGCGCCCGACTTCGCCTGCCACCAGGCCGCGCTCGTGCACCAGCGCGTAGGCGCGGCCGATTGTGCCGATTGTAACGCCGATATCATAAGCGAGATTGCGCTGTGGCGGCAGCTTGCTGCCTGCGGGCAGGGCACCGCTGGCGATGGCGGATTCGATATTGTCCGCGAGGCGCAGATAGACTGGGCCGGAACCGCGCGAGAGATCAGGGAGCCAATTTGTCATGATGACAATTTCCTAGATTGTCACCCTTGCACTGTCAAGTCTATCAGGGTGAACGCATACAATCAGCGATCGGATAGTGACATGTCAGTAGCGCCCGACTTCAGGAGAGACAATCGGCTCCATCAAGCGGAGCAATTGCGTCAAACGGCGAGGTTTGACCGGCACGATGTGTGGGTGGCTCTTGGCCGCGTTTGGGGCAAGATCGCGCTCTGGCAGCAGAAGCGGGCCAGCCGGCGCGTGCTCAGGGATCTGACAGATGCCGAACTCCTCGACATCGGCATCAGCAGGGCCGATGCCGGCAAGGAAGTCGGCAAGTCGTTCTTCTGGGATTGAGGCTCTGGGCGCCTAGCGCATCGGCCCGAAAATCGGCATCGATTTTCGGAAAGCTCGATGCGTAGATTCAAAGAGTTAGAGCGTCCTTTGCGCGTCCATTCGGACGCATGGCGCTCTAATGCTGGCTTAGCTGCAGCTCTTGTTGCCGCCGGCCCAGCGCGTGACGTCGCCAGCGATACGCGGACGTGCCGGGCTATCCATCATCGGGCCGAAGGCGTCGAGCTTGGAAGGGTTGCCTTCCGCCTGGACGACCAGCAGCGGCCGGCTTTCCGGGCTGCCCTTGTGGACGACGAGAATGCGCGGGCGGCCGGAGAAGGAGTTGAGCTCCGGCGCCAGCTTGTAGGCGGCAAATGTCGCGTCGCCAGATTTGAACCAGCAATTGTTGGCCGCTACGGCCACGCGTTCCATGGTCGACAGTGCGCTACGGTCCTGTGACGGCGCCGGTGTCTTAGATTGGCACGACGCAACCAGTGCCGCGGTCGCGGCAATGGCGAGGACATGTGTCAGGGGAAGGTGAGGGCGCATCGATCTTGCTCCAGTGGACCGGATGAATGGCCTCATATCCGTTTAAGGTTAAGCAGCGATTACGTCGAGCGCGGAAGCGAACAACGCCCGGCCGTCGGAGCCGCCATGGGCTGCTTCGATCAGGTTTTCCGGGTGCGGCATCATGCCGAGCACGTTGCCGCCCTCGTTCATGACGGCTGCAATGTCGTTCAGTGAACCGTTCGGGTTGGTGCCCTCGGCGTAACGGAAGACCACCTGGCCGTTGCCTTCGATCTTCGCCAGCGTCTCGGCGTCGGCGAAGTAGTTGCCGTCGTGGTGGGCGACCGGGCAACGGATGATCTGGCCCTTGCCATAGGCGCGGGTGAAATCCGTCTCGGCATTCGCCACTTCAAGCTTGATCTCGCGGCAGACGAACTTCAGCGAGGAATTGCGCATCAGCGCGCCCGGAAGCAGGCCGGATTCAACGAGGATCTGGAAGCCGTTGCAGACGCCCAGAACCTTCACACCCTTGTTGGCCTTCTCGATGATCGCCTGCATGACCGGCATGCGCGCGGCGATCGCGCCGCAGCGCAGATAGTCGCCATAGGAGAAACCGCCCGGGATGACGATCAGATCGACATCTGGGATATCGGTCTCCGTCTGCCAGATCGTCACCGGCGCCTGGCCGGAGATCTTGGTGAGAGCGGCGATCATGTCACGATCGCGATTGAGGCCCGGAAGCTGAACGACGGCGGATTTCATGGGTGTTGTTCAAACCTTGCTTGTGCTTCTGCGAGTTCTCGAAGTTCGAGACGGTTTTCAATGCGTTCGAGGCGTTGGTCGTGACGGTCGAGCACGCTGTAGATGTTGTGAATGTCCTGATTTACCGAAACGAGTATCCCCCGCATGGAGTTCAACTCGCTTCTCATCTCGTTCTGAGTGTGTTTCAGCCCCGAAATTTCGGCCTGAATGCGCTTAAAGAACTCAAACATAAATTCTTGTGTCACTTCAGCCATCGGACAATCTCCGCAACCGTTAGTCGAGAGAAATAGTATAGTTCTCGATAACGGTGTTGGCGAGGAGTTTTTCGCACATGGCCTTGATGTCGCCTTCGGCCTTGGCCCTATCGGTGCCTTCGACTTCGACGTCGAATACCTTGCCCTGGCGGACATGGCCGACGCCGTCGAAGCCGAGAGCGCCGAGCGCGCCTTCGATGGCCTTGCCCTGCGGATCGAGAACGCCGTTTTTCAGCGTGACGGTTACACGAGCCTTGATCACTTTGTCTTCCCTGCCTTTTTAGCGAATGTCTTGCTTAGCCGTTATGTTACTTGACGAGAACCGGACCGGTGCCGCGCACAGGCTCGTTCTCGTTGATGATGCCGAGGCGGCGCGCCACTTCCGAATAGGCTTCGAGAAGGCCACCCATGTCGCGACGGAAGCGGTCCTTGTCCATCTTTTCCTGGGTGTCGATATCCCAGAGACGGCAGCTGTCCGGCGAGATTTCGTCGGCGAGGATGATGCGCATCATGTCGCCCTCATAGAGGCGGCCGCATTCGATCTTGAAGTCGACGAGCTGGATGCCGACGCCCAAGAACAGGCCGGTCATGAAGTCGTTGACGCGGATCGCCAGCGCCATGATGTCGTCGAGCTCGGCGGGGTTGGCCCAGCCGAAGGCGGTGATGTGCTCTTCGGAGACCATCGGGTCTTCGAGCGCGTCCGACTTGTAGTAGAACTCGATGATCGAGCGCGGCAGGACCACGCCTTCCTCGATACCCAGGCGCTTGGCCAGCGAGCCGGCGGCGACATTGCGCACGACGATCTCAAGCGGGATCATCTCGACTTCGCGGATCAACTGCTCGCGCATGTTGAGGCGGCGGATGAAGTGCGTGGGAATGCCGATCTTGTTCAGATGGTTGAAGATGAACTCGCAGATGCGGTTGTTCAGAACGCCCTTGCCATCGATGACTTCGTGCTTCTTCTTGTTGAAGGCGGTGGCGTCGTCCTTGAAGAACTGGATCAGCGTGCCTGGCTCGGGTCCCTCGTACAGAATCTTGGCCTTGCCCTCGTAAATACGGCGGCGACGGTTCATTGCGATTGTTCTCTTGTCGTTGGCGCTCTTGGGATTAGCGCGAGTGGATCGATCTCGTGGCGTCCCCATAAAGGAAAAGCGAGGGTTTCACAATCCGCCTGTCACTCCTTCCCCGGATTCCGGTCTTCCGGAGCACCGATGCGAGAATCGAATGTCTAAGAAATCCATTCTACCCCGTTTCCCGGCTTAACAAAACGACCTCAGGTTTATGCCGGGGTTGTGCAGTATTTTATTTGGAGGCCGTCGCCTTGCTCGGCTTGCGGGGCGCCGGCGTATCTGCTGCTGCCGCCGCCTGGCGCCAGCTGGCGGAGCGAACGAAGGAGGGGATCTGCATTGCCGGCATCGGGCGGGCCAGCGCATAGCCTTGCAGCACGTCGCAGCCGAGGTCGCCCAGGATACGCGCGTGCTCCATGGTCTCGACACCTTCGGCCGTCACCAGAATGCTCAGGGAGCGGCCGATCTCGATGATCGAGCGGACGAGCTTGCGCTGCTCGGACGAGGTCGGCAGCATGCGGATCAGCTCGCGGTCGATCTTCAGCGTCTTCGGGCTCAGCCTCAGCAGGCTGACGATCGAGGCGTGGCCGGTGCCGAAATCGTCGATCTCGATGTCGATGCCGAGGCGGCGGAACTGGCGGAGATTGGCGATGACGGCGTCGTCGCAATCATCGAGCGAAATGGATTCCAGAAGCTCGAAGGCGATGGTTCCCGGCACGATCTTCAGTGCCCGCAGCTTCTTGCCGAGCGCCGGATCATCAAGTCTCCGGGAGGAGACATTGACCGCGATCTTCGGAATGACGATGCCCTCGCTCTCCCAGGCGGCGCGATCGACAAGCGCCTGCTCCAGAATGACGCCGTCGATGGTCGCGACGACGTTGATGTCCTCGGCGATGTCGAGGAAGCGATCGGGCGCCAGCAGGCCATGCTCGCGGTGTTGCCAGCGGGCGAGCGTTTCGACGCCGGTGACGTCGAGCGTGCGGGCATCGAACTGCGGCTGATAGAAGGGCACGAATTCGCGCCGCTCAAGGCCGATCAGGATATCGTCGGCCAACCGCTTGCTGGCTATCACCTGGCGGCGGGCATCCTTGGAGAAGAACTCGTGCCGGTTCCTGCCGCCGCTCTTGGCGCGATAGAGCGCGATGTCGGCGTTGAGCAGGAGCTGCTTGCCGTCGAGCATCGGGCCGCTGTCGGTGGCGATGCCGACACTGGCGCCGAAGCGGCACTCGTGGTGCTCGTAGCGGATCGGACGGCTGAGCTCGCGCACGATGCGCTCGGCCATGTTGGAGATCTTCTTCGGCGTCACATCGAGCGCGCAGAGCACCACGAACTCGTCGCCGCCGATGCGGGCCACGAAATCGCCCGGGCGAACGGTTTCGGTCAGCACAGATGCCGCGTGCTTCAGCATGGCATCGCCGGCGCGGTGGCCGAGCGTGTCGTTGATCTGCTTGAAGCGGTCGAGGTCGATGTGCAGCACCGCGAGCGTATCGTCGGCGGTGTTTGCTCTCGTTGAATATTCTTCCAGCTTGCGGTCTAGATAGCGGCGGTTCGGCAGCCCCGTCAAAAAGTCATGGAGGGCGAGATGCTCGATGCTCTCCTTGGCCGCCTCGAGTTCGCGGTTGTGGGCCTCGGCGAGGTCCTTGGCGCGCTGGAGTTCGGCGTTGAGCGCCACTTCCTCGGTTACGTCCCAATTGGCGCCGATCAGCTTGCGGTGGCCGTTGCCGTCGATGAAGAAGGCAGCCTTGGCGCGGATGACGCGTTCGGCGCCATCGCCGCGAATGATCCTGAATTCGTGCTGGAAGCCCGACTGGCGCTCAATGTTCTCCGCCACCGTCGCCTGCACACGGTCACGGTCGTCGGGGTGCAGCGTTTCGGTCCAGACGTCGCCCTGCGAGGCGCGTGTGGGGTTCGTGATGCCGTAGATCCACAACAGGCGCGCGTCCCATTCGACAGTGCCGGCATCGAGATCGGATTCGAATACGCCGATCCCCGAAATGTCGAGCGCAAGATCAAGCCGCCGCGACATGTGCGCCAGCCGCTCTTCCGCTTCCTTGCGGGCGGTGATGTCGGTGTCGGTGCCGACGAGGCGGGCAGGCGCGCCGTTTTCGTCCCACTCCACGCAGGCGCCGCGGCATTCGATCCAGATCCAGTGGCCGTCCCGGTGGCGTTCGCGATATTCGAAGACACGGAAATTCGGATCGCCGGCGTTCTGCCGGTCGATCGCCTCGATGACGAAAGCTCGGTCGTCGGGATGGATCAGCGCGATCCAGGCATCGTAGTCGCCATCCGCCTCTTCGTCGGGCGCCATGCCGCGCATGGTCTTCCATGTCTCGGAATAATAGCGCGTTCCAAGCTTGAGGTTGTGATCCCACACGCCGAGATCAGAGCCGACGAGCGCGTAGTTCCAACGGCTTTCGCGCTCGACCAGCGCGTCGGTCTCGCGATCGGATACATCCGTTGAAGCGATAATCTCATCGCTCTTTGTGGAACCAACCGTTTGATCAGGCCTCTTCTTGGTCAATGCTCGCACTCGCTCGTCTGGCGTGTGTCAATTTGCTTATATTGAATTAAGCTGAGCTTAATATCGGAGCAAACTTATCGCGCTGTCCAGTGCTCCCAAAGTCGTGCTCTCGGTCACATGCATCCGGCGGAGCAATCGCACCGATGTCATTTGCAACGGCATCGCAACGCCCGCAAAATACCTGCTCGGTGTTTTCCGCCCTATATGATGGGAATGGAGGAAAAACCATGGCTCAGGATTGGCCAATGTTCATCATGCAATGCGTCGTGCTCGCCGCGTTCGCGAGCGCGTTTTTCGTGCGCGGCGAGGGCGACTGAGTATTGTCCGCGTGGAAATGCCAGGGCGTCCTAGCCCTTGAGACGGCTGAGGAACTGCGCGAAGACCATCGTGCCCTCGGGCCACGGGCCGTGACCGGAATCGGCGTTGATGTGGCCGGATTCTCCCGCATCGACCAGCAATGAGCCCCAGCTTGCGGCGATCTCGTCGGCATGCTCATAGGTGCCGAAGGGATCGTTGCGGCTGGCGACCGTGACGCTCGGGAACGGCAAGGGCTCGCGCGGGTAGGGGCCGAAGGTCATCAGGTGCTTCGGGCGGATGTCTGGGTTGGTGACATCGGGCGGCGCGACCAGAAAAGCGCCGGCGACCGGCTTCTCGAACTGCGGGATCGCATGCAGAAGCGACGGCACGCCGAGCGAGTGGGCGACAAGCACCACTGGACGGGTCGACTTGTTGACTTCCTCGGCAATCCGCGCTGCCCAATCCTCGCGCACGGGCTTGGACCACTCCGCCTGCTCGACGCGGCGCGCGGTGCTGAGTTTCGCCTCCCAGCGGCTCTGCCAGTGGTCGGGGCCGGAGTTGGTGTAACCGGGGATGATGAGGATTTCGGCGTCTGAAGCTTTCATGGTGCCGCCGATGTGAGAAGGCGCGGCGATAAAGTCAAGGGAAAGCAGGACAGCTCGGCCAATTTTTGTTATGTTAGCGCATTGCCGGTCGCGCTCGATGTCGGCACCGCCGATGCTTTCGCCGCCGGCCTCAATGGCTGAGGAGGAGAAAGCCATGACGGCATTTCACGTCATGTCCGGCGCGGACGATGTCTATTCGCGCCCGGTCATCAACAAAATTGGCCTTGCCGACGTCTTCGACGCCATCCGGCTCGGTATGGCGGATTTCAGGGAAAAACCATCGCATTACGTGTTTCTGTGCCTGATGTATCCGATCGCGGGCATTTTTCTCGCGGTGGCGACGTCGAGCGCCAACCTGTTGCCGATGATCTTTCCGTTGATCGCGGGCTTTGCGCTGATCGGGCCTCTGGCGGCCATCGGTCTCTATGAGATCAGTAGGCGCCGGGAGGCTGGCATGGACAGTTCCTGGCGGCACGCCATGGAAGTGACGCGGTCGCCGGCCTTTCCGTCGATCGTCACCGGCGGGCTGATGCTGTTTGCCTTCTTCGTCGTCTGGCTGGTGGCCGCGCAGACGCTCTATCTCAATGTGCTGAGCGACGTGTTCCCGCGCTCGATGTCAGCCTTCTTCTCCGAGATCTTCGGCACGACAGAAGGCATGCAGCTGATCATCTGGGGCAACCTGATCGGGTTCGGCTTCGCGTTGATCGTGCTGGCGACCACCGTCGTCACCTTCCCGATCCTGCTCGACCGCGACATCGGCCTCGTTGCCGCCATGGAGACGTCGCTGCGGGCCACGTTTGCCAACCCGGTCCCTGTCCTGTGCTGGGGGCTGATCGTTGCCGTGTCGCTTGCCGTCGCCACCATCCCGCTCTTCGTCGGGCTGGCGCTGGTGATGCCGATCCTCGGCCATTCGACCTGGCATCTCTATCGTAAGCTGGTGGCGCCGCCGATCGTTTGATCGCCATCTGGTTCACTCAGGAACCCAATGCCTTCCTCGGAGTTTGACTGGTGCAAGCTTTGAGGGAGGCAAACATGGCAGACACGCAGCATATCTTCATGCGCTTTTCAGCGAAGACGTCGGAGTGGGCGGGCAAGCCCGTGACCTTCGTCCTTGCATTGATCCTGGTGATCCTCTGGGCCGTGACGGGGCCGTTCTTCGATTATTCCGAGACGTGGCAGCTGGTGATCAACACCGGCACCACGATCATCACGTTCCTCATGGTGTTCGTGCTGCAGAACGCCCAGACACGCGATACGCGGGCCATCCAGGCGAAGCTCGATGAGCTGATCCTGACGAGCCATGCGGAGAACCGGTTCATCGGCATCGAGAACCTCGACGAGGACGACCTGAAGCATCTCGACCGGCTGGTGGCAAAGGCTGCAAAGGGCGGGCAGGCGGAGAAGCAGGCGGCGGCCGATGCCGCGCCGAAATCCACGAAGACGGCAACCGCCGTGCGCAAGAAGATCGATGCGGCGCGTTCGCAGAAGGACAAACGAAAAGCGGCGCCCCGAAAGGCGCCGCAGAAGAGTTGATCAGGTCGATCAGCTGTTGGCGAAGACCCGGTTGAAGATCGTGTCGACGTGCTTGGTGTGGTAGCCGAGGTCGAACTTTTCGCGGATTTCCTCTTCCGACAGAGCGGCGCGCACTTCGGCGTCGGCAAGCAGTTCCTCGAGGAAGTCGGCGCCCTTTTCCCAGACCTTCATGGCATTGCGCTGGACCAGACGGTAGCTGTCCTCACGGGACACGCCAGCTTGGGTGAGCGCCAGGAGCACGCGCTGGCTCATGACCAGTCCCTTGAACTGGTTCATGTTGCGCAGCATGTTTTCAGGGTAGATCACCAGCTTCTCGATGACGCCAGCCAGACGGTTCAGCGCGAAATCGAGCGTGATCGTCGTGTCGGGGCCGATGGCGCGCTCGACGCTCGAATGGCTGATGTCGCGCTCGTGCCAGAGGGCGACATTTTCCATGGCCGGAACCACCGACATGCGCACGAGGCGGGCGAGGCCCGTCAGGTTTTCGGTGAGCACCGGGTTGCGCTTGTGCGGCATGGCCGAAGAGCCCTTCTGGCCGGGAGAGAAGAACTCTTCGGCTTCGAGCACTTCGGTGCGCTGCATGTGGCGGATTTCGATGGCGACGTTTTCGATCGACGAGGCGATGACGCCGAGCGTGGCGAAGAACATCGCGTGGCGGTCGCGCGGGATGACCTGGGTCGAGATCGGCTCGGCAGCGAGGCCAAGCTGCTCGCAGACATATTCCTCGACGCTCGGGTCGATATTGGCGAACGTGCCGACGGCGCCCGAGATGGCGCCGGTCGCGACTTCGGCGCGGGCGGCGACCAGACGATCGCGGTTGCGCTTCATTTCAGCGTAGAAGCGCGCGAAGGTCAGGCCCATCGTCGTCGGCTCGGCGTGGATGCCGTGGCTGCGGCCGATGCGCACCGTGTCCTTGTGTTCGAAAGCGCGGGTCTTCAGCGCCGCAAGAACGCGGTCCATATCGGCGAGCAGAAGATCGGCTGCGCGCACCAGCTGGATGTTGAAGGTGGTGTCCAGCACGTCGGAAGAGGTCATGCCCTGGTGGACGAAGCGGCTGTCGGGGCCGATGAATTCGGCGAGGTGCGTCAGGAAGGCGATGACGTCGTGCTTGGTGACGGCTTCGATCTCGTCGATGCGGGCGACGTTGAATTCGGCAACCGAACCCTTCTCCCAGATGGTGCGCGCGGATTCTTGCGGGATGACGCCGAGGTTGGCGAGCGCGGTGCAGGCATGAGCCTCGATCTCGAACCAGATACGGAACTTGGTTTCGGGCGACCAGATGGCGACCATTTCAGGTCGGGAGTAGCGCGGGATCATGGCTTCCTGCTTTCGTTCGTAAGGAATGTTGGCGTTCTAAAGGGGAATGTTGGCGCCCGTGTAGCAAAGACGCGCGGCAATCTCAACGCATGCGTTTTGCAAGCGCGAAACTCGTTGCCAGCAGGCAGGCGAGCCCGAGGGGGACGAAGAGCCGCAAACCGAGCACCATGAACTGGTAGACCGAGCTCGCGCCGGTGAAGATAAGCTGGAAAAACCAGATCACCGATCCTCCCGGCGCATGCCAGCGCGAGTAGAAAACCCGGTAGTCCATCGCGAAGAGAAACGCCGTCATCAGGATGGTGCAGGCCACAAGCGCCACGAAGAAGGCGGCGAAGCGCGTCTCGATCCGGCGCTTGTGCGCGAAGAAGCGACCCAGCATGAGCGCGAAGGGCCAGGCAAGCAGGCCGCCGGCGAAATAGAGGATGGCGAGATCGCCGAGGTGGCTGGTCTCCAGGCCGTTGCGCAGATAGAGCGTGCTCATCGCCGAGGCCAGCATCTGGAGAGCCCAGAGCGGCGCGCCGATGAGCACGGCGGAGTAGGGCGGGTACGCAGCCCGTAGCCGGTCTCCCATCAGCGACACGCCGCTCCCGATATTACTTTGCCCGATCTTATTTGGATTGCCCTTCAGCCGCCGTCCGGAGCGCCGAAATAGCCTGCTTGTAGGCCTCGACCGAGCCGCCCTTGAAGATGGCGGAGCCGGCGACGAGCACGTTGGCGCCCGCCTTGCCGATCATGGGCGCGGTTTCGATCGTCACACCACCGTCGACCTCGAGGTCGATTGGCCGGTCACCGATCAGTGACTTGGCGGCGGCGATCTTGTCGGCCATGGCGGGGATGAACTTCTGGCCGCCGAAACCGGGATTGACCGACATGATGAGGATCAGGTCGATATCATCCAGCACGTTTTCGAAGACGGAGAGCGGCGTTGCCGGGTTGAGGGTGACGCCGACCTTCTTGCCGAGATTGCGCACGGTCTGCAGCGAGCGGTGCAGATGCGGGCCGGCTTCGGCGTGGATGGTGATCCGGTCGCAGCCGGCCTTGGCGAAAGCTTCGAGATAGTCGTCGACAGGCGCAATCATCAGGTGGCAGTCGAAGGTCGCGTCGGTGTAAGAGCGCAGCGACTTGATGACATCCGGGCCGAAGGAAATGTTGGGAACGAAGTGACCGTCCATGACGTCGAGGTGGATCCAGTCAGCGCCGGCCGCGGTCACGTCGCGTACCTCCTGGCCGAGCTTGGCGAAGTCGGCGGCCAGAACGGATGGCGCGATGCGGATGGGCTGGGTCATTGTCTCTCTCCGTTGAAGTCGCCTGGGATCACGCAGGCGTTATTGCGCCGGCGCACTGAAGGGGACGAATGCCCCGGAGCGCCATTGCATCAGCTGATATGGGTTTTGCGACAGCTCGTGGCCGGCGTCGAAGGTGATCTGGCCGAGCACGGTGTCGAAGGGCATGCCGCCGAGATGCTGGGCGACGGGCCGCTCGTCGCTTGCCGCCGCCTGCACCGCCTTGATCGCGATCTCAACCGCGGCATAGGCCGGCAGGACATAGCCTTCCGGCTCGATGCCGGCGGCGCGCAGCGCCACACCAGCGGCCGATGCATCGGCGCGGGCGGTATAATCGGGCAGCGTCACGGCAAGGACGCCGTCGGCCAGCGGCAGCGGCTGGTCAGCCGCGCGCATTCCGTCGCCGCCCATCAGCTCGAGCGCGATCTTTTCGGCCTTGGCGTCGCGGGCGATAATCGAGACATCGCTGCGGTCGCCGCCGATGAAGACTTTGGTCGCGCCCGCTCTCTTGAGCCGGCGAACGAGTGCGATCTGCTGCTCCTGGCCCGGGCGGTATGTGTCGGTGAAGACAGGCTTCAGGCCGTTCTGCTCCAGCGCGTTGCGCACCGCTTCGGTGAGCTCGCGGCCGTGGATCGTGCCGTCCTCGACAAGCGCGATGGGGCTCGATGCCCAGTCGTGCAAGATGACCTCGATGATCTTCGCGGCTTCGGCGCCATCGGCGGGCGCAAGGCGAAAGAGCGGCCAGCCGTTTTTCAGCGCATCTTCCATGAGGATGCGGGAGCGCACGGAGACGGTGATAGCAGGGATGTTGGCGTCTTTGAGCTTGGGGAGCGCGCCGTCGAGCGTCTGGCTGCAGAGGAAGCCGATGGCGACCTGGACCTTGGCCGCGATCAGCGCATCGGCGACGGCGCCGCCGCTATTGTCCTCGCAGGGTTCGTTGACGGTGACGATGGTGTCGCCATCCTGGCGGATCTTCGCCTCGGCGCCGGCGGCGATCTGAGCGCCGAGCGGCGCGAAACTACCGGTCTGCGGAGCGACGACGCCAATCGTCACGCCGGCTGCATGGCATTCCCCGGCTGCGACAAGCAGCAGCGGAAAAAGACCTAAGCAACGCGAGATAGTCATGAAAGATGCACGCCCCAACCGTTTATTCCTGCTCTTTTATCCGTCCGGAATGGATCGTCAAAGAAAAACGCGCGGATTGGTCGCTTTTCGGCATCGGTTTGTAGAAAAGATAACCTATGACCGTCATAATGCGCGCGAAATGCGTGTGTTCGTGGAGTGAAATTTTGTTGAGCAAGCAACCGATCGATCCCGGCCTTTACAGGGACGCGATGAGCCGCTTCGGCGGGCACGTTCAGTTGGTGACGACCGCGGTCGGCGACCAGCGGCGCGGGGTGACGATCACGGCGGCCTGCTCCGTCTCTGACGGCCCGGCGACGGTGCTGGTCTGCCTCAACAACAGCAATCCGAAGAACGAGATCTTCTTCCGCAGCGGCATCTTCGCGCTGAATACGCTCGGCGCGCATCATCAGGCGCTGGCCGACGCGTTTTCTGGGCGGACGAAGATGGAAGACGGCGATCGTTTTTCGACGGGCCGTTTCGACAAGCTGGTCACCGGCGCGCCGGTGCTCATGGACGCGCTCGCCTCCTTTGATTGCCGGGTGACGGAGATCAAGGAAATGACGACGCATCACATCATCTTCGGCGAAGTCATGGCGGTGCGGTTCGACGAGGCGAAGCCGGCGCTGTTCTACATGAACCGCGATTATTACAGCCTGTAGAGCGAGTTTTCTCATGGACGCGGCCGAAATCGAAGAGATGTTTCAGGGGCTTGGCCCCGTCACCATCAAGCGCATGTTCGGCGGCAAGGGGATCTACCATCTCGGCCGGATCATCGCGCTCGAGTTTCGCGGCGACATGCTCCTGAAGGCCGATGACGTCAGTTCGCCCGCCTTCGCCGAGGCCGGCGCCAGCCAGTGGACCTATGAGGGAAAGACCGGCAAGCCGGTGAAGATGCCGTACTGGTCGATCCCCGACGACCCTTATGACGATCCGGATCTGATGGCGGGATGGGTGCGGCTGGCTTACGAGGCGGCGATGCGGGCGGAGTGATCGGCCGCGCTTTCAAACTTCAATACTAGAACTGTTCTGGGCCGAGATGGTCGATGGCGGCCGCAGCGAAGGCCGAGAGCGGCTGCGGCAGATCGTTGCGCGAGAACCAGCCGAAATCCGAAAGCTTGTCAGGCTCCGTCAAGGCAGGTTCGCCGGCGTAGTCTTCGGCGATGTAGAGAAGCGAGATCCAGTGCTGGCGATCTGCGTCGCTGATCACTTCGGTCTGGCCCAAAAAGCTGACGCGGCCGATTTCAAGGCCGCTTTCTTCCTCGGCCTCGCGTTTCGCCGCCTGTTCGGCCGGCTCCATATGATCCACCTTGCCGCCCACGATGCTCCAGTGGCCGGCTTCGGGCGCCTTAACGCGCTTGTAGAGGAGGATCTTTCCGTGGCGCAGGATAACCAATCCTACGCCGAGACCCGGAAAATCGATACCGGGGCTGCCCATGCTATCAGATCTTGGCGTTTGCCGTGATCAGCATGAAGGCGGGGATGTCGTCGCCGAAGCCAACTGGCGTCGGGCCGTCATCATGGTCGCGGTAGCGGCGGCGGTCACGATTGTCGTCGTTAGCCGGATAAGGGCGGCGGTCGCGCGCGTTGTTGTTCTGCCTGTTGTTTTCTGCTTTGCGCTCTTGCTTCACGCTTTCGACCCTTGCTGGTGCGGCTTGTACCGGTGCGGCTGCTGTTTCGATCGTCTCGACGCCATTATCCTCGGCGGCGATATCAGATTTATGACCCGAACGATTTCTGCCGCGGCCACGGTCCTTATCCCGCTCACGGCCGCCCTTGCGGCGCGAGCGATCGTCGTCACGGCTCGGCTCGGCCGGCGGCAACGACGAGAGATCGCCATTGTGCCATTCGATCTTCTCACCGATCAGCTTTTCGATCGCGTCGGTGAACTTCTGGTCGCGGCTGGTGACGATGGTAAAAGCAGAGCCTGCACGGCCTGCGCGGCCGGTACGGCCGATGCGATGCACATAGTCATCCGCGTGGATGGGCACATCGAAGTTGAAGACGTGGCTGACATCGGGGATGTCCAGACCACGGGCTGCGACGTCGGATGCCACCAGAAGCTGGAGCTGGCCGTCGCGGAAATTCTGCAGCATGGTCGTGCGCGAACGCTGGTCCATGTCGCCATGCAGCGCGCCGACGGAGAAGCCGTGGCGTTCCAGCGAACGGAACAGATCGGCGACGTCCTTCTTGCGGTTGCAGAAGATGATGGCGTTCTTCAGCTCTTCCTGGGCGCGGATGAGGTCGCGAAGCGTCGAACGCTTTTCGTAATCCTTGCCATGGGCGGCGACGAAGCGCTGCGTGATGGTCTTGGATGCGGAAGCGGGCTTGGCGACTTCGACGCGTTCCGGGTTCTGCAGGAAGCGGTCGGCCAGCTTCTGGATCTCCGGCGGCATGGTGGCCGAGAAGAACAGCGTCTGGCGGGTGAACGGGATCATCTTGGCGATGCGTTCGATATCGGGAATGAAGCCCATGTCGAGCATGCGGTCGGCTTCGTCGATGACGAAGATCTCGACGCCGCTCATCAGGAGCTTGCCGCGCTCGAAATGGTCAAGCAGGCGGCCGGGGGTGCAGATGAGAACATCGGCGCCACGCTCGAGCTTGCGATCCTGCTCTTCGAACGAAACGCCGCCGATCAGCAGCGCGACGTTGAGGCGGTGGTTCTTGCCGTACTTCTCGAAGTTCTCAGCCACCTGGGCGGCGAGTTCGCGGGTCGGCTCGAGGATCAGCGTGCGCGGCATGCGAGCGCGGGCGCGGCCCTTTTCAAGCAGCGACAGCATCGGCAGAACGAAGGAAGCGGTCTTGCCGGTGCCCGTCTGTGCGATGCCGCAAATGTCGCGGCGCTGAAGCGCAAACGGAATCGCGCCAGCCTGAATAGGTGTTGGCACCGTGTAGCCCGCGTCAGTGACAGCGGAAAGCACTTTTTGGCTCAAGCCAAGATCAGCAAATGTCGTCAAAGGGAAAACTGTTTCCGTTCCGGTTCGGCCAGGCTCAGGCTTGAGTCGGCGGGATTGCATGCCGCAATGCAGCGCCACATAGGCTGAAACGGTTGAGAAGTCAAGGAACCGGCGCGGTCTCAGGGTTGTTGAGGTAAAACCACGGTTAGCGGGATCGTTCAGTTTATATAGCTGGCGAGTTTCGTGCCGGCGCTGATGAAGTAGATCGGGTCGACGGCGCGTCCATTCTGGCGCACTTCGTAATGCAGATGCGTGCCCGTGGAGCGGCCCGTGCTGCCCGCGAGACCGATCGTATCCTCACGGCCGACAGTGTCGCCGACCTTGACCAGAATTTCTGACATGTGGCCGTAGCGGGTCGAGATGCCGTTACCGTGGTCGATCTCGACCATGTTGCCATAACCGCCGGTCCAGCCGGCCGTGACCACCTTGCCGGGCGCGGTCGGGCGAACCTTTTCGCCGGGTGCGAAGCGGAAATCGACGCCGGAATGCAGCGCCAGCCGGCCAATGAAGGGATCGCGGCGGTTGCCGAAGGGGCTGGTGATTTCCTTGCCGATGGCGGGGTTCTGGAAGGGCAGAGACGAGGCGGTGTTGCGCACGGTTTCGAGCCGGGTGAGGGCGGTGTCGAGCTGTGCCAGCGAATTGTCGAAGTCGTCGCCGCTCTCGGGCTCGACAAAGGGACCGCCGACGGCGCTGTCGTCTGTGGCCTTTGCGCTCGCCGTCTCCGAGGGCACGCGGATCTGGAAGCGGGTCAGTACGTTGGAGATCGCCGCCGATGCGTCAGTCGCATCCGTCGTCAGTTGACTGACGCGATCACGCTGGCGCTGCTCGATCCCCTTGAGGGAGAGCGTCACCTTGGAGAAGACGCGGTCGGCGCGGTCGCCCATGGTTTGGCGGGCCGGCACGTAGGAGAGCGTCGAGTTGTCTGGCGTCACGTCAGCCGGCGTTGCGTCGCCGGCGAGCTGCCGCTCGATCGCCTGCATGGCGGCAGGCAGTTCGGCGCGCTTGCCTTTGGTCTCAGGCGCATAGGCGGAGGCGGGCGTTTCCGTCTTGGCGTCGAGGCCGGAGTTCTCGGCGCGGTCGAGCAGCTGGCCGAGCTTGCCGCGGCGCGAGGTCAGCGCCTGCTGCTGCTCCATCAGCTTGTCGACCTTGTCTTCCACGACCTGCTGGTCGAGCAGCTGGCGGGAGGTGACGCGATCGACCTGGGCGCGCAGTGCCGCGATGCGGTCCTCGTAATCATGCTGCATGCGCGCCTGGCGCGCCATGGTTGCGCCGATCAGGTCGTCGCGCAGCACCAAATAGGAAGTGGCGAGCAGGTAGCCGATGGCGAAGACGCCCACGAAGCAGACCGCGATTGCCGCCATCCACGGCTTGACGGTCAGGTGACGAACCCGATCGCCGCTGGCAAGGATCAGGATATGCTCCTGTTTTTGCTTGCCGAATACGCCGTTCTGCTGTGTGTGCGCCACGGAGACTCTCCCAACTCACGGACCTGCCTGAATTGGGTCGATTACATACTGTTAAGGTTAACAAAGCCTTAGATTTGGCCTTATTCAACGCATGGGCGAATTATTGGAGTTTACTCTCGCTACACTTAAGAAGCGAGATTCTTGACCGCCGTGAGCACGGTTTCGGCGTGTCCGGCGACCTTGACCTTCTGCCAGATGGTGGCGATCGTGCCATCTGGGCGGATCAGGAGTGTCGTGCGTTCGACGCCCATATAGGTGCGGCCGTACATGCTCTTTTGTTTCCAGACGCCGTAGGCCTCCAGCGTGGTCTTCTCCTCGTCGGCCGCGAGCGCCACGCCGAGCTTGTGCTTCTTGATGAAGCGATCATGGCATGCGGCCGAATCCGGCGACATGCCGATAACGGCTGCACCGGCCTTTTCGAACTCGTCGGCAAGGGCGGTGAAGGCAATCGATTCGGTCGTGCAGCCTGAGGTGTCGTCCTTCGGATAAAAGAAAATAACCAATGCCTTGCCGCGGAAATCCGTCAGCTTCACGCGTCCGCCGCCATCGCGCGGGAGATCGAAGTCGGGCGCGCTGGAGCCGATGCTGAGTTCCGCCATGGGGAAACCTTTCTTTTGCCGGGTTTGTGGATAAGAGGTGATTTGCCAGATATATATTGGACAAATCACCGTCCAGCCAGTCTGGTCCAATCACAGAACAAGGAGACAGGCGAGGCGCATGTCGGCGATCCGCGGCGAGAAGGTTAGATTCCGCAAGAAAGATATCGTCGCGCTGCACGATCTTCCCTCGGCGCGAACGGAAGATCCGCTGATCGTGCATTGCCCGCCCATGCGCTCTCGCATGCGCCGGACCGCGGGGCTTGCCGGCGGCTGCATCGGCGTTCTGATCTTCATCATCGCGGCCATCATCTTCACCGTGGAAAGCGGCATCTTCGACGAACCCTTGTCGCGGCAGGCGCAATCGGCGCTGAATTCCGCGATCGGGCCGCGCTACCGGGCCGAGGTCGGCTCCACGGTCATTCGCTTCACCTCGAACATGCGGCTGGCGCTGGAGGCGCGCGATGTCAACTTGATCGACGAGAAGAGCGGTCAGCACATGTCGACGACGGGCGCCATGCGCATGGCGCTCGATCCGCTGCAGCTCTTCCGGGGACGGATCGCGATCGCGCAGGTGGAGGCGCAGGATATAGCGCTCGACACCGCGCTTCTGCCCTCGGGCGATCCGGTCAAGCTGGATAATCTCAGGATCGACCAGATCCCGGCTGCGATGGAAACGGCCTTCCAGCAGCTGGATATTCTCGACGGTTTCGTCGATCGTGGCGGCACTAAGTCGATCAAGCTCGAGGGGCTCGACATCAAGCTCGCGGATACCGACAACGGGCCACTCTCCATCGTCGTCAACAGCCTGGTGTTCTCCAGAAATGCGCAGAGCGCGCTGCAGCTGGATGGCGAGGTCGCGATCAACGGCCGCGTCACGACGCTGCATATCGGCACCGAGAAGACCGACGGGCGCACGTCACGGCTGACGGGCGAGCTTGCCGGCGCCGACCTTGCGCCGTTCACCCTCAAGCGCAATGCGATCGGCGAAATCCGCCAGGGCGTTGATAGTCTCGCCGACACGATCATTTCAGCGGAGCGCGGCGGAGAGACGTCCAAGCCTTCGCTTGCCGCTACCTTCAATCTGCAGCCCGGCAATTTCTACATGGACGGAGAGGCGCAGCCGCTGACCGGCGGGCGGGTCAATCTCGCCTATGATTTCACCAAGCAATCGCTGGAGATCGCGCGCTCGCAGCTGCAGTTCGGGCCGACGATCGTGCCCTTCAACGGCGCGCTGATCGACCTCGACAAGATCGACCCTGCCGCCGAAAAGGGTTTTGGCGTCGATCTGCTCGTCAGCGGCGGCACCGCCGCACCCGTCACCTCGGGCGAGCAGCCGCTCCCCTTCGATATCCAGGCGACGGGCCGCTATTTCGTCGGCACGCGCGAATTGCAATTCCCCAACATGGCGGTGTCGAGCCCGGCCGGATCGCTCTACGGTTCGCTGCATGTCCGCTTCGGCGGCAAGTCGCCCGAGATCAGCTTCTCCGGGCAGTCGCAGCAGCTGCAGACCACGGCGGTGAAGCAGCTCTGGCCGTTCTGGATGGCGTCGAAAGGGCGCGAGTGGGTTGAGCGCAATCTTTATGGCGGCGTGGTCACCAATGCGTCGATCGATGTCTTCATTCCCTTCGACCGGCTTGAGGAGGCCATCGGCAAGGGCCTGAAGCTGGACGAGAACCAGATCAAGATCGCCTTCGACATTGCCGGCACCCGCATGAACGTCACCGGCGACATTCCGCCGATCCGCGACACCAGCGCGCATTTCGAGCTGGCTGGTCCGAAGGCGACGATCTCGATCAAGCGCGGCAAGTCGTTCTTCCCGTCGGGGCGCACCGTCGATGTCGGCGAGGGCACCTTCATCCTGCCGTCGACCTATGAAAAGCCGCTGATGGCCGAGCTCAACCTGCCGATCTCGGGGGCGGCCGACGCCATCGGCGAGTTGCTGACCTTCAAGCCCATCCAGGTGCTGCAGCGCGCGGGTTTCGTGCCCGAAGACCTGAAGGGCAATGTGACCGCCTCGGTGCAGGCGCGTATCGGGCTGATCGCCTCGCAGAACCCGCCACCGGTCGAATGGAAAGCGACGCTGCAGCTGCAGGACCTCGACGTCGCCAAGGCGATATCGGGGCGCAAGATCACCAATCTCGACGGCGTGCTGACGGCCGACCCGAAACAGGTGGTTCTCGACGGCAAGGGCGAGATCGACGGCGTGCCGGCGACGGTCAAGCTGGTGGAGCCGACCGACAAGTCCTCCGACATCCAGCCGCAGCAAAGCGTGACGGCGACGCTGAGCAACGATCAGCGCGAGAAGATCCTGCCTGGTCTCTCCGATATCATCGATGGGCCGATCAGTGTCGAGCTCGATCGCATCGACAAGGATCGCCAATCGGTCTCGCTCGATCTCGGCAAGGCGCGGCTCGATCTGCCCTGGATCGGCTGGTCCAAGGGGAGTGGCATCGGCGCCACCGCCGATTTCGAGATTTCCGGTCCCGACGACAATCTGCAGATCAAGAATTTCGTGCTGAAGGGTGACGGATTTGGCGCGACGGGCGCGCTGTCGCTCAGCAAGGGCAATCTGCAGAAGGCCGATTTCGATAGCGTGAAGCTCTCGTCGCTCGACAGTTTCGCGATCTCGCTTCGTCGTTCGAAGGGCGGCATGGATGTCTCGGTCTCCGGCAGCAGCGCCGATGTGCGGCCGGTTCTTGCGCGGATCAAGTCGGGCAGCGGAGACAAGGATGACGGCGGGTCGAAGAACGACGGTGGCATTTCGCTGAAGGCCAAGCTCGATAGCGTCGTCGGCTTCAATGACGAGAAACTGCAGAACGTTCAGTTGACCTACGGCGCGCAGGGCAGCCGCATCCAGTCTCTCAACCTCTCGGGCGTCACCGGCAGCGGCGAGGCCGTTGTGGCGCAGACTCAAGGCAACGGTGTCATCAACATCACCAGCGGCGATGCCGGGGCGGTCTCGCGCTTCGCCGACCTCTACCAGCATATGCGCGGCGGCCTTCTCAACCTTTCGATCCGGCTCGGCGCCGGCGACAATTGGGATGGGTCCATCGACGTCCGCCGGTTCTCGATCGTCAACGAGCAGCGCCTGCACTCGATTGTCTCGACGCCCGTCGGCCAGGAGCAACGCAGCCTGAACGCGGCCGTGAAGCGCGACATCGACACATCGGCGCAGCGCTTCCAGCGCGGCTTCGCCCGTATCTTTTCAAGAAATGGTGTCGTCAGCATCGAGAATGGCGTGGTGCGCGGCGATCAGGTCGGCGCGGTGTTCCAGGGCACGCTGCGTGACGTTCGCGGCAACATGGACATGAACGGCACCTTCATGCCTGCCTACGGCCTGAACCGCCTCTTCGCCGAACTCCCGATCATCGGCATCATCCTAGGCAACGGCACCGACCGCGGCCTGATCGGCATCACCTTCAAGCTCACCGGCAAGCTCGATGCGCCGAACCTGACGATCAACCCGCTCTCGATCATCGCGCCTGGTGTGTTCCGGAATATTTTCGAGTTTCAGTGAGGTGACCGGTTGGCGCCGGTGAATATTCGTAATCGAGGCACATCAGCACAAAAAAAGGCCGGCATCTCGCCGGCCTTCTTGCAATCTTAGCACCTACCGCCCTCAGGCAGCCGGGCGGATCAGGATGTGTTTCTTCTTGCCGAGCGAGAGCTTGATCACGCCGTCGGCGGTCACTTCACCGCCGCCGATGAGCTTGCGCTCGTCGCTGATGGCCTGGTCGTTGATGCGGACCGCGCCGCCCTGGACGTGGCGGCGGGCTTCGCCGTTCGACGCTGCGAGGCCGGCGCGGACGATGAGGGCGAGGAGGCCGATGCCGGCGTCGAGTTCGGCGGCGGGCACGTCGATCGAGGGGAGGTTGTCGGAAAGCGCGCCTTCCTCGAAGGTCTTGCGGGCGGTCTCGGCTGCCTGTTCGGCGGCGGCGCGGCCGTGCAGGATCGCGGTGACCTCGGTCGCCAGGATCTTCTTGACCTCGTTGAGCTCGGAGCCGGCAATTGCCGACAGGCGAGCGATCTCGTCCATCGGCAGCGTCGTGAAGAGCTTCAGGAAGCGCGGAACGTCGGCGTCCTCGGTGTTGCGCCAGTACTGCCAGAAGTCATAGACCGGCAGCAGGTCGGCATTGAGCCATACCGCGCCCGAAGCGGACTTGCCCATCTTGGCGCCCGAGGAGGTGGTCAAGAGCGGCGAGGTCAGTGCATAGAGCTGCTCGGTCCCCATGCGGTGACCGAGGTCAATGCCGTTGATGATGTTGCCCCACTGGTCGGAGCCGCCCATCTGCAGCCGGCATTCGTAGCGCTTGGCGAGTTCGACGAAGTCGTAGGCCTGCAGGATCATGTAGTTGAATTCGAGGAAGGACAGCGAGTGCTCGCGGTCGAGGCGCGTCTTGACGCTGTCGAAGGAGAGCATGCGGTTGACCGAGAAATGACGGCCGACGTCGCGCAGGAATTCGAGGTAGTTCAGCGAGCGCAGCCACTCGGCGTTGTTGATCATGAGCGCCGGATTGCCCGACTTGTCGTAGTCGAGGTAGTTGGCAAAGCAGCTCTTGATCGAGGCGATGTTCTCCTCGATCGTGTCGACCGTCATCAGCTTGCGGGCCTCGTCCTTGAAGGAGGGGTCGCCGACCATGCCGGTGCCGCCGCCCATCAGCGAGATCGGGCGATGACCTGTCTGCTGGAACCAGTGCAGCATCATGATCTGGGTGAGGTGGCCGACATGCAGGCTCGATGCCGTCGGGTCATAGCCGATATAGGCGGTCACGGTTTCCTTGGCGAGCAGGGCGTCGAGGCCGGATTCATCGGAGATCTGATGAATGAAGCCACGCTCTTTCAGCGTGCGGAGGAAATCGGATTTGAACTCGGTCATGACCTTTTGCTTTCGGATCAGGATTTTCGGATTGGCTATTGTTGAAGCAACGCGGCGCGTTTAGCACTGTTTTCTCGCGCAGTCACCATTTGGTTGATTGGCTCCTTTATTTGTAGATTATCGAGGGACAATGGGGAAAATCCTGACAGCGATCGGCCTGATGAGCGGCACCTCGATGGACGGGATCGACGCGGCGCTGCTTGAGACCGACGGCGAAAACGTGATCCGCCGAGGCCCCAGCCTCTATGTGCCCTATGACGACGATCTGCGCGGCCGCTGGAAGCAGGCGCTGCAGACGGCCAAGGCCGTGGTGGAGCGCGGTGACCGACCGGGCGATCTCGCCGACGCAGAGCGGGTGCTGACACTCTGCCATGCGGCCGTGGTCAAATCCTTCCTGGCGCGCCATGGCCTCAAGCCTGAGGATATCGACCTCATCGGCTTTCACGGGCAGACCGTGCTGCACCGGCCGGATGCGGGTGTCACCGTGCAGATCGGCGACGGGCCGCTGCTCGCGTCGGAGACCGGCATCGACGTCGTCTATGACATGCGCGCCAACGACATGGTGCATGGCGGGCAGGGCGCGCCGCTGATCCCTGTTTATCACGCGGCCTTATCGGCCAACCTGCCGGATGGTTTCGCGGCGCCCGTTGTCTTCGTCAATATCGGCGGCATTTCGAACCTCACCTATGTCGGCGCCGACGGCGTGCTTTCGGCTTTCGACAGCGGGCCTGGCAATATGCTGATCGACCAATGGGTCGAGGTGCATACCGGCCGGGCCTACGACCGCAACGGCGAGACGGCGAGCCGTGGCGCGGTGGTGCCCGATCTCGCGCGGCGCTATCTGTCTAGCCCGTTCTTCTCCGGCAATATCAGGCGCTCGCTTGATCGCGGCGATTTTCTCCCGCCGGAGAAAGGCGAGGTGTCGCTGGAGGATGGCGCAAGGACGCTGGCGCATGTGACCGCGGCCTCGATCGTCAAGCTCGCCGATCACCTGCCGCAACCGCCCAGGACATACGTCGTCTGCGGCGGCGGGCGGCTCAATCCTGTCATCATGGGTGAGTTTGCCGACTTGGCTGCGGCAAAGGGTGCCCGGGTCGTCTCGGCGGAGGCGGCTGGCTTCGACGGCGGCGCCATGGAGGCGGAGGCCTGGGCCTATCTGGCGGTACGCTCCGTCAACGGACTGCCGCTGACCTTTCCCGGCACGACAGGCGTTTCGGCGGCTGTGACCGGCGGTGTAATTGCGAGGAAACCATGACCGATCTTGTTATCCTGAAGACACCCAGGCTCGTCTTGTCCATGTGGGGGCAATATGATGTCCATCTGCTGCAATTGCTGCATTCGACGATCGAGACGACCCGCTATCTCTCGGGTGCCGCTCCTTGGAGCGCCGCCAAGGCGCAGGAGCGCTTCATGAGCTTTTTCGCCGAGCAGGCACGCGACGCCGTCACCAAATACAAGGTCACCAGCCTCGACGACGGCCGCTTCATCGGCCGCGCCGGCTTTTCCCGCTATGGCGGAGATCGCGGCGAATTCGAACTCGGCTATTCGCTGCGCCACGAGGAATGGGGCAAGGGCTACGCGACGGAACTGGGGAAGGGGCTGGCGGACTGGTTTTTCGACAAGAGATTCGCTGACCAGTTCATCGCATTCACGCATCCCGACAATGTGGCATCGCAGCGTGTTTTGACGAAAATCGGCATGCAAGGCCGCGTGCCGATGATCATCGATAACATGTCGTGCCCGACGTTCGAGCTGACCGCCGAGATGCGCCAAGCCTAGCAGATCGTTAGCTTAAGTCAGCCGTTGGCGTCGGGCTTGCGAAGCAGGTCCAGCGCCTTGTCGACCTCACCGCGTCCGCGTTCCGACATGGTTTCGAATGTCTGGCGCGCTTCGAAGTCCCGCACCATGCGCGCCGTCATGTCGCTCAGCAGGTCCTCGACGGTCCTGCCGCTCTCAGCCGCAATGTCTGCGACCTTCTTCTCGACGTCCTTGGAAACCTGAAAACTCAGCATCGTCATGAATTTCGCTCTTCGAAAACGACGCTGAGTCTATGGCCGTTGCCGATACAAGCGCTGACGAGCACATTGGTATCGACAACGAGCCGCATCGTCAGCGGATGCGCTTGGCGGCCGGTTCCGGCACCAGCTCGCCATTGAGGCGGCGGTCGAGGTAGTCCTCGCATTCGCCCATCAGCGTTTCCACCTGGCCGTTGAAGAAGTGGTTGGCGCCCGGCACCGTGCGGTGGGTGATGAGGATGCCCTTCTGCGTCTTCAGCTTCTCGACCAGACCGTTGACGTCCTTCTCCGGTGCCACCTTGTCGGCGTCGCCGTTGATGATCAGGCCAGACGACGGGCAGGGGGCGAGGAAGGAGAAGTCGTAGGTGTTCGGCTGCGGCGCGATCGACATGAAGCCTTCGATCTCCGGGCGGCGCATCAGGAGCTGCATGCCGATCCACGAGCCGAAGGAATAGCCGGCAACCCAGCAGGTCTTCGAATCAGGATGGAGGCTCTGCACCCAGTCGAGCGCGGATGCCGCGTCGGAGAGTTCGCCGGCGCCATGGTCGAATTCGCCCTGGCTGCGGCCGATGCCACGGAAGTTGAAGCGCAATGTCGTGAACCCGCGCTTCTGGAACATGTAGAAGAGCTGGTAGACGATCTGGTTGTTCATCGTGCCGCCGAACTGCGGGTGCGGGTGCAGGATGAGGGCAATCGGCGCGCTCTTTTCCTTGGAGGGCTGGTAGCGGCCTTCAAGGCGGCCTGCGGGGCCGTTGAAAATGACTTCGGGCATCGGTACTCCGGCTTTTATTTCTCGCGTTCGCGCTGCGCAGACTTGACGGACGTTGTCAGCTTTTCTAAAACGCAGTTTAGAACAATTCGAAACTTGCATGGCAATCCACGCAGTGTTGGATGTGTCATAAGGCAAGCCCGGCTGACTTTTCAAGGAAAATGCACCGGCTTGCCACGCAAGAACCAAGCGCAGGACGAAAAGATCATGGCGCCGGCCCGGCTCTATCTCGATTGGAACGCGACGGCACCGCTGCATCCTGCGGCGCGCGAGGCGGTTCTGCGGACGCTGGATATGTTCGGCAATCCGAGTTCCGTCCATGGCGAGGGCCGCGCGGTGCGCGCGGCGATCGAAGGTGCCCGCCGTCAGGTGGCGGCCCTCGTTGGCGCCGATCCCGCCCATGTCGTCTTTACCAGCGGCGCCACCGAGGCTGCCAACATGGTGCTGACGCCCGATTTTCGCATGGGCCGCACGCCGATGGCGATCGGACATCTCTATCATTCGGCGATCGAGCATCCGGCGATCCGCGAAGGCGGACGCTTCGGGAAGGATCGTACGACCGAGATCGCGGTGACGGCCGATGGCGTCGTCGATCTCGATCACCTGCAGGGCCTTCTTGATGGTCCCGACAAATCGACCGGCCTGCCGATGGTCGCCGTAATGCTCGTCAACAACGAGACGGGCGTGGTGCAGCCGGTTTCCGAGGTTGCCAAGATCGTGCAGGCGCACGGCGGTCTGCTCGTGGTCGATGCCGTGCAGGCGGCGGGCCGGATCGCGCTCGATATCAATGCGCTCGGCGCCGATTTCATCATCGTTTCCTCGCACAAGATCGGTGGTCCTAAGGGCGCCGGCGCGCTGGTATCGCGCGGCGAAGTGCTGATGCCTAGGGCGCTTATCCATGGTGGCGGCCAGGAGAAGGGTCACCGCTCGGGGACCGAGAATTCGCTTGCCGTCATCGGTTTCGGCGCGGCTGCCGAGGTTGCTGTCCGGGAGTTCGACGAGCGCAATGCCCGCATCGCCGCTTTGCGGGAGCAGCTGGAAGATGGAATGCGCAACGCCGCGCCCGATGTCGTGATCTACGGCGCGGATCAACAGCGCGTCTCCAACACCACCTTCTTCACCCTGCCGGGGCTGAAGGCCGAGACCGGGCAGATCGCCTTCGATCTCGAGGGCGTGGCGCTGTCTGCGGGGGCCGCCTGCTCGTCCGGCAAGGTCGGCGAGAGCCACGTTCTGGTGGCGATGGGTCGCGATCCCAAGCTCGGCGCGCTCAGGATGTCGCTCGGTTTTTCGACGACGGACGAGGATATCGCCAAGGCCGTCGCGACATTCACGAAGATAGCCGCGCGGCGCAAGCCGGCGGGCGAGGCGGCGTGATTGCCTGACAAAGCGTCACGACCGCCTGATAAATTTGCGAAAACGCAAATTTCCACTTGCCATTCGGGCTGAAAAGTCCCCTTTGGCCACTTACATAAGGGGCAACAAAAATTGCCCGAACGACAAGCTGCCGGACCTTTTCTCCGGCGAGATTGGAGAACGATATGCCCGCCGTCCAGGAAACGGTCGATCGCGTCCGCGAGATTGACGTCGATCAGTACAAATACGGTTTCGAGACGATCATCGAGATGGACAAGGCACCCAAGGGCCTGTCCGAGGATATCATCCGTTTCATCTCTGCCAAGAAGCAGGAGCCGGAATGGATGCTCGAATGGCGTCTGGAAGCCTACAAGCGCTGGCTGACGCTGGAAGAGCCGAGCTGGGCTCGCGTCGATTATCCGAAGATCGATTTCAACGACATTCACTACTACGCCGCGCCGAAGTCGACGCCCGGCCCGAAGTCGCTGGACGAGGTCGATCCGGAGATTCTCAAGGTCTATGAGAAGCTCGGTATTCCGCTGAAGGAACAGGAGATTCTGGCTGGCGTCGAACGGCCGAAGATCGCCGTCGACGCCGTCTTCGACAGCGTTTCCGTCGTCACCACCTTCAAGGAAGAGCTGAAGAAGGCCGGCGTGATCTTCATGTCGATCTCGGAAGCGATCCGCGAGCACCCGGAATTGGTGAAGAAGTATCTCGGCTCGGTCGTTCCGACCTCCGACAACTATTATGCGACGCTGAACTCGGCTGTCTTCACCGATGGTTCCTTCGTGTTCATTCCGAAGGGCGTTCGCTGCCCGATGGAACTGTCCACCTACTTCCGCATCAACGAGAAGAACACCGGCCAGTTCGAGCGCACGCTGATCATCGCCGAAGAGGGCGCCTACGTCTCTTATCTCGAAGGCTGCACCGCGCCGCAGCGCGATGAAAATCAGCTGCATGCGGCCGTCGTCGAACTCGTTGCTCTCGATGATGCCGAGATCAAGTATTCGACGGTCCAGAACTGGTATCCCGGCGATGCCCAGGGCAAGGGCGGCATCTACAACTTCGTGACCAAGCGCGGCGATTGCCGCGGCGCGCGTTCGAAGATCTCGTGGACGCAGGTCGAAACCGGCTCGGCGATCACCTGGAAGTACCCGTCCTGCATCCTGCGCGGCGATGATTCCCGGGGCGAGTTCTACTCGATCGCCGTGTCCAACGGCCATCAGCAGATCGATTCGGGCACCAAGATGATCCATCTCGGCAAGAACACGTCGAGCCGCATCGTGTCGAAGGGTATCGCCGCCGGCGTGTCGCAGAACACCTATCGCGGCCAGGTCTCGGCCCACCGCAAGGCATCGAACGCCCGCAACTTCACGCAGTGCGATTCGCTTCTGATCGGCGACAAGTGCGGCGCCCACACGGTGCCCTACATCGAGGCGAAGAACTCGACCGCGCAGTTCGAACACGAGGCCACCACCTCGAAGATCTCCGAGGACCAGAAGTTCTACTGCCTGCAGCGCGGCATTCCGGAGGAAGAGGCGATCGCCCTGATCGTCAACGGCTTCGTCAAGGAGGTCCTGCAGGAACTGCCGATGGAATTCGCCGTCGAAGCGCAGAAGCTGATCAGCATCTCGCTTGAGGGCTCTGTGGGCTGACGCCGAACCAATTGTACGAGTGGGCGCGCAGAACGCGTCCCTTTTCGAACGCTTTTCTATGGGACTATAACCATGCTTGAAATCAAGAACCTGCACGCCCGCATCGCCGAAGACGGCACCGAGATCATCAAGGGGCTGAACCTCACCGTGAAGGCCGGCGAAGTGGCTGCCATCATGGGGCCGAACGGCTCCGGCAAGTCGACGCTGTCCTACATCCTGTCCGGCCGCGACGATTATGAAGTCACCGAGGGGGAGATTCTCTATAACGGCGAGAGCATTCTCGAACTCGATCCGGCAGAGCGCGCCTCCAAGGGCATTTTCCTGGCCTTCCAGTATCCTGTCGAAATCCCCGGCGTCGCCACCATGCAGTTCCTGAAGGTCGCGATGAACGAGCAGCGCAAGGCGCGTGGCGAGGAAGAGCTGAAGACGCCTGATTTCATGCGTCTGGTGAAGGATGCGGCCGCCAAGCTGCAGATCAACACCGATATGCTGAAGCGTCCGCTCAACGTCGGCTTTTCCGGCGGCGAGAAGAAGCGCGCCGAGATCCTGCAGATGGCGCTGCTTGAGCCGCAGCTTTGCATCCTCGACGAAACCGACAGCGGTCTCGACATCGATGCGCTGAAGATCGTCGCCGACGGCGTCAACGCGCTGCGCTCTCCCGATCGCGCCACCATCGTGATTACCCACTACCAGCGCCTGCTCGACTACATCGTGCCGGACACCGTTCACGTTCTCTACAAGGGCCAGATCATCAAGAGCGGCGACAAGACGCTGGCGCATGATCTGGAAGCCAACGGTTATGCCGACATCATCGGAGCGGCGGCCTGATCTAGGCGGAAAGGAACTGGTCGCATGAACATGCAGACGACGACCCGCCTGACCGCCGCGGAAGCGGCGCTGATCGAGGCGTTCAACAACCAGATCGGCGAACTGCCGGGCGACGGCGCCGTGATCGCCATTCGCGACCGGCTGCTCGACGACCTGAAGACATCGGGCCTGCCGACGCGCCGCGTCGAGGCCTGGCACTACACGGATCTGAAGACGCTGCTGCGCGCCGTACCCGCACAGGCAGGCGACGCCGGCTCCGACGCCCGCGATCCGCTGGTCGAGGGTTCGGCTGTGCTTCCCGTCATCCAGGGGCGTCCTGATCACAAGGCACGCGCCGGCGATCTGGTTCTCTCCAGCTATGCCGAGCAGCTGTCGAACGGTTCGGCCGCCGACGGCCTCGGCGCGCTCGACAAGGACGACGCGGTCGGCCGGATCAACGGCAGCTTCGTGCGTGATGGTTACGTGATCGACGTGCCGGCTGAAACCGTGCTTGAAGAGCCGCTGGAAATCCAGTTCGTGCATGCCGGCGGCCAGACGCATACGCGCCTTCCTGTCAGCATCGGCTCGGCCGTCAAGGCGACCGTGATCGAACGTCACCTGTCGGTGGCATCGGATGCGGCGCTGGTCTCGCATGTCAGCGACGTCACCGTCGGCGAAGGCAGCGAGGTGACTTGGATCATCGTGCAGCAGCAGGGCGCCGACGACACGCATCTCGGCCAGATCCGTATCGATCTCGGCGCAGACGCCAAGCTGAAGCTGTTCGTCATCAATGCCGGCGGCCAGCTGGTGCGCCAGGAGCTGCACATCAAGGTGACGGGCGAGGGCGCCGATCTGACGCTGCGCGGGATCAACCTGCTCGGCGCCGAGACGCATACCGACGTGACCATGGTGCTTGGCCACAACGTGCCGCATACCGGCTCGACCGAAATCATCCGCAACGTCGTGTTCGACCGCGCCAAGGGCGTGTTCCAGGGCATGATCCGGGTGGCACCGGACGCGCAGAAGACCGACGCGAAGATGGCGTGCAACACGCTGCTGATGTCCGACGACGCCGAATTCTCGGTGAAGCCGGAGCTGGAAATCTTCGCCGACGACGTGCAGTGCGGCCATGGCGCCACGGTTGCCGATATCGACCACAACCATCTCTATTATCTGATGGCCCGTGGTATCCCGGAGAACAAGGCGCGCGCCATGCTGGTCAACGCCTTCGTTGCCGAGATCGTCGAGGAACTGGAAGACGAAGCCCTGGTCGAGGCGCTGGAAGGCGTGATCTCGGCCTGGCTCGAAAAGCACGCCTGATCGGACGAGATGATGGACAAGATAGTGCCCGCAACCGCCTATGACGTCGAAGCCATTCGCAAGGATTTTCCGATCCTTGCGAAGGAAGTGTACGGCAAGCCGCTGGTCTATCTCGACAACGGCGCCTCGGCCCAGAAGCCGCAGGTGGTGATCGATGCGATCAGCCATGCCTATTCCAACGAATACGCCAATGTGCACCGCGGCCTGCACTTCCTGTCCAACGCCGCCACTGAAGCCTATGAAGCCGCGCGCGAAAAGGTGCGCCGCTTCCTGAACGCGCCTTCGGTGGACGACATCGTCTTCACCAAGTCCTCGACCGAGGCGATCAACACGGTCGCCTATGGCTGGGGCATGCCCAATATCGGCGAGGGCGACGAGATCGTCATCTCGATCATGGAACACCACTCCAACATCGTGCCCTGGCACTTCATCCGCGAGCGGCAGGGCGCCAAGCTGGTCTGGGTTCCCGTCGACGACGAGGGCGCCTTCCACATCGAGGCGTTCGCAAAGAGCCTCACTGAGCGCACCAAGCTCGTCGCCATCACGCATATGTCGAATGCGCTCGGCACAGTCGTTCCGGTGAAGGAGATCTGCCGGATCGCGCATGAGCGCGGCATTCCTGTGCTCGTCGATGGTTCTCAGGGCGCCGTACATATGCCTGTCGATGTCCAGGATATCGATTGCGACTGGTACGTGATGACCGGCCACAAGCTCTACGGTCCCTCGGGGATCGGCGTGCTCTACGGCAAGAAGGATCGCCTGAAGGCGATGCGGCCGTTCCAGGGCGGCGGCGAGATGATCTTCGAGGTCACCGAGGATGCCGTCACCTACAACGACCCGCCGCACCGCTTCGAGGCCGGCACGCCGCCGATCGTGCAGGCGATCGGGCTTGGCTATGCGCTCGACTACATGGACAAGGTCGGCCGCGAGGCGATTGCCAGGCACGAGGCTGATCTTGCGGCCTATGCCACCGAGCGGCTCCGCGACATCAATTCGCTGCGCGTCATCGGCAATGCGCCGGGCAAGGGCGGAATCTTCTCCTTCGAGATCGAGGGGCTGCATGCCCATGACGTCTCGACCGTGATCGACCGGCGCGGCGTTGCTGTTCGGGCGGGAACGCATTGCGCGATGCCGCTCTTGAAACGCTTCGGCGTCACCTCCACATGCCGTGCATCCTTCGGCATGTATAATACCCGCGCCGAGGTGGATGCCTTGGCCGACGCGCTTGAGTATGCGCGCAAGTTTTTTGCATAAGGAGTGGTCCACATGAGCTTGGACGACAGCGAACAGAAGATCGACGTGCGCGAAGGCATCGTGCATTCCAGCATTCCCGAAGATGAACTGGCGCGCCTCAGCGACGACGTCATCATGGCGCTGAAGACGGTCTACGACCCCGAAATTCCCGCCGACATCTTCGAACTCGGGCTGATCTACAAGATCGACATCGAGGACGACCGCATGGTCAAGATCATGATGACGCTGACAGCTCCCGGCTGCCCCGTTGCCGGCGAGATGCCCGGCTGGGTCGAAAACGCCGTCGGTTCCGTCGAGGGCGTCTCGGGCGTAGAGGTGGCGATGACCTTCGACCCGCCGTGGACGCCGGATCGGATGTCGGAAGAGGCGCAGGTGGCGGTCGGCTGGTATTGATCGGCCGTTTCGACTAGCATGATGCTGGTTGAAAAGGAGCTTTGCCAATGGGCAGCCGTGAAATCGTTAGCGTGGAGCTCACGCCTGAAATGTCTGACGCAGTAAATGCTGCCGTCAGGTCGGGGCAATTCGGCTCGGCTGGCGATGTGCTTCTTGCTGCGCTTGACCAATGGCAGTCTGGCCAACTGATTTACGGCTACACCCCTGACGAAATCGACCGTTTGATTGATGAAGGCTTGGAAAGCGGCGAACCTGTTGATGGCGACGAATCCTTTGTGCGCTTGCGCAGTCGGTTTATTCAAGAATTCGGGGAAAAGGCGTAATGGCCTATCGCCTTCATCCGAGGGCGGAAGACGATATTTACGATATCATGGTCCATATCGGCGGGGATAATCCGGCCGCCGCCTTGAAGTGGCAGGCGGATCTCTATGAGACATTTGCGATGCTGGGGGATTTTCCGGGCACGGGCGTCTTAAGGACGACTTTGAAACGGAAACTGCGGCTCTTTCCCAAGGGGAATTACCTGATTTTCTACCAGATTGCAGCGCGGCATGTGGTGATACTTCGCGTCATCCATGCCGCCCGCGATTGGCCCAAGCAGGTGCGGTGAGATCGCCCGGCATTGAGTCTCAGGCCGCCGATCTGCCGTCGGGCATGACGGGCGCAAGGCCGATGCCGAGCGCCTTCATCACCTTCATGATGGTGGCGAATTCTGGGTTGCCCTGGCCGCTCAGCGCCTTGTAGAGCGCCGCGCGGCTCATACCGATCTCGCGTGCGAGTTCGCTCATGTTGCGAGCCCTGGCGACGACGCCCAGGCTTCTCGCGATGAAGGCGGGATCCTGGGTTTCGAAGGCGGCGACGACGAATTCCTCGATCGCTTCGTCGCTGTCGAGAAACTCGGCCGCATCGAAGGGCTGGGTTTCGATTGTCATCGTGCGTCCTTCCATTCCCGTGCGAGGCGTTTCGCCTCGATGATATCGCGGGCTTGCGTCGACTTTTCGCCACCGCAGAGCAGTACGATCAGCGTCGAGCCATGCATCGTGACGTAGATCCGATAGCCCGGACCGTAGTCGACACGCAATTCGCTGACGCCTTCACCGATCGCCTTGATGTCACCGAGGTGCCCGGTTTCGACCCGTAGGAGGCGAGATGCGATCCGTGCGACGGCGCGGCGATCTTTCAGCCGTGACAGCCATTTGGCGAATATCGCCGTTCGCATCACTGTTAGCATGAAAAATGTATCCTGTAGAGTACATCCGTCGATGAAAAAGCACTTGAAGACAATGATCTCGGCATTCGATATTGAAGCATTGATCATCGCCGCTTAAATTGACAAGAACAAGCACCGGACCTTGACCCCGGTTGCGGAAGGAGAATGGGCCTATGGGCTTTGCAGTCATGAGCATGACCGACACCGCCGCGGCGCGGGTGAAGGCGATCGTTGAGAATTCGGGACCGGAGGCGAAGGGGATTCGCGTCGGGATCAAGAAGGGCGGCTGCGCGGGGATGGAATACACCATCGACCTCGTCACCGAACCCAACGCCAAGGACGACCTGATCGAGCGCGATGGCGCCAGCGTGTGGATCGAGCCCTCGGCGGTTCTCTATCTGCTCGGCACCGAGATGGGCTTCGAGCAGACAACGCTGCGCTCCGGCTTTACCTTCACCAATCCGAACCAGACGTCCGCTTGCGGCTGTGGCGAATCGGTCGAGCTGAAGCCCGCCGATCTGGCTGCTCTTGCCGCGCGCGGCGATGCCGTGGTGCCGGCGCGGTAAACAGGGCGAAGGCGGTCGCTCATTGCCGCCATTCAATCTCTGCCGGTATTTTATATCGGCTTTGTGTCACGGGCATTTTGTCTTGAGCATTTCGTCACAGGCCGCCGGTTCCGGCGGCTTTTTTCGTTGCGTTGCGCGCCAGAGCGTTTAAGACCGCGATATGCTTCTGCTGTTTCTCAAGGGCGCCGTGCTGGGTGTCATCATCACCGCGCCGCTTGGACCGATCGGCATGCTGTGCATCAACCGCACGCTGGAGCGCGGCTTTCTCGCGGGCTTCTCCTGTGGCTTCGGCACCGCGATCGGGGACGCCAGCTATGCGCTCGTGGCGGTGACTGGCATTGCCGTCTTCGCAGAAACCATGTCGATGGCGACCTTGCCATTGGCGATCGGCGGCGGATTGCTGCTCTTGTTTCTCGGGTGGCGCGGGTTGACGCATGATCCGGTCGAGGCAGCCGAGATCAGAGCAGGCGGGCTCTTCGCCACCACCGTCGCGACCTTTCTGCTGACCATTTCCAATCCGGCGACGATCCTCTCTTTCGGTACGCTGTTTGCCGGTTTCGGCCTGCTCGACGAGACGAGGCGCTTCAGTTCAGTTGCGATTGTTGGTGGCGTCTTTGCCGGTTCGCTCGCTTGGTGGTTTTGCTTAAGCGGCGCCGTCAGTCTGGCGCGTGATCGGTTGTCGGAGGATTTTACGTCCAAGGTGATGCGGGCGACGAGCTGGCTGCTGATTGTGTTCGGTATCGTGGCGCTCGGTTCGGCGGCATATACGTTGCTTGGGTGATCATGCTACGCGGCATGCCTCTACCCCCGGCGGGCATTACCCCCGGTTGATACGGCATCTGATCGGACGGGGCGCCAAAAGCTGCCTCGTAAATAGTTTAGTTTTATTGACACCTTCCGGCGCCCCGTTCGGCGGTCTGCAGTCGTGTCCTAGTTCCTTTACCGGGTGGTCGGCATCTTTTCAGAGATATGCTCGCGGGATTGTTCTTGTTCTTGAGGCTTTCGCTCCCCGGGCATCCCGAAGGGCCGTCTTGATCGACGCCGGGAGGGCCTCCGCGGACCTGTCGCCCGCGGCACCCCGGCGCCGTTCCGCAGAACCCTTTCGGGCTCCACGGTCGGCCAGTCGCCGTCCCTTATGTGCATAGGCGCGTGGTATCGGCGAACCGACCTATGCACCCGCACACCAGCTCTACTGGCGGGACCATTCCGCGACGCCCCTCGTTTCACCCTGCGTCAGGGGCTTCCCGAAAGCGCCGGCCCCGCGTCGCCGGTAACGCAACCGGTGTATCCGAAGACGGGACGGGGGTGAGTGTGGCGCAGGCGGAATGCGCGGGGATGAAAAGACGGTTAGGTCACTGATTTTATTAGGGGCATGCCGATTTTCATCATCATCATGCCCGTTCTTGCAGCGCTGGAGGGCCGGCTATACCGATCCAGGGTAATGGTGCACGCGATGCGGGAGATATTCCATTCGTTCCCGATAGTATTGAAATATATTGTCATACTAATCGCATCGAAATACAGATGGAGATGAGCAGTATTGCTTGTTTTCCTCCCTGTTCAGCTTCGTTGCAGAGAGCTTTTCTGTGGTTTCTTGCAGGTGAATCCGGTTATTAGAAATTAGTTCAATGTTAACTGCGCAAAACGGATATCCGTGATCGATATTTCGCTCATTGGAGGCCGAATTGTTTTCGATCCGTAATGTTTTGATTGCCGTCGTTCTTGTGATTTCAGCCGGGCTGACCGCTCTGGTGACCAGCAAGCTTCTTTCTTCGCACGCCACATATTCGAATAACGGGCAGGTTGCTGCCAATGCGCAGCTTGACAAGGCGTTGTTCCAGGCGCTGCTGGCATTTCGCAGCGAGCGCGGCGATAGTGCGACCGCGCTTACACTTTCGGCGGCAGACGCTGCAGGCAGCATGGATAGCGTGCGCAAGCAGCGGGCGATCGTCGATGCGGCGCTTAGCGAGGTCAAGGACATCTCGGCCGGCCTCAGCACGGACACATTGAAAACGGTGCTCGCCGATCTTGATGCCGGTTACGCCTCTTTGGTTTCTCTGCGTTCTTCTGTCGATGCCGAGCTGGCCAAGCCCGTCGACCAGCGCGATGCATCGCTTGCGCCACGCGTCCTTTCCTTCGGCAGCGATTTTCTCGCCAAGCTGGAGACGACGTCGGCTGCCACCGAAGCCGAAATCCGCACGCTCGACAATTCGCTGATGGATCTGGTGCAGCTGCGCTACTTCGCATGGTCGGCGCGCGCTGCCGGCGGTTCGGCCACGGTTGCGGTCAACGGCGCGATCTCGGGCAACCGGGCGCTGACCGCGAAGGAAGCCTCCGAGCTTGTCGCCGGCGACGTGCGCATCGCTTTCGCGTGGGCATCGACCAAGATTCTCGCCAATCACCCCTCCGTTCCCGAGGCGATCAAGAGCGCGGTCGCGACCGCGGACACGACATACTTCTCCGGACCGTTCGCCGACAAGCGCGCCGGTATCCTTGCCGATCTGACGCACGATCGTCCTTCGACGATGGGCATCGACCAGTGGCGCACGGAAGCAACGAAAGCACTCGGCACGATCGGCGACGTCGCTTCGCTGGCGATGGACGCGCTGGCCGCGAAGGCCGAGGCGACGCGCCAGGCAGCATTCGACACGCTCGTCTTCTACAGCCTTATGCTGGTCGCCACGATTGCGGTAACGATCGCCGCCTTCGTCATCGTCGTCTTCCGTGTCGTCCGTCCGATCGGACGGTTGACGACCGCGATGAGCGTGCTTTCCGACGGCCACACCAATATTCTGGTGCCTTATGCCGAGCGCGGCGACGAGATCGGCAACATGGCTCGCTCGGTCGAAGTGTTTCGTCTTGCCGCTATCCGCAACAATGAGCTGGAAGCCGAAGCCGAGATCAATCGCCAGCAGTCGGAGCGCGAGCGCGTCGAAGTGCAGCGCCGCGCAGAGGAAGAAGCCGAAATCCGCCTCACCCAGGCAACCGGCGCGCTTGCCTCGGGTCTCAAGCTGCTGGCTGCAGGCGACATGACCTGCGAGCTCAACACGGCGTTCGCGCCGCAGTTCGAAGCGCTTCGCCACGACTTCAACACCTCGGTGATCCAGCTTCGCCAGGCGCTTGTCGGCGTGGGCAGCGCGGTCGATATGGTCCGCAACGGCAGCAGCGAAATCTCCGGCGCGTCCGACGATCTCGCCAAGCGCACCGAACAGCAGGCGGCCTCGCTGGAGGAAACGGCTGCCGCGCTCGAGGAGATCACCTCGAACGTTGTTGCCACCTCCAAGCGGACCGGCGAGGCGCGTGACGCGGTGCGCGAGACCCGCAGCCGCGCCGAACACTCCGGCTCGGTCGTGCGCAATGCCGTCGAAGCCATGCGCCGGATCGAAGATTCCGCGCAGCAGATCAGCAAGATCATCGGCGTGATCGACGAGATCGCCTTCCAGACCAACCTTCTGGCGCTGAATGCCGGCGTCGAGGCGGCACGCGCCGGTGAAGCCGGCAAGGGTTTTGCCGTGGTTGCCCAGGAAGTGCGCGAACTGGCGCAACGCTCGGCCAATGCGGCCAAGGAGATCAAGGGCCTGATCGGCAACTCCGCCGTCGCCGTCTCCGAGGGCGTGCGCCTGGTCAACGAAACAGGCGAGGGTCTGACGGCGATCGAGCAGCTGGTGCAGCACGTCAACGCGCATATGGATGCGATCGCGACGGCCGCACAGGAGCAGTCCGTCGGCCTCGGTGAGGTCAACACCGCCGTCAACCACATGGACCAGGCAACGCAGAAGAACGCCGCGATGGTCGAGGAGATGAATGCGGCGGGCGCTGGCCTGGCGCAGGAAAGCACCAACCTCAGCGCGCTGATCGGCGCCTTCCAGCTCGGCGGCCGCACCGCGCAGCTGCGCGATGTCGCCCGCCGCATGCAGGAACCAGCCGCCCCGGCACGGGCAGCTGCTCCTGCCCCGACGCGGGCACCGCGCGCGGCTGCACCTGTCTATGCCAGCCATGGCAACGCGGCTGTTGCCAACAAGGATTGGGAAGAGTTTTGAGAAACAGCTTCTCAGGTTGAATGAGCGGGCGCCCGGACCTTTGGTTCGGGCGTTTTGCGTTTCCTTGATCCCACTCAATGAAGGGATCGACCATTTCGACCATAGTGCGCCGTCGCATGCCGGCAAGGCGACGGGTGAAGGTTGCCGGTTGGAACAATGCCGTGGCGCTGAAGACGATCGCATCCATCTTCGACGATCTCGATCCCGGTGACGCGCTTGCCGAAGTGCTCTTTGGGCTGATCATGGCGCTGACCTGGACCGTCGGGTCGCGGTTGGTGATGCGCGAGGAGGGGCTGGATGTTCGGGGGCTGGTCATCTCCACGCTCGGATGCAATGTCGCCTGGGGCATTATCGACGCGGTCTTGCGCATTTTGGGGACGACGTTTTTCAGGAGCAGGCGGTTGCATCTGTTTCGGCAGATCAGGAGCGCGCGCGATGAGAAAACGGCACTCGCTGTCATTCGCAATGAGTTTCCGACGGAGGGGACGGCGCTTGCCGTTGATCATGCCGACGCGGAGGCGCTTTACCGGTCGCTGCTGGCGCTTGCCGCGAAATCAGAGCCATCGAGGGTTTCATTGACGGGTAGCGATCTGCGTGCGGCGGTGGCTGTATTTTTTCTGGTCGCGGCCACGGCCATTCCGGCGGTGATCCCGTTCTTTCTGATCGACAATGCCGAGCGCGCGCTGAGGGTGAGCAATCTGCTGTTGATCGGGCTTCTGTTCTTTACCGGCTATGCCTGGGCGCGCTTTTCCGGCGGGCGGCCGCTTTATGCGGGGGTGACCATGACGTGCCTTGGACTTGTGATGGTCGCATTGCCGTGGCGCTGGGCGGCTGACAGTGGGAGAAAGTGTTGTGGCTTCGGAAATCGAGATAGGCGAGCTTTTCGGGCTTGAGGAGATCGTGGCGATCTATCCGTTGTTTCGACAGGTCAGTACGCTGGATGAGGCGTCGTTTCGAGCTCGGCTTTCGGCAATGTGTGCGCAGGGCAACTATCGATGCATCGCGGCCTATTTGGACGGTCGGATGGTTGGTGTCTCAGGCTTCTGGACCGGCACGCAGCTTTGGTGCGGCAAATATGTCGAGGCCGACCACGTCGTGGTCGATGCCGATGTTCGCGGCATGGGGATCGGCGCGCGACTGATGGCCTGGATCGAAGCGGAGGGCGAACGTGAGGGATGCGCGCTGTTTCGGATCGCGGCGGTTCTTACTAATTTGAACGCTAGGCGATTCTATGAGCGCAACGGCTTCTTCGATGACGGGATCCTGATGGCGAAGGCGCTGAGCCACGGCGCCGCCGCCTTTCCTGAGTACGTCGCCCAACGCGACCACGATTGACGCTTGCGGCGTGAGCGGGAGAGCGGTCTAGCCGATCTCCTCCGGGATAAAACCGCCGGTCTGGCGCTTCCAGAGGCGGGCGAAAAGGCCGTCGCTCTCGGCCAGTTCCGTCGGGCTGCCTTGTTCGACGATGCGGCCCTGATCGAGCACGACGATACGGTCCATCATGGCGATGGTGGAGAGGCGGTGGGCGATGGCGATGACGGTCTTGCCGCGCATGACGAGATCGAGCTTTTCCTGGATGGCGGCTTCGGATTGGCTGTCGAGCGCCGAGGTCGCTTCGTCGAGGACGAGGATCGGCGCGTCCTTCAATAAGACGCGGGCGATTGCCACCCGCTGGCGCTGGCCGCCGGAGAGCTTGATGCCGCGGTCGCCGACATAGGCGTCGTAGCCTTTGCGGCCGTCGGCATCCCTTAGATCGGCGATGAAGGCTTCGGCGCTCGCCGTTTCCGCCGCCTCCTCGATCTCGGCGCGTGCGGCATCCGGCCGGCCGTAGCGGATGTTGTCGCCGACCGAGCGGTGCAGCATCGCCACGTCCTGCGCGATGACGCCGATGTTGCGGCGCAGGCTTGCCTGGGTGATGTCGCGGATGTCCTGGCCGTCGATGCGGATGGCGCCCGAGCCAATGTCGTAGAAGCGCAGGAGGAGGCTGACCAGCGTCGTCTTGCCGGCGCCGGAAAGGCCGACGAGGCCGACTTTCTCGCCAGGGTGGACGGTGAGCTGGAGGTTTTCGATCACTGACTTGCCGGTCTTGTAGGCGAAACTCACGTCGTCGAAGCGGATCTCGCCTCGGGTTATGTCGAGATCGACCGCACCTTCGCGGTCGGTGATGGTGGGTGGGGTCGTCATAACGGGCATGGCGTCCTTGATCGTGCCGATCGCCTGGAATATCTGCTGGCCCATCTGCAGGAAGGTGAAGGTGTGGCCGGAAAGGCGATGAAGCACATAGATGGCGCCGACGAACTCGCCGATGGTCAGGAACTGATGCACGAGGCCGGTGAAGCCGATCGAGACCATCGCCAGCCAGAGCAGCATGTTCAGCGCCACGACGATGAGCTCGGAGGTGCGGTAGATGCGCTGTTCGCTGTGCTGGGTGCTGACTGACTTGCCGATGACGCGGCGGATGGCGCCGGCCTCGCTGTCTTCGGCGGCGAACTGCTTGATCATCTGCATGTTTGTGTAGAGATCGGTGATGGCGCCGGCGACGAGGCTGCGCTGCTTGGCGGTGCTACGCGAGCGCTCGGTGAAGACGGGCGCCATCTTCACCGCCAGAGCGACGTTGAGCGCCATCCAGATGGCGGCGGGCAGCGCGAGCTGCCAGGAGAGAGCGCTCAGCAACACCACCGAGCCGACCATCTGCAGCAGGAAACGCGGGATCGACTGGAAGGCGGCGATGATCTGCTGCTGCACGGCAGACGACACCTGCTGCAGCCGTGAGGCGACCTGGCCGGCATAGAGATCGTGGAAGAAGGCGAGGTCCTGCCGCTCCACTGCCTTATGCCCCTGCCACTGGATGGCGGCGGGCATGCCCACGCCGAGCGTGTGCGAGGTCAGCGTGTTGACGAGAAAAGAGGCGATCGGCATGGCCGGGAAGATCAACAGGCCGAGGAAGGTCAGGAACGGCCATTCCTCATGGAGAAAGGGTGTCGCGCCCTTTTGCGTGACGCCGTCGACGATGACGGAGAGGCCCCAGACCATGGTGAGGTTCATCGCCTCGATGGCCATGGATGAGAGCGCCAGCGCGATGAGCACGCCTCGGAACATGGCGATGAAATGCAGGAGGACGGCGACCGGTCCCTTCGACGGCAGTGGCTGGTAGGGGATGTCGAGCGGCCGGATCAGGCGCTCGAAGGGGCGGTAGATCGCATCTGAAATCGACATCGGCTCTCGGGTCTGTTGGGGGATGACGGGCTCACTCGAACAGTCCCGGTGGTTGACATGTCTTCAGTTGGTGACTAGCGGCGACGCACGAGGAGTTCGTAGGCGGCAAAGGCGAGCGACATCAGCGCGAAGAGGCCGAATGCCAGCGGATAATTGACCGGTGCGTTGGGGTCGAAGAACTTCGGTACGCCGATGACGGCGACGGCGGATATCAGGGCGGAAAGCGCTGTTTCCTGGGCGATCATGCTGACAACAGGCGACATGCAGTGCTCCCTCGGCGTTATGAACGGCGGCGTGAACATGCTGATAGAGGGAAGATTAGAGCAATCTCAGCGGGTATCAAGCATTTGCGGCGTGGCACTTGGCGCGCGGTACGTGCATGTTTTTGCCGTGGAGGCTGGCGGCGCTGGCGGCGGCTTGGTAGGCCTTCTATCTGCAATCTGCTCCGCCACATGTCTCAATTCGCCCGAGGATAATCTGCCATGGCCATCCAGACGTCTCATTCCAAATCGACCGAGGAGGTCATCAAGATACCGGCGATCGGGCTGGAGCTCGACGTGCGGGTCGATCCGTCCACGACGGATGGAGAGTTCTGTTTCATCGACACGGTCAACGCCCCGGGCTTCGGGCCGCCGCGCCATCGGCACAAGGAGACCGAAGTCTTCCGGGTGATGGAGGGGCGGTATCTGTTCGAGGTGGATGGCGTGCAGTTTTACGCCGAGGAGGGCGATGTCGTGACCGTGCCGGGCGGGGCGGCGCATGCCTTCATCAATGTCACCGATCGGCCGGCGCGGCAGTATATCCTGATCGCGCCCGGGCTCGATGCGCGGGCCTTCTTCCTCGGGCTTGCCGATGTCATGCGCGACGGGCGGCCGGATACGGCGGCGCTCAACGTTTTCGCCAAGACGTGGGATGTGGAGTTTCTCGGGCCGCCGCTTACGGTGCCTTCGCAGGCTTAGATGCCTGGGCGATTGACTTGCACCGGCTGCATGGGAATAAATGGATGTGGCGCACCAATGGTATGCCTACCCTGTTTGTCCTCCCGCGGTTGAGAAAATACCCATGAACTCACGCAAGATCGTTCTCGTGCAGGGCGCCTGGGGTTCGAGCGCAAGCTGGACGCCTGTCGCACAGCGTCTTCGGGCGATCGGTCATCAGGTCTTCGTCCCCAGCCTGACGGGGATCGGTGAGCGCAGGCATCTGTTTAATGGTGCGATCAATCTCGATACGCATATCGCCGATGTCTGCGGGATGATCGAGGCCGAGGGGCTGGATGGTTTCGATCTGGTCGGCCACTCCTCGGGCGGCATGGTGATCACGGATGTCGCCGATCGATACGCCGCTCGCATCCGCAGCCTCGTCTATCTCGACGCCTTCGTTCCAGAGGATGGCCAGTCCGTCTTCGACCTCTCGGGGCCTGATATCGTGCTGTCGACGCTGACTGCTGCCGGGGAGAATGGCGGCTACGCCGTGCCGCCGCCTGTTCGGTCATACAGCCGCATTCCGGATGATCTGAAACACTATACGACGATGCGATCCGCCCAGCCCCTTGCGACCATGGTCCAGAAGATAAGGCTCACCGGCGCGCACCGTTCGATCGCGCGCAAACTCTATGTCGCGGCAGGAATCGATCAGTCGGCGGCCTTCGCCGCGACCTATGCGCGGATCAAGAGCGATCCGGCATGGGAAACGACACAGGTGGAGAGCGGCCACATGATGCAGCTGGAAATGCCAGATGAAATCTGCCGGATCATCGACGGATTTATTTGCTGACGAGAGACTGCGCTGACGAGAAATTGGCGCTGGCGAGTGCCGAGCCCTCTACGGCTTGATGTCGATGCCGGCTTCGATGGCGGCGGCGATGAAGGCCTTGCGGGCGTCCTCGTTGCTGCGCTTGCCCTTGATGACGTCGGCGCAGACGAGAAGCGCCTTGTCGAGCGCGGGTCCGTCTTCCGTCGGCCAGTCCTCGATCATCGCCCAGGAAGCAGCCTGGGTTGTGTCGATCGTCACATACTGGCCGGGTTCTTCGAGTGCCAGCATGACGGGCTTAGGCCAGGGCTGCTGGGTGAGATCGCCGTCGGATTTTGCCATTGACTGGTCGCCTGTTGTCTGTTGCCGCGTGGCGGCCTGCTTAAAGCGGCGGGCGGGTGTGGGCAAGCGGAAAGAAGCGGGATGTCAGCCATTGGCCGATGATGGCGGGTTCGTCGTCGTGGAGATGGTGGCCGGTGGGTGATGAATGGCTGGTGACGTCGGCGCCGGCCGCCTGGAACTGTTCGGTGACGCGGATAGCGTCCTCGGGCGCGCGGCGGTCGTCGCGGTCGCCGGAGAGGATGAGGATGGGCTTGGCTGGCATCGGCGGGAGGATCGCGTCGGGATCGGGTGAGAGCGGGCGGATGAGGATGGCGGCGGCCGTGATGTCGGGATCGTGGATCATCAGGGAGGCGGCGATGATTGCGCCGTTGGAGAAGCCGAGGAGGATCGGTGGGCGAGCGATCAGGCCGGTCTCAATGGCGGCTTGGATGAAGGTGTGCAGGCGCTCTGTCTGGAGGGCGAGGTCGTTTTGGTCGAGCGTGCGGTCGGGGTTGCGGTGGAAGAAGGCGTAGCCGCTCTCCCAGGGGATCGGGCCGCGCAGCGACAGGTATGGCCAGCCGGTGGCGGCGGTCTCTGCTAGCGGCAGAAGTTCGGTTTCGTCGCGGCTGCTGCCGTGCAGGAGCAGAAGCGGTGGGCGGGTGTCGGTGAGTGGCGTCGCGCGGTAGTGGAAGCCTTGGAAGTGGGGCATCGGGGTGTTGGCTTCCTGTTGGTTGTCCATCGTCGACTGTTGGTCGCTGTTTGCTGGTCGATTCTCGGCCTGTCCATCACCTCGGCGTCTTCCTCGGGCTTGTCCTGAGGATCTAAGCACGGTGCCCGGAATGCAACGGTGCGGATGAATTGGCGTGGGTGCCAGCGGGTGGCTTTGTCCATAACCGTAGCGGGTTTGGTGGGCGTCTGCAGATCCTCGGGACAAGCCCGAGGATGACGATTGAGAGAGGATTGTGACGCCAGATCAATAGGTTGGCGATGGCATGTATCGCAGTCCTCATCCGTCAACCATCTGAACCGGATCACCCCCAAAACAGCAAAACGCCCGGACAAAGCCGGGCGTTTCGATCTCGTATCCTTACTCGGCCGCTTCGGCGTAGGCTTCCAGCGGCGGGCAGGTGCAGATCAGGTTGCGGTCGCCGAAGACGTTGTCGACGCGGTTGACCGGGGACCAGTATTTGTCCACGCGGAAGGCGCCGGGGGGGAAGCAGGCCTGTTCGCGCGAATAGGGGCGGTCCCATTCGCCGACGAGGTCTTCGACCGTGTGCGGGGCGTTCTTCAGCGGATTGTTGGCCTTGTCGGCGCGGCCTTCCTCGATGTCGCGGGCTTCCTGGCGGATCGCCAGCATGGCCTCGCAGAAGCGGTCGAGTTCGGCCTTGGTTTCCGATTCCGTCGGCTCGATCATCAGCGTGCCGGCAACCGGCCAGCTCATGGTCGGGGCGTGGAAGCCGCAGTCGATCAGGCGCTTGGCGACGTCGTCGACGGTGACGCCTGCGCTGTCGACCAGCGGACGCGTGTCGATGATGCACTCATGCGCCACGCGGCCGGCCTCGGACTTGTAGAGCACGTCGTAGGCGCCCTTGAGGCGTGCAGCGATGTAGTTGGCGTTGAGGATCGCCACCTTGGTCGCCTGCGTCAGGCCTTCGCCGCCCATCATCAGGCAGTAGCTCCAGGAGATCGGCAGGATGGATGCCGAGCCGAAGGCTGCCGCAGAGACTGCACCCGAACGACCGTCGGTTTCCGGATGGCCGGGGAGATGCGGCGCCAGGTGCGACTTGACGCCGATCGGGCCCATGCCGGGACCGCCGCCGCCATGCGGGATGCAGAAGGTCTTGTGCAGGTTGAGGTGGCTGACGTCGGAGCCGATGTCACCAGGGCGGGACAGGCCGACCATGGCGTTCATGTTGGCGCCGTCGAGATAGACCTGGCCGCCGTGCTTGTGCACGAGATCGCAGATCTCCTTCACCGTTTCCTCGAACACGCCATGCGTCGAGGGGTAGGTGATCATGCAGCAGGAGAGGTTCTCCGAATACTGCTCGGCCTTGGCGCGGAAGTCGTCGAGGTCGATGTCGCCGTTTTCGCGAACCTTGACGACCACGACCTTCATGCCGACCATCTGGGCGGATGCCGGGTTGGTGCCGTGCGCCGAGGTCGGGATCAGGCAGACGTCGCGGTGGTCGTTGCCGTTGGCGATGTGGTAGTTGCGGATCGTGAGCAGGCCCGCATATTCGCCCTGCGCGCCGGAGTTCGGCTGCATGGAGAAGGCGTCGTAGCCGGTGACGGCGCAGAGCTTTTCGGTCAGGTCGTCGATCATCTCGCGATAACCGAGGGCCTGATCGGCCGGCACGAAGGGATGGATATCCGAAAACTCCGGCCAGGTGATCGGCAGCATTTCCGCCGTGGCGTTGAGTTTCATCGTGCAGGAGCCGAGCGGGATCATCGAGCGGTCGAGCGCCAGATCGCGGTCCGAGAGACGACGGATGTAACGCGTCATCTCGCTTTCGGCGCGGTTCATGTGGAAGATCGGATGCGTCAGGTACTCGCTGGTGCGCGCGAGGCCCTTGGGCAGGCGATAGCTGGGCTCGAAATCGGCGACCGCGAAGTTGCCGCCGAAGGCGCGCCAGACGGCTTCCAGCGTCGCCGGGCGGGTGCGCTCGTCGAGGCTCATGCCGATCTTGGTGGCGCCGACCTTGCGCAGGTTGACACCTTCAGCGACCGCCGCGCGCAGGATGACGCCCTGCATGTGGCCGACATCGACAGTGATCGTGTCGAAGAAGGTTTCAGGCTCGATGGTGTAGCCGAGCTTTTCCAGGCCCTTGGCCATCAGAACGGCCTTCTGGTGGACCTGCTGGGCGATCGCCTTGATGCCCTTGGGGCCATGGAAGACGGCGTACATCGAGGCCATGACGGCGAGCAGAACCTGCGCGGTGCAGATGTTCGACGTCGCCTTTTCGCGGCGGATGTGCTGTTCGCGGGTCTGCAGCGACAGGCGGTAGGCACGGTTGCCGCGCGCATCGACGGAGACGCCGACGAGGCGGCCGGGCATGGAGCGCTTGTGGGCGTCCTTGACCGACATGTAGGCGGCGTGCGGGCCGCCGTAGCCGACGGGAACGCCGAAGCGCTGCGACGAGCCGATGGCGATGTCGGCGCCCATTTCGCCAGGCGACTTCAGAAGCGTCAGCGCCAGGATGTCGGCGGCGACGATGGCGATTGCGCCGGTCTGGTGCAGGCGCGAGATCAGACCGGTGAAATCATGCACATGGCCGTGCGTGCCCGGATACTGGAAGATCGCGCCGAAGACGTCGACAGGATCGAGATCGGTGAACGGGTTGCCGATGACGACGCTCCAGCCGAGCGGCTCGGCGCGGGTCTTGATCAGCTCGATCGTCTGCGGATGGCAGGCGGCGTCGACGAAGAAGGCCTTGGCCTTCGACTTGGAGACGCGCTCGGCCATCGCCATGCCTTCGGCGGCAGCCGTTGCTTCGTCGAGCAGCGAGGCGTTGGCGACGTCGAGGCCGGTCAGGTCGCAGATCATCGTCTGATAGTTCAGGAGTGCCTCGAGGCGGCCCTGGGAGATTTCCGGCTGGTATGGCGTATAGGCCGTGTACCAGGCCGGGTTTTCCAGAATGTTGCGCTGGATGACCGGCGGCGTGATCGTGCCGTAATAGCCCTGGCCGATCAGCGAGGTCAGGACCTTGTTCTTGTTGGCGGTTTCGCGCAGCTTGTCGAGCGCCTCGCGCTCCGTCATCGGCGCGCCCCAGAGGAGCGGCGCCTTCTGGCGGATGGAGGGCGGCACGGTCGCGTCGATCAGCCCGTCGAGACTGTTATAGCCGATGACCTTCAACATATCGGTCATTTCGGCCGGCGAGGGGCCGATGTGACGACGATTGGCGAAGTCGTAGGGCTGGTAGTCGGTAAACTGGAATTCCGTCGGCGTCGTCATTACGCGGTGAGCTCCTTGTAGGCCGCTTCGTCGAGCAGGCCGTCGGCATCGGCCGCATTGGCGAGCTTCAGCTTGAAGAACCAGCCAGACCCTTGAGGGTCGGAATTGACCAGCGACGGATCGGCGACGATGGCCGGGTTCACTTCGGTGATCTCGCCGGCGAGCGGGCAGTAGACATCCGAGGCGGCCTTGACGGATTCGACGGTGGCCGCGTTGTCGTTCTTGCCGAAGGTGGCGCCGACTTCAGGCAGTTCCACGAACACCAGATCGCCGAGCTGCTCGACGGCGTAGGTGGTGATGCCGACGGTGGCGACACCGGCTTCGATCTGCAGCCATTCGTGTTCTTCGGTGAATTTCAGCATAGGATGGTCCTCTCTGGGAAATGGGGTGTTTGGTGGAAATGGGTAGTTTGTTTTTGATTGGCGTGACGGCGTGTGGTGGTTGCTGGCTGAAGTGGTGCCGTGTGGCGCCCCCCTCTGGCCTGCCGGCCATCTCCCCCACAGGTGGGGAGATTGGCTGGGCGCGCCCACTCGCTCCACGCTCACCGTCTGGCGAGACGCCCACCGCTGGTCGATCTCCCCCCTTGTGGGGGAGATGCCCGGCAGGGCAGAGGGGGGTAATCCTCGCACATCGCCAGCGATGGCGGCCTGCGAACAGTGCGCCCGAACAGGCAGTGCAACGATATGGATCGCCGCCGCGCTCATGGTCTTATCGCTTGTAGGTCGGCGTGACGAAGGGAAGTGCGGCGACTGTTACCGGCAGATACTTGCCGCGAACCTCGGCGTAGACGACCGTTCCGACGTCGGCAGAGGCGACCGGCACGTAGCCCATGGCGACAGGGCCTTCGGCGCTCGGGCCGAAGCCACCCGACGTCACTTCGCCGATCTCGGCCTTGCCGTCCTGGTCGGCATAAAGCTTGGCGTGGCCGCGCACCGGCGCCTTGCCGTCGGGCTTCAGGCCGACGCGGCGGCGTGTGGCGCCGTTGTCGAGTTCGGAGAGGATGCGCGTCGAGCCTGGGAAGCCGCCGGCGCGGGCGCCGCCCGATTTGCGGGCCTTCTGGATGGCCCAGACGAGGGCTGCCTCGACGGGGGTCGTGGTGGTGTCGATGTCGTTGCCGTAGAGGCAGAGGCCGGCTTCCAGGCGCAGGCTGTCGCGGGCGCCGAGGCCGATCGGCTCGACGTCGGGATGCTCAAGCAACCGCTTGGTGACATCGACGGCCATGTCCGAGGGGATCGAGATCTCGTAGCCGTCCTCGCCGCTGTAGCCGGAGCGCGAGACGAGACAGGAGACGTCGTGCAGGCGGCAGTGGCGCACGTCCATGAACTTCATGGCGGCGACATCGGCCCAGAGTTCGGCCAGAGCCTCGACGGCGCGCGGACCCTGCAGCGCGATCAGCGCGCGGTCGAGCACGGTGATGTCGCAGGTGTCGGAGAGATGCTTCTTGAGGTGCGCGACGTCGGCATCCTTGCAGGCGGCGTTGACGACGACGAAGAGGTGGTCGTCGAGATGGGTGATCATCAAGTCGTCGAGGATGCCGCCGTTTTCGTCGGTGAAGAAACCGTAGCGCTGGCGTCCTTCGGCCAGCCCGAGGATATCGACGGGAACGAGGCTTTCGAGCGCGAGTGCTGCGTCCTCATACTTGCCCGACTTCGCCTTGATGACGACCTGGCCCATGTGGGACACATCGAAGAGACCGGCGGCTGCGCGGGTCTGCAGATGTTCCTTCATGACGCCGGCCGGATATTGCACCGGCATGTCATAGCCCGCGAAGGGCACCATGCGGGCGCCGAGCGACAGATGCAGGTCATGCAGCGGGGTTTTCTTCAGGGCAGCAGTATCGTCCAAGGACGCCTCCGGTGTTTGCGCGTGGGTTCCATGCGCGGGCTCAAATATTCGGGCGCGGTTGCGCCTTGTTTCGAGCCCCCTCTGTCTGTTTGCCTGAGATTGTTATCCCTTCGGCGCGCGTTTCGAAAACGCGTCTCTCCAGAGTTCCGTCTGCCCCTTGCTGGTCCTTTTGCCTGAGAGTTTCCGGGGCGGTTGCTCCTTCGGCACCGGCTGCGACGAGCCAGCTTCTCCCAACAAGGTTGAGCGCAATTATCTGGCGATGGCCGTGCTTGGCAAGGGGGAATGTCGCCGGCGAGCAATTTTTTGTCGCGGGTTTCTCCGCCGGTCGAATTTTGGGTCGATCGGGACGGGTGGTCTCAGTCTTCTTCGTAGAGCTTGAGAGCCTGCTGGAGCGCGGCCTGCGGCTGGCGCTGGCCCATGGTCATCAGGTCGAGCGCGACTTCGGTGGAATTGATGACGGCGGCCGATTCATCCGTATCCTGGCCGGAATCGGTCCGGCGCTTGATGTCGGCGACCTTGCGGGCATCCTTGGCGGCGGTGCTGGCGGAGACGCGCGGGGGAATGCGCAGCGCTTCAAACGCCGCGGCCGCCGTACTTGCCGAAATGGAACCAACCAGAACTGTCATGTGACAGATTTAGGACGACGGACCTTCCTGTGCCGCTAAGAATATCGCTAAAATATTACCTTTTGTGATGGTTCTTGTGCTGGATTTGAGTTTTTAAGCTATAGTGCAAATGTAGTGCGCCTCTATATCTGTCTCATTGCCTCGTTACTTCTTGCATTAGTCAACAACAGAATAGTGCCGGTCCTTCAAAGGAGGAGTTCAGATGCGCCGTTTTCACTCTCTTGCTCTGGCCGGAGCGCTTGTCGTCACCGCCTTCATAGCGACGGCCTGCACCTCGACGGAGCAAAGCCGCGATGCCCGCATGCCGCTAAATTCGGCCTGCGCTTATGGCTTCAACAATGACCGGCCGTGCAGCTATTGAGGTGGCGGTGAGCTGTATCGATAGCGGTCAATTGGCAACGCATCTTGCCTGCGCTACAGAGACGGCATGATCCAGGCTCTTCTCGTCGCCGTCGGCGGCGCCATCGGTTCCGTGCTTCGCTATTTTGTCGGCCAATGGTCGTTGCGGCTGATGGGCCCGAATTTTCCGTGGGGGACGCTTGTTGTCAATGTTGTCGGTTGTTTCGTCATCGGCGTTTTCGCGGAGCTGATCGCGCGGCGCTTCAATGCGTCGAACGAATTGCGACTGCTGCTAATCACCGGCTTCCTCGGCGGCTTTACGACGTTCTCCGCCTTTTCGCTGGATGCCATCTCGCTGATCGAGCGTGGGGCGATGGCGTCGGCGGCGGTCTATATGGTGGCGAGCGTCGGGCTGTCGATGGCGGCGGTTTTCGCGGGGCTTGCGATCATGCGGGCGTTGATCTGAGAGGGGGATCTGACGTCCTCTGAGATTCAGGTTTCCGTTTTTGCGTAAAATGCTCTAAAGCCAGCGGCAAAGGCCGCGCCTGGTGCCGGCAACTCTTTCCGAAAGTACAGACATGGCTGGCATTGAACATATTACCGTCGAAGCCGACGAGGCGGGCATGCGCCTCGATCGTTGGTTCAAGATCCACTATCCCGGTCTCGGATTCGGTCCGCTGCAGAAGCTGATGCGCTCCGGCCAGGTGCGTGTCGATGGCGGTCGCGTGAAGACCGATGCGCGTGTGCAGCCGGGGCAGGTGGTGCGCGTGCCGCCGCTCGATGTCGACGCCAAGAAGGCTGGGCCGATCGCCAGCCACGATCTGAAGCACGGCGGCGACTACGAGCTGTTGCAGCGCATGGTGCTGCATGAGGACGACAAGGTGATCGTGCTCAACAAGCCGGCCGGCCTTGCGGTGCAGGGTGGTTCCGGTGTCACGCGCAACATCGACAAGATGCTGGAGGCCTGGACGAGCCCGAAGGGCGAGAAGCCTCGCCTCGTGCACCGTCTCGACCGGGACACGTCGGGTGTGCTCGTCATCGCCCGCACGCGCGGTGCCGCGCAGAAGCTGACGGCGGCGTTTCGCGAGCGCGACACCAAGAAGACCTACTGGTCGCTGGTCAAGGGCGTGCCGCGCAAGCACGAGGACAAGATCTCGACCTGGCTGGTGAAGGAACAGACGCCTGACGGCGACCGTATGCGGGTCTGCAAGCACGGCGAGGAGGGCGCCGATCACGCGATCTCCTATTACAAAGTGCGTGAGACGGCGGCGCAGAACCTGGCATGGCTGGAGATGGAGCCCTATACCGGCCGCACGCACCAGCTGCGTGTCCACGCGCTTCATATCGGTCATCCTATTATCGGTGACCCCAAGTATTTCGACGACGACCACAACTGGGATTTCCCCGGCGGCATCCAGAAGCGGCTGCACCTGCATGCGCGCAAGATCGACATTCCGCATCCGAATGGCGGTCGCCTGCGCGTGACCGCGCCGCTGCCGCCGCATATGGTCCAGACCTGGAACCTGCTCGGCCTCGATTTGGCCGAAGCCGACCGGGAAGATTTCGAATGAAACTGGCATTGTTCGATTGCGACGGCACGCTGGTCGATAGCGCCGCGCTGATCCATGAGGTGATGGCGCGCACCTTCGTGCATTTCGGCCACGACCGGCCCGAACTCTCGCAGACGAAGGCGATCATCGGCCTGACGCTCGATATCGCCATCGCGCGCATGCAGGGCAAGCCGCATGTGGACGACGAGGCGGTGGCGATGACCGCGCATTACAAGGCGATCTACGCCGGTGTGCGCGCCGAAGCCGGTGTCGACGTGCCGCTGTTCGATGGCATCAGCGAGTTGATCCGCACGCTGGCCGAGAAGGACGAGGTACTGATCGGTGCCGTGACCGGCAAGTCGCGCCGTGGGCTGGTGCATATTCTCGAGACGCATGGGTTCTCTCGCGATTTCATCGTGTCGCGCACCGCCGACGATTGCCCATCGAAACCGCATCCGGCCATGGTCACGGAATGCTGCAGCGAAACGGGGATGAATCCCGCCGATACCATTGTCATCGGCGACGCGATCTACGATATGCAGATGGCAAAGGCAGCGGGCGCCACGGCGATCGGCGTGTCCTGGGGTTATGCCAGCGTCGACGATCTAATCGCAGCCGGCGCCGATACGATCGCCTACCATCCGGCCGACATTCTGAAGCATTTTTCCTGAGGTGAGCCATGCGTGATCTGTTGAACGACCTGTCCGAGGGGCTGAGCCATCCCGATCCGATCCGCCGCGCGCAGATCCAGATGAAGAAGCCGCTGCCGAAGCGCTTCTACAAGGACGTCTCCGTGAGTGAGGCGCAAGGCACCGACCCCCAAGGCACTGGAGCCGGCTTCGTCGTCGAGCTGGACGGCAAGGCCGTGCGCACGCCGGCCCGCAATCTTCTGGCGGCTCCGACACGCAAGCTTGCCGAGCTGATGGCCGACGAGTGGAAGGCGCAGGGCGACGAGATCGATCCAGGCTCCATGCCGTTGACCAAGCTGATCAACACGGCGATCGACGGTGTTTCGACCGACACGCAGGCCGTCTTCGAAGACATTTTGCGCTTCTCCGGCACGGACATGCTCTGCTACCGCGCCGAGGGTCCGGAAGAGCTGGTGGCGCGGCAGACCAAGCTCTGGGATCCGGTGCTTGATTGGGCGTCGAATACGCTCGGCGCGCGCTTCATCCTCGCCGAGGGCATTGTACACCAGCAGCAGCCGCAGAGCGCGATTGCGGCGTTTTCGGCGGCGCTGCGCAAGCACGACAATGCGATCGCGCTTGCCGTGCTGCACACGATCACGACGCTGACGGGATCGGCACTTCTGGCGCTGGCTTTTGCCGAAGGCGAGCTTGACGAAAACGAGGTGTGGTCGCTGGCGCATCTCGAAGAAGACTGGACGATCGAGCACTGGGGCAGCGACGAAGAGGCGGAAGAACGCCGGACGCTGCGTTTCATCGATTTTCTGGCGGCCACGCGTGCTTTTTTGGCACTAAAGGGCTGAAATAGATTGCCATGACCGTCTTTATGGCGAAGATCGCGACTCTTAATGGGGTGGACGCGGTTTTTCGTCATGAATATGTTTCAGTCGGTTATTTCCAAGGTTTTACTGTCTTTTCTCGCGCTCGTTTCGGGTCTGGCGCTGATTTCCTGCGGCTCGCTGATGCCGAAGGAGCCGCCGGGGCCGATCTATGACGTGCGCAGCGCCGTGGTCCTATCCGGACCGAAAGTGCCGCCGGCCGTGCTTGCCGGTGTGGGCGATCGTGTCAACAAGGCGATCAACGCCACCGTTCGCACCGAGGTCTATCCACGCGTCGTGCTCACCATCCGCGTCGTTTCCGTCACCACGGGGCAGGGATACGACAAGAGCCAGAGTTCTGCGAATGTTACCGTCGATGCGGCTTCCGTCGACGACGGCACTGTTATCGCCGTGTCGAAATTCGATGTGCTCAGCCGCTCGAACCTTTCGGACGCATCCGACGAAATTCTTGCTGAAAACATCTCAGCGCGTATCCGGTCGATCTTCACGCTCAGCCCGGGTTCGGAATAATCGCGCCGCAACGGGAGGTCGCCTTGAAGGAAATTCTCGAAGAGCTCGAACGCCGCCGCGACATCGCCCGCAAGGGCGGCGGCGAGGCCAGGATCGAGGCGCAGCACAAGCGCGGCAAGCTGACCGCGCGCGAGCGCATCGACCTCATTCTCGACGAGGGTTCCTTCGAGGAGTTCGGCATGTTCGTCGAACATCGCTCCAGCGATTTTGGCATGGAGAAGAGCCGGATCGCCGGTGACGGCGTGGTGACCGGCTGGGGCACGGTGAACGGCCGAACGGTCTTTGTCTTCGCCAAGGATTTTACCGTCTTCGGCGGCTCGCTGTCCGAGGCGCATGCCGAGAAGATCATCAAGGTCCAGGACATGGCGCTGAAGAACCGCGCGCCGATCATCGGGATCTATGACGCGGGCGGCGCGCGCATCCAGGAAGGCGTGGCAGCGCTCGGCGGCTATGCCGAGGTGTTCCAGCGCAACGTGCTCGCCTCGGGCGTCATTCCGCAGATCTCGGTCATCATGGGGCCCTGCGCCGGCGGCGACGTCTATTCGCCCGCGATGACCGATTTCATCTTCATGGTGCGAGACACCTCCTACATGTTCGTGACCGGCCCTGACGTGGTCAAGACCGTGACCAACGAGACGGTGACGGCGGAGGAGCTCGGCGGCGCTTCGGTGCACACGACGAAATCCTCGATCGCCGACGGCGCCTATGACAATGATGTCGAGGCGCTGCTGCAGGTGCGCCGGCTGATCGATCTCTTGCCACAATCGAACACCTCTCCGGTGCCCGAGATCGAATGTTACCAGTCGGTGACGGAAACGGACGTGTCGCTGGACACGCTGGTGCCCGCCAACGCCAACAAGCCTTACGACATCAAGGAACTGATCCTGAAGACGGCGGACGAGGGGGATTTCTTCGAGATCCAGGCGAGCTTCGCCAAGAACATCGTCTGCGGCTTCGGGCGGATCGAGGGTTCGACGGTCGGCTTCGTCGCCAACCAGCCGATGGTGCTGGCCGGCGTTCTCGACAGCGATGCCTCACGCAAGGCTGCGCGCTTCGTGCGCTTCTGCGACTGCTTCAATATTCCGATCGTCACCTTCGTCGACGTCCCGGGCTTTCTGCCCGGCACGGCGCAGGAATATGGCGGGCTGATCAAGCACGGAGCGAAGCTGCTCTTTGCCTATGCCGAGGCGACCGTGCCGAAGCTGACCGTCATCACCCGCAAGGCATTCGGCGGGGCTTACGATGTGATGGCGTCGAAGCATTTGCGCGGGGATCTGAACTATGCGTGGCCTACGGCGCAGATTGCTGTCATGGGCGCCAAGGGCGCCGTCGAGATCATCTTCCGCAAGGACATTTCAGATCCCGAAAAAATCGCCGAACACACCAGAATGTACGAGGAGCGGTTCCTTTCTCCGTTCGTGGCGGCGGAGCGTGGCTATGTCGACGAGGTGATCATGCCGCACTCGACACGACGGCGCTTGGCGCGCGGTTTGAAGATGCTGCGCAACAAGGATCTCACCAATCCCTGGAAGAAACACGACAATATTCCCCTCTAAGGTGAAGATGTCGGGGAAAAATGATGAAAATCAAGTGGATGTGATGGGAGCATCGGAAATCGTGACTTCTCTGTTTTCAACCAGATCGCTAACGCTCCTCTGTCTTTTGACCTAAGGAGAGTCTTTATGCCCCGTTTCGAACGCCTTAACGCGTACCAGCCGTACGCCCTGGCCGCCCTCCGCATCATTACTGCCTTGCTCTTCATCGAGCACGGCACGATGAAGCTTTTCGCCTTCCCGATCCCGCAGGGTGCCGGCGGTCCGCTGTCGCCGCTGTTCCTGTTCGCCGCACTGCTCGAATTCATCGGCGGCATCGCGATCCTCGTCGGCTTCCTGACCCGTCCGGTTGCCTTCATCCTCGCTGGCCAGATGGCTGTCGCCTATTTCATGGCGCACTTCCCGAGCGGCTTCTTCCCTGCCGTAAACGGTGGCGCTGAAGCAATCCTCTACTGCTTTGTCTTCCTGTTCCTGGTCTTCGCAGGCGCGGGCGCATTCGCGATCGACAAGCGCAACGCGTAATCGGCACTTTTGCCGAGACGACAATTCAGATGCGTCGGGGACGAGCGCATCGACCGATCGGCCCCTTCGGGGGCCGATCGTGTTTCAGGAGCCTAATCAGCCGAGGCGCTCGGCGTGCCACTTCAGGTGATCGTCCATGAAGGTCGAGATGAAGTAGTAGGAGTGGTCGTAGCGCTCGTGCATGCGAAGCGTCAGCTTTATGTCGGTGTCCTTGATCGCCTCTTCGAACAGCCAGGGACGCAGGCCGTTTTCCAGGAAGCCGTCGGCCTTGCCCTGGTCGATCAGGAATTCGGGGAAGCGCGCGCCATCCTTGACCAGGGCGCAAGCGTCGTACTGGCGCCATGCGGCGCGGTCTGACCCGAGATATTTTTCGAAGGCGGGGGCGGACCAGTCGGCGGTCGAGGGCTCGACGATCGGCGCGAAGGCCGAGCAGCTCTTGAAGCGGCGGGGGTTCTTCAGCGCGATCGTCATGGCGCCGTGGCCGCCCATGGAATGACCGAAGATGCCCTGGCGATCCATGTCCATGCGGAAGTGCGGGCGGATAAAGGCGGGCAGTTCCTCGGTGATGTAAGTGTACATCTGGTAGTTTTCGGCCCAGGGCTCTTCGGTGGCGTTCAGATAGAAGCCGGCGCCCTTGCCCATCTGCCAGTTGGTCAGTTCGTCCGGGACGTCGTTACCGCGCGGGCTGACGTCGGGGCAGACGATAATCAGGCCGAGCTCGGCTGCCATGCGGCGATATTCGCCCTTTTCCATGACGTTGGCATGGGTGCAGGTGAGGCCGGAGAGATACCACAGAACCGGGCAGGGCTTTTGGATCGCCTGCGGCGGCACGAAGACCGCGAAGGTCATATCGCACTTCAAGGCCTCGGACGTATGCGTGAAAACGCCCTGCATGCCGCCGAAGGCGGTCGCCTGGGATAGGATGTTCATTCTATTCTCCTGGTGGTGGCGTGACGGCCTTGGCGCGGCGGCACAGCCGATCGAATGTTTCAAGAAAACGGGAGCGGTCCTTCGGGCTGAAGGCGGCGTTGTAGCCCTTGCTTTCGCCTGTTTCGCGCAGATGCGCGCCGAGATCGCGCATGGCCGAGGCCATGCCGATATTGGTGTCGTCGAAGACGCGACCGGTGGGGCCGGTGACGAAGGCGCCGGTCGCGACGCAGCGCACCGCGAGCGGCACGTCGGCGGTGACGACCACGTCGCCCGATCCGCAATGTTCGGCGATCCAATTGTCGGCGGCGTCGAAGCCGTTGGAGACGATGACGTTGTGCACCATCGGGTCGCGCGACGGGCGCAGGCCGGAATTGGCGACGAAGGTCACCTCGATGCCGAGCCGTTCGGCGACCTTGAGGACCTCGGGCTTGACCGGGCAGGCGTCTGCGTCAACGTATATATGGTGCATGGGTGTTTGTCGGTGTCCTGTCTATCCGCTCGTGCGATGGCTCCCGGTGCGCTGCGTGGCGGCGAGAAGGGAGCGTGGCGCTTGGTACCAAATATTTCAATCATTTGCGAGGGGAACCAGCGACATCATCGTCCGGTGACATCGTTGGTTCCATTGATCCTGCGCTCGAAACTCACGCCTCCTTCAGCGTGCCGGCCTTCTTCGCGGCGAAGGTCGCCAGCACGTCCATCAGCGTTGGGTTCAAGCAGTCGTAGGGCGCGAGGCCGAGTTCGCCGAGACGGCTGCGACCGCCGGACATTGCCGAGGGTGGCGTGCCGCTCTCGATGATCGAGGAGACGAACGCGGCGAAGGTGGGTTCGGGCCAGCCGGGTTCCTGGAAGCGTTCGGGGTGGACGAAGGACAGGCCCTTGAACGCGTGATCGCGCTCGACGGGACCATACATGTGGACGCCGCACTCCTTGCAGGCATGGCGCTGGATCAGCGCGTCCTTGTCGACGACGGCGAGCTTATCGCCATTTTCGAGAACGGTGACGTTGTCGGTCGAGGCGACAGCGACCACCGAGAAGGCGGCTCCCTTTGGCTTCCAGCACTTGGTGCAGCCGCAGGCATGGTTGTGGGCGACCGTGCCCTTGACCGCCACCTTGACCGGGCGGCTGGCGCAGGCGCAGACGAGTGTGCCGCCACCGAAATTCGCCTGGCCTTTCTTGACCCCGCCATCGAGCGCGGGGTGTATCGATACCTGATATGCCATGCTCAGCTTCTCCTCCTCAGCTGCCGATAGCTCCCAAATCAGGACCGATTTGTGAAAAAGCCGCCGGCCATTTCAAAGTCGTGCCGCATTGCGTGGTGGGTTCGTTGTGGTGCTCCCTGAGCCCTGTTGGGCAGGGTTGGACGTCGGATGTAAATCTAACAAACAGGCCTGATGAAAACCAGCGAATCCGCATTGTGGGATCCGCTGGTTTGTCAGCTCAGCGTACCTGCCTGACCATGTCGACGTGCGGGATGCCGTCCTCGAGATATTCCTCGGAGGTCGTCTCGAAGCCGAAGCTGCCGTAGAAGCGGGAGAGGTGGCTTTGGGCGGAGAGGTAGATCGGGGCTTGCGGATAGCGTTCTTCGCAGACGGAAATCGCCTCGCGCATGACCGCTTCGCCGAGGCGTTTGCCGCGGTGGGCGGGCGAGACGACGACGCGGCCGATCTTGGCGGGCGCGTCTTTGTCTGCCGGTGCGAAGATGCGGGCCGCGGCTATCAGGTCCCGGTCCTGCAGCAGGCGCAGATGCAGGGCGTCCGCATCCTTACCATCGAGTTCGGGATAGGGGCAGTTCTGCTCGACGACGAAAACATCGACGCGCATCTTCAGCAATGCGTACAGCTCGACGGCGGAGAGCTCATCGAGCCTCCGCGCGTCGACCGTATAGTTTGGCTGGGTGATCAATAGACCACCACGCCGCGGATCGATTCACCCTTGTGCATGAGGTCGAAGCCCTTGTTGATGTCTTCGAGCGGCATGGTGTGGGTGATCATCGGGTCGATCTGGATCTTGCCTTCCATGTACCAGTCAACGATTTTCGGCACGTCGGTGCGGCCGCGTGCGCCACCGAAGGCGGTGCCCATCCAGTTGCGGCCGGTGACCAGCTGGAACGGACGGGTGGAGATTTCCTGGCCGGCGCCGGCAACGCCGATGATGACGGACTTGCCCCAGCCGCGATGCGAGGATTCGAGCGCCTGGCGCATGACCTTGGTGTTGCCGGTGCAGTCGAAGGTGTAGTCGGCGCCGCCGATCAGGTCGCCGTGGCGCTTCGTCATGTTGACCAGATAAGGCACGATGTCGTCGCCGACTTCCTTCGGGTTGACGAAATGCGTCATGCCGAACTTCTCGCCCCATTCCTTGCGGTCAGGGTTGATGTCGACGCCGATGATCATGTCGGCGCCGGCAAGGCGCAGCCCCTGCAGCACGTTGAGGCCAATACCGCCGAGGCCGAAGACGATGGCGGTCGAGCCGATTTCGACCTTGGCGGTGTTGATGACGGCGCCGATGCCGGTCGTCACGCCGCAGCCGATGTAGCAGACCTTGTCGAAGGGGGCGTCGGGGTTGATCTTGGCGAGCGCGATTTCCGGCAGAACGGTGAAGTTCGCGAAGGTCGAGCAGCCCATGTAATGGTGGATCTTGTCCTTGCCGATCGAGAAGCGCGAGGTGCCGTCAGGCATGACGCCCTGGCCCTGGGTCGAGCGGATCGAGGTGCAGAGATTGGTCTTGCGCGAGGTGCAGGAGTAGCATTCGCGGCATTCCGGCGTATAGAGCGGAATGACGTGGTCGCCCTTCTTCAGCGAGGTGACGCCGGGGCCGACGTCGACGACGACGCCTGCACCTTCATGGCCGAGGATGGCCGGGAACAGGCCTTCCGGGTCGGCGCCCGACAGCGTGAAGTCGTCGGTGTGGCAGATGCCCGTGGCCTTGACCTCGATCAGCACTTCGCCGGCCTTGGGGCCTTCGAGCTGCACGGTCATCACTTCGAGTGGTTTTCCTGCCTGTACGGCAACAGCGGCGCGAACGTCCATGGTCGTCTCCAATATGCTGATTTGATCGGGCGGACTTTTGCACGCGTAGGGAGCGCGGCTCAAGGGAAAAGCCGCGCCGCTTCGTAAAATCCTTGTCAGATGAGCGGCTTGCGCCGGTCTTTATACCATCTGCGTCAAAACAGCCGGTCGATCGCGGTGATGACGGCGTAGCCGTGCATGGCGATGGCGGCGTAGAGGCCGAAGGAGACGAGCATGCGCTCGCCGCCGTTCATTTCCTCAAGCTTCTGGCGCGGCTTGTACGAGCCGCCACCGATGAGGCTGACGAGGGTGAAGACCAGCAGGCCGATGACGAGATAGCGCGCCGAAAGCCCGATTTCGACGCCGACAGCGAGGATGCAGAGCGTGACCAGAAAGCTCGCCAGGATTTGCGATCGCTGGGTTCTGAATATCTGCCGCAGCACCTGACCGCCATCGAAGCGCTGCATGGGCAGCAGATTGAGCAGATTGAAGGCACCGAGGATCAACAGGAAAACGAGGATGGGCGCGTCGGCAGCGGGAGGGAGGATGCCGTGATCGGCGAAGCTGTGGCCGAGCATCAGGATCGGCACCAGGAATGCCGACATGCCGGCTCCCATCAGGGCGCAGGTCGCGACCTCGAACAGCGAGCGATAGGGCCGGCTGCCGATCGCGATGCCACCCAGAAACGGAATGAAGACCATGCGCACGGACGTGTGGCCGAACATGCGGTAGGCGGCCATGTGGCCGAGTTCGTGTAGCGCGATCACGACCGTCAGGAAGGTCGAGATCATCAGGCCGCGTTGCGTGAGGCCGAGGAAGGGCCAGAGAAGCAGGGTCGACAGGATGGCGAGCGCGACTTGCACGAGCGGGTGTTCGAAGTAGCCCTGCGGCTGCGAGATGCCGGTCTTCAGCCAGCCATCAAGCGCCTTCATTTCGCGGTGGAGCGCCACGTAGCGGAAGATCAGGAAGGCGAGGCCACGATAGCGATCCGTCTGGTCGACTTCCAGGACCGCGCGGCCATCGGCGGTAGGTCGGATGATGCGGCGCTCGCGATAGTCCTTCCAGAAGGAGGCATCGAGCGTGCTGTCGTCAACGATGGATGATTGAAAGCCCTGCGCATTGGAGGCGAGGGCCACCAGCGGCTCGATCGAAAGCAGACGGCGCGTGGGGGCGTCGTTTCTGTCCTGATGGCGGTAGGTCTGCTCGACGACGTTGCCGCCCGCCTCCATCTGTCGGCTCGATATTACGTGATGGTGCCAGCTGGCGTTGGAACCCATCGGGTTCATGGCGGTCCACAGCGTTTCCGGCGTGCAATCGAAGGAGCGGCTGACATGCAGCGTTCTCAGCCCCAAGGGCATTCGCATCAGAAGCCATAGCATGCCGAGATTGATAAACAGCAGCAGCAGGGCGGATTGCATGACACTCATCATTCACTCCATCCGGCATGGCCCGGATGGGTTAATATTAGCGTCGACGCGTTAATAAATGCGGAGCGGAACGTGACGGTCTGGTGTGCCGGAACGGGTCAGGCGAACTCCATGATGACGGCGTCCACCGCCAGGCTTTCACCCGGCTTGGCGTTGACGACGCCAACCACGAGATCGCGCTCGGCGCGCAACACGTTCTCCATCTTCATGGCTTCGACGACCGCGAGCGTTTCGCCGGCTTTCACTTCCTGTCCCTCGGTGACCGCGATAGAGACGACCAGCCCCGGCATCGGGCAGAGCAGGAGCTTCGAGGTATCCGGCGGCAGCTTGACCGGCATCAGGCGGTCGAGTTCGGCATGACGCGGCGTCAGAACCTTGGATTTCACCGACAGGCCCTGCCAATCGAGCCTGACGCCATTGAGGATCGGGCGTAGCTGAGCGGTGACCGGTTGCCTACCGACCTTGCCGCGCCAGACCGGCTCGCCCGGTCTCCAGTCGGTGACGACGGTGACGGTCTCGCCAGCGATATCCATCTCCATCTCGAAAGGTACGGTCACGAGACCGTCGAGCAGGCGCACGTCGATATAGTCGTCGCCGAGCCGGACGCACCAGTGATCGCGCAGCGGATCGGTAGCGCTGCGCAGTCGGTCGCTGAAGGTTTCTCGGCGATTGGCTTCGATCAGCGAGGCCGAGAGGGCGATGGCGGCTAGTGTGCCGCGCTGGCTCTCATCGGGCATCACGGGCGCGAAGCCATCAGGATATTCCTCGGCGATGAAGCCGGTGGATAGCCGGCCCTCGCGCCAGCGCGAGTGCTTCATCAACGCGGAGAGGAAGGGGACATTGTGTTCGATGCCATCGACCACGAAGCCATCCAGCGCCTCGCCCATCGCCTCGACGGCCTCAGCGCGGGTCGGCGCCCAGGTGCAGAGCTTGGCGATCATCGGATCGTAGTACATCGAAATCTCGGCGCCTTCGAAGACGCCGGTGTCGTTGCGCACGACCGCGTTGCCGGTCTTGCCTTCCTGCGGTGGACGGTAGCGCGTCAGGCGGCCGATCGAGGGCAGGAAGTTGCGGTAGGGATCCTCGGCGTAGATGCGGCTTTCGACGGCCCAGCCGTTGAGCTCGATGTCTTTCTGCGCGAAGGGCAGTTTCTCGCCTGCCGCGACGCGGATCATTTGCTCGACGAGATCGATACCGGTGATGAGTTCGGTAACAGGGTGTTCGACCTGCAGGCGGGTGTTCATCTCGAGGAAGTAGAAATTGCGGTCGCGATCGACGATGAATTCGACGGTGCCGGCGCTCTGGTAATCCACGGCCCTGGCGAGCGCCACCGACTGCTCGCCCATGGCGGCGCGGGTGGCCTCATCGAGGAAGGGCGAGGGCGCCTCTTCGGCAACCTTCTGGTTTCGGCGCTGGATGGAGCATTCGCGTTCGCCGAGATATACGACGTTGCCGTGCGCGTCGGCCAGCACCTGGATCTCGATATGACGGGGATCGACCACGTACTTCTCGATGAAGACGCGGTCGTCGCCGAAGGAGCTCTTCGCCTCGGAGCGGGCGCGGTCGAAGCCATCGCGCACCTCCGCCTCGCTCCATGCGATGCGCATGCCCTTGCCGCCGCCGCCGGCAGAGGCCTTGATCATCACGGGATAGCCGATCTCGGCGGCGATCTTTTCGGCGTGCTCGGCATTTTCGATGACGCCGAGGTAGCCAGGGACGGTGGAGACGTTGGCGGCGCTCGCGAATTTCTTCGATTCGATCTTGTCGCCCATGGCATTGATGGCCTTGGGCTTCGGGCCGATGAAGACGATTCCCTCCTTCTCCAGCGCCTCGCAGAAGGAGGCGCGCTCGGAGAGGAAGCCGTAGCCAGGGTGGACGGCCTGAGCGCCGGTCTTTTTACAGGCTGCGATGATCTTCTCGGCGACGAGATAGCTCTCGGCGGCGGCCGCCGGGCCGATGTGGACGGCCTCATCGGCCATCTCGACATGGAGCGCATCGCGGTCGGCGTCGGAATAGACGGCGACGGTCGCAATCCCCATGCGGCGCGCCGTCTTGATGACGCGGCAAGCGATCTCGCCGCGATTGGCGATCAGAATTTTCGTGAACATGAAGACTCCACCCATGACCTGCGTTCCGAGTCTTAAGCATAAAGACTGGAACGCACAATCACGGATAGGATACGCACGGATAGGGCACGGAGAGAAGCGTCGCGATCAGGCGACGGCTGCCTCGGTCCCGAGCCTGTCGTCGACGATTCGGAGCCAGCGAGTGCGACGCGGCGCTTCGGCGTAATCGACGAGCGTGAGCGCCGATACGATCTGCGACCAGCGCGGATGGTTCGATGCCGGAAGCGTCTCTTCGCCGATCTGCATCAGCACCGCCCAGGTGAGCGCCTGTACCGTTATGGTACTGCCGTCGCTGAGCGCGCGCAGGATGCGCATGACGTAATCCACATCCTGCCGGGTGATTCCCCGGCGATCGATGGCACGGCTCTTGTGATAGGCGCCGCGATTGTCCGATAGCGCTAGACGCAGCTGATCGAGCGCAAACGCGCGCAGCTCGTCCGGCACATAGGCGGAAATCTCGATGACATGGAGCACGAGCTCCAGCTCGACCGCCGAATGGATGACACCGTCGGTCGCGACCATGCGCATCAGCCAAGCGACGTTGATTTCGTCGAGAGAGCCTTGCGGATAGTTATATTGGACGATGAAGGCCGCGAGTTGCTCCACGAAATAGGTGTTCCATTCGGGGCATTTCTCGGGGCAGGAATTGTTCAGTGCCAGCATGACGACGACGTCGTCGGCGGTTCTGATTCCCTCGGGAAAACTGTGTCTGCGCAGAAGATCGATATCCTCCACGCCAAGTCGATGCTTTCCGGCGATGACACATGCCGGAAAAGCGAGTCGAATTTCGCTCATCTTTTCTCTCCAGGCCTCATCATGAAGCCGAAGATTCTTCTAGCGCCAGCGAATTGATGTTCTCTCAATAGGCGGAGTTAACAAGGCGTTTACGGCTCAGGCCTGTTTCGCTGCCCGCGCCTGCACCCGTTCGCGCCAGATGATGAAGAGGCCGGAGGCGACGATGATCATGATGCCGATCCATTTGGAGAAGTTCGGGAAATCGCCGAACAGGGCGTAGCCCAAGATGGTGGCGGAGATGATCTCGAAATACTGGAACGGCGCCAGAAGCGAGAGCGGTGCCATGCGGAATGCCCGGACGACGATCATGTGCACATAGCCGGAGAGCGAGCCGAGAATCAGCAGAAGCACGAGGCCCAGCAGCGATGTCGGGAGCGAGACGTCGAAATCGCTGACGCCCATGCCGTTTCCGACGACCAGCGCGCCGGACATGAAGAGCGTGCCGCCGATGCCGGCCATGGTCTGCATCGTCAAAGGCGAATCGGCGTTGCCGATGGCGCGGTTGAGGAAAAGATAGAGAGAGAAGAGGAAAGCGCAGCAGACGGGGAGCAATGCCTTGAGGCCGAAAATCTCATAGCTTGGCTGGATGACGATCATCGCGCCGCCGAAGCCCACCACGATCGCCGTCCAGCGCCGCCAGCCGACCTTGTCGCCCAGAAAAAGCGCCGAGAGGCCGGCGAGCATGAAGGGTTCGACGAAATAGATGGCGAAGACGTCGGCGAGCGGCATGTATTTGACCGCAACGAAAAACAGGAGGCTGGCTGCCCCATGCAGCGCGCCGCGCAGCAGATTCATCCAGGGGCGCTTGGCCGACAGCGCGCCCCAGCCGAACATTATAAAGAGAATCGGCAGCGTGCAGACGAGCTGGAAAAAGAATCGGTAGAAAGTGACCTGTCCAGGCGACATGCCCTCGAACGTCGCCATATACTTAGCGATGGCATCCATCGCGGGAAGGACGATCATTGCGCCGGCCATCAGCGCCATGCCTTGCAGAGGATTGTGCAGGTCGGTTTTATCGGACATCTTCGAGAAATTTCATTGGGCTGGGATCCAGCCGTTATAAACAATAAAATCTCTCGTTAAGAGATGCCGCAGACGACATATCGCGTCGTCGGGAGCCAGTTGCTCTGGCTGGTCTCACTCCTCAGGAGAGAGATGGTGCGGTCGAGAAGACTCGAACTTCCACGGGTTGCCCCACAGCGACCTCAACGCTGCGCGTCTACCAATTCCGCCACGACCGCATCGTGGTAGGTGCCGGTTTGTGCCGGCGACGCAGCATGTAGCAAAAGGTTTTTCGGGACACAAGGGCCATGTGACAGATTTTTTCAAAGAAGGTGACAGCGTTTGTAAAGGCAGCAATTCGGAGCCATATAGATCATCGAAAAAGCCCGCGATCACAGGCACTGCGGGCCGCAAGGAATGGCTATGTTACGAACGGACCTCGATTTTTCCATGTTTCCACAGGCCGGGTCGCGCCCGGTGCGCTGGCGGATATCCAATGGGCTGGTGCCCTATCAGGAGGCTGTGGATATCATGGAGCAGGAAGTGGCTGATATTGCCGAGGGTGGCGACGAGCTGGTGTGGCTGCTCGAGCATCCGCCGCTTTACACGGCCGGAACCAGCGCCGATGCGCGCGATCTCGTGCAGCCAGACCGCTTTCCCGTTCATGCCACTGGGCGCGGTGGGGAGTACACCTATCATGGGCCCGGCCAGCGGGTCGCCTATGTGATGCTCGACCTGAAACGCCGCCGGCAGGATGTTCGCGCCTTCGTGGCGGCGCTGGAAGAGGTGATCATTCGCACGCTGGGGGAGATGAACGTGCGCGGCGAGCGGCGCGAGGACCGCGTCGGCGTATGGGTCTGTCGCCCCGACAGGCCGCCGCTGCCCGATGGGACGGTGGCGGAGGACAAGATCGCGGCACTCGGCATACGCTTGCGCAAATGGGTGACGTTTCACGGGCTGTCGCTCAATGTCGAACCCGATCTCGATCATTTCGGGGGAATCGTACCCTGCGGGATTTCGGCCTACGGCGTCACGAGCCTCGTCGATCTCGGCCTGCCGGTGACGATGGATGATGTGGATGTGCTTTTGCGCGAGGCGTTCGAATCGGTCTTCGGTGAGACGGTGAACGGCTGAGCGCGGCATCGGACGATGCTGATATTGAAAAAGGGCCGGCGATCCGTCGGCCCTTTCGCTTTTTTGCGTCTACTTGGTGCCGACGTCGCGGCAGGCATCGGTGTGCGAGGCGCCGCTGTCACCACCTGCCGTATGCAGGCCGTGACCTTTCGGCGAGTCAGCGCATGGGGGGAGTGGCTTGATGCTTGCCGTCGACGTCTTGTCGACCGGTGGTGCGACGCGAACGGGAGCGAAGCCATCACTGTCGTTGGTGTAGTCGTCGGAATATTCCGGCGCCTTGTGCTGCGTGTAGTGAACGGGCTTCGGCGGAGCAACTTTGACGGGAGCGAAACCGTCGCTATCGTTCGTATAGTCGTTGGAATACATCGGCTGGGCAAAGGCGGCGCCGGAAAGGCAGAGGGTAAGCACGGCTGCGGCGGCTGCAAATTGAATGCGCATATCAGATCTCCTCAATCCATTGTTGCACACAATGTGACGTCCATTACCCTCGGCAAGAGCAAGTTCGCGCCTCAATTGAGGCCGGATTGTGAAGGGGATCTGACAGTCGCGCGCACGTTTTTTCACATGAAATCACGGCGTCGCGACTGCGTTTGATCGCTATTTGATTGGCCTCGCGATTCGCTAAACCAGCGAGTGACGCGGTGCCATCTCGGCAATCAAGAGCTGATGTTTTTGACCAAAACAACCGTATTTTGACCGAAAATGTTAGCCAGCGTTGCGCAGGTCGGCCGTGTCGATCAGTTCGTCCACCAGCGCAGGCGTGAGCTCGCTGAAGGTCTTGATGATGCGCGTCGGCTGCAGGCTTTCGATCGGGACGTCGGAATAGCCGAAGGGCACCGCGATCGAGGGGATGGCGGCATTGCGCGCGACGAGGATATCGTTGGCGCTGTCACCGATCATGATCGTGCGCTTCGGGTCGCCTCCAGCCTTTTCGATCGTGCCGAGGAGATGGCCGGCGTCGGGCTTGCGCACCGCGAATGTGTCGCCGCCGGTGATGGCGTCGAAATAATGGGTGAGCTGCAGCCGCTCCAGCAGGGTGCGGGCAAGGCCCTCCAGCTTGTTGGTGCAGACGGCGAGCTTGTATCCCTTGGCTTTCAGCTGATCCATCGCGTCGATCAGCCCTGGATAGGGGACCGTCGCGCCCGGCATGTTGTCCGTATAATGCGTGATGAAGCGTTCGAGCAGATCAGGAAATTTCTCGGGCTCCAGCGGATGCCCCTGCAGCTTGCAGGCTCTTTCGATCATCACCTTGGCGCCGTGGCCGACCAGATGCGTCAGGTCGTCATAGGTGACCGGCGCGAGGTCGAGCGCTGCGATCGTGTAATTGAGGCTGTCGACAAGGTCGACATGGGTGTCGAGGAGGGTTCCGTCGAGATCGAAGACGACAAGGGCAGGGGTCAATGGAGTTTTCGCCTGTTCAGTGTTGGGATGCATCCGAGTTAAGCGATGAAGGCCGCAAAAGCAACGCTTTGGGCCGGCGCAGCAGGCCTCCCGCATGTGCTTTGGATTTCGAAAGTCTGACGTTATTTTGGCTTTCGTTTGACTGGCGGGCCGTGTAAACAACGCAACCAACGTAACAATGCGTAACGTAACACTGGGAGTAAGCGGCGCATGGACGCCCGCGAAATGAAGATCAAGGCCGCTGCTGCGGCACTCGCCCATGTCGAGCATGGGATGCGTCTTGGGATCGGAACCGGAAGCACGGCCGAGGAGTTCGTGCGGTTGCTTGCCGAGAAGGTCGCGGACGGGTTCAAGGTCGAGGGTGTTCCGACATCGGAGCGCACGGCACGGCTTTGCGTCGAGCTCGGCGTCCCCCTGAAGTCGCTCGACGAGCTGCCGGAACTCGATCTGACGATCGACGGCGCCGACGAGGTCGATGCGGCGCTTGGGCTGATCAAGGGCGGCGGCGGAGCCTTGCTGCGCGAGAAGATCGTTGCCGCCACATCCGGCCGCATGATCGTCATCGCCGACGAGAGCAAGCTGGTCGATACGCTGGGCGCTTTCCCGCTGCCGATCGAAGTGAATATGTTCGGCCTCGTTTCGACGCGCATCGCGATCGAAAAGACGGCTGCGAGGCTTGGCCTTTCGGGTGAGTTGACGCTGCGCCAATCCGGCGACGGCAATTTCACCACGGATGGCGGGCACTACATTATCGATGCATCTTTTGGCCGTATTCCTGATGCAGAGGCGCTTTCAACCCAGTTGAATGCGATCCCCGGCGTCGTGGAGCACGGGCTCTTTCTCAATATGGCCGCGCTGGCGATCATCGCCGGTCCGGCGGGCGCGCGCGAGCTGCGGGCAACAAGGTAACAGGAGTTGGAACTCATGAATAAATTTGCAGGTTTTGGCCGTTTTGCTGCTGCGACCGTCATTCTCTCGGGTGTTGTCCTGGGCTCTGTAGCCCACGCGCAGGAAGCGTCGCCGGAACAGCTGAAGGCAGCCCGCGCGGCTATCGACGCAATCGGCGCCACCACCCAGTTCGACAACATCCTGCCGGGTCTTGCCGAGCGCCTGAAGGCCGACCTGATCCAGGATTCGCCGAACTACCAGGACCAGATCACCGCTGAAGTCGACAAGCAGGCGCTGGCGCTTGCACCGCGTCGTGCCGATCTCGAAAAGGAAGCCGCGGTCACCTACGCCAAGGCGTTCACGGTCGAGGAACTCAATGCCATCGCCGCCTTCTACGGCTCGCCGGTCGGCCAGAAGCTCCTCAAGGACGGCCCGATCGCTTCGCGCGAAACCGTCAAGGCCGCCGACATCTGGGCGCAGGGCATCTCCCGCGACCTGCAGAAGTCGACCAGCACCGAGCTTGCCAAGGTTATCAAGCCGGCTCCGGCTGCCGGCACCGATCCGGCAGCTCCGGCCGCAAAGCCTGCTGCCAAGCCGTAAGGCTCGCATCATCGCTCAATACGAAGCCCCGGTTCGCCGGGGCTTTTGTTTTTGGCGATATCGATACTATATCAAGTCTTCCTTCCTTCTGACGATTCCTTCCTTCTGACGTTTTGTGCCGGAGATCCCCATGACAGCCTATGATTACGACCTCTTTGTCATCGGTGGCGGCTCCGGTGGGGTGCGCAGCGCGCGTGTTGCGGCGGCACTCGGCAAGAAGGTGGCGATCGCCGAGGAATATCGCTACGGCGGCACCTGCGTCATTCGCGGCTGCGTGCCGAAGAAGCTCTTCGTCTATGCCTCGCAGTATCATGAGCATTTCGAGGATGCGGCAGGCTTCGGCTGGACCGTCGGCGAAAGCACGTTCGACTGGAAGAAGCTGATCGCGGCCAAGGACGCGGAGATCACCCGGCTCGAGGGGCTCTACAAGAAGGGGCTTTCGGGCGCCAACGCCGAGATCCTCGATACGCGCGCCGAACTCGTCGACCGGCACACCGTGCGTCTGGTCAACACCGGCAAGACGGTGACGGCGAAGACGATCGTGATCGCGACCGGCGGCACCCCGAACCTGCACGGTGCTCTGCCCGGCCATGATCTCTGCATCACCTCAAACGAGGCGTTTCATCTGGAGGAGCTGCCGCGTTCGATCGTGATTGTCGGCGGTGGCTATATCGCGGTCGAGTTCGCCAGTATCTTCCATGGGCTCGGCGTCGAGACAACGCTGGTTTATCGCGGGGCGGAAATCTTGTCGCGTTTCGATCATGACTTGCGCCGCGGCCTGCATGAGGCAATGGTGGCCAAGGGCATCAAGATCCAGTGCCACGACATGCTGAAGAGCGTGGCGAAGGGCGAGGACGGGCTTGTTGTCGAGACGCTGAACAATGGAACGATGAGTGCCGACGTGGTGATGCTCGCCATCGGTCGCTTGCCGAACACGCATGGCCTCGGGCTCGAGGCGGCGGGCGTCGAGATGAATGCGCAGGGCGCTATCGTGGTCGACGATTATTCCCGCACCAGCGTCGAGAACATCTATGCGCTGGGCGATGTCACCGACCGGGTACAGTTGACGCCGGTGGCGATCCACGAGGCGATGTGCTTCATCGAGACGGAATACAAGAACAACCCGACGAAGCCGGATCACGATACGATCGCCACCGCTGTTTTCTCGCAGCCGGAGATCGGCACGGTGGGACTGACCGAGGAAGAGGCCGGCAAGCGCTATAGCGACGTCGAGGTCTACCGCGCGCAGTTCCGGCCGATGAAGGCGACGCTGTCGGGACGGACCGAGAAGATGATCATGAAGCTGATCGTCGATGCGGCGAGCCGCAAGGTCATCGGCGCCCATATTCTCGGCCATGACGCCGGCGAGATGGCGCAGCTGCTCGGCATCACGCTGAAGGCCGGCTGCACCAAGGACGATTTCGACCGGACGATGGCCGTGCACCCGACCGCCGCCGAGGAGCTCGTCACCATGTATGCGCCGAGCTACAGGTTGAAGGATGGCGTGCGGGTCTGATCCGCGCGCCTGTTAGCTGGTGATGCGAGGCGTGCTGACGATCTTCATGAACAGCGCCTGCATGGCTTCGGCGATGCCGTCGGTTGGGCTGACGGCGAAGTAGAGACCGGGGCTCGCGCACTCCTGCATCTTCGTCGAGATCTTGCCTTCGAAAGGTTTGACCCAATCGTTGTAGAAGCCGTTGTCGGGAAGCGGCAGATAGGGCGTGTAGAGGACGGCGATCTTGATGCCCTTGTCCTTGAGCGCCGTGCAGCTCTTGACGTCGATGGGCTCGATGCAGCGGTTGCCATTGGCGCCGCGCGGGCTGGTGCAGCCTGACGACTTGGCGCTGTCGCCGACGCCATCGGCCACGAAGAAGACGATCTTCTGCCGGTCGGCATCGCTCGTGCCCTTGCCGATGGTGCCCTTGATCTCGTCCTTGATGCCGGCGAGCGCGCTATCAAAGCTCGTCTGCTGGTCGTTGTTGTAGTTCTGGTACGGGATGCTCATCAGCTGAATGGCGCTGGTTGCCGTCGCGACCTTGCCGAGGTCGTTGTTGATCTCGGTAACCTTGAACAATTTGGCGTCCTGGGCGGTCTTGCCGAATGTGTAGGCTGCGACGCGAAACTGTTTGTCCATGGTTTGCGTGTCTGTCGCCTTCGCCATCAGCGCCTTGACCGCTTGCGCGACCACGTCGATGCGGATCGTTATCTTGTTGTTTCGGGCAATGTTGTAATAGCTGTTCTTGTCCTCGACGCCTGACGTCGAGACGATGTGACAGGCGAATGCGCAGGTGCCGTCGGAGCCAGACTTTGTTGCCTTTAGCATCTTGTCGATGTCGCCCTGCGTCGCGCCCACGCCCATTGAGGGCGTGTTGTCGAGCAGCATGTAGAAATCCATGTAGGACGGCGTTTCGTAGCGCGCGGTGGCGGTGCCCGAAATCGGCATGGTGGTCTGGCCGAGGATCTGCATGAATGTGGTCGGCACCCGCGTCTGGAAGGTGACGGATGACGTCAGCGCGCTGCCGGTCTTCACGACATCGACACTGACATCGATCGGAAAATTGGCGGCTTCGCCCGATATCTGCGAGCGGAACAGCTCCTGAGCGTCTGTCTTGCCTGTCGCGATCGGACCGTCGCCGGTCATGGTCTGCGCCTGTTTCATCGCCGGCGACATTTGCGCGACGGCGCCGACGGCGGCGGCATCGGCTGCCGCCTGAAGCTGCGTGCGCATGCTGAGCGCGTGCGAGAAATCGATCGAGAGGCCGGCAGCGCCGATCAAGGGAACAGCGAGAAGGGCGGTGATGAGGCCGAAATTGCCCGATCGATCCGCCAAGAGGCGATCAAACATACGCATTGGAAATATCCTGAAACGGGAAAAGTCATGGCTGAAAAAGCAGGAGCATCATGCTCGGCTGTCTGAAAACAGGACCATCCTTAGTGTCAAAGCATAAATTAGATACAAAGCGTCTTGGTATATCGAACGTTAAGCGCGCTGCCGGCGTTTGAAAACGCGGCCGCGAATACCTTTATAGGGCGTCATTGCATGGCGCGATGAGGCGGACAAAAGCGCGCCGAACCCCGCTATGCAAGATGAAGCTAAACGGCTATAAGCCGCCAGTATTTTAAAGACGGGATATCCGGCCGGTACCGGATACTGAGACAGGTGAACGAGATGGCACAGAATTGGACTCCGAACAGTTGGCGGCAAAAACCGATCCAGCAGGTTCCGGATTATCCGGATCAGGCAGCAGTTGCGGCGACGGAAGCCCAGCTGGCGTCGTATCCTCCGCTCGTTTTCGCAGGCGAGGCGCGTCGTCTGAAAAAGCATCTTGCCAATGTGGCCGAAGGTAACGGCTTCCTCTTGCAGGGTGGCGATTGCGCCGAGAGCTTCGCGGAACATGGCGCGGACAATATCCGCGACTTCTTCCGCGCCTTCCTGCAGATGGCTGTCGTGCTGACCTATGGCGCACAGCTTCCTGTCGTCAAGGTTGGCCGTATCGCCGGTCAGTTCGCCAAGCCGCGCTCCTCGGGCATCGAAACGCTCGATGGCGTGTCGCTGCCGAGCTACCGCGGTGATATCATCAACGGCATCGAGTTCACCGAGGAAGCGCGTATTCCGAACCCGGAACGCCAGGCCATGGCTTACCGCCAGTCGGCCGCGACGCTGAACCTTCTGCGCGCGTTCGCGATGGGTGGCTATGCCAACCTCGAGAACGTGCACCAGTGGATGCTCGGCTTCATCAAGGACAGCCCGCAGGGCGAGCGCTATCGCAAGCTGGCGGATCGCATCAGCGAGACGATGGATTTCATGACGGCGATCGGCATCACCGCCGAGAACCAGCCGAGCCTGCGCGAGACCGATTTCTTCACCAGCCACGAAGCGCTGCTGCTTGGCTATGAAGAAGCGCTGACGCGCGTCGATTCGACCTCGGGCGACTGGTATGCGACGTCTGGCCACATGATCTGGATCGGCGACCGTACGCGCCAGCTCGATCACGCGCATGTGGAATACTGCCGCGGGATCAAGAACCCGATCGGTCTGAAGTGCGGCCCGACGCTGCAGGCGGACGATCTGTTGAACCTGATCGATGTTCTGAACCCGCAGAACGAAGCCGGTCGTCTGACGCTGATCTGCCGTTTCGGCCACGACAAGGTCGCCGAGCATCTGCCGCGCCTCATTCGCGCTGTCGAGAAGGAAGGCCGCAAGGTCGTCTGGTCTTGCGATCCGATGCACGGCAACACGATCACGCTCAACCACTACAAGACCCGCCCGTTCGAGCGGATTCTGTCGGAAGTCGAAAGCTTCTTCCAGATCCATCGCGCGGAAGGCTCGCATCCCGGCGGCATCCACATCGAGATGACCGGCAAGGACGTGACCGAATGCACGGGTGGCGCGCGCGCCGTAACGGCGGAAGACCTGCACGACCGCTACCACACGCATTGCGACCCGCGTCTCAATGCCGACCAGGCGCTCGAGCTCGCCTTCCTGCTCTCCGAGCGGATGAAGAGCGGCCGAGACGAGAAGCGGATGGCCGTCAACGGCTAATCGCTAACAGAAACGATATCGAAGGAGCCCGGCCATCGCGCCGGGCTTTTTCATTGCACCAGCACGGATTGCTGGCACCGCGCATCGGTGAAGCGGACATCGGCCTCGCCGATCTTGATCCCGAGCATCAGCAGCGTGTTGTAGAGCACGTCGTCGAGCGGTGTGGTGACGCTCGACAGCGTATCGGCGATTGCCTGCATCACCGCCTTGTTGGTCCCGAGCGTCAGGATCAGCAGCTGGATCTGGATATCGGTGCCGGCGATCAGCGACTGCACGGCGGAGGTCAACGTGTCCCTTGTCGAGACGTTCTTGACCGCCTTGTTGGTAATGTCGTTGGGCTGGAATGTCAGGCGCGTCTTGCTGGTGTTGGTCAGGTTGATATCGGCGAGCGCGTTCACCTTGAGGAGCAGGGCGTCGATGATGGTGGCTGATGTGACGCGCGGCTTGGTTCCGAAATTGGCCATGGCGGTCGGGTCGACATCGCCTAGTGCGATCTCGGCGACCCCCGGCACGACATCGACGCCGATGCTGGCGCTTTTCGGGCCGCCGCCAAGGCAGGCGAAGCTTGCGAGCTTGGCTTCCGCATAGGCTGCCTCGACGTAGAGTGGTACGCGAACCTTGATGCCGGCGATGGTGCTCAGCCCCGTGACGCCAGCTTCGATGGCGATCCGGATCTGCGCTGTCCGGACGGCCGATCCCGTGGTGCCGATGGCGTTGGAGGCGATTCCTTTGGGGCGTTCGCCGATCGCGATCTTCAGCGTGACGCTGGTCAGCCCCGGAACCGTGCCGGCGAGATTGACGCCGACCTGCTTGCCCTGGTTGGCGGCGAAGGCGCTGGCGGAGATGATGTCGAGAGCGCTTGCCTCGAGCAGCAAGTGCGATCCGGAGCCGATCATCCGCTCGCCGACGGAACCGAGGCTGAGCAGGTTCTGCAGCTTGACCTTGATCTGCGTGGTGCCGAGCCCCTTGGACAGCGAGGTGATCGCCTTGCTGACCGTAGGCGTCAGCCCCTGCGTGGCGGCCAGCGTGTCGAGCAGGCGTGGATAGGAGATGTCGGTTGCCAGCAGGTCGTCATAGGTGCCGGCGGTGAGGTTGAGCTTGGTCGCGAGAAGATCGAGATAGGACAGAAGGTCGATATTGGCGGCGGCGAGTGCGTCGTAGTCGGCCACTTTCAATGAGACCGTCGTGCCGAGCAGGCCGCCGAGCACGGCGTTGAGAATACCGCCGTTGAGGCTCGCCAGACGCGAGCCGACGGAGAAGGCCGCGAGCTTGGAGGCGGAGGCGGTTCCGGTCGCGCCGAGCGTCGGGGGCGGGATGATGGAGGCTGCGAAGGTCAACTGCGCCTTCTGCTGGATCGCAACCTTGACGGCATCATAGGGCTGGGTGCCGGCCACAAAACGCTGCGCCGGAGGCAATGCTGGGTCGGCCAGATAAATCCCTGGCGTGTATTGGACCACGGCATCGTAAGTGTCGAGCTGGGCGGCGTTCAGCAGCTTGGTTCCAGACGATGTTGCGTAAGCCACGCCTGACTTTACCGCGACGTTGAGGCCGTTCTGCTGGTAGTTCGTGACCAGGTTGCTGGCGGCGTTGTTGATGTCTGACGCCGCGACGATGGCGCCGATGTCGCTCAATTGCTGCAGGCGGCGCTGCTGCAACGTCATCGCGCCGAAGTCGACCCCGAGTGCGAGCGTGGAAATGATCAGCGGCGCCGAGAGCGCGGCCATGATCGCGATGTTGCCATCCCGGCGGGTGCTGAAACCCGCCAGATATCGCCTCATGCCTGCTTTCATATACCACCCATGCGGATCGTGGCGAAGCGGCGGATCTTGGTGTCCGGAAGCGGGAATGTGTAGAGATTCCAGATCGGTAGGGCGCTGGCATCATACTCGGTCGTGACCGTGAACTGATTGGCGTTCGTGGGGTCGGTGGCGACGGTGACCTGGAGTTTCTTCTGGTCGATCAGCGGATCGTTGAGGGTCGAGAGCGCGATGTAATTGTTGACGAGTTGGGCGCGCTCCTGCTCGGAAAGGCCGGCCACCGCCGTGCGGGCGGCATCCGCCGTCAGCTGCTGCAGCGCATGGGCGGCGCTCAGGTAGATGCCATAGGCGATCAGGGTGAGAAGGACGAGCAGGAAAACCGGTGCAACGATTGCGAATTCGATCGCGGCCGCACCCTGCCGGTTGGCGAGAAGACGTCGGGCATTCCTCATGCACTGCACTCCTTGCAATGGTCAACGCCGTAGCGAGGACAACCGAAGGATACATTTAACCGTCTTAATTTTTGCTTACCTAATAAACCCCATGCGTGTACCCGCAAGATATCAGGGTGTACGGAAATGGCGCGCTATTCCTGTGGCCGGCTAATCTGTTCGCCAGCCCAGGATCAGTTACCGAGCTTCTGGGTCAATCTGGCGATATCCTCACGCAGCGCGGCGATCTCGGTCATCACCTGCATGTCGATCTTCTGGTGCAGCGACAGCACTTCCAGCTCGGCCTTCAGGTTGACCTCATAGTCCTTCGCCGCCTCGAAGCGATCGCGCTCGGCCTGGCGGTTTTGGGACATCATGATGATCGGGGCCTGGATGGCGGCGATCATGGAGAGGACGAGATTGAGGAAGATGAAGGGGTAGGGGTCGAAGGCGCGGGTCGACAGGATGATCGTGTTGATCACGCACCAGACCGCCAGGAAGACCAGGAAGGTGGTGATGAACGCCCAGGAACCGCCGACGCGCGCGATGCTATCTGCCATCCGCTCGCCGAAGGAGGATTCGGCTTTCAGTACGGCGTTGATATCCGTCGAGATGATCTTGCGCGCATGCGCCTTTTCCAGCACGCGCTTTTCGATGTCGCCGAGTTCGTTGGCGGACTTGTCGAAATGCAGGTGGACGAAACTGGAGAGATTGTTCATGGCGCGACTCCCGATCAACTTTTGTTGGCGGGGAGTATTCCGTTCTGCGCCAGGAATGCAATGCGGCAACGTGCATGTCTGCCGTGCTCAGGAGCCCTCAGCGCGCAGCCAGGAATGCTGCGGGAAGAAGCGCTCGACGGTCTGCGCCTTGCCGAACATCACATCGTGCTGGAGATAGCGATAGTCGCGGACCAGTGGATCGATGGTCTTGGCGTCGCGAACCCAATCCGGCGAGGCGGTGTTGTCGCGGGTAATCAGCTGGTAGCGGTCGACGATCGGGTACTTCTTCTGCACGCGACCGAGGAAGCCGGTATAGAACGGGTGCTCGTAGCCCGCGAATTTCAGCACGTGATAGGGCAGCTGCGACGGGCTGATGGTGCCGACGTTCTGCTTGACGCCCTTGCGGTTTGACCAGATGACCAGCGGCGTCTCGTGCTCCCGCTTCATGACGCTGACGGAGGCGCGGCGCGTCGCGACCTGGTCGGGCATGTAGCCGGTGTTGGTATAGACGCTGCCGAGCGGCGGCAGGTGGTCGCCCCAGAGCACGATGATCGTCTCGCGATCGCGCTTGGAGGCCCATTCTGTCAGCATCTTGAAGCTGTCGTCTGCCTCCTTGACGCCCTGCGTATAGGTGGCGAGCGTGGCGCGGTCGGCGTCGGTCAGATTGCCGGTGAAGTCGACCGTGTTGTTGGCGTAGCGGTTGGCCTCGTACGGGCCATGTCCCTGCAGAGTGACCGCGAAGAAGAAGAAGGGCCGGTCGAGCCCGTCGGCTTCCTGCATGATCTCCTTCATCAGGCTGTCGTCGGAGGCGAAGATGCCGCGCTTTTCCATGGTCGGCATGGTTTCTTCGGTGCGGAATTCCTCGAAGCCGAAATCCTTGTAGACCTCGTTGCGGTTCCAGAACCAGCCGCTGAACGGATGTAGCGCACGGGCCGCATAGCCTTCGCCGCGGAAGAAGGTGGCAAGCGACGGGATGTCGTTGCGGATATACTGCTGGTAGGGGATGCTGCCATAAGGCAGGAACGCATTGGAGAAGCCGGTCAGCGCCTCGAACTCGACATTGGCGGTCATGCCGCCGAACTCGGGCGAGAAGACGTGGCCGGATTGGGCCGCGCGGATCGTCGGCATCGGGTCTTCGGAGAATTTCAGCGTCTTCAGACGCGTCGGATCCCAGAAGGATTCGCTCATCAGCATGATGACGTCAGGCTTGTCGCTCGGACCGCTGAGATAGCCGTAATTGCGCGACGGGATGGCATCGAGCGCCTGCGCATTGAGGCCGGCGGGCGAGGCGACGTCGGCCATCGGAATGTTGAAGATGAAGGCGAGGATGAAGCCGTTGCTGCGGTAGTTCTCTTTCTGGTCCCACATCATCGGCACCACCTGCAGGCGGTCGCGGATATAGGAATATTGCGAGTAATCCATCAGCGAGCCGAAGGCGGCGATGACTGGAACCGTCAGGCAGAGATTACGGATACGGTTGCGGCGCGCCATTTTCGGCAGGCGGCGCCAGGCGTAGCGCCATGCCAGCACGAGGCCAGTGACGGAGAGCAGGATGCCGACGGCAACCGCGATAGCCGTCATCGGGCGGTCGCGAACCATGACGGGCAGGAGTTCGAATATCTGGCGGCCGAACAGCATGTCCGAGGGATAGAGCGGATCGGAGAGGTAGTGCTGCTTCTGATTGGAGACGAGCGCGGGGACGAGGACGAGCGGCAGGACGACCAGTGCAGAGAGGAAACGGCGACCGAGGACGGCATCGACGCACAGCATCACGATGGTAAGCATCATGACCGTGGTCATGCCGGGGCGCGCCGTAGAAGACAGAAACGCGCCGACGTCGGTTGCGCCGCCGCGGGCGATCACCTCGACCGAGAAGGTTGCAAGCAACGCCATCACCGCCGTCAGGGCGACTGCAATTGCGCCGCGCAGAATGGAGGGGCGGGTATCCGCGCCAACGCCGCCATAGAGAGCCGCTTCGCGCATTGCCGCTCCGGACTTGAAAACTTGGGCGATCAATGGCGGAACTCCAGTGTCATCTTAACGTCATCGAACTGTCACATCTTCGTCATGAACGCTAGATGAACCATAGTTGTTTCGCGGGCTTAACGCTTTTTTGATCACAAACTTTTCGGCAGCCAATTGCCTCATTTCGCGTGGGCTCCGGATGGAGCCTCCCATTGCCGCGCGCGGGCGATCCTTGCGTGCCTTATTTAGCTGTCGTAGGTCATGGATATGTTCGCGTCAGAGGAGAGTTTGCATGCGCAGTTCCGTCGAGATCTACAACGTCAAGACGGGTGAGGCCCGTGTGATCTGGCAGACCGAGAGACTGGTCGAAGCGCCCAATTACGCCCGTGACGGCAGCTATCTCCTGCTCAACGACGAAGGCCTGCTTTATCGCCTGGCGCTCGACGGCTCGGCGAAGGTCGAGCATGTCGATACCGGCTTCGCGACCGCCTGCAACAACGACCACGGGATTTCGCCCGATGGCACCCGTATCGTCATCTCCGACAAGGTTGAGTTCGGAAAATCGGCGATCTACACGCTGCCGATCGAGGGTGGGACGCCGCAGCTGGTGACCACCAATCATCCGTCCTACTGGCATGGCTGGTCGCCTGACGGGAAGGAGCTCGCCTATTGCGGCATTCGCGGCGACCTGTTCGATATCTACACGATCGACGTGACCGGCGGCGAAGAGCGCCGGTTGACGCATGGCGAAGGGCGCAATGACGGACCGGATTATTCGGCCGACGGGCGCTGGATCTATTTCAACTCCAGCCGCACCGGCCTGATGCAGATATGGCGTATCCATCCCGACGGCACAGGCGTCGAGCAGGTGACGCACGACAACTACGGCAACTGGTTCGCGCATCCATCGCCCAACAACGACAAGGTAGTGCTGATCTCCTACGACCCCGATGTCTTCGATCATCCGCGCGACAAGCATGTGCGAATGCGGATCATGGATATGGACGGGGGAAATCTCACGACGCTGTTCGAACTTTTCGGTGGGCAGGGATCGATCAATGTTCCCAACTGGTCACCTGGTGGTGACGAGTTCGCCTATGTGCGATATTTCCCGGTCGAGGCTTGAGCGATTGCATCATGCGCGGTTTGTCGGCATAGGTGGCGCGTCGGGTGCCCGCAGGCTTGCGGGAGAATCGGGAATTCGGTGCGAGACCGGAACGTGCCCAACGCTGTAAGGCCGACGTCTGCCGCTTGATGCCACTGGCGCTTTTTGCCGGGAAGGCGTGGCAGACGGATGACGCCAAGTCAGAAGACCGGCCCGACAATCATAGACTGACCGCCTGGACAGCGGCCGGTTGTGTTGTTGGGGATTGACGATGCGACCAGACCAATCTGGCTCTCTTGCGAGAGCCGGTGCCTTTTCGACGAGCGAGCGCGACGCCGTTTACAGAGCCATCGAGACCAGACGCGACGTGCGATCCGAGTTCCTGCCGGATCCGGTGCCTGATGATGTGATTGGACGGCTGCTGGCTGCTGCCCATCATGCGCCGTCTGTCGGCTTCATGCAGCCGTGGAATTTCATCGTCGTTCGCGATGAGGCCGTGCGATCGACCGTGTGGGAGGCCTTTGCCAAGGCCAATGCCGAGGCGGCGGAGATGTTTTCCGGCGAGCGGCAGCAGGCCTACCGCGCCTTGAAACTCGAGGGCATTCGCACGGCATCCGTCGGCATCTGCGTGACCTGCGATCCGGATCGCTGCGGCGACGTGGTGCTCGGGCGGACGCACAATAGTCGGATGGATTCCTACTCCACCGTCTGCGCGGTGCAGAACCTGTGGCTTGCGGCGCGCGCCGAAGGCGTCGGCGTCGGCTGGGTGAGCATTTTCCATGAGGCGGATCTGAAGCGGGCGCTCGGTGTGCCTGAGCGGATCGAGATCGTCGCCTGGCTCTGTGTCGGCTATGTCGACCGGCTCTACGAGGAGCCGGAGCTCGCGGTGAAGGGCTGGCGGCAGCGGCTGCCGTTGGAGGAGCTGGTGTTCGCGGATCGCTGGGGCGGGAGCGCATAGCCCGCGACGCCTGCTATTGCTTCTGCGCCGGCGGTTGCTGCGGCTGGGCGCCCGGCATGGCAGGGTGCTTGAGGTCGATCGATCCCTGATCGCCGGCGAGGAACTGCGGACCCACCTGGCGCACCTTGCCGGCACTGGCATCGTAGGGGCGGTCGGGGACCTGCGCCTGGGGCGCCGGCTGCTCTGGCGTGACCGGGCTTTCGGGCTTGGCGGCGGCGGTGTTCGGGGTTTCGATCGTGGTAATCGAGCTCTGCGGCGGCGGGGCGCTCACAGACTGGTTGCGGCGCATCTGTTCGTAATAGGCGGGCAGATTGCAGCTGCAGGAGGATTTTTCGCCGGGCTTGCGGTTCTTGTAGGCGAATGCATTCGGCATGGCGCTGTAGGGCGCGCCTGTCGAGGCCGAGATCATGTTCTCGGTCTCGCCGCTGGAAACGTCGTGATAGTAGAGCTCGGTTTCGATGCCGGGGCACATCTGCTGGCAGGTGTTGGCGTCGCGGGCGAAGTCGAAAGAGGTGGCGTTCGAGCGGATGGGGAAGAAGCCGCCGTCGCAGCTGCGCACGCAGATCGTGTTCAGATGCGTGAGCGGCTGGCCGCCGGGCGAGAACTCGTAGGAGCGCTGACGCTCGCCGCCGAGAGGAATGAAGGTGTTGCTGCGCATCGCCTGATCGTCGATGCTGGGCGGGTTCGCATATTGCGGCTCTTCGTACTGCTGCACTGGCGCATTGCAGTTGTTTTCGTCGAGTGCGGCGAAGAGTTCGTTGCGCAGGCGGGCGTCCGGGCTTTGCGTGCGCAGATCATCGCGACGCATCTGCAGGTCGGCGATGTTGTCGAGCATCTTCGCCTCGGCTTGTTCAAGCTCGCTGCAATAGCCCGCATTGTCGCCGCCGATGACCACCATGCTGCCGCTGCTGCAGCCGTTGCGGCGCTGGTCGCTGCGCAGCTTGCGAAGCTCGAGGTTCTGTTCGGTGATGGCGCTGGCGAAGCGGCGTATTTCAGGCGACGTGCCGCCGCCGATCGTTTCCGGGATGGTCGCCAGACGGGCGCGCAACTGACCGCAGATCGGCGCCAGCTGCGCATAGGCAGGGGCGGAAAGGGCAATCAGGAGTGCTGCGGCCAGCGTGAGGCGTTTCAAGGCATCGTCCCGTACGTGAGCAAATACCAAATGGCGAAGGGCGGACCATGGCCCGCCCTTCGATATACATTGCTTGTCTTAACAAGCTGCCGCTCTGAGCCTAGCGCATTTTCAGCGTCCAAGGCAAATTACGCCGGCTGGGACGCCTCGACAACCGCGAGGGCCGCCATGTTGACGACGCCGCGCGAGGTGACCGACGGCGCCAGGATGTGGGCGGGCATCGCCGCGCCGAGCAGGATCGGGCCGACATGCAGGCCATCGGTCATCGACTTGACGACGCCGAGCGTGATGTTGGCCGCATCGAGGTTGGGGAAGACCAGAAGGTTGGCCTCGTCGTGCAGCGTCGTGTTCGGCATGACGCGCTTGCGCAGCGTTTCGGAGATCGCGCTCTCGCCGTGCATTTCGCCATCGACTTCCAGATCGGGCGCGGTATCGCGCACGAGCTGCAGGGCGTTGCGCATCTTGGTGGCGCTTTCGCTCTCACGCGAGCCGAAGTTCGAATGCGAGACGAGGGCGGCGCGCGGCGTGATGCCGAAGCGCTTGATTTCCTCGGCGGCGAGAACGGCGGATTCCGCCACTTCCTCGGCTGTCGGGTTGAACGTGACGTAGGTGTCGGTGAAGAAGGTGGCGCCGCGCTGCGAGATCAGCAGGCTGAGTGCGGAGAAATCGCGGACATTCGGGCGCTTGCCGACGATCTGGCGGACATCGCGCAGGTGCTTCTCATAGCGGCCTTCGAGACCGCAGATCAGCGCATCGGCCTCGCCACGCTTCAGCGCCAGCGCACCGATAACCGTGGTGTTGGTACGAACGATGGTGCGGGCCGCTTCCGGGATGACGCCGCGGCGGCCGACCAGCGACAGATAGAGCTCGACATACTCACGGAAGCGCGGATCGTCTTCCGGATTGATGACGTCGAAATCCGACAGTGGGCGGATACGCAGGCCGTAGCGCTTCAGGCGCGTTTCGATGACCTGCGGACGGCCGATCAGGATCGGTTTGGCAATGCCTTCCTCAAGCAGGACCTGAGCTGCGCGCAGCACGCGCTCGTCTTCGCCTTCGGAGAAGATGACGCGCTTCTTGTCGGCATTCTTGGCGGCAGCGAAGATCGGCTTCATGACGAAGCCGGAGCGGAAGACAAAGCGGTTCAGCTGGTCGAGATAGGCGTCGAAATCGGCGATCGGGCGCAGCGCCACGCCGCTATCGGCCGCAGCCTTGGCGACAGCCGGCGCGATACGCAGAATGAGGCGCGGATCGAACGGCGAGGGGATGAGATAGTTGGGGCCGAAGATCGGAGTTTCATCCGAATAGGCGCGGGCGGCGACATCGGACGGCTCCTCGCGGGCAAGCGCCGCGATGGCGCGCACGGCGGCCATCTTCATTTCCTCGTTGATCGTCACGGCGCCGCAATCGAGCGCGCCGCGGAAGATATACGGGAAGCAGAGGACGTTGTTGACCTGGTTCGGGAAGTCCGAACGGCCGGTGCAGATCATCGCGTCCGGGCGGGCCGCGCGGGCGAGATCCGGCATGATTTCGGGGTTCGGGTTGGCGAGCGCCATGATGAGCGGCTTTTCGGCCATCTGCGCCAAGAGTTCCGGCTTCAGGACGCCTGCGGCCGACAGGCCGAGGAAGACGTCGGCGCCGCCGATGTTTTCAGCCAGCGTGCGGGTGTCGCTCTTCTGCGCGTAGACGCTCTTCCATTCGTCCATCAGCTCGACGCGGCCTTCATAGACGAGGCCTTCGAGGTCGTGGACCCAGATGTTTTCGCGCTTTGCACCAAGGGTGACGAGAAGGTTGAGGCAGGCAAGGGCCGCAGCACCGGCGCCCGAGGCGACGATCTTGACCTCTTCGATCTTCTTGCCGGCCAGCTCCAGGCCGTTCAGGATCGCGGCGGCGACGATGATGGCGGTGCCATGCTGGTCGTCATGGAAGACCGGGATCTTCATCTTCTCGCGGAGCTGACGCTCGATCTCGAAACATTCCGGCGCCTTGATGTCTTCAAGGTTGATACCGCCAAAGGTCGGCTCGAGCGCGGCGACGGTGGAGACCATGTGGTCAACGGTCGATGCATCGACCTCGATGTCGAAGACGTCGATATTGGCGAACTTCTTGAAGAGAACGGCCTTGCCTTCCATGACCGGCTTGGAGGCCAGCGGGCCGATATTGCCGAGGCCGAGGACGGCCGTGCCATTGGAAATCACGGCAACCAGGTTGGCGCGCGAGGTGTAGTCGGCGGCCGTTTCCGGATTGTCACGGATGGCGAGACAGGGCGCGGCGACGCCGGGCGAATAAGCGAGCGCGAGGTCGCGCTGGTTGCCGAGCGGCTTGATGGCCTGGATCTCGATCTTGCCGGGACGGGGATAGCGGTGGAAGAACAACGCCTGTTCATCGAGGCTGCCGCCTGCCGCTTTGTTGTCCGTCTTCGGTTTGTCGCTGTGATCCATCGTAATGCTCCAGGCTGTCGCACATGCTTTCATTGGAGCGCTTTCAATACATCAATCGAAAGACGGTAACAGCGAGAATTTTGATTCCTATTGCTAAAACAGCACAAATGTAAAAAACCGTGACAGCAAAGTCGTGGCGATTTGTGACGGAAGTCCCGCTGGTCCGGGCCGTGTCATCTTCCTGAAACACGAGTCTGGTTTTCAGAGACACAGATGAAGCATGGGGCACGGGCAGTATGCTTGTGAAGGACAATATGGATACGCGCCACTTCCGTACGCTCTTTATTTCCGACGTCCATCTCGGCTCGAAAGCCGCGAAAGCCGACTTCCTGATCGACTTTCTGAAGTACCACGAAGCCGACACGATCTTCCTGGTGGGAGACATCGTCGACGGCTGGCGCCTGAAGCGCAGCTGGTACTGGCCACAGGAATGCAACGACGTGATCCAGAAGCTGCTGCGCAAGGCGCGCAAGGGAACGCGTATCGTCTATATCCCCGGCAACCACGACGAATTCCTGCGCGACTTCCCCGGCATGCACTTCGGCGGCATCGAAGTGGCCGAGCGGATGATGCATGAGGCGGCCGACGGCAAGAAGTATCTGGTGCTGCATGGCGACGAGTTCGACGTCGTCGTGCGCAACGCCCGCCTGCTCGCCTACCTCGGCGACTGGGCCTACGACATGGCGATCATGATCAACATCGGGCTCGCCGCCATTCGCCGCAAGCTCGGCATGCCTTACTGGTCGTTCTCCGCCTGGGCGAAGCTGCAGGTCAAGCACGCGGTCAATTTCATCGGCGAGTTCCAGAAAGTCGTTGCCGACGAGGCCCGCAAGAGCGGCGCCGACGGCGTGATCTGCGGCCACATCCACCATGCCGTCATGGAAGACATGGACGGCGTGCGCTACATCAACACCGGCGACTGGGTCGAAAGCTGCACGGCGATCGCCGAGCACGAAGACGGCACGTTCGAGTTGATCGAATGGCGCACCATGGGCGGCGCTGCCGCTCCTGCTCCGCTGGCGCTCGAAGATCACCGCAAGCGCGAGCCGGCACAGCAGGCGGCCTGATACCACCAACTGTTTCGCTGTTGCGAAATGGCATTGTGCAGCTGCTGCCGTTGCCGTTTCGCGACAGTTTTTGCTTATTTTTGAAATCGGTTTGGGACGACCCGATCTCGCCTTGGTTGTCCTTAATGTGACGTGTTAGGCAACTTGCAGGTTCCTTTCAGGTCACACCGATGATTCCCGCCACGAATGCCTCCTTCACAGAGGTCGCGCCCGCCCATTTCCGGCTGCTGAGCGCTTTGTCCTACTGCGCGCCACTGCTTGTAAACGGTGTCGCGCTGCCGTTCTTTCCCGTCTGGCTGGCGATGCACAAGTTCAGCGACCATGAGATTGGTATCATCCTCGCGGTGCCGATGGTGGTGCGCGTGCTCGTGGCGCCGATCGTTGCGATGTATGCCGACCGGATGAAGGAGCGGGCCGATGTGCTGGTGTTTTCCGGCGGTCTGTCGCTGTTGACGGCAATCGCGCTCTACTGGACCGACACATTCTGGCCGGTGTTGATCGTCTATACGATCCAGGGCGCAACGTTTTCTCCCTATGTGCCCGTGGTCGAATCGATCGTCATCTCCGGCGTGCGGCGCTGGGGTTTCGACTACGGTTCGATGCGGGTGTGGGGCTCGATCGCTTTTATTGCCTCGACGCTCGTCGGCGGGCGGCTGATCGGAAACTGGGGTGGGCAGATGGTTCTGCCCGTTATGATCTTCGGTTTCGTGATGACGATGGTGATGGCGCTCTACTGTCCGCGTATCGGACCGACACGGCGGCGCGGCACGCCCGTCGATCTGCAGCAGGCGACCGGCAGTTCGCTCAGGCAACCGCATCTGTTGATGCTGCTCGTCGGCGTCGCCATCCAGCAGTCTAGCCATGCGCTTCTGCAGGCGTTTGCGACGATCTATTGGCGTGATCTCGGCTTTTCCGGCACGGAAATCGCGTTGTTGTGGAGTGCTGGCGTCGCGGCCGAGGTGACGGTGTTCTTCCAATCGAAGCGGCTCAGCCGACGTTTCGATGCCTGGACGCTCATCCGTGTCGGCGCCGCCGTGTGCGTCTGCCGGTGGCTGTTGTTTCCCATGCAGTGGGGCTTCGTCGGCTTCTTCCTGCTGCAGTGCCTGCATGCCTTCAGCTACGCCTTCGTGCACACTGGCGTGCAAAGGCGGATACTCGCCTCGGTGCAGGCGACGCAGGAATCGTCGGCGCAGGGCGCCTATTTCTTCTACAACGGGATGTTCATGGGGCTGATGACCATCGCGTCGGGCTACATCTACGCAGCACTTGGCATGGCGAGCTACTACATCATGGCGCTAGCGGCGGTCCTGGGGCTGGGCCTCATCATCGTCGCCTACTACCTTCAGCCCCAGAGTGCCGGTTCCGGCGGGAAGACGAGCGAGCCGGCGTAGCGCAAGCCCGGCTCGCGATCGCGAGCGAGAAGCAGCGGCCCGTCGAGATCGACGAAGGCGACGTCCTGGGCCAGAAGCACGGCGGGCGCCATGGCGAGCGAGGTTCCGACCATGCAGCCGAGCATGATCTGAAACTGCAGCCGCTCAGCTTCGCGCTTCATCGCCAGGGCTTCGGTCAGGCCGCCCGTCTTGTCGAGCTTGATGTTAATGGCATCATAGCGGTCGCGCAGGCTGGCGAGATCGCCGGTGTGATGGACGCTCTCATCGGCGCAGACGAGGATAGGGCGGTCGATCTCGGCCAGCAGTTCGTCCTTTCCCGCTGGCAGCGGCTGCTCGACCAGCGCCACACCGCATTCGGCGGCTACCCGCAGATGGTGGGCGAGGCGGTCTTCCGGCCAGCCTTCGTTGGCGTCGAGAATGATCGCGGCGTCGGGGGCCGCAGCACGCACTGCCCGGATGCGGCTCTCGTCGTCACTTGTGCCGACCTTGACCTTGAGCAGCGCGCGAGCCGCGTTGGTGCGGGCGTGCTCGGCCATCACCTCGGGTTCTCCGAGCGAAATCGTGTAGGCTGTCGTCAGCGAATGCGGGGCGGTGAGGCCGAGCATGGCCGCGACAGACGTGCCGCTTTGCTTGGCCTCGAGGTCCCAGAGGGCGCAATCGACCGCGTTGCGGGCAGCACCTGGTGGCATCGCCTGCTGCAGATCGGCGCGGGAGAGGCCGGCCTCGATCAGTGGGCGGGCAGCTTCGATCTGGGCGCCGACGCTTTCCATCGTCTCGCCGTAGCGTCGATAGGGGACGCATTCGCCGCGGCCGGAGACGCCGTTCTCGCTCACCGTGCAGACGATCACCTCCGCGCTCGTCTTGGTGCCGCGCGAGATGGTGAAGGTGCCCGCAATCGGAAAAGAGTCCGTCTGAATTTCAAGTGACCGTGGCATAAATGCAATCCTGCAAGCATGGAAATCTGGTGCGGCATCGTTATATTGCCTCAACGCCGCGACGCTATGTTCGCGAGTCGGCAATGTCGCCGTAAGCCTTGAGAGACACAAGCATTTTGAAGTCCGAGAACCGTAACGCCGCCTCACTGCACGTGGACGACCAAGCTCATGGTTCGGATACGCTCGTGCATCTCGAAGGCAATTGGCGAAGCGCCAACATACATCTCGTTCTCAAGGATTTCGACAAGCTTTCGGCCCACAAGGGCGGGAACCTGACGCTCGATCTCTCCGGGATCACCGATATCGACACGGCCGGTGTATGGCTGCTCTGCCGGCTGAAAAAGCAGGTCGAGGATGCCGGCGGCACTGTCCATATCGAGGGCAGCAACCAGCATATCGACGAGCTGCTCGAATCGTTTTCCGAGGAACGTCCGAAGCCCGAGGCCGAAGAGGTTCCGCCGCGTTCGCTGCAGGAGCGGATTTTCGCTCCCATCGGCCGGATGATGTACGATCTGTGGAACAATCTTTCCGCGGCGATGTATATCCTCGGATCGGCCGTGCGCGGCGCACAGATGAAATTCGGGCGCGGCAGCGGTGTTTCGCCGGCGTCGATCATCAACCAGATCGACCATATGGGCGTTCGCGCCACGCCGATCATCCTTTTGATGTCGTTCCTGATCGGCGCGATCATCGCGCAGCAGGGCGCCTTCCAGCTGCGTTATTTCGGCGCCGAGGTTTTCGTCGTCGACCTCGTCGGCATTCTGCAATTGCGTGAAATCGGCGTGCTCCTGACCGCCATCATGATCGCCGGCCGGTCCGGCAGCGCGATCACGGCCGAAATCGGCTCGATGAAGATGCGCGAAGAGGTGGATGCGCTGAAGGTCATGGGCCTCAACCCGATCGGCGTGCTGATCTTCCCGCGCCTGGTGGCGCTGACCGTTGCGCTGCCGCTTCTGACCGTGCTTGCCAATTTCGCCTCACTGTTCGGCGCGGCCGTCGTTGCCTGGGGCTATTCGGGAATCACCTTCGCCAATTTCATCGCCCGTCTGCACGAGGCGATCACGCTGTCGACCGTTCTGTCGGGGATGATCAAGGCGCCGTTCATGGCGCTGGTTATCGGTATCGTCGCGGCCGTCGAGGGCTTAAAGGTAGGGGGCAGCGCCGAATCGCTCGGCCAGCACGTGACCTCGTCGGTGGTGAAGGCGATCTTCGTGGTCATTCTCATGGACGGGCTATTCGCCATGTTCTATGCAGCTATTAATTTTTAGGGATTTTGCGTGGACGAGCAGCAGACAACGACCAAGGACGAAACAGGGCGGGATATCGTGCTTTCAGCGCGCGACGTCACTGTTGGCTTCGGGTCGAAGATCGTTCTCGATAATCTCAACCTCAATATCTACAAGGGCGAGATTCTGGGCTTCGTCGGGGCATCGGGCACCGGCAAGTCGGTGCTGATGCGCACGGTGCTGCGCCTGCTGCCGCGCCGCTCCGGCCAGATCAAGATCCTCGGCCAGGACTTCGACGAATTGAACGAGCCGCAGCGCAACGCGCTCGACATGCGCCTCGGCGTTCTCTTTCAGCAGGGCGCGCTGTTCTCCTCGCTGACGGTGAAGGAGAACATCCAGGTTCCGATGCGCGAGTATCTCGACTTGCCGCCGGCGCTGATGGACGAGCTGGCGCATCTGAAGATCCGGCTGGTGGGTCTGGCGGCGGATGCGGCCGACAAATATCCTTCGGAACTCTCGGGCGGGATGATCAAGCGTGCCGCATTGGCGCGCGCGCTGGCGCTCGATCCGGAGCTGGTCTTTCTCGACGAGCCGACCTCGGGCCTCGATCCGATCGGTGCGGCGGAATTCGACGAGCTGATCGCCAAGCTTCGCGATACGCTCGGTCTCACCGTCTACATGGTGACCCACGACCTCGACAGCCTGTTTTCCGTCTGCGACCGCATCGCGGTGCTGGGCAAGAAGAAGGTGATGGTCGAGGGGACGATCGAAGACATGCTGGCCTATGACGACCCCTGGGTTCAGGCTTATTTCAAAGGCAAGCGCGCGCGTTCGATCGTGCCGCAGGATGGCCACGCTTCAGCCGACATCAGGCTGGCGCAAGATAGCCGCGGGAAGTGAGCGGATAAGATGGAAACCAAAGCGAACTACACAATCGTCGGCTTCTTTACGGTTCTGGTCATCGCGGCTGCCTTCGGCTTCGTTTACTGGATGGCCGAGTATGGCCGTGGCGGACCGATGGCCGAACTCATCGTGCGCATTCCGGGTTCGGCGAACGGATTGAGCGTCGGCTCGCCTGTGCGCTTCAACGGTATTCAGGTGGGTTCGGTGCAATCGCTGTCGATCGACGCCGATGATCCGCAGTTCTCGCTGGCCTTCACCGAAGTGCGCGTCGATGCGCCGATCTATCCGACGACCAAGGCGATCCTTGAGATCCAGGGCCTGACGGGCGCTGCCTATGTCGAGCTTTCCGGCGGTCGCGTCGGGGAGAAGAACATCCTGCAGACGGCGGCGGAGACGGGCAAGCGTGCGGTCATCGTCGCCGACCAGTCGAGCGTCACCAACCTGCTTGCGACCGCCGACAAGATCCTCGACCGCGCCAACGACGCCGTCGGCCAGGTACAGGGCTTCGTCAAGGATGCCCGTGGACCGCTGACGAAGACGCTGCAGAACGCCGAGACCTTCTCGGATGCGCTCGCCAAGAATTCCGGCAATATTGACAGCTTCCTGCAGAGCGTGGGCCAGCTTTCCGACACCGTGCGCAACGTGTCCGGCCGCGTCGACTCGACGTTGGCGGCCATCGAATCTCTGGTGAAGACGGTTGATGCCAAGAAGATCGATACGATCCTCTCGAACGCGGAGACGGTGAGCCGCAATGTCGCCGATGCCTCGGGCGGCCTGAAGGACGCCATCCAGAAGTTCCAGGAGACGGCGACCACCTATAACGACTTCGGCAAGAAGGCGCAGGCGACGCTCGACAAGGTCGATACGCTGGTGGCGCAGATCGACCCGGCCAAGGTGAAGGGTTCCGTCGACGACATCGCGCAGACGACCAAGGATGCGCGCGCGGCGGTCGCTTCGATCAAGGATGTCGCCAACACGGTGAATTCACACCAGAAGGACATCGATTCGACGATCCAGAACGTCACCCAGATGGCCAACAAGCTGAATGCCGCATCGACCCGCGTCGATGGCATCCTGGCAAAGCTCGATACGCTGCTTGGAGACGACAGCACGCAGTCGATGTTCACGCAGGCGCGCGAGACGCTGGAATCGTTCAAGAAGGTCGCGGACAATCTGAACAGCCGCATCGGACCGATCGCCGACAATCTGCAGAAGTTCTCGAGCGGCGGCCTGCAGAACGTTCAGGCGCTGATCAACGATGCGCGTCTAACGGTGCAGAATTTGAACGATGCGATCAGCAATTTCGACAAGGACCCGCAGCGGCTGATCTTCGGCGGGGACACAGTGAAACAATATGATGGCCGGACCAGGCGTTAACAGGGGAAGTCAACATATGGCTGTGTCGGATATGCGTCGTTCGCGTCTTATGAAGACCATGCTCGCTCTGCCGCTTCTTGCCCTGGCATTGTCGGGATGCGGGACGGCGGCCAAGAACGATACCTATGATCTGTCCGCACCTGTCAGCGGCAGCGGCCCTTCGGCAAAGGGGCGCCAGATCCTGGTGCAGCAGCCGACGGCGCTGCAGGCGCTGAACAGCGAGCAGATCGTCATCAAGGTTTCGTCTTCGGAGATCCAGTATCTCGCCAAGGCGCAGTGGAGCGACAAGCTTCCGCGCATGGTTCAGGCCAAGCTCGTCGAGGCCTATGAGAATTCCGGCAAGCTCGGCGGCGTCGGCGTGCCCGGGCAGGGGCTGGCAATCGACTATCAGGTCGTGACCGACATCCGCGCCTTCGAGATCCGCACCGGTGGCGGCAGCCAGGCGGTGGTCGAGATTTCGGCCAAGATCCTCAACGATCGCAACGGATCGGTGCGGGCGCAGAAAGTGTTCTTGCAGACGGTACCTGCTGGCGGCGGCTCCAACGAGGCCTTCGTCAAGGCGCTGGACCGCGCATTCGCCGGCGTCACCAGCGAGATCGTCGACTGGACGCTGAAGTCGATCTGATCGATCGGGACGCTGTTTGGGAGAGCGGCATGATCAGGATTCTGCGCGCTGACGATGTGGAAGCGTTCAAGCGTATCCGGCTTGAGGCGCTGCGCCTGGAGCCATCCGCCTTTGCCAGCAGCTTCGATGAATGGGCGACGCTTCCCGACGATGAATGGCGTCGGCGATTGCTCGCCGATCCCGTCTTTCTTGCTTTCGACGGTAACGAGCCCGTGGCGATCATGGGACTGCTCCGGCAGCGGGCCGGGAAGATGGCGCACCGCGCGACTATTATCATGGTCTATGTGCGCGGTGAGAAACGCGGGACTGGTCTCGCGCGCGACCTGCTCGATCATGTCGTGGATTATGCCCGGCAACACGGCATTCGCCAGCTTGAGTTGACTGCCAGCGCTGAAAATCCTGGAGCGATCAACTTTTATCGGAATGCGGGGTTTGCCCAGGCGGGGCTGATACCTGGCGGTGTGCTGGAAGGCGACCGTGAGATCGATGACGTCATCATGGTCAGGCGGATCGTCGACTGAGTTTTGTTCATCTTGCTCAAGACGCAAAAAGGCCGAGCGCTGGGAGCCGCTCGGCCTTTTCGTATTTTAGCTGTCGGGCTGCTCAGAGCCGATCAAAAGACGCTATGCTTGCCATGTAGTCTCTTATCGTCTTCGGTTTCGCGCCGCAGGGCGGTCACGGTCGATGCCACAGATACGATAAACATGATGCTGATTAGGGCGGTAAGCACAGTCAAGATCGTGAACATAAGCAATCCTCCAGGATTTTGCTTTCACGTCCGTTAGTATTGGCTCACGACAGCCGCACGGGCCGAAGCATAAGGGCCGTAAACCTTGGACGCATCTACCTTCTGATCATAAAGCGCAACAGTTGCTGCAAGCATACCCGTCATCATTACCATCCATACTGCGTTAATCATGGTAATCTTGTTTGGCATATTCATCTTCCTTGTAGCGCCTATTTGCGCAACGCTTCGATTGAAAGAACGCGTCCGTTTGGAATTGGTTCCGCAGGACATTGACAAGTCGTTTACCAACGCCGATCTGAAGCCTCTTTGAATGCCTCGTTCATCTGGCGTTCATCTTCCTAAATCGGTTTATGCGTCTTCTCTAATCGGTTTAAAGGAGACGCGACCCATAACGCGTACGATCTCGTGATGTTCCCTCACGTCGCTGCGTACCCATGCCGCATCACGCACTTCCAGGATGTAGGCGTAGACAAATTCGAAGGCGAGGGAGAGTGCGACCGAGGTGATGACAAGCAGGATGAGCATCGTGGGTTTCCAGGAGTGAACCGATCCCTGATGGCATCGGCGGCGTTGATGCATCCTGTTATAGAGATCGCGGCTGAAGCGGCCTTGAATGGGCCGTTCATCCGGCATTCAGTCGCCCGGCGAGCCCCGGTCGCGCCCCTATCCACCGGGCGGCGCTTGGGGCAAATGACTTGCGGCAGGGCCTTATCCGTGACAAAAGGCGTCGAAACAAATGGCCGGGGCCAATGACGACAGCTTTCTATCCGGGGTCTTTCGACCCGATCACGAACGGACATGTTGACGTGCTCGTCCAGGCGCTGAACGTTGCGTCGAAGGTGATCGTCGCGATCGGCATTCATCCCGGCAAGACGCCGCTTTTCTCGTTTGAGGAGAAGGGTGAGCTGATCCGCCAGTCGCTGGCCGAGGTTTTGCCGGAGCGGACGTCGGATATTTCGGTTGTGTCCTTCGGCAATCTCGTGGTCGATGCTGCCCGTGCGCATGGCGCGGCGCTTCTGATCCGGGGCTTGAGGGATGGCACCGACCTCGATTACGAAATGCAGATGGCCGGGATGAACCGGCAGATGGCACCGGATATCCAGACCGTTTTTCTGCCCGCCGGCACGGCCTCGCGGCCCATAACCGCCACATTGGTCCGTCAAATCGCAGGCATGGGAGGCGATGTCAGTGCATTCGTGCCTGCCGCCGTCTTGAAAGCCCTTCAATCCAAGCGCAAATCCTAGGCATATTCGCCGAAACGGAGCTCACATGAAACTTTTCTATATTGCATTTGCCGGCGTGCTTTATCTCGCTTCGTTCGTTGGCGACGTTTTCGCCGCCGATACGATGACGATCCAGCTGAAGAGCGGCCCCGTCGTGATCGAGCTCGCGCCTGATGTCGCGCCGAAGCATGTCGCCCAGATCGAGGCGCTTGCCAAGAAGGGCGCCTACGACAACGTTGCCTTCCACCGCGTGATCGACGGCTTCATGGCACAGACCGGCGACGTGCAGTACGGCAACATGGAAAAGGGCTTCGACAAGAACCAGGTTGGCACCGGCGGCTCCGACATGCCGAACATTCCGGCCGAGTTCTCCAAGACCCCGTTCGTGCGCGGCACGGTCGGCATGGCGCGCTCGCAGGACCCGAATTCGGCCAACTCGCAGTTCTTCATCATGTTCGCTGACGGCTCCTTCCTGAATGGCCAGTACACGGTCGTCGGCAAGGTGATCTCCGGCATGGAGAACGTCGACAAGATCCAGAAGGGCGAAGGCCAGAACGGCGAAGTCAGCAATCCTGACCGCATGGTCAAGGTCACCATCGCCAAGAAGTAAGTTTCAAGACCAATAGGAGAATAACAATGGCTGAGATCAAGGATCCGGAAAACACCATCATCCTGGAAACCACCAAGGGCAATGTCGTCATCCAGCTTTTGCCTGAAGTGGCGCCCGAGCACGTGGCCCGCATCAAGGAACTCGCACGCGAGAAGGCCTATGACGGCGTCGTGTTCCACCGCGTCATCAACGACTTCATGGCGCAGACCGGCGACGTGAAGTTCGGCAAGAAGGGCGGCGAAAGCTTCAACCCGGGTCGTGCCGGCATGGGCGGCTCCGAGAAGCCTGATCTGAAGGCTGAGTTCTCGGCCGTCAGCCACATCCGCGGCACCTGCTCGATGGCCCGTTCGCAGAACCCGAACTCCGCCAACTCGCAGTTCTTCATCTGCTTCACCGATGCTCCCTGGCTGAACAAGCAGTATTCCGTCTGGGGCCAGGTCATCGAAGGCATGGACAACGTCGACAAGATCAAGAAGGGCGAACCGGTCGTCGATCCGGATTCGATCGTCTCGATGCGGGTTGCCGCCGACGTCTGATTGTGATGTTTGCTGGAACCCGCCCTTGCGCGAGAGCGCGGGGCGGGTTTCGCTTTGCCTGGACCAGCCTTCCCGGAACTGCCCCTATGCGCGTAGACCTTTTCGATTTCGAGCTCCCCGATGAGCGGATTGCGCTGCGGCCTGCGGAGCCGCGCGACAGCGCGCGCCTGCTGGTCGTCGATCCCAGTAGCGAAACGCAGCTTTCCGATCACCGTGTTTCCGACCTGCCGTCCTTCCTGAAGGCAGGCGACGCGCTTGTCTTCAACGACACCAAGGTCATTCCGGCGCAGCTCGAAGGGATCCGTCACCGCGAGGGTGCGGGCGGCCAGCAGGTTTCGGCGACGCTGCACATGCGGGTCGGCGCCAATCGCTGGAAGGCCTTTGCCAAGCCCGGAAAGCGTATCAAGGTCGGCGACCGGATCGCCTTCGGCCACGGTGGCGAAAGCTGCCTTCTCGGCTCGCTCGACTGCACCGTCGAAGAGAAGGGCGAGGGCGGCGAGGTGACGCTGGCCTTCGATCTGTCGGGCCCGGCGCTCGACGAAGTCATCCATTCCGTCGGCCATATACCGCTGCCGCCCTATATCGCCGCCAAGCGCGCCGAAGACGAGCGCGACCGCGCCGACTACCAGACCATCTATGCCCGCGAGGACGGCGCTGTCGCAGCGCCCACCGCCGGGCTGCATTTCACGCCCGAGCTCTTCGAAGCGCTCGACAAGGACGGCATCGAGCGTCATTTCGTGACGCTGCATGTCGGCGCCGGCACCTTCCTGCCGATGAAGGTCGACGATACCGACGACCACAAGATGCATCTCGAAAGCGGCTATGTCAGCGGCGAGACGGCCGCCAAGCTCAATGCCGTGAAGGCGAGGGGCGGGCGGATCATCTGCGTCGGCACCACCTCGCTCAGGCTGATCGAGAGTGCGGCGCAGGATAGCGGCGAGATACGCGGCTGGGCGGGCGCCACCGGCATCTTCATCACGCCTGGCTACCGCTTCAAGGCGGTGGACGTGCTGATGACCAATTTCCACCTGCCGCGCTCGACGCTGTTCATGCTGGTCTCGGCCTTTGCCGGCCTGGAGACCATGCACGCTGCCTATGAACATGCCATTTCCACGGGCTACCGCTTTTATTCCTATGGCGATTCCAGCCTTCTTTTCCGGAAAGACTAGATGACCGAGAACTTCCACTTCACCCTCAAGAAGACCGATGGCGGCGCCCGTCTCGGCGAAGTCTCCATGCCGCGCGGCACGATCCGCACGCCGGCCTTCATGCCCGTCGGCACCGTCGGCACCGTCAAGGCGATGTATCTCGACCAGGTGCGCGAGGGCGGCGCCGATATCATTCTCGGCAACACCTATCACCTGATGCTACGGCCGACGGCCGAGCGCGTGGCGCGGCTTGGCGGACTGCACAAGCTGATCCGCTGGGATGGGCCGATCCTGACCGATAGCGGCGGCTTCCAGGTCATGTCGCTGTCAGGACTGCGCAAGCTCGACGAGCAGGGCGTGACCTTCAAGAGCCATGTCGACGGCAGCCTGCACCACATGTCGCCGGAGCGCTCGATCGAGATTCAGGGGCTGCTCGACAGCGATATCCAGATGCAGCTCGACGAGTGCGTTGCGCTTCCGGCCGAGCCGCGCGAGATCGAGCGCGCGATGGAAATGTCGCTGCGCTGGGCCGAGCGCTGCAAGATCGCCTTCGGCAACCAGCCGGGCAAGGCGATGTTCGGCATCGTGCAGGGCGGCGATATTCCGGCTCTGCGCGTGCGCTCCGCAGCAGCGCTCGCCGATCTCGACCTCAAGGGCTACGCGGTCGGCGGTCTTGCCGTCGGCGAGCCGCAGGCTGTCATGCTGAAGATGCTCGAGGAGACGCTGCCGGTCCTGCCGACGGAAAAGCCGCGCTATCTCATGGGCGTCGGTACGCCCGAGGACATGCTGCGCTCGGTGGCGCGCGGGATCGACATGTTCGACTGCGTGATGCCGACCCGTTCCGGTCGCCACGGCCTGGCGTTCACCCGCCGTGGCAAGGTCAACATCCGCAATGCCCGCCATGCCGAGGATATGCGCCCGCTCGACGAGCAGTCGAACTGCCCGGCGACCCGCGACTATTCACGCGCCTATCTGCATCACCTTGTGCGCTCCAACGAGGCGCTGGGCGGCATGCTGCTCTCGTGGAACAACCTGTCCTATTATCAGGAACTGATGCAGGGCATCCGCAAGGCGATCGCCGAAGGTCGTTTCGCCAACTTCATGGCGGAGACGGAAGCCGAATGGGCACGGGGCGATATCGACCCGGTCTAAGGCTCAGATGCCTTTGCTCGCCGTATCCGGCAGGATCTGGACGCCGCCGATCTTGTAGCTGCCATCCGGCTGTCGGATGACCTGGTAGATCGCCGTCCAGTCCTTGCCGTCGCGGCCGGAGATCAGAACTTCGTGGTAGATCATCGCGCCGTTGTCGATCGAGCGACTGCGACCGAAGGCGTAGTTTCCGGGGTGATAAACCGGCTCATAGCTCTTCTTGACCATGGCGAAGAAGACGTTCTTGTCGGGATAGACGGCCTTGATGCCGGGGGCGGCGTAAGAATAGGCCGCTTCCGGATCGTCCTGCAGGAAGGCCTTGATCTGCGCCTCGATCATCGACCGCGTTGTATCCAGCGGGTCTTCCGCGCGCGCCGGCGACAGCGTAAAAATCGCGGTGAGACTGAGGATGAGGACTGCGAAGAAGGCGCGCATCGGCATATCTCCCACTATCCCGTGGCCATAGCCGCCACCCCTTGAATTGTAGGGCTTTCAGCGCGCAAGGAAAGAGGCAATCAGAGTCGGCCGCGTGCGAATATTCGCGACAGGATCAGGCCGGCTATCAGCACACCGGCGGCGATGAAAATGGTGTCGATGGGAGTGCCGATATAGAGCGGCCCGACATTGGCAAAGAGCAGGAAGGCAACGACGAAGTTCGCCCATCCCCAGACGACGTTCAGCTCCGCCGAGCTCTCGCCGGCACCTGACATGGGCACGAATGGCGTGCCGAACGGTCGGCCGCAGACGCCGTTGACGAAGTGTGGAATACCGTTCGTCATGATGGCGGCGGCAAAGAAGTGAATGATAAAGGCGATCCAGGGCATCGGCGTCTCCAAGATGGTCATCCCAGTGGCGCGACGGGACGTCACGTTACGGGATGAGCCAGAATTCCGGCAGGGAACGCGTTGACCTAAGCTCTTGTTCCATAAGCGGGATCAGATCGTGTGGTAGCGGCGATCGAAATAGATCAGCGCCTGGCCGCCTTCGTTCTCCTTGATCGCCACCACCTCGCAGATCAGGATGTCGTGGGTACCGCCATCGGAGACCGACTTCACCTTGCAGTCGAGCGAGATCAGTGCGTCGTCAAGCGCGGGCGCACCTGTTTCGAGTACCGACCAGCTGGCGCCTTCGAAGCGTTCCTGCACCGGGGTCTTGCCACCGAAGCGCCGGCTCAAGTCCTCATGGGCGTGCGAGAGCGTGTTGACGCAGAGCACGCGGTTTGCGTTAACGGCTGGGTAGGCGGATGAGCCGCGATTGATGCAGACCAGAAGGGTGGGCGGATCGTCGGTGACGCTGCAGACGGCGGTTGCCGCAAAGCCCGCGAGACCTGCCGGTCCATCCGATGTGACGACGTTGACGGCAGCGCCGAGGCGGGCCATGGCGTTGCGGTAATCCTGCTTGCGCTGGTCCGTCGTATCGGCGTTTTTGGCCGTTGCGGTCACGTCCGGGATCATTTTGGCTGATGCTTGCATATCGGGGTCCTAGCGGATTTCGGATCTCGCGTCACGAAGGAAGCGCAGCATGGTCTCGTTGAAGCTCTTCGCCTCCGTCACATTGACGGCGTGGGCGCCGAAGTCGGTCAGAGCCAGTTCGGCATGCGGCAATCCCTCGGCGAGGCGCACCGATCGGGTGTAGGGAACGAGAAGGTCGTCGCGGGTGGCCATGACCAGCGTGTGGGCAGCAATCTCCGACAGTCGGTCGTCGAGATCGAAGGCCCGGAGAGCCGCAATACGCCGCAGGATATTGGTCTTGCCCTGGAAATGGGCGATGGCGTGCCACTCCTCGGCATCGAGACGCTCGGCATTGTCGGACATCCAGACCGAGGGATAGAGGAAGAGCGGCTGCGCCTTGACGAACATCTCGACGCCCGACCGCTCCAGCAGTTCGATCCTGACATCGAAGCATCGGCCGGAATGCGGATCCGCCTTGCTCCAGGCATTGACGAGAATGAGCTGGCCGATCATGTCGGGGCGGCGGAGCGCGATATCGAGACCAATCAGCCCGCCGAGCGCGTGGCCCATGAAATCGAAACGCTCGATGCCGAGTTCCAACGCGATCTCCAGCACGTCGTCGGCCATGGCGGCGATGCCGCCCGCCTCGGGCACCTCACCGCCGGTGCGGCCGGTGCCGCGATGATCGTAGGTGATGACGCGGAAATCGGCGGATAGCGCCTCGATCTGCGGCGCCCAGTAGCCCGCTGCTCCGGCAAGGCCGGATGACAGGATGATGGTCCTGGCACCGGCATGGGTCTGGCCATGTATGTCGTAATGCATGCCCGTCACTTCTTGCCGATATGGGCGACGGTTGCGATCTCAACCAGCGCGTCAGGCTTCACCAGGCCGCACTGAACGCAGTAACGGGCCGGCTTGTCGCCGGGGAAATACTCGGCGTAGACGGCGTTGACGGCCTGATAGTTGGCCCAGTCGGTGACGAAGATGTGGTTCATGGTCACGTCTTCCATCGTGCCGCCGGCTGTCTCGATCACCGACTTGATCGTCTCGAGCACATGGCGTGTCTGGGCGCCGGCGTCGCCGACATGGACGACATCGTTGTTCTTGTCGAAGGGCAGGGTGCCGGAGACATAGACGATGCCGTCGGCAAAGGTGCCTGGCGAATAGGGGGCGATCGGCTTCTGGGTTCCCTCGGGGACGATGACCGATTTTGGCATGATGTGTCCTCTTCTTTGCTCGTGATCAGGCTTCGGTGGGCGCGGCTTGGCTGATGACGCCGCAGAAATCGTTGACGGTGGCGACCCAGCCGAAGAACTTCTCGACGTTGTAGACCGTCGCCTGCTGGATGAAATCGGGCCCGAGGTGATGGGTCGCGTCCTCAAGCATCACGCCGAAATATTCGAGGTGGAAGGCATCGCGCAGCGAGCTTTCGACGCAGACATTGGTGGCGATGCCGACAAAGACGAGATTGCGGATGCCGCGGGCGCGCAGTACGCTGTCCATGTTGGTGTTGAAGAAGCCGCTGTAACGGGTCTTCGGTACCAGGATATCGCCCGGCTGCGGCTGCAACTCGTCGACGATCGCATAGTCCCATGTGCCCTTTGCCAGAAGCTGGCCCTGCAGCTCCGGCCGCTGGCGCATGGTCTTCAGCGCATTCGACTTGTGATAGTTGGGCGAGCCCGGTCCGCCGGCCTCGACATAATCCTTGTCCCAGCCGTTCTGGAAATAGATGACCTGGACGCCCGCGGCACGCGCGGCGTCGAGCGTCTTCTTGATGTTCGCGATCGTGCCCTTGGCGCCGGCGATATCGAAGCCGGCGAGATCGACATAGCCGCCCTCAGTGGAATAGGCGTTCTGCATGTCGACGACCACGACAGCGGTTTCGCTCGGCTTCATCGCGATCGGCTCGGGGCGAGCGGGGAGGGTGACGCTTTGCGTGCGCTCGCGCGGCGGCTCGTATCCAACAGGTGCGACGCTCATTCGGCGGCCTCCAGCATTTCGGTCACGTGGCGGCGGCTCTTCATCAGCGGCTGGACGTATTTGCCGAACTTTTCGACGCCTTCGACGAAGTCGTCGAAGGTCAGCATGACGCCGCCGGTGCCGGGGACTGCTGCCATCTCGTCGAGCATGGCGGCGACCTCCTCATAGGAACCGATCAGCGTGCCCATGTTGATGTTAACGGCCGAGACCGGGTTCGACATGTGGCGAACATTGGTGTCGGAACCGGACTTTGTATCGGCGGCACTCTGCAGGCCGAGCCACTTGATCGCCTCCTCGTCGGCGCCCGCCTTGTAATGCTCCCACTTCGCCCAGGCGTCATCCGACTTCTCTTCGGCAAGCACCATCGTCAGCACGAAGGAGCGCACGTCGCGTCCGGTCTTTGCCGTTGCGTTGAGAAGGCGCTGGTTGGTGGAGGCGAAGGCCGTGGGCGTGTTGACGCCGACGCTGAAGCAGAAGCTGTAATCGGCATAGGCGGCGGAGAACGCCATGCCCTTGTCGGACGAGCCGGCGCAGATCAGCTTCACGCTTTCGGGCACCGGCTTCATCCGGCAATCGTCCATCTGGAAGAACTTGCCCTTGAGATCGGACTGGCCCGTCGTCAGGAGGTCCTTGAGGACGGTCGTGTATTCGCCGAGATATTCGTAACGGTCGCCGAAATAGTCGTCGCCCGGCCACAGGCCCATCTGGCTGTATTCCGGCCGCTGCCAGCCGGTGACGAGATTGACGCCGAAACGACCGCCGGAAATGCTGTCGATCGTGGTCGCCATGCGCGCAACGATCGCCGGCGGCATGACCAGCGTCGCGGCCGTGCCGAAGAGCTTGATCTTCGACGTGACGGCGGCAAGACCGGCCATCAGCGTGAAGGATTCCAGATTGTAGTCCCAGAACTCCGTCTTGCCGCCAAAACCGCGCAGCTTGATCATCGACAAGGCAAAATCGAAACCGTATTTCTCGGCCTTCAGCGTGATTTCCTTGTTGAGCTCGAAGCTCGGCTTGTACTGCGGCGCGTTTTCCGACAGCAGCCAACCATTGTTTCCGATCGGGATGAAAACACCGATTTCCATATTTGCTCTCCTCTTGAGGCAATGCGGCCAAGGACCTGGTTCGGCATTTTCAATGCAGGTGGCGTGCCAGATTGATAAACGTCAATAAAATCAGAGTGATGCAATACGGCTGGGAATCTTTTATTTATCATTTGGTCAAATTTTTACCGAACGATAAATTTCATGCCGAAAAAGCAGACAATACTGCTCAAATTTTTAGCCGCACTCGATAGCGCCTAAATATTCTGCAAGTCCGCGCGTCGCGACTATTGCCTACAACCGCGAGACGCGGCCTCACCAAGAAGTAACTTGACTTTTTGAAGCCGGATTTGGATATCGGGCAAATTCTTGAAGCGGCTGGCCTTTGCCAGGACGCACTGTCTTCCACACAGCTGCATTCAGTGCCCGATGGCGCGCCGCAAACTTTTTATGTCAATTGGGAGGCTCGCGGATGAGCACATCGTCGCTGCTGAAACGGTTCGCTGGTTACTACAAGCCGCACCGGGGGCTGTTCGTGCTCGACTTCGGCAGCGCGGTGACCGCAGGCCTGCTGGAACTTGCCTTTCCCGTCGCCGTGACGATGTTTATCGACAGATTGCTGCCGACGGGCCAGTTGGGTCTGATCGGGCTGGCGGCGATCGGTTTGCTGGCGATCTATGTCGTCAACGCCGGGCTGCAGGTGATTGTCACCTATTGGGGCCACATGCTCGGCCTGAAGATAGAGACGGAGATGCGGGCGAGGGCGTTCGATCATCTGCAGAAGCTTTCCTTCTCCTATTTCGACAACCAGAAGACCGGCCATCTCGTGGCACGGCTGACCAAGGATCTCGAAGAGATCGGCGAAGTCGCCCATCACGGGCCGGAGGATATCTTCATTGCGGTGATGACGCTGGTCGGCGCGTTCATTCTCATGTGGTGGGAACATCCGCCGCTGGCGATCGTGACCGCGCTGATCGTGCCGCTGACGGCCCTTGTGACGACGCGCTACGGCCGCCGGATGACGAAGACATGGCATTCGCTCTACGGCCGCGTTGCGGATTTCAACGCCCGCATCGAGGAGACGGTCGGCGGCATTCGCGTCGTCCAGGCCTTCGCCAACGAGGACCACGAGCGCAAGCTCTTCGCCGTCAACAATGCCGGCTATCTCTCGACCAAGCTGCAGGCGTACTGGGCGATGGCAGCCTCGACGTCGCTCTCCTATCTCTCGATGCGCTTCGTGCAGGTGGTCGTGATGCTTGTCGGCGCCTGGTACGTCACCCGGGGCGAACTCTCGGCCGGCGGCTTCGTCGGCTTCCTGCTTCTCGTCGGCGTCTTCTTCCGGCCGATCGACAAGATCAATTCGGTCATCGAGACCTATCCGAAGGGGATCGCCGGCTTCCAGCGCTATACGGCGTTTCTCGATACCGATCCCGATATCGCCGATATCAAGGACGCCCGCAACATGCCGCGGCTGACCGGCGATATTCGCTACAGCGACGTTCGCTTCGCCTACCAGACCGGAAAGCCTATTCTCGACGGGCTCGACCTGACGATCAAAGCGGGCGAGACGATCGCCTTCGTGGGGCCATCGGGGGCCGGCAAGACGACCGTCTGTTCGCTGCTGCCGCGCTTTTATGACGTCACCAGCGGCGCGATTTCCATCGATGGCGTAGACATCAGACAGATGACGCTGGCGTCGCTGCGCTCGAGCATCGGGATCGTGCAGCAGGACGTGTTCCTGTTTGCCGGCACGATGCGCGAGAACATCGCCTATGGCAGGCTGGGAGCGACAGAAGCCGATATCCTCGACGCGGCCCGCCGGGCGCGTCTCGACGAGGTGATCGCCGGCCTGCCGGCTGGATTGGACACCATAATCGGCGAGCGCGGCGTCAAGCTTTCCGGCGGCCAGAAGCAGCGGCTGGCGATTGCCCGCATCTTCCTGAAGAACCCGCCTATCCTCATTCTCGACGAGGCGACGTCGGCGCTGGACACGGAGACCGAGCGGGCGATCCAGCAATCGTTGGCGGAGCTGTCTCAAGGCCGCACGACACTCGTCATCGCCCACCGGCTGGCGACGATCACCGAGGCGGACCGGATTTGCGTGATCGACAAGGGCAGGGTGGTGGAAGAGGGCAGCCACCGCGACCTCCTGCGCCGCGCGGGCCCCTATCGGCGGCTGCATATGGCGCAACAGACGAGCGCGCCCGATGACGATGGCGCGCCGGACACGAAGAAGCTGGCGTAGTGCAAGGCGGCTCACATCCTCACCTCAGGTGAGGATCGCGATTGTCTCATTCAATCCGATGCTTGGCCGGCTATGTTGTTACAAGAACAACCATGCCAGCACGTCATAACGCTAGAGCAGATAGCTGACCGGCTCGTTGCTGACAGGGTGCGGGAAGACGCCCATCTCGACCCCGAAGACTGACCTCAGCACATCCGACTGGACGATCTCGGCAGGCTTGCCGCGCGCCGAAATCCTGCCGTCGTTCAGCGCCACCAACTCGTCGCAATACCGCGCCGCAAGGTTGATATCGTGCAGGACGACGACGATCGTCAGGCCGCGCTCGTGGCTCAGTTCGCGCAGCAACGACAGAACGCCCGCCTGATGGGCGAGGTCGAGTGCGGAGGTGGGTTCATCGAGCAGCAGGCAGCTGGCATTCTGCGCCAGCATCATGGCGATCCAAGCGCGCTGGCGCTCGCCGCCCGACATGTTGGCAACGAGACTATCGGCGAAGCGCTCGAGATCGGTGCGCCGGATCGCATCCTCGACCAGATCGCGATCGGCCTGGGTGAAGCGTCCGAGCGTGCCGTGCCACGGAAAACGGCCGAGCGCGACAAGCTCGCGCACCGTCATGCCATCGGTCGCAGGGGTGAATTGCGGCATATAGGCGATCTCGCGGGCGAAAGCGCGCCCGCCCCAGCTGGCCGCCGGCTTTCCCTGAAGCGCAACCGCGCCCGACGTCGGATCGACCTGGCGGGCGATGGTCTTCAGGAGCGAGCTCTTGCCCGAACCGTTTGGCCCGACAAGCCCATAGACGCGGCCCGCCTCAAGCGTCAGATCGACACCGCGCAAGATATGCTTCTTGCTGGCCTCGTAGTGGATCTGCGACAGAGTGAGAAATTCGGCGGGCATGATGGCATCTCCGGCTGCATGTGACGCGACGCCGGACATCCGGATCGCACGGATGTAACTGCAAAACTTCACCGGCGATGTCAACTTATGCGGTGACGGGAATAGGGCGGTGCATAGTATTTCGTTCTTGGGCGAACGACGCGTCTCAAGCCTCTGCAAGGATTGCCTGAACCACCGCTCGTGCCCTGAGCATTGTGTCGGGTCTTTGAGAGATGCTCATTAAAACAGTTTCGACCTTCACCAGGTAGTTGACGACTTCAGCGGCCGGTGCACCTTGGCGAAGCTGCGCGGCGGCGTTCTGAAGGTAGCTGTCATATTCGTCCTCGAAACCGGCTGCGTCATCGTCGCGCCATGTGCACCCGTCGGGTATGAGCCCGATGGGATCCCACATCGACCAGCCAATATCTCTCAGCTTCGACAAATCAAGTATGGATGACGACACGCGTTCATCCTTCAACGCTCATGCAGATGGAATTGTACATGTACATCTAAAAGGCTGCTACGGGCGCCGACTCAAGCGGTGAGGGTCAGTTGCTGACAACAACAGGGCGTGCAGTTTTTAAATGGCAGCATGGACTTTATTATCTTCGTTGCATCCGAAAATAGAATGCACCCAGCTACAAACAATGTCGAAGCTGAATAGGGCTGCGACGTTGTCAGCCATTTAGAAACGCGACACTGGCTGCTCGGATCAGCCCGCGGTCCGACCGGCTGGCCGGGGTTGAAAGGGCGGAGCGGGGGCGGGTGAGGGGCACCCGTTCGGCTTTAGCTTTGAGCCTATTCGACCTTTAGGTCACTCCACAGCTTGCTGCTTCAAGAGTGCCTTTTTGCGGCGCGCATTCACCGCGGGATCATTCATAACATCCGTGCTCCGCCCCGGCTTTCGACCCCGTGGTTGGTAACCGATCTTCTCGCTGTTGGTTTTGACGACCGGCGGTACCTGCTGGTCCTGGCGCTCCTTGACGTAAGCCAGGATATCACCAAGCCGCTTGTTCTCGGTGATTGCCGCATGCGTCACTCGTTGGTCTTTGTCGAACACCGTATAGGGCAGGGAATACCCTTTCCAGCGCACATCGAGGCGACCATCCGCATAGGCATAGCTCTCGACATAATGGCCAACCAGACCACGCGTCACTTCGGTTTCCTGCAGCATGATCCGCTTGCGTTCAAACGAGAACGTCAGCTGTGTTCCGACGTAACGCTGCTCGCGCTTGCACAGGATCTCCATCAACCGATCCGGCGCCAGATTCAACGGCCGGTGCAAATCATCGGAACGGGCAGGGACGATGGAAAATCGCGCATTATATCGGCTCATGAAACTCGCCAGAAACGCGTTGCCATCCCTCATGTTATCGATCCTGGCCAGTCGCAGTGCCTTGACCAGGCGATCCTGCAATGTCCGGTTCATCCGTTCGACGCGTCCTTTAGCCTGGCTTGAATTTGCACAGAGAATCTCGATGTTTAGCTCGCAAAGCGCACGCCCGAACTGGGTCATGGCCTGACCGCCCTTGGCATCCTTCTTTGCCACTCGGAACACCGAATGTTTGTCTGAATAGAACGCAATCGGGGCGCCATGTTCGCGAAGATACAGCGCCAGTGCTTCAAAGTACGAGAACGCACTTTCCGATCGCACAAACCGCAATTGCATCAACTTGCCGGTCGCATCGTCGATGAAAACCAACAACGAACAGGGATCGCCACGGTCTTCGAACCAGCGATGGTCAGAGCCATCAATCTGCACCAGTTCGCCATAAGCCTCGCGACGCAATCTTGGCTGATGAAACGTCCGACGTTGCTTGCGCGACAACCAAATGCCGGCATCGATCATCCAGCGTCGCAGCGTCTCGCGCGACACACACAATCCATCCCGCTCAGCCAGCATCTCTGAAGCCAGGGTCGGACCGAAGTCCGCATAAGATTCCCGAACCAGTGTCACCGCGTAATCTCGAACGCCATCGCTGATGCGGTTGTTTGACGGCCGGCCGATCGCCTTGTGCCGGATCGATGCCGCACCACCAATACCCATCCGCTGCAACAGCCGGCGCACCTGGCGCGTGCTCAAGTCGAGCACATGAGCCGCCGAAACCATCGTCATACGCTCAGCCGCTACCTTCGACAAAACTTCGATCCGCTGCAGATCACGCTCGCTCATCGCTATCAATCCCATCTGCTTGTCTCCGCGTTATCAAACGCGGGGAGTGTGACACTCTAACTTTGCTAAAGTAGGACATTCTAACTTTGCGGCTACAAACAAATATCGGATAAGATAGATTATGGAACAAGTCCGCATCTGTGAATCGAGTTTCGCTTTGCCGACACACCCTTCGATGGCTACCCTCTGATCGCCATTGCACAGCATGAAAACCCATGTTTCGCAGATCCTTATGGCGCATCACTCCTATCTGCGGAATTGCGCGAGGGAACGGAGCCAGACGTGCGCTAGGTTTGCCCGTCGCACGTTGAAGCGCGTGGGCTTAGGCTCCGCGCTCCAGGCTTTCCAGCTCGACCTCGAAGCTCATCTGGTCGTAGGCCGGGACAACATGTTCGGGTGTTTCGGCCATGACGGTGTCGTAGTCGAGCGGCGTGTGCATGTGGGTGAGGATCGCGCGCTTTGGCTGCAGGCGGCCGATCCATTCCAGCGATTGCTCCAGCGACAGATGACTCGGGTGGTAGCGGTATTGGAGGGCATCGATGATGAGAACGTCGAGGTCCCGAAGCTTCGGTACGGTTTCCGGCGGGAAGTCGCTGATATCGCTGCAATAAGCGACGTCGCCGATGCGGAAGCCGAGCGAGGTGATGTCGCCGTGCTGCTGCACATGCGGGCGCAATGAGATCGCGCCGCCCGCGCCGGTGATATGAACAGGCGTGTCGAGATCGCGGATCACCCTCGCCTCGACGATCGGCGGATAGTTGCTGCCGGGAGGCGTTTCCAGGCAATAGCCGAAGCCCTGGCGGATGCGGTCCATGGTCGCTTCGTCGGCATAGATCGGCACGCGCTGCTGCGCACCGAAATAGTAGCCGCGCAGGTCGTCCAGCCCGTGGATATGATCGGCGTGCGGATGCGTGTACATCACGGCGTCGATATGCCCGACCTTGGCCGCGATCATCTGCTCGCGAAAATCCGGTCCGGTATCAATGACGACAGTGGTCACGCCGCCGTTGGCGTCATATTGCTGGATCATGAAGGAGGCGCGAGTGCGCCTGTTCTTCGGATTGTCGGGATTGCAGGCGCCCCAGTCGCCGGTGATGCGCGGAACGCCTGGTGACGACGAGCAGCCGAGAATGGTGAACCGCCGCCTGTAGCCCACCGTGTCAGATCCTCGGCATCTTGGAGAAGCAGCGGAAGGCGTTGTCCGTCGTGATCGCGGCCATTTCGGCATAGCTGAGGCCCAGCGTCTCGGCCAAGACTTCGGCCGTGTTGACGACATAGGACGGCTCGTTGCGCTTGCCGCGCCAGCGCTTCGGCGCGAGATAGGGCGCGTCGGTCTCAACCAGCAGGCGGTCGTGCGGGACGGTGGCGGCGATGTCGCGCAGCTCCTGCGACTTCGGGAAGGTCAGGATGCCGGAAAACGAGATGTAGCCGCCGAGCTCGACGCCGACGCGCGCAAGATCGGCACCCGCCGAGAAGCAGTGCAGGATGAAGGGGAAGGCGCCCTTCCCCGTTTCCTCGGTCAGGATCGCGGCCATGTCCTCGTCGGCGCTGCGGCTGTGGATGACCAGCGGCAGCTTCGTTTCGCGGGCGGCCTCGATGTGGCGCAGGAAACCGGTCTTCTGGTCCTCGGGCTTCTGCGTGTCGTAGAAGTAGTCGAGACCCGCCTCGCCGATCGCCACCACCTTCTCATGCGCATTCGCCAGACGGATCAGGTCTTCGGCCTGGATATCCAGCTCTTCGTCGGCACTGTTTGGATGCGTGCCGACGGAGCAGAAGACGGACGGATACTTTTCGGTAATCGCGAGCAACCCGTCCAGCTTGCGAACGCGCGTCGAGATCGTCACCATCTGCTTGACGCCGCTGTCGTGAGCACGCTTGACGATCTCGTCGCGCTCCTCCTCGAAGTCGGCGAAATCCAGGTGGCAATGGGTATCGATCAGCATCTCAGCCTCACGCCTGCGGCGCGACGTAGCGCGGGAAGACCGGCGTCGGCGCTTCCAAAGGCGTGCCGGAAACCAGGCGACCGGCTTCACCGAGAGCCGTGAAGTCGCGCTTGTCGGCGGCTGCACCGACGAGATCGAGCATCTTTTCGGCGGAGCCCGGAACGAAGGGCTGCAGCAGGATGGCGATCTGGCGCACGACTTCGGCCGTGACGTAAAGCACGGTCTCCATGCGAGCAGGATCGGTCTTCTTCAGCGCCCAGGGCTGCTGGCCGGCGAAATAGCGGTCGGTCTCGGACACGACTGCGATGATCGAGGTCAGCGCGCGGTGGATGAGCTGCTTTTCCATGTCCTCGCGCGTCGAGGCGAGCAGCGCGTCGGCGGCGGCCAGCATCGCCTTGTCCTCGTCGGTCAGCGGACCGCAGGCCGGGATCTTGCCGTCGCAGTTCTTGACGATCATCGACAGCGAGCGGCTGGCGAGATTGCCGATGCCGTTGGCGAGGTCGGCGTTGATGCGGGTGCCGATCGCCTCTTCGCTGCAATTGCCGTCGTGGCCGAAGGAGATTTCGCGCATCAGGAAGTAGCGGATCGCGTCGAGGCCGAAATGCTCGATCAGCTCGAACGGATCGAGCACGTTGCCGAGCGACTTCGACATCTTCTCGCCGCCCTTGGCCAGCACGAAGCCATGCGCGAAGACGCGCTTGGGCAGCGGCAGCTTGGCCGACATCAGGAAGGCAGGCCAGTAGACGGCGTGGAAGCGGATGATGTCCTTGCCGATAATGTGGACGTCGGCCGGCCAATACTTGGCGCGCGGGCCGTTCTTGTCCTCAAGGTAGCCGGTGGCCGTCAGGTAATTGGTCAGCGCGTCGACCCAGACGTACATGACGTGTTCCGGATCATTCGGCACCTTGATGCCCCAGTCGAAGGTCGTGCGCGAGATCGACAGATCCTTCAGCCCCGACTTGACGAAGGAGATCACCTCGTTGCGGCGCTCGGCCGGGCCAATGAAATCGGGCTCGGATTCGTAGAGCGCCAGCAGCTTGTCCTGGTATTCGGAGAGCTTGAAGAAGTAGCTTGCCTCTTCCACCCATTCGACGGGCGTGCCCTGCGGTCCGTAGCGCACGCCGTCGGCGCGCAGCTCGGTCTCGTTTTCCTGGTAATAGGCTTCGTCGCGCACCGAGTACCAGCCGGCATAGCTGTCCTTGTAGATGTCGCCGGCGTCGGCCATCAGGTTCCAGATGTTCTTCGACGTCTCGTGGTGACGATCCTGCGTGGTGCGGATGAAGTCGTCGTTCGAGGCGTTGAGGAGCTTGGCCATCGCCTGGAATTCGCCAGAATTGCGATCGGCGAGTTCCTGCGCGGTGATGCCTTCGGCGCGCGCCGTCTGCTGCATCTTCTGGCCGTGCTCGTCGGTGCCGGTCAGGAAGAACACGTCCTTGCCGTCGAGGCGCTGGTAGCGCGCCATGGCATCCGTCGCGATCAGCTCGTAGGCGTGGCCGATATGCGGCTTGCCGTTCGGGTAGGAAATCGCGGTGGTGATGTAGAAGGGTGTCTTGTCTGTCATGGCGGCCATTCTCGTGCGGCTTATTCTTCGAAATCTATATGCCGCTCCTTAGCGCATGTGGCGGCGAAGCGAAACAGTAAGTTTGGAAAGCGACGCCTCCAACACATAGCAGTGCAATCTTCGTGACCGCCGCGTGCTTGACTCGTTTTTTTCCACATTCTACCCAAGAGAACCATCGAACAGGGTTCCGCAAACGTGACATCAGCCGTCCCCCGCGCCTACCGCTCCCACTTAGGCTTTTTGCATGCAGGCCGATTTCACGCAGGGCTAGGGCCTGCGATTTGATGTTCTCCCATTTCGATCCGCTTTATTCGCTCTCGGGTTTCTTCGTCGGAGCGCTTGTCGGCATCACCGGTGTCGGCGGCGGCTCGCTGATGACGCCCCTGCTGGTTCTCTTGTTCGGCGTGCATCCGGCGACCGCTGTCGGCACCGACCTGCTCTACGCCGCCGTCACCAAGAGTGCGGGCACCGCCGTTCACGGCATGCATGGGCGCATTAACTGGCGGATCGTCGGCTGTCTTGCCGCCGGCAGCGTGCCGGCGGCGCTGATCATGCTGTGGCTGCTGTCGGGCGTCGACCGCAAGAGCATCGAAGTCGCGCATACGATCACGACGGCGCTTGGCTGGCTGCTCGTCATGACGGCCTTCATGCTGGTGTTTCGCAAACAGGTGCTGGCCTTCGCGCAGCGTTCCACGGGCGAGCGGCGGACGCTGCGGCCGGTAACGCTTGGCATCCTCACCGTCGTGCTCGGGCTGGCGCTCGGTATTCTCGTCACGTTGACGTCGGTCGGAGCAGGCGCGCTTGGCGTCACCATCCTGCTGGTGCTTTATCCCAGGCTCGATGTGCGCGAGATCGTCGGTTCCGACATCGTCCATGCGGTGCCGCTGACGCTGATCGGCGGCATGGGATACTGGATGATCGGCGAGATCGACTGGATCATGCTTGCAGCGCTGCTGGTCGGCTCGATCCCTGGGATCATCGCGGGCAGCCTTTTGGCGCCGAAGCTGCATGAGCGGACCATCCGCCTTGTGCTGGCAGGAACGCTTGCTGTTGTCGCTTACAAGCTTCTGACTTCCTGATCCGGGGCTTACCGGATCAAGGTCCGGGCTGCTTGATATCGCCGAGAATGCTCAGAATCGTCTGCTTGCGGTCGAGATTGTAGGCGTCGGAGACCGTCAGGCGTTCGATGATATCGCTGTGCAGGCGCGACAGGCGTTCTGCCTGGGCCACCTGCCCCGCCTTGGCGGCTGCCTTCGCCTTGCCCATCAGGTCGTCGCCGAGATGGCCCACGAAGAACTCGAAGATCGTGTCGCTTTCCTTGCCAGACAGCGCGTCGGCCAGACGGTGCATCGCCTTGCGCGCCGATGGTCCCTGCAGGGTCAGAACCTCGTTATAGGCGGAGATGATCTCGCCACCGCCGTAGTTCACCAGCTTCAGCGCTTCACCGACGCTGCCATTGGCGGATGCCAGCAGCGACGGGTCATTTGCGTCCACGCCGAGATGCCCCAGAGCCGAGCGCAACGCGTTATCACCAAGTGGCGACAGCTTAAGTGGCAGGCAGCGGGAGCGGATGGTGGGCAGGAGCTTGCCAGGCGCATGCGAGATCAACAGGAACAGCGCGCGTTTCGGCGGCTCCTCGAGGATCTTCAGGATGGCGTTGGCGGCGCTTCGGTTCATGTCGTCGGCGGGATCAATGATGACGATGCGCCAGTTGCCGGTGCCCGACGTCTGCGAGAAAAAACGGCCGGCGCGGCGCACCTCGTCGACGGTGATCGCCGATTTCACCTTGCCGGTCTTCTCGTCCACCGGACGGGCGAGATGCAGCAGGTTGTGCGAGGCGCCCGAGTTGATCTGACGGCTGACGGAGGAATTCGGGTCTGGATCGGCCAGGACCTCAGGCGCGCTCTCCGGGTCCGGATGCGACAGGACGTGATTGGCGAAACGAAAAGCCAGCGTCGCCTTGCCGATCCCCGACGGCCCTTCCATCAGCAGGGCGTGGTGGCCCTTGCCGGAACGGTAGGACTGCGCGAGGAAGGCCTCGGCGTCTTCATGACCGAAGAGCTTGGTGTTTTCAGGCGGCCAGATCGCGCCGTGGAGAAGACTCGGGTGCTCGTCACTCATCGGTCGCACTCATCGCTGGCTCGGCGACCTTTGGGGCGTCTGCAGGCGCCAGCAACTGGCCGACGATCGAGACGATCTCCGCTGCGATCGCCTCCTCGCTCTGCATGGCGTTGACGACGTGGCAGCGCTCAGGCTCGCGCGAGGCTATGTCGAGGAAGGCTTCGCGGCGCTTCTCGTGGGTTTCGATCTCTTCCTTCTCGAAGCGATCGGGCGCGACGTCGCCGGCGGCACCTCGGCGCTTGGCGCGCTCAAGGCCGGCCTTGGCCGGCAGGTCGAGCATCAGCGTGCAATCGGGAACGACGCCGTTGATCGCGACGCGTTGCAGCGTCTCGATGAAATCGGGCTCCAGATTGCCCGTCACGCCCTGGTAGACGCGCGAAGAATCCATGAAGCGATCGCAGAGCACGACCTTGCCCTGACCAAGGGCCGGGCGGATGATCTCCTCGACATGATCGTTGCGGGCGGCGGCGAAGAGAATCGCTTCCATGCGCGTTCCAAAGGATTCGGCAGCACCCGAGAGCAGCACATGGCGCACGGCCTCCGCACCCGGCGAACCGCCAGGCTCGCGCGTGACTACGACCTCATGGCCCTTGGCGCGCAAGGCATCGGCCAGCCGACGGATCTGGGTGGACTTACCAGCACCCTCACCGCCTTCAAACGTAACGAACAATCCGGTAGCGGATGACAACAATATGTTCCTGCGATCTTGGCCTGCACTCAATCGGCGCCAGCGGCACCTCGTCCGTACATCTAGCCGAAGATAACGGCGAGCGGAACCGCTTCGCGTCGATCTCTCGGCTTTGTCACAAGGTGAAACGCGACTATGGCGATCATGTGGGCTCGGCGGGCTTATCCCAGAGCCAGGAAAACAGCAGCGTTTCGCCGAGTTCCAGCACGGCATCGACCGCGCGGCTGCTGAGAGTGCCCTCCTCGACCGCCGCCTTTGTGTAGAGCGGCACTTCGCGCAGCAGCCTGCTGCCGGTGAAAAGTCGCAGCGTGCCGACTTCGCGGTCCGCTTCGACCGGCGCCGGTAGCGGCCAGTGATAGACGATGCGGGCGGCAAGCCGGTCGGGATTGTTGACGGGGATGTAGACGCTGATCGGGCTTTTGGCGACGAGCTCGACGCTGCGCGATGCACCGCCGTAAACGCTCGCGGTGCCGATGACCTCGTTTTCCGCGAAAAGCTGGCGGATTTCGAAGGCGCTGAGGCCCCACTCGAGCACACGCTTGGCTTCCTCGGTGCGCTCCTTGTCGGAGGCGATGCCGCCGAGCGTCATGAACAAGCGGCGGCCGTTGCGCTCGGCCGACGCTACGATTGAATAGCCCTCGCCTTCGGCAAAGCCGGTCGCCAGCCCATCGACGCCGAGACCGAAGCCGAGCAGCGGGTTGCGGTTACGCTGGAAGATCTTGTTCCACTCGAAATCGGGTTGGGCGAAATAGGGATAATAGGTCGGGTATCCCTCTTGAAGGCGCTCCGCGAGCGCGACCATGTCATAAGCTGTGGTCTTGCTCTTGCCATCGGGAAGTCCGGTGGAGTTGGCGAAGAGCGAGTGTTGCATGCCGAGCGTCTTTGCGCGTCGCGTCATGCTTTCGGCGAAAGCCGGCTCACCGCCGCTCATGCCTTCGGCAAGAATGATGCAGCTGTCATTGGCGCCCTGGATGGCAATGCCGCGCACGAGATCTTCGACCCGCACGTTGGACTTCAGCGCCGCGAACATGGTCGCGGTGCGCGACGGCGCGCCGCCGGTGCGCCAGGCAAATTCGGAGACGGGATACTGGGTATCGAGCGTGATCTGCTTGCTTGTCAGCGCATCGAAGACGAGCTCCACCGTCATCAGCTTGGCAAGCGAGGCCGGCGAGAAGGTCTGGTGTTCGTTCTTGGCAAGCAGCACCGTGCCGGTCGACGCTTCGACCATATAGGCTTGTGCGGCCTTGGTGACGAACGACTGATTGGTGTCGGCGGGCGCAGCTACGGCATTGGTCGAAACGACCTGAGCCAGCGGCAACAGGCAGACACAGAGACGAAGCATATGTTTCAGCATCGAAACCCTCATCGATCCGGTCCCGAATGACCTCGGAAACACTTACTTCAGTGCAGCCTTCGCTGCCTTCTGACGCTTGAATGATGCCAGGATGCTGTCTTCGGTCAAGCCGTCATTGCGAACCATGACCGCGTCGAAGGCGAGATCGACCGTCACGGTGTTTACGCCCTCTTCCTGATAGCCCATGGCCATCGATCCCTGCTGCCAGCCATAGGGGCGCTCGTAGGGATAGGGTCCGATCTCAGGCAGCACGACCATCTCGCCGAACGACGCGGGTGCGGCATTATCGAAGGATGGCGCACGCAGCGGCGTTGGGATCGGAGCAGCATTGTAAGGCGCGCTCGGGGTCGAGCCGGCGTAGGAGGTCGCGGAGCGCGGAACCGGTACGCTATCGGCCGCAGGCGGCGTGAAGCCACCGAAGCTCTGGATCTCGTCGCGCGTGATGCGCTTGCTGTTGGAGGCAACCATGACGCCGGTGGCGATCTGCCCCTCGCCCGGATAGACGCCGGGAATACGGCTGCCCTTCGGCACGTAGGAGGCCATCAGATACGGCATGTCGTGACCATCCATTCGAGCCTTGCCGACATACTGAACGCGCACATTGCCGGTGCCGCTGTGCTGGAGATCGAGCAGGTCTGCGGTCTTGTTCGACAGGTCGATGATGCGACCTTCGTGATAAGGGCCGCGGTCGTTGACGCGCACGATGATGGATGAGCCGTTTTCGACGTTGGTGACGCGCGCATAGCTCGGCAGCGGGAATGTCGGATGCGCGGCGGAAATGTGCATCTGGTCGTAGACTTCGCCATTGGCTGTCAGGCGACCATGAAAAGCCGAGCCGTACCAGGATGCGATGCCGACCTTGTTGTAGGAGAAATCTTCCTTCGGGTAATAGGTCTTGCCCTTCACCACATAGGGATTGCCGACGATGTAGCGACCGCCGCCCTTCGGAATATTGTTGCCGCTTGCCACGCGCGGGCTTGCCTTGACGCCATATTCCGACTCGGCAAAATACTCCTTGCCGTGCGTGCGCTTGGCCGTCGTCGTGGGTGCCGTTCCGCAAGCGGTCACTGTCGCACAGATAAGCGACAAGCCTACCCACCGCACTGGTGTCGCAAGTGCCGCCGCTCCGAAGTCTCGTCTCATATGTCCCACGCCGCTCAAGACCGTTATGGCTCAAAGTCCGCCTATTCAGGCAAAACAAGCCGTACCGCCATCAACCTAACGAGACTTTAATCATGCGACCTTCGCGGCGAATTTGCGAAAGCTTTCGCCGAGATAGAGACAATTCTAATGAATATGGTTAATGGATCGCTAAATTAATGAAGCGATCCGGCACATCCATGGCGGTCTTGAGCTGCTATCAATCGGCTGTCAGAAGTGAAACGAGACACCAACGTTAACGGCGTTGGTGATGATGTTGGTCTTGAGATTGTCGCCGCTGTCGATCGGCACGTTCACGCGGGAGTAATTTCCCTTGTACTCGACGAAGGTCGACCAGCGATCGGTGATGCGGAAATCCACGCCGGCTTGAGCCTGGAACGTCACGCCGCCGAACTCGTAATCGAAGGTCGTCCCCTGGGGGCGCGTCACTTCGACATGCGGGACGTTGATGCCGACGCCGGCGCCGATATATGGCGTCCAGCGCTGGCCTTCGATCGGGAAGCGATAGAGCGCGTTGGCGGTCAGAAGGTTCAGGCCATCGGTGAATTCGAAATGCGACCAGCCGGATGTCGCCAGCGTCTTTTCGTCTGCATAGACCTTGGCGTGGGTATAATCGAGGGAGAAGCCGAGATTGGGATGATTGAAATTCTCAAGCCACCAAGTGACGCGCGCGCCATAATAGGGCGGCGAGCCGAAGGACTTGCCTTCCCAGCCGGCATTGAAATGCGTGCCGTCGGAGACATCCACGCCGCTATGCGGTGCCGTCTGGTAGCCACCATAGGCGGAGAACTGCAAATCCTCGGCCTTTGCCGGAGCGTAGAGACAGGCAGCGGTAACGAGTGCGTATGTGGAGAGGCGAAATGCGCGGCGCATGAATGGTCCCCGGGTTGCGATGGCCGGGATATTCGCCGCCATTTGTAACAGGGCTATTTCAGTAGCGCCGCTCGTCTGATTCATTTGCTGCGTAGTGTCTGGAGGACAACAGCGCCTGAATGGCAACACTTGTTGCGACGCCGCGTCTCACGCTCACGGAGACCGGTCGAGGTAATCCGTCAAGGTCTTGAGAAAGACGTCGATATCCTCGCTGGTCGTGCGGTGATTGACGATCGCGCAGCGCACGACAAGCTTGCCCTGCAACGTCGTCCAGGACGGGACGGCCAGTCCCTGCTCGTGAAGATCAAGCACGATATCGCGAATGAAGCCATCGTCGGCACCGCGAATGCCGAAGCAGACGATGTTGAGGCCAACCGGGGCCTTTACCTCGAAGCGCGGATCGCGCGCCAGACTTGCGGCGAGATAGCGGGCGAGTTCGCAGGTGCGCGCGATGGCATTGCCCATCCGCTCCGTTCCGAGCGTTTCGATCGTCATCCAGGTCTTCAGCGCCCGGAAGCCTCTCGACAGATCGGGGCCCAGATCGCAAGGCCATGTCTCGCCGGCGGCAAGTCCCCTGCCCGACCGTTGCAAATATGCGGCGGGTTGGGCGAATGCGCGCTTGTGCGCGGCGCTGTCGCGAACCAGCAGGAAGCCGGCGTCATAGGGCACGTGGCCCCATTTGTGGAAGTCGAGCGCGATCGACGCCGACCGCTCGATGCCCGAAAACAGCTGACGCATCTCGGGTGACAGCATGGCAAGCGCGCCGATGGCCCCATCGACGTGGAACCAGATGTTTTCCGCTTCGGCGACCTTGGATATCTCCAGGAGAGGATCGATCGCACCGGTGTTCACCGTGCCCGCCGTGCCGACCACGAGAAACGGGAGCGAGCCCTGCGCGCGGTCTTGCGCGATCGCTACGGCCAGCGCCTCGACGCTCATCCGGCCGGCTTCGTCGACCGCGACAGATCTCAGGTTCGCCGAGCCGATGCCGGACAGCTCCATGGCCTGCGCGATGCAGACATGCGCCTGCGAGGATGTGTAGGCGACCAACTGTCGGTCGGCCTTGCGCAATCCGTCCCGCCGCACGCTTTGGCTCAGGGCCTCGGTGCGGGCGATGGTCAGTGCCAGGAAATTGGCCATCGACGAGCCGGTGACGAAAAGGCCGCTTGCCGATGAGGGATAGCCAAGCACTTGCGCCATCCATAAGGCGATCTGCTTTTCGACCTCGATACCGACATGATCGCGGCCACCGCAATTCATGTTCAAGCCGGCAGCGACCATCTCCGCGACCATGCCGACGGGTGTGCCAGCCCCATGCACCCAGCCCATGAACAGCGGATGCAGATTGCCGGTGGCGTGGGGAAAGACATGCGTACGGACATCGTCGAGCACATCGTCGAGCGCACGGGGATCGTCCGGTAGCGCACGGGCAAACCTGGCGCGCGTATCCGACGGCATCTGCTGCCAGACCGGTTTTTGCCTGACATTGGCGATATGATCGATGGTGTCGTCGAGCATGCGGTGCGCTGCTTCGCGAAACGCCTGCCAGTCCGTGGGGTCGAGGCTCGTCGACTTCTCCAGATCCGAGCCCGCCGGTGCGTCCGTTTTCGCAATCAGTGACATCAGGGCCCTCGATCAGCCCTTGAGACGGTGGCCCATTTCTCGAACAGGATGTCGAGATCGTCGGCGATCGGCCGCATTGCATTCTCCATGGTGTCGCCGCCGGCCAGTCTGTCGGACACGGCGTTGATATCGATCGCCGAGGCCGCGACCCTGAGGATCGTGCGGGCACCGAGATTGACCGCCTGCCCGACGTGGCAGACCGGTCCAACATCGCTTTCACGCAATGCCAGATGAATCTTCTGCGCTTGCGCAAGGGACGCGAAGCCATTGTTGTCGTCGGTCATGGTCAAGGGGAAGATGGCGCGATCGACGATATGGTCACCTTCGTCGTCGGGATGGATCAAGACGCCTTCAATATGCTCGGCGCGGGCGCGCACAAGGTCGATGAAGGCCTGCTTGATGCGACGCTGAACGGCGGTGTCGATTGCGGCCAAGGGCTCCAGTTGCTCAAGCGCAGCTGTCCACCTGAGGCCCAGCCCGAGATTGAAGTGTGATCCGAATTGCTGATCATGACCGCCGCGCAGACGCGCCGGCCAATCATGGAGGGCCGTGTAATCGGAAAGCCCCGGCGCAAATGCCTGCTTCGTAGCAAGTTCCTCGACAAGTGCCGGCGGTATGGCGAGCGCACCCGCGAAGGGCGGTCCGGCGAGGAACTTTGAGCCGGTGACCGCGACGAGAAAGCCGTCGGCGATATCCCTTTCGAGCGTGGCGGCGCTGCAGCGAAACTGGCAGGCATCGACAAGAACGCGAACACGTCCGGGCGCGCGCCCCGAAATGTGATGGGCAGCCTGTCGCGAGACCCCGGTCAGGCCCGTCTTGGAGGTATCCAGAACATGGACGAGGACATCCCTGTCGCGTTTCAGCGCGTCCTCGACAAGCGATATGACGTCGGCGTCGACATCATCGGGGTTTCGCGCCTGGCCCGTCGCGTTGCGGATCGCCACCGTCTGCACTTCGACGCGATCGGCGGTAATGCCGGCGAGCATCTCGCCCGCTCTCACGGCGTGGCCCAGCGCCGTGACGTCCGAGAAATGGCGGCCTGAGGCAGCGCGGGGTACGCCGCTGCCGGTTTCCTCAGGGGCGATCAGGATGTTGGTGATCGGGCGTGGCGACAGCGAAAGCATCAGGCCGAGCGCGAGAAGTTCCACGTCGGTTCCGGATGCGGCAAGCACGATGCCGCTCTCGCCGCATCCAATGTTGCTGCCGATACGGCTGCGTATCTCTGCGAACCATTCGTCGACGGCGACAGTGGTGGCGCCATCGACGCCGAACAGCCGCTTCAGCTGGTGGCTGGCAGCGGTGAAGCCCTGCGGCGAGACGTTGCTCGCGGTTGTGGACGCGAAGGAAATCTCGTCCTTGGCCGCAGTGGTGCGGGTTCCGTATCGATTGCGGCCGGTTGCTGCATCCGGCCAGATACGGCTATCGCCGCCGGCCGCGAACAGAAGCGACAGCGTGTGGTCGATACTGGCCGCGTCCAGCTTGTGCCGGTAATCAGGAACGAGGGCGGCCATCGTCCTGATAGCGAACATGTCATCTCCGGATCTGGAGGTCCTCGAAGCTGCGATCACAGCGCTTCTACAAGCGACACGACACCTGCCTGATTGGAGCCATGTGCCTGGCCTCGCAGAGGCTTACCGTCCCGCGTGCGGCCGGCCAGCGCATCTTCGAATGCGGCAAACAGGGTTGCCATCGACTGCTTCTTGTAGGGAAAGACGGTCTCGGAATCCATCGAATGGACGATCATCGCCACGTCTGCTTCAAACAGCAGCAGGCGACCGTCCGACAGCTCGGCGCAATCGATCGCGAAGTAATCGAGGCCGAGGCGGCGGTGCAGCGCTGCAAACGCATCGGCGTGCCGCACGGCGAAATCAGCCTCGAAATTCGCCATCCACGACGCTTCCTCAAGCCGCCGCTCGGCATGCTCCGCCATCCCGGCGCTGAGGTAGTGCACCATCCAGTGATCGGAGATCGCCAGGTGGCTCGCATAGGGCTTGCCATCGATGACCGCGATGCGTTGCTTGCGAAACTTGCCGTCCTCGTCGCTGTAGTCGACGAACGGAGCAATGTAGAACTCGGCTTCCGGGCGGCTGGTGAGATAAGCGGCAATCGCATCGGCAGAGCCGATCTTTTCCATTCCGTGACCGGCGTGGGTGCCGATCGGGCGAAGGATGATCGGGAAGGATGTCAGTCCGTCGATCAAGTTGATCGAGAGCAACTCCGCTGAGAGATCAACAAGCGTCTGCCGGGCAATCCGCGTCGTCAACGGAGCAAGAATGGCGGGTTCGTTGCGGAAGGCTCCGGCCACGCCCTCGCGCGACAGATCGATGACCCGGCGCGGCGCATTGTTTACGATCGGGCCGGTCCAGCTTGCCAGCAGTCGCTCGAGGTTTTCCAGCACGGCCAGATTTTCGGGCGACTCGCCGACGGCGACGAAGGCCACGTCATGCTCGGGCACGTCGTCCAGGTGCGGCGTCAGCTCATCGACATAGTGGAGAAAGATATTCGCATCTGAGCTCTCGAGCAGGAATTCGATCGGCGTATTGGCCATGAAGTCGCCGCGGGTGGCGATCACGAGGACGCGAAGGCCAGCGCCGCTGCCATTGCGAATATGATACTTGCGGCTCATCTCCAGCGCGCCCTTCTGGGTAATGGCGGCTTCCTGGCTCTTGCCGAGAGTTTGCAGGATGATCGCGAGGTCCATGAAGGCGCCCGCATCGGAGACATCGGCGGATACCCGCGCCATTAGCGCATCCCAATAAGGCGAAATGTCCTTGCCCTCATAGACCGTGCGAACGATCGCCGCCTTGCCCGCTATCGCGTGCAAGTCTTCAAATTCGTGGATCTGGGCGGCGGCAGTTTTCACGGGCATCAACTCCATTGAACCGGCCTGATCGACTGCGGCGTGACTCGCCGCGCTATCACCGGTTTGCAAATATTCGAGCTCACTTGTGTGCCCGGTTGCTTGCGTGGGCCTTGCTGTTTTGAGCGGACCACGTCTCGGCGCCATACGCCGCGACCACCGGTCGTTTGTCGGCGCACACGCGCCGACGCCATCACGATTGTCTTGGAAATTCAGGCTGATGTCAGGGTTGTGCAGCACTTACGGGCTGGCGGCGGGACGAGGTCGGCCAAGCCGCCGCGATGTGCAAGCGACCTCGAGAAGTATCGGCATGACAGAGAAAAGCGACGTGCGTAAATCCCTGCTGGCGCGTCCACGCATCGGCAGCGTCACCCTGTCCGCCATCGTCGGCCTTTATCTCGTCTTCTTCACCAACTTCACTTTCTGGAAGAAGGTGCATGCCTATCTCGGCTTCGAGCCGGGTGCCGTTGTCGCGCTCTATATCGCGATCGCCATGCTGTTCATCGGCGCGATCACGCTGCTCTCCGCGAAATATGTGATCAAGCCGGTGCTGATCTTCCTGATCATCGCGGCGGCGATGGCGGCGTGGTTCACGGATTCCTTCGGTGTCATCCTCGACAGCGACATGATCCGCAACGCGATGCAGACGACGCCGGCGGAGGCGCAACATCTGATCACGCCCGGTCTACTGCTGCACGCGTTGTTGTATGGCGTTATCCCTATCGCGCTGGTCCTATGGGTGCGCGTGGTTCATCGCCCGATCCTGCAAAAGCTCATGTGGAACAGCCTGACCGTCATAGCCTGTTTAGCGGTCTTTGCCGTTGCGGCCCTCACCTATTCGAAAACCTATACGGCGGCCATTCGGCAGCATCGCGATATGTTGAAGAGCCTCAACCCCATCGTCCCGATCGTCAGCACCGCGAAGTACTTCGTCCAGACGGGAGAGGAGGCCAGGCTGGTGGTCGCACCGCTTGGACTGGATGCGAAGGTCGCGACGCCCGCGGGCACCACCGACAAACCGCGCGTGACGATCATCATCGCCGGAGAAACCGCGCGCGCGATGAACTTCTCGCTCGGCGGCTATCATCGCGACACCAATCCGGAACTTGAGAAGCAGGACATTATCTATTTCCCGAATGCCACGAGTTGCGGCACGGCGACAGCAACGTCGATCCCCTGCATGTTTTCCCAGTTCACGCGGGACAATTTCGATCACGCCAAGGGCCTCGCCAACGAGGGGCTGATGGATGTGCTCGCCCATGCAGGGATCGACACGGCATGGTTCGACAACAACACGGGCAGCAAGGGCGTCGCCGATCGGATCACCTATATCGACCTCGCAAAGTCCACCGACGCTCGCTACTGCAGCGACGGCGAATGCCAGGACGGTATCTTTCTCGACAAGTTCGACGAATGGCTGGCCAATGTGAAGAAGGACAGTGTGCTGGTTCTTCACCAAATGGGAAGCCACGGACCGGCCTACTATTTGCGATATCCGCAGGCGTTTCGGAAATTCACGCCCGAATGCCAGACGGCCGAGCTTGGCAATTGCAAGGATGCCGACATCGTCAACGCCTACGACAACACCATTCTCTACACAGATCACTTCCTGTCCGGCATCATCGACAAGCTGAAGGCCCGCAGCGACAAGATTGCGGCCGGGATGATCTACATGTCCGACCACGGCGAATCGCTCGGCGAAAACGGTCTCTATCTGCACGGGACGCCCTACATCTTCGCGCCTGACGAACAGACGCATGTGCCGTTTCTCGTGTGGCTCGACCCGGACTTCCGGAAATCGATGGGCGTGGACATGGAATGCGTGGCGCGGCGGCGCGCACAGCCGACCTCTCACGACAACCTCTTTCACAGCGTCCTGGGAATGATGAACGTCACCACGAGCGCCTACGACCCGAAACTCGACGTGTTCGCCGGCTGCATGCCTAGCAAAGGCGCTTGAGGAAAGGCTCTAATTGGCGCGTTGAGCACGGTCACTGCTTGCATACGGCGGTCGAGGTCCGGCAGGCCGAACGGCTTGACCAGATAATCCGTGGCACCACAGTTGAAGCCCTCGATCTGGTCGGATACCTGATCGTGTGCGGTCAGAATGATGATCGGCACATTGTTGCTGCGGCCACGCAACCGGCGAAGCAGCGACAGGCCATTTCCATCGGGAAGGCGCAGATCGAGCAGGACGAGGCCATACTCGCCGCTGTCGGCAGCGCGCGTCGCATCCGCAAGCGTCAGGCACCATTCGACCGAATGTCCGTGGGCGTTGACGTGGTCACAGACGGCATCGCCGAGCACCGCGTTATCTTCGACCAGCAGGACATTCATAGCTGCTTGCCCTTCGACGCCTAACCAGCGCCGCCGTTGACCGGATCGCTCTCGAGCTGAGCGTCGCGGACCGGTAGAGCCTGCTCAGCCTTATCGAGCCCGTGGCGCTTTTCGAAATTGCTCCAGCTTCGATCCATCGCATAGGCGGATGACAGATGCGGGATGCCGACATGACCGAAGGCGAAGGACAGCTGACGCTCGGCGACGTCCTCCGTGACATTGGCGATCTGCTGGCTGTAGAGCACCGAGGCCAGCCCCGTCCGGTCGGCGCCGGAGAGGCAATGGATCAGGATAGGCTTCGGCGCGTCGCGCATGATGACAACGAGGCGATCGGCCTTTTCGGCGGTAAGAATCTTCGAAGCGGACATCGGGAAATCGACATGTTCGACGCCCAGCCGCTCCGATACCGCGACCTCCTCCGACCACCACTTCGCGTATCCGGAATTGCCGCGCAGGTTGATGACGGTCTTGATGCCGTTGTCGCGGATATAGCGCTCGAGCTGTGACGGCGACGGCTGGGCGGAGCGATAAAGTTGCCCGGCTATGACAGTATGAAAATTTCCGGTCAATTGGAGATAGCCGGCGTATCCACCGAGGGTCAGACCAGCGAAAAGAACAAGGCCGCCAGCAACCTTAGCCGCACGTGGAATGCGAAGTCGTTTCAGTGCGCGCAAGAGTATCTCCAAGAAACAATCGAGAGATACACTCTATGCTGGGGGCTGCTGACACTAGCCTGAAGCGAGAATGACAATATTGCGACAGCGGACTCTACTCACGCTGCGTCCCGCAACGCTTGACGATCATCGGATGATAGCCGGCTACATTATTTTCGCAACAAAAGAGGCCGGAGCGGGCGCCCCGGCCTCCCCTATTTCATATCTGCTATCAGTTCACGCCTGCAGACACCTTCGCGCTGGCGACGTGCGCAGCGGCCTTGCGGCAGCCGGAGAAGACATCAAGCGCCGGATCGTAGACCTTCGTGGAGACATCCATCAGACCGAGCACGCTATGGAAGACATTGTCGTGCGAGGTCGGCTTGTTGGCGTTTGCGGCAAGGCACGCCGTGTCATAGCCGGCCGAGGCCTGCAGATCATCGGACAGCCAGACGACGAAGGGCACATGGGTTTGCTGGATGGGAGCAACGACATAAGGCGTGCCGTGCAGATAAAGACCATTCTCGCCAAGGGATTCACCGTGGTCGGAAAAGTAGACGACGGACGCCGCCATCTTGTCCGCGCGCTGCTTCATCTTGTCGATAACCGCCGACACGATGTGATCCGTATAAAGGATGGTGTTGTCGTAGGCGTTGCGGATTTCCTCCGGCGAGCAGCTTCCGAAGTCGTTGGCGCGGCAATCCGGCTGGAAGCGACGGTATTCTTCCGGGTAGCGAGCGTAATATGCCGGGCCGTGGCTGCCGAGCTGGTGCAGCACAAGCACGCTATCGCCTTGCACCTGGTCCAGCCACGCATCCATCTTGTCGAGCAGGATCGCATCCAGGCATTCGCCATCCTTGCAGAAACGGGGATCGGCGGTGTCGGGAAGGAACTGATACGGTACCCGGTCGGTGACATGGTAGCTGCCGGTATCATTGTCGAGCCAGGAGACAGACACGTTGGCATGGCCGAGGACGTCGAGAACGTTCTCCGTCTCGAGTGCCTTTCGATGCGTATAGGCCGCTCTCGGGTAGACCGAGAACAGGCATGGGATCGAGATGGCTGTGGCGGTTCCGCAGCTGCTGGTGTTGGGGAAATAGACGACGTTCTGCTTGGCCAGCTCCGGATTGGTGTCGCGCTCATAACCGCCGAGCGAAAAGTCCTGCGCGCGCGCCGTCTCGCCTGCGACGACAATCAGCACACGCGGCTTCGTCGTGCCGGCGGTGTTGACGCGATGTGCGTCCGTGCCCAGCGGCTGGGCGACGATGTTTGCATCCTGGCCGGAGGAGATCGCGAAGCGAAGAGCACTGGTGATCGGAACGAAGGGATTGAGCGTGTCGAGCAGATCCTTGTGAGCGCGCCCGACGCCGGCGAAGGTGCGATAGTCGCCAATTCCAATCGCTGCGAAGACTGCAGCGCATGCCAGGATGACCGCAGTGTTGTGCGCGAGCTTCTTTAGAATAGGCCGGTGACGAATACGAACCCAGAGGATCAGCAGCGACGGAATGATGCCCGTCAGCAGTATGTGCATGGCAAAGCGAGGCGTAACCAGGTGCCCGGCTTCGGCGCCGGTCGACACAGCTGCATTGCGGATCATCTCCTTGTCGACAATCACGCCGAAGGAATCCGTGAACCAGGAGGCGGCCGATGCCGCGATCACGATGAAGATCAGGAAGGGCTTGGTGATGTATTTCGCGGAAAAGAAGGTGACAACACCCATGCTTGCCGCCGCGATGCCGATCACGAAGATCGTGAAACCGAAACGATCCGCGGCAAAATATCCAAATGCCTTCGACCAGAACGTGCGGTTTGTGACGATCAGCAGATAGGCGGTCGTCAACAGGCAGAGCGTCACGCTTCCGATTTCAGGTCGAAAGAAGCGCGACGCGCCTCGGGATTTACTGTCGTTCAATTCGGTGTCTCCGCAATACATGCCGCGGGACCCCATCGGAAAACGATGGCCAAATCCCGCCTATCGTTGACGGGATGCCTGCCTTTTCTGACACAAGCCTGAAAGCGCGTCTCAGCCCACAGCTATTCGCGCCTCAGCCTTTGATGCCATAATGTGTTTCCAGACGGTCCCAGCTGACGTCCATCGCATAGACGGATGAAATGTGCGGGATGGCGACGTGGCCGTAGCGAACGGAAAGCTGGCGCTCGGCGACATCCTCTCTGACGCCGGCGATCTGCTGGCTATAGATCACCGATACCAAGCCGGTGCGGTCGGCGCCGCTCTGGCAATGGATAAGGATCGGCTTGGGCGCGGCCTTCATGATCGCAACGAGCTCATCGGCGCGCTCCGGCGTAAGTACGGTTCCAGACGACATGGCAAAGTCGATATGTTCGACGCCAAGCTGTTGCGCCGTCTCGATCTCCGCATTGTACCACTGCGCATTCACGTTCTCGCCGCGCAGATTGATGATCGTCTTGATACCGTGGTCGCGAACATGCTTCTCCAGCTGCGCCGGGGACAGCTGCGCTGACCGGTACAGCTGGTCCCTGACCACGCGATGGAAGTTTCCGCTCAGCTGCAGATAACCGATATAGCCGCCAAACAGCGCGCCGGCGAGCAGCACACCAGCGGCAACGGATCGCAACATCTTTCCACGATTGGCAAAAAAACTCTTCACTGCAAACCTCAATGATCGAAGTACGCAGGGAGTTTGATCGCTGAGGCTGACGGCCACCTGAAGAGCGGCGCACAGCGAATATCTGTCCGTAGTGGGCTCAGCCGGTTTAGTTCGATAATTTGCCGAAAATGGCGGATGGGGTGGGATTCGAACCCACGGTACGGTTCCCCGCACGACGGTTTTCAAGACCGTTGCCTTAAACCACTCGGCCACCCATCCAGCGCACCAATCTGATGGCCCGGCAGCAAAAGCGCGCAGCTTGGGTGTCACCAAATCAGGTTTCGAAGGCTTTAAGCTGCTTCGTCGGCACCGTCAACCAGCCCGGCCGCGTCTTCGCGCCGTGTTCTCGCATTATGAAGCGGGAGCACGAGCTAAGACGTCGGATGAGCGAAGGAAAAGGCGATCAGTGCGCGGTGGTTTTGCGGTTTGCCAGCAGAAGAATGTAATCATCGGCGGCATCGGCAATCGCCATGGCCACCTCGGCCGCCGCCCAGCCGTTCTTCTGCGCTTCACGGATAATCTGGTGGAGCGCCGGTTCCACGTCGGCGCGGCAATCGAGCAAACGCTGGTCGTGGTTGGTGTCACTGCGAGCTGACTGAAGATTGATCATCTCTGTTACCCCTCATGTCCAAGGCTGTACCATGACATAGATTGCAGGTTGAGCAAGAGATTGCTGATCAAAACCTAAATTTTGCCGACGGATGAGGTTTTTCAACGACACTCGCCTAAAGCGATCAGCCATACAACCCTACCGAAAGCGCCATCACAGGGGTGATAAATATGTTCGATAGTTGGCGATATATCATTGAAAATGATGAAACATACTTCGAGGTCGCCAAAACAAACCAATAACAGCAATCCCGCCATCAAAGTTTGGGTTAGTATTATTTGACGCAGATCAGATCATATAGACACCAGATTTCCACATTTATATTCAAAGATATTTTGACTTTATGTATTTTTCTAAATTCTTCTAAAGGTTGATTTTACCTAAACCATAAAGCGATGCCAGAACAACGCTCCAACCAAAATGGATCATCATACGGGCGACCTGCGCCCATCAAGCCGTGCGCCACTCCCAATCACTCCACAATGTGTCGAGTAATTGGATAAAAATCCCCCGCTAGTTGTATTTCACATTTCCGTGATTTCCCGCCTCATGACGGACGTATGGGCAAGACGATCGGCCAACCAAAGCACAGTTTTCGCGAGCGGCCCGTTTGCCGACCTGGCGCGCCGAAAAGCGAATGCAAAAAGGGCCGAGCTCCACAGCCCGGCCCTTTCCATCTCGATCGAGAAATTCTATCGGCGGCTCATCAGGCCAAACAGGTATGCCACGCCGGCGGTCACCGCGATCGCGAGGATCGGCTCTGCACGGACCTTGTCGCGGACGCGTTCGGTCAAAACTGAGGCCTCATCTGCAACGGCGGTCTTTGCACCCTGCCCCAGCGCGACAACACTTTCGGACAGGCGCGCCAGATCTTCCCGCAATGCGGCGACCTGCGCGGACAGATCATCCGTTGCAATCTCCGCCTTGACGCGCGCTGCTGTGGACTGTGCGGAGGCGGTTTTCATGTCGGCCATTGTTTGCTCCTGTTTCTTCGGGATGCTGCTCAACGAAATAGCGCCGTCAAAGGTTCCGCAAGAGAGCATCTTTTGTCTTCGATCGGCGTCGCGAAACACGGCTGGTATAGCGCAGATGTTTTCGCGCGATAACCCTTCAATTCCTGATGCGTTTGCTCTAAGGAACGTCCAATGCTTTGCCCGCGAACGGGCGAATGTAATGCGAGGTTTGCGTTTCGATGTTCGATCTTCTGCGTAGAGCTGCCCGTACCTGGGCGGCGAAGCTCCTGATGCTGCTCCTGGTCGCCTCTTTCGGCATTTGGGGTGTGTCACACTCCCTGCTGACCGGCAGCACCAGCACGACCGTGGTTACGGTCGGTGACCAGCAGGTCGACGTCAACGAGTTCCGCCTCGCCTATCAGCGCCAGGTCTCCAACCTCAGCCAGCAGTTCGGCATGCGCCTGACGCCCGATCAGGCCCGCGCCTTCGGCGTCGAGCAGCAGGTGATCTCGCAGCTGGTGGCCGGCGCTTCGCTTGACCAGCTCGCCGCCGACATGGGGCTCGGCCTCTCCGAGGATCGTCTCGCCCAGCTGATCGGTGAGGATCCGGCGTTCAAGGCCGTCAACGGCCAGTTCGACCGTTCGTTGTTTACCTCGCGCCTGCGCAACGCCGGCATTCGCGAGGACGACTATATCAAGGAGCGCAGCAAGGTCGCGGTTCGCAGCCAGATCGTCGATGCGATCTCGAACGGCTTCACGCCGCCGAAGACGTTGGTCGATTCGCTGAAGCTCTACCGCCAGGAAAGCCGCGGCATCGATTATCTGCTGCTGACGAACGCCAATATCGAGCCGATCAAGGCGCCGGCTGACGATGTTCTCGCCAAGTGGTTCGAAGGTGCCAAGGCGCGCTATCGCGCTCCCGAGTATCGCAAGTTCACCTATCTGAAACTGCAGCCGGCCGACATCGCCGACGCCGGAACAGTGACTGATGATCAGATCCGCGAGGACTTCGAGAAGCGCAAGGATGCCTATCGTACGCCGGAAAGCCGCACGATCGAGCAGCTGACCTTCCAGAACAAGGACCTCGCCAACGCTGCCGCCAATGCGCTCAAGACCGGCACGACCTTCGACCAGCTGGTGACCGACCAGGGCAAGACCGCCAACGACGTCATGCTCGGCGAATTCACCAAGGACAAGGTTCCCGATCAGTCCGTTGCCGACGCGGCCTTCGCGGTTTCCCGCAACGGCGGCACCTCGCCTGTCGTCGAGGGCAGCTTCGGCCCGGTCATCCTGCGCATCACCAACATCAAGCCTGAGAGCGCGAAGAGCTTCGACGAGGTCAAGGAAGACCTGCGCAAGCAGCTCGCCGTCGCCAATGCATCGCAGCAGATGATCACCGTTCACGATCAGATCGAAGACCTGCGCAGCGCCGGCTCGACGCTCGACCAGATCGCCACGCAGCTGAAGCTCAAGGCCGTGACCATCGACGCCGTCGATGCAACGGGCCTCGACAAGGCTGGCAATGAGGTCAAGGACATCCCGGAGAAGCAGCAGGTGCTGGGCGCGGTGTTCCGTGCCGAAGCTGGCGCTGACATCCCGTCGCTCTCGATCGGTACGGATGGTTACCTCTGGTTTGCTCTCGGCGACGTCACGCCCGAGCGCGACCGCCCGCTTGCCGAGGTTCACGACAAGGCTGTCGCCGACTGGACCGCCGAACAGCAGAAGACGGAGCTCGCCAAGAAGGCGGATGAGCTGAAGCAGCAGGCCCAGAAGGGTACCTCGCTCGCTGACATCGCCGCACCGCTCGGCATTCAGGTCGAGAGCAAGAGCGGCATCACCCGCGGCATGGACGACGTGGTTCTTGGCACCGGTGGCGTCAACGCCTCCTTCTCCGGTCCGGTCGACACGATCGCGACCGCTATCGGCGCCGATCCGACGACACAGATCCTGATGAAGGTAACGGAAGTCAACACCGAGCCGACCGGTGACGTGCTTGCCAACCAGGACCAGCAGATCAACGCGATCGCCAACGCCGCCGGTGACGACATCCTGGACCAGATGGTCTCCCTGCTGCAGACGCAGTATGGCGTGTCGATCAACCAGCAGCTCGCCGAACAGGCAGCCTCGCGCTAAGGGGAAGATGAACGCATGACCGATCTGAAGCCCCTCCTGGCGAAGGCCGCAAGCCGCGAACCTCTGACACGTGAGGAGGCCCGCGAGGCCTTCGACATCCTGATGTCCGGCCAGGCCACGCCTTCGCAGATCGGCGGCTTTCTGATGGCGCTGCGCGTTCGCGGCGAGACGGTCGACGAGATCGTCGGCGCCGTCACCACCATGCGCTCGAAGATGCTGACGGTGGAAGCGCCAGCCGATGCCATCGACATCGTCGGCACCGGCGGTGACGCCAGCGGCACCTACAACATCTCGACGCTGGCGGCTCTGATCGTCGCCGGCGCCGGCGTACCGGTCGCCAAGCACGGCAACCGCGCTTTGAGTTCCAAGTCCGGGGCGGCGGACAGCCTTGCCGCGCTGGGCGTCAAGCTCGACGTGACGCCTGAGGTCATCTCGCGCTGCATTCGCGAGGCCGGCGTCGGCTTCATGTTCGCGCAGCAGCACCATTCGGCCATGCGCCATGTCGGCCCGTCGCGTGTCGAACTCGGCACGCGCACGATCTTCAACGTTCTCGGCCCGCTCTCCAATCCGGCCGGCGTTCGCCGCCAGCTGCTCGGCGTCTACTCGCCGCAGCTCGTCATGCCGATCGCCGAAGTCATGCGCGATCTCGGTTCCGAGAGCGTCTGGGTCGTGCACGGCAATGGCCTTGACGAGATCACCACGACGGGCAAGACCAGCGTCGCAGCACTCGAGAACGGCAAGATCAAAAGCTTCGAGCTGTCGCCGTCCGATTTCGGCGTCGATACGGTCGAGCTCCAGGCGATCAAGGGCGGCGACGGCGTGGTCAACGCGGCTGCGCTGCGCGATGTGCTGAGCGGTGCGAAGAACGCCTATCGCGATATCGCGCTTGCCAACGCCGCCGCCTCGCTCGTCATCGCCGGCAAGGCTGAGACTCTGCACGACGGCATGCGGCTGGCCGCCCAGTCGCTCGACAGCGGCGCCACCGCGGGTGCGCTCGACAAACTTGTCGCCGTATCCAACGACCTGGACTAGGATTGCGACATGACCGACATTCTGCAGAAGATCGAACTCTACAAGCGCGAAGAGATAGCAGCGGCGAAGGCCAAGGTTTCGCTCGCGGATCTGAAGGCGATGCAGCAGGACCAGACCGCGCCGCGCGGTTTCCACAAGGCGCTGGTCTCCAAGCGTGATGCGGGCCAGTTCGGTCTGATCGCCGAGATCAAGAAGGCAAGCCCGTCCAAGGGACTGATCCGTCCTGATTTCGATCCGCCGGCTCTGGCAAAGGCCTATGAGCTTGGCAGCGCCGCGTGCCTGTCCGTGCTCACGGATACGCCGAGCTTTCAGGGCGCGCCCGAGTTCCTGATGGCGGCCCGCGCAGCCTGCAAGCTGCCGGCTCTGCGCAAGGATTTCATGTTCGAGACCTATCAGGTGCAGGAAGCCCGTGCCTGGGGCGCCGATTGCATTCTGCTGATCATGGCCTCGCTCTCCGACGACGATGCAGAACGTTTGCAGGACGAGGCCTTCGGGCTCGGTATGGATGTGCTCGTCGAAGTGCATGACGCCGAAGAGATGGAACGGGCGCTGAAGCTCTCGTCCCCGCTGGTCGGGATCAACAACCGCAACCTCAGAACCTTCGAGGTCAGCCTCACGGTCAGCGAGGAACTGTCGGCGATGGTGCCGGATGACCGGCTGCTGGTCGGCGAAAGCGGCATCTTCACGCATGAGGATTGCAAGCGGCTGCAGGCTTTCGGCATCAACACCTTCCTCGTCGGCGAGAGCCTGATGCGCAAGGACGATGTGACGGCGGCCACGCAGGCGCTGCTGTTCGGCCAGGCATCGCTGGCGGCCGAATAAGATGAGTGGCGAGAAAGCCGGCCTGACCCATATCGACGCGGCCGGCGAGGCGCATATGGTCGATGTCAGCGACAAGGCCGAGACCACCCGTATCGCCACCGCTGAGGGCCATGTGAAGATGGCACCGGCGACGCTTCGGCTGATCCTCGAGGGTAACGCCAAGAAGGGCGATGTCATCGGCACGGCGCGGCTCGCCGGCATCATGGCCGCCAAGCAGACCAGCAATCTCATCCCGCTCTGCCATCCGCTGATGCTGACGAAGGTTTCCGTCGAGATTACCAAGGACAGCGCCCTGCCCGGCCTGCGCGTCACCGCGACCGCCAAGCTCACCGGCAAGACAGGCGTCGAGATGGAAGCGCTGACGGCCGTCTCGGTCGCATGCCTGACGATCTACGACATGGCCAAGGCGGCCGACAAGGCGATGGAGATCAGCGGCATCCGGCTGCTTGAGAAATCGGGCGGGAAGTCGGGCGATTTCCGGCATCCGGAGCATGCGAAATGAGCATGCTTCCCGTTGCCGAAGCGCAGGAACGCCTGCTGTCGCGTGCAAAGCCCATTATGGTGCCCGAAACCGTCTCCCTCGCCGAGGCCGAAGGACGCGTTCTCGCGACCGATGTCACCGCGCGCCTGACACAGCCGCCCTTCAATTCATCGGCGATGGACGGCTATGCGCTGCGCGGCGAGGATGCGCTTGAGCCCGGCAGCGAACTACTGATAATCGGGACGTCGTCCGCAGGACACGCCTTTGACGGCACGATCGGCGCCGGCGAGACCGTGCGGATCTTCACCGGCGCACCAGTTCCCGAGGGCGCCGACAGCGTGTTGCTGCAGGAAGATGCTGAGAAGACCGAAGGCGGCATCCGCACGACCTTTCCGGTTCGGCCAGGCCAGCATGTGCGTCCGCACGGGCAGGACTTTCGTGAGGGCGAGCCGGTGCTGATGGCGGGCACGGTGATCGATTTCTCGCGACTGACCGTTGCCGCTGGCATGAACCACGCGACGCTCGATGTCCGGCGCAAGCCTCTGGTGGCGCTGCTTGCCACCGGCGACGAACTGGTGACGCCAGGACAACAGCCCGGCCCCTCGCAGATCATCGCTTCCAGCACGTTCGGAATTGCGGCACTCGCACGTAAGGCAGGCGCCGAGGTGCTCGATCTCGGTATCGTTGCCGACGACAAGGCTGCAATCACTGCCGCCGTCGAGAGAGCACAGGAAGCCAAGGCGGACGTGATCGTGACACTGGGCGGCGCGTCCGTTGGGGACCACGATCTCGTGCAGGCAACGCTGCTTGCCGCGGGCATGGAGCTCGATTTCTGGCGGATCGCGATGCGACCGGGGAAGCCGCTTATGGTGGGCAGTTTCGGCGATACGCATGTGCTCGGTCTTCCGGGCAATCCGGTTTCCAGCCTCGTTTGCGGCCTGCTGTTTCTCGAACCGCTGATCCGCAAGCTCGCGTCCCTACCTCCAGTCAAGCGGAGCGCTACGGCCGAAGCTGCCATCAGCATGAAGGCGAACGACCAGCGGCAGGATTACGTCAGGGCAAGAGCGGTGCGTTCGCCAACGGGCGTTTTGCGGGTCGAGCCATTCGGCAAGCAGGATTCGTCGATGATGAAGATCTTCGCGGAAGCCGACTGCCTGATCATACGGCCGCCGCACATGCCCGAGCTTGCGGCCGGAGAAGCGTGCGAAGTGATGCTGATTCGCCCGGAGCTGCTCGGCTAAACGCTCGACCGGGCGCACCTGCCGACTAATTGCTGTTGTTATGGTGACTTGTGCGGATAGCGTGCGTGTTCCACACTTCATGCATCGTCACTCACAGCCGGAGAGCTTGATCATGACCACCCAGCCGGTTCGCGATACGAAGGCCATGCTGCGTGGCATGACGCCGAGCCTTGATGCCAAAGACTATGTGTTTTGCATGACCGAGGACGAGCAACTAGCCGTGCAGGCTGTGCCTTTGTCGCTCGGCTGGTTTCGCGAAGACGAAGGCGTGTCCTTGATACTGGCGCTCGGCGACGCTCAGCGGCTGGGATTCGACAACACTCTCCCGATGCGACGGATCACGCTCACTGTGTTCTCATCGCTTGAGGGCGTCGGGCTGACGGCCGCCGTTGCAACCGCGCTCGCCAATCACAACATTTCCTGCAACATGGTCGCCGCCTATCATCACGACCATGTATTCGTCCCAACGGCCGACGCCGAAGAGGCCATGCGGGTGCTGCTGGACCTGCAGGCTGCGGCGGGCTGACGTTGGAGCGCCTGGAATTGGCTAGCGGTCAGTAACCGTGGCCAAGCTGAAAATACCGGCGCGCACCTCTGCTCCTTCGCGACCCAGACCGAAATCCGGCACGGAATACTCGGCAATGCAGTGCAGCTTCTCCGTTGGCAGCGGCACGCGATAGGGATCGCCGATCAGGACGTCGATGCCGGCGGCGCGGCAGGTTTCGAGAAACGCCAGCGCGCGTTTTGCCAAAGCTTCGTCGTAGAAAAGATCACCGGCGAGAACGATATCGACCGCAGGCGGCGGACCGTCGAGGAGGTCGGTATGAACAAGATCGATCTCGACGCCGTTGACGCTCGCATTGAGGCGGGCGGCGGCGATGGCGTTTTCGTCGATGTCTGCGGCGACCACGGATGTCGCGCCTGCCTTGGAGGCGACGATCGCGACGAGACCGGACCCAGTGCCGAGGTCGAGCACGCGGCGGCCGTGCAAGAGGTGCGGGTTTTCAGCGATGTAACGTGCAAGCACCGCACCACCGCCCCAGCCATAGGCCCAGTAAGGCGCGGGCGCGTCGGGATCGGTGCCGCCGAGGCGTGACAACCGGCTGCCGGAATGGGCGGTGTAGAGCTGAATATTTGCGAGACCCGGGACGGGCAAAAGCCGCAGGTTCCTGGCGATGAAGGCGCTGGCGTCGAAAGACGACGTGCGCTTCTGTGGCTGGGCACCATCGTCAGTGGAAACGGATGTCATGCGCTCGGTCTTATCATGCATGGCGTCACCCGGTCCGGATCAGCAACCGCGAGATTCATGTTTCGCGATTGCTTGATATGAGGAACAGCAAGGCATGGCTGCCAAGTCGAACATTGCCCTGAAAATCAAGACCATCCGAACGACTGGCGGCGCATGCGATCCTCGCCGTCATGCTTCCGGGCCTCAGCCCTTCTTCTTGGAGAACTTGGGCTTCGGGCCGTTGCCGTCGAACTTAGGCTTGCCCTCGTATTTCGGCTTACCGTCGAACTTAGGCTTGCCGGGCTTGCTCCACGGCTTGCTGTCGCGCTCGCCGGACGGGGCGGCATCGCTGCGTGGTCCCTTCTTGAAGCCGCCGTCGCGCGGGCGATCGTCGTAGCTCTTCTTGGCAGCGTAAGGCTTCGGGCCGGACTTGTTGAAATCCGACTTGCCATAATCCTGGCGACCGAATTCCGGCGTGCCGGGGAGACGGCTGACGCGGATGCCGCGTTCCATCGTCTTGTTCGGGCCGGTCGCAGCCAAGAAGGCATCGGCGCTGCCGGCTGCGATCTCGACGAACGTCTCTTCCGGCTGCATCTTGATGGCGCCGATGTCACGCTTGGTGAGGTTGCCGTTGCGGCAGATCATCGGGATCAGCCAGCGTGGTTCGGCGTTCTGCTTGCGGCCGACCGACAGAGAGAACCAGACGCTGGGGCCGAAATCGTCGCGCGGGCCGCGTGGGCTGGTGTCGCGCGGGCCATCGGCGTTGTCGCGCGGCTTGCGCGGACCGGCCTGCAGGCTGATCTCCATCAGATCTTCCGGCGCCGACTGCTTTGCGCGGTAGAGATTGACGAAGGCGTTGGCGAGCTTCTCGGCGCCATGCGCGTCCAGCAGGCGCTTGACGATGTCCTGCTCTTCCTCGCGCGGCGCCTCTTCGAAGATCGGATCGGCGAGCAGACGTTCCTCGTCGCGGGCAATGACTTCCTCGGCAGACGGCGGCAGCGCCCAGGTGGCGGCGATGCCGGCATTGTCGAGCAGACGCTCGGCCTTGCGGCGGGCGTTGAGCGGCACGATCATGGCGCTGACGCCCTTGCGACCGGCGCGGCCGGTACGGCCCGAGCGATGCAGCAGGGTTTCCGGATTGGTCGGCAGATCGGCATGGATGACGAGATCGAGGCCACGAAGGTCGATGCCGCGGGCCGCGACGTCAGTCGCGATGCAGACGCGGGCGCGACCATCGCGCATGGCCTGCAGCGCGTGGCTGCGCTCGTTCTGCGTCAGTTCGCCAGAGAGCGCGACGACGTCGAAGTTGCGATTATGGAAGCGGGCGGTCAGATGGTTGACGGCGGCGCGGGTCGAGCAGAAGACGATGGCGTTGGTCGCCTCGTAGTAGCGGAGCACGTTGATGATCGCGTTTTCGCGGTCGCTCGGGGCGACGGCCAGCGCACGATATTCGATATCGACGTGCTGCTTCTCCTGCGTCGTGGTGGCGATGCGCACGGCATTCTTCTGGTAGCTCTTGGCGAGCTTGGCAATCGCTGCCGGCACGGTTGCCGAGAACATCAGCGTGCGGCGATCTTCCGGGGAGGCATCGAGAATGAATTCGAGGTCTTCACGGAATCCTAGGTCGAGCATTTCGTCGGCTTCGTCGAGCACGACGGCCTTCAGATCGGAGATGTCGAGCGCGCGGCGGCGGATGTGATCGCAGAGACGGCCGGGTGTGCCGACGACGATGTGGGCTCCACGCTCGAGCGCACGGCGCTCGCTGCGGATATCCATGCCGCCGACGCAGCTGACGATGACGGCACCGGTCAACTCATAAAGCCATTCCAGCTCGCGCTTGACCTGCAGCGCAAGCTCGCGGGTCGGCGCGATGACAAGCGCCAGCGGGGTGGCGGCCGGCTCGAAGCGATCTTCATCGCCAAGCAGGGTCGGCGCCATGGCGAGGCCGAAGGCAACCGTCTTGCCGGAGCCGGTCTGCGCCGACACCAGCGCGTCGGATGCGGCAAGCGCCGGATCGAGCATGGATTGCTGAACGGGGGTGAGCTCGGAATAACCGCGCTTCGCCAACGCCTTGCCGATCGCCGGAACGACGCCGCTTATCTCTGTCATTTTGTCTGTCTTTCGGAATAATCGGGCGCACGGTGCGCCGTCCGGAACTTGCCGGTTGAAAAGTTGGGCTGTTCCTACTGCGTCACACGACAAATGTCAAAGCGGATGTCCGCGCCACAGGAAGACATCGATGCTTTCGGCGCGGCCCCTGATCCTGGCTGAGACCGGCCCTTCAATATGCCCTTGATGGTTGGGTGCTGCCCCCGCCCCCGCCGCACTCATCAAGGGGGCGCTGAGCGCGAGCTCGAAACCATGGCTTGCCGCCACTTCCATGAGGCGGCTTGCGACGTTGACGGTATCGCCGGTCGCAGTGATCTGCTGGCGCGTGCCGGTGCCGAGACGCGAGGCAACGACCGTGCCGCAATGGGCGCCGACCTTGAAGCCGATCTTGCGCCCCGAAAGCCCGGGATCTGCTGAAAGCCAGGCCCTCAGGCGATTGCCGAGCCCGACAGCGCAGGCAGCCGCCCGCAAGGCGTCGTCATCAGCCGGTCGCGGGAGGCCGAAGAGGATCATCGCGCCATCGCCCATGAAACTGGTGATCGCGCCGCCATGGGCGCGCGCCTCGTCGTCGACCAACTCGAAGAAGCCGCTCAGGACCTCTTGCACGCGCGCAGCACCAATCGCCTCGCTCAATCCGGTGAAGCCCGACAGGTCGACGAACACCGCCGCGGCTTCCTGACGCACCGGGCGTGAGAGGAAGGTTGGATCGCGCGCCAACCATTCGCCGAGGCCTGGCGCCTCGATTCGCTGCAGCAGGTCGCTCTGCGCCGCGAAGTGCGTGGCGCGACGGCGGTCAAGCCAAAGTTCCATGGCGCCGAACAGCAGCACCGGCGGCAGGGTCGCGGCGATCGGAAGGGCGGCGCTGAACCAATAGCCATGCGAGAAGGCGACGATGTTGAATGTCAGCCAGGCCAGCACCGCAGCCGCGATGGCGCTATAGGCCACGGCGCTGCGGCGCCAGCCGAGCAGGCTGATGATCAGCACCGGCAGGGCAACGCCGAGCAGCGCATCGAACGAGCGTACATTGCCGTCGCGCACGATATTGTCGCCTGCAATCAGTCGGGTGATGGCCGTGGACATGACCTCGACACCGGGAAGCACCGGGTCAAACGGCGTCGGAAAGACGTCGCCGCCGCCGGTTACCGTCGAGCCGATCACGACCACCCTGCCCTCGACCATTTTGGCGTCGATCTTGCCGGCGAGCGCATCGGCGGCGCTGAAGGTGGGGATCGTTCCGCGCGGCCCGTAGAAGGTGAGCGGCAGGCGTTGGCCGATGTCTGTGGGAAGGCGCAGTTCGCCGAGGGCAAGAGCGGCCGGCGTGAACGCCGGATTGACGCCGAGCGCGACCGATGCCACGCGCAGCGGGAACGAGGCATCGACCCGCTGCGCGCCGCGCGAGATCAGCGGAATATAGCGCGGCGTTCCGCCCTGATCGGTCGACACATTGACGACGCCGATCGCCGCGGAATCGGCGAAACGGGCGATCGGCAGCATCATCCGATCGGCCACCGGAATGGTGGCGAGCGGATCCTCGGCACTCGATGTCACCGCTTGAAGACTTAACGGGAAAACGCCGGCTGCGGCGATGACTGTTGGTACGCCCTTCAGCGCATCGGCCAGCGCCTGATCGCCGTCCTGGGGCCCGGGATCGACGAGGAGCAGATCAAGCGCGATGACCTTTGGTTTCAGCGCGCCGATGGTTTCCACCAGCCGCGCGAGCGTTGCCCTGCTCAACGGATAACCGTTGGCGCTCGCGGTCTGATCATCGATCGCAACAATGGTGACGACCGAAGGCGCGCTGCTCGGGCCAATGAGATGGCTCCTGAGGTCGGCCAGCGACGCTTCCATTCGGTCTAGAAAGCCGGCATTGCCCTGCATGTGGAGATAGCCGAGCGCACCGCCCCAAAGGGCAGCCGCGATCAGCGATATGGTGATCAGAAGCCGTCTGGCCTGCATGGGCGACTACTGGCCCAGCCGCGCGAGAAGTGCCGCAGCGCGCGCCTGCGGCCAGCGCCGAACCGTGAGCGCACCACTGGTGCGCGACACATCCACGCCCTCGCCCGGCGCCAGCACGACCCTCGGCCCCGCCGATGGCCTGCCCACAGCCACACGCCCACGCACGACGAAGACAGATGTCGTGCCATTCTTGACGTCGACGGCCCAGCGCGTGCCGCGCACGGCGGCGATCGCCTGCGGTGTCACCACCTGGAAGCCGCCACTGTGCCTGGCGCTGTCGACATCAACGAGGACCGCCTTGTTGCGCAGCGACACCGAATCGGGGCGACCGTCGCCATTGCTGTCGACAAGCTGGAAGCGCGCGCCGCCTTCGGCGGTGACGGTCACGCCATCGGCGCAGCGCATGATCTGGCGCGCCGTGCCGGCGACGCGTTCAAGCGTGCAGCCGGCTGGCTGCGCCGATGCCAAGCCAGCCCACAGCCCCGCCCAAAGCAAAGTCGTCGCGGCGATGGCGGTGGCCAGACAAGGACGACCGTACGATACTGTCTCCATGATATCCCCCTGTAGCAATTTCCGCCCCACGACCGAATAGCGCACTCTAACCCCGCCTCGCCCGGCACCGCAATGCGCTTGGCGGCAGTTACACAGGCGATGAGACCATGTCGCGTTCCATCAAAGCGCCTCCGGCGATGGTCCGACATAGCGGGCACGCGGGCGGATCATAGTTCCACTGATCACCTGCTCGATGGCGTGCGCGAGCCAGCCGGCGGTTCGGGAAAGCGCGAAGATGACAAGTGGTGCGTCGTCAGGCAGGTCGAAGTGCCCGGCCATCGCCGCGAGCGCGAAATCGATATTCGCAGGCTCGCCCAACAGTTCCGCGCCGAGAGCGGCAATCTCGGCGTATAGCTTCGGCATCTCGAACGAACGCATGATCGCCGCGGCACGCGGGTCGCCGTCAGGATAGAGCTTATGGCCAAAGGCCCGCACCACGCCTTCCATCGCCAACATCGTCCTGATCGCCTCGCGCGCGCCGATTTCCCGCGACAACTCCATCAGCCGCACGGCGCCCTGCCAGGCACCACCGTGGCGAGGGCCGGTCAGCGTCGAGAGGCCAGATAGCGTGGCGGCGGCCAGTGAAGCGCCCGACGACGCGGTGACACGCGCCGCGAATGCGGAGACGTTGAGTTCGTGTTCGGCGGCAAGCACGAGTGCCCGCCTGATCGGTTCCGCCGCCTCCGGCCGGTCCCAGCTCTGTGCAAGGCGCTCGTGCAGCGGCAAGTCGATTTGGCTTGGAGCAAGTGCGGCTGCCACCGTGGCAAGCACCTGCCCCGCTTCCGACTTCAACGCGGCGCGCGCGCGGCCCAAAGCCGGCAGATCCGCCGCCGCTCTCCTCGCCAGCAAGACGAAAGCGCCAGATATCCTTGATGGCTCGCCTGCGGGCAACTCGATCGGCGGGCATATGGCTGCCGGGCTCTCCCACAACAACGCCGCCACCTCCTCGAACGTTGCCCGTTCGGACAAGGCGACGGCCTCGCGGCCACGATAGTAAAGCCGGCCATACGCGATCATCGAAATCGCGGTCGGCAGGACCGGCTCGCCCCAGTCGATCGTCTCGGCGGCTATCGCCTCCGCCTTTCGCCTGCCCGCATGGCGCTTGGCGAGACGCGCGACGTCCTCGGAGTGATAGAGGCTTCGGCGGCTATCAGCGGCATCGGGCTTCGCGCGGATGCGGCCGCGGCTGACATTGGCATAGAGCGTCTGCGGTTTCGTCCCGAGCCGTTCCAACGCTTCCTCGGCCGTCAGCCACGTCATGCGAGCCCCTTACATTGATCTATCTCATCAAGATTGACGTCAACTTATCTAGGCCCGATCTTTCTTGGCGTAAAGGAGAAACGCAATGAAGAACGGCTTGGAAGATGTGATTGCAGCGGAAACCCAACTGTCCGATGTGGACGGTGAACGCGGACGCCTGGTGATACGCGGCGTCTCGCTGGACGACCTCGTTCCCGGCGAGACATATGAGGGTGTCGCAGCATTGCTGCTCGACGGACTGATGGAGCGTCCGGTCAGCGCGACAACATTGCGGTCGCTGCTCGGGGCCGCGAGGGGCGAGCTCTATTCGCACATCACGCATCTGGACGAAGGGCTTCTGGCGCTGCCACCCGTCGACGCCATGCGCGCGATGATCGCGCACCTTGCCGATGGGCAGGATCTCGATACGGCTCTGCGCCTGATGGCAGCGCCCGCCGTATTCCTGCCCGCCATCCTTAGGCTGCAGGCCGGCCAGCGGCCGTTGGCGCCGAATGCGTCGCTGTCGCAGTCCGCGGATATATTGCGGATGTTGACCGGCAGGATGCCGAGCGCAGAGCAGACGGCGGCGCTGGACGCCTATCTGGTGACGATCTCGGATCATGGATTGAACGCCTCGACCTTTGCCTCGCGTGTCGTCGCCTCCACCCAGGCGGGGCTGACATCCTCGGTACTGGCCGCCATCGGCGCTCTGAAAGGACCGCTTCACGGCGGCGCGCCCGGCCCTGTACTCGATATGCTGGATGCGATCGGAACCGACGCCAACGCCCATGCATGGCTGACATCAGCACTTGATCGCGGAGAGCGGCTGATGGGGTTCGGGCACCGGATCTATCGTGTTCGCGATCCGAGAGCCGACGCGCTGAAGAATGCGCTATCGCCTCTGGTCCGCTCCTGCCAGGTCGATCGTGAACGGATGGCGCTGGCCGCGTCCGTCGAGCGAGTGGCACTTGCCATCCTCAGGGAGCGGAAGCCGGATCGGCCGCTCGACGTCAATGTCGAGTTCTACACGGCGTTGCTTCTCGAATCGCTTGGTTTCGAGCGGCAGGCCTTTACCGGCGTCTTCGCAATCGGGCGCACTGTGGGCTGGATCGCCCATGCCCGGGAGCAGGCACTCAACGGCCGATTGATCCGCCCCCGCTCGATCTATACTGGCCCTCTACCAAAGGTCGCATAATCCGAAAAACTCAACACTAATAGAGATTTAGCGAATATTTACTCAAATCCCATAGATTTGCCCGGCGTGCGGTTTGGCACGCTTGGCATATCGGGGTTTGTCCATGGTCGGATTTCTATCAAGCATCGGCTCCTCCAGCAGCGCCGTGCTGGACGCGTTGAACAAGTCGCAGGCAATCATCGAATTCGACCTCACCGGAAAGATTCTGACGGCCAACGAGAATTTCTGCAAGGCGGTCGGCTACGAGCTCAGCGAGATCGTCGGCAAGCATCACCGGATGTTCGTCGATCCGGCCGAGGCGAACTCGAAAGACTATGCGGATTTCTGGGCGCGTCTCGGCGAAGGCAAGTTCGACCAGCGCCAGTATCGACGCATCGCCAAGGGCGGCCGCGAGATCTGGATCGAGGCGACGTACAATCCGATCTATCGCGGCAACAAGCCATACAAGGTGATGAAGTTCGCGACCGACATCACCGCCGCCAAGAAGCAGGCGGCCGAGGACAAGGGCAAGCTCGAAGCGCTGTCGCGCGCGCAGGCCGTGATCGAGTTCACGCCTGAGGGCAACATCATCACCGCCAACGAGAATTTTCTGGCGACGCTCGGCTATTCCTTGTCCGAGATCGTCGGCAAGCATCACGCGATGTTCTGCGAAGCGGATTACAGCCGTTCCGCCGAATACAAGGCCTTCTGGGCGAGACTGGCAGCTGGCGAGTTCGCGGCCGACCAGTTCAAGCGGATCGCCAAGGGCGAGCGCGAGATCTATATCCAGGCGTCCTACAATCCGATCCTCGATGCGTCAGGCCGCGTCTTCAAGGTCGTGAAGTTCGCGACCGATGTCACCGAGCGGATGAAGGTCGTCAGCGATCTCGGCGCCGGACTTGCCCGTCTTTCCGAATGCAATATCCGCCAGACGATCGACGAGCCCTTCGTCGGCGAATTCGAGACCTTGCGCCGCGATTTCAACACTTCGATCGGCGCGTTCCAGGCAACGCTGGTGAAGGTCCTGCAGCAGACCAACGCGCTGAACGGCAATAGCCAGGAAATGCGCGACGCCGCCGAGCAGCTCTCCGCGCGCACGAAGGAACAGGCGGTCTCGCTGGAGGAAACGTCTGCGGCGCTTGAAACGGTGACGGCGACGGTCAAGTCCTCGACCGAGAACACACAGGCGACGCGCAAGCTGGTACAGAGCGCCCGCGCCTCGGCCTCGACCTCCGCTGCCGTCGTGCGCGAGACGATCACGGCCATGCAGCGGATCGCCTCGGCGTCGAAGGAGATCGGCCAGATCATCGGCGTCATCGACGAGATCGCTTTCCAGACCAACCTTCTGGCGCTGAACGCAGGTGTCGAGGCCGCGCGCGCCGGTGAAGCCGGCAAGGGCTTTGCCGTCGTTGCGCAGGAAGTGCGCGAACTGGCACAGCGCTCGGCCAAGGCCGCCAAGGAGATCAAGGGCCTGATCGAAAACTCCGGCAAGGAAGTCAACGAAGGCGTTCGCCTCGTCGACGCGACGGGAACGGCGCTCAACGAGATCGAGACTTTTGTCGAATCGATCGACACCAATATGACCGCACTGGCGAGCGCCGCCGCCGAGCAGTCTACCGGCCTCTCGGAGATCAACAATGCCGTCTCGCAGATCGACCGGATGACCCAGCAGAACGCCGGCATGGTGGAGCGCACGACGGGCATTAGCTCGGAGCTTGCTTCGGGTGCGGCTCTGCTGGCCGAGCTGGTCAACCACTTCAAGCTCAACCGGCGCGGCATGATCCGCGATCAGGGGACGGAAGCAGGTGTTCCTGCGCGGGGACAACGCGCGGCGTGAGGCGTCGGATGGCAGATTTGTGAATGAAAGAGCCGCCGCATCGTTGGATGTCGGCGGCTTTCTGCTTTCGCAAGCTGATGGGGCTTCCAAAGCGGCCGCTTAGGCAAACCCCAGAAAAAGGGCTAGAAGGCTGCTGATTGAAAGCATCGTATCACCGTCAAGTCTGCCGAACGTTGGGCCGACCTTTTCACGCCGAACGGTCATCGTTTTATCGATCATGACCTGCGAAATCTTCCTGAGTCCGTTCTCAGCGTTCGGCGCCACTGTCACGCGGACGAGCGGTGCATCGATCAAGGTGCCGGAGAGAAGCAGCACGGTAACGTTGAAAGTCAGATCGAATTGGTCGGCTTGAATGATGAGCGCGGGACGAGGTTTTCCAAAGTCCCCTTGCATCGAGACGGTGACAAGATCACCTCGTCTCATTCTTCGTCATCGATGTCGGCAAGTGCTTCGTCCATAAAGGAGCCGAGATCGGCATCCGTCTCATCAGCTTTTGCTATCAACAGTGATTGACGGCGGCATTCCTCAGAAAATCCGGGCTGACGTGTGTCAGGCACCCAAATTCGGATGGGCCGCAACCCGGCCGCCTTGAGCGCTTCCTGCCTCTTGCGCACTGCAGACGTCATCGTCGCCTCCTTCTGTTTTCTACAAGATGGAAGCGACGATGAAATTCGTCAAGCTTGGGCTGGATTAGACCAACCGGCTCTGCTCGGTTGCCGCTTCGATGAAGCTCTTGAACAGCGGGTGCGGTTCGAGTGGGCGGGACTTCAGTTCCGGGTGGTACTGGACGCCGATGAACCAGGGATGGTCAGGGTATTCGACGGTCTCGGGCAGCACGCCATCCGGCGACATGCCGGAGAAGACGAGGCCGCAGTTTTCCAGACGGTCCTTGTAGTCGATGTTGACTTCGTAGCGGTGGCGGTGGCGCTCGGAGATGTCGGTCGAGCCGTAGATCTCGGCGATCTTGGTGTCCTTCTTGAGCGCGGCCTTGTAGGCGCCGAGGCGCATGGTGCCGCCGAGGTCGCCGGCAGAGGTGCGCTTCTGCAACTCGTTGCCCTTGACCCATTCGGTCATCAGGCCGACCACCGGCTCGTCGGTCTTGCCGAACTCGGTCGACGAGGCCTTCTCGATGCCGGCCAGATGACGGGCCGCTTCGACGACCGCCATCTGCATGCCGAAGCAGATGCCGAAGTAAGGAACGTTGCGCTCGCGGGCGAACTGGGCGGCAAGGATCTTGCCTTCCGAGCCACGCTCGCCGAAGCCGCCGGGCACGAGGATGCCGTGGACCTTTTCGAGATACGGCGCCGGGTCTTCTTTTTCGAAGACTTCCGATTCGATCCACTCGAGATTGACCTTCACACGGTTGGCGATGCCGCCATGGTGCAGCGCTTCGATCAGCGACTTGTAGGCGTCCTTGAGGCCGGTGTACTTGCCGACGATCGCGATCGTGACCTCGCCCTCGGGCGTGCGGATGCGGTTGCAGACCTCTTCCCAGGAATCGAGACGCGGCTTTGGAGCGGGCTCGATGCCGAAGGCGGCCAGGACTTCGTTGTCGAGGCCTTCCTTGTGGTAGGCGATCGGCACGTCGTAGATGTTGGCGACGTCGAGCGCCTGAATGACGGCGCTCTCGCGGACGTTACAGAACAGCGAGAGCTTGCGACGCTCGGCTTCCGGGATTTCGCGATCGGCGCGAACCAGCAGGATATCGGGGTGAATACCGAGCGCCTGCAGTTCCTTGACGGAGTGCTGGGTCGGCTTGGTCTTCAGCTCGCCGGCTGCCGGGATATAGGGCATCAGCGTCAGGTGGACGTAGACGGCCGTGCCGCGCGGCAGGTCGTTGCCGAGCTGGCGGATGGCTTCCATGAAGGGCATCGCTTCGATATCGCCGACGGTGCCGCCGATTTCGCAGATGACGAAGTCGTACTCGTCATTGCCTTCGATCACGAAGTCCTTGATCTCGTTGGTGACGTGCGGGATGACCTGAACGGTCGCGCCGAGATAGTCGCCGCGGCGTTCCTTGTCGATGATGTTCTTGTAGATACGGCCGGTGGTGATGTTGTCGGTCTTGGTAGCCGAGCGGCCGGTGAAGCGCTCGTAGTGGCCAAGATCGAGATCGGTTTCCGCGCCATCGTCGGTGACGAAGACTTCGCCGTGCTGGGTCGGGCTCATAGTGCCCGGATCCACGTTCAAATAGGGGTCGAGTTTGCGCAGCCGCACCCGGTAACCACGGGCCTGCAGCAACGCTCCGAGAGCGGCGGCCGCAATTCCTTTACCGAGAGAGGAAACCACGCCGCCAGTGATGAATACGTATCGCGCCATGGGAGCTACCGCTTACCTTTTCAAAAACGATTCCACCAGCCCTAAAATTCATGTCCTGAATTTTAGGGCTCTAATTTAACAGCATTCTTCCCGCGCTTGCCGCGCGATCGCTGTCGGTGACTTCAAGACAAAAGAAAACCGGCAGACCCTGGGGCCTGCCGGCGGTTTATGCGTCGTTCGGCTTACTGCCCGCTGGGAGCAGTCGCCGGTGCCGGAGCGGCAGGCGTCGTGGCCTGCGGTGCTGCCGGAGCAGTTTCAGTCGCTGCCGGAGCCGGCGTGGTCGCGGCGGGAGCCGGTGCGGTGGCTGCAGGAGCAGCCGGAGCGGTCGCGGCAGGTGCGTCACCGCCGGTCGGAACGCCGTTGCCGGCGGGAGCCGCGGGTGCAGCCGGAGCGGCGGCGCCGTTCTGCTGCTGGCCGCCGAGCGAATCGAGAATGCCGTTGCCCTGCCCGCTCGTTGCCGGAATGCGGTTCAGAATATCCGTCGGACGGCTTTCGTAGCGGTTCAATACGCCCAGGCCGAGCGAGGTGATGAAGAAGAGTGCTGCGAGGATCGCGGTCGTGCGGGTCAGCGCATTGGCCGTGCCGCGCGCCGACATGAAGCCCGAACCGCCGCCGATACCAAGGCCACCGCCTTCGGAGCGCTGGATAAGCACAACGCCGACAAGCGCCAGCACGATCATGAGATGAATGACAATCAATACGGTCTGCATGGGTCCAGTCCTGCCGGCGCGAAGCGGGCATAAAGTAAAATTCTGGCGCTCTTTACATGAGGTGATCCGCTATTCCAAGCCCTTCAGCCCGGAATATACACGCATCTCAAGAGAGCAACGCCTCGTATGCGCCGTAGATGGCGAGGAAATCGGTTGCTTTCAAGCTCGCGCCGCCGATCAGCGCGCCGTCGACATTGGCGACGCCCATCAATTCCCTGGCGTTACCCGGCTTGACCGAGCCACCATAGAGGATGCGGAACTTGCGGCCGTTGTCGCCAAAGCGGGCGACGAGCTCGGCGCGCATGAAGGCATGCGCCTTCTCGACGTCCTCCACGGTCGGCGTCACACCGGTGCCGATTGCCCATACGGGCTCGTAGGCAATTACTGTCGTCTCCGGCGTGGCGTTCTCCGGCACGGAGGCCGACAGCTGACGCTTGATGATATCGAGCGCCTGGCCGGCCTGGCGCTCGGCAGCGGTCTCACCGATGCAGACGATCGCCGTCAGGTCGGCGGCGGCGGCGGCTTCAGCCTTGGCGCGTACCAGATGATCGGTTTCGGCATGATCGGTACGGCGCTCGGAATGACCGACGATGACATAGGTGCCGAAGCAATCGGCGATCATTTCAGCCGAGAGATCGCCGGTATGGGCGCCTTCGGGGTTCTGGTGGCAATCCTGCGCTCCGATCGCAAGCGGGCTGTCGGTGCAGAGCGCGGTCGCCACGTAAAGCAGCGTCGCCGGCGGGCAAATCAGCGCTTCCACTTTGTTGGAAAGAGGACCCTGGACACCCGAGGCGATCGCCTTGATCTGATCCAGCGAGGCACGCGTGCCATTCATTTTCCAGTTTCCCGCCACAAGCGGTCGCACGTCAGGTGTCATGCCGGCCTTCCCCATTTCTCCGTCAGCACGGGCCTTAGCAAAAGCATGCGGCAATGAAAAGGTTTGGGACGCTTACGTAAGGGAAATTGCGGCGTTTTGCGGCGCAAATGCTTAAAATTTGTCAGCCGTGTTGCCTAAACTATGGCTAGCCCTCTCAATTCTAGGAGGCCAATATCCAGTTCAGCGTCTGGCGCCAATCGATCATACGGATCGGCGTCCCGTGATTGCCGGTCTGGTACAGCGTGAAATGCGTGGGGTAGCGCGATTTGATCAGCGTTTCGAACAGCGCCTGCTGGTCGGCGGCGGCGTAGGTCGGGTCGCGGCTGCCGTGGGCGAACCAGAGCGGCAACTTGGCCTTGTAGAAGGCGCTCTTCATGAAATCGGGATCGGCGACGCCACTCATGATGACCATGCCCTTGAGGCGCTTGACCGTCTCGGCGTCGCGCGTCGCGCCCCAGCAGATCTGACTGCCCATGGAGGCGCAGGTGAGGATGATTGGCCGGCCCGGCGACTGGGCGCTGGCGTAGCGGATGAGGCCGGCGACAGCGGTAACGCCATCGCTGTCGAAGGTCTTGACCGAAGGTGCGTAATAGACGCCGCCATTGCCGGCGACGAGGTTTTTCAGCCGGTTGAAGTTGCCGCCGAAGGTGTAATCGTTGACGCCGAGGCGGCGGTCGCCATCACGACCGTGGATGAAGATCACCGTGAAGGCGGCGTCAGCGCTCGGCCCTACCCTTGCGACGTCCAGCTTGATGCCATCGAGCGACAGCGTTTCGTTGTTCTGGAGCTTGCGGATGCCGAGCGAGACGTATTTCTGCTGCGTGCGTTTTTCCGGGATCTGGTCGCGACCGTTGATATCGCGCATCTCGTCGTAGTCGATAACGTCGAAAGCGCCGCCATTGCCGGTCTGAAGCGTTGTCTGGCTGGAAAACAGGTCGTCCTTGAAGGGCGGCAAGGTGTCGGCAGCACTAAGATCAGTCGATGCGACCATGAAAAAGGCCGCAATTGCTGTGATAGTTATGCAATGACTTGTGGACATTCGCATGCGCAAGGTTCCCTGAGGCGTCTGGCCGCTTGCCATTCGGCGACCCAGGACGCAAATCATTTCTTAATGAAAGTCCGCCCGATGAGGTGGCGTCGCGTATCGAGGTGCTTTCTGGCAGACTCTGCCTGACTCGCAAACGTGACATGAATTGCGGTGATTTTGGGTCGGGCTCAAGCGCAAGCGGCCACCCCACGACAAGATGAAGATCTGAACGGCTCCATGGACGATAGCAACGACCTCTTTTCCGGAATGCCCCTGACCAAGAAGCAGGAGGATGCGCCAAAGCCGGCCGCGGCAGCCCCCGCGCCCGTCGCCGCTTCGGCTGCGCCGAGCGCTGCCGCCAGTGCCGCGCCACGGCAGGCGCCGCCGGCGAGTTCCACGTCCGAGGACTACGGCGCGTCGTCGATCCGTGTTCTGGAAGGCCTGGAGCCGGTGCGCATGCGTCCCGGCATGTATATCGGCGGCACCGACGAGAAGGCGCTGCACCACCTCTTTGCCGAAGTCATCGACAACTCGATGGACGAAGCGGTCGCGGGCCATGCCAACTTCATCGAAGTGCATCTCGACGCGATGGGGTTCCTCACCGTCAGCGACAACGGCCGCGGTATCCCGGTCGAGAACCACCCGCAGGTTCCCGGCAAGTCCACACTCGAAGTCATCATGACCAAACTGCATGCCGGCGGCAAGTTCGACGGCAAGGCCTACGAGACATCGGGCGGTCTGCATGGCGTCGGCGTGTCGGTCGTCAACGCGCTCTCGGATGTTCTCGAAGTCGAGGTCGCGCGCAATCGCAAGCTCTACCGCCAGCGCTTTTCGCGCGGCATTCCGCAGGGTGGCCTGGAAGAGCTGGGCGACGTTCACAACCGCCGCGGCACGCGCGTCCGCTTCCATCCCGATCCGCAGATCTTCGGCGATCACGCCAAGTTCGATGCCGGCCGGGTGTTCCGCATGGCGCGCTCCAAGGCCTATCTGTTCGGCGGCGTCGAAATCCGCTGGAGCTGCGATCCTGGTGTCGTGCAGGAAGGCGGCGAGATCCCCGACAAGGCGGTCTTCCACTTCCCCGGCGGCCTGAAGGACTATCTGCAGGCGACGATGGGCAAGGAGTTCACCGTCACCCGCGAAATCTTCGCCGGCAAGACGGAGAAGACCAGCGGCCACGGCTCGCTCGAATGGGCGATCACCTGGTACGGCGGTGATCCGCAGGTTCACTCCTATTGCAACACCATTCCGACACCTGAAGGTGGCACCCACGAGGCCGGTCTGCGCATCGCGCTGACCAAGGGCCTCAAGGCCTATGGCGAGCTGACACAGAACAAACGCGCCGCGCAGATCACCACCGACGACGTGATGATCTCAGCCGTCGGCATGCTCTCGGTGTTCATCCGCGAACCGGAATTCGTCGGTCAGACGAAGGACAAGCTTGCGACTGTCGAAGCCCAGCGCATTGTCGAAAACGCGCTGCGCGATCCCTTCGACCACTATCTCGCCGATAACCCGAACGAGACGGCAAAGCTGCTCGACTGGGTGATCGAGCGCGCGGAAGAGCGCCTGCGCCGCCGCAAGGAAAAGGAAGTCAACCGCAAGACGGCCGTGCGCAAGCTGCGCCTGCCCGGCAAGCTTGCCGATTGCTCGCAAAACACCGCCCAGGGCGCCGAGCTTTTCATCGTCGAAGGGGATTCGGCCGGTGGCTCCGCCAAGCAGGCGCGCAACCGCGCTAACCAGGCGATCCTGCCTCTGCGCGGCAAGATCCTCAACGTCGCCAGCGCCGGCCGCGAAAAGCTTGGCGCCAACCAGCAGCTCTCCGACCTCGTCCAGGCGCTCGGCTGCGGCACACGCTCGAAGTATCGCGAGGAAGATCTTCGCTACGAACGCATCATCGTCATGACCGATGCCGATGTCGACGGCGCGCATATCGCATCGCTGCTCATCACCTTCTTCTATCAGGAGATGCCCGAACTCGTGCGTGGCGGTCACCTCTTCCTTGCCGTACCGCCGCTCTACAAGATCACGCAGGGTGCGAAGTCGGCCTATGCGCGTGACGATCGTCACCGCGCCGAGCTGATGGAGACGGAGTTCAAGGGCAAGACGAAGGTCGAGATCAGCCGCTTCAAAGGTCTCGGCGAAATGCTGCCGGCCCAGCTCAAGGAAACCACCATGGATCCGAGCAAGCGCACCATGTTGCGCGTGCTGATCGACGAAGTGGATTTCGAGGGCACGCGCACGGCGGTCGACGATCTCATGGGCACGAAGCCGGAAGCCCGCTTCCGCTTCATCCAGGACCGCGCCGCCTTCGCGGAAAACCTCGACATCTGAGGTTTAGGATCAGGCTCAGTCGAGCCTGATCTCGATCACCGTCTTTACCGAGTTGGCGAGGAAGCAGAGTTCGTGTGCCTGGTGGTGCATCTGCTCCTCAAGTTCACGGCTTGGGACTTCGCCGGTGTAACCGACCTTCGGGCGCAGTTCGACGCGGCTGACCATCATGCGGCCATCGACCTTCTCCATCACGCCGATCGCATCATCGACATAGCTGTCGATACCGATGCGTTTCTTCGAGGCGAGCCAGAGATAGAACAGCATGTGGCAGCTGGAGAGCGCCGCGACATAGGCTTCCTCCGGATCGACATTCTCTGCGACCGCATAGGGCAACGGCACATTGTGCGGCGATGCGGAAGCCGGGACCGTGATGCCGCCGTCGAAGGTCCAGTTGTGGCCACGGCTGTAGCGCCCATCGACAAAGCTGCCCTCGCCCAGCTTCCACGCCACCTGTGCGGAAAACGTCGTCATTCCTTTTCTCCTTCGCAGGTAAGCCTTGCGGTCGTCAATTTCAGATGTTGCGAAAGCGCCTGGCGCGCCAGATCGGCGTCTCGCGTGGCGCATGCCTCGATGATCGCCTGATGCTCGCGATAAAGCGTCGGGCGGGCCTCCGAGCCTTTCGGTTGCCGCGCATACGCCCGACGCGATTCACGGCGGTATGTGTCGATCATGTCGAGCAGCCTCGCGTTGCCGCAGCGGCCGTAGAGGGTGCGGTGAAACGCAAGGTCTAGTTCCTCGAGCTGTTGCGGGTCTTCTTCGTCGAGCAAATCCTCGTTCAGCCGTCGAGCCTTGCGCAGATCGCTGTCCGTCAGCGCTTCGATCGAGGCCAGCAGCGCGGTCGTCTCCAAAGACAAGCGAATTTCGGCGAGCTCACGCGCCTGCTCCTCGTCGAGACCCGACACGGCAAGGCTGCGATCCGGGCGGCGCACCAGAAGACCGGAAGCCAGCAGCCTATCCAGCGCCTGTCTGATGGGCTGGCGGCTGACGCCGAAGCGTTCCGCCAGATGTTCCTGTTTGAGAACCGTGCCGGCGCCGAGATGTCCAGCTTCGATATCGCGTCGAAGCGATGTGATGATTTCATTTGTATCCATGGATCCAAACTAGCCGAGACATATGATCGCCGCAAGGTCTCGGAGTGGGATTGGTTCAGCGGATGAGGATCGACCGACGCTTCGCAGGCATGCGGCAGCCAAAAATTGCGGGATCACATTTCCGTCAGATGACGCCAGTTCGTTCCAATATCGGTCGAAACCGGCGCGATCTCGACGAAAATCGCCGATCGCGCAGACCGAGCGTGATCCATGACAAGGATGTCGAAGGGTTTCTGTCTTAATGATTGCGTGATGTAAGGTTATGAAGCCTGCGGATCAGGCCGATGGACCGGCGGCGGGGGCGTCATCGGGCTTAAATCGGTGATGGCGCTTGCGTGCAAAGGATGCATGGCCCATATCCTTAGGTGAAATAAGGGGGAAAAGGACGACGTGAGCCTTCCGAACAACAACATGCAGCGCGAGTCGCGGTGGATCGGTCCATCCTCTCCCGCACGTACGCCGCTCATCCCTTCGATCTCCGCGGCGCGCTGGCTTCTGATCCTTGTCGTGGCCGCAGGCGTCTATTTCTTCTACGGCTTCGTCGTGCCGGTGCTGGCCGCGCTTGTCATCGGGTTTGCAAGCTGGCCGCTTTATCGTCGGCTGCTGCAAAGGGTCGGCGGCAATACGACGGTCGCGGCGACCATTGCAATCATACTCATCGTCACCTTTCTCATCACTCCGATCGTGCTTGCCGTCACCTACACAACGGGCGAAGTGCGCGAATGGGTCGGCTGGCTTATCCATGTGAACCGCTTTGGCGAACCGACGCCGCAGTGGATTTCGGCCTTTCCATTTGTCGGGCCCTATCTCGATGAGCTCTGGGTCAAGTATATCGGCAGCCCCGGCAGCATGGGTGAACTGATCCAGGCGGTCAGCGGCGCGCATATCGGCAATATCTACCGCGCGGTGCTTGCCGCCGGCGGTGGCGCCTTCCATCTGCTGCTGACACTGCTTTTCATGCTGATCGCGCTGTTCTTCGTCTATCGCGACGGCGCGGATTTCTCCCGCCAGATCGACATGCTCGGCGAGCGCATTCTGCCAAACCGCTGGGAGCGGATCTCGCGCGTGGTGCCTGCCACGATCAGCTCGACCGTGATGGGAATGACGCTGATCGCCATCGGCGAAGGCATCGTGCTCGGTGTCGCCTATTGGGTCGCCGGCGTGCCCTCGCCCGTGACGCTCGGCGTCATCACCGGCATCATGGCGCTGATCCCCGGCGGCGCGCCGCTGTCGTTCACACTGGTGTCGCTGTACCTGCTTGCCAGCGGCTCGCCCGTTGCCGGCGTCAGCCTGTTCGTCTGGGGTACCGTCGAACTCTTCATCGTCGACAAGACGCTGCGCCCCAAGCTCGTAGGCGGCCCGATCAAGCTGCCGTTCCTGCCGACCTTCTTCGGTCTGATCGGCGGCGTGAAGACAATGGGCTTCCTGGGGCTCTTCATCGGCCCGGTGCTGATGGCGCTTCTGGTGGCGATCTGGCGTGAATGGATGCACGAGGTTCGCACGGCCGAAAAGCCCGATCTCGGTCCGCAGGTGCTGATCGACGAGCAGGCTCCGCCACCGCCGAGGGTCGCCGAAGGCTGATCAAGCCAGTCGCCGAAGGCTGATCGACGGCGTCACCTTTCCTGATTGTAATCTTGCTCCGCATGGATGCCGGAAAGCGGCCTTCATTTGGTTGAAATTGCTGCGTCTAAGGGGAACGGTTCAATATCGAAAGCGCCCCCATGCAAGCTGTTCTCATCGCCATGACCATCCTCGGCTGCAACGACTCGGTCACGCAGTGCAATTACGTGGCGACGGTGGGAAAGCACTTTGAGACGGTGGCGATGTGCGATGCCGATTCCGAACGGCAGTTGAAGCATTATTCCAGCATCAGCTATCCGACGGTCATCGCCGTCTGTGAGCCGCCGCATCCGCCGCTGCCGCCTGAGCCCAAGGTGGTCGCCGCAGCACCGGCGCCTGCCGTCACCGAGGAAAAGCCGCAGACCGGGGTTTCCGGTCTCGCGTCCAGAATGGCGGCAGAGGTACGCACGCACCTTCCCTCTGGCCATTCGATGAAATCCGCGCTCGCGACGCCTGTGCATTTCGTAACAGGAAGCTATTCCTGGGTCGTCAGGCGTTTGAGCAATTAACTAGGCGGCGGCGAGCGCCGTCATGTAGGCATAGCCGCGTGCCGACTGTCGCTGCTCGGCGACATGCAGCTTCTCGACCATCTCCAGCAGTTCCTGCACCGCGCCATGCGTGGTGTTGCGACTACGGAAGCTCTGCAGCAACCGGCCGCAGACATTGGCAAGCATCGTGCCTGATGTGGATTTCGACGCCTCGCGCCACAGCAAGGTGGCTTCGACGAAGATCACGCTGATGTCGCGCGCAAGGCCAGCCGATTCGTAAAGCGCGCGCACGGCATGCATGCGGCCGGTCGCCAGAATAGAGCGCACCCGCCGCTCGTCGCAGCCGGTCAGATTGACGATGGCGCCGGCGAAGAACTCGATCTTGCCGGAGCAGAGCGTGTGCATGAGGAAGGATGGCGTCAGGCGTCCGCTGACGCGCAGATGCTCCACCAGATCGGCAACCTCGCGCGGCGTGATCTCGCCGGCGATGGCGACGATCGCGGTTTCCGTTGCCTCGCGGGCGACGCGCTGCAGCCGACCGGTTCCGATCGCTGCCTGCGCCAGCGGCAGATTGATGAGGGCGTCGCTGACATGCTGCGTCAAGAGCAGACGGGCATCAGCCGGAAGGTCCGGGCGATCGAGCAGGAGGTTACGAACTTCACAGTCATCGCCCAGCCGTTCGGCAATGCGCTTCAGCGCCTGCGGGGCAATAGCGGCGCCTTCGTTTTCAAGCAGGCACAGCACGTCTTCCGCGCCGCCAATCTCGGCCAAGGCGGCTGCGACCGAGCGCGAAATGCTGGAGCGGGCGGCGATCAGCATGCGGGTAACGGCGCTGCCGCGTGCTGCGAGATCAACCAGATCGGCGTCCGACAGAAGCGGCGAGAAGGTGATGGCATGGCACGCGATCTCGGCCTGATCACCAGCCAGAGACAGGACGATGGCGCGGGGCGCGTCCGGCGACCAGGCGATCGCTTCGGCCATGGCGAGACGAACCTTCGGCGACGGGTCGTCGAGCAGGAAGGTCATGGCCATCTCGGCCGCCTTGCGCTCGTCTAGAGACATTTCAGACTGCAGGTAGGCCCGGCCGAGCGCGCTCGCCGCCTTCGCCCGGTCTCCAACCTTGGCAGTCTCAACCCAACGAAGAAATGCCTCTACGATCACCGCGAACCCCAATCCTCAAGTGCGATTCTCTCGCACCCCAAGTGTTGAGGATGACGGTAACGGCAAAAAGTTTATGATTGGTTCACCATATACTTTAACCGTTCAGCAGCACCGACGGACGATCAGGCCTTGGGTCGGAATAGCTCGAACACGTCGCTGCTTTCGCTGTAATCCATGTAGCCCAGGCGCGCGACCGGTCTCGCCAGCCCCATGTCGATGCGGCCATCGCGCAGGATCGCCTCGTCGATATGGATACCGACGACCTGGCCGAAGATCATGACATTCTCCGACGGCTCGCCATTCAGCGACTTCGGCTCGATGATCTCGGTGACCTTGCATTCCAGAACCGCGAAGGCTTGGGCCACATAGGGAGCATCGACGAGCTCGCCCTTCTTCGGCGTCAACCCGGACAAAGCGAATTCGTCGACGTCGTAGGCCACGGCCGCCGAGGACATGTTCATCTTGTCGATCAGGTTGCGGCTCACGAAGTTGCAGGTGAACTCGCCGGTCTCGCTGGCGTTCCGGTAGCTGTCCTTGCGGCCGCTCGATGAAAACATCACGAGCTTCGGACGATCCGACACGGCGTTGAAGAACGAGTATGGCGCGAGGTTGAGCGTGCCATCCCTGCCCTTGCTGCCGATCCAGCCGATCGGCCTTGGCGACACGATCGCCTTGAAGGGATCGTGCGCAAGGCCGTGCCGGTTCTGATCCGTCGTGTAGAACATCAGCCTTCCCCGCCGACCCAGGTGACCGTCTCGGAAAGCTCGGGGCGCGGGCGCTCGACGGGCGGAAACGTCGTCGAGCCCATGTGGATAAAGCCGGCGACCTTCTCGCCTTCCTCGACGCCCAGCAGCGGATAGGCGCGCTCGTCATAGGCGAACCACTCGGTCAGCCAATTGGCGACCCAGCCATGGGCGTTGGCCGCGAATATGATGTTGAGGCAGACGGCGCCAGCCGACATCAGCTGTTCCCATTCTGGGACCTTGACGTGAGGGCCGGCCTTGCTGACGACCGCGACGACGACGGGCGCGCGGGTGAAGCGGCTGCGCTCGACCTTGATCATCTCTTCGGAGAGATCGGGCTTCTTTTCCAGAGCAAGCTTCAGAAGCTCCTCGCCGATACGGGCACGCTCCTCGCCGCGATAGACGATGAAACGCCAGGGCGCGAGCTTGCCGTGATCCGGCACGCGCGAGGCAAGGCGCAGGATTTCCTCGATCTCGGGCTTTTCGGGACCGGGCTCGGACATCTGGAAGGCGGGGATGGAACGGCGGACGCCAAGGTAGTCGATCAGCTTGATATCAGATCTCATAGGCAAGAAACTCTCATTTTCATCGCGGTATCGGGGATGGGTCTTGAATTTGCCATCCGGTTGGTCTTGAAGTGGCCTCTGTCATTTCAGTTGTCAATTGGTTCGCAAAACACATGCTCGGCATTTTGCCATACGCCCGCTGGAGTGTTGCCGTAGCCCTCCTTGCCTTGATCCCTGCCAGCGCCGGCGCGCAGGAAGCCTTCAAGGAGTTCAAGCAGCTCGACACCACGACGAAGATGCCCAAGCTGAACGCCTTCATCGCGCCCGGCACGACGCCGCAGGGCGCGAAGCTGCATTCCGTCGCGCTCGAGGCGAAGCTCACGGCATCGGGCGAAGCCGTCAAGGACGGGCTCTCCTGGTATGTGTTCAGCCCTGTCGCGGGCAGCGACGGCAAGCTACCGCTGATCGCCAGCTCCCAAGGTGGCTCGGCCGACTTCCAACTGGCGCCGGGGGACTATTTCGTCAACGTTTCCTTCGGCCGCGCCGGCGTGACGCGCAAGCTCTCGGTTCCCGACGACGGCGCGCTTGAAAAGCAGACGATGGTTCTGGAGGCCGGCGGACTGTTGCTCAACGCGGTCTCCGGATCGGACGTAAAAATCCGGCCGGATCAGCTGAGTTTTTCGATCTATTCCGCCGATGTGCGCGATGACGGCGAGCGCGGTCTGGTGATGGCTGACGTGCCGCCGAATACCGTCGTGCGGCTCAACGCCGGCACCTATCACGTCGTCTCCGATTACGGCGAGACCAACGCATCGGTGCGCGCCGACATCCAGGTGGAAGCGGGCAAGCTCACCGAGGCGACAATCCAGCACAAGGCGGCGCAGATCACCTTCAAGCTTGTGTCCGACAAGGGCGGCGAGGCCATAGCCGATACCGCCTGGTCGATCCTGACGGCCGCGGGCGACAGCGTCGGCGAAAGCGTCAGCGCGTTTCCGACGATGGTGCTTGCCGAAGGCGAGTATTCCGCCGTCGCGCGCAACAAGGACAAGATCTATCAGCGCGAGTTCAAGGTCGAGGCCGGCAAGAACACCGATGTCGAGGTCCTGATGAAGGACGTGCAGCCGGACCAGGGTCCGGCCGCTACGACATTGCAGCAGCTGCCGCCGGAGCAGCAGACCCCGACGGAACAATCCCACGCCGCGCAGCCGCTGCCTTCGTTCGAGCAGCTGCAGAGCGGCGCCGCATCAGGCGGCGTCGATTCCGACTGACGCATCTACATCGCTGTCAATGCAAAACGCCCGGTCATTGCTGACCGGGCGTTTTCGTTTTTCAGTCCGGGATCACGAAGGCCTCAGGCGGCCTTCGCCTTTCTGGCGGCTGCCTTGCGCAGCACATCCGGCGGCGTCGCTTCGTGCGTCAGGGCAGCGATCGCGTCATCGAGCGACATCGAGCTCTGCTCCTGGCTGCCGAGACGGCGGATGTTGACCGTGCGCTCTTCGGCTTCTTTCTTGCCGCAAACGATGATGACCGGCACCTTGGTGACCGAGTGTTCGCGGACCTTGTAGTTGATCTTCTCGTTGCGGAAGTCGGTCTCGACGTGGAGGCCTGCCTCGCGCAGCGCCTCGGCCACTTCTTCGCCGTAAGCGTCGGCTTCCGACGTGATCGTCGCGACGACGATCTGCAGCGGCGACATCCACAGCGGCAGATGGCCGGCGAAGTTCTCGATCAGGATACCGAGGAAGCGCTCCATCGAGCCGCAGATGGCGCGATGGATCATCACCGGCTGCGTCTTTTCGGAGTTGCTGTCGATATAGAAGGCGCCGAAGCGTTCCGGCAGGTTGAAGTCGACCTGCGTGGTGCCGCACTGCCATTCACGGCCGATGGCGTCCTTCAGCGTATATTCGAACTTCGGACCGTAGAACGCGCCCTCGCCCGGCAGGATGCCGGTCTTGATGCGGCCTTCCGACTGCTCCTCGATCGTCTTCAGCACTTCGGTCATGACGGCCTCGGCGCGATCCCACAGAGCGTCGGAGCCGACGCGCTTTTCAGGACGGGTCGAGAGCTTGACGACGATTTCCTTGAAACCGAAGTCTTCATAGACCGACAGGATCAGATCATTGATGCGCAGGCATTCGGCCGCCATCTGCTCTTCCGTGCAGAAGACGTGCGCGTCGTCCTGGGTGAAGCCGCGAACGCGCATCAGGCCGTGCAGCGCGCCGGAGGCCTCGTAACGGTGCACCGTGCCGAACTCGGCCAGACGGATCGGCAGCTCGCGATAGGACTTCAAGCCGTGCTTGAAGATCTGCACGTGACCTGGGCAGTTCATCGGCTTCAGCGCGAAAACGCGGTTGTCGGCTTCCTTGTCCTCCGGATGCGTGAAGGCATAGGCCGACTTCACCGCGAACATGTTCTCCTGGTACCAGCCCCAGTGACCCGAGGTCTCCCAGAGCGAGGCATCGAGAACCTGCGGCGCGTTGACCTCTTCATAGGTGCCGGCAAGGCGGCGACGCATGTAGGAGGTCAGCGCCTGGAACATCCGCCAGCCCTTGCCGTGCCAGAATACGACGCCAGGGCCTTCTTCCTGGAAATGGAACAGATCCATCTCGCGGCCAAGCTTGCGGTGATCGCGCTTTTCGGCTTCCGCCAGCATGTGCAGGTAGTTGTCGAGATCCGCCTGCTCGGCCCAGGCCGTACCGTAGATGCGCGACAGCATCGCGTTGTTGCTGTCGCCACGCCAGTAAGCACCGGCAACCTTCATCAGCTTGAAGGCCGTGCCGATCTGGCCGGTGGAGGCCATGTGCGGGCCGCGGCAAAGGTCGAACCATTCGCCCTGATTGTAGATCTTCAGATCCTGTCCTTCAGGGATCGCGTCGACGAGCTCGACCTTGTAGTTTTCGCCCTTGGCGGCGAAGACTTCCTTAGCCTTCTCGCGCGACCAGATCTGCTTGGTGAAGGCAGCGTTGCGCGAAATGATCTCCTTCATCTTCTTTTCGATCTTCGGCAGATCGTCAGGCGTGAAGGGCTCGTTCTTGGCGAAGTCGTAATAGAATCCGTTCTCGATCACCGGGCCGATCGTGACCTGCGTGCCGGGCCAGAGCTCCTGCACGGCTTCGGCCATGACGTGGGCCGAGTCGTGGCGGATAAGCTCGAGCGCGCGCGGATCGGTGCGGGTGATGATCTCGATCGTGCCGTCGACGACGGGATCGGAAAGGTCGCGCACGGTGCCGTCGATCGCGATGGCGACGGCCTTCTTGGCAAGCGACTTGGAAATGGATTCAGCGACATCCTTGCCGGTTGCGCCAGCGTCGTAGCTGCGCACGGAACCATCGGGGAATGTCAGGGAAACGGATTGGGACATTTTAGACTTCTCCTTGTCCAGTCCCGCCAACGAATGCGGGTGGTTGCAATGATGCGTTTCGGATCACGAATACGCCGCCGCCTGATACCGGGATTTGCCGTCGCAGTAAAGAAAAAGACGGTTTAACCGAGCATTTCGGCGAGGCCGCGAACGGTGTTCCAGTTGCGCAGCGTGCCGACACCCATGCGCTTGGTCGTCAGGGCGGAAAGCAGTTTCCATTCGCTGGGCTTGCCGGCGAAATCGATCCAGAGATCGCCGCCGATGACGGCAAGGCGCTGGTTCGGCTGGGCGTAGGACTGCAGCCTCTCGATGACGGTACGGTCGAGCGGCTTTCGCATGACGCGCAGGATCACCTGGCTGCCATCACCATCAGGGAACGGATTGGCGGCGGCGATCTTGCGCCAATCCTCGGCCGTTCTGACGAGGATATCGACCGGCTTGCCGAAGCGCGTGAGGAACGCCTGCTCCAGCCGCGCCTCCATGTCTCCAATCGGTGACGATGGCGCCTCGAAGACCATGTTGCCCGTTGAAACGAGCGTGCGCGGATTGCGGTAGCCGAGCGACGTGGCCATGTCGCGGAGGTCGGACATGATCACCCTGCGGCCCGGCGCCAGAACGATGCTATGGAGGAGCGCGACGTAAACGGTCACGTCGGCTTGCGGCCGAACGCGAGATAGCGCCACGGCGTCCACCAATGGAAACGGTCACCCAGCACCTCCGGCACGCGGTCGAGACCGCTGGTGCCGCCGGGGCCGCAGCGGCCGACGCGAAACAGCGTCATCCATCCACCGCTCCACAGGCCGTGCCGGGCAATGGCCTCGTAGCCGTATTCGGAGCATGTCGGGATGTGGCGGCAGGAATTGCCGATGAAGCCGGATAGGGTCAGTTGGTAGAGCCGGATCAAACCCATGCCGAACAAGCGGTCCGGTGTCTTGCGGAAAGGGCCGGTATAATTGCGCGAGTGATGAACTGGTTTCTTCCGCGGCGAAGCGGCCGCGCCGCCTTCGTCCTCGTCGTCATCGTGGTTCAGCGAGCAGAACTGGCACATGGCGATCCGCTCAGGCTTCCACGGTCTCGGCACGCTTGGCCTCAACCTGCCCGATCGCATCGACCACGGCGTCGAAGGTCAGCATGGTGGAGGCGTGGCGGGCCTTGTACTCGCGGACCGGCCGGAGATAACGCATGTCCTCGAAACGCCCCGACGGCCCCTCGCCGTCTTCCTTCAGCATGGCGAGCATATCGGCGCGCGCCTGGCGCAACTCCTGCGCCGTTGCGCCGACCACATGCCGGGCCATGATCGAGGACGAGGCCTGGCCGAGCGCGCAGGCCTTGACGTCGTGGGCGAAGGCCGAGACCGTATCACCGTCCATCTTCAGCCAGATCCTGACCTTCGAGCCGCAGAGCTTGGAGTGCGCCTGGGCGCTGGCGTCGGCATCGACGATAGCGCCGATCAGCGGAATATTACCGGCAAATTCGAGAATTTTACTGTTGTAGATGTCGTCCATCGGGTATTCCGCTCCATATTTCATGCGGATAGGCGGCTGATTGTTTATTGTAGCACAAACAAAAACACACCGTGTCGCGCTGGAAGACTTACATAGCGATGCCGTTTTCCTATATGTATGTCGTTCGAAGGCCATAAAAATGCAATGGCCTCGGGTAAGTTTGAATGGGAAACCGTGCCGGATGGGCCGCAGAATTTCGCCCTGAAAGCCCCGGAGCCTGCCAAAGGTGCACTATTCCCGAGTGGGATTGCCAGTGGCTAGTCCGAAATACGGTCCGCATTGCGGATCAGGAGACAGTTGCAGATGGACGCCATCGTAAAGAACTTTCCGCAGACCACGCCAGACGCCAATCGCCCAAGCCAGAAGGAAGCCGAAGACGCGGTGCGTACGCTGCTCCGCTGGGCCGGCGACGATCCTGCGCGCGAGGGTTTGCTGGATACGCCGGCGCGTGTCGCGAAAGCCTATCGCGAGCTTTTCGCCGGCTATGAGATGGATGCCGAAGAGGTGCTTGGCCGCACCTTCGAAGAGGTCGCCGGCTATGACGACATGGTGCTGGTGAAGGACATTCCGTTCTTCTCGCATTGCGAGCACCACATGGTTCCGATCATCGGCAAGGCGCATGTGGCCTACATGCCCGACGGCAAGGTTCTAGGCCTGTCGAAGATCGCGCGCGTCGTTGAAATCTATGGCCGCCGCCTGCAAACGCAGGAAACCATGACCGCCCAGATCGCCCGTTCGATCGACGAAACGCTCGCTCCGCGCGGCGTCGCCGTGATGATCGAAGCCGAACATATGTGCATGGCAATGCGCGGCGTTCAGAAACAGGGCTCGACCACATTGACGACAACCTTCACCGGCACATTTAAAACTGAGCCGGCTGATCAAGCCCGGTTTATTTCCATGGTGCGGAGCCGCTGACCGGCTTCATTTCAGAAAGCCGCGATGATGCCATTTGCCTTCAATGCGCCGTCCGAAGACAAGTCCGAGCTCGAGGATGCCGGTGATTTCACGCCGCGGTTCGATGACCGCGGCCTGATCACCGCTATCGTGACGGATGCCCATGACGGCGAACTGCTCATGGTGGCGCATATGAACGCCAAGGCATTGGCGCTGACCATCCAGACCGGCCAGGCCCACTATTTCAGCCGCTCGCGCGGCAAGCTCTGGCTGAAGGGCGAAACCTCGGGCAACATCCAGACGGTCAAGGAAATCCGCACCGACTGCGACCAGGATGCAATTTGGCTAAAGGTCGAAGTTGCCGGTCACGACGCGACCTGCCACACTGGTCGCCGTTCCTGCTTCTATCGGACGGTGAGCCTGGAAGACGGCAAGCCGATGCTCGAAATCGCCGACGACGAGCGCCAGTTCGATCCTCACGAAGTCTACGGAAAAGAGCCGTAACAACGGCATGCCGTCTCTTTTTGGGTCAGGAGGGGCGGCCATATACCAATTCGAAAGGGTGGCGGCGCACTAATATTTGCCTGCGCGTCGTGCCACGGGGAGGTTTGCCATGGTGAGCTGGAGTTTGATCCGTCAAGGCTCCGAAGCCGTCGGTTCCGACGCTGGCATCGCCTCGCCCTCCGACATCAAGCTCCCCGCCCCTACACCGAAGAAACCGAAGCTGGCACTTGCCCTTGGTGGCGGCGCTGCGCGCGGCTGGGCGCATATCGGCGTGCTCAGGGCGCTCGACGAAGCGGGCATCGAGATCGGCATGATCGCGGGAACGTCGATCGGCGCGTTGGTCGGCGGTTGCTATCTGGCGGGCAAGCTCGATGAGCTCGAGAGTTTCGCGCGGTCGCTGACCATGCGCCGGATCGCCAGCCTACTCGATCTGACCATTGGTGGCAGCGGCCTGTTCGGCGGCATGCGGCTCACCAAGCGCATGCAGGAACACCTGGAAGGGCTGAATGTCGAGGATCTCGACCGCCCGTTCGTCGCGGTGTCGGCCGAAGTCAATAGCGGCCACGAGGTCTGGATCGCCAACGGCTCGCTGATCACGGCGCTCAGGGCGTCTTATGCCCTGCCCGGCATTTTCGAGCCGGTTCGCAGCAATCATCGGACGCTGGTCGACGGCGCGCTGGTCAATCCCGTTCCCGTCTCGGTCTGCCGTGCCTACGAGCAGCCGTTGGTCGTGGCCGTCAACCTGAACTACGACATTTATGGCCGCTCGGCCGTGGTGCGCCACAGCGCCAGCCTGACGCCGTCGGAAGTGCAGAAGCAGGAACACGCGCCTTACGCCAAGCTTGGCATGACAGGTGTGATGGTGCAGGCGTTCAATATCATCCAGGACCGCATCGCGCGGGCGCGTCTCGCGGGCGATCCGCCGGATATCTCGCTTCAACCGAGATTGAGCGATATCGGTCTCTCGGAGTTTCATCGCGCCGGCGAAGCAATCGAGCGCGGCTATCAGGAAGCCACGGCGCGGCTTCCCGAGTTGAGGCGCATGCAGGAGTTGTTCGCCGGCTCCAGCTGAGCAAGCCGGCGCGCCTTCATTCAGCCTGCGATATAGGCCTTGATGTCCTCGGCCTCGCGTTCGACCTCGGCGATACGGGTCTTGACCACGTCACCGATCGAGATGATGCCGGCAAGCTTGCCAGCGGTTTCGACCGGCACATGGCGGAAGCGCCGGCTGGTCATCAGCTCCATCAGTTCGTTGACGGTCGTTGCCTCGTTGCAGCGATAGACCTTCGCCGTCATCACCGATGCGACCGAGCTATCAAGACAGGCGGGGCCAGACTTTGCGATGGCGTGAACCACGTCGCGCTCGGTAAAAATCCCGGCGATCTTGTTTTCCATGCCGACGATGACGATGGCGCCGATCTTCTTCTTGCTTAGAATCGCGGCGGCTTCGGAAACGGTCGTGTTGGGGCCGGCGGTGACGACGTCCCTGCCCTTGGCATCCAGTATGGCTTTGACTGTATTGGACATTTGAACCTCCTATGTCGAAAGTGAGACACTTCAGCTGATCACAGGCATCCGCGGCGGTCTCTCCTCCCAACGCGGATCAGTTCGAATGGTGCACTTCAACGGTCAGGATTGCAATATATCCGCATCCTCTGAAATAGAGGGAAGTTCGGGCGGCGGGCGGTCGAAAAGCGAAAACAGCACGAAGCCGAAGAGAAAGCCGCCGATATGGGCGTCCCAGGCGATCGGCGCGCCGGTGTCACCGATCAGTGGGATGCCGACGGCGATCAAAATATTGCCGACGAACCAGAAGAGCATGAACATGACGACGGTGCGGCTGCGGAAGGTTTCCGCGATCGAGAGCCGAGGATTGAGATGGGCGGGAAGCGCCACGCGGCGCTCCGACGGGAACGCAAAGCGGCAGGCTGCGCCCATCAGGGCCGACACCACGCCGGAGGCGCCGATCAGCACCGTGGCCTGTCCCCAATTCAGCGCGGCGTGAAGAGCTGCCGATGCGACGGCGGCGAGCACCCAGAAGACCGTGTAGCGAACCCAGCCGATGCGGCGGGCGACCGGGGCGCCGAACGCCATAAGCCAAAGCCCGTTGAACAGGATATGCTCGATATTACCGTGCAGCAGCGAATAGGTGAGCGGCGTCCAGAACAATTGCGGGCCCTGCTCCGCCAAAGGCGTGATGTAGCGCAGCGGGATGAAGCCGAAATCGAAGAACAGCGTGTCGACGCCGCTTTCAGTCAGGAAAATCGCCTGCACGGCATAGATCGCCGCCAGGAGACCGATCGTTGCGACAATGGCGCCTGGAAGATTGAAAATGGGCGGACGCGGCGGCTTGGCGGCGGGCTCGGTCGGCTGGTGCGGCTCGTTCGTATCGTCCATTGCATTCCTCGTTCACTTCGCGTGCACTGGCTTACAGGACGACAGGTCAAAAAAAAAGCCGTCCGGCAATCTACCGAACGGCTTGCTGAGCGTCCCCCGAGAATGACCTCGCGCCCGAGCAATTCATGCTGAACTTCCAATACCGGAAGCAATGAAAAGATACTGGCACGAGAGGCCGCCACAGACAATCGAAACCCTTCCTTAACCTTAACTGCCCGGATCTGGCATGAAATCCGCATGGCATGGGGCAGGGTGGCCATGATGGCCGCTGTTTGAACCGAAATGAAACAGATCGGCAGTTCCATGCGCCTCAACACCACCATCCAGATCTTCGACTACTGGAACAAGCTACGCGGCAGCGAGATCGCTCCCCTGCGGACGCAGGTGGAGCCACGCGATATCAGGCAGCTTCTCTCCAGCCTCTTCATGCTCGAGACGTCAGGCGCCGGCCGCGTCACCTTCCGTCTCGCCGGCACGCGTATCTGCGATCTCTTCGGCCACGACCTTGGCGGCAGCTGTCTGTCGGAGCTTTGGGCGCACGGTCACGAGGACATCGAGAAGACGGCTGTCGGCGTCATGGAGCACGGGATCCCGGCCTTGCTGAACGCCACAGGATACAGCACTGCCGGCCATCGCGCCGCCTTCGAGATCATTCTTCTGCCGCTGCGCAATGCCGAGGGGGAATGCGACAAGCTGCTCGGTGCGATAGCGCCGGCCACGACCGCGAGCTGGCTGGAGGTCGTTCCGCTGCAGTTCCTGGCGCTCGACCGCAGCCGGTTGTTGCATGAGCAGCTCGACCCGGCGGAGAGCACGCAAAGCGGCGCGAACGAGCCCCGTGCGGCGACCAGCGGCAGCCGGTCGATCGCCGATACGGTGCGCCGTCTGATGTCCAGCCTGATGGATGAGCCCGTGAAACAGGATGCACCATTTCGGCACTACCGCTGAGCGGTAAATCACCCTCGCCTGAACAACCTTCTGTTAATGGATTGCGAGTAAAGCTTGGCGCCAAGCTATTTTTAAAAGAAGCCCTTTGATGCACGCTTTCCAGCAAGCTCAGACGCAAAAAACTGCGCCTCGCCTTGAACAAGGTGCATTCCAGCGCGTGCCCATCAATATGCAGGGCCGCCTGATGCTGGCAAATTACGAGGAATTCGAGTGCCTGGTCATCGATATGTCGCCCGGCGACATGTATGTGACCTGCCAGGGCCGCCCGCGCGTCAACGAACGCGTCGTTGCTTATATCGATCACCTCGGTCGCGTCGAAGGCTATGTCCAGACGCTCGACAGCCGTGGCTTCAACATGTCCATTCACGCCACCGAGCGCAAGCGCGAGAAGCTTGCCGCACAGCTGACGTGGCTTGCCAACAAGCACGAACTCGGCCTGCCGGAAGATCGCCGCCACGATCGCCTTATGCCTCGCGAGACGCAGACGGAAATCACGCTCGAGGACGGTACGCAGTATATGTGCCGGATCATGGACTTGTCGCTTTCCGGCGCCGCCGTCGACGTCGAGGTTCGCCCGGCGATCGGCACAGCGCTTCGCCTCGGCAACATGCGCGGCCGCGTGGTGCGTCACTTCGTCGAAGGTGTCGCGATCGAGTTCCTGTCGCTGCAATCGCGCGATACGCTGCGCGAATTTCTCTGATCACCGTCATCCCGGCTTCACAAAGCTGATGGATTGAAGCGCCTCTTCAGGAGGTGCGAACAATGTCGATTCTTTATCCCGAGATTGAAGCTTACGATCACGGCCTCCTCGATGTCGGAGACGGCCATCTGATCCATTGGGAGAGCTACGGCAATCCGCATGGACGGCCGGCGCTCTATCTGCATGGCGGGCCGGGCTCCGGCGCATCGCCCTCGGCGGCACGCTATTTCGACCCGTCCGCCTATCGGATCATCCTGTTCGACCAGAGAAATTGCGGCCGCAGTCTTCCCAATGCCGCTGACATGGGGGCGGATCTTTCCACCAACACGACTTGGCACCTGATCGACGACATAGAGAAACTCCGTTGTCATCTTGAGGTGACTGATTGGGTGCTGTTCGGGACATCCTGGGGATCCACGCTTGCGCTCGCTTATGCGCAGACCCATCCGGCCCGCGTCGCGGCCATGGTGCTCGCCGGCGTGACGACAACGCGGCGATCGGAAATCGAATGGCTGACACAGGGAATGGCCGCGCCGTTTCCCGAGGAATGGAATCGGCTCAACGCGTCCCTTCCCAGTGACATGAGAGCCAAGGGCGTTCTTGCGGGTTATCGAGAATTGCTCAATGGGCCCGATCTCGACGTGCGGTTGAAGGCGGCGCGGGACTGGCACGATTGGGAGGCGGCGTCCATCCTGCTTAACAATCCCTTGGGCTATCCGCGACGCTGGCGCAATCCGGAGTATCTGCTCACCCGCGCGCGGATCGTAACCCACTACTTCAGCCATGCGGCGTGGCTTGAGGAAGGTGCGCTGTTGCGGGACGCAGGAAAGCTGGCCTCGATCCCCGGCGTTCTCGTTCAGGGACGGCTCGACCTAGAGGCGCCATTGACCACCGCATGGGAATTGGCGCGCGCGTGGCCGGGAAGCGAGCTCATCATCGTCGAAAACGCCGCCCATGCACCCGATAACGACGGCATGGCGCGCGCAATTATCGCCGCGACCGACAGATTTCGCGAAATTTCTCAAAAATAATTTTCGACGCATCACCTTAAAAAGCGGCCCAAAACGCGTCATTTACGGGCGAATCCGGCCTTCCGGCGGCCTACAGAACGCCAATTCCCTCCAAGCCACATGATGAACGCAATATTACCGAAATCGCGCCGTGGCCGTCGGCGTTAATCTTTTGCCTCGAAACGAGCCATCCGATGGCGGCGAGGCTTTTCGAGAAAGATAAAAGTTGAAGCAATCTTGGTAAAGATTCCCCTCGAATTTCAGTAAAATTCGATGTTGATTTTAGTTGAATTCGACGCGCTTTTAAATCAACTAAGCCTTTAATTTTGCTTCTGAATTTTGCGTCGAGTAAAAACACGTCTGGCAATGTCTCCACACAAACGGGGACATACAAATGACGATAACAAACTTCATCAAGGGCGGCCTCGCCGCTGCTGCGATGCTCATGTCGATGGCAGGCGTCGGACAGGCCGGCTACCAGAGCATGACCGTTCTCGGCAACACCAGCCCGCCGATCGGCGCCTACCAGTTCTGCAAGGAAATTCCTGAGGACTGCAAGAACGCGGCCGGCGACCAGGGCACGATGGTGCTGACCGAAGACAGCTGGAAGACGATCCTGAAGATCAACTACCAGGTCAACTCGGAGATCACGCCGATGACCGACATGGAAATCTACGGCGTCGAGGAACGCTGGGCCTATCCGAAGACCGCAGGCGACTGCGAAGACTACGCGCTTCTGAAGCGCAAGATGCTGATCGAAGCCGGCTTCTCGCCGTCGAACCTGCTGATGACTGTCGTGCTTCAGCCGAATGGCGATGGTCACGCCGTGCTGACCGTTCGCACCGATCGCGGCGACTTCATTCTCGACAACATGCGCAACAAGGTCATGCTCTGGGCCGATACCGAGTACACCTACCTGAAGCGCCAGTCGTCCAGCGATCCGACCCGCTGGGTCAAGCTTCAGGACGGCCGCGCCGTGGCTGTCGGTAGCGTCAAGTAATTCCATCCGCCGGAGCAAATCCGGTGGGCAAGCAAGGCGCCTGGTCCCGTCCCCGCATGCACGTCCAGACCGGCGTCTCAAGAGCCGCTCCTGCTGTCCCAGGAGCGGCTCGCTTTTTATGGGCCATCGGCATGAGTTCGGCGCCCCGATTAACGATTAATTAACCACGCAAGCCCGATCATCGCCCCATAGATCAGCGACACCGGCGGCTCACGTTTTTCCTGCGACGGTCAGATATGCGAAAGCCGTCATGCGCCAGGCCATTCAGAGCTCCACAGAGGTCGAGGAATCCCCTCTCCTGTCGACTGGCTTTCTCATCCGCACAACCATTGCCATAGCGCTTCTGGCGGTGCTCACCGTTGCCATCAGCGTTGGCGGCCGATGGTTTGGCGCGCGCGTGTCGCTTGCTGGAAATACCGACAGCACCGCGCCGGTGACGCTGACGATCGGCCAGGACACGCTGCAGCTCCAGGAAAACACGATTCGCTTCCCCAGCCAGCGACATAGCGGCACCACCGAGCGCGCGGACGTCTATCTCGCTTGGCCGCAAATGCAGGGTTATTCGAGCGAGAATCGCGATCGCTTCGACGATATCGCCAAGTCCCCGGACCTGATTTTCCTGCAGGTCACGCAGGCGACCATGTCGCGTGACATGTCCGGCCGGTTCGAGCCGATCTACTCGCATCTGATCGACCCAACCCCGCAGCCATTTGCTAACGGCATGACGCTCCACAAGCTTCGGGCCGATACCGGATATGGCGACGAAGTGCTGCTGACGGCGCCGCGCCAGGGTGGTCCCGACTACGTCGTACGATGCCTGCTGCCGGCGAGCCCCGAGCAGACGACCAGCGGCGATTGCCAGCGCGACATCAAGGTCGGCCGCGATTTAAGTGTGCTCTACCGCTTCTCCAGCCGTCATTTGGCGGAGTGGGAACATATTGATGTCGCTATTGCCCAATTTGTGGAAACGCGCCTCATGAACCGTTCCGCGACATCCAGGTAGAATGGTCCGAAACGGTGAAACAAACGATTAATCATAAACGGATTGGTAACCCCGAAGAGCTACCTTCATTGAGGTTGATCGTGCGGGCGAAGCGCGGTCCCGATTCTTCTAAACTGCAAGCCAAGCAAAGAGTGAAATAGTGTCAAGGTCAGCTTCTTCCGCTTCCCCGTCCCGCTCCAGCAATTTCCTGATCAAGGCGATCGTTGCGCTGTCCATGGCAGTCGGTTTGGTTGGCCTGGATACGGTCAATTCCGACGCGGAAGCTGCCAATTCGAAGTATGCCGGCATAGTCGTCGACGCCAATACCGGCAATGTCCTCTACAGCGAAAACGCCGATCGCTTGCAGTATCCGGCTTCGCTGACCAAGATGATGACGCTCTATCTGACGTTCGAAGCGCTCGAGCAGGGCCGCATCCGTCTCGATAGCGCCGTTCCCTTCTCCGCCCATGCATCCGGCCAGGCGCCCACCAAGCTCGGCGTTCGCCCGGGCGCCACGATTTCGGTCGAGCAGGCCATTCTCGGCCTCGTTACCCTTTCCGCCAACGACGCCTCGACCGCGCTTGGCGAACTGCTCGGCGGTTCGGAAGACCGTTTCGCGCAGATCATGACAGCGAAGGCACACGCGCTCGGCATGACGCGCACCACCTACCGCAATGCCAACGGCCTGCCGAACACCGCGCAGATGACAACGGCGCGCGACCAGGCCCGTCTCGGCATCGCGCTGCGCCAGCATTTTCCGCAGTATTACGGCTATTTCTCCACGCAGAGCTTCAAGTTCGGCAACCGCATCATCCGCAGCCATAACCGCCTCGTCGGTTCGGTGCGCGGCGTTGACGGCATCAAGACCGGTTACACCCGCGCTGCCGGCTTCAATCTGGTGAGCTCGGTTCAGGTCGATGGCAAGTCGATCGTCGGCGTCGTGCTCGGCGGTGCTTCCACGCCTGCCCGCGACACCCAGATGCGCAACCTGATTGCCTCCTACCTGCCGAAGGCTTCGACCCGCGGTGGATCCGCACTGGTTGCCCAGGCACCGAAGATTTCGTCCGAAACCGTCATTCCAGTGACCGTTGCCAAGCAGGAAGTCGCGGAACTGCCGCCGACGCATCCGCTGCCGGTCAGCCGCACTGAAGTTGCCTCGGCGCAGGTCGCCTATGCCGGCACGTCGTCGTCCAAGTCCGACAATCCGCTTCTGCAGGAAATGCCGCAGCCAACGAAGGTGAAGACGCAGCCGATCAAGCAGGCCGCTGCCGCGCCGGTTCCCACGCCGACCACCGCCTACGTTCCGCCGGAACAGGGTGATACCTCGGTCGACAACGTTACGACCGCATCGACCAAGCAGGCGCAGCCGGAAGGCTGGGTCGTACAGATCGGCGTCTCGGCCAGCCGCGAAGCAGCCATGGACCTGCTCGACGGCGCCAAGAACAAGGGCGGCAAGGCACTGCGTTCCGCGAAGCCCTTCGCCGTCGCCTATGCCGGCAGCTATCGCGCACGCTTCGGTGGCTTCGACGACCAGAAGCAAGCCGTCAACGCCTGCAACTCGCTGAAGCGTGCCGGCGTGAAGTGCTGGGCCTCCGCCCAGTGATGAAGACCACCGCCGCCTATGGTGTTCAGGCGGCGGCCCGGAATTCGGCCTTGATCGGTGTTCGCGACAGGGCCGGCCTTCCTAGACCTGATTTGTATTGCGTACGGGGATAATTATGGCGATCAACGAGAATGTTCCGGAATTTCCGGCCGAAGGTCGGTTGACTGGCAAGAATCCGCGCTCGGTCCTGCATCCGCTTCACGAAGCGGCGATGCGTCTTGCCGAGATTGGCATGCCGCGGCCGAAGGCGAAGACGGCCAAGACCAAGGACCTGATCAATCTGCTCTTGTCGCATGGCGCACGCGCCTGGCGTTACTCGCAGCCCGAAGCCAGTATCCATCTTCACGTCACCAACCCGGAAGGCCGGGCGCCGGTGACGATGCGGCTCCGCTGAGCCGAAACGAACAGGTCTTTCTCTGACGTGATGCGTCGCGTCAGAGAAGGCCGAGTTCGGAGAGCTCGCGGCGCAGGTCCGCGGGCATCTCGGCGACGCCGTCGCCGAGCGTATCGAGATCACGCGGGCGATCCTCTTCCGGATAATAGCGCCACCCCTGAAAGGCACGTTTCGGCTGGACCGCCGTTTCGATGACCTCGGGGCCAAGCACCAGATGGCAGCGGCCAATGCCCTCGCCATCGGTAAAGCTCTGGATATCGAGCAGCTTCTGCCGCGCCTGAACCTGGCCCTTGATCACCCAATACAGCGAGCCGCCGTCGAGCAACTCTTCAACGCGCTTCGGGACCATTCGGGTCGTGTGGACGGAGTGCGGTTCCATGCCGGCGGCGATCGCCCTCAAAGAGCGTTCGGCCACCCATTCGCGCAGGTCGTCGATCGAGTCGGCGCCGACGCAGAGTTTGATAAGATGCAATGCCATACCGCCGTTCAAATCCTTTTGCGCGGCAGCGTCAAGCGGCTTGAACGCACCGGCGGCCTCTAGCCGCCGGTTTTCCAATCACAGTGTGATACGCCTTCCAGACCGCGGTAGCCGGCCCGGCCTATCAACACTCCACGACGTTGACCGCGAGGCCGCCGGTCGAGGTTTCCTTGTACTTCTCGCTCATGTCGTAGCCGGTCTGGCGCATGGTCTCGATACAGGCGTCGAGCGGCACGAAGTGGCGGCCGTCGCCCTTGATCGCGAGCGACGCGGCGGTCACAGCTTTCACCGCGCCCAGCGCGTTGCGCTCGATGCAGGGAACCTGGACGAGACCGGCGACGGGATCGCAGCTCATGCCGAGATGGTGTTCCAGCGCGATTTCGGCCGCGTTCTCGATCTGCTCAGGCGTGCCGCCCATCACGGCGGCGAGGCCCGCGGCGGCCATTGCGGCAGCCGAGCCGACTTCGCCCTGACAGCCGACCTCGGCGCCCGAGATCGAGGCGTTGTGCTTGATGATGCCGCCGACGGCCGCTGCCGTCAGCAGGTAGTCGCGGATGCCGTTCTGGTCCCAATCATCGTGGAAATGCTCGTAATAGCGGATCGTTGCCGGGATGACGCCTGCGGCGCCATTGGTCGGCGCGGTGACCACGCGGCCGCCAGCCGCGTTCTCCTCGTTGACCGCCATGGCGTAGACGCTCAGCCAGTCGTTGGCGAGCAGCGGATTGATACGGTTGCTGCGCCACTCTTCCTGCAGCTTGTCATGAATGGAACGGGCGCGACGGCGGACATTGAGGCCACCCGGCATGATGCCGTCGACCTTGAGGCCGCGCTCGATGCAGGAGCGCATCGCTTCCCAGATCCGGTCGAGGCCTTCGTCGAGTTCCTCGCGGCTCCGCTGACTTTCCTCGTTGGCACGCTTCATCTGCGCGATCGAGACGCCTGAGCGCGCCGCCATATCGAGCATCTGCTTGGCGGTAGAGAAGGGATACGGCACCTTGACGCCATCCGACGGCATCTTCTTCTTGGCGCGCATGGTCTCCAGTTCCGTATCTGTGACGACGAAGCCGCCGCCGACGGAATAGTAGATGCGGCGCACGAGCATCCGGCCGTCCTTGTCGAAGGCCGAGAAGGACATGCCGTTGGCGTGGCCCGGAAGCGGCTGCTTCTTGTCGAATACCAGATCGGTCTTCGGCTGGAACTGATAGGCCGGGTGTCCTGATGGCGTGATGCGGCCGGAGCGCTCGACCTTGTCGATGATGCCGTCCATCTGGTCGGGATCGACGCTATCTGGTTGCTCACCCATCAGGCCGAGAATGACGGCCCTGCCCGTCCCGTGGCCGATGCCGGTGTGGGCGAGCGAGCCGTGTAGGCTGACCTTGATCGCCGCGACATTGGCACCCGAAGACGGGCGCGGCCATTCATCCGACAGAATCAGATCGAGAAAGCGGTTCGCCGCCGTCATCGGCCCCATCGTGTGGGAACTGGAAGGGCCGACGCCAATCTTGAATACGTCGAAAACAGAAAGGAACATGTGTGCGTCCTGTTGAGATTTTACTGATTCAGGCTACGCCAGCGCAGCCTGCGATCCGTTCGGTTCCCCGACATAGCATTTCACGCGTGCGACATCATCCTATGAAAGGTTCCATGTCCGCCCGTTGTTGCGGTCAGCGCTTCTATCTATAGAGTGGGCGCGTGGAGAGGGACTGAATCAATATAATGATGACGACACCAGATTACATCGCCCTGTGCTTCTTCGCACTCATGTGGTTCGGTTATGCGCGACTGTTGCGCAGCGCAAGCCTCTTCGGCCGCACCAGCCTTACGCATGCGATGATCGAACGGCGGCGCGAGTGGATCTACAATTCTCTGCGCCGCGACCTGAAGATGATCGATACGCAGATCATGGCCGGCCTACAGAATGGCACGGCCTTCTTCGCCTCCACCTCGATCTTCGCCGTCGGCAGCTGCTTCGCGCTGCTTGGCGCGACGGAGAAGGTGGATGCTGTGTTCGCCGATCTGCCGCTGGTCCTCCATAGCGGCCACGCGGTGTTCGAGATGAAGGTCGGCGGCTTGGCCGCGCTATTCGGCTATGCCTTCTTCAAGTTCGGCTGGTCCTATCGCCTGTTCAACTACTGCACCATCCTGTTTGGCGGTATCCCGATGATGCGCGACACGGAAAACGACGTTCTGGCGGCCGAGCGGGCCGCTGAGCGTGTCATCCGCATGAACATCATCGCCGGTGGTCATTTCAACGAGGGGCTCAGGGCGATCTTCCTGTCGATCGGCTATCTCGGCTGGTTCATTAACCCCTACGTCTTCATGCTGACGACCGCCATCGTCATCGTCGTTTTGACGCGTCGGCAGTTCTTCTCGGAGGCGCGGCTGGCGATCATGGATCGCGAGCCGTCATCAAATCTCCACCTTTCTCCTATTCCCCGCAGCAATCCGTCGGCCGACGGAAGCGACTCACCTGGGGGAATGTGAATGACTGTTCCGGCGACGGAGACCACAGCGACGCCTAAGCCGCCGCGCATCGGCTTGCTCGACACGCTGCGTGGCGCGGCGCTGATCGCGATGGCGACCTATCATTTCACCTGGGACATGGAGTTCGTCGGCTACCTCACGCCGGGCACCGCAGAGACCGGCTGGCTGAAGCTCTATGCCCGCGCCATCGCCTCGACCTTCCTGTTCATCGTCGGCGTCAGCTTGGTGCTTGCCAATACGCCCGAGACACGCTGGAACTCGTTCTGGAAGCGGTTCGGGATGATCGCCGCCGCGTCGGTGGCCATTTCCGTGGCGACTTATTTCTTCATGCCGGGAGAATGGATATTCTTCGGGATCCTGCACTGCATCGCCGTGCTGAGCGTGGTCGGCGTACTGTTGTTGCGGTTGCCTCTGCCCGCTATCGTCGCCGTCACCATCGTGGCGGTCGCCGGCTGGATTGCCGATACGTGGGTATCGCCGGGTCTCCTGCGCTCGCCGTTCTTCGACCCACGCTACCTCGCCTGGATCGGCTTCGCCGAGATGCCGCAGCGCTCCAACGACTATGTTCCGCTGTTTCCGTGGATGGTGCCGTTCCTGCTTGGGCTGACGAGTGCTGCGATCGCTTTGCGCACCAAGCTGCCGGAGAAGCTAGCCGGTCTAGGGACCGGATCGAGCCTGCTTGCGCGATTGGGCCGACACAGCCTCGCCTTTTATCTGATCCACCAGCCGGTGCTGATCTCGATTGCGTTTGCTTTGGCTTACATCGTGCCGCCGGCTAAGCCCGATCCCGTGCAGACCTACCTGCAGCAATGCAACACGTCCTGCAGCCTGCAGGAAGGCGAAGCGCTGTGCCGTAGCTTCTGCCAGTGCACGCTCGACAAGCTTCAAGAGCAGAAGCTGTTCACGCCGTTTCAATCCGGCGAGGTCAAGGCCGATGATGGCCGCATCCTCAGCCTTGCCAGCGAATGCAGCGCCGCGCCCCAATAAGGGGCGCGTTGACTGATCAGGTGCCGACGCCGATTTCCGCAAGGCGGCCGAGGCAGGATTCTTCGATATTGTCGAGTTCGGCCAGCGTGTCGTCGATATCCTTGCGCTTCTGGCGCAGGTCCTCGCGCTTCTCGTCAACGCGCTTCATCAGCAGCTTCAGCTGACCGAGCTCGCCCGGCGGCTCCTTGTAGACCTGAATGATTTCGCGAATTTCGGCGATGGTGAAGCCGATGCGACGACCGCGCAGGATCTCCTGGATCAGGCGCCGGTCGGTCGGGCGAAACAGCCGAGTGCGGCCACGGCGCTCCGGATGAATGAGGCCTTCGTCTTCATAAAATCGAAGCGTGCGCGTCGAAACTCCGAATTCGCGCGTCAACTCCGTGATGCTGTAATATTTGCTTACCGGCATGGATCCCTCGATATTCAGGAACCCATAATATTGACTTTTACGTAATAGTCAATTTGTGCAACCCGGTTGCGAGTTGTCTATATGCCAAACCACCAGGTGGCGATCCCCAGAAAAGCGAAGAAGCCGGTGCAATCGGTGACCGTGGTCACGAAAACCGACGAGGCGATGGCGGGATCGGCGCCAACCTTATCCAGCAACAACGGCAAAAGAATGCCGGCGACGGCGGCTGCGAAGAGATTGATGATCATCGCCGAACCGATGACGAAGCCGAGCTGGTAGTCATGAAACCAAGTCGCGGCGATGGTGCCCATGATCACCGAGAACATGGCGCCATTGGCCAGACCGACCGCCACTTCTCTTCGGATGACGCGGCCGGCATTGTAGATGTCGAGATCGCCGGTCGCGAGCGCGCGCACGGTCACGGTCATGGTCTGCGTACCGGCATTGCCGCCCATGGAGGCGACGATCGGCATCAGCACGGCGAGCGCGATCATCTTCTCGATCGAGCCGTCGAACAGACCGATGACGCTAGCTGAAAGCAGCGCGGTACCGAGATTGATCACCAGCCACAGGAAGCGCGACTTGACCGTCGAGAAGACGTTATCCGACAGTTCTTCGTCGCCGACACCGCCGAGGCGCTTGATGTCCTCGTCGGCCTCTTCGTGGATGACGTCGACGACGTCGTCGATGGTGAGCACGCCGACCAACCGGTCGTTCTCGTCGACGACGGCGGCGGAGAGAAGGTCGTATTGCTCGAAAAGCTGAGCCGCCTCTTCCTGGTCCATCTCGGCCGGGATCGGGTGGTTGGTCTCGCGCATGATCGTTTCGATCTTGTTCTGCCGCTTGGTGCGCAGGATCTTGTCGAGATCGATTGCGCCGAGCAGCTTGAACGTCGGGTCGATGACGAAGATCTGCGAGAAGGAATCCGGCAGATTCTCCTCGTCGCGCATGTAGTCGATCGTCTGGCCGACCGTCCAGAACGGCGGCACGGCGACGAACTCCGTCTGCATGCGGCGACCGGCGGAGCTCTCCGGATAATCGAGCGCCCGGCGCAGGCGAACGCGCTCGGTGAACGGCAGCTGCGCCAGGATCTCATCGCGGTCTTCCTGGTCGAGATCTTCCAGAATGTAGACGGCGTCGTCCGAATCGAGCTCGCCGATCGCGGCTGCGATCTGCTCGTTCGGCATCTGGTCGACGATCTCGCGGCGGATCGCCTCGTCGACCTCCGTCAGTGCCGTCATGTCGAACTGGTCGCCGAGCAGGCGAACGAGTGCTAAGCGCTGATCGGGCTGGATCGATTCCAGCAGATCGCCCAGTTCCGATTCGTGCAGGCGTGCGACGTGCTGTCTGAGGAAGATCGTATCGCGATCGGCGATGGCCGCGCCGACAAGCGCCAGGAAGTCGCTGCGGACGTTTCCGTTCTCGTCGTAGAGGTCGGCTTCGCTGTCCTCCGGACGCGTGCGGACGAGCTCTTCTGCGTCGTTCGTCATCTTTGCCGCCCTCGCATCTCTTTCGAAGTTTAGAACGCTTCGATACGCCGGAATTCAACCCGTGCTAGCCGAAAGATATGGGAACGTCCAGCGTTAAACCGTTCATACGGATGACAATTCGCCAGTCGGAAGATAGTTTCGGCGCATCTGAAATCAGGAGAGGTTTTCGTGACCGTCCGCGCCATTCTACGCTTCCCTCACCCCGGTCTCAAAACGCCCTGCGCCCCGGTGACAACCTTCGACGACACATTGCGCACGCTTGTCGCCGACCTCCTCGACACGATGCGTGCGGCGCCCGGCGTCGGCATCACCGCCGCGCATATCGGCGTATTCGAGCGCGTGACCGTCATCGAGCTTAGCCGCGAGGATAGAGTGCGGGTTTACGTCAATCCGGAGATCGTCAACGCATCACAGGAGACAAGCCGTAATACGGAGGGCAGCGTCTCGATGCCTGGGGCGACCGACGAGGTGATCCGGCCGAACGCAATCCGGTTCCGCTATCAGGATGTCGATGGAAACACCCACGTGGAGGACGCGGAAGGCTTTCTCGCCATCTGCATCCAGCACGAAATCGACCAGCTCGACGGGATTTTCTGGCTGCAGCGTCTGTCGAAGCTGAAGCGCGACCGATTGGTGAAGAAGTGGGAGAAGGCCGGCGGCTGAGGCTGGATTACATCTCAACCGGTGCCGGCAGCGGCTTGCGTTCAGGTTCAGGTGCGGCGATCTGCGAGGCCAGTTCTTCCGGGGTCACGAGGCCGCCGGAGATCAAAAGCTTCGCGGCGTCTTCCGGCGACATGTCGAGCAGCACGATCTTTTCGCGCGGCACAAAAATCAGGAAGCCCGCCGTCGGCACCGGGGTCGGCGGTAGGAAGACGCTGACCATATCGTGGCCCATGGCGTTGAACTTCGAGGCAATCTCACCCTTCGCATCCGTCGCGATAAAGACCATCGCCCAGAGGCCCTGGCTCGGATACTCGATCAGCCCGACCTTCTTGAAAGAGTTGCTGCGCTCCTTGAGAACCGTCTCGAAGATCTGCTTGACGCTCTTGTAGATGACACGGACCAACGGCACGCGGCGCACGAGGGACTCGCTGAACATCACGATCTGCTGGCCGATCAGGTTCTTGCCGAGAAAGCCGATGACGGTGATGATGATCAGGCCGATCAGCAGGCCGGAGCCCGGAACGGCGAAATTCAAGTAGTTGTCGGGATCGTAGCGCGCCGGAAGGTAGGGTTTCACCCAGCTATCGGCCCAGCGCACCACCGACCATGTTAGCCACAGCGTGATGGCGATCGGCGCGCAGATGATGATGCCCGCCAGAAAGTTGTTTCTGATGCGCGATGCGACCGACAATCGGGGCAGTTTTTCCGTCATCGTATGCCGACGAACTCCGTTGAGTTTAGCTGCGATCGGAAATCAGTGCCCCCGTGCTTTCCGTGCCAAAAACTGCCAGAATTCGCCGCGCCGCACAAGCCTCGGTCGGACGGCCTCACTCGACCGTGACCGACTTGGCGAGGTTGCGCGGCTGATCCACATCGGTGCCCATGAAGACCGCCGTGTGATAGGCGAGAAGCTGGATCGGCAGCGAGAAGATCATCGGTGCGATGATCTCGTCGACATTGGGAAGAACGATCGTCGCCATGGTCGGCAGCTTGGAGTGGGCGGCACCCGCTTCATCGGTGATGAAGATGATGCGGCCGCCGCGGGCTGCCACTTCCTGCATGTTCGACACGGTCTTTTCGAAGAAGCGGTCATAGGGCGCGATGACGATGACGGGCATGTTCTCGTCGATCAGCGCGATCGGGCCGTGCTTCAATTCGCCGGCCGCATATCCTTCGGCGTGGATATACGAGATTTCCTTGAGCTTCAGCGCGCCTTCCATGGCGAGCGGATAGCTGGTGCCGCGGCCGAGATAGAGCACGTCCTTGCACTTCGACAGCTCGCGCGACAGGGTTTCCATCTGCGGCTGGATAGCGTTGAGCACACGGCTCATGATGCGCGGCATCTCGGCGAGATGGCGCACCAACTCCTTTTCCTGATCCGGGCCGATCGTGCCCCTCGCCTTGCCGGCGCCCAATGCCAGCGATGCAAGAACGGCGAGCTGGCAGGTGAAGGCCTTCGTGGAGGCGACGCCGATTTCGGGACCGGCCATGATCGGGAAGATCGCATCCGATTCACGGGCAATCGTCGATTCCTTGACGTTGACGACGGCGCCGATCTTCAGGCCATTGTCCTTGCAATAGCGCAGCGAGGCCAGCGTATCGGCGGTTTCGCCCGACTGCGAGATGAAGAGTGCTGCCTGCGTCGGCGACAGTGGCATTTCGCGGTAGCGGAACTCGGAGGCGACGTCGATCTCGACAGGCAGGCGCGCATAGCGCTCGAACCAGTATTTGCCGACGAGACCGGCGAGATAGGCGGTGCCGCAGGCGGAGATGGCGAGACCGGTCACCGACTTGAAATCGATCGCCGCCGCGTTGGCGCTGATCGTGTTGCTGGCGAAATCCACATACTGGCTGAGCGCGTGGGAGATGACCTCCGGCTGCTCGTAGATTTCCTTTTCCATGAAGTGGCGGTGATTGCCCTTGTCGACGACATAGGCCGTCGTCTGCGAGATCTGGCGCGGACGCGAGACTTCGTTGCCGTCGAAATCGAGGATGGTCGCGCCGTCCTTCGTCAGAACCGCCCAGTCGCCATCGACCAGATAGGTGATTTCGCTGGTAAAGGGCGACAGCGCGATCGCGTCGGAGCCGAGGAACATCTCGCCCTTGCCGTAGCCGACCGCGAGCGGCGGGCCGGAGCGCGCCGCCATGATCGTGTCGGGGTCCTTCTGCAGCATGACGGCCAGCGCATAGGCCCCGGTGACGCGGTTCAGCATCTTCATCATCGCCGCGCGCGGCTCAAGGCCCTCACCGAGATACTTCGCGACCAGGTGCGCCACGACTTCGGTGTCGGTCTGCGTTTCGAACACGGCGCCTTCGGCGGTCAATTCGTCGCGCAGCTCGGAGAAGTTCTCGATGATGCCGTTGTGAACGACGGCGACGCCCTTCACGAAATGCGGGTGGGCGTTGGTTTCGTTCGGAACGCCATGCGTTGCCCAGCGGGTGTGGGCGATACCCGTCATGCCGGGCAGCGGCTCGCTATCGAGGCGTTTTTCGAGATTGAAGAGTTTGCCTTCGGCGCGGCGGCGGTCCATGGCGCCATCGTGGATGGTGGCGACGCCGGCAGAATCATAACCGCGATATTCAAGCCGCTTTAGCGCATCGACCAGACGCACCGCTACAGGGCTGTTACCAACGATACCAACAATACCACACATAAAGAAATCCCCAGAGCCAGCAATCAATTGCAGGCAGTCGTAACAATTTTCACTTTTTACTCAATCGGCCCGGCGGTCACTTTCGGTGACCGCGCGTTACGAAGGCAATCAGCCTTTCGCCTTCTTGGCGGCCTTCTTCGCAAGCGCCAGTTCGCGCAAGATGGTGGCGCGGCCGGGCTTGATCTCCTGGCGCGCGCGTCCGAAAGCAAGCGCATCGGCCGGCACGTCATTGGTGATGACGCTGCCCGACGCGATGTAGGCGTTGTCGCCGATGCTGACGGGTGCCACCAGCGAGGAGTTCGATCCGACGAAAGCGTTTGCGCCGATGATCGTCTCGCTCTTGTTAACGCCGTCATAGTTGCAGGTGATCGTGCCCGCGCCGATATTGGCGCCAGCGCCGATGCGGGCGTCGCCGATATAGGTCAGGTGATTGACCTTGGCGCCCTCGCCCACCTTGCCGTTCTTCACCTCGCAGAAATTGCCGACCTTCGATCCCTCGGCGAGATCCGCACCCGGCCGCAGGCGTGCAAACGGGCCGACCGTCGCACCGGCGCTGACATGCGCGCCCTCGATATGCGAGAAGGCATGGATGATGGCGCCGCCATCGATCACCACGCCGGGACCGAAGACGACGTTCGGTTCGATCAATGCATCCTGGCCGATGACGGTGTCGTAAGACAGGAAGACGGTTTCGGGGGCGATCATGGTGACGCCCGAGATCATCAGTTCGTGGCGACGGCGCTCCTGCCAGAGCCGCTCGATGACGGCGAGTTCGGCGCGGTTGTTGGCGCCGGTCATTTCGACCTCGGGGGCATCGACGGCGGTGACGCGGCCGCCCTGCGAGCGGGCGATCTCGACGAGATCGGTGAGATAATACTCGCCCTTGGCGTTGTTGTTGCCGATGAGGGCCAGAAGCTCCAGCGCCTTGCGGCCGTTGATGGCCATCAGGCCGCTGTTGCACCAGGTGACGGCGCGCTCGGCGTCGGTCGCATCCTTTTCCTCGCGGATGGCGATCAGCTCGCCGTCCTTGACCAGCAGACGGCCATAGCCGGTCGGCTTGTCGGTGTGGAAGCCGATGACGACGATATCGCTGCCATCCGCCAGCGCCTGGCGTGCGGCCTTGAGCGGCGCTGCCGTCTGCAGGGGAACGTCGCCGTAGGTGACGATGACGTCGTCATAACCGCGCGCAATGGCCTCGCGCGCTGCAAGCACAGCATGGCCGGTGCCCAGGCGTTCCTTCTGGAGATAGGCCTCGATCTCGACACCGCCGACCGCGGCCGCCTTGGCGACTTCATCAGCGTCACGACCGACCACGAGTGCCACGGCACCGATATCGGTCTTGGCCACGGCTTCAACGACATGGGCGATCATCGGGCGGTTGGCCACCGGGTGGAGAACCTTCGACTTCGACGATTTCATTCGCGTGCTGTCACCCGCAGCGAGAATGACGGCAAGACAAGTGCGTTCCATGGTCTGCTCCCAAGAATCCGTTACAGGCGCGTTGCCGCCTCATAGCAGCAAGTCGCTAACGGAACAAAGATCAAAAAAGGATTAGGCTGGAACCTTGGTCATTCCGGCATAGGCGTCGTGGACGTGATCGCGGCCCTCGACGATGACCGCCTCCATCGCTGAACGCGCCGCCGGCACATCGCCCGCCGCGATCGCCTTGACGATGCGCATATGCGTTTCGGCGATGTTCGAGAAGCCGTTCTGCGACGGCGGCGTGCTGATGCGGAACATGCCGACGAGTGCGGCCTCGATGAGGCTTCCGAGCGTATGCATGAAAGGATTGTGCGCGGCGTCAGCGACGGCAAGATGGAACTCGAGATCGGCCATCGCGAGGCTCTCGGTCGTATGATCGGGCGCCGCCATCTCCTTGGCGAGATCGGTCAGAAGCGCGATCTCCTCAGGCGTTGCCCGCTCGGCCGCCAGACCCGCCGCGAAGGGTTCGACGGCCAGTCGGATATCGTAAAGCTGCAGCAGGAACTCCTCGGTCACGTCGTCATCGAAGTGCCAGGCGATCACCTCGCTGTCGAACATGTTCCACTGGCTCTTTTCGGTGACCCGAGTACCGACGCGCGCCTTGGCGACGATCATGCCCTTGGCGGCCAGCGTCTTCATCGTTTCGCGAAGAACCGTGCGGGACACCTTGAAGCGCTGCGCGAGCTCGATATCGCCGGGGAGAATGCTCCCGACGGGATAGGTGCCGGCGACGATGGAGCGGCCGAGTTCGTCCACCACCTGTGCGTGGCTGGTGCGAGATCGCCGTTGTGTCTTTCCGGTGTCCAGAATTCTATTGCGCAAGCCACGACCCCCGTCAGGCATACCTCTTGTTCAAACTCGAGAGGAACAGGATGGCCTTCTGCATCAGGATGAATGCAAAAAGCAGCAGGCCGATCAGTATCTTCGTCCACCAACTGGAGAGTGTTCCATCGAAGGTGATGTAGGTCTGAATCAACCCCTGTATCAGGAGCCCGATAAAGGTCCCTGCTACAAATCCCGCTCCACCCGTCAGCAAAGTGCCCCCAATAACAACCGCCGCGATGGCATCGAGCTCGACACCGACAGCCGCCAACGAGTAGCCGGCGGACGTATAGAGGGAAAAAACGATTCCGGACAGGCCGGCAAGGAAGCCGGAAAGCGCATAAATCTGAATTGTGGTGCGACCAACCGGCACACCCATCAACTGCGCCGTGTGCGCACCGCCGCCTAGCGCGTAAACGTTGGTGCCGAAGCGGGTGCGGTGCGCGATGAAGATGCCGACGGCGAAGACCAGGAGCATCACGGCGCCGATCAAAGTGAGTCGGCCGCCGCCCGGCAGCTTGTAATAGAGGCCTGACAGCGTGTTGTAATAATCGTGGCCGATCGGGATGCTGTCGATGGAGAGCACGAAGGCCATGCCGCGCGCCAGGAACATGCCGGCAAGCGTGACGATGAAGGCTGGCATCTGCAGATAATGGATCACCGCGCCCATCGCCGCCCCGAAGGCGGTGGTGATGACCAGCACCAGCGCGAAGGCGACCAGCGGATGGATGCTGGTGTTCTGCAGGATGACGGCGAGGAACACGCCGGTGAAGGCGATGACCGAGCCGATCGAGAGGTCGATACCACCCGAGATGATCACGAAGGTCATGCCGACGGCGGCGATCCCGAGGAAGGCGTTATCGGTCAGGAGGTTGCCGACCACGCGCGTCGACAGCATGCTCGGATACTGCATGGCGCAGACTGCATAAGAGAGGATGAAGATCACGATTGTCGCAAGCAGCGGCAGGTATTTCGAATTCATTTCTGCAGTTCCCCTCTCGGGCTGGAGCGACGCCCCATAAAGACGGCTGCCGATTGCACGGCCGGCGACTGGATCACCAGGATGACCAGAACGATCACCGCCTTGATGATCAGGTTGAACTCCGGCGGGAAGCCCGAGAGCAGGATGCCGGTGTTGACCGCCTGGATGATCATCGCGCCGATGAGCGAGCCGACGATGCTGAAGCGGCCGCCGAGCAGCGAGTTGCCGCCGACGACCACCGCGAGGATCGCGTCGAGCTCGAGCCAGAGGCCGGCATTGTTGGCGTCGGCACCCTTGATGTCGGCGGCGACGATGATGCCGGCGATTGCCGCGCACATCCCGCTCAGCATGTAGACGGCCATCAGGAGCACCGGCGTGCGGACGCCAGACAGCGTGCTTGCGCGGCGATTGATGCCGGTTGCCTCGACGAGCATGCCGAGCGCGGTGCGGCGGACAAGTAGCGTGACCAGAACGCCAACGACCAGCCAGATGACGACGGGCATCGGCATGAAGGCGAAGGAGCCGCTGCCGAAGAAGATCAGGCCGTCATCGTTGAAGGTCATGATCACGCCTTCGGTGATCAGCTGCGCGATGCCGCGACCCGCGACCATCAGCACCAGCGTGGCGATGATCGGCTGGATATTGAGGACCGCCACGAGGAAGCCGTTCCAGACGCCGCACGCGAGACCGATCAGCAGCGTCAGCACCAGCGTCCAGCCGAGCGAATTGCCTGAGACGATCGACGACGCGGCGACGGCGCCGCAGATCGCGATGACCGCGCCGACGGACAGGTCTATGCCCTTGGTGGCGATAACCAGCGTCATGCCGATCGCAAGAAGCGCGACCGGCGCACCGCGGTTCAAGACGTCGATCAAGCTGCCGTAGAGCCGGCCGTTTTGAATAGTGACATTAAAAAACTGCGGGAACATTATGAAGTTCAATAGCAATATGACTGCAAGCGCGATCAATTGCGGTGCCAGGCGGATGAGTAGCGCCTTCTGTGACGACGTCATGCGTCCTCCGTCTTCTTCTGCACGGCGGCGATTGCCTGGACGATGCGCGACGTACTGACGTTCTCACCCGTCAACTCCGCCACGTGCTCGCGGTCCCGCAATACCAAAATACGTGAACTATAGGCGATAAGCTCTTCTAATTCCGACGAAATAACGATCAGCGACATGCCCCTTTCGCAGAGCTCCTCGATCAGCTTTATGATCTCGGCATGGGCGCCGACATCGATGCCTCGGGTCGGCTCATCGAGGATCAGGAAATCGGGATTGGTCGCCAGCCAGCGGGCCAGGATCGCCTTCTGCTGGTTGCCGCCGGACAGCAGGCGGATCGGCTTTTCGCGGTCGGTGGTGCGGATATCGAGCGCCTTGATGTACTGGTCGGCGAGCGTGTTCTGCTCACCCCGCGACAACGGCCGCGCCCATCCACGGCGCGCCTGCAGCGCCAGCGCGATATTCTCGCGGATCGACAGATCGCCGATGATGCCGTCGGTCTTGCGATCCTCCGGGCAGAAGCCGAAACCGGCGCGGATCGCCGCGCGCGGGTTGGAAAGAGCGACCGGCTTGCCATCGATCTTGGCGGTGCCGCTATCGGCATTCTCGATGCCGAAGAGAAGCTCTGCCGTTTCCGTGCGTCCGGAGCCAAGCAGACCGGCGACGCCGACGACCTCGCCGACGCGCACGTTCAGGTCAAACGGCTTCACCTTGCCGCGCTTGCCGTATCCCTCGAAGCTGTATTTGACGGGCCCGGCCGCGACGCTGCGTTCCTTCACGGCGGCTTCCGCATGCGCCAGTTCATGGCCGAGCATCATCGAGATCAGGCCCTGGCGCGGCAGCTCGGCTTTCTCGCGGGTGCCGACCAGCTTGCCGTTGCGCAGCACCGTGATGCGGTCGCTGATGTCGTAGACCTGCTCAAGGAAGTGGGTAATGAAAACAATACCTAGCCCGCGTTTCTTAAGGTCGCGCAATATACCGAAGAGCATTGCCACTTCCTGCGCGTCGAGACTGGCCGTCGGTTCGTCGAGGATCAGCACCTTGCCGGAGAGATCGACGGCGCGGGCGATGGCCACGACCTGCTGGACGGCGACCGAGAAGCGATCGAGCTGCGCAGTGACGTCTATCTCCATGCCATATTGTCGCAGCAGTTCGCGCGCCTGGCGGTTCATGGCGGAAACGTCGATCATGCCGAAGCGCTTCGGCTGACGCCCGAGAAACAGGTTCTCCGCGACGCTCAAATTGGAGAGGAGATTGACCTCCTGATACACCGTTCCGATGCCAAGCCGCTGCGCAGCAAGGGTATCGGCCGGATCGATCTCGGCGCCATCAAGCGTGAGGCTGCCTTCGTCGCGGCGATAAGCACCGGTAATGCACTTGATCAGCGTCGATTTTCCGGCGCCGTTTTCACCCAGCAGCGCGTGCACTTCGCCCTTGCGAAGGGTGAAATCGACCTTGTCGAGAGCAACGGCTCCGGGGAAGAATTTCGATATGCCTGATGCGGCAAGGACGTTCTCGAAATTGTGAATCATCAAGTGGGCTTTTCCTGATATTGACCGACATGGCCTGATAGCAACCCGACATGATGTCTGGCAGCGTTCGCGGCAGTTCCGCACCGGTCCATGATGGACCGGTGCGGTTCATGCGTCAGATCAGTAGCCGAGGCCCTTCTTGGACTCGTAGACCTTCTTCGGATCGTCAGCCTGCGTGTAGAGCTTCGATTCGGTCTGGATCCACTTGGCCGGAGCCTTCTTGTCCTTGAGGTAGGCGTCGAGCGCGTCGAATGCCGGGCCTGCCATGTTCGGCGTCAGCTCGACGGTCGCGTTGGCTTCGCCCGCTTCCATGGCCTTGAAGATGTCAGGAACGGAGTCGATCGAGACGACGAGGATGTCCTTGCCCGGCTTCAGGCCGGCTTCCTTGATCGCCTGGATACCGCCGACAGCCATGTCGTCGTTATGGGCGTAGAGGGCGCAGATGTCCTTGCCGCCGTTCTCAGCCTTCAGGAAACTTTCCATGACTTCCTTACCCTTCGTGCGGGTAAAGTCGCCGGTCTGGCTGCGAACGATCTTGAAGTTCGACTTGCCGGCAATGGCTTCCTCGAAGCCCTTCTTGCGGGCGATAGCCGGCGAAGAGCCGGTGGTGCCCTGGAGCTCGACGATGTTGCACTTCTTGTCGGCAACGGTCTTCACGAGCCAGTCACCGGCAACCTTGCCTTCATGCACCTGGTCGGAGGTCACGGCCGTCAAGTAGAGATCCTCAGGCGCCTTGATCGTGCGGTCGAGCAGGATGACCGGGATGTTGGCTTCCTTGGCTTCCTTCAGAACCGCATCCCAACCGGTTTCAACAACCGGTGCGAGCAGGATGGCGTTGACGCCCTGGGCGATGAAGGAGCGGATCGCCTTGATCTGGTTTTCCTGCTTCTGCTGGGCATCGGCGAACTTCAGGTCGATGCCGCGCTTCTTGGCCTCTTCCTTGGTGACGGTCGTCTCAGCAGCGCGCCAGCCCGATTCCGAGCCGATCTGCGAGAATCCGACAACCAGTTCGGCGGCCTGTGCCGAGCCGAACATGCAGGCAGCAAAAACCGTGGCACTCATGAGTGCTGTCTTGAATTTCATGATTTCCTCCAAAAGCCGCCTCCCGCGGCACGCACTAGGAAAATCATATAGTATTACTTTTGTAAATGCACTTTCTGGTATGCAATGCAGCAAAAAAGGGCGCCCGAAACGAGCGCCCTTTTCGCATGTGCTAACAGTGAGAAATGCTCACTTCGGCAGCTTGTCGTCCACGCCTTCGACGTAGAAGTTCATGCCGAGCAGCGTGGCATCATCAGCCTTCTCGCCGGCCTTCAGCCACGGGGTGCCGTCCTGCTTGTTGATCGGGCCCGTGAAGGGGTGGACCTCGCCTGACTTGATCTTGGCTTCGGTATCCTGAGCCATCTTCTTCACGTCGTCAGGCATGTTGGTGTAGTCGGCCATCTTGAGGATGCCGTCCTTCAGGCCGTCCCAGCTCTGCTCGGACTTCCAGGTGCCGTCGAGCAGCGCGTGAACGCGCTTGGAGTAGTAGTTGCCCCAGGTGTCGACGATAGCCGTCAGCTGCGCCTTCGGGCCGGCCGCGATCATGTCGGAAGCCTGGCCGAACGCGTGGATGCCGCGCTCTTCGGCAACCTGCATCGGAGCCGTCGTGTCGGTGTGCTGCGTCAGCACGTCTACGCCCTGGTCGACCATGGCCTTGGCGGCATCGGCTTCCTTGCCCGGGTCGAACCAGGTGTTGACCCAGATGACCTTGAGCTTGAAATCAGGATCGATCGACTTCGCGCCCTGCTCGAAGGAGTTGATGCCCATGACCACTTCCGGGATCGGGAAGGAGGCGATGTAGGCAGCGCCGTGGTTCTTCGAGGTCTTGGCGGCGATCTGGCCGAGAATGTAACGGCCTTCGTAGAAGCGCGAGTTGTAGGTCGCAAGGTTCGGGCCGGACTTGTAGCCGGTGCCGTGCTCGAACTTCACATCCGGGAACTTGGCGGCAACCTTGACGGTGGCGTCCATGAAGCCGAACGAGGTGGTGAAGATCAGCTTGCAGCCGGAGCGGGCGAGACGCTCGATGGCGCGCTCGGCATCCGGGCCTTCAGGAACGTTCTCGAGATAAGGCGTGTCGATCTTGTCGCCGAATTCCTTCTGGATCTGCTGGCGGCCAAGGTCGTGCGCCTGCGAGTAGCCGCCGTCGGTATGCGAGCCGACGTAGACGAAGCAGACCTTGGTCTTGTCGGCGGCCTGTGCGGACGAGCCAACGCTGAGAATGGCAGCTGCCGAAGCGGCAAATGCGAATGCTAGTCTTTTCATGATAACCCCTGTGGTTTGGAATTTCTGAGTTCGTTTGTTCTTGTTCTATCGTTCCGGGACGAATGGTTTTCCCAGGGACGCCGGCGTGTTGATCAGCGTCGTACGCCGATTATGAGAAATGATGACGAGAACCACAATAGTGGCCGCGTAAGGCAACATCGACAGGAACTGCGCCGGAATACCGATGCCGAAGGCCTGGGCATGCAGCTGCAGGATCGTGACCGCGCCGAAGAGATAGCCGCCGGCGAAGACACGCCACGGACGCCATGACGCGAAGACCACCAGCGCCAGCGTGATCCAGCCGCGGCCTGATGACATGTTCTCCACCCATTGCGGCGTATAGACGAGCGACAGCTGCGCACCGGCAAGGCCCGCGCAGGCGCCACCGAACATCACCGCGAGATAGCGGGTGCGGATGACGCTGATGCCGAGCGCATGCGCCGAGCCGTGGCTGTCGCCGATGGCGCGCAGCTTGAGGCCGGCGCGGCTGCGGAACAGGAACCAGCTGACGCCGAAGAGCAGCGCTAGCGACAGGTAAAAGGTCAGGTCCTGCTTGAAGAGCACCGAGCCGACGAAGGGAAGGTCGGAGAGATAGGGCACGACGATCGGCGCAAGCCGGACGCCGGGCACGCTTACATAGCCCTCACCGAGCATGCCTGACAGGCCGAGGCCGAGGATGGTGAGCGCAAGACCCGTCGCCACCTGGTTGGCAACAAGGGTCAGCGTCAGGAAGGCGAAGAGCAGCGAGAAGATCGCGCCCATGGCGATGCCGGCGATGAGCCCGATATAGGGCGAGCCTGACATCTGCGCCCCGGCGAAGGCCGCGACGGCGCCCATGATCATCATTCCCTCGACGCCGAGATTCAGCACGCCGGAGCGTTCGGTCACCAGTTCGCCTAGGGCGGCGATGACAAGCGGTGTCGAGGCCGTGATGACTGTCAGCAGGATGGCTTCGAAAATGCTCATGCGACGCCTCCCCGGACACGCGACCAGACGATGCGGATCTTGTAGGCGATCAGCGTGTCGCAGGACAGGACGAAGAACAACAGCAGCCCCTGGAACACACGGGTGACCTTGTCGGAGACGCCGATAGACAGCTGCGCCGCCTCACCGCCGAGATAGGTCAGCGCCAGCACCAGGCCGGAGGCGATGATGCCGAGCGGGTTGAGGCGTCCAAGGAAGGCGACGATGATCGCGGTGAAGCCGTAGCCCGGCGAGATCGCTGGCTGCAGGTGGCCGATCGAGCCCGAGACTTCCGAGATGCCGGCGAGACCGGCCAGTGCGCCCGAGAACAGGAAGCTGAACCAGATCATCTTCTTCGACGAAAAGCCTGCAAAGCGCCCTGCCCGTTCCGATTGGCCGAGGACGACGATCTCGAAGCCCTTCAGCGTGTATTTCAGCATGAACCAGACGAGGATCGCGGCAATGATCGCGAAGATGAATGCCCAGTGAGCACGGCCGGATTCTTCCCAGATCGCGGGCAGCACCGCTTCGGGCGGAAAGGAGACGCTTTCGGGGAAGTTGAAGCCGGCGGGATTGCGCCAGGCGCCACGGATCAGCCAATCGAGAAACAGCTGCGCGATATAGACCAGCATGAGGCTGGTCAGGATTTCATTGGTGTTGAAATGCGCCTTGAGCAGTGCCGGGATGCCGGCGAATAGCGCTCCGCCCAACGCACCCATGATCAGCATCAGCGGCAACACGAGAGGCGAATGCCATTCAGTGAACAGGATCGGCAGGATCGAGCCTGTGATCGCGCCCATGGTGAACTGGCCCTCGGCGCCAATGTTCCAGTTGTTGGAGCGATAACAGACGGCAAGGCCGACGGCGATCATGATCAGCGGGGCCGCCTTGATCGCCAGTTCGTGCAGAGACCAGACTTCGAGCAGCGGCTCCAGGAAGAAGGCGTCGAGCGCCTCGACCGGATCCTTGCCCAGGATTTCGAACATGATCGCGCCGGCAACCAGCGTCAGAACGAGGGCCAAGAGCGGTGAGACGAGACCGTAGAGCTTCGACGCCTGCGGGCGCTTTTCGAGTTCAATGCGCATGCGTGGTCTCCGGCGCGGTCTTGCTTTCATGCAGGCCGCCCATCAGCAGGCCGATCTTCTCGCGCGTCAGCTCGCCCGCCGGGAATGGCGACGACAGGCGTCCTTCGGAGATGACGGCGATCTCTGTCGCGACCTCGAAGATCTCGTCCAGATCCTGGCTGATGACGACAACCGCCGAACCATTGCGGGCGAGATCGACGAGGGCCTGACGGATACGGCTTGCGGCGCCCGCGTCCACGCCCCAGGTCGGCTGGTTGACCACGAGGACGGCCGGCTGGCGGTCGAGCTCGCGGCCGACGATGAATTTCTGCAGGTTGCCGCCCGAGAGCGACCCGGCTGCGGGATCCTCGCCGCTCTTGCGGACGTCCATTTCCTCGGAAATGCGCTTCGTCGCATTCTTGACGGCACTGCGGCGGATGATCTTCAGGAAACCGCCCGACAGAAACGCCTTACGGTCGGATTTGCTGCGGGCGAGCACGAGGTTGTCGGAGAGCTTCATCGCGGAGACGGCGGCATGGCCGTGGCGCTCCTCGGGCACGAAGCCGGCGCCGAGCAGGCGGCGGGCGGTGATCCCTTGGTTTCCGACAGGCTTGTTGCGGATGACGACGGCTTCAGGCTTTGACACCGGATATTCGCCCGAGAGGGCATCGAACAACTCGCCCTGCCCGTTTCCGGCAACCCCTGCGATCGCCAGGATCTGGCCGGAACAGACCGTCATCGACACGTCCTTCAGCGGCATGGCGAAAGGCGTGCGCGGAGCGACCGAGAGGCCTGAGACGGCAAGCTGGACCGGCCCCTTGGCGCCGCGATCGGGGTGGGTGACGGATGCCACGTCGTTTCCAACCATCATGCGGGCAAGCGAGGCCGGCGTTTCATCGGCCGGTACGCAAGCGCCCGTGACGTTGCCGTGACGCAGGACGGTGGCGCGGTCGCAGATGCGCTGCACCTCTTCCAGGCGGTGGCTGATATAAAGCACCGAGCGGCCCTCGGCCTTGAGCTTAAACAGCGTCTCGAACAGCTTGTCGGCTTCCTGAGGCGTCAGCACCGAGGTCGGCTCGTCGAGAATGATCAGCTTCGGGTTTTGCAACAGCGCGCGGACGATCTCGATGCGCTGGCGCTCGCCGACAGACAGATCGGCCACATGGGCGTGTGGATCGAGCGGCAGGCCATAGGCCTGCGACAGCGCCCTCGCCTCCTCGGCGATCTTGCCGATCGGGATGCTGTCATCGAGAGAGAGCGCAATGTTTTCGGCAACGGTGAGCGCCTCGAACAGCGAGAAGTGCTGGAACACCATGCCGATGCCAAGCCTGCGCGCGGCTCCGGGCGAACCGATCGCCACCGGACGGCCTTCCCACACGATCTCGCCCTCGCTTGGCTCCAAGACGCCAAACAGCATCTTGACCAGCGTGGATTTTCCCGCGCCGTTTTCGCCGAGCAATGCATGGATTTCGCCGGGAGCGATATCGAGGTCTATATGGTTACAGGCAGCAAAGCTGCCGAAGAGCTTTGTCAGCTTCTGGACCGACAATAACGCGCCTGATGCCGGCACAGTCGATGACGACACTTTCCCCTCATTTCCCACTGCCGACCTGCCCCTTCGGGATCATTCTGGGATCAGCAGCGTCGTTCCGGTCGTTTTTCTAGCTTCCAGTTCCGTGTGGGCTCGCCCAACCTCGCGCAACGGATAGGTCTGATTGACATTGATACGCACTTTGTTGCTCAAAACAACATCAAATAATGCGTTTGCACAATCAGTTAGCTCATTGCGGGTGGCGACGTAGGTGAAAAGCGTCGGACGGGTCGCAAAGAGCGAGCCCTTCTGCGCCAGCAACGCAAGGGTGAAATCCTCAATCGGGCCGGACGACTGGCCGAAGGATACGAACATCCCCAAGCGCTTCAGGCAGTCGAGCGATTGCGGGAAGGTATCGCGGCCGATGGAATCGTAGACCACGTCCACGCCGTTGCCGCCTGTGATCTCCGAGACGCGAGCGACGAAATCCTCGGTGTTGTAGTTGATGACGTGGTCGTAGCCATGCTCGCGTGCCAACTCAGCCTTGGCGTCCGAGCCAACCGTGCCAATGACGGTCGCGCCAAGCGCCTTGGCCCACTGGCCGGCGATGAGGCCGACACCGCCGGCGGCGGCGTGGAAAAGCAGCGTGGTGTCATGGCCGACCTTGAAGGTGCGGTTCAGCAGATACTGCGCCGTCATGCCCTTCAGCATCATCGCCGCCGCTGTATCAAGCCCTATGCCATCGGGCACGGTGACCAGATGCCTGGTCTCGATGTTGCGCTCTAGGCTGTAGGCGCCGTCGGAGCCGGCATAGGCGACGCGGTCGCCGACCTTGAAATCCGAAACCCCGGGGCCGACCGCCGTCACGGTTCCCGCTGCTTCCTTGCCCGGAACGAAAGGCATATGCGGCGCCTTGTAGAGGCCGGTGCGGAAATAGACGTCGATGAAATTCAGGCCGATCGCGGCGTGCCTTATCTGAACTTCGCCGGCGCCGGGCGGCGGCAGGTCGATATCGACATAATCGAGAACCTCGGGACCGCCGGTCCCATTCAGCACGACCGCCTGTGTCTTCGTCATTCCAGCTCTCCTATGCCTAATTCTCCTAAGCGCGGCGTCCCAGCGCCGGCAGGAACTGCAGCACGGCGCCGATGCAATAGAGATAGATACCGCTCAGAACGAAAACAACGAGCGCCCATTGCGGCACGACGAAATGCATCAGCAGCGCATAGATACCGAGCGCCGACCACAGGAAGAAGATGCCGAGATTGAGCGGACGCAGGCGCTGGACGCGCACCGGATGCAGGAAGTTGATCGGCAGGAAGGTCAGGATCACGGAGACGGTGACGACGGCGAGCGCGGTCGTGGCGCTGGCATCCATGACGAACAGCGTGAAGACGATCATGTTCCAGACCACAGGGAAGCCTGAGAAGAAATACTCTTCGGTCTTCATGCCCATGTCGGCGTAATAGATGGCGCTCGACACGACGATCATGCCGGCGGCCACGAAGGACCACGGCTCGCCGATCATGCCGCTCTGATAGAGCGCAAAGGCCGGCAGCAGGACGTAGGTCACATAGTCGATGATATTGTCGAGCGTATCGCCCGACCAGTTCGGCAGCACTTCCTTGACCTTGACCTTGCGCGCGATCGGTCCATCGATACCATCGACCAGCAGCGCCAACCCCAGCCACCAGAACATATCGACGAAACGATGCTCGGCGGCGGCGACGACGCCGAGGAAAGCAAGGAAGGAACCGGAGGCCGTCAAAATATGGACGGAAAATGCGCGCATTTCCGCGTAGGGTACGCGCTTGTAATTGAAAATCTTCATGTTTCCCCGAGTTGCCATAAGCAATCCGCACCCCCGAGGCGCGATTTCGGCCTAATATGCATCCTTTGTCGGGCTTCGCCAGAGCAAAAGCGAATGATGCACATCGGGTTTCCCAAACCTGACGATAACATGCATATTTCATGCAACTCGCCACAGAGGGAATGGAATACCTTTAATCCGCCGCCTATTTGTAATATCTGGCTCGCATCGAATTGATGATCGACGAACTACGGGATCCGATACCGCAATGAACGCCCCTGCAAAGACCGAAGAATTCGCAGCCCCAATCCCTGCCGGCGTATTCGCCGAAACCGTTCTCAGCGTCACGCATTACACGGACAACCTGTTCCGCTTCACGATGACGCGTCCTGAAGGTTTCCGCTTCCGCTCGGGCGAATTCGCGATGATCGGTCTCATGGTCGACGGCAAGCCGATCTTCCGCGCCTACTCGATCGCCAGTCCCGCCTGGGCCGAAGAACTCGAATTCTTCTCGATCAAGGTTCCCGATGGTCCGCTCACCTCGCATCTGCAGGCGATCAAGCCCGGTGACCAGGTGCTGATGCGCAAGAAGCCGACGGGTACGCTGGTGCTCGACGCGCTCACGCCCGGACGTCGTCTCTACATGTTCTCGACCGGCACCGGCATCGCGCCCTTCGCGAGCCTTATCCGCGATCCGGAAACATACGAGAAGTTCGACCAGGTCATCCTCACCCACACCACGCGCAACATAGCCGAGCTGAAATACGGCTTCGACCTGGTTCACGAGATCCAGAACGACGAGCTTTTGCAGGAAGTGGTCGGCGACAAGCTGCTGCACTACGCAACGGTGACGCGCGAGGACTTCGAGTATCGCGGTCGCATTACCGACCTGATCTCCTCAGGCAAGCTGTTCACCGATCTCGGCGTTCCCAAGCTCGATCCCGAGATCGACCGCGGCATGATTTGCGGCTCGTCGGCGATGCTGAAGGACACCAAGGAACTGCTTGAGCAGGCTGGTCTGGAAGAAGGCGCCAACAGCAAGCCGGCGCAGTTCGTCATCGAACGCGCCTTCGTCGGCTGATCGCCGCGTCACATCCCTAGAACAACGGCTCCGGAAACGGGGCCGTTTTCATTTCTGGCCGAGGTAATCGATCAAGGTCGTCATCGCCTTGCGTGCCTCGCTCGCCTTGCCCTGCTGGATCGCGCGGATCACGGCGACGTGCAGCGAGATCGAGCGGTCCATGCGCTCGGGGCTGGCCTTCGAATACCAGAGACGACGCGAATGACTCTGCACCGGGCCGAGCGCCGAGGTGATGAAGGCGTTCGGACAGGACTCTTCGAGGATTTCGTCGAATGCCTTGTCGGCTGCGAAAAATCCCGCGAGATCGCCGCTGACGGCGCAATCGTTCATGGCGCGCGCGCATTCGACCAGCTGATTGCGCTGCCCGTCGGTCGCCTGTTCGGCAACGAGTGCTGCGGCGATCGGCTCGAGTTCGCGGCGAACCTGCATGACATGGGCGTGGTCGGTCGGCTTGATCTCGGCGATCTGCAGGCCGACGCGTGGCTTCACGACGATCAATCCCTGCCAGGCCAGCTTCTGGATCGCCTCGCGCACCGGCGTGCGGCCGTGTCCGGAGAGATCGATCAGCTGCTTTTCATTGACGAGCGCACCAGGCGTCAACGCCAAGGTCACGATGGCATGTTCCAGCGCCAGATAGGCAAGATGGCTCTGTGAGGAGTTCGGCATCGCGGATCCGTGATTCGACCTGATATATCATAAGCCCCGCGTTAACGGATTCAATGGCAGGTTGCCATGATATATTAGGCCGAAGGGAGAGCCGTTCGTTTACAACGGCTTACTCGTGCCTCAGCGCATCGATCGGATTGAGCTGGGCGGCGCGCCTTGCCGGGAAATAGCCGAAGATCATGCCGATCGCAGCCGAAAAGGCGAAGGCGACGATGATCATCGTCGGGCTCACCACGAACGGCACCTTGAGTAGCGATACGGCGCCGAAGCCAAGCCCCAGCCCCAGCAGAATGCCGCTCATGCCACCGAATATCGACAGCGCCACCGCCTCGACCAGGAACTGCATCAGCACCTGCCGTTCCAGCGCGCCGATCGCCAGGCGGATGCCTATTTCGCGCGTGCGCTCGGTGACGGAGACCAGCATGATGTTCATGATGCCGATACCGCCCACGAGCAGGCTGATCGCGGCCACCGCGCCAAGCAGGCTGGTGAGCAGTGTCGTCGTTCCCGTCATCGCGGCTGCGATCTGTGTCATGTCGTTGACGTTGAAATCGTCTTCGCGGCCGGGGATGATCTTGCGGCGTTCGCGCAGCAGGTTTTCCGTGTCCGACTGGACCTTGGATGTGGCAACGCCATCGCGCGCCGAGATCAGGATCATCGAGACATTGGCATTGGCCTTGCCGCCGATGCGGCGCTGGTAGACCTTGATCGGCACGATCACGACATCATCCTGGTCGGTGCCCATGCCGGATTGTCCGCGCTTGGCCAGAACACCGATGACGCCGCAGGAGACCTTGCCGACGCGCACCTGCTGGCCGATCGGATCGGCAGACCCAAAGAGTTGCGAGCGGACGGTCTCGCCCAGAATGCAGCGCGCGCGGCCGCGCTCTTCGGCGGCATCGAAGGTGCGACCGGAGGCGATGTCCCAGTCCTGTGCCGTGAAATAATCGTTGGTCGTGCCCATCACCGTCGTCGAGTGGCTCTGCCCGCCATAGATCACGGTTGCCGTGGTCTGGTTGAGCGGCGCCACGGCCCGCAGCCCGCTCACCTGTTCGCTGATGGCATCCACGTCAGCCACGGTGAAGCGTCGCGCCTCGGAACTCGCGCGGCCGGGGCCGAACTGGCCGGGGCGGGCAAACAGCATGTTGGTGCCGAGCCGCGACAGCTCGGAGGTGACCTGCGCGGTGGTGCCATTGCCGATCGTGACCAGCGCGATGACGGCGGCGACGCCGATGACGACGCCAAGCACTGTCAGGAACGAGCGCAGCATGTTGCGGCTGATGGCGCGAAGCGCGAGCTTGACCGTCTCAAGAAACATGATGACCCGCCCTTCCCTGATGCGCCGTTTCCGCTTCCAGCTTGCCATCGACGAAGCGCAGCAGCCGCTGCGCATAGGCCGCGATATCAGGCTCGTGCGTGACCATGACGATGGTGATGCCCTGCTCGCGGTTCAGCCGCGTCATCAGGTCCATGATTTCGATGCTGGTCTTGGTGTCGAGATTGCCGGTCGGCTCGTCGGCGAGAAGCAGGGACGGCTGGGTGACGATGGCGCGCGCGATGGCGACGCGCTGCTGCTGGCCGCCGGAAAGCTCCTGCGTTTTGTGATTTTCACGGCCGCCAAGTCCTACCAAACCAAGTGCTTCCTTCGCCAGACGATGCCGCTCCGCGGCCGGCATGCCGCGATAGATCAGCGGCAGCTCGACATTCTCGACTGCCGACGTGCGCGGCAAGAGGTTGAAGCCCTGGAAGACGAAGCCCAGCATGTGACGGCGCAGCATCGTCAATTGCGCGCGATCGAAACCGGTGGTCGAAATGCCCTGGAACAGGTAGTCGCCGGCGCTCGGCACATCGAGACAGCCGAGAATGTTCATGGCCGTCGACTTGCCGGACCCCGATGGTCCCATGATCGCGACGAATTCATGCTCGCGGATCGCGAGATCGACATGATCGAGCGCACGGATCGAGGCTTCGCCGCGACCGTAGATCTTTGACACCTTGCTGAACTCGATGAGAGGCGGCGTTGTCATAATACGCCTGCTATCTCGACCGCTCGGTCGAATCGGTGATGATCGCTTCGTTTTCCTTGAGATCGCCTGACGTCACCTGGGTGAACTGGCCATCGGAGGAGCCGACCTGGATGACAACAGGCGATGGCTTGCCGGATTTCAGCACCCAGACGCGACGCTTTGCACCGGTCAAGGTCTCGCCGCCGCCCTGATTGCCGCCGCGGGGGCCCATGCGTGGGGGAGCAAACATGCCGAAAAGCCCGCGATTGCGCCTGGTTTCAGTTGCCGGCGGCGCGTAACGCAAGGCGGCGTTCGGCACCATCAGCGTGCTCTTGACCGCTTCGACGGTGACGTCGGCGGTCGCGGTCATGCCCGGGCGCAACAGCAGGTCGGCGTTGTCGACGGAGAGGATGGCCTTGTAGGTGACGACGTTGTTGGTCGTTTCCGAGGCAAAGCGGATCTGCTTGATCTCGGCCGGGAATGTGCGATCCGGATAGGCATCGACCGTGAAGGTCGCTTTCTGGCCAACCGCGATCTGGCCGACATCGGCCTCATCGACATCGACCTGCAACTCCATCTGCCTGAGGTCGCCGCCGATGACGAAGAGAACCGGCGCCGAGAGCGAGGCCGCCACCGTCGCGCCCGGATCGACCGAGCGCGTGAGGATGACGCCGTCGATCGGCGAGACGATCTTCGACTTGGTGAGATTGACCTGGGCGAGCTGCAGATCGGCTTCCGCCGAGAGCACCGCCGCTTCGTTGATCTCCTTCGTCGCAACGGCCGAATCGTACTTGTAGCGCGCGTCCTCGAGGCTCTGCTGCGTCGTCACATTGCTTTGGACGAGATTGCGGTACCGATCGTAGGAGCTCTTGGCCGATTCCAGATCGGCCGTCGCCTTGACGACGTTCGCCTTCGCCGAATCGAGCTTGGCCTGCGTGCTCTTGACATCGGCCTCGACCTTGATCGTGTCGAGCACCGCGAGCACGTCGCCGGCCTTCACCTCGCTGTTATAGTCGACATTGACATCGCGCACGGTACCTGAGAGCTCGCTCGATATGTCGACCTGTTCGGTCGGCTGCACCGATCCGGTGGCGGTCACAAGCACGGTCAGGTCGCCGTTCTTGACCGGCTGCGTGGTGTAACTCACCTCGCTGCCGCCCTGACGCGCATAGAAATAGTATCCACCTGCCAAAGCCGCTACGACGACCAGCGATACCAACGAGCGCTTCCACCAGCGGCCCTTCTGCTTCTGCTGAGAGGCGGCAAGGACAGCGGCGAGATCGGCGGTTGCCGTGCTCTTGGGCTCCGTGCTCTTGGGTTTATTGGGCGTTGTCATATCGTTCATGCGGGCAGCCTCGGTCAGATACAGCCAATACGACTGTCAGCTTCGGGAATAACGATCTGAAGCTGAACGCAGGATTAGCAAGTTGACCGCATTGGCACGCAGCAACGTCAAATGGAAATGAAATCTTGGTAATGAAACTCGAGTTTGTCGCGGGACGTACGCCGCACATCACTTTACGCGAGCGCTGATTGCCCGCGTGATTCTGCCCCGGCGCGAATGGCGCCGATCAGGCGCCAAGTGATTCCAGCGAGACGGGCGGACGGCGCTTGGCGGCCATCAGCAGATCGAGTTCGGTGGCGGATGGGCCGAATTTTTCGAACAGGCGAACGGCTTCATCGTCGCCGAGCCTGTATTTGCGCGAGAATTCCGTGAGACTATAGGCACGGCCACGCAGTACCTTGCGGCTATTGGTGTGTTCGATCACGTTGGTCATGGTCATCTCCTTCTATAAGTGAGATTTAGGGCCAGCGATCGATTTGTTAAGTCGCGAATGCGATTGAACCGATTGATTTTCTTAAATATTTTCGGGAACTTTATTGCTGCTCGTGCATTTGATGCGCTCATTCGACCTGGGGCATCGACAATAGGCGACGGTCTCCATCGCTACGTCCCAGATGTCATCGCCAATCCGTAAGCCGCAGGCCTTCCCGCTGTATTGCCCCGCCCGCTTCGCGATCTCTCGCAAGAAATGTGCCTAATGCACAGGAAAGGTGGATTTTTCGGTTGACCGCAATGGGTCGTCTGCATATGTTCCGCGCACTTCCAGCCGGGGGTCCTAGAGGGATACTTTGGAACACGGGAGAGCGTAGCTCAGCTGGTAGAGCAACTGACTTTTAATCAGTAGGTCATGGGTTCGAGCCCCATCGCTCTCACCATTAAATCAATAACTTAAGTCTGATTCTGGTTTTGCGCGCGGTGGGCAATCGCCGCTTTTGGCTGCATTTCATCCGAGCAGCATCCTTGCACGATTTCCGTACGCCCTTAACTCAATTGGCTAAGGCGACGCAGCCCGCACTTGAGGCTACGTTAAGCTCAGGCACAGTGTGCATGGGGATCACAATATGGACGTCGCAGCAGCCCGCAATCTCTTTGTCAACAGCGACCGGTCGCTGGCCGCTCGCATTCGCCTGAAGCGCTGGGACATGATGCTCGCGCTCATGCCTGATCTTCCAAAGATGAAGATACTGGATCTCGGCGGGACGAGAGAATGGTGGCTGAGAGCCCCGATCCAGCCTCCGCATGTAACGGTCGTCAATCTCGACACCGACGAGCAACATGGCCGGATAACCGCAATCCGTGGTGACGCGTGCAAGGCCGATCAATTGTTCGGAGACGAGCGCTTCGACATCGTCTTTTCCAATAGTCTCATCGAGCATGTAGGTGGGCATCACTCGTTCTCACAGCTCGCGGAGGTGACCAGAAAAATGGCTCCGCGCTATCTCGTCCAGACGCCCTATCGCTATTTCCCTATCGAGCCGCACTGGCTGTTCCCCGGCATGCAGTTCATGCCGATGGCTTTGCGCGTCAAAACCGCCGAGTGGTGGCCTCTGGGGCATACATGGGGATGGCCGAAGGGGCAGGCCTTTGACGAAGTCTTGTCGACGCAGCTTCTTACGGCAACCGAGATGAAGCGCTATTTCCCCGATGCCAAGATTCATTGGGAGCGGTTCATGGGCCTGCCGAAGTCGATGATCGCGATACGATAGACCGCGCGGCGCCCGCCCGCGTCACATTCTCCGGAACATTTCACGTTGCCGCCAGTTCTAGCGAAGGAAAACATCGGAGAACATCATGGCAGACCGTGAAAAAGATATCCGCGACCGCGCCCATGCCATTTGGGAGCGCGAAGGCAGACCTGAGGGACGGCACGAGGAACATTGGTCGCAGGCCGAGCATGAGATCAATCATGGCGGCGACCAGATCGAGGGCGATGATGTGCCGAACCTTGAGGCGCTCAGGGAAGCGGCAAGACAGCATACGGATGCATTTATCGTGAAGACGGATCTGGAAGATGCCGACGAGCGGGAAGCGACGCCTGGGATGCGCGAGCAGCCATAAGCGGTAAGAATGCGTGAACGGCGATGGAATGCAACCAGCTGCGGGTCCATGCGTTGTGTCACAGGTTCCACGAAAAGGATTGTGACATGACTTCCTCCATCACCACGAAGATCGCGGCTGCTCTTTGCGTCATGCTGGCCCTCAGCTCTTGCGGCAATACGATCCGCGGCATGGGCAAGGATGCGGCCAACACCGTTGACGCAACGCAGAATGCCGGCAACCGGGTTGGCAACGCTGCCGCCAAGTAAGGCGGCTAGCTGAGGCTGGGTTATCACCATAACTCCGAAGAGCAGCGCCTCGGCCGGGGCATCTCGATTGCATCGGCGGCTATCTTTACCGGCAAGCTGATCACCCCTACTCTGTCACCGTATTCGCCAAACAAGCTACGCTCGCCCACAGTATAGGTGAGCGCGAGCATGAGGGTATGGTCGTGACCGTTCGTCCGCCGCAATCGCTGAGGCAGCCTTTCTCGGTCGAGAGCGGGTTCAATGTTCTCGAATACGAATTGAGAGCGGAGCGCGCGAGTTCACTGGGGCGTAGCGGGTTGAAGGCTGAGGCCGCCTTGGCCGAGCTTAACGCGTGGGATCCTGCGCGCCATAGCCAAGATGATCGCCACGTGCGGCTCCGGAAGGCAGCGGATGCCGTATGGGATTTGTTCGTCCAGCGTGAGATTTGCGGTCTTCGCAACAGCCGCGATGTCATCCAGCGGTACGGCATTCCGGACGAGGTCCTCGTGCGGCTTGGATCGACGCAGAAGTAGCGCGTACCTGCCCTTCAGGCGGAGCCAAGCCGCTTGCTATCCTCCGGCATCAGCACCGAGGCCATGACTGTCCTGTTGCGCCCTTGGCCCTTCGCTTGCAGCAATGCCGCGTCGGCGCGTGTCAGCAAAGTCGAGACGGCAGCGCCTTCCGTAAGAGAGCCGACGCCGATCGATACCGAGATCGGGCCGAGAATGCGGCCGCGATGCGAGAGCGCCAGGCCGCGAATGTTGGCGCGCACGCGCTCAGCGATATCGAATCCTTCCGCATCGCTGATATCAGGCAGCAGCACGGTGAACTCCTCGCCGCCGAAGCGGTAGGCGCGGCCGGCGTCGCCGATGGTGTCGAGAATGGTCTGCGCGACGTAGCGCATGACCTCGTCGCCGGCGTCATGGCCGAACTCGTCGTTGAAGCGCTTGAAGTGATCGATATCGACCATCATGCAGCTGAGCCGCTCCAGCTCGCGATCGCGTGCGTGATTGTTCATGTCCTCGTCGAGCGAGCGCCTGTTATAGAGCCCCGTCAGCGCGTCGCGAATGGAGAGGTTGGTGAGCTTGTCGCGAAGCTGCAGGTTGGCGGCAGCGAGGCCGATGTTCTCGGCGATCAGCTCCAGATAGAGCCGCGATGCCTCGGCCTCCATATGGCCCTGCGGCCGCTCCTCGAAATAGAGCAGTCCGACGACATCGCCCTGCGCCGTCAGCGGAACGCATAGTCCCATCGTATCGGATTGGTCGAGATGCTGGCAGCTGATGTCGCCGTGCTCGTGCGAGCTTACATGCGGCCGGCCGCGCCTGAGGCCCCAGCAGGCCGTCGCCGGAAATACAGGCTCGGAGCGCTGCGGCTCATGCCATGAGGAAATGCGCGACAATGTCGAGCGGCTTTCGTTCATGATGTAGAGGTTGCCGGCGAGATCCGGGAATATCTGCGGGGAGAAGAGGGCCACGACTTCGGCCAGCTCCTGCTGCGCCTGACAGGCCTGCAGGCGGTGCATCATCTGCAGGATCAGGTCCTTGGTCTGCTGGTCGCGACGGCGCTCGGCGTCCAGACGATCGCGTTCCAGACCGTTTTCGCGAAAGATATGGATGGCCTCGTTCATCTCGCCGATTTCGTCGCGGCGGCGATCGAGCGGCACGTCGACCGCGTAATCCTGCTTGGCCAGACGCGTGACGATGCCGGTCATGCGCATCAAAGGCATAGCGACGCGACGCTTCAGGATGAAATAAAGCACGCTCAGAAACAGGGCGGCAGTGACAGCGAGCAGCGTCTTGGCGATGAAGCCCCACCAGTCGCTGCGCAGCTGCGTGTCGTGCATGACGGCCTGGGTGCGGGCGTTCGCCAGATCGCGAAAGCGGGTGACAGCGGCGAGCAGCGCCGTCTGGAGGCGGTCGTGTTCCGGGCCGAACAAGGTCTGGCGGGCGCCCGCCTGATCGCCTTTGCGATACGCGGCGATCGCCTCTTCCTCGATCTTGTCGAGAACGTCGGCGCTTTTCTCCACGTCCTCGAGCGCCTGCAACTCGATAGGTGCTGCCCCCAAGTCGCGGACGCCCCGGATTGCGCGCTCGCGCCGGCGCTCCTCGCCTTCCTTGCCTTGGAAGGCATCGAGATGCCTGATGTCGTCGCGCATCACATAAAGGCGCGCCTCATCGCTGCGCTCTTCGGCGCCGAGCGCCAGCTCGTCAGCGAGATCGTCCAGCGCCAAATGCTCCTCGACCGCGATCCGTTCGCGGGTGGCACTTGTGGCAGACAGGATGAAGGCGGAGCCCGACAGCACGGTCAGAACAACCGTCACTCCGTAGGCCCAGTTGGTGATGACACTGATCCGCATGTGGGTATATTAGGGCATCCGAATTGCCAGACAATTAACACAGGTTGCATCGGCCACGCCAAGCTCCCGAGACGCGAGACGCAAAAAGGTGATTGGCGGCGGGCCACCGGCTGCGCTAGGACTGCGCTCGAATGCCCTGCGCCGGAGAACCGCGTGTCGATTGCCGATATTTCCCTGTTGAGTGCCTTGCTTGCCGGCGCCCTGTCATTTCTCTCGCCCTGCGTACTGCCGCTGGTGCCACCCTATCTCTGTTACATGGCAGGCATTTCCGTCGAGCAGTTCCGGGGTGGCGGGGCGGTGACGGTTGCGCCGGATGTGCGCCGCGGCGTGCTGTTTTCGGCGCTGTTCTTCACGCTCGGCTTTGCCACCGTCTTCGTGGCGCTTGGGGCCGGCGCGTCGAGCATCGGAATGGCGCTGCGCCAGCATCTCGATCTCCTCTCCAAGATCGGCGGGCTGATCATCATCGTCATGGGGTTGAACTTCCTCGGCGTCTTCCGCATCGGCGTTCTGGCGCGGGAGGCGCGCTTCCAGGGAAGCGGCAAACCGGCGACGCTGACGGGCGCCTATGTGATGGGGCTTGCCTTCGCCTTCGGCTGGACGCCATGCATTGGCCCGGTGCTCGGCGCGATCCTGGGCGTTGCCGCCTCGCGCGAAACAGTCGGCTCGGGCGCTGGCCTGCTTGCCGTCTATTCGCTGGGGCTTGCCATCCCCTTCTGGATCGCCGCCGGCTTTTCCGGCGCCTTCATGGGCTTCCTCACGCGCTTCCGCCGCCACCTCGGCACGGTGGAGAAAGTCATGGGCGCGTTCCTGATCCTCACGGGCCTCGCCTTCATCTTCGGTTTTGTCAGCGATGCCGCGATCTGGTTTCAGCAGACCTTTCCAATCCTGATGAAAATCGGCTGATCCGCTCCGATCCTGTGTGACGCGCACGTGAAAGCCCCCGATCCCAGGTCCATGATCGGGGGCTTATTTGCAGTCAGCGTTCTTATCAGAACGCGCGCTGCAGACGGAAGAAGCCAGTCGTCACGTCATCGCCGCGATCAGGATCGAGATAGTTGACCGTCGCCTTGGCATAGAGATTGTCGGCGATCTGATAATCGACGGTCACGCCGACCTTCCACGCATCGCCGAGGCCGTTAAACGTGTCAGGTACGCCGACCTTGTTCGCTCCATAATAATTGCCGAAGTACTGAAAGGCCGGCGTGATCTTGAGCTTGTCGGTCGCATCGATCGCGTATTGTGCGGCGACAACCCATTCGGCCTTGCTGTAGTAGGAGTTCGGGCCGGAGGAATAGACCCCAGCCAAGCCGAGCGTCCCCGGCCCCAGCTTCACATTGGCGATCGCGCGAATGGCGCCGTCGTTGTTGTCCGTATCAAAGCCGCCCGTGACCTGGTAGCTGAAGATGCCAGCTTTTCCGCCGACCGCGAAAGCCACGCCGACGTTGTTGCTGTTTTCGCCGCGCTGATAGACACCGTCTTCCAGTTCATCGACGCTCAAGCCTGCGTAGAAGCTCGACGTCTCATACTGATAGCGCAGCGAGTTGTGGAGCGTGACGGCCGAGCCGATTTCGTCGGTCTCCCCTGAAAGGCCGTCGTCCCACCAGGAATAGAAGAGGCCGGCACGAAGCCCGGCGACGTCGATATAGGCGGAGTCGAGGATCGCCGACTGGGAAGAGGCATTGTCGGCGTTCGTCTGCAGAACGATCACGCCCGTCAAAGGACCGTATTCCGTGTCGCTCTTGGCAGTGAACTGAATCTGACCGCGCGTAAACGCATCCCAATCGCTTCTATTGGCAACGGTTGAGCCATTGCCAACAGTTTCACTGCGGTTCGGACCTGCGCCTACCTGAAAGCGGATGTAGCCGCTGATCTTCAAGCAGGTCTCTGTTCCTGGAATATAGAAATAGCCCGAACCATAGGCGTCACAAACGCGAACATATTCTACAGGCTCGGGTTCTGCGGCGACAATCGCGTCGGCCGCATACACGCCAGAAGAAGCTGCAAGTGCAGCCGTGGAGCCGATGAGAAGGCTCTTGATACTCATAGTATGGATATCCCCAAATAGGACGACTTCCCGGTTCGATGTCAGACCGACATCACCCTCGAACTTGGTCGTCGAATGAAAAATCGAAGCGGATGCTTCACATATATAATCTATAATTTTAATAGACTACGAAATCGATAGGGTTCTAAATTGTCGGCAAAGGGGAGCAAAATCTGCTCTTTTTGAGCGGGTCGCGTCACAAAACGACTGCAACATGGAATGAACGGCTCTAGAATCTAATTATAATTCTAGTGACCAATTATCGAATGGCTCACTTTTCCCATTCGGATGAGAAGACGACAAAGGCTCTCTTTAGGACGTCGTTTTCGGCCTGAAGCTTCTCTATCTTCTTGCGAAGACTGAGAATCTCCGCCTCGAGCTGCGCGTGCGTCAGGTTTTTCGCCGGGCGTTCGGCTGGCTCGTCAGCCTCTCCCCCTTCCCTGGAGGCTACATCTCGGCTGTCGGCGTCATGCTTCTTGACCCACAGTCGCAAGGACTGCTCGCCGATATTGAACTCATCCGCCACTTCCCGGTAGATCGTACGGTCCATCGGGTTTTTCAGCCTGCGCTCATCGACTGCGGCAATGGCGTTCGAGCGCACGTCTTCCGCATAACGTCTCGCCGAAAACAAACCCTGGCTCTTTTCTTGCGACGAAGAGGACATCAGCACCTTCTGGTCGGGCAGACGTTGCCACCCTACTCCATCTCAGGCTTGCGAAGTGCGGCAAACCAACTAGAATTATTATTATAATTTTTGGGAGTCGTGTAAAGTGCGGCCCGCCCCTTCCTCAAAGGAGATGCTCGCTTTGGAGCAAGCAACCTTACCCCTCGTCTCAACCGACTGGCTTGCAAATCATATCAACGACAGCCGCATCGTCGTTCTCGAACCGACGATCTTCATGGAGCGCGGGACACCGAACGCACCTGCTTCGCGTTTTCGCAGTGGCGTCGATGAATTCGAGCATGAGGGACGTATCCCCGGTGCTCGGTTCGCCGATCTCTTCCTTCGCTTCTCCGATCCAGAAGCCGCGCTGCCGTTCACGCGCCCCACGCGAGAACAGTTCAGCGCCGCCTGCGGCTCGCTTGGCATCCGAACGGACAACACGGTGGTCATCTACGATCGACTGGCCGGGCAATGGGCATCGAGGCTCTGGTGGATCTTCAAGAGCTTCGGACATGAGAATGTCGCGGTTCTCAACGGCGGCTTCAAGAAATACAAGAAGGACGGGCTGCCGGTCGAAACGGGGCCAATTGTGCCGTTCGATAGGGTGCATTACGCGCCGACTGGCTCCGAGGACTTTGTCGCCTTCCAGGAAGACGTGAAGGAAATCGTCGCCGGTGAACGAACGGCATCGCTCGTCTGCCTGCTGAAACAGGATGATTATTCGGGCGCCGTTTCCGTGAGAAGCCGCGCCGGCCATATTCCAACCAGTGTCAATCTTCCCTTCACCGACCTTCTCAACGAGGCGGACAACACGTTGCGAGACGCGGAGGAGTTGAGAGCCGCGTTCTCCAGCGTCGTCCCGTTGGACGGGCGTCTCATCGTGACCTATTGCGGCGGCGGCATCGCCTCGACGCTCGGCGCCTTGGCGTTGGCGGCCATCGGCTACACCAACACGCTCGAATACGATGGCTCCCTCATAGAGTGGATCAGCGACCCCAATGCGCCAATGGAACTCGGCTAACACTCGAGTTGCGGCGCCAGCCGAGTCATCCCAAGACGCACCTTTGGCCACTTCACCTGAGCCTTGCGCCAAAGCGCTAGATCGATTCAGCCTCTAAGGCTGCGTTGAGCCTGACTGCATTCGGCAACGCAGTACGCTGCCCTGTTTTGGGCGTGACGCGCGACCAAATACGGAAAAATTTCCACGACAAAGCCGTTCGGACGAAAAAATCGACCTTTTATAATTATAATTATAATCTATAAAAACCATAGATTATAAAAATTATCAGCAGATCGATGATGAACGCAATGATGCCAATACCAGCCCAACGTCCGCAAAAACCGGCGGCAAGGCGTGTGATAGAGCTGCGCCAGGTGAGCAAGGCATATGGCTCGGCGTCCGGACGATGCGTTAAGGCTCTCCAGCCGCTCGATCTCGACATCGACGCCGGCTCATTCGTCGCGATCGTCGGCCGCTCCGGATGCGGGAAATCGACGCTTCTGCGGATGGCGGCAGGATTGGAGACGCCGAGCTCGGGCACTCTTTCGATCAACGGCTCGGACGGTGTGAAAAGCGTTCGCTATGTGTTTCAAAGCTACGGTGAATCCCTGCTGCCGTGGCTCAGCGTCGCAAAGAACATAGATTTCGGGCTGCGGCATGCGTTCACGCCGGCAAGCTCGCAGCGCACCGGAAATTCACACGACAGAGCAAGCCAGATCGATCGTCTTCTGAACGAAGTGGGGCTTCCTGGCACTGCCGCCCTTTATCCCTCGGAACTTTCGGGTGGAATGCAGCAGCGCCTCGCCATCGCGCGCGCGCTCGCGTCCGGGCCGGAAATCCTGCTGCTCGACGAGCCATTCAGTGCGATCGATGCGCTAAGCCGCGCGAGCATGCAGGATCTGATGCTTCGGATATGGCAAGAGCGTCGCATCACCATCGTCTTTGTCACGCACGACATCGACGAAGCACTCTACCTCGCCGACCGGGTTGTCGTGATGGGCGAAGGCGGGATCGGGATAGCACGCGACCTCCCCGTACCAATCCCCCGCCCGCGCGATCAGGTCGCGACCAGGGAAACGCCGGAATTCCTTCGCCTGCGCCGGGAAATACTCGAACTTGTGCTGGGTGGTGCGAGATGACGCTGCTCGGAACACGCGACGAATTCACCGACGACCGAACGATCGAGGGGCTGGGCAAACGGCAGCGCTCAAGCAAAGCGGCCGCGCCACGCCTGGTGCGACATTTCCTGCGCAGCCGCGGCTTTGGATGGTCCGTCCTGGCTTGCCTCATTGCGGCGTGGCAGATTTCTGCTTGGATCGACTACAATCCGACCGTTTCCTCGCCAGCCCTGATCGGCGAAACGCTCGCCGTCGAGCTATGGGGCGGCGACCTGCTGAAGGCGATGCTCGACACGCTTCGCCTGCTTTGCATCGGGTTCGTGATTGCCGCTCCCATCGGTATCGGTCTGGGCTTCCTCATGGGCCGCGTTCGCATCGTGTGGGCATTGATGGAGCCTGTCATCGAGATCGCCCGGGCCAAGCCGACGACCGCGATCATACCCGTGCTCATTCTCTTCTTCGGCGTGGGCGATCTGATGAAGATCCTCGTCTTCCTGCTGTCGGCCGTGTTTCCGCTCCTCATGACTGCCTATGCCGGTGCAAGGAGCCTCTCGCGAACGCTGAAAGAGACGGCGCAGACCTTCCAACTGGGATGGTGGGCCACCCAATGGGAAGTCGCCCTGCCCGCTGCGGCTCCCTACATTCTTGTCGGCATCAGGCAGGCGCTCGGCACCTCGCTGATGATGTCAGTCGTCGTCGGCATGGTCGCCGGCAATGACGGCATCGGCTACTACATCCTCGAAGCACAGCAGGCCTTCAACATACGCAAGCTGCTCGCGGCCACCGTTCTCGTGGCGCTCGTCGGATACACCATCAACGCAATCTTCCTGTTCCTGGAAAGCTACCTCGCGCGTCGTCGCGGGTCGCTTCGGGACGCCAACTAGAGTTCAAGACATGTTTGAAATCGGCATTTTCAGCTTCGGCGACACCTACCCGCACCCCCTGACAGGCGCACGCCAGTCCGCGCATGAAAGCCTTCGCGACCTTATCGATCGCATCGAACTCGCAGACCGGCTGGGTCTCGACTTCTACGGTGTCGGCGAACATCATCGCCCGGATTTCTCCGTCAGTGCCTGCTCGACGGTTCTTGCCGCCGCAGCCAGCCGCACCAAGACGATCAAGCTTGGCACGGCGACGATCGTCCTGACCACCGACGATCCCGTGAGGCTTTACGAGCAGTTCGCCACACTCGATCAAATCTCCGCAGGTCGTGCGGAGATCGGACTGGGAAGCGGCGTTTTCCTCGAATCCTACGACCTCTTCGGGGTCGACTATGAAGATCGGAAATGGATCTATGACGAGAAAATCGAACTCATCGCGGCAATCGATACGTCTGAAAAGATAACATTCGGGAGCAAGAGCCGGCCTCCACTCGACGACCTCATCGTCTGGCCGCGCGCATATGGTGAGCACCTCAGCATCTGGCAGACCACCGGCTTGACCGAGCAGAGCTTCGAAAGAGCCGCGCGGCTTGGACTATCGGTTCAGACCGGCGCGCCGGCCGCAGAATTCGATCGACTGGCCGGCCTCGTCGCGACCTATCGCAACAAGGGTGCCGAACGCGGATGGAAGCCAGAGCGCCTGAAAGTGGCGCTCAGTGCTCACGCCTATATCGGCGACGATCGACGAAAGGCGCTCGATACGTTCTTCCCGCACTATCAGGCCTACGTTTCCAACATGCGCCTCAATCGCGGAAAGCCGGCGCCGACGCGCGAGCAGTTCGAAGAGACGGCAGCGGATCTGAACTCGAACATTATCGTTGGCGACGCCGAACACGTGATTGCCAAGCTTGCGCACCAGAGAGCGCGCATCGGACACGACCGGCACATCTTCCAGATCGATTGGCGCGCTGTCCCGCAGGCCGATCAGGTTCGCGCGATTGAAACCCTGGCGAACGAGGTTGCGCCCGCCCTGCGCAAGCAGACGACAGCGACCGAAGCCGCCGCATAAACTTTCCCGCCCTTTATTTGAGAGAAGATCATAATGAGCATTTATCGCCGCCAGATTCTCGCGATCTCCATATCGGTCGTCGCCACGCTCGCCTCAAGCTCTGTTTTCGCGGAAGAACTGAAGACCATTCGCATCGCGCTCACGCCGCAGACCTACAATATCCCGATCGCCGAAAAGGAGGGATTTCTCGCGAAGCACGGCCTGAAGGTCGAACTGGTTCCGCTTGCGACAGGCACGGAAACGATCGCTGCGGTCAAAGGCGGAAGCGCGGACATTGCCTACGCCGACACCTTCGCGGGCGTGAACGCCATCCACAACGGTTTCGATATCAAGCTCGTCGCGGGCGCGAACCATCCGAGCCCGGCGGTGAATTTCCTCGTCAAGGAAAACAGCGACATCAAGACCATCGCGGACCTCAAGGGGCGCACGCTCGGTCTTGGCGGAGTGCCCTTCTTCCGGGTCTTCGCGTACAAATTCCTGAACGGCAATGGGCTAACCGCGAAGGACATAAAATTCAGCGTAATCAAGCAGGTGAGCGCGCTTCCTGAAGCGTTACAGAATGGCGCGGTGGACGCGGTCCAAACGCTGGGCTTCCAGGTTGCCTATCTCAACGACGGTGTCGGAACCGGATATCATTTCCGGTCGATCATCGACCCGGATAGCGCCAAGTACCAGAACCCGGCAGCGCTGCAAGCAGGCTGGTGGACGACGACCGAGTGGGCCGCCAAGAACGAGGATACCGCCAAAGCCTTTGCCAACGCCTACAAGGAATTCGCTGCCTGGTACAACGGCCAGGACGAGGCCAGGCGCGTCGAACTCGCCAAGGAATTCGACAAGCTCGACTTCAACGAACTGTCCGCCGGCGATCCGCAGAAACTGAAGAACCTCGCGTTTCTGACCACAGCCAAGTATGTCGCCGGCCCGGTGGACGTTGCCGCTACGCAGGAATGGATCGACTCGGGCGTTGCCGCGGCACCGGATCAGGTCGCCGCTGGTGTCTCCATCGCCGACCACCTCCTGCCGACCGCAAAGTAAATCACATGCATCAAGCCAGCACGCAGCCGGCGCGACCGGCTGCGCCTGCGGGGCTTTGAAGGAATTCAAGATGACCAAAGACAAGCGCCAACTGAAGATCGGATACTCGATCTGGCCAACCGGACACCACAGGACCGCCTGGAGGCTGCCGGAGGCGAGCAACACCGGAACCGTCGATCCCGAGTTCATGGCGGACACCATCCAGACCGCCGAGCGCGGCCTTTTCGACTATTACTTCATCGGCAACGCCGTGAAGAGCGATCCGGAATCGGCGCGCGCCAATGGAAACGAGGTTTTCAAGATCGAGGGCTATGCTCTCGGCGGCTACGCCGCTGCCCTGACGAAGAAGATCGGTGTCGTCGTCACCATCAACATCACCTATTCGGACCCCTACAACACGGCGCGCGCCATCGTCTCGCTGGACCATCTCAGCCGCGGACGAACGGGCTTGAACGTCGTCACCGGCGTCGCCGGCACCGATGCTTCGAAGAACTTCTCGCGCGAAGAGCATCCGCTGGCGGCCGAGAAATACGCCCATGCAGACGAATTCCTCCAGGTCTTCAATGCGCTGACGAACAGCTGGGAGCCTGACTGGCTTGTCGACGACCGCGAACGCGGCATCTTCCTCGACCCGGCAAAGGGTCATCGTATCGATCACGAGGGAAGGTTCTTCTCCGTGCGCGGCCCCTTGAACATTCCCCCGCCGCCGCAGGGCAGAATTCCCGTTATCCACGCCGGGACAAGCGACGAATCCTTCGAGCTTGGCGCCAAATACGCAGACATCCGCTTCAGTCCTTATCGCGGTCGCGATTGGAACAAGGCCTACTACAACGAAATCAAGGGTCGCCTGCCGAAGTACGGCCGCACCGAGGCGGATCAGTTCATCTTGCCGGGGTTCACGTTCTTCGTCGACGAGACCACTCGCGCGGCGAAGGCAAAGTATCGGGAAGTTCAGAACTTCACGCTGAACGAATACGCACCGAAGGCCGTCGTCGGTTTCCTTGGCCTGGAACTCGGCGCTCCTGCGCCGACGGAGAAGGTGTTGAGCGTCGTCGACTACGACAGGCTGAAGCGCGAGGCCGCGCAGCGCACGCCGAACTTCAACGGGCAGCCCGGACAGGCGGCTGACAAGCTCTGGGCGCTCGAGCTCGCGCTGGACGCCTATGGCGACTGGGAGAACGTCACGTTCCGCGACCTGCATGACTACATCGCCAACTTCCCAGGCAATCAGGCTCCGGTGGTCGGCAGCGGTCGCGATGTCGCGGAATGGATTCACGAGCGCTTCGAAAACCGCGAGTTCGACGGCGTGAAGGTGTTCCCGCCCTACTCGCCACAGCCGCTTGCCGCTTTGTCGATCTGGTGGTGCCGGAGCTGCAGCGCAGAGGGATCTTCCGCACAGAGTACGAGACCTCCACGCTCCTCGGCCATCTCGGCCTCGAGAAGAATTGAAAGGGACCCCAATGACAGGCCGCCCAGACGCCTTCGCCACCAACATCATTTCCGCCACGGACGCGCTTTCGGAGCAGTCCTCCGGACGCCATGTGGTCTTCCTCGACGTTCGCTTCAGTCCCAAGCAGCAGGATTTTCGGAGCGACTACGACAACGAGCACATTTCCGGCGCACATCATGTCGATCTCAAGACGCAGCTGCAGGGCAAGGGTGGTGGGGTGAACGGCTCGCGCCCCCTGCCCGAGATCGCCGATCTTCAGCGCAATGTGACCCAGTGGGGCATTCGGCCGGAAACGCTTGTCGTGGCCTACAGTGACCGCACTCCTGCCGCGGCAGCACGCGCCTGGTTCGTTCTCCAGTGGGCCGGTTTGCCCGATGTACGATATCTGGATGGTGGTCTTGCCGCTTGGAAGGCCGCCGGCGGGAAAACCGATGGTGAACTGCCGCCGGAGGTCCCCGGCACCTTCACGATCGCCCAGGCGGGTGGGCTCCCTACGCTTTCGGCGGACGACGTCGCTGGGTACATCAGGGCGGGCGGACCTGTGTTCGACGCGCGCGGTGGCGCTGAATACGCCGGCGACGGATCCCCGCGCAGTGGTCACATCCCAGGCGCGCGGAGCCTGCCGTCGTCCACCCTTCTCGACGCTGGCGGTCTTGTGTTGAAGCCGAACGAGGTTCGCGCGGTTCTTGACGCCCGCGGCGCCGACGGTGCCGACTATATCGGCGTCTATTGCGGCGGCGGCGTCGGCGGAGCGCTGGAGACGTTGGCGCTTCGATCCGCAGGTATAGACGCACGGCTATTCGTCGGATCGTTCTCGGCATGGTCCGCAGACCCCGACCGAGCTGTCGCGCACGGAAGCAATTGATCCACGCCGCGCATTTCGTGGCGTACCCCCTTTAGGAGTTTCCATGTCTTCGAAAGAAGCCGGTACCGTTCGTCGATCGAGCGGCAGGGCGAAGCATGCCCGAATGTTTGCTACCTTTTTCTCGGTTGCCCTGGTTGCCGGCGCATTCTGCTATGCGCTGCGCGGACCGCAGGCGGTCGCCAACAGCATCGGCGATGCATGGTCGGAGCTGATCGCGCTGACCCTTGAACTGGTTCTGGGGCTGGTGATCGCGTCCGCGGTCGGCATCCTTGTTCCAAAGAACAAGGTCTCCCGGTGGCTCGGCGAGAACTCCGGGTTTCGAGGCCTTGGCATAGCGACAGCGCTCGGAATGGTGACGCCAGGCGGTCCCTATGCCTCGTTTCCGCTCGTGCTCAGCCTTTCAAAAGCCGGCGCGGACACGGGAGCGTTGATCGCGTTTCTCACGGCGTGGGCCGCCAGCAGCGTGAGCCGCCTGCTGATCTGGGAAATCCCCATGCTCGGGCTGGACTTCGCGGTGCTGCGCTTTGTCGTCAGCATTCCACTTCCTTTCGTCGCCGGTTTTCTCGCGAGAGAGATTGCGGTTCGCTACCGCGCTTCGGGAGAGCAATCCCATGCTGGATAGTGGAACCATCATCCTGATCGGCGTCGCGTCGCTTCTCATTGGGTTGATCGCACTTCGGCATCCCGACAGGCTCGGCGAGCTGGTTGCAAATGTTCGCAACCAGGCCGGAAGCATTCTCATCAGCCTGCCGTTTGGGCTGCTGATCGCCGCGTTCGTCAGCCGGCTTCTGCCTGCCGAAATCGTGTCGGCGCTGCTTGGCCGGGACAGCGGATTTCTGGGGGTTATCATCGCCTCCATCTTGGGCGGCTTCATCCCCGGCGGCCCGATGGTCGCGTTTCCGATCGCCTTCGCGATGTTTCAGATGGACGCCGGCAGAGCCCAGATGATCGCGCTGCTCACCAGCTGGTCAGTGTTCGCGGTGCATCGCATCCTCACCTACGAACTGCCGTTGATGGGCAGACGCTTCGTCGTCGTACGTCTCGCGGCCGCAGCTCCACTGCCGTTTCTGGCTGCTGCCCTATCGCTTTCCTTCCACTGATTTAAACGCAAAGGAGATTTCATGTCACCGTTTCGATCTCATCCCCTTGGCCGAGCCCTGGCAGTCGCGACGATCGCGCTGATGACGGGCATGACCGGCCTCGCCTCCGCAGAACAGGCGAAGCCGCAGAACTTCCTTCAAACGCATCCGGTCGAGTTTCCGAATGGCACGCTGGCTTATAACGGCGTGACCTATTCGACCGAGGTGGGATATCGCCCGCTGCGCCTCGACATCTATCGCAATCCGAAGACAACAGCCCCGGCACCCGTCATTTTATTCATCCACGGCGGTGCCTGGGAAGGTGGCAACCGCCAGGCTCAAGGGAAGTTCGCCGACTTCCCGTCGGTTCTGGCAGACCTCGCGGCGAAGGGTTATGTCGTGGCATCAGCGGAACATCGTCTCAGCGGCGAGGCACCCTTTCCGGCCCCCTACGACGACGTTCAGGCTGCAATTCGTTTCCTGAAAGACAACGCCGCATCGTATGGAATCAATCCGGAAAAGTTCGGCATTTGGGGAAGTTCGTCCGGCGGACAGCTCGCGGCACTTGCCGCCGTCGCCTGCAACTCGAATACGCTTACTCGCGTCAGAGACAAGACGCCCAATACGTCCACCTGCGTGAACACGGCAGCCATCTGGAACGGCGTGTTTGATTTCAAGGCGATGGAACCAGCCCCCACGCCCGCTCAGAACGGCCACCCTCGCTCACGCCTGCTGGAATGCAATCCGGGCTATTGCACCAACACCGTCCTGGAGACGGCCAGCCCGATTTCCTATGTGGATGCCCACGCACCGTCCTTCTTCCTGGCTCATAGCCGCGACGACAATGTCGTTCCCTTCGCGCAATCGACGGAATTCGAAAAGAAGCTGAAGGAGAATGGCGTGGCCGTATCGACATACTATGTCGAAGGCCTGCAGCACGGTTTCGTCTCGGATGATCCGAAAGTGACAAAGGAAGCGGGCGAAGAGCTTTTGAAGCGAACGGTGGAATACTTCGACCACACGCTCAAGTGAACGCGCGATCGGTCATCTGTCTGGGCATGGCGCTAACCTTGTCCTGCCCGGACAGCTCCCCCATCCGGTGTTCGGGCGAACACAATGCCGACCAATCACTTCCGTTGAAGCCAGAATGAAGCAGTTCCTGAAATCCACACATTGCCGTCTCTGTGCGGCAAGCATCCTACTCTTCATTTTGGCGGCTGCGGCCGTTTCCGGCCCGCTTCAAATACCGGACTTCGTCTGGGCCGCTCTCATCGCCCTCGGAGTGGTGCTTCTCATATACAACTTCGGGCGTTTCGACGCCCGGACAAGGGCCCACGGCACGCAACCGAATTCCTGCCGGGCGCCACATCCATCAGCTCGGCGTCACGCTCGCACCACCAGGAGTGGGCGGCAGTCACGCCTTTGATCGCGATGAAGTCAGGCTTTCTTCCGACGTAGATGCTCCTTGATCGCATCCGGGATCGCGCGCAGGCCGCGCCCGGGCTCGACACCCTCGCGCATCACCATGCTGCGGAACGGCGGCACGGCGGCCAGGATATGCAGACCGGCTGCGCGCAACACCTGCATCGGCAGGAAATCGGAGAGAAGCGAGCGGTTCAGCACATCGACGCTCGCCGTGCGGGTCATGATATCGACGCGGCGCTTGCGGTCGAACTGGCTGCCGGCGTCCTTTGAGATCGGCAGTTCCGGCCGGTCGCAGAGGATATCGGTCAGCGCCATGACGTCGCGCAAGCTGAGGTTGAGCCCCTGCGCGCCGATGGGCGGAAACACATGCGCCGCCTCGCCGATGAGCGCCACCCGGCCCTTGCCCGAGCGATGCGCCATCATGCCCGACAGCGGCCAGATCTGCACACCCTCCTCGACCGTCACCTTGCCGAGCAGCGATTGCATGCGTTCCTCGACGACATTGCCAAGCTCGGCCAGCGAAAGCTCGCTGCGCGTCTCAGCATCCGACGGGCTCTGTACCCAGACGAGGCTGGAGCGATTGCCGGGAAGTGGCACTTGCGTAAAGGGGCCGTTTTCAGTGTGGAACTCGGTGGAGATGTTTTCGTGCGGCAGGGAATGCTGGAAATTCAGCACCATGGCCGATTGCGGATAGGACCACTTCTTGACGTCGATACCAACGGTTTCGCGCAGCTTCGACTTGCGGCCCTCGGCGCCGATCGCGAAATTGGCGGTGAGCGTTTCGCCATTGTCGAGCGAGATGGAGACGGCGTCTTCGGTGACATCGATCACATCGGCGAAGGCCGTGAAACGCGTGATGTTGCCCTCGGCGGCCGCGGCCGCTTCCAGCACTTCCATCAATGCCTTGTTGGGAAAATTGTAGCCGAAGGCTTCGAGCCCGACTTCGGCGGCGCGGAAGGTCGCGGTCGGCGCGCGCAGCAGGCGGTTGGTGCCGTCGATGATGCGCATGGTCGAAAGCGGCGCGGAGGAAGGACGCAGGCGCTCCCAGAGCGTCAGCCTGTCGATGAAGCGGATCGACTGGTCCATCAGCGCCGTCGTACGGCGGTCTTCCCTTGGTGCCGGCGGCGCAACGAGTGCAACGTTGCGTCCGCCGCGTCCTAGGGCGATTGCGGCGATCATTCCGGCCAGTCCGCCGCCGATCACCGCGATTTCGAAAGTCTTCATTGCACCGTTCCGCAAATTCTGAAACGGCGAGCCGGCCTTATGCCGCCGGCTTCGCCTGACGGCGCCAACTATAGCTCTTGCCCGGCTCCGCGTCACGCGCAGTCGGCTGATAATAATGCGGAATCTCCGGCAGGCGCTTTTCGGTGAGACGCTTTATCGCAGTCTCGTTGGTTACAGCGAAGCTATCGATGCCGCAACGCAGCATATGCGGCACCTGGTCGATCAGCACGTCGCCGACGGCACGCAGCTCGTTGGTGTAGCCGAGACGCTCGCGCAGCAGTGATGCATGGCTGAAGGCGCGACCGTCGTTGAAAGCAGGAAACGCTACAGCAACGAGTTCGAGGCGATAGAGATAGGGCTCAAGCTTACGCACGTCGTCAGCCGGCTTGATCAGCACGCCGAAGCCGACTTCGTTGCTCTCGTCTGCCTTGGCCACCAGTTCCTCAAGGCTCAGCAGAGGCTTCTGCCCCTCGCCCGCCTTCACCTCTTCGGTCTCGATGACCCACGGGTCGTTCTCGACGAAGCCGGTTTCTCTCCAGATCCTGGTCATCACGCAGCCTCCGCCTTGGAATCACCGTAGAGCGCATCCTTGAAGGGTTGCGGCCCGACGCGGCGATAGGCATCGAGGAAGATCTCAGACGGATCGTTGCGCAGGCCGAGATAGGTGTCGACGATCTTCTCGATCGCATCCGTCACCTTCTCCGGCTCGAAGCCACGGCCGATGATTTCGCCGATCGAGGTGTGCTCGTCACCGGAGCCGCCGAGCGTGATCTGGTAGAGTTCCGCACCCTTCTTCTCGACACCCAGCAGACCGATATGGCCGACATGGTGATGGCCGCAGGCATTGATGCAGCCGGAGATCTTGATCTTCAGCTCACCGATTTCGGCCTGACGCTCGGGATTGCCGAAACGCTTCGAGATTTCCTGCGCGACAGGGATGGAGCGCGCATTGGCGAGCGCGCAGTAGTCCAAGCCGGGACAGGCAATGATGTCGGTGATCAGGCCGGCATTGGCTTCGGCAAGACCGATGGCAACGAGGCCGCGATAGACGGCTTCGAGGTCGGCCAGCGCCACATGCGGCAGGATGAGGTTCTGCTCATGGCTGACGCGGATTTCGTCGAAGGCGTATTCCTCGGCGATATCGGCGACTGCATCCATCTGGCTGTCGGAGGCGTCGCCCGGGATGCCGCCGATCGGCTTCAGCGATATCGTCATCATGCCGTAATCGGGGTTCTTGTGCGGCTGGACGTTCTGGTGGACCCAGCGCGAGAACGCCGGATCGGCCTTCTTCCAGCGAGCGAGGTTTTCCCAGCCTTCGGCACGCTGCGGGAGCGCCGGCGGTGCGAAATAGGCCGTGATGGCGGCGACATCGGCTTCAGGAAGCTTCAGCTCAGTGTCCTTCAGAGCCGCGAACTCGACCTCGACCTGGCGAGCCAGCTCTTCGGCGCCCGTTTCGTGGACGAGGATCTTGATGCGGGCCTTGTACTTGTTGTCGCGGCGGCCGTGCAGGTTATACACGCGCATGACGGCGGTGGTGTAGGACAGCAGATCCTCTTCCGGCAGGAAGTCCTTGATCAGCTTGGCGATCATCGGCGTCCGGCCCTGGCCGCCACCGACATAGACGGCAAAGCCGATCTCGCCCTTGTCGTTCTTCTTCAGGTGCAGGCCGATGTCGTGAACCTGGATCGCGGCGCGGTCGCGCTCGGCACCGGTGACGGCGATCTTGAACTTGCGCGGCAGGAAAGAGAATTCCGGATGGACGGAAGACCACTGGCGCAGGATTTCAGCGTATGGGCGAGGATCGGCGACTTCATCGGCGGCAGCACCGGCGAAGTGGTCGGCCGTGACGTTTCTGATGCAGTTGCCCGAGGTCTGGATCGCATGCATCTCGACGGTGGCAAGCTCTGCCAGCACGTCAGGCATATCCGACAGCTTCGGCCAGTTGAACTGCAGGTTCTGGCGGGTGGTGAAGTGACCGTAGCCACGGTCGTAGGTGCGCGCGACGTGGGCCAGCATGCGCATCTGCTTGGAATTCAGCGTACCATAGGGAATGGCAATGCGCAGCATGTAGGCGTGCAGCTGAAGATAGACGCCGTTCATCAGGCGCAGCGGCTTGAACGCATCCTCGGCGAGCTCGCCGGACAGACGGCGCTCAACCTGATCGCGGAACTGCGCAACGCGCTCGGCGACAAAGGCGTGGTCAAATTCGTCGTAACGGTACATCGTATTCCTCAGACTGCAATGAATGCGGGATCGGCGGGCTTGTAGCCCGGCGCGTATTCCATGGTCGGACCCTGTGCACGAATGCGCTCGCGAAGGCGCAGCGGCCAGAGAACACCATCGGTCTCCTGCACGTCAACCACGGCGACATCGACGACCAGATTATCGGCGTATGACTTCTTGCCGATCGCCTCCAGCGCGGCAACGGCCTCGGCATGGCGCGCGACCAGCGCGTCCTGCAGCGACGTCACCCATGTGCCGTTGGCATCGAGCCAGACGGCGATGCCATCGGTCAGCCTGTTGGCGGTCAGAACCTTGTCTCCCATAGTCAGCTCCTTAGCAGTTCATCGGACCGGGCGCGTGCACGCACCAGCGGTTCGGACAGTTCGAAATTGGCGCCCGCAACGGCGTCGCCGATGATGACCATGACAGGTCCGGTGAGTTCATCACGGTTCTGCAGATCGGGCAGATCGCGCAGCGTACCATGCATCAGCCGGCGATCGGCGCGGCTGGCGTTCTCGATGACGGCGACCGTCGTCTCCGGCGCAATGCCGGCGCGCATCAAGCGCTCAGCAACCGACGCCGCGACCGTGCGGCCCATGTAGACGGCGATCGTAGCGCCGGATACGGCAAGGCTCGCCCAATCGGGAAGCACATCGCCGGTGAGATCGTGGCCTGTCGTGAAGACCAGAGACGAGGCGACGCCACGCAGCGTCAGCGGCAATTCGAAATCGGCGGCAGCGGCGAAAGCGGAGGTGATGCCGGGCACGACTTCATAGGCGATGCCGGCGGCGCGCAATGCGGCCATTTCTTCGCCGGCGCGGCCATAGACCAATGGATCGCCCGACTTCAAGCGGACGACGCGCTTGCCCTCGCGGCCGAGATAGACGAGCAGGTCGTTGATCTCTTCCTGCGACTTCGAATGACAGCCCTTGCGCTTGCCGACCGACAGGCGCTCCGCATCACGGCGGCCCATGTCGACGATTTCCTGCGGCACCAATGCGTCATAGACGATGACATCGGCTTCCATCATCACGCGCTGGGCGCGCAGCGTCAGGAGATCGGCGGCACCCGGGCCGGCGCCGACCAGCCAGATGCGGCCCTCGGCCTTATCGGCGGAGCGCAACAGTTCGTCGGCGAGGCGTTGTGCCTGCGGCATGTTTTCGTTGGAGACGGCGTCGGCCACGGCACCGGAAAAGAAACGGCGCCAGAAGAGACGGCGCGTAGCGCCCTTCTCAAGCGCATGCTCGACGCGACCGCGATAGCTGACCGCCAGTTCGGCAAGCCGGCCGAGCGACGGCGCCAGCAGTTGATCGACCTGGGCGCGGATCATCTGCGCGAGAACGGGCCCTGCCCCTTCCGTGCCGATGGCAACCGCGACGGGCGCGCGATTGACGAGCGCCGGGGTGTAGAAATCGCAGTAGTCGGGCTGATCGACGGCATTGGCCGGGATCTTGGCGGCGCGTGCGGCGTCGACGATGGCGCGATCGGCGGCGGCATCGCCGGTGGCCGCGAAGACAAGCGTTGCGCCCTCGACCTGCGCCGGCGCGAAGGCAGCGCGCACGGTCTCGATGCGGTTGGCGATCAGATGGGCGTGGTAATCGGCCTCGGGGCGATCCGTGTAGGCGACGATCCGGGCCTTGGTGTTCGACAGCAGGCGCACCTTGGCGAAGGCTTCATCGCCATTGCCGAAGACAGCCGCAATCTTGCCTTCGACACGAACGAAGGCAGGAAAAACCGACAGTTGCTCACTCTTGGAAGGCATCATCAATCCATTTCGAAGTTGCCGGAATATGCACCACCGGACCAGCCAAATGAAGAAACATAAATTCCAAACCCGCTACGACCGCGTATTGTTTTACCCGGCATGTCATTGATTTGAGCAAAACTCACCGATGCGGCGCCCGTGGCACGATGAATCACGCTGCAATGCGGCACAAAGCCTGTGACAAATTCGGGCTGGCCCAATAATCCTCGTTTGCCTCGCGCGGCACCGGCGATACAGTGCCGGCAACAAGGAGAACACCATGTCCGACACCACCATTGCCGCCCGACTGCTCGATATCATGGAGCACGATATTCTGCCGATGACCGAACGCGGCGTCGGCCTCGGCAACAAGGTCTTCGGCGCCGCGATCCTGCGCAAATCTGACCTTTCGCTCGTGGTTGCTGAGACCAACAACGAGCTGGAGAACCCGCTCTGGCATGGCGAGGTGCACACGCTGAAGCGCTTCTACGAGATGGGCGAAAAGCCCGCCACCAAGGACCTGATCTTCCTTTCGACCCATGAACCCTGCACCATGTGCATGTCGGCGATCACCTGGGCCGGCTTCGACAATTTCTATTACTTCTTCAGCCACGAGGATTCCCGCGACGCCTTCGCGATCCCGCACGACCTGAAGATCCTCAAGGAAGTCTTCGGGCTCGAGCCCGGCGGCTACCGGCGCAGCAACGCCTTCTGGAACAGCTTCGCGATTGCCGATCTGGTCGAGACAGAAGGCGATGCAAGAAAGGCCGACCTCAAGGCGCAGACGGCGCGGATCAAGGGGCGCTACGACGCGCTCTCCGAAAGCTACCAGTCGTCCAAGGGCGACAACGACATTCCGTTGAACTGACACGATCGGCCAGAGCACGATGGAAGCCTCCAAAGACATTTCCCGCCTGATCGAGATCATGGCAGCCCTTCGCAATCCCGAGACCGGCTGCCCCTGGGACATCGTCCAGACCTTCGAGACGATCAAGCCCTACACAATCGAGGAGGCCTACGAGGTCTCCGACGCGATCGAACGCAACGACATGGACGATCTCTGCGACGAGCTCGGCGATCTGCTTCTGCAGGTCGTGTTCCATGCCCGCATGGCCGAGGAGGCCGGCGAGTTCTCTTTTGGCGATGTGGTCGAGGCGATCACGCGCAAGATGATCCGCCGCCATCCGCATGTCTTTGCCCGCTCCGACGCGGATACGCCCGATGCGGTGAAGAAGCAGTGGGACGACATCAAGCAGGCGGAAAAGCGCGAGCGCGCGGAGCGCCGCGCCGCACGGGGTATCTCCGAAGATTTCAAGGCCGGCTTTCTCGGCTCCGTCCAGCGCAGCTTTCCGGCGCTGACGGAAGCGCTGAAGCTGCAGGAACGTGCCGCCAAGGTCGGATTCGACTGGTCGGCGCCGGAGCCCATTCTCGACAAGATCGAGGAGGAGATCGGCGAATTGAGGGAAGCGCTGGCCTCGGGCGACCACGCCAAGGTGAGCGATGAACTCGGCGACCTGATCTTCGCGGTGGTCAATATCGGCCGGCATGTGAAGGCGGATCCTGAGCAATCCCTTCGCGGAACAAACACGAAGTTCCGACGCCGTTTCAATCATATAGAAACGTCTCTTGAAGCGGAAGGTGAAACGCTGGAGGCCGCGACGCTGGAGCGGATGGAAGAGCTATGGCAGGCGGCCAAGGCCATCGAGCGACAGCTGGGCTGACTGGGCGCGCCATGAAGCTTGAAACGCTCGACATCGCGATTGCCGGCGCCGGCGTTGGCGGTCTTTCGCTCGCAGCACTGCTCTCGAGCCGTGGCGCCCGCGTCACCGTTTATGACCAGATGAGCGCGCCGCAGCCTGTCGGCTCCGGCTTCGTGCTGCAGCCGACTGGGGCTGCGGCCCTCTCGCGCATGGGCTTGCTTGATCAAGTCGAGGCGCGCGGCGCCCGCATCAGCCGCATGCATGGACGCCTGTCCGGCAACGGCCGTACCGTGCTCGACGTCGGCTATCGCCCGGGCGCCTACGGCATCGCCATCCAGCGCGTCGCGCTGTTCGATCTCTTGCTCGAAGCGGCGATCAATGCAGGGGTACGGTTCGAGACATCATCACGGGTGACTGACATCGAGGCGGGCAGCGCGCCGCGCCTGGTCCTCGACGGCGGCATCCGCACGGCAACCGCCGACCTCGCCATCGACGCCATGGGCGCTAACTCGCCGGTCGCGGCGAAAGCCGCCACCGAGCTCGGCTATGGGGCGCTCTGGGCGACGGTTCCGTGGCCGGAGCATGGCGTCTTCCGCAAGGACGAACTGGAGCAACGATACAAGAGGGCAAGCCAGATGGCCGGGGTGCTGCCTGTCGGCACGGCACGCGATGGCGCGGATCCGATGGCGACGTTCTTCTGGAGCATCCGCAACAAGGACTTCGAAGAATGGCGAGCTGCCGGGCGCGAGATCTGGATCGACGCGGTGCGGTCCTTCTGGCCGGAAGCGGAGGCACTTGCCGCCGTGGCCGAGCCGGTGCATGCGCGCTATCGGCATTTGACCCGCACGCCTGTCGCGGGGGAGCATGTCCTGAAGATCGGCGACGCCTGGCATGCGACGAGCCCGCAGCTCGGCCAGGGAGCCAACATGGCGCTGCTCGACGCAGCATCGCTCGCTTCGGCGCTCTGCCGTGAGGCAACGGTCGGCGAGGCCATCGAGCGTCACCTGAAGCAGCGGCAGATCCACATCTGGTTCTATCAGCTGCTCAGCCGTATCCTGACGCCGTTTTATCAATCAGACAGTTCAGTGCTGCCTTTCAGCCGCGACATTATGATCGGCCCGGCGACCAAGCTGCCGCTGGTGCGCAGCCTGATCACCACGCTGGTCACGGGTGAGTTGCTCGATCCGGTTGGACGGATCGAGCTTGATCAGCTCGTGTCAGAGAAGAAGGTCGCGGTTCAGGATGAGGGCGCGCTGGTCTAGCCGAGCGCCAAACATAGGTAGCAGGAGCGCCTGATCAGCGCTCCCAGTCTTCCTTCGGCCTGGTCGTGTTGCCAAGCCGGCGCTCAAGTTCGACGGCTTCCGTTTCAGACAGCCTGAGATCGAGCGTGACCGATCCATCCTCATTGTCTTCGCGGCTGTCGACGATGGCGTGATCGTAGAGCCATGGCAGCAAGGCCAGCTTGTCGACCGGGAGCACGACGGTGGTTTCCGTCAGCGCGCCGGACAATCTGCGGCTGATCTCTTCCATCAGCGTATCGACGCCCTCGCCCGTCACGGCGGAGACGGCCACGACATTGCGCGCGCCTTCGGCCTTCTGGACGATCGCTTCGTGGTTTTCCGGCTCAAGCCGGTCGATCTTGTTCCAGACCTCGATGATCCGCTTTTCACCCTCGGCTTCGTCGATGCCGAGATCCTTCAGGATGCGGAGCACGTCGGCGCTTTGCGCCTGGTTGTCCTCATCGGCCATATCGCGGACGTGTAGAACGAGGTCCGCTTCCAGCACCTCTTCCAGCGTCGCGCGGAAGGCGGCGACGAGGTGGGTCGGGAGATCGGAGATGAAGCCGACGGTATCCGACAGGATGACGGTGCGGCCATGTGGCAGCTTCATGCGGCGCAGCGTCGGATCGAGCGTCGCAAACAGCATGTCTTCGGCCAGAACGCCGGCGCCGGTGATGCGGTTGAACAGCGTCGACTTGCCGGCGTTGGTGTAGCCCACTAGCGCCACGATCGGATGCGGCACCTTGCGGCGCTTGGCGCGATGCAGCTGGCGGGTGCGGACCACCTGTTCGAGCTCGCGCTCGAGCTTGATGATGCGGTCCTGCAGCATGCGGCGGTCGGCTTCGATCTGGGTTTCACCCGGACCACCCATGAAGCCACCACCGCCGCGCTGGCGCTCAAGGTGGGTCCAGCTACGGACCAGCCGGCCCTTCTGGTAATTTAGATGGGCGAGATCGACCTGCAGCGTGCCTTCCTTGGTGGAGGCGCGGCGGCCGAAGATTTCGAGAATGAGACCCGTGCGGTCGATGACCTTGGCGTTCCATTCCTTCTCGAGATTGCGCTGCTGAACCGGCGTCAGCGGATGATCGACGATGACGAGGCCGGAATCGGTCTCATCAAGACTGTCCTTGATCTCCTGGATCTTGCCGGTGCCCATCAGCGTCGCCGGACGCGGCTCGCTGACGGTGACGATCGTGCCCTTGACCACATCGAGATCGATCGCCTGCGCTAGGCCTGTCGCCTCTTCGAGGCGGCTTTCCGGCGTGCGGGTCGTGGTGACGCTGTCGGCACTGCCGCGGCTGCCGCGGGCCTGCTTGAGCACGGGCACGACGACGGTCGCGCGCATGTCATCCCGGTGCTTCACAGCTTCCGGGATGATCGAATCATTCTTGGTATCACGTGTCGAGATGACGTCTGTCCTGTCAGGAAGCGGATTCTTCGCTTTCGAACATCTGCATCGGCTGGCCGGGCATGATGGTCGAGATCGCGTGCTTATACACGAGTTGCGAATGGCCGTCACGGCGCAGCAGAACGCAGAAGTTGTCGAACGACGTAACAACGCCGGTCAGCTTCACACCGTTAATCAGAAATATAGTCAGGGAAATCTTTTGCTTGCGAACAGTATTGAGAAATAAGTCCTGCAGGTTTTGAGAACGTTCCGCCATCGCGCCGATTCTTTCTTTATTGCCGGCCTTCACGTGCCGGTAAAATACTTCTTATTTTTCCATCAGGCAGCCGACAACCCTCATCCCTGCTGCCTGGAAAGCCTTTGGTATCAAATCGCAATCTTTTCCGCAACGGCGAAAAAGGCCTGTCTAATTTTATGCGGCGGCAGATCGCCTTGGGCCCCTGCCGCTGCCCTGCCCGCCCATCGAAAAGACACGCCGGCTACCGATCAAACCTCTGATCAGACACCCAGCGACTTCAACTTGCGGTGCAGCGCCGAGCGCTCCATGCCGACGAACTCGGCGGTGCGCGAGATATTGCCGCCGAATCGATTGATCTGGGCAATCAGATAATCCTTCTCGAACATCTCACGCGCCTCGCGCAGCGGCAGCGTCATGATGTGGTAGTCGTTCTTCGCCGATACTTTCGGCAGCATGTCGCCCAGGTCGGTCGGCAGCATCTCAGCGGTGATCGGCGCATCCGGGCCGTCGGAGCGAGCGAGAATCATCAGGCGCTCGATGTTGTTGCGCAGCTGGCGGATATTGCCCGGCCAGTCATGGGCCTGCAGAACCGCCATCGCGTCGTCGCCGATGCGGCGTGGACGAATGCCGGCCTGCTCCGAAATCTGGCGCATCAGCTGATCGACAAGGAACGGAATATCCTCGCGACGCTCGGCCAGCGACGGCACCTTGACCGGCACCACGGCGAGGCGGTGATAGAGATCCTCGCGGAACCAGCCTTCGGCGATGCGGCTTTCGAGGTTATAGGCCGTGGACGACACGATGCGCACATCGACCTTCACCCGCTTGGAGCCGCCCACGCGTTCGAACTGCTGATCGACCAACACGCGCAGGATCTTGTTCTGCGTCTCGCGCGGCATTTCGCCTACCTCATCGAGGTAGAGAATGCCGCGATGGGCTTCCTCGAGCGCGCCGATCTTGCGCGCCTGGCCGGGCGAGCCCTCGGTTCCGAAGAGCGCCACCTCCATGCGGTCGGGCGTGATGTTGGCGGCGTTGATGGCCACAAACGGACCACCCGCGCGCGACGACTTCTTGTGGATCATCCGCGCGACCAGCTCCTTGCCGGAGCCGGAGGAGCCGAGGATCATGATGCGGCTGTTGGTCGGCGAGACCTTCTCGATCGTCTGGCGCAGCTGCGAGACGGCGACGGAGGTCCCGATCAGCTCGACCGGATCGCCGGCCTTGCGCTTCAGTTCCGACACTTCACGCTTGAGCTTGGAGTTTTCCAGCGCGCGCTCGGCAATCAGGATCAGGCGGTCGGCCTTGAAGGGCTTCTCGATAAAATCGAAAGCGCCGCGCTTGATGGCCGAGACGGCTGTCTCGACGTTGCCGTGGCCGGAGATCATGACGACGGGAATATCGGGATGGCGCGCCTTGACCTCATCCAGCAGCGCCAGACCGTCGAGCTTGCTGCCCTGCATCCAGATATCGAGGAAGATCAGCCGCGGCGCGCGGTCCGAAATCGCAGCAAGGGCGCTGTCGCTGTCGTGGGCGGTACGGGTCTCGTGGCCCTCGTCGGAGAGAATGCCGGAGACGATCTCGCGGATGTCGTGTTCGTCGTCGACGACCAGAATATCAGAGGCCATATGGATTTTCCTTGTCACTTGCGGCCGAGGGGGCGGGCGATTGCTCCAGGCGTGGCAGATGCACGCGGATCATGGCCCCTCTTCCCTGGTCAAAATCAGCGGGTGCATCATGCAGTTCGAGCTGCCCGCCATGTTCTTCAATAATCTTCTTCACGATGGCGAGGCCGAGACCGGTCCCCTTCTCGCGCATCGTCATATACGGTTCCAAAATGCTGTGCCGGTTCTCGACAGGCAGACCGCGTCCGTTGTCGATGATATCGACGGTGAAGCGGTCACGCGGCTGGTCGAGCGATGCGCGCACCAGCACCTTGCGCTCCTCGCGCTCGTTGGCCGGCACGGCCTCGATCGCTTCCACCGCGTTCTTGATGAGGTTGCCGAAGGCCTGGCCGAGCATGCGGCTGTCGAACTGCCCTTCAAGCGGCGCATCCCCGAACTCCTGCAGGAAGGCGACGTGGCTGTTGCCCATCTCGCGCAGGAATACCGCGTCGTGGAGGATCTTGCGCAGATCGCTTGGCTCCTTGATCGGCTTGGGCATCCGCGCGAAAGAGGAGAACTCGTCGACCATGCGGCCGATATCGCCGACCTGGCGGATGATCGTTTCCGTGCACTGATCGAAAACGCCGCGATCGTCCTGGTTGATCTGCTTGCCGTAGCGGCGCTGGATGCGCTCGGCCGACAGCTGGATCGGGGTGAGCGGGTTCTTGATTTCGTGGGCGATACGACGCGCGACGTCGCCCCAGGCGGTGGAGCGCTGGGCGATGACGAGATCGGTGATGTCATCGAGCGTGATGACGTAAGATTCGCTCATGTCGCGCACTTCCTCGCGCGTCACCTGGACACTCAGCGTGCGCACGGTGCCGGCGCGCACCAGCGCGATCTGCTTGCGGAAATCTCCGCGATAGCGCGACGCTGCCTCGGTGAGGACCTGGTCGACCTCAGGCGCGATTTCGGAGAGCTGCTTGCCGAGCATGTCGCCAGCATCGAGCGCCATCAGCGTCTCGGCCGAACTGTTGACGATCGTGACGCGGCGATCGTGCTCGACGCCGATGACGGCAGCGGTGACGCCCGAGAGTACGGCTTCGATGAAGCGGCGGCGGTCGTCCACCTCGTCCTTGGCTTCGAGGATCTCGTCACGCTGGGTGCGGATCTCCGAGATCATCTTGTTGAAGGTGCGCGACAGGTTGGCGACGTCGCCATCGACGGCATGCACGGGGACGACGATGTCCATGTTGCCGGATGCGACGCTGTCGGCCGCCGTGATCAGCAGGCGGATCGGGCGGACAATACGGTCGGCGACGGCGATGGCCGTCCAGATGGCGGCGAGCAGCACGATCAGCGCGAAGCCGACATAGAGGATAGCGAAGGCGATCTGCAGCGAGAAACGCCCCGCCTCCATCGACCTGTATTCGGTAGCGTTCTCCTCCATCATCCGCATTGCGGTCATGACCTTGGGGTCGACCGCGCGCACCGTATAGAGGAAGGCGCCGTCGATGGATTCGAGCCTGATGATGGCGCCGACAAGGTTCGTCACACCCGGCGGAATGAGCGTCGGCTGGCCGGCCGACGCCTTGTTCAGGGCGTCCTGCGGGATCGCCGGCAGCGGTTTCTCGGTCTTGATATCGGCCTGCGTGATGACGGTACCGTCAGCCTGGACCAGGAAAGCGCCGAGCAGGCCGCGTCCCCTCGCCTGGCGCGTCATCAACTCGGCAAAGCCGGTGCGATCGAGATTGAACAGCTGGCGATTACGCTCCAGATCGTTGGCCATCGAGACCGTCTGGCCCTGCAGATAGCTCGCGTTCTCCATCATGTAGGCCTGCCCGATATTGCGGGAGGAACTGACGATCGATTGCGTTCTGAGCGCGAACCAGCGGTCGAGACCGGCGTTCAGCGTGATACTGGCAAAGAGGGCCACGAGAATGGCGGGCGTGATCGCGACGATCGAGAAGAGCACGACGATGCGGATATGCAGACGTGCCGCCGCGCGACCACGCTTGCGCGCCTTCAGGAGCCGCGAGACCTCGCGGCCGATCAGGGCCATCAGGCCGAGCACGAAGAAGGAATTGACGACGACCGAAGTGATGACGACTGGAGATGTCGGCGCAATCGGCGTCAGGCCGAGCAGCACGAAGAGCGTCATCGTCGCGCAGAGGAGCGCGCCCCCGGCAAGCACGAGACCGGGCAGAGCAAACAGCGCGCGGCGATCCGTTACCGTGGTAACTGCTTCGCCCTCCGCCGCCGGCGGCAACGCATCCTGCTTCATTCGTTTAACTCTCCACGCGGCGAAACACGTTTCGCCGCCGTCCTTGGGTCAGGGTGAAAGACCGCGCTCGATCTCCCGCTCGTCCATCGTCGAGCCGGATCTTCGGACGCAGAACTGACCGCAGGAACACAAACCCCTTGCGTGACTTATTGGCAACGCAATGTGGCGAAAATGCAACGCATCGCGTCACATTGTCAAGCGTTGCAGGGCGTCAAGCGGTGCGGGAGCTTCTGTAGACGGATACGCCGAGTTCGCGGATCTTCTTGCGCAAGGTATTGCGGTTGAGACCGAGCAGGTCGGCGGCCTTGATCTGGTTGCCGCGCGTGGCCGTTAGCGCTGCCAGGATGAGAGGATACTCCATCTCGGTCAAAACGCGGTCATAAAGGCCCGGAGGCGGCAGGTTATCGCCGAAAGTCGCGAAATAGGACCGCATGTTTTCTTCGACGGCCTGAGCAATGGTCATGTTGCCATTGCGGATCGGCCCCTTCTCGATCGGGCTGTCGGGCACGTCGGAGCGCAGCTCGGATTCGATGATTTCGCGGGTGATCACATCCTGTGGATAAAGTGCCATCAGGCGGCGGATGAGGTTCTCCAACTCGCGCACGTTGCCCGGCCAGGCATAAGCCTTCATCAGATCGAGCGCTTCCTGATCGAAACGCTTGGTGCCAAGGCCTTCCTTTTCCGCCTGCTGGACGAAGTGACGGACGAGATCCGGGATGTCTTCGGCGCGGTCGCGCAGCGGCGGCAGGCGTAGCGGTACGACGTTGAGGCGATAGTACAAGTCCTCGCGGAAGAGGCCCTGGTTGATCGCCTGCTTCAGATCCTTGTTGGTGGCGGCGACGATGCGCACGTCGGTGCGGATCGGCGTGCGGCCGCCGACGGTGGTGTATTCGCCCTGCTGCAGCACGCGCAACAGGCGTGTCTGCGCATCCATCGGCATGTCGCCGATTTCGTCGAGAAACAGCGTGCCGCCCTCGGCCTGCTCGAAACGGCCGGTGGAGCGGGTCTGGGCGCCGGTGAAGGCACCCTTCTCATGGCCGAACAGCTCGGATTCGATCAGATCGCGCGGGATCGCGGCCATGTTGATCGCCACGAAGGGACCGTTGCGGCGCTTGCCGTAGTCGTGCAGCGCGCGGGCGACCAATTCCTTGCCGGTGCCGGATTCGCCGGTGATCATCAGCGTCAGGTCGGTGAGCATCAGACGCGCCAGGACGCGATAGATTTCCTGCATGGCGGCCGAGCGGCCAACCAGCGGCATGCCGTCCTGCACGTCGTCCTCGACCTTGGCGGGCTTGCGCTTCGGTTCCGACAGCGCCCGGCCGATGATGCCGATCAGTTCGGTTAGATCGAAGGGCTTGGGCAGATAATCGTAGGCGCCCTTTTCCGAGGCCTTGATCGCCGTCATGAAGGTGTTCTGCGCGCTCATGACCAGCACGGGAAGGTCCGGACGGGCCTTCTTGATGCGTGGAAGCAGGTCGAAGGCATTCTCGTCAGGCATGACGACGTCGGTGACCACGAGGTCGCCCTCGCCCGCCGAAACCCAGCGCCACAGGGTGGCGGCGTTCGAAGTGATACGCACGTCATATCCGGCGCGGCTCAAGGCCTGATTAAGCACCGTACGAATTGCCGCATCATCATCCGCGACGAGGATCGTTGCTGTCATCGAGAAGGTCCTGTGGGGGTTATGGTTGCGTCCTCAAGCGATGCGTCCTTGGAGGCAGGCATGAGCACGCGGAATGTGGTTTTGTTGGTCTGGCTGTCGCATTCGATGATGCCGCCATGATCACCGATGATCTTGGCCACCAGCGCGAGGCCGAGGCCGCTGCCGTTGGTCTTGGTGGTGATGAAGGGGTCGAACAGATGCGGCAGGAGATCGGACGGAACGCCCGGGCCGTTATCCTGCACGCAGAACTCCAGCGGCAGCGAGATCTTCTCGCGGGTTCCAGCGACCGAGAGGCGGATGCCGGGACGATAGGCGGTCGTCAGCACGACCTCGCCATCCGGCCGGTCGCCGATCGCCTCGGCGGCGTTCTTGACGAGATTGAGGAAGACCTGCACCAGCTGGTCGCGGTTGGCATAGACCGACGGCAGCGAGGGGTCGTAGTTCTCGGTGATCTTGATGTGACGCGCAAAGCCCGCCTTGGCGACCGCCTTCACATGATCGAGCACGGAATGGATGTTCACGGGCACGCGATCGACTGGGCGCTCGTCGGAGAAGACCTCCATGCGGTCGACCAGCGAAACGATGCGGTCGGTTTCGTCGCAGATCAGCCGGGTCAGCGCGCGGTCATCGTCGGTCGCCGAGTGTTCGAGCAGCTGTGCGGCGCCGCGAATGCCCGAGAGCGGGTTCTTGATCTCGTGCGCCAGCATGGACGCGAGACCGGTGACCGAACGGGCGGCAGCGCGATGCGTCAGCTGCCGGTCGATCTTGTCGGCCATCGAGCGTTCCTGGAAGACGATGACGACGGAGCCAGGCTCGCTCGTCACCGGCGCCACATAGATATCGACGAGCTTGTCCTGGCCAAGCCTTGGCGAGCTCAGATCGACGCGATACTCGTTGATCGGCGCACGACGCTCGCGCACCTGGTCGATCAGCGCCAGAAGCGGGCTGCCGAAGGGAATGAAGGTCGAGATCTTGTAGCGCGCCAGATGCGAGGCGCTGGCCCCGAAGAAGGCCTCGGCCTCCCAGTTGGCAAAGGCTACAAGCCCTGCATCATCGACCATGATGACCGGGTTCTGGATGGCGTTGAGAACGGCCATGGCGACGGCACTGCCGGCATGGGCAGATGATAGCGACGCGTCGTTTGTCATGCAGCCTCCCGGGCATCTGTATTGTCTGCCGCCGCGACCAGGGCATCGTGGAATCGTTGCGAGACCTCGCGAGGATCGCGCGCGGTCATGATCGCCGCCTTGTCGTTTGCCGACACGGACGGTGCGAAGCGCTCCATATACCAGCCGAGATGCTTGCGAGCATGACGAACGCCGACGGCTTCACCATAAAAATCGAGCATCATGCGATAATGCTCGACGGCGATATCGGCGATCTCCCATGGCGGAGGCGCATCGGCGCCGGCGAGCACGCCGGCATGCCACGGACGCCCCTGGCATCCACGACCGATCATCACGGCATCGGCGCCGGAGCGGCGCAGGATTTCATGGGCGTCCTCGACCGTTTCGACGTCGCCATTGGCGACCAGCGGGATAGTGAGGACATCGCGCACGGCGCGGATCGCATCCCAATCGGCGCGTCCTTCGTAAAACTGCATGCGCGTACGGCCGTGGATCGTCACCAACTGGACGCCGGCCTCCTCGGCACGCTTTGCGATTTCGGGAGCGTTGATCGAATTTTCGTCCCAGCCAAGCCGCATCTTCAGCGTGACGGGAACATCGACGGCCTTGACTGTCGCCTCGATCAGTCCAAGGGCGTGATCCGGGTCGCGCATCAGCGCCGAGCCGGAATAGCCACCAATGACCTTCTTGGCGGGGCAACCCATGTTGATATCGATGATATCGGCACCGTGCGCGGCAGCGATCTTCGCGCCCTCCGCCATCCAGTGCGCTTCGCGACCGGCAAGCTGCACCATGTGCGGATTGAAGCCGGCGGTCTTCAGTCGCGCCCAGGATTGCTCTGTGTCGTTGACGAGCTCGCGGCTCGCCACCATCTCGGTCACCACCAGTCCCGCGCCATGGCGCCAGGCCAACTGACGGAACGGCATATCGGTGACGCCGGACATGGGCGCCAGCACGATACGGTTGCGCACCGCAACGGTTCCGATGCACAAAGGAGATGCGAGGTGTATGTCAGACAACTGATTATCTTTCAGGCACGCTAAGCAGGTGCACTATTTTTAGACAGATTTAAAAGACTTGCCAAGGGGGAAGTGCCCGGTTTGATATTTTTCGGGCAAATGCTGGAATTCGGTGCGCCAAGCCGTTAGAGCACCTCCAGAAATTCTGCTTTTTGGGGATTTATGCCGCAAATGCATCAAAAGCAACCGATATCGATCGGAATTATCGTGGTGGCCGCAGGCCGGGGCGAGCGCGCCGGCGCATCCGTCGAAGGCCCAAAGCAGTATCGCCGGATCGGTGGCCGGCCCGTCATTGCCCACACGCTCGAACTTTTCGCGACATGGCCTCAAGCGACCGAGATCGTCGCCGTGATTCACGCCGATGACGAAGCTCTGTTTGCGAAGGCAACCGCTGGTGTGACTTCCAAGCTGCCGATCGCGACCTTGCACGGAGGCTCGACGCGCCAACGATCAGTGCTCTCAGGGCTTCGGCATCTGAAGGACAAGGGGATCACCCACGTCCTGATTCACGACGCCGTGCGGCCGTTCTTCGATCACGATCTGCTCGACCGCGTGGCGGCCACGCTGGCTGAGGGCGCGCCTGCCGTGCTGCCGGCCATGCCGGTTGCCGATACGCTGAAGCGCGCCGATCAATCCGGCATCGTGGTCGAGACCGTGCCCCGCGCGCAGCTCTTTGCTGCGCAGACACCGCAATCCTTCGACTTCGGCATCATCCTTGCCGCGCATGAGAAGGCGGCGGCCGCCGATCGCAACGATTTTACCGACGATGCGGCGATCGCCGAATGGGCCGGCCACCCCGTGACGATCGTCGAGGGCATGGCCGACAATGTAAAACTGACAGTGAGGCGTGATATCGCAATGGCCGACCAGAGACTTTCCAGCACACGCCTTCCCGATGTGCGCACCGGCAACGGCTACGACGTGCACCAGCTCGAGGCCGGCGATGGCGTGACGCTCTGCGGCGTGCTCATTCCGCACGACCAGAAGCTCAAGGGCCACTCAGACGCCGACGTCGCGCTGCATGCGCTGACGGATGCGCTGCTTGCCACCTGCGGCGCCGGCGATATCGGCGACCACTTCCCGCCGTCGGATCCGCAATGGAAGGGCGCTCCATCGCGCATCTTCATCGAGCATGCGGCCAAGATCGTGCGCGAGCGCGGCGGCACCATCATGAACGCCGACGTGACGCTGATTGCCGAAGCGCCGAAGGTCGGGCCGCACCGCGACACGATGCGCGCAATGCTTTCCGAGTTCCTCGGCATCTCGATCGACCGCTGCTCGGTCAAGGCGACGACCAACGAGACGATCGGCTTCGTCGGCCGCCGAGAGGGGATCGCCGCCATCGCCACCGCCACCGTCGTCTATCAGGAGATCAGCCAATGAGCCTCTATCCCGCCGATATCCTGTCCGAGGCCGAAGCCATTGTCAGGACATTCGGAGCGTCGGGATTGATGGTGTCGACGGCGGAATCGTGCACGGGCGGGCTGATTGCCGGCGCGCTCACGGAAATTGCCGGCTCGTCGGCGGTCGTCGACCGGGGCTTCGTCACCTATACGAACACCGCGAAGATGGAGATGCTCGGCGTCCAGGAAGCGACGCTTGCGCGTTTCGGCGCGGTATCGGAAGAAACGGCGCGGCAGATGGTGCATGGCGCCCTCTTCCGCTCGCGGGCATCGATCGCCGTCGCGGTCACGGGTATTGCCGGGCCAGGCGGTGGATCGGCGGAAAAGCCTGTCGGTCTGGTGCACCTTGCCGCAAAGTCACGCCACGGTGACCTCATTCACAACAAGATGCTGTATGGCGATATCGGCCGCGGTGAGGTTCGTCTCGCCACCGTCCGGACGGCGCTGGCGATGATCCGTCAGCTCGGACCACAGTGAGTTTCGCTCAGCTGTAGATCTTGCCGGCGCGCGTTTCGAAGGCTTCGGTGAACATCCGGAAGGCGCGGTCGAACATCGAGCCCATCAAAGCGCCGAGGATGCGGCTCTTGAACTCGTAATCGATGAAGAAATGCACGTTGGAGCCCGACGCCGTATCTTCGAAGCGCCAGCGATTATCGAGATACTTGAAGGGGCCGTCGATGTATTTGACGTCGATGACGCGCTCGGCCTTGTTGAGCAACACCTGCGTCGTGAAGGTCTCGCGGATCGCCTTGTAGCCGACCGTCATGTCGGCGATGAGCAGAATCTTGCCATCGCGCTCCTTGCGGCTGCGGATCGCAAGTCCTTCGCAGAGCGGCAGGAATTGCGGGTATTTCTCGACATCGGCAACGAGATCAAACATCTGGTCTGCGGAATGCGGGACGGGGCGGTGCGTTTCGAACTGAGGCATGACCGGCAGTTAAGCGGGCGCGCCGAGAAGATCAAGAAGGCGGCGCATTTCACGGTGCGATTTCAACTGAAGGACGGGCACATCGGGCTTGTATCGCTCGATGCCCGCGAGGATGAGCGGCGCCCATCGGCGCTCGAAATTCCAAATGTAGGTCAGGAACTCACCGTCAAGCCTTTCCGGGCAACCCGGCGCCATCTCCGGCCGCGCCTTGCCCCGCCAGCGAAGCCACCTTGTGGTGACACCTAGCAGGCAACGCCAGCGCGGCAGCCGCACCCAGAGCACCATATCGGTGCGCGGCATCCTGAGATCGAAGGTCGAGGCGCCGGTCCCGTCCATCAGCCACCGCTCTTCGGCAACAGCGGCCGCGATCATCTCGCGCTCCTCGGCCTTCGGCCGTTTCACCCAGCCGGGCAGCCAATAGAAGTCGCGATCCATCGAGATATGCCGCACGCCGAGCAGCGCGCCGAGGCGTTTGGATAGCGTCGTCTTGCCGCCGCCGGAGCAGCCGATCACGAGAATGCGGTCGGCGCGGCTGACGAGGTCGGCGGCGCTGGTGATATCGGTGACGAAATTCGGCATGTCTTTCCCTCCCGCAAGCAAAGACCGAATCAGGCCATCATCCTAGCCGATGGCTTCGAGGCGCTGAAGCAGCAGCGCCATCTGCGCCCTGCTCGTCAATTCGACGAGTGGTACATCAGGCCCGTGCAGGCGGATGCCTTCCATGAATTCGGGCACATCGTCCCTCTCGAAATTCCAGACATAGGACATGAACTCCCGGTCCGGCCACTGCTCCAGGCACCCAGGCGCCATGTCGGGACGCGTCCTGCCGCGATAGACGATGCCGCGCTTGAAGATGCTCCACAGGCATAGCCAGCGCGACACCCTCACCCACAGGATCACATCGGCGCGCGGCAGCCTGAGATCGAGTGTCCTTGGGTTGTTTCCGTCGATGATCCAGCGGTCCTCGGTCACGATCCTGGCGATGATCTCGCGCTGCTCCGGCCTCGGTCTCGACGTCCAGTCCGGAAGCCAGAAGACCTCGCGGTCCATGGAGACGTAGCGGACGCCGAGGATGCGCGCGAGCTTCTGCGCCAGCGTGCTCTTGCCGCCACCTGATGAGCCGAAGATGACGATCCGGTCGGCACGCTTCAGGAATTCAGCCGCCTCAGCAAGACTGGTGACGTTCAGCCGATGCTTCGGTTGTTGCAACACGATGGCCTCTTGTCTGATTGCGGGGAAGATCAGGCCGCCTGGACGGGCGTGATCCCGCTAAGATCGCCGGCGGCCCGTCGTGCGACCGCAAGGTCATAGGTGCGCTGCAGATTGAGCCAGAATTCCGGGCTGTTGTTGAAATAGCGGGAGAGACGCAACGCCGTGTCTGCGGTAATGCCGTTTTCGCCGCGCAGGACCCGTTCGATCCGCGTGCGTGGAATTCCCATATCCTCCGCCGCCTTATAGGCGGAGATGCCATATTCCTGCAGGAAATCCTCCTTGAGAATTTCACCGGGATGGATGGGGTCGACAGGAATGATCTGCATCCGCATCTCCTAATGGTAGTCGCAGAATTCGACATCATCTGCATTGCCGTCTTTCCAGACGAAGCATATGCGCCACTGATCGTTGACACGGATAGAATGCTGGCCGGCCCGGCTGCCCTTCAAGGCTTCAAGACGATTGCTTGGCGGAACACGCAAATCGTCGAGGCTTATCGCAGCGTCGAGTGCCATCAACTTCCGTCGCGCCCGCTCAACGACATCCGCCGGGAAATGGCGGGCATCGCGTCGCAGGAAAAGGCCTTCAGTCTGCTTGTTGCGAAAGCCAACGATCATCCGATATCCGTATCGGAAAACGATACGGATATCAATATATCGTCGTTAGGCTGATTACTCCGCAGCCACCAGCAGCTTCTTCTCACGCGCAGCGCGCAGGCGGGCGAAGTCGTCGCCGGCGTGGTGCGAGGAGCGGGTCAGCGGGCTGGAGGCGACCATGAGGAAGCCCTTGGTGTAGGCGACAGTCTCGTAGGACTTGAATTCCTCGGGCGTGACGTAGCTCATCACCGCGTGGTGCTTGCGGGTCGGCTGCAGGTACTGGCCGATCGTCAGGAAGTCGACGTCGGCGACGCGCAGGTCGTCCATCAGCTGCAGCACTTCGTTGCGCTCCTCGCCGAGGCCGACCATGATGCCCGACTTGGTGAACATGGTCGGATCCAGTTCCTTCACCCGCTGCAGCAGGCGAACGGAGTGGAAATAGCGCGCGCCGGGGCGGACCGTCAGATAGTTGCCCGGGACGGTTTCCATGTTGTGGTTGAAGACGTCGGGCTTGGCGGCAACGACACGCTCCAGCGCACCGGGCTTCTTCAGGAAGTCGGGTGTCAGGATTTCGATCGTGGTCGTCGGCGACGCGGCGCGGATCGCCCAGATCACTTTTTCGAAGTGCTCGGCGCCGCCGTCTTCCAGATCGTCGCGGTCGACTGACGTGATGACCACGTGGCTGAGGCCCATCTCCTTGACGGCCTTCGCCACGCTCTCGGGCTCGGCCATGTCGAGCGCGTTCGGCTTGCCGGTCGCGACGTTGCAGAAGGAACAGGCGCGCGTACAGATCTCGCCCATGATCATGAAGGTGGCGTGCTTCTTGTCCCAGCACTCGCCGATATTCGGGCAGCCGGCTTCCTCGCAGACGGTGACGAGCTTGTGCTCCTTCACGATCGAGCGGGTTTCGGCGTAGCCCTTGGAGGTCGGCGCCTTGACGCGGATCCAGTCCGGCTTGCGCATGACTTCCGTGTCCGGGCGATGTGCCTTTTCCGGGTGCCGCACGCGCTTTTCAGCGCTTGGATTGATCCTGTCGAGAATAGTTACCATCAATAACCTGCCTTCAAACCGCCGAAACGGCCTCTTTCGTCAGCGTCTGACGAGTTTTGCCAGAAATAGCAAGATACAAGAGCCGATGAAACCCGTCACAAGGTAACCCTGCCAACCGCTGGCGACATAGATGCCGGCGCGGGCAAAGATTGCGCTGCCGATGACAGCACCGACGATGCCGATGACGATGTTCATCAAAACGCCGAAGCGTATGCCCATCAAGATGCCCGCGAGCCAACCCGCCAAGCCGCCGACGATGATCGCCGTAATCCAGCCCACACCTTCCATGCAGTCCTATCCCCTCAAGCTATCGCCCTTGCGATCAACACCACGATTATGGCGCCGACGGTGGCGTGAATGATCTGCACCACGATGGCGCTGTCTATGCCCAGGTTGATCCCCAGCGCGTTGAAGAGAAAGCCTCCGACGAACGCGCCGATGATGCCGCTGAGCAGGCACCGTATCAATCCGCCTCCGCCAACGATCAGGCTGGCGAGGAACCCCGCGACCAAACCGATCAGGAGGAAGATGACGAGTGCCTGCGTACCCATAGACATGATGATTTCCTTTCGCTTTTTCCAGTCCGTGATTGAACGTGGTTCAATCCGTCATAGAGAGCGGCGAAGAAAATTATCAAGCGTTGAGGACGCGACCGTAAGCATCCAGAACCGCTTCCTTCATGGTTTCTGAAACCGTCGGATGCGGGAAGATGGTGTGCATCAGTTCTTCTTCGGTCGTTTCCAGGTTCATGGCGACCACGAAGCCCTGGATGAGTTCGGTGACTTCGGCGCCGACCATGTGGGCGCCGAGCAGTTCGCCGGTCTTCTTGTCGAAGATCACCTTGCAGAGACCCTGGTCCTCGCCGAGCGCGATCGCCTTGCCGTTGGCGGCAAAGGAGAAGCGGCCGACGCGGATGTCACGGCCGGCTTCCTTGGCCTTGGCTTCCGTCAGGCCGACGGAGGCGACCTGCGGGTGGCAGTAGGTGCAGCCCGGGACCTTGCCCTTGTCGGTGGCGTGAACGTTCGGCAGGCCGGCGATCTTTTCGACGCAGACGACGCCTTCGTGCTCTGCCTTGTGGGCGAGCATCGGCGGGCCGGCGACGTCGCCGATGGCGTAGATGCCGGCGATGTTGGTCTTGCCGTAGCCATCGATGACGACGCAGCCGCGGTCGGTCTTGACGCCGACGGCTTCGAGGCCGAGGTTTTCGATGTTGCCCTGGACGCCCACGGCCGAGATCATGCGGTCGGCGGTGATCTGCTGGACCTTGCCGTCAGCCGTCTCGACATGGGCGGTCAGGCTATCAGCAGCCTTTTCGACCTTGGTGATCTTGGCGCTGGTGAGGATCTTCATGCCGCGCTTCTCAAGCTGCTTGCGCGCGATCGCGGTGACTTCGACGTCCTCGACCGGCATGATGGTCGGCATGACTTCGACGACAGTGACGTCGACGCCCATCGAGCGATAGAAGCTCGCGAACTCGATGCCGATGGCGCCCGAGCCCATGACGATCAGCGACTTCGGCAGCGCTGCCGGCTTCATCGCTTCGAAATAGGTCCATATCAGCTTGCCGTCCGGCTCGATGCCGGGCAGCGCGCGCGGACGGGCGCCGGTTGCGATGATGATGTGCTTGGCGGTGTAGGTGCCCTCGCCCTTGACGTTCTTCGGAACCGGGTTCTGCGGCTCGACGACGGGCTTGGAGGACTTGCCGACGACGATTTCACCCGGCTTGGTGATCTTGGCTTCGCCCCAGATCACATCGACCTTGTTCTTCTTCATCAGGAAGCCGACGCCGCCGTTGAGGCGCGCGGAAACACCGCGCGAGCGGGCGACAACGGCTTTCACGTCGGCGCTCATCTTGCCCTCGAGCACGAGGCCGTAGTCCTTGGCGTGGTTGGCGTGGTCGAGGATCTCGGCCGAGCGCAGCAGCGCCTTGGTCGGGATGCAGCCCCAGTTCAGGCAGATGCCGCCCAGGTGCTCGCGCTCGACGATCGCGGTCTTGAGACCGAGCTGGCTGGCGCGCACAGCGGCCACATAGCCGCCGGGACCGGAGCCGATGATGATGACGTCGTAATTCTCAGCCATGTTTTCCTGCCTTTGTTATCGGGCGTCGCGGGTGAGAAGCACCCACTCGTGTTTCCTGCTGCTTTCGAAAAGAGACATTGCGTTTTGGCGCGCCGCTTCCGAAAATCCATTCTTCTTGTAAAGCGACAGAGCCGCTTCATTGTCGCTTGCGGTGATCAGACTGACCGGCAGCGACCCTGCCCTGTCGATCTGACCTCTAAGTATTTCCCTGCCGATCCCGATGCCGCGCAGATGGCTATAGACGCCGAGCGTTGCAATGAACCAGCTGCCAACAACCATCTTCTGCAGGTCGATCACCGGCTGCAAAGCCACGCGGTCGACCTCCATGTTCCTTACGTCATCGCCAAGCGCGTAACCGATCGCCGCGCCTGCCGCCTCTCCGTAGGCTTCGGCCAGCACCGCGTGGCGCCATGTGCCGTAGCCTTCGTCCTGACGCATCTTCAGCCGGCCAAGCTCCATCGGCGTATCGCTGCCGGTGCCACCCAGTTCGCCCAGCCAGAGCCAGGAGGCGAAGCCATGCGAGGCGATGTCCGAGAGGATCGCCAGTTCGGCCGCGTCATCCCGTGTGGCGGGACGCAGCGTCACGAAAGACGCCACCGTCAAAGCCCCAACATCATCCGTACGGTCGATTCCATGCCGCGCCCGAGAGCGCGGGTATTGTCGGCGTCGAGATGGATGCCGTCGAGCGGCGTCGTCTTGGCGACCGAATTGCCGTCGAAGAAACCGCAGCCGAGTTCGTCAGCAAGATCCCGATAGAGCGTCGCCAGCATCGCCGATTTCTCGATGCCGCCGATGAAGGAGGCCGCGAAGGGCACGTTGGCCGTCTCGCAGATCCTCGGCGGCGCGACGATCAGGATATCCGGCACGTCGAAGTCGAACGGCCAGGCGTGGTTGCGGATCAACCGCACCAGCCGGGCAATACCCTGGCAGGCGGCGAAGGCCGATCCGGCCACGACATTCTTCATGTCGTTGGTGCCGAGGAGCAGAATGACGAGATCGAGCGGCGCATGCGTCTGCAGGATGGTCGGCAGGACACGGGCGCCGTTGCGGTCGCAATCGGCCAGATGGTCGTCGAAGGCGGTGGTACGCCCGTTCAATCCTTCGGCGATGACCCGGACCTCGTTGCCGAGTGCAGCCTGAAGCGCACTCGGCCAACGATCCTTGTACTCATGACGGCCGACGGACGCGGCGTCATAACCCCAGGTCAGGCTATCACCATAGCAAAGAACGGTCTTCGTCATTTCCGCCTCCGCCGTTTGATCAGACGAGCATGCCCATCGGGTTTTCGATGTAGCCCTTGAACGCCTGCAGCAGCTCCGCGCCCAATGCGCCATCGACGCAGCGGTGGTCGGTCGACAGCGTGACCGTCATCACGGTTGCGACGGCCAGCTGGCCGTTCTTGACGACCGGGCGCTGCTCGCCCGCGCCGACCGCGAGGATCGTTGCGTGCGGCGGATTGATGACGGCGGCGAAGTGCTTGACGCCCATCATGCCCATGTTGGAGACCGACGAGGTGCCGCCCTGATATTCCTCAGGCTTCAGCTTGCGGTCCTTGGCACGCTTGCCGAGGTCACGCATCTCGTTGGAGATGGCCGACAGGGTCTTTTCCTCGGCCTTGCGGATGATCGGGGTGATCAGGCCGCCCGGGATCGAGACAGCAACGCCGACGTCGGCGTGCTTGTGCTTGACCATGTTGGCTTCGGTCCAGGAGACGTTGGCATCCGGAACGTCGCGCAATGCAAGCGCCATGGCCTTGATGACCATGTCGTTGACCGACAGCTTGTAGGCCGGCGCGCCTTCCTTGCGAGGAGCGGCGTCGTTGAGCTGGGCGCGCAGCGCCAGCAGCGCATCGAGCTCGCAATCCACGGTGACGTAGAAGTGCGGCACGGTCTGCTTGGATTCGACCAGGCGCTTGGCGATGACCTTGCGCATGCCGTCATGCGGCACGAGTTCGTAGGAACCCGGCTCGAACAGCTTGAGAACGGTCTCGTCGGATGCGCCCTTCGGTGCGGCGGCAGGAGCCGGTGCGGCAGCCTGCGGAGCAGCGGCAGATGCAGCCTTTGCACCACCACCAGCGACAGCAGCTTCGACGTCGCTCTTGACGACCCGGCCATACGGGCCGGAGCCTGCGACAGCTGCGAGATCGATACCGGCTTCCTTCGCCAGACGACGCGCCAGCGGCGAGGAGAAGGTGCGGTTGCCGGTGGAAGCAGCGGCAGGCGCTGCTGCTGGTGCAGGAGCAGCCGCGGGGGCTGCGGCCGGAGCCGGAGCGGCTTCGGTCTTTCCCTCGGCCTTCGGCGCTTCGGCAGCCTTCGGTGCCGGAGCAGCCGAGCCAGCGCCGCTTGCGGCAGCAGCGACATCTTCGCCATCGGCGGCCAGAACGGCGATCAAGGCATTGACCTTGACGCCTTCGGTGCCGGCGGGAACGACGAGCTTGGCGACGACACCTTCGTCGACCGCTTCGACTTCCATCGTCGCCTTGTCGGTTTCGATCTCGGCGATGACATCGCCAGACTTAACCGTATCGCCTTCCTTGACCAGCCACTTGGCGAGGTTGCCCTCTTCCATGGTCGGAGACAGGGCAGGCATCGTGATGTTGATAGGCATCGAAATACCCTTCCCTTGTTACTTGTAGCAGACGGCTTTCACGGCCTGGACGACTTCGTCGACGCTTGGCAGCGCAAGCTTTTCGAGGTTGGCGGCGTAAGGCATCGGAACGTCCTTGCCAGCGATCGTCAGAACCGGCGCATCGAGATAATCGAAAGCCTGCTGCATGACGCGGGTGGCGATTTCGGTACCGACCGAGTTCTGCGGGTAGCCTTCCTCGACGGTGACGAGACGGCCGGTCTTCTTGACCGATTCGATCACGGTCGGCAGGTCCATCGGACGCAGCGTGCGCAGGTCGATCAGTTCGACGTCGATGCCGATCTTTTCGAGTTCGGCGACAGCCTTGGTGGCATAGGTCATGCCGATACCGAAGGAGACGATCGTGACGTCCTTGCCCTGACGGTGGATGCGGGCCTTGCCGATCGGGAGAACGAAATCGTCCATCTTCGGCACGTCGAAGTGCTGACCGTAGAGGATTTCGTTTTCAAGGAAGACGACCGGGTTCGGATCGCGGATAGCAGCCTTGAGCAGGCCCTTGGCGTCGGATGCCGTGTAGGGCATGACGACCTTGAGGCCCGGGATCTGGCTGTACCAGGCCGAGTAGTCCTGGCTGTGCTGGGCGCCGACGCGGGCAGCGGCACCGTTCGGGCCACGGAACACGATCGGTGCACCCATCTGGCCGCCGGACATGTAGAGCGTCTTGGCGGCGGAATTGATGATCTGGTCGATCGCCTGCATGGCGAAGTTGAAGGTCATGAACTCGACGATCGGCTTCAGGCCGGACATCGCAGCACCGACGCCGACGCCGGCAAAGCCGTGCTCGGTGATCGGGGTGTCGATGACACGGCGGGCGCCGAATTCCTGCAGCAGACCCTGGGTCACCTTGTACGCGCCCTGGTATTCGGCCACTTCCTCGCCCATGACGAAGACGTTGTCGTCGGCGCGCATTTCCTCGGCCATGGCGTCGCGAAGCGCTTCGCGCACGGTCATGGAGACCATTTCGGTGCCGGCGGGGATTTCAGGATCGTTCGGAACCTGAGCCTTGGGCTCGGCGGGAACCGGAGCTGCAGCAGCGGCAGGCGCTTCAGCAGCCTTCGGTGCCTCAGTGGCGGCCGGTGCGGCAGCAGCAGGTGCAGCCGAGATGTCGGATGCGGATTCGCCGTCCTGCAGGAGAACAGCGATTTTGGCGTTCACCTTGACGCCTTCGGTGCCGGCTGCAACGAGCAGCTTGCCGATGACGCCTTCGTCGACGGCTTCGACTTCCATCGTCGCCTTGTCGGTTTCGATTTCGGCAATGATGTCGCCGGAGGTGACCTTGTCACCTTCCTGCTTCAGCCACTTGGACAGCGTGCCTTCTTCCATCGTCGGAGAGAGGGCGGGCATGAGAATATCGATTGGCATGGGTCTACCCTCCCCGATTACAGCAGAATGTCGGTGTAGAGCTCGGATGCATCCGGCTCCGGTGCGGCCTGGGCGAAGTCGGCGCTATCGGCGACGATGTCGCGAACGTCCTTGTCGACCGCCTTGAGATCGTCCTCTGAGGCCCAGCCCTTTTCGATGAGGCGCGCCTTGACCTGCTCGATCGGATCCTGCTCGGAGCGCATCTTCTGCACTTCTTCCTTGGAGCGATACTTGGCCGGGTCGGACATGGAGTGACCGCGATAGCGATAGGTCAGCATTTCGAGAATGATCGGACCCTTGCCGGAACGGCAATGCTCGAGCGCCTCGTCGGCCGCAGCCTTGACGGCGCGAACATCCATGCCGTCGACCTGGACGCCGGGAATGCCGAAGCCGGAACCGCGCAGCGAGTAGTTCGACTGCGCCGTGGCGCGGGCCGTGGACGTGCCCATGGCGTAACGGTTGTTCTCGATGATGTAGATGATCGGGAGCTTCCAGAGAGCAGCCATGTTGAAGCTCTCGTAGACCTGGCCCTGGTTGGCTGCGCCGTCACCGAAATAGGCGATCGAGACGCTGTCATTGCCGCGATAGCGGTTGGCGAAGGCGAGACCGGTGCCGAGCGACACCTGGGCGCCGACGATGCCGTGACCGCCGTAGAAATGCTTCTCCTTGGAGAACATGTGCATCGAGCCGCCCTTGCCACGGGAGTAGCCGTCGATGCGGCCGGTCAGCTCGGCCATGACGCCGCGTGCGGTCATGCCGGTTGCCAGCATGTGACCGTGGTCGCGGTAAGCGGTGATGACCTGATCACCTTCCTTCTGCGCCATCTGCATGCCGACGACGACAGCTTCCTGGCCGATATAAAGGTGACAGAAACCGCCGATGAAGCCCATGCCGTAAAGCTGGCCCGCCTTCTCTTCGAAACGGCGGATGAGCAGCATTTCGCGATAGGCCTTGAGCTCTTCGTCACGATCGAAATCGGCCACCGGGCCACCATTCGATGCCTTGGCTGCAGGCTTTGCGCTTGTCTTACGGCTGGAAACGGTCGCGTTTTTTCGCGGAGCCATTCAACCCTCCCTATGGGTTTATCGGTTCTTGGGTGGTGCGCACCATAGGGAAGAATTTTCGCCACAGCAATGCCATAAATGCATGGCTCATATTCTGGCGCAAGCTGTTGATAAATATCAATTTATTTCGATTAACCGGAATCCGGTTAATTCGAATAATGATTGAATATGACGATCTCGTCGGCGCGGGAAAAGTTCAGCTGAAGACGGGCCTTCTCGTCCAGCATGTCCTTATCCATGGAACCATCACTTAGGAGCGCCACCTGCTTTTCAAGGTGTTCGCGCTTATTTTTAAGCACGGCCAACTCTCTTTCGCGCGTGATGCGCTGACGCTCGAACACTTCGGTCGCGCGCAGGCCGTAGTCGCCATGGATGCAATGGTAGCCGAAGTAGGAGAGAAACGCGACCGTCATCGCCGGGATGACGAAACGGCCGATCTTTTTCTTCTTATGATGCTTGGTCCACATACACGCATTCTCGAAACGCATTACCCTTGACCAGAAGACTACCGGGCAGAGATTAACCGTCCGTTGACTATGAACGCGGCGCAACAAAAAACCCGCGCCGGTGAAGGCGCGGGTTCCAAATGCTTGAAATGCAGACGATCTTAGCCGCGGATGATCGAACGGCCGGCGTACTGCGCCTGCGGGCCGAGACCTTCTTCGATGCGGATCAGCTGGTTGTACTTGGCAAGACGATCCGAGCGCGACAGCGAGCCGGTCTTGATCTGACCGCAGTTGGTGGCAACGGCGAGATCGGCAATCGTCGAATCTTCGGTTTCGCCCGAACGGTGAGACATGACGGCGGTGTAGGCTGCCTTGTGCGCGGTGTTGACGGCGTCGAGCGTTTCCGTCAGCGAACCGATCTGGTTGACCTTGACGAGGATCGAGTTGGCGACGCCCATCTTGATACCGTCGCGCAGGCGAGCCGAGTTGGTGACGAAGAGATCGTCGCCGACCAGCTGAACCTTCTTGCCGGCCAGATCCGTCAGAGCCTTCCAGCCATCCCAGTCGTCTTCGGCCATGCCGTCTTCGATCGAGATGATCGGGTACTGGGCAGCGAGCTGCGCCAGGTATTCAGCCATTGCGCCCGGCTCCAGCGTGCGGCCTTCGCCTTCGAGAACGTACTTGCCGTCCTTAAAAAATTCGGTCGAGGCGCAGTCGAGGCCGAGATGGATGTCTTCGCCAGGCTTGTAGCCGGCTTTCTCGATCGACTTCATGATGAAGTCGAGGGCTTCCGGAGCGCTCTTCAGGCCCGGTGCGAAACCGCCTTCGTCGCCGACGTTGGTGTTATGACCCTGGGCCGCGAGTTCCTTGCGGAGCGTGTGGAAGACTTCAGAGCCCATGCGAACGGCTTCGCGGATGGAATCAGCGCCAACCGGCAGAATCATGAATTCCTGGAAGTCGATCGGGTTGTCGGCATGCGCGCCGCCGTTGATGATGTTCATCATCGGAACCGGCAGCAGGTGCGCGGAAGCGCCACCAACGTAGCGGTAGAGCGGCAGGCCGGCAGCTTCAGCGGCAGCCTTGGCAACGGCGAGCGAAACGCCGAGGATGGCGTTGGCGCCGAGACGCGACTTGTTCGGCGTGCCGTCCAGCTCGATCATGATGTTGTCGATCTGGATCTGGTTTTCAGCGTCGATGCCGCCGATGGCGTCGAAGATTTCCGTGTTGGCAGCTTCGACGGCCTTTTCGACACCCTTGCCGAGATAACGCTTGCCACCATCGCGAAGTTCGACGGCTTCGTGCGCGCCGGTCGACGCGCCCGACGGAACGGCGGCGCGGCCCATGCTGCCATCTTCGAGATAGACATCGACTTCGACGGTGGGATTACCACGGCTGTCGAGAATCTCGCGGGCGATAATATCGGTAATAGCGGTCATCGGCTCTTCTCTGCTTGAGGGTGGATAAATCGTTTGAAATTCGTCTTTAATCGAAGATGCGCAAATTACAATGGCAGTTTAGGGCCGTTTTGCGCATGCTTCGCCGCTTTATTCCTCGTGGCCTAATACACGAACGTGTCAGTCTTTTGAACGTCAGCCCTTGGCGATGGCGTCGAAGGCCAGCAGCTTCTCAAGCAGGCGCGGCATATCCTTGAGATAGACCATGTTCGGGCCATCCGACGGCGCGTTGTCGGGATCTTCGTGCGTCTCGACGAACACACCGGCGACACCGACGGCAACGGCGGCACGCGCCAGCGTTTCCACGAATTCGCGCTGCCCGCCACTGGAGCCGCCCTGCCCGCCCGGCTGCTGCACCGAATGGGTCGCGTCGAAAACAACAGGCGCGCCCATGGCTTCCATGATCGGCAGCGAGCGCATGTCGGAGACCAGCGTGTTGTAGCCGAAGGAAGCGCCGCGTTCGCACAGCATGATGTTCGGGTTGCCGCTGGCATTCAGCTTGGCAAGCACGTTCTTCATGTCCCAAGGCGCCAGGAACTGGCCCTTCTTGACGTTGATGGCGCGGCCGGTCTTGGCGGCGGCGACCAGCAGGTCCGTCTGCCGGCTAAGGAAGGCCGGGATCTGCAGCACATCGACGACAGTGGCGACTTCGGCGCACTGCTCCTCGGTGTGGATGTCGGTCAAGACAGGAAAACCGTATTCCTTCTTGAGATCGGCGAACACCTCAAGCGCCGTTTCAAGCCCGATGCCGCGCTGGGCCGACAGCGACGTGCGGTTGGCCTTATCGAAGGAGGACTTGTAGACAAGGCCGATGCCGAGCTTGTCGCAGAGCTCCTTCAGCGTGCCGGCGATCATGAAGGCATGGTCGCGGCTTTCCATCTGGCAGGGGCCGGCGATCAGCGACAGCTTGCCGGCGTTGGAAAACACCACACGGCCGGCGCCTTCGCCAACGGCCACTTCGGAATTGGTTTCAGTCATCGTTTCTCCTCGAAGGCGAAGAGCGCACCCTGGCCGGGTGCGGCCTTCACCAGAATTCGATTGTTCTTGCGTGTATAGGTGATCCCGTTAGCAGCCAAATGCGCCTCTGTCACGGCGAGATCGGCAACGGAAAAGACAATCGCCGCGCCGCGCAAGCCGCGATCGGCCTTGGGCTCGGAGAGATCGTAGTAGGCGTTCAAGCCATCCGGCGACAGGATATTGATACAGGCGTTGCCGGCATCGAGGCTGACACCGAACGCCTCCTCGCGGGTCGCCTGCGCATCAGACGCCAACTGCAACAGCGGCGCGAACGCCTTCGGATCGGACGACGAGAGCACGATCGACAAGATGCCCAAAACGCCGTTCGCGTGCGTTTCCAACGCCTTGCGGTCGCTGGGCAGGGGGTTGACGCGCTGGCAGGCGAAGAGGAAGAAATCGGGCGCGCGTAGATCGGCCGCGAAAGCGAGGCGGAACGCGGCGGTCGCCTCGGAACCATCCGGCATCTTCATCTGCCGGGCGAACTCTAGCATGTCGCCGCCGCTCATGCTATCGGCAGTAAAGCGGGCGTGATCGCTATCGGCATCCGGCGTGCCGAAGACGATAGCCGACAAGCCGTCGTCGCCGCAGCGGAAGCGAAAGGCGCGGTCGCGAGCGGTGAAAACGTTGCCGTCTCCTATGGCCGCCTCGTAAGTCTCCAGACTGGCGACGCCGAGCGGCTCGAGATAGGTTTTGTCGGCGAAGAAGACGCAGGCATTCTCGGTGCCGAATGGGTGCCGCGCATCGACGGCGACGGTGAAACCGAGCTTGCCCAGGCGCTCGCGCGCCATCTCGATATTGACGACCGGCAGCACCACGTGGTCCAGAGGATGGGGGTCACGCATCAGCAAATCCTCCCGAAATCGGCAGAGATGTGCGCTGGCTTTCGCCACAATGCAAGAGGCGAGCGCGGTTAAATCGAATGAAGTGCAAAATCGCGACGATTCCGAGCCAAGTTTTACGAAAATTTAGGCACTTGCGGAACACATATGGAACATATAGTGTCCGTTCTGGCTTTGTTTCACGACTCTGGGGTTCATTTCGATGCTGACACGCAAGCAACAAGAACTGCTTCTGTTCATTCATGAGCGGATGAAAGAGTCGGGCGTTCCGCCATCCTTCGACGAAATGAAGGATGCACTCGATCTCGCATCAAAATCCGGCATTCACCGGCTGATCACGGCTCTGGAAGAGCGCGGCTTCATTCGCCGGCTGCCTAACCGGGCGCGCGCGCTTGAGGTCATCAAGCTGCCGGAGGCCTATAATCCGAGCCTGCAGCCGCGACGCGGCTTTTCGCCGAGCGTCATCGAGGGCAGCCTCGGCAAACCGCAGCCGGTGGCCGCAGCCCCTGCCCCGAAAGCCGCGCCAAGCGCCGACAACGGCAACTCGGCTTCCGTTCCCGTCATGGGCCGCATCGCTGCCGGTGTGCCGATCTCGGCGATCCAGAACAACACCCACGACATCACCGTCCCCGCCGACATGCTCGGCTCCGGCGAGCATTATGCGCTCGAGGTCAAGGGCGACTCGATGATCGAAGCCGGCATTTTCGACGGCGACACCGTCATCATCCGCAACGGCAACACCGCCAACCCCGGCGATATCGTCGTGGCGCTTGTCGACGATGAAGAGGCAACGCTGAAGCGTTTCCGCCGCAAGGGCGCGTCGATCGCGCTTGAGGCGGCCAACCCGGCTTATGAGACCCGCATTTTCGGGCCTGACCGCGTCAAGGTTCAGGGCAAGCTCGTCGGGCTTATTCGCCGGTATCACTGAGTGGTGACGGATCATCGCTGAAGCTGTCGTTGCGCCAGTCATAGGCGCGATGGCGCATCCAGGGGCGACCGAGACTTTCATAGGCTGCTTTGACGACGGGTGTCCCCTGCTCGTCGATGCGGATTTCAACGGCGCCCGATCGTCTGAGGGTTTCGCCGGTCAATAGCATTGCGCCGGAGCGGCATGTCGCCTGGCGGAGGCGCACCGGCGTGATGACGATATCGGCCACATCGCAGGCGGGACCGAGATAGGCGGCGTTTTCGAGCGTCGCGATGATGTAGCCGCTGTCGAGCGCTGTCACGCACCAGGCCGTTTTGAGGCATTGGAAGCCATTGTCGTTTGTGGAAGCCGCAGCAGCGCGCATCATGGCGCGGGCTTCGCGTTGTTGTTTCAACGTCAGTCTTGGCCTTGGCTCGCCCCTTCTCAGAATGGGCAAGGCCTCGCCGTCGAGCATCTCGGGCGGCTTGTGGTCTTCGATGGCGAGCGCGCGCTGCCATTGCCCGAAGATGAAGTCGGGCGGCCGTTCGCGGTTGCTGGCGAGGCTGTCGCTCTTGACTGATGCCACGAGGCTTCCATCCTCGGAGACAACCAGCTCTGGCGCCGGTGCGGCCGGGAGCAGGACGACGACAAGCGTTGCTAGCGCGGCAACCGCAGCGCCGATCCATCGCAGGCGTGTGCGCATCAGACCCCAGACGAGGAAGCCGAGGACGGCTAGCGCAAAATACCACTCCGGTATCCGCCCGATATCGACACTGCCGCCCCAGCCGGAAACCATCTTGGCGATATCGATCACCAGATCCAGCCCGAAGCCGGCGACGATCCATGGCGCCGCATCGAGGCCAAAGGGCGTCGCCAACATCGCGAGCATTCCGAAGGGCATGACGATGAAGGAGATGACGGGCATGGCGAGCAGGTTGGCGGGCAGGCCGTAGCCGCTCAGCCTGTGAAAATGCTCGATCGAAAACAGCGCCGTCGAGAAACCACCGATCATCGAGGTCAGCGCGATGCCGCCGAAGAAGCGGAACGTGGCCATAACCGGCTTAATTGCGGGGTGCGTCAGGAAGACGCTCTCTCGGTGCCGTCTCCTGGTCCAGACGGCAAAGCCTGCGACCAGCGCCAGCGTTGCGGCGTAGGACATCTGGAAGCTGGGGCCCAGCACCTCCGATGGCGACATCAGGATGATCAGCAGCGCCGAGAGCGCGATGTTGCGCAGGCTGATCGAGGGGCGATCGAACAGCACGGCGACCAGCATGATCGCCATCATGATGAAGGCGCGCTCGGCGGATACGGCAAAGCCTGAGATCATGTAATAGGCCGTCAACGCCAGAAGCGCGCTGCCGGCGGCGAGCTTCTTGGTCGGAAAGGCCTGCGCGAAACCGGGGAAGAGGCCGAAGAACAGGCGCAGCCCGACGAAGCAGATGCCTGCAGACAGCGCCATGTTGAGGCCCGAGATCGCCACGATATGCGCGAGGCCGGATTGGCGCAACGCCTCCGTCGTCTCGTTGGAGATGGCACGTCTCTCGTCGGTGACCAGCGAGGCGGCGAAGGCGCCGGTGTCGCCAGGCAGGATGCTGCGGATACGGTCGCCGATGCTGCTGCGCAAACCGTAGAGCCATTCCATGGCGCGATCGACGGCGGAGAGATCGATGGCATCCGCCTGCGAGGGGTTGGGCTGCGGAACGCCGTAGAAGAAGCCGTTGGCGCCAATGCCGTCGAAATAGGCAGAGAAGGCGAAATCGTTGAGTTCGGGCAACGCCGGTCCCGCCGGCGGCGTCAGGCGCACACGGCCGGTCAGCCAACCGCCGACCGCGACGGGCTCACCGGCACGCGCGACAAGTGAGACCTGCTGCGGCGGACGCTTGAGCGCAGGCTCATCAGTGCGTGTCACCCTGACGATATAGCGCCAGCGGCCGTTATCGTCGCCCTCCCGCCGTTCCACGCGGCCGGTCACAGTCGTTGTCACCGCCGTATCGAGAACGACGGTATCAGCGCGCCACGTCTCGAGTTGCGCCGCGAACATACCGAGGACGACAAGCAGGCCTGAGATCGCCACACGGCGTGTCGCGACGCGCGCGGAGCCCGCCAAGACGAAGACGATACCGAAAAGGATAGCCCAGGCTAGGAGCCGCATAGGGGGCACATCGACGGCGAGCCGGAACCAGGCGACGGCGCCAGCGCCGAGGAAGACGGGTGACGCCAGGAAGGAGCGGCCGTGGTCGAATTCGGTGCTGAATGCTTGCGCTGCAGCTGTCGCCCGACGGTTGGCTTGCCGGCTTGTGCGACTCAGAAAACCTGCCGTTGACTGCGTCAATGGCGCGCGCGTCATTATGGCACGGGCATTTTGCCCTGTTACGGTCGGCAAATTGGCAATTTGCGCCGCTTCGGGTGGCATCAAAACGACGTGACTGCCATTCAACTCCGGCATGCAACGACACCCGAAAGCCACCCTGAACTGCAATCAGAATGAGGCCAGCGGACCCTAAACGCAACTATAATCGTTTGAATTCAAACGGGAAATAAAACCATCAAAAATGTCAGGTTTATCATTGACTTCCGCTATGCGGAGACGACATCGCTGGAGTGCTTAAAAGTTGATACTGCGATGCACAAAATGGCATCACGGTAACTTGGCATTAGGCGCGCGATCATATAGCTATCGCAGACGACGCTTAACCCTATGGCGCTTTTAAGGCGCCAACCGCCAGTTTGGAGGATCAGAATGACGGATCAAAGCGCAACACTGAAACTCGGTGAGAAAACAGTCGACCTGCCGGTCAAGAGCGGCACGATCGGCCCTGATGTCATCGATATCGGCGCCCTCTACAAGAACACGGCTTCCTTCACGTACGATCCTGGTTTCACCTCGACCGCATCCTGTGAATCGAAAATCACTTACATCGATGGCGACGAGGGCGTTCTGCTCCATCGCGGTTACCCGATCGAGCAGCTGGCCGAACAGGGCGATTTCCTCGAAGTCTGCTACCTGCTTCTCTACGGCGAACTGCCGACGTCCGCGCAGAAGAAGGACTTCGACCATCGCGTGACGCATCACACCATGGTGCACGAGCAGATGAGCCGCTTCTTTACCGGCTTCCGCCGCGACGCGCATCCGATGGCCGTCATGTGCGGCTGCGTCGGCGCTCTGTCGGCCTTCTACCACGACAGCACCGACATCACCGATCCGCACCAGCGCATGGTCGCTTCGCTGCGCATGATCGCGAAAATGCCGACGATCGCCGCCATGGCTTACAAGTACCATATCGGCCAGCCCTTCGTTTACCCGAAGAACGACCTCGACTACGCGTCGAACTTCCTGCGCATGTGCTTTGCTGTTCCTTGCGAGGAATATGTGGTCAATCCGGTGCTTGCCCGCGCCATGGACCGCATCTTCATCCTGCACGCCGACCACGAGCAGAACGCTTCGACTTCGACCGTTCGCCTCGCCGGCTCCTCGGGCGCAAACCCGTTCGCCTGCATCGCGGCCGGCATTGCCTGCCTCTGGGGCCCGGCTCACGGCGGCGCCAACGAAGCGGCTCTCAACATGCTGCAGGAAATCGGCACGGTTGACCGCATTCCTGAGTACATCGCCCGCGCCAAGGACAAGAACGATCCGTTCCGCCTGATGGGCTTTGGCCACCGCGTCTACAAGAACTACGACCCGCGCGCCAAGATCATGCAGAAGACGACGCATGAAGTGCTCGGCGAGCTCGGCATCAAGGACGATCCGCTGCTCGACGTCGCCATGGAACTCGAGCGCATCGCGCTGACCGATCCATACTTCATCGAGAAGAAGCTCTATCCGAACATCGACTTCTATTCGGGTATCACGCTCAAGGCTCTCGGCTTCCCCACGACCATGTTCACCGTTCTGTTCGCTCTCGCGCGCACCGTCGGCTGGATCGCACAGTGGAACGAAATGATCGAAGATCCGCAGCAGCGTATCGGCCGTCCGCGCCAGCTCTACATCGGCGAAGCGCAGCGCGACTACGTTCCGGTTTCCAAGCGTTAATCTCGACGCATCGAAGCTTAAAAAGAAACCCGGTCAGTTCTGACCGGGTTTTTTGTTTTTCAGGACATCCAGCACGATTTCCGCGGCGTGGACACCAGGCGGCTTTTCGGTCTGCATCCGCTCCCAGACGAGATCGTAACCTTCCATCATCGAGCGGCGCGGCAAGGTGTCGGATGAGAGCTTTTCTACCCAGCGGGTGAAACTCGCGCCGCGCACGACCTCGTTGATATATTCGGGCACGACAGCGTAATCCGCGACGACGTTCGGGATCGCTGCCGTCCAGATCTTGATCTTGCCGGTCATCAGCTTGATGATCCAATCGACCTTATAAGCCGAGACCGTGGGCACGCCTGCAAGCCCCAGTTCAAGGATAACAGTGCCGGATGCGGCCATGGCGGCGTCGGCCTCGGCGAAGGCTTTCCACTTGTCGTCCTTGCCCGTCACCACCTCGGGCTTGACCGGCCAGTCCTTGATGATCTCGCGCACCATGGCCTCGCGGCGCGGCGCCGTCGGCAGCACAAAGCGCATGCCTTCATTGCGGGCGGAAAGCTCAGCCACCGCATCGCCGAAATAGGGCAAGAGCTTCGTGATCTCGGATCCGCGCGAGCCCGGCAGGAGCATGATCGTCTTCGGCTCATTTGCCGGGCGCGGCTTGCTTGCCGCCCTCGCCTTGCGGGTCGCGAGAACATCCGCATCAGCGGTCAGGCGATGGCCGACATAGCTTGTCGGCGGACCGCCCAGCTTGCGCATCACCTCGGGTTCGAAGGGCAGCACAGCGAGCACATGGTCGATATAGGGCAGCATGCGCTGCGCGCGGTATTCCTTCCACGCCCAGACGCTTGGACAGACATAGTTCACCACGGGGAGGTCAGGCAGCGCCGTGCGCACACGCTTGGCCACGCGGTGGGTGAAATCGGGGCTGTCGACAATGACGAGCACGTCGGGCTTGGCGGCGATCACGGCCGCCGCTGTTTGGCGGATGCGCTTGACCAGCGTCGGCAGCTTGGCGAGAACCTGGGTGATGCCCATGATCGACAGCTCGGAGAAATCGAACAGCGACGTCAGGCCCTGCGCTTGCAGGCCCTCGCCGCCAACGCCGATGAGTTCCACCGGACCCACATATTGCTGCTTCAACGCGGCGATCAGATCGGCCGCCAGAAGATCACCGGAGACTTCGCCCGCGATGATCGCGACCTTCAATGCACGCACGCTCATTCAAGCCCCCAGGATGGCAATCCACGATCCAGACCGCAGACGAAGATACCGGCTTCCTTTGCCGCCGATATGACTGCCGGGCGATCCAGGATCAGCGCGCGGCCCGCCTCGATCGCCACGCCTGCCAGACCGGCTTTGCTGGCATTCTCGATGGTCGAGATGCCGATCGACGGTAGATCGGCGCGCAGGTCCTGCTGCGGCTTGCAGAGCTTGACCAGGACGCCGCGCCGACGCGCCGAAATGCGACCGGCGGCGCGCAAATCGGCCACGCGCTGCAACATGCTATCGGTGCCCTCGACACCCTCAAGCGCCACGATGCGGCCACCGACAGAGACGGCGCCCTGCCCCACATCCAGCCGGCCGAGCGCGTCGGCTGCCGAACCCGCCTTGGCGATATCCTTGACGTCCTCGGATGACGGAGCGACAGCGCCGAGCGGACCGACGGCGGCCAGAAGATCCGGTGCGATCTCCTGCACGCCGATGACGCGACGGCCGTTCTTTTCGATCAGCCCGATCACCATGCGCAGCACAGTGTCATCGCCGCCAGACAGCAGCGTGCGAATGGTCGAGGGGATGCTTGCGAGCGTCTTCAGCGTCGGGCGAACCTCGCGCCATTCCGGTCGCCTGCGCACGGCGCCGGACATAACGACGCGGTCGATGCGATGGCTATCCAGCATGCCGTCAATGGCGGCGAAATCGCCGACGCCGACGATGGCGTGCTCGAAACCTTCCCATGAGCGGTCGGTCTCGTTCTTCAGCGCGATGATCAGCGGATCTTCGCCGGCGCTCTTGGCCGCCTCGGCGACGTAGGACGGCAGAAAGCCGCTGCCAGCGATGATCGCCAGGCGGCCTTTTGCCGTGTCACTTGCTGGAGACAAGATTTATCCCTTCTGTCCCCGCGTCGGAGAAGAGAGCGCGCGATCGCTTTCGGCGGCAATGAAGTCGAGGATCTGGACAACCTGCTCGCAATCGGCGAATTCCTCGCGGATGGCGGCGGCGTTGTCGCGCAGATTGCCTTCGGTTTCGAAGATCGCCTTGTAGGCACGGCGCACGATATGGATCGTTGCACGATCGATACCCGCACGCGTCATGCCGACGACGTTGAGGCCGCCGAGAAGACCCGGATTGCCGTTCAGCATGCCATACGGAATAACGTCGTAGCTCACGGCCGACAGACCGCCGACGAAGGCATGACGCCCGACGCGGGTGAACTGGTGCACGGCGCAACCGCCGCCCAAGATCACGCGATCCTCGATGACGACATGGCCTGCCAGCATCACGTTGTTGGACATGATGACGTGGTTGCCGACGCGGCAATCATGGGCGATGTGCGAATTGGCGAGAAACAGATTGTTGTTGCCGACGATGGTCTTGCCGCCGAAATCGGCGGTGCCGGTGTTGATCGTCACACCTTCGCGCATCGTGCAATTGTCGCCGACCGTCAAGGTCGTCTCTTCGCCACCGTGATGAACGCTCTGCGGATCGCCGCCGATAACGGCCATCGGGAAAATCCGGCATCCCTTGCCGAGCGTGGTGATGCCGCTGACGATCGAATGCGGAAGCATTTCGGTGTTGTCGCCGAGCACGACCCGTGGGCCGACATGGCAGAACGGACCGATCTTGACGTTCTCGCCGATCACGGCGCCGTCTTCGACGACCGCCATCGGATGAATGCTGGCACTGGCTGCGATCGTGCTCATGCCTGATCCTTGCGCACAATCATCGCACCGATATCGGCTTCGGCGACCAGCGCTCCATCGACCTTCGCATCACAGTGGAACTTCCAGATGTTGCCACGCTGCTTCTGCTTGACGACATGGTACTCCACCCGGTCGCCAGGAACCACAGGCTTGCGGAAACGGGCGTTGTCGATGGTCATGAAGTAGACCAGATTGCCGCTTTCGCCTTCCTTCTTCGCACAGATCGCGCCGGCCGTCTGGGCCATGCCTTCGACCAACAGGACGCCTGGCATGATCGGCTGCTCCGGGAAGTGCCCGGTGAAATGCGGTTCGTTGGCCGTCACGTTCTTGATGCCGATCGCGGAATCGTCGCCGTCGATGTTGATGATCTTGTCGACCAGCAGGAACGGATAGCGATGCGGCAGCAACTTCATGATTTCGATGATGTCAGCCGAGGAAAGCGACTTCTTGACTTCTTCAGCCATTCTTTTCTCCCGTTTTCTTGGGGCCCGTCGTCCGCATCATGACTGCCGCGACTTCGCGCAAAAAGTCATGCGCCGGCCGTGCAGGTATGCCGCCGTAGCGCTCCCCGGCGGGGATGTCGGACACTACGCCGCTCATGGCAGCGATCTGGGCACCGTCGTTAATTGTTATATGGCCTCGAATGCCGGAATGACCACCGATCTGCACGCCATCGCCGATAATGGCGCTTCCGGCGATGCCGACCTGCGAGACAACGGCGCAGTGACGGCCGATGCGAACATTGTGGCCAATCTGGACGAGGTTGTCGATCTTCGTCCCCTCGCCGATGACAGTGTCATCCATCGTGCCGCGATCGATCGTCGTGTTGGCACCAACCTCGACGTCGTCCTGCAGGATGACCCGGCCGATCTGAACAATCTTGATCATGCCGCGCGGGCCCGGCGCATAGCCGAAGCCGTCCTGGCCGATGCGAGCGCCGTTGTGGACGATCACGCGATTGCCCACCAGCGAGCACAGGATGCTGGCGCCGCTGGCGATCGTGCAATCACGACCGATCTTGACGCCTGGCCCGATGACGGCGCCGGCGCCGATGCGCGTGCCCTCACCGATCTCGGCGTGGGCGCCGATTACGGCGAACGGCTCAATCTCGACATTCGCTTCCAGTCTCGCCGTCGGATCGACGGACGCACGGTCGGAAACATCAGCGCTCGCAGAGCGCAACCGCTGAGGCGTCAAGGCGCTCGGATAAAGCAGGCCACCAGCCATCGCGAACGCGGCATGGGCGTTTTTCGACACGAGAACAGGCACATGCGCCGGCACGATCGACTGCAATGCCGAACTCACCAGCACAGCGGACGCCTCGCAAGTCACGAGTTCGTCCTTGCTCTTCTTGGAAATGACGTAACAGAGATCGCCCGCCTTCGCCCGGTTTACGGGCGAAACGGAACGGATCACGATGTCGGCATGATTGGGGTCGGCAAGTTCCGCCCCAAGAAATTGCGCTAGCTCCGAGAGCTTCACACCGTCATGGGGCGGAAAGAAATAGGTTTGCTCCATCGGCAAATCTCCAGAACGGAATTCGATTTTACGGTTCCGGACTGCCGATATCAGAATTGGTTGTTGATGCCAAACTTGAAGTGCTGAACCTTGTCGTAGTCTTCCTTCAGGACCGGGATCGCGTAGTCGACGCGCAGGGCGCCGAACGGCGAGTTCCAGACGATACCGACACCGACCGAAGCGCGCAGCGAAGCATCTTCGCCGTTCACGAACTCGCCGGCACCGGCACTGACCTTGTTGCCGAAGAGCGTACCAGCATCAGCGAACACCGCGCCACGCAGACCGAAGTCACGCGGGAAAGCCGGGAGCGGGAACGATGCTTCGGCCGAAACCGTGAAGTAGGTCGTGCCGCCGAGCGGGTCATCCGGACCACCGCCGATGCGTGGGCCGATACCCTTGTTCTCGAAGCCGCGGATGTCGCCGTTCGTCAGCGTGAACTGGTCGAAGACATGCAGATCCTTGCCGAAGCCGACGACGTAACCGGCAGAACCGGCAACCGAGCCGATGATGTCGGCGTCGTCAGCGAGCGTGTGGAAATAGCGCGCCTTGCCGTAGATCTTGTAGAACTGCGAGTCACCGCCGAGGCCGGCGATTTCGTGCGTCAGGCTGGCGTAGATACCTTCACGCGGCAGAACCATGTCGTCCAGCGTGTTGTAGGTCAGCGTCTGCGATACAGACGACTTTACCCACGGGCTGTTGTTGACGAGGTCCTGGTACGGCGTGGACAGATCGGAGAGCGATCCCGACGGATCGTACTTCATCTGCTTGTAGTTATAGCGGAACGTGGTCGCCAGATCTTCGGTGATCGGAGCGGTCGCGCGCAGAACGACGTTGTTTTCTTCGTAGTCGTAGTTGTCGTTGCTCGACGTCTCGCTGTGGTTGATGTCGAAGCCGACAGCCAGACGATAGCCGAGGAAGTAAGGCTCGGTGAAGTTCAGGCCGTAAGTACGCGAACCTTCCTGACCACCACCGGCAGACACCTTGATGTACTGGCCGCGTCCGAGGAAGTTCTTTTCTTCGATCGAGGCTTCGAGCAGCAGGCCGTCGCCGCCGGCAGCGTAACCCGCGCCGATACCGAACGAACCGGTTGCCTGGTCCTGAACGTCGACAACAACAACAACGCGGTCTGGCGAGCTGCCAGGCTGGGTCGAGATGTTGACGGTCGAGAAGTAGCCGAGAGCCTCAAGACGACGCTTGGCTCTGGTGATCATCTGCTGATTGAAGGCGTCGCCTTCACTCATGTCGAACTCGCGACGGATGACGTAGTCACGCGTACGGCTGTTGCCGCGGATTTCGATACGCTCGACGTAGGCCTTTTCGCCCTGGTCGACGAGGTATTCGACGCCGATGGTGTTGTTGTTCAGGTCGCGGTTGCCACGGGGCGTGACACGAGCGAACGGATAGCCCGCCGAAGCGACCTGATCCGAAATCGCTTCCATCGACTTCTGAACTTCCTTGGCGTTGTAGACCTGGCCTTCATGGGTACGAACGAGACCCTGAAGCTGCGCGCCGTCTATACCCTGAACGGTGGACTGAACGGAGATTGCGCCGAAATCGTAGCGCGGGCCTTCTTCGATGTTGAAGGTCAGCGTGTACTTGTTGGTCGCCTCATCGAACGCAGCGTCCGAGGACACGATGCGGAAGTCGGCGTAACCACGGTTGTAATAGAACTGGCGGAGCGCTTCTTCGTCTGCGTGCAGCTTGTCAGCGCTGTAGACGTCCTTGCGGGTCAGGAAGGACAGGAAGTTGCTTCGCTTGGTGGCAATGACCGATGCGAGGCGCCCAGAGCTGTAGGCGTTGTTGCCGACGAAGTTGATCGAGTCGATCTTCGTGCGGTCGCCTTCGTTGATGACGAATGCGAGGTTGACGCGGCCCTGACCGAGGGGAACGACCTGCGTCGTCACTTCGACTTCGCTGCGACCGGTCGCTGCGTAAGCGTCCTTGATCGACTGGATGTCGGCCTGGATCTGGGTTTCGTTGTAAGCGCCCGAAGACTGCGTCTTGACGACCGCTGCGAGCTTGTCGTCCTTGATCTTGCGGTTGCCGTTGAACACGACCTGGTTGATCAGCTGAGCTTCCTCAACTGTCACAACCAGCGTGCTGCCGGAAACGGAGATCTTGACGTCGGAGAAGTAGCCCGTGTCGTAGAGCTGCTTTACGGAGTCGTCGATGTCGGTGTTGGAGAAGCTCCGGCCGGGCTGGATCGTGAGGTTGGACCGCACAGCTTCGGCGCCGACGCGGTTTGCACCACGAACGTCAACACGCTGAATGACTGCAGCCTCGGCAGCAGAAGCCGAGATGAACACTGTCGCACCCGCTCCCGACGCAACGATACCTGCAGACAGCGCAACCGCCGATACTGCGTTCAAAAATCTTGAACCAGCCTTCATTTCACCCATTACCTTTTTTCTCGTCCCCATCACCAGGCGTCCCCCGATTCCGGTCACGTGTGTCGTTTTACCCGCTTTTGATATACAAGCAAGGGAGCTAGTTAATTTCTGTTTACTTCATTTCAAAGCGTGACGCTTTCGCCACTACAGCTTTGAAACATCGTAAATAAATCGTAATTTTCCCTCGTCCCGCAATCAGCCGATCAGAGCACTAATATCGTTCCACGTGGCAAAAACCATCAGGCTCAGAACCATGGCCAGTCCGATGCGAAACGCAACTTCCTGTGCCGACGATCCCAATGGCTTTCCCCTCACTGCTTCAATCGCATAGAACATCAGATGGCCGCCATCAAGTACCGGAACCGGCATCAGGTTGAGTAATCCGATCGAAACCGACAATACGGCGGCCAGCTGAAGCAAAGCTGCAACGCCCAGCGTCGCCATCTGGCCGGATGCCTGCGCGACACGGATCGGGCCGCCGAGCTGGTCGGGCTTCATGTAACCGGACACCAGATTGCCAATATATTTGAAGGTACCGGTGACGATGTGCCAGGTCTGCAGCGTTCCCTCATGCAGCGCTTCAAGCGGCGTGTAGGTCTGCTGGCGGAAGTGTCCGACGTCCTGGTTGGTGACGATGCCGATCAGGCCGATCTCGATCTTGTTGCCGAACTGGTCGGTCATTTCGGTGCGTTCAGGCACCATCGGCACATCGATCTTCTCGCCGTTGCGTTCGATCGTGACGACTATCTTCTGCATCGGGCGGATGCTGACGTAGCGGCGCACGTCGTCGAAAGTCTGCACCTTGGAGCCGTCGATCGCGATCAGGAGATCACCCGGCACGACGCCGGCCGTGGCAGCAACGCTACCCGGCTTGACTTCCGCGACGACGGGATCGGCGACCGAGCGGCCGTAGATCGAAAACAGGACGGTGAAGATGGCAATCGCCAGGATGAAATTGGCGATCGGTCCGGCGGCGACGGTTGCCGCGCGCTTCCAGAGCTTGGCACCGGCGAATGACCGCGCGCGCTCCTCGTCCGACATCTGCGCGAGCTTGCCCTCATCCGGCTTGCTCGACGCATCCTCGTCGCCGAAGAAGCGGACATAGCCGCCAAGCGGGATCAGGGAGAGCTTCCAGCGCGTTCCGTGCTTGTCGGTGAAGCCCAAGAGTTCGGGACCGAACCCGACCGAAAACGCCAGAATGCGGATGCCGCTCCAGCGACCGACGAGGTAGTGCCCCATCTCGTGCACGAACACCAAGAGAGAAAGCACGAGCACGAAAGGAACGATATATCCCGTCAGAAACCCAAAAATTTCGGTCAAGCCTGCCATAAAATCCTTCCGTCAGCCTCTCGACATTATCCGCCGAACAAGGCTGCGCCCAGCGACGCCATTTCTCCGCCCTTTATCAGCGAAAAAAGCCCGGCAAGCAAGAACGCCGCAAAACAGGCGAAAATGAGCCCGTCAACCCGGTCCATGACCCCGCCGTGCCCCGGAATGAGACGGCTGGAATCCTTGACGCCGAAGCGGCGCTTGATGAAGGATTCGAAGAGGTCGCCAGACTGGCTGCAGACGGACAGTACGAGAGCCACGAAGGCCGCGAGAGCGATGCCATCGGGAAATGCCGCGTAGGCCACCAGCACACCGGCAATGACCGCGCAGACGGCACCACCGATCGCACCCGACCATGTCTTGCCGGGCGAGATCCTTGGCGCGAGCTTCGGCCCACCAATGGCGCGGCCGATGAAGTAGGCCAGAATGTCGGTTGCCCAGACGACGGCGAAGACGAAGAGCATCGCGTGCAGGCCGGCTGCATCGCTGCCGCGAATATTCGCAAGCGCGATCCCCGTCAGCCCGGCATAGACGATACCCGCCGGGAACCAGCGCGATACGCCGCGGGTGACGACAAAGCCGACAGCGATGGCGAGGAACAACAAGAGAAGGATCAGCGAGTAGCCGACAGTGCCGGATACGACAGCAACGGCGATGGCCGCCTGCCCGATCCAGCCGATCGCATTGGCGACCGGCTGCTCACTCGCAAGACGGGTGATCGTCGACCACTCATAATAGATCAAAAGCCCGATCAGGGCCGCCAACAGGCTGAAAGCGAGCCCGCCATACCACGTCGCGGCAAGCACGATGACGGCGAGGATGATGCCCGAGATGATACGAAGCTGCAGTTCGCGGTGCATCAGGTTCCCACCGCCGCCGCGGTTTCGGCGACCAGGCCACCAAAGCGGCGATTACGCGACGCGAAGGTCTCGAGCGCAGCGTAAAGCGTCTCACGGCTGAAATCCGGCCAGTAATCGGGAATGAAGATGAATTCCGAATAGGCGGCCTGCCAGAGCAGGAAGTTCGACAGGCGCTCTTCGCCGCTGGTGCGGATGATGAGATCGGGATCCGGGATGCCTGCCGTGTCCAGCCGCGCATTGATCAGCGCCGGCGTGATATCCTGCGAGCGCAACCGCCCCTGCTCGACATCGCGTGCAAGGCTTGCCATTGCGCGGGCGATCTCGTCGCGCGAGCCGTAGTTGAAGGCGATGATCAGCGTCAGCGCCGTGTTGGCCTTGGTGGTCTCTTCGGCGTCGATCAGGAGGTCGAGAATGTCGTTCTGCAGGCTGTGGCGATCGCCGATGATCTTCACGCGCACGTTCTGCTTGTGCAGTTCGGCGAGGTCGCGGCGGATGAACGCCTTCAGCAGGCCCAAAAGGTCCGACACCTCGGTTTCCGGACGGCGCCAGTTCTCCGACGAGAAGGCGAAAAGGGTGAGATACTTGACCCCGATGTCGCCCGCTGCGCGCACGGTCTCACGCACGGCGTCAACGCCCTTGCGATGCCCCATGGTGCGCGGCAACCCCCGCTGCTTTGCCCATCGACCGTTGCCATCCATGATGATGGCAACGTGTTCTGGCACAGTCACAAATGTTCTTTCCAACATTTCCCGTCCGGTTTTTACAGTCCAAGGCGCAGGCGCTTTGCGCCTTAGACCTGCATGATTTCCTTTTCCTTCTCGCCAAGCAAGCGGTCGACCTCAGAAATCGTGTCGTCTGTCATTTTCTGCACACGATCCGACTGCGAGCGGCTCAGGTCCTGCCCTATGACACCGTCCTTTTCGGCTTTCTTAAGGCCGTCCATGCCGTCACGGCGAACATGGCGAATCGCAACCTTGCTTTTCTCGGCATAGTCGTGTGCGACCTTGACGAGCGACTTGCGGCGCTCTTCGTTGAGTTCGGGCAGCGGAATACGCAGGTTCTGGCCGTCGACGATCGGGTTGAGGCCGAGATTGGCTTCGCGGATCGCACGATCCACGGCGCCGACCATCGACTTGTCCCAGACCGAAATGCCGAGCATGCGTGGCTCCGGTACGGTCACGTTCGCGACCTGGTTGAGCGGCACACGCGAACCATAGGCTTCGACCGTTACCGGGTCGAGAATGTTCGCCGATGCGCGACCGGTGCGCAGCGATGCGATATCGCTCTTGAACGCGTTGATCGCGCCATCCATGCGGCGCTTGATATCGTTGATGTCGATGCCTTCACTCATAGCAGTGCTCCCGTCTCGGTAGAAGCTGCGGCGCGCTTTGGGCGCCGCCACTCTGTCAGTTGTCGGTAACGATGGTCTTCAGACCGCCGCCCCGGAGGATTTCAGCAAAACCGCCCTTCTCGTGGATCGAGAAGACGATGATCGGAATGGAATTTTCACGTGCCAGCGCGACTGCCGCAACGTCCATGACGGCGAGGCCCTTGTCGAGCACTTCCTTGTGCGTCAGCTGGTCGAAGCGCGTGGCATCGGGCACCTTCTTCGGATCGGCCGAATAGATACCGTCGACCTGTGTGCCCTTGAAGATCGCCTCGGCGCCCATTTCGGCGGCGCGAAGGGCTGCAGCCGAGTCGGTCGTGAAGAACGGGTTGCCCGTACCACCGGCGAAGATCACCACGCGGCCCAGCGAAAGATGATAGAGCGTGGCGCGCTGCGAGAAGCTCTCGCAGATCTCCGGCATGGCGATCGCCGACAACACCACCGTGTCGATGTTGAGCTTGCGCAGCGAGGTCGCCAGCGCCAGCGCGTTGATGACGGTCGCGAGCATGCCCATGTGGTCGCCCGTGACGCGGTCACCGCCCTTGGAAGCGACGGCCACGCCGCGGAAGATGTTGCCGCCGCCGACGACGACGCCGACTTCAACACCCATCTGCCGCGCTTCGGCTATGTCGGCCGCAATGCGGTCGGCCACCGCTACATCGATTCCAAATCCCTGGCTGCCCATGAGGGCTTCGCCGGAAGCCTTGAGTAGAACACGTTTGTAGACAGGCTCTGACGACATCTTGGCTCCTCGTATATTACCGCTGAGTGCCGGATACACGAAGGGCACCGCGTTGTCACGCGATGCCCTTCTGTTTTCACATATATAGGACGATCAGCTCTTGGCGACAGCAGCCACTTCAGCAGCGAAATCGCTCTCTTCCTTCTCGACGCCTTCGCCGAGCAGGAGGCGCGCCATGCCGACGACTTCGATCTTGGCGCCAGCTTCCTTGGCAGCGGCTTCAACCGCAGCACCGACCGTCAGGTCGGGGTTGATGACGAAAGCCTGCGAGAGAAGAGCGACTTCTTCGAAGAACTTGCGCATGCGGCCGTCGACCATCTTTTCGATGATGGCTTCCGGCTTGCCGGATTCGCGAGCCTGCTCGATGAAGACGTTACGTTCGCGTTCTGCAACGGTAGCGTCGACCTCTTCAGCGCGGATCGCGAGCGGGTTGGTCGCAGCGATGTGCATGGCAACCTGGCGACCGATCGAGGTCAGGACAGCCTTGTCGCCTTCCGACTTCAGGGCAACCAGAACGCCGAGCTTGCCGATGCCGTCGCCGGCAGCGTTGTGGATGTAGGTCGCGACAACGCCGTGCTCGACTTCGAGCTTGGCAGAGCGGCGCAGCGTCATGTTTTCGCCGATGGTTGCGATCGCGTCCTTGATGGTGTCGGCGACCGGCTTGCCGGATGCCGGGTAGGTCGCAGCCGAGATGGCTTCAACCGTGCCATCGGTCGTCAGAGCAACGTTGGCGATGCCACGAACCAGATCCTGGAAGGCGTCATTACGGGCAACGAAGTCGGTTTCCGAGTTCAGCTCGACGACAACAGCCTTGTGGCCGGCGCCGGCGATGGCAACGAGGCCTTCAGCAGCAGCGCGACCAGCCTTCTTGTCGGCCTTCGAGATGCCCTTTGCGCGGAGCCAGTCGATCGATGCTTCGATGTCGCCGTTGTTTTCCACCAGCGCCTTCTTGCAGTCCATCATGCCTGCGCCGGACTTCTCGCGCAGTTCCTTCACCAGTGCAGCCGTAATCTCGGTCATAAGCTTCCTCTTGTCGGTTCAAACGGTGGCCCGCGAAGGCGGTGCGGCACCGGATTGAGGCACGAAATGTACCTGTATGTATGACAGCGTGATGAATGACGCGTCATAACGAAACTCAAATGGCGAGAGACTTTTTCCCCTCGCCTGAAATGGTCAAGGCCGCCCAACTTCATGAAAGTCGCGAGCGGCCTTTTCCCAATCTCTGGAAAGCATGGCGGACCATTCGATCCGCCTGCTTCTTTTATCAGGCTTCGGCTTCGCCTTCGAGCGCCGGCTCAGCCGGAGCTTCGATCGATGCACCGAGGTCACGGCCCGACGAGCTCTGCTGACGAGCGATACCGTCGATGGCAGCGCGCGAGATCAGGTCGCAGTAGAGAGCGATGGCGCGCGAAGCGTCGTCGTTGCCGGGGATCGGATAGTCGATCAGATCCGGGTCGCAGTTCGAGTCGATGATCGCGACAACCGGGATGCCGAGGCGCTTGGCCTCGTCGATCGCGATCTTTTCCTTGTTGGTGTCGATGATGAACATCAGGTCCGGCGTGCCGCCCATGTCCTTGATACCACCGAGAGCCTTGTCGAGCTTTTCGCGCTCGCGCTCGAGGTTCAGGCGCTCTTTCTTGTTGTAGCCGGACTGTTCCGAAGACAGGATCTCGTCGAGCTTGCGCAGACGCTGGATCGAGTTCGAAATCGTCTTCCAGTTGGTCATCATGCCACCGAGCCAACGCGAGTTGACGTAGTACTGAGCGGAACGCTTGGCCGAGTCAGCGATGAGCTCGGAAGCCTGGCGCTTGGTGCCAACGAACAGAACGCGGCCGCCACGGGCTACGGTGTCGGAAACAGCCTGCAGAGCGCGCGACAGAAGCGGAACCGTCTGTGCGAGGTCGATGATGTGGATGTTGTTACGATCGCCGAAAATGTACGGCTTCATCTTCGGGTTCCAGCGGTGAGTCTGGTGACCAAAGTGGACGCCTGCTTCAAGCAGCTGGCGCATAGAAAAATCGGGCAATGCCATGCCTTGTTATCCTTTTCCGGTTGAACCTCCGCAAGGCGAACAGCACTCTCTTCGAGAATGCCACCGGGCGGAACCATCCGGATTTCTCCCGGACAATCCCATGCCTTACGTGTGGAATGCGGGGGCCATACCCTCCCCGCCCCGGAAAATCAAGCCTTATCGGCAAAATAACCGCTATGCCCGGTCCCACAGGCACGCGCGAGGCGGCCTTGGACCCCTTGCCGGCTCAATCGGCGTCGCAGGGCCAGCTTGTCGGCGTGGCCATGCCCTGGGGCAGCTTGGTCTTCGAATCGCCGCAGGCGAGCGCCACCTGCGCCTCGTCGAGGCCGGTCGCCTGGGACAGATCCAGTCCGCTTATTCTCGTCAGGAACAGGAAGGCGCGATCGAAAGAGAGCGGGCCGGTAAAGGTGGCGCCGCTGAGGTCAGCGCGCGACAGGTTGGTGAGCGAGAAATTCGCGCCCGTTACGTCCGCGCCCTTGAAGTTCACGCGGCTGAGTTCGGCTTTTTCGAAATTGACGCCCTTCAGCGTTGCGCCACTGAAATTGGCTCGCTGCAACTCCGCGCCCGAGAAATTGGCACCCTCGGCCTTAACGCCCTCGAAGCCGGAGCGATAGGCCTCGACCTTGGAGAAGTTGGCCTTGGTCAGGTCGGAGCCGGTGAACCAGGTGCGCACCAGGGTCGCCTTCTCCAGGTTGGCGGAGGCGAGGTTGCTGTGGCTGAGATTGGTCAGCGTGAAATCGGCATCGGCGAGGTTTCCCTTCTGGAAATCGCCGTCCTGCAGCATCAGGTTCTTCTTGGTGCAGCCACCCCAATCGATGCCCGCCGAAGCGGTCGAACCGCAATCGGCCGCGGAGATCGAACTGGAAAACGCCGCCGCCCCGATGGCGACAGCCAAGGCCATCAAGGCCACGATCGATACTCTAAAGCCTGGCAATATACGCACTCCGCCTGCCGTCAACGCTCACTGTCGAGCGATGTCTAGCACAGAGCGAGTCGCTTTGCATACCGTGTCACGCTAATACGTCCAAATCTTTCAACGCGTGCAATTACTTACAGGCGACGTTTTCGCATCGAGAAGCTCGAGTTTCGACAGCTTGCCGGTGAGCACGAAGTCACCGTAATCCATCGTCAGATCGCGCGTGATGCCATTTTCATAGAGCTTGAACGACATGCGATAGACCGGAAGAGCATCCGTCTTGGTGTTCTCGTTGAAATAGGAGATGGTCACCGGCCAGAAGCTCGTCTTGGAAAAGGCGCCTGCATTGCCGGCATCGGCCTCGACGCTGACAGGTGTCACGGGCTTGCCGACGACAGTTGTCGTCGCCAGCGCCTTGTCACCATCGTCAGAGCCATCGAAGACGCGGGCTTCGAACAGACGGGTGCCCGCCTTGGCGTTCTTGATGACATCCATCATGTGCTCGGTGGGGAAGCGGCTGGCGGCCAGCTGCAGCTCCTTGCTCGATGGCTGCTTCAGATCGACCTTGGTCCCGTCGGCCTGATCCTGGGCCGCGCCGTTGACTTCCTTGTCGAGCTGGTCGTCGGTGAAGGACTTGGTGTCGAAGGTGAACTTGCGGTCCTTCAGGTTCTCGAACGTATTGGTCTGCTGATCGCTGACGCGCACGGCATCGCCGGTGTCAATCTGCGTCACGAAGCGGAACTTCGTGGTGTAGCCGGTGCAATAGTCGCCGTCGAACTCGTAGACCATGCGGCCGGACATGCCCGAAATGCCGGAGCGCTCCGACGCATCCTTCAGTTCCAGATCGTAGATCGCCCGATGCGCGATCAGGCCCGTGGCCATCACGGCGCCGGCAGCGGGTGTCGCCGCATGAGCGGTTGCCGAAACGCCTGCAAGCAACAGCGCGGCAAGACTCGATCGGACCATAGATAATCTCCTGTTGGACTCACCAACGATGTTATAAGAACGCATCCGGCTAAATCGAGGCTCGATCGTGTCACAAAATTGATTCAAGCCCAGATGCATAGTTTTAGAACTATTCACAACAAAAGCGGAGAGAAAAATGTCCGATCAGATCGCAGCACGGCTCAAAGAGATGGGGATATCCCTGCCCCAGGCTGCAGCACCCGCAGCCAACTACGTTTCCTACGTCATCTCGGGCAACGTCCTCCACATTTCCGGCCAGTTGCCGATCGAAGACGGCAAGATCGCCGTCACCGGTCATCTTGGTCGCAATGTCGACGTCGCCACGGGCCAGCGCGCCGCTGAACTCTGCGTCATCAACATCCTGGCGCAGGCAAGTGCCGCACTCGGCGGCGATCTCGGCCGCATCAAGCGCGTCATCAAGCTGAACGGCTTCGTGGCCTCCGTGCCTGAATTCGTCGAACAGCATCTCGTCATCAACGGCGCATCGAACCTGATCGCCAATGTGCTCGGCGATGCCGGCAAGCATGCCCGTGCCGCCGTCGGCATGGCAGCGCTGCCGATGAATGCCGCCGTCGAAATCGATGCCATCATGGAAATCGCGTAATGACCCCTGCAGCATGGCTTAAGGAACGTCCCGTCGCCCACCGCGGCTATCACGACCAGAACAAGGTCGTGTGGGAGAACACGCTTTCCGCCTTCGCGCGCGCGGTCGAGGCCGGCTTTGCGATCGAGTGCGACCTGCACTACGCCTCGGATGGCGTTCCTGTCGTCTTTCACGATGAGAATCTCGAGCGCCTCTGCAACCTCAAGGGCGACGTGCGCGAGCGCACCTCGAAGGAACTCGGCATGCTCTCGGTCGGCGGAACGGCCGACAAGATCCCGACGCTTCGCCAACTTCTCGAACTTGTGAAGGGAAAAGTGCCGCTCGTGATCGAGCTCAAGGGCCGCGAAACCGACGATGAAGGCTTCGTCGAAGCGGTGCTGGAAGAGCTCGAGGGCTATGAAGGCCAGGTGGCGCTGATGAGCTTCGATCATTGGCTCTTGAAGGAACTGAAGGCGCTGAACGCGCCCTACCCGATTGGGCTAACGGCCGGCGGAAACAAGCCGGAGGAGTTCCAAGCCCATGAAAAGGCTATGAAACACGGTCTCGACTTCATTTCCTATTTCTATGCCGACCTGCCCAACCCCTTCATCACCGCAGAGCGAGAGAAGGGCATCGTCGTCATCACCTGGACGGTTCGCGACGAGAAGGCGCGCAAGCATACCTTCGAAAATGCCGACCAGATGACCTTCGAGGGCTTTGACCCGCGCGCGTCCGTTTGACGCTCGCTTTTTCAACAAGCCCTCGCTTTTTCATCAAGATATGCGCAGACTGACAATGCCCCCAAATCATTGAAACGGTCTCGCATTCGCTCCATGACTGATGAACTTTCAATCCGCATAGAGCGGTCGTTCACCGCGATTTCCCCGGAGAGCTGGTCCAAGCTCGCCGGGGCCTCCCGATCAAACACATCGATCGCCTACAATCCCTTCGTCTCGCATGCCTTCCTGTCGTCGCTTGAGGAATCGGGATCGGCAACCGCGGAGACGGGCTGGCTCGGGCATCACATGCTGCTCGAGACGGACGACGGACGCCTCGTCGGCGCCCTGCCCGGCTATCTCAAGAACCACAGCCGCGGCGAATATGTCTTCGACCATGGCTGGGCCGACGCCTTCGAGCGCGCCGGCGGACGCTATTATCCGAAGCTGCAATGCTCCATCCCGTTTACGCCCGCCACCGGCCCGCGCCTGCTGGTCGCCGAGGATTATCCGCGTCTGGCCGTACAGGACGCGATGGCAGAGAGCCTGAAGGAAGTCGTGCGTCGCCTCGGCGTCTCCTCCGCGCACATCACCTTCGTGCCCGACGACGAGATGGCGGTGCTGGAGAGCGAGGAATATCTGCACCGCACCGACCAGCAGTTCCACTTCATCAACGAAGGCTATGCCAACCACGATGAATTCCTGGAAACGCTCGCCTCGCGCAAGCGCAAGGCGCTGCGCAAGGAACGTCGGGCGGCGCTCGAAAACGGCATCAGCATCGATTGGCTGACCGGCAGCGACCTGACCGAGGATATCTGGGACCAGTTCTTCGCCTTCTACATGGATACCGGCAGCCGCAAATGGGGACGACCCTACCTGACGCGGGAATTCTACTCGCTGATCGGCGAGCGCATGCCCGAGGATATCCTGCTTGTGATGGCCAAGCATAATGGCCGCTATGTCGCCGGCGCAATCAACTTCATCGGCTCCGAAACGCTTTACGGCCGGCACTGGGGCTGCATCGAGGATCATCCCTTCCTGCATTTCGAGGTCTGCTATCACCAGGCGATCGATTTCGCGCTCGCCAAGGGGCTGAAGCGGGTGGAAGCCGGCGCGCAGGGAGAGCACAAGCTCGCCCGAGGTTACCTGCCGGTGACAACGCATTCGGCCCACTATGTCGCCCATGCGGGCCTTCGCCAGGCGATCGGCGATTACCTCGCCCGCGAGCGCGATGACGTCGAGCACATGAACGAGATTTTGAGCGAGCACAGCCCGTTCCGTCGCGGCGAGCGACTACAGGAGGATTGACGCCCTCGCCTCAGCCGCGCTACGCGAACACGACACCATCAGGAGAGATAAGATGACGAGCGCGGCCTACGACACCAACAACATCTTCGCCAAGATCCTGCGTGGCGAGATCCCCTCGGTCAAGGTCTACGAGGACGAACATACGCTGGCCTTCATGGATGTGATGCCGCAGGCGCCGGGCCACGTGCTTGTCGTGCCGAAGGCCGCCTCGCGCAACCTTCTTGACGCTGATCCGGCAGCGTTGGCCAAGACCATCCCCGTCGTCCAGACGATCGCCAATGCGGTGAAGGATGCGTTCGACGCCGACGGCGTGTTCGTCTGCCAGTTCAACGAACCGGCCGCCGGCCAGACCGTCTTCCACCTGCACTTCCACGTCATCCCGCGCCACGACGGCATCGCGCTGAAGCCGCATTCCGGCCAGATGGAAGATGGCGCCGTGCTGGCTGCGAATGCGGAGAAGATCAAAGCGGAGCTTTGATCGATGATGAAGCGGTTCGCGTCTTAACCGAACTGCTTTCCGCCTGGCGCAAGGCGACGGCAGCAAGAGCATAGGAAATGGCAAAGACCGCCAGTCCTCCGAAGACGTCCACCAGATTGTGCCCGCCCTGAATGACGATGGCGGGCATCATCGTCGCGTTGAGAACGAGAAAGATCGGGCCGATCCAGCGGATTCGCATCATAAACACCGCAGACATCGCGGCCATGACCGTGTGGAACGAGGGAAAGCCGATGACGCCGAGCACGTTCTTCGGCGAAATATAGGTCGCACCGGTCCGGCCGAGTGCCACCAGTTCAGCACCATACTCCGGTCCAACCGCCAAGGGCACGGCATCGGTCACGGCCTTGGGAAGGCTGTAGATCGACGATGCGCCGAATGACGGGAAGAACGACCAGCAGATGATGGCCAGCAGTGCGCCGACGACACCCGTCAGAAGGAAATGCTGCAGAAGCCGCAGCCGTCCGGAAAATCCCAGAACGAAAATGACGACCAGCAGCTGCGGCAGCGATGTCGCATAGACTGCCTGAAGCGCCATCCCGATGCGCGGATAATGCGATGCCCATTCGACGAAGCGCGGCCAGTCAAAGCCGAAGAGCGCATCGAAACGCGCCAATGCGAGATCGACAGGCTCGCGTGCGATCGGAAACAGCAGATAGTTGAAGATCGATCCGGCGATGGTGAAGAGGATGAAGAGGCCGGCGGCGGTTGCTGTTGCGGCAATCGAAGGGTTGCGCCTGACGTGGCGATAGAATTGCCCGAGTGCCAGCGCTCCAAGGCCGCAGCCAATCATACCGGCATAGCCGACGACATCGATCCCGACGTCCTTCGACCACAGCAAGATGCCGTCAAGCACCGCAAGGGCGGCGATGACAGTGACGATGATGCGTTCGGCGGGCAGAAACACCATGGATCAGGCTCCTAATATCGCCCGATATAGCCGATCGTTTTTAAGATTCGCCTAAGTCAGTGCTGCTCGATGCGCGATATAGACAAGAAAAAGGCGGCCCGGGAGCCGCCTTTTCTATTCGCTTTACTTCTTCGGCACCCTCGGCACCGCGCCCTTCTTCGGCGCGCTCTTGACCTCGGGCTCGGCAACCGCTGCCTTCGACTTCTTGACCGTGGCCTTCTTGGCCTTGGCCTTCGTCTTCAGCTCGCCGTCATCCTCGTCGTCTACCTCGGGGTGCACGACCTCGGCTTCCGGCTTCGGCTTGATCGGCGCGGTGTCCGATACGGCTTCCAGGATGATGCCCGGCTTGCCGTCTTCCTTCGGTCCGACGGTGACGTTGACGACGCCGCCCTTCTTCAGCTTGCCGAAGAGGATCTCGTTGGCCAGCGGCTTCTTGATGACGTCCTGGATGACGCGCGCCAGCGGACGGGCGCCCATCTTTTCGTCGTAGCCCTTCTCGGCCAGCCACGAAATCGCATCCTCGTGCAGGTCGAAGGTGACGTTCCGTTCGGAAAGCTGGGCTTCGAGCTGCATGATGAACTTCTGCACGACCTTGTGGATGACCACCGTCGGCAGCGGTGCGAACGGGATGACCGCGTCGAGACGGTTGCGGAATTCCGGCGTGAAGATGCGGTTCAGCGCTTCCTCGTCCTCGCCCGTCCGCTTGGACGAACCGAAGCCGAAGGCGGCCTTTGCCATTTCCGACGCGCCCGCATTGGTCGTCATGATCAGGATGACGTTGCGGAAGTCGATCTTCTTGCCGTTGTGGTCGGTCAGCGTGCCGTGGTCCATCACCTGCAACAGGATGTTGTAGATGTCGGGATGGGCCTTTTCGATTTCGTCGAGCAGAACCACGCAATGCGGATGCTGGTCGACGCCATCGGTTAAGAGACCGCCCTGGTCGAAGCCGACATAGCCGGGAGGTGCACCGAGCAGACGCGAAACCGTGTGCCGCTCCATGTACTCGGACATGTCGAAGCGCAGAAGCTCGACGCCGAGCGACGAGGCCAGCTGCTTGGCAACTTCCGTCTTGCCGACGCCTGTCGGGCCGGAGAAGACGTAGGAGCCGATCGGCTTGTTCGGTTCACGCAGGCCGGCGCGCGCCAGCTTGATCGAGGTCGAGAGCGCTTCGATCGCGAGGTCCTGGCCATAGACGACCGAACGCAGTTCCTGCTCGAGATTGGCGAGAACGGCTTCGTCGTCCTTCGACACGCTCTTCGGCGGGATGCGGGCCATCGTGGCGATCGTCGCCTCGATTTCCTTCTCGGTGATCAGCTTGCGGCGCTTGGATGGCGGCAGCAGCATCTGGGCCGCACCGGTTTCGTCGATCACGTCGATCGCCTTGTCCGGCAGCTTGCGGTCAGAGATGTAACGCGCCGACAGTTCGACCGCCGTCTTGATGGCGTCGTTCGAGTAGCGCAGGTGGTGGTATTCCTCGAAGTAAGGCTTCAGCCCCTTCATGATCGCGATGGCATCGTCGATGGACGGCTCAGCCACGTCGATCTTCTGGAAGCGGCGCACCAGAGCGCGGTCCTTCTCGAAGAACTGACGATATTCCTTGTAGGTGGTCGAACCGATGCAGCGGATCGCGCCCGAAGACAGAGCCGGCTTCAAGAGGTTCGATGCATCCATCGCGCCGCCAGAGGTGGCGCCGGCGCCGATCACCGTGTGAATTTCGTCGATGAACAGAACGGCGCCCGGATACTCCTCGAGTTCCTTGACGACCTGCTTCAGGCGTTCCTCGAAGTCACCGCGATAGCGGGTGCCGGCGAGCAGCGTGCCCATGTCGAGCGAGAAGATCGTCGCATCGGCCAGCGCTTCGGGAACCTTGCCTTCCATGATCCGCTTGGCCAAGCCTTCGGCAATCGCCGTCTTGCCGACGCCGGGATCGCCGACGTAGAGCGGATTGTTCTTCGAACGGCGGCACAGGATCTGGATGGTGCGGTTGACCTCGGCGTGGCGGCCGATCAGCGGATCGATCTTGCCGGTCTTGGCTTTCTCGTTGAGATTGACGCAATAAGCCTTCAGGGCGTCCTGCTGCTTCTTGGCGCCGCCTTCTTCCTCGGTGCCGCGCGCGGCATTGGGCTTGCTCTCGGCTTCGCCTTCCTCGGCGCCACGCGGCGTGCGGTTTTCCGAAGAGCCGGCGCGCTTGCCAATGCCATGCGAGATGTAGTTGACCGCGTCGTAGCGGGTCATTTCCTGCTCCTGCAGGAAGTATGCAGCGTGGCTTTCGCGCTCGGCGAAGATGGCGACGAGCACGTTTGCGCCAGTCACTTCCTCGCGGCCGGACGACTGCACATGGATCACCGCACGCTGAATAACACGCTGGAAGCCGGAGGTGGGCTTCGAGTCTTCATCGTATCCGGTGATCAGGTTGGAGAGTTCATTGTCGACGTATTCGACGAGCGTCTTCTTCAGCGCGACGAGATCGACGTTGCAGGCACCCATGACGGCTGCCGCATCGGCGTCGTCGATCAGGGCGAGCAGCAGATGCTCGAGCGTCGCATATTCGTGATGCCGCTCGTTGGCAAAGGTCAGTGCCTGATGGAGCGCCTTCTCAAGACTAGGCGAAAATGTTGGCACGTTCAGATCCTCACTTCTTTTCCATGACGCATTGCAGCGGATGCTGGTGCTGTCGGGCGAAGTCCATCACCTGGCTCACCTTGGTTTCCGCCACCTCGTATGTAAATGTTCCGCATTCGCCAACGCCGTGGTTGTGGACATGCAGCATGATGCGGGTGGCACTTTCACGGTCCTTCTGAAAAAACCGCTCCAGGATGTGGATGACGAATTCCATGGGCGTGTAGTCGTCGTTCAGAATAAGTACGCGGTACAGGTTAGGCTTCTTGGTCTTCGGTTTGGTGCGCGTTATGACCGAGGTGCCGCGATTTCCGTTGTCCCCGTTCCTTTCGCTATCATCCTGCATCCGGACGGGCGTTGCGATCATTTTCATTCGTTCCTCGATCAACCCGGCGGAGCATGGGAGATGTGCTTTACCCGCCGAATGTCTGTCTACTAACTTAGTTCATAATAGAGCGATTTTAAGCCCCTTGCTTCACACTGCAATCACAATTCGCCCGCGTCAGGCGCAAAGACACAAAAATAGCGCGCAGATTTGAGACTGCCTGGCGGCAAAACAAAAAGACCGGCTGCAGATGCGTAGCCGGTCTTTGTATTTCAAGAGGTAAGAGACGTGTGCGCTAAGCTTAGGCCGCCGTCTGCGTCGCCACCGGCGCCGGCTTCATTGCCTTGGCGGCGGCCGCAACCGGCGCCTCGTAGGGCTTGTAGGCGCTCTTGGCGATGTCGGAGTACATTTCCGTCAGCTTCGTCGCTTCGGCGACAAAGTTTTCATAGGCGGACTTCACATAGCTGGTCTGCAACTCGAAGACGGCTTCGAAGCTGCGGGCGCCCGAGAGCGTCTCGAAATGCGTGACAGCGTCCTGAAAAGACTTCTTGGAATATTCGGTGGTTTCCGTGGCGATCGCCTGCATGCCCTTGGCGGTTTCCGAGTAACTTTTCAGCACCGCGTCCATGGCTTCCTTGCTCTTGCGATTCGTGTCCTCAAAATTCAGCATGACTATCCTCCTTGTCTTGCGTACTTGATCTTGCGTACTGGCCGTGCGTGGGCCTCCTTGCCCTGCCTCGACATCGAAGGTTAGCTGCACCGCACACGAAGTCAAGCGACTTTGTGCAATGCAAAACAATCATTGGTTGCGGCGGCAATTGTAACTGCGGCCCGGTTTTCGAGCGACGTACGTCTTTAATTGATTTCGCTAAAATATATCAGGCGCCCGCAACCGTAAGCTTTCAATAAAAACTCGGTTGCGAGCCGCGAATACTTTCTCGACGACTATCAGTCGAGCAGATCGGCCGGAACCTTGCCGCCGTTCTCCGACAGCTTCTTCAGAAGCGCCTTGTGCAAGAACATGTTCATCGTCGCCGAGTCGTTCTTGTCGCCGGTGTAACCGAGTTCGGTCGCCAGTTCCTTGCGCTCGGTGAGGCTCGCATCCATGCCGACCGCCTTCATCAGATCGACGATTGAGCGGCGCCAATCGAGCTTCTGGCCGTTCTTCTTGACGGCGGCGTCGAGCACCATGGCGATATCGACCGAGGTCGATGGCGCGGAGGTGGCTGGCGATGTGGGTGCAGGGGTCGGAGACGGGCTCGGGGCGGCTGAGGGCGATATCGGTGCCTGCGCGGGCTCGATCTTAGGTGCAGCGGCCGGCGTTGCCTCGGCGGCGTGCGCTTCACCCCAGATTGCGTGTTTGATCTTGTCGAAAATACCCATGTCCGGTTTCCCCTTGATGGCGCTCGAGCACATGCTCAAGCCCAAGATGGGGCGCAAGACCGGGTGGTCCAGAGCGGGACCAGCAATTTCGGCCAGGCCGCGACGCTGCGGCCCAGGCACAATCGGTGCGAGAAGGACCTCGCGACGGGATCAGAGGTCGACGTCGAGGATCGCCATCGAGAAGTTGTACGAGCGGTCGCCGTCCTCGTCATCGATGTAGACGACGCCCAGAAATTCCTCGCCCATGTAGACTTCAGCGGAGTCGTTCTTGCGCGGACGTGCCTTGACGATCATTTCCGGGTTGAACGTGCGTTTGAAATAGGCGTCGAGTTTCTTGATTTCTTCGGGCTTCACACTGCATCTCCTGAGCGGTCTCAATGGCCGCTTTTTGCATGGGAAAGATGGGCCTGTAAAGGCGCGGAGCCGGCTGTGATACCGCTTTCCCCGCCGTTCTTCAGGCCATGTTGTCGCTATGAGCGACGCGAAAACGCCTAGATGTCGGCGCCCATCACCTGGTCCACGATCACTTGATCCATGATCACCTGATCCATGAGCCTGGATGGTTCCGAACAGCCGGCCGTGCCGACCACCTTGGCGGGTACGCCCGCGACCGTCGTCTTCGGCGGCACCGCCTTCAGCACGACAGAGCCGGCGGCGATGCGCGAGCAATGACCGATCTCGATATTGCCGAGGATCTTGGCGCCGGCGCCGATCAAGACGCCGCTGGCGATCTTCGGATGGCGATCGGCCCCCTCCTTGCCGGTCCCGCCGAGCGTGACGCCGTGCAGGATCGAGACGTTGTCGCCGATGACGGCGGTTTCGCCGACGACGAGGCCCGTCGCGTGATCGAGGAAGATGCCGCGGCCGATGCGTGCGGCCGGGTTGATATCGGTCTGGAAGACGCTGGAGGAGCGGCTCTGCAGGTAGAGCGCCAGATCACGGCGGCCGCGATTGAGCAGCCAGTGCGCGAGGCGATGGGTCTGCAGCGCGTGGAAACCCTTGAAGTAGAGCAGCGCTTCCATGAAGCGCAGGCATGCCGGGTCGCGGTCGTAAACGGCCTGGATGTCGACGCGCAGGATGGCGCCCCATTCCGGCCAGTCGGCCAACATCTGGTCGAAGGTCTGGCGCAGCAGGATCGCCTGCATATCGGGATGATCGAGACGCTCGCAGATGCGGTAGATCACGCATTCCTCGAGCGAGCGATGGTTGAGCACGGTCGAATACAGAAATGCCGCCAGCACCGGATCGGCTTCGGCGGCAAGACGCGCTTCCTCGCGCAGGCTATCCCAGATCGGGTCCATCGCCTTGAGCGAACCTTGGGTCTCAAGAGGACGAATGTCTGACTTCGCGACCATCGAGGTCTCCTTGTCTTCCGAATGGCACTCCATCCGGGCATTGTATTCCGGCCGGATCGCGCGATCCGGCCACGCCACTGGCGCTTGAGTGTCACCCTATATAGGGCAAAATCCGGCTGATATAAATGGGGCGGCGGAAACAGCTTTTCGCTATTTCCGCATTTTGGTGAACGATCGTCCTTGCGCGCTCACCCTGATGTCACCGGGCGGAGAGCTCCGCGTAGAAGTCCAGCACGGCCGCCTTGAACACCTTGTCGCCGACGGCAAGCATGTGGTCGCGGCCGGGGATATCGAGCGCGCTTGCATCGGGCATCAGCGCCGCCAGTTCCTGCGGAGAGCCGGCGATATCGTCCTTGGTTCCGACGGCGACCAGCGTCGGCGCCTCGATCTTTGCCATGTCACTCCGTTCCACCAGATCGCGCGATCCCCTGATGCAGGCGGCGAGCGCCTGGCGGTCGCTCTTCGTCTGCTCGGCGAAAGCGCGGAACATGCGGCCGCGGGCATGGGTGACGCCATCGATCGACGGCGCGAGAAGCGCGTCTGCGATCGGGTCCCAATCGCCGACACCATCGGTCATGCCGATCCCGAGGCCGCCGAGCACCAGCGAACGGACGCGATCGGGCCTGCTGAGCGTCGCGAAGACCGAGATGCGCGCGCCCATAGAGTAGCCGATGAGGTTGGCTTCCGGAATGCCGAGATGATCGAGCAGCGCAATGGAATCAGCCGCCATGATCCAAGGACGATAGGCTTCGGAATCATGCGGCTTGTCGCTTGCACCGTGGCCTCTGTTGTCCATGGCGATCACCCGGTATCCGGCCTCGCCCAGCGTTTTCAGCCAGCCCGGGTAGACCCAGTTGACGCTGGCGGTGGAGGCGAAGCCGTGGATGAGCAGCACCGGCGGCCCCTCGGGACTTCCCTCATCGAAATAGGAAAGGTTGAGGCCGTCGTGCACAAAGGTTGAAAAGGCAGGCGTATTCAAGTTCATCGGGGCAGTCCTGTTTTGCCGGGACCATATTTTATCGGGCCGCTGACGGGAACCCCTGCCCCAATCAAAAAGCACGGCCCATAAGCGCCTCCAAAAACTATCGGGCGCGCCTCTCCTTTGGCTCGACACATTTCCGGCGACGCACTATAAGGTGCGCACGTTTTCAAAGGCATTCGGAGATCCCTCATGGCCGGTCACAATATCCCTCACTTCCAGAACGACGGCGGACACCGTGTCATCGAAGTCGGCGTGAAGGAATTCATGTGCACCGGCGCCTCCGTTCCCTACGACCATCCGCATATCTTCATCGACATGGGCGACGAGAACGAGAAGGTCTGTTCCTACTGCTCGACCCTTTACCGCTTCAACGGCGCGCTGAAGGCCACCCAGACGAATCCGGCCGGTTGCGTCTTCCATTTCCAGGTCGCCTAAGTCACACGTCGCTTAATTCACCGAAACACAGATTGGATCGACCATGTCGGTCGAACATGCCGCTATTATCGGAGCGGGCGTCGCTGGTCTGACGGCGGCGCTGGCACTCGCCAGGCATGGCATTCGCTCCGAAATCTTCGAGCAGGCGCCCGAGCTGACCGAGGTGGGCGCCGGGCTGCAGATATCGCCCAATGCATCGCGCATCCTCGACAAGCTCGGTGTTCTCGACCTGTTGACGCCGATCTGGCTCGAGCCGAACAACATTCGCCTGATCTCCGGCACGACCCTACATGAGTTGGCCGCCGTGCCATCGGGCCCCGCCGCCCGCGCACGCTGGGAAGCGCCCTACGGGGTGTTGCATCGCACCAGCCTGCAAGGCGCGCTGCTTACCGCCGTAAAAGACAATCCGCTCTGCACGCTTCATCTCGGCTCGCGGATCGAAAGCGGCGACATTGCCGCGATTGCCCGCGCCGGCGGCGTGATCATCGGCGCCGATGGCGTCTGGTCGAAGACGCGCGACCTTGTCGCCGACAGCCCCTCCTCTCGCTTTTCCGGCAACATCGCCTATCGCTTCACCGTCTCGGCAGCGGATGCGCGGGGCGTCCTCAACCGCGAGAGTGTTTCGGCCTTTCTCGGGCCATCGGCGCATCTTGTCGCCTATCCGCTGCGCGAGACCGACAGCTTCAACATGGTGGCGATCACCACGGGCCATGCCGCTACGCGCGAATGGCTGGCGCAGCCGACGCAGGCGCAGCGCCAGCAGTTGCTTGCCGGCTTCTCGCGCTGGAACCCGGCGCTGCTTTCGCTATTCGACAAATCGGGTGAAATGACCTTCTGGCCGCTTTACGAGGCGACGCGCGGCAAATGGCAGAACGGCCGCGACACGGTGCTGATCGGGGATGCGGCGCATGCGATGATGCCGTTTGCCGCACAGGGTGCGGCAATGGCGATCGAGGACGCCTATGAACTGGCGTCGTTTCTGGCCAAGCGTCCCGTTTCAGAAGCGCTGCCGCTCTTCGAAGCGCATCGCGTCCCGCGCGTGAACCGGCTGCGCCAACGCGGCGCTTTCAACCAGTTCGTCTATCACGCCCGCGGTCCATTCCGGATCGGGCGTGATATCGTTCTCTCACTGAAGCCGCCGCAAAGTCTCGCGGCGGATCTCGACTGGATCTACGCTTATCGCGCGATCGATTGATCAGACCGCCTTGGCGGCCGCGAAGCCGCGCTCGATATCGAGCTTGATATCGGCGACATCCTCCAGACCGATCTGCAGGCGGATCACCGGCCCCTCGGTCGGCGCCTTGGTGACGCGGCGATCGTTCAGGTTGACATGGACCGCCAGGCTTTCGAAGCCACCCCAGGACCAGCCGAGACCGAAGATCCTCAGCGCATCGAGGAAAGCATGCGCCTTCGGCTTGAAGGCGGCCTGGCCATCGGCCTTCAGCACGAAGGAGAAGATGCCGCTGGCGCCCTTGAAGTCGCGCTTCCAGAGCTCGTGGCCCGGGAAGCTCGGCAGTGCCGGATGCAGCACGGTGGCCACGTCTTCATGGCCTTCCAGCCATTTGGCGATGGTGAGCGCGCTTTCGTAGTGACGCTCGAGGCGCACGCCCATGGTGCGCAGGCCGCGCAGGATCTGGTAGGCATCGTCAGGCGCGCCGCAGATGCCGAGCGTGATGTTGGCCTCGTGCAGCTGCTCCCAGTGCTTGGCATTGGCCGAAACCGTGCCCATCAGGATATCGGAGTGACCGGACGGATATTTCGTCGCCGCGTGGATCGAGATATCGACGCCGTAATCAAGCGGGCGGAAATAGACGGGTGTCGCCCAGGTATTGTCCATCGTCACCACCGCGCCATGCTTGTGGGCGATCGCGGCGATAGCCGGAATATCCTGCATCTCGAAGGTGTTGGAACCCGGCGCTTCCGTGTGCACCAGCTTGGTGTTCGGCTTGATCAGCGTTTCGATGCCGACGCCGATCGCCGGATCGTAGTATTCGACGGAAACGCCGAGACGCTTCAGCATCGTGTCGCAGAAATGGCGGGTCGGGCCATAGACCGAATCGACGACCAGCGCATGATCACCCGACGACAGGAAAGCCAGGAACGGCACGGTGACGGCGGCGAGACCCGACGGAACGAGGATCGTTCCGGCCGATCCCTCAAGCGCGTCAATCGCTTCGCAAAGAGCATCGGTGGTCGGCGTTCCGCGTGTTCCGTAGGTGTATTTCTGCGCCCGCTGGTCCATCGCCTTGGCATTGGGAAACAGCACTGTCGACGCATGCACGACGGGCGGATTGACAAAGCCATGATAGTCGGAAGGGTCATTGCCGATATGCGAAAGGCGGGTGTTGATGCCGGCGTTTTGAAGCAGGCCGTCTCTATCTGTCATGTCTAATTAAGCCTTTGGAATGAACGCTCTTTGCGGAAGTCTTGGACCTCTCCCGAGGCGGGGTCAACCCCGCTCACGTAACGTAAAGTCGACGAACAGAACCGGCCGGTACGGCAATTATCCAGATATATCAGTGAGTTTACGCGATTTTTTTCGCCAAACGCTGCCTTTTGGGTAATCAATTGCTCATTTTGTGAGCCCCGCTCAGCAAATTGCCGAAATATCACGCAATCTTGTGGCGCGAGACTTGACCGTGGTGACATTTCCGACTGTGATAGACCCACTCGCGCCGGGAGGGTGTCGGGTCGCTTGGGGGGTCTGCATGCTTCTGCGGATGCTCCCACAATAAACAAAAGATAACGGAAAAAAGGTTGGGAAAAATGAAGATTAAGCTTCTGTCGGTCGCCATTGGCGCAGCAGTCTTCGCACTTGGCGCTTCGGCAGCTTCGGCGACGACGCTTGGGGACGTAAAAGCAAAAGGGTTCGTTCAGTGCGGCGTCAACACCGGCCTGACCGGCTTCGCGGCACCTGACGCTTCCGGCAACTGGGCCGGTTTCGACGTCGATTTCTGCAAGGCCGTTGCATCCGCCGTCTTCGGCGATCCGACCAAGGTGAAGTACACGCCGACCAACGCCAAGGAGCGCTTCACGGCGCTGCAGTCCGGCGAAATCGACGTTCTGTCGCGTAACACGACGTGGACCATCAATCGTGACACCGCTCTCGGCTTCAACTTCCGCCCGATCACCTATTATGACGGTCAGGGCTTCATGGTTCGCAAGAGCCTGAACGTGAAGTCGGCTCTCGAACTCTCCGGCGCAGCCATCTGCGTACAGTCCGGCACCACGACCGAGCTCAACCTCGCCGACTACTTCAAGGCCAACAACCTGCAGTACAATCCGGTGGTTTTCGAAAAGCTCGAGGAAGTCAACGCGGCCTATGATTCGGGCCGTTGCGACGTCTACACCACCGACCAGTCCGGCCTCTACTCGCTGCGTCTGACGCTGAAGAACCCCGACGAGCACATGATCCTGCCTGAGATCATCTCCAAGGAGCCGCTCGGCCCGGCCGTTCGCCAGGGCGACGACCAGTGGTTCGACATCGTTTCCTGGACGGCTTACGCGCTGATCAATGCCGAGGAATTCGGCATCACCCAGGCCAACGTCGACGAAATGAAGAACTCGCCGAACCCAGACATCAAGCGCTTCCTCGGTTCCGAGGCTGACACCAAGATCGGCACCGATCTCGGTCTCACCAACGACTGGGCTGCAAACGTCATCAAGGGCGTCGGCAACTACGGCGAAATCTTCGAGCGCAACATCGGCCAGGGCAGCCCGCTGAAGATCGCTCGTGGCCTGAACGCGCTGTGGAACAAGGGCGGCATCCAGTACGCACCTCCGGTCCGCTAATCGGCCCCATATGAAAGCCCGGAAAGGCGGCCAAGCCGCCTTTCCGTCTTCCAAAAAAGAAAAGCCCTAAAAGGGGCACACAGGGGAAAGGCTCGGCATGGCGCAGCAAGAGGCGGCTCACACCACACCCATATCCGAAAACGGCTGGAACTACCGGTCCGTACTCAACGACCCGAAATATCGGGGCATCTTCTTCCAAGTTCTCACCGTCGTCGCACTCGTCGGCCTCGTCTGGTGGATCGCGCACAACACCGCGGCCAACCTCGCACGCAGCAACACGGCCTCGGGCTTCGGCTTCCTGCGCGGCCGCGCCGGCTTCGAAGTCGGCCAGTCGCTGATCAGCTATTCCAGCGATTCGACCTATGGACGCGCGCTTGTCGTCGGTATCCTCAACACCATGCTGGTGGCCATCACCGGTATCATCACAGCGACCATCATCGGCTTCATCGTCGGCATCGGGCGCCTGTCGCACAACTGGCTGATCGCCAAGCTGTGCCAGATCTATGTCGAGGTGTTCCGCAACATCCCGCCGCTACTCGTCATCTTCTTCTGGTATTCCGGCGTTCTCGCCGTTCTGCCGCAGCCGCGTGAATCGCTGCATCTGCCCTTCAGCATGTTCCTCAACAATCGCGGCCTGGCCTTCCCTCGCCCGATCTTCGAGAGCGGCATGCTCGCGGTGCTGGCGGCCTTCGTGATCGCGATCATCGCCGTCATCATCATGGCGCGCTGGGCGCACAAGCGGCAGGCGGCCACCGGCAAGCCGTTCCACACCATCTGGGTGTCGATCGGGCTCATCGTCGGTCTGCCGGTCGTGGCCTTCCTCGCATCGGGACTGCCGATGTCCTTCGACATTCCCGTCGCCGGCAAGTTCAACCTCACCGGCGGCTCGGTTGTCGGGCCTGAGTTCATGTCGCTGTTCCTGGCGCTGTCCTTCTACACCGCATCCTTCATCGCCGAGATCGTTCGCGGCGGTATCCGGGGTGTACCGAAGGGCCAATCCGAAGCGGCCGGCGCGCTTGGTCTGCATCCCTCCAGCGTCACGCGCCTCGTCGTCGTACCGCAGGCCATGCGCATCATCATCCCGCCGCTGACGAGCCAGTATCTGAACCTCACCAAGAACTCGTCACTAGCCATCGCCATCGGCTTCTCGGACCTCGTCGCGGTCGGCGGCACCATCATGAACCAGAGCGGTCAGGCGATCGAGATCGTCTGTATCTGGGGTATCATCTACCTCGGACTGAGTATCCTCACCTCGCTGTTCATGAACTGGTTCAACGCCAAGATGGCCCTGGTGGAGAGATAAGACGATGTCCGTATCCAAGAACTCCTTCGTCAGAACCACAATGCTGTCGCCCGAACCCGCTCCGGCGGGACAAAAAGGCGTCACCGCCTGGGTCCGCAAGAACCTTCTGGCGACGCCGAAAGACGTCGTGCTGACGGTGCTTGCGCTGGCGCTGATCCTCTGGGCGGTGCCGCACATCGTCAACTGGCTGTTCATCGAGGCCGTCTGGTCCGGTCCCGACCGCACCTTCTGCGCCACCACCGTGCAAGGCGGCGTTCAGCCTGATGGCTGGAGCGGCGCCTGCTGGGCCTTCGTGCAGGCCAAGTACGACCAGTTCATCTTCGGCCGCTATCCGATCAGCGACCGCTGGCGCCCGACCATCGTCGGCATCCTGTTCGTTGCACTCCTGGTGCCGATGCTGATCCCTTCGGTGCCGCGCAAGGGCCTGAACGCCATCCTGCTGTTCCTTGTCCTGCCGATCGTCTCCTTCTGGCTGCTTTACGGCGGCTTCGGTCTCGAGGTCGTGGAAACGTCGCTCTGGGGCGGCCTGATGGTGACGCTGATCCTGTCCTTCGTCAGCATCGCGGTCTCCTTCCCCTGCGGCATCCTGCTCGCGCTCGGGCGGCGATCGAAGATGCCCGTCATCCGCATGGTCTGCGTGGCCTTCATTGAAATCGTCCGCGGCGTGCCGCTGATCACCGTCCTCTTCATGGCCAGCGTCATGCTGCCGCTGTTCCTGCCGACAGGGTGGACCATCGACAAGCTGCTGCGCGCGCTGATCGGGGTGTCGATCTTCACCTCGGCCTACATGGCAGAAGTCATCCGCGGTGGCCTGCAGGCCATTCCGAAGGGGCAGTTCGAGGGTGCCGATTCGCTCGGCCTCGGCTACTGGCAGAAGACCCGGCTGGTGATCATGCCGCAGGCGATCAAGCTGGTTATCCCCAGCATCGTCAACACCTTCATCGGCACCTTCAAGGATACGTCGCTGGTGTCGATCATCGGCATGTTCGACCTGTTGAACATCGTGCGCCTGAACTTCTCGGACGCCAACTGGGCAAGTGCCGTAACGCCTTTGACCGGCCTGATCTTCGCGGGCTTCGTTTTCTGGCTTTTCTGCTTCGGCATGTCACGCTATTCAAACTTCATGGAACGCCACCTCGACACTGGCCACAAACGATAAGAGCAAGGGGAAAAATCATGGCTGAAGCCCAACCCAAGAAGATGACCGTGTCGGCAACCGATGTTGCCATCGAGATCATCGGCATGAACAAGTGGTACGGTGATTTCCACGTGCTGCGCGACATCAACCTGAAGGTCATGCGCGGCGAGCGCATCGTCATCGCCGGCCCTTCGGGCTCCGGCAAGTCGACGATGATCCGCTGCATCAACCGTCTGGAAGAACACCAGAAGGGCCAGATCATTGTCGATGGCACGGAACTCACCAACGACCTGAAGAAGATCGACGAAGTGCGCCGCGAAGTCGGCATGGTCTTCCAGCACTTCAACCTCTTCCCGCATCTGACGATCCTTGAGAACTGCACGCTGGCGCCGATCTGGGTGCGCAAGATGCCGAAGAAGCAGGCCGAAGAGATCGCCATGCACTTCCTGAAGCGCGTCAAGATCCCCGAGCAGGCCAACAAGTATCCGGGCCAGCTTTCCGGCGGCCAGCAGCAGCGCGTGGCGATCGCCCGCTCGCTGTGCATGAACCCGAAGATCATGCTGTTCGACGAGCCGACCTCCGCACTCGACCCTGAAATGATCAAGGAAGTGCTCGACACCATGGTCGGTCTCGCCGAAGAAGGCATGACGATGCTGTGCGTGACCCACGAAATGGGCTTCGCCCGCCAGGTCGCCAACCGCGTCATCTTCATGGACCAGGGCCAGATCGTCGAGCAGAACTCGCCCGCCGAGTTCTTCGACAATCCGCAGCACGAGCGCACCAAGCTCTTCCTCAGCCAGATCCTGCACTAGGACTGCGACAGTAACGCTCAATGAAAACCCGCCGGGCGAAGGCCGCGGCGGGTTTTTTTATGCGCGGGGGGCGCGTGGAAATGATAGCGCCTCCTCACTCTCGGCGTCATCCTCGGCCAACGTGCCGAGGATCTAAGCACACCGCCGGGAATGCAACGGTGCTGCTCAAGGCGAGCGAACGAAGCAAAGGCGCTGAATGAGGCCGCCGGGTGCCAAGTGTCGATTGCCGTCGAGCAAATGGAGAGGCCGGCAGATGCTCGGCACAAGACCGAGCATGACGACGGAGAGGCTGGCTGACGCCGGAAACCCTTTGAAACAAAGCCCTTCCCCGCCTTGCCGTAACAGGCCGGCGGGACGGCGGATGCCGTCCCGGGGACGTTCGGCTAATCCGAAATCAGCCCTTCAGCTTGGCATTGCAGAGGCTGTAGAAGCCGCCGCCCTTCTGGATCCACTTCAGGCCGTTCAGCGTGTTGGCGTCCTTGTTGGTGTGGTAGGAATCGACGCAAGTGTGCATGCGGCCCTTGCCGGGAGTTTCCTTGGCGTATTTGGGGGAAATCGCCGTCGGGAAGGTCACGCCCTTGGGAGCGTCCATCGTCGGCTTTTCAGGCTCGGCGCCGGTCGCCATCGTAACGTCAGGCTCAGCGGTCGCATCCGGGCCGCACTGCGCCTTGCGGAAGTCGTTCCACTTCATGTCCTTGGCGGAACCATCCGCCTGCGCCGACTTGTACTTGGCGCTGCACTCTTTCATCGAGAGCGCCGAGGACGGCGTGGCAAAGGCGAGCGCGCCGAGCAGGGAAACAGAGGCAAGAATTGTCAGATGCTTGATCATGGTCATTCCTCCAAAGCCTAACATGCAGGCTAAGCCACTCTTATCCCGGCGCATTTTCTTGTCAACGCGGCTTTTTCGATGGTTGCGCGAATATTGCGTGACACCGATCCGCGTCGCCTCCAGCGTCACCGCTTGGATCGCCCTCGCCGCGCGCTATCCTTTCACGCGACCGTGAGCGGGTGTATAGTCGCGCCGCTGGTTCTTCCCTGCATTTTTATGGAGGATGACATGCGCCAACCCGACATGCAAAAAGTGGATGCCCTCGTCGGCCGGTTGGTCGGCGATATCGGCGCCGCCGTATCCGGCTCCCTGGTGGTGCTCGGCGACGACGTCGGACTGTTCAAGGCGATGAGCGACGGCGAGCCCGTGACCGCCGCCGAGCTTGCGAAAAAGACGGCGGTCAAGGAGCGTTATCTGCGCGAATGGCTCTCGGCGCTCGCCGCCGCCGATTACCTCACCTATGACGAAAAGACCGACCGCTTCCGGCTGACACCGGAGCAGGCGCTTGTCTTCGCCGACGAGGACAGCCCCGCCTTCTTCACCGGCGCGTTCCAGCTGGTGCAGGCGATGTGGACGGACGAGCCGAAGGTGGCCGACGCTTTCCGCACCGGCAAGGGGCTCGGCTGGCACGAGCACAGCAACTGCCTGTTTCGCGGCACCGAGCGCTTCTTCCGCACCGGCTACAACAACAGCCTTGTCACCGAGTGGATACCGGCGCTCGATGGCGTCGAGACCAAGCTGAAGGCCGGCGCCAAGGTGGCCGATGTCGGCTGCGGCCATGGCAGTTCGACCATCCTGATGGCGCAGGCCTATCCCGCCTCGCGTTTCGTCGGCTACGACTATCACATGCCGTCGATCGAACGCGCCCGGATGGCGGCCAAGGAGGCCGGCGTTGCCGATAGGGTGAGCTTCGAGCAGGCGTCGGCCGCAAGCTTCCCGGCCGGGCGCTACGATCTTGTCGCCATGTTCGATTGCCTGCACGACATGGGCGATCCCGTCGGCGCCGGAAAGCATGTGAAGGAAACGCTTGCGCCGGGCGGCACCTGGATGATCGTCGAACCCTTCGCGCATGATCACCTGAAGGACAATCTCAACCCTGTCGGCCGCGTCTATTACGGCGCCTCGACGATGATCTGCACGCCCGCCTCGATGTCGCAGGAGGTCGGACTGGCGCTCGGCGCGCAGGCCGGCGAAACGCGATTGCGCAAGGTGGCACTCGACGCCGGCTTCAAGCATTTCCACCGCGCAACCGAAACACCGTTCAACATGGTGTTCGAGGTTCGCGCTTGAAAGAGGCCGCACTCCACGGCCCGGACAGGATCGACGCATCGCATACGCTGAAAATAGCCATTAACTATCAAACGGATAGGGAAAAGATCAGCACATCGCCATTTTTATGCGTTTTGCCGCTTGCGGGAATCCAAGTGCCTGATTATAAGGGCGCCACCACGAAGGAAGCGCCCTTCGTCTATCGGTTAGGACACCAGATTTTCATTCTGGGAAGAGGGGTTCGACTCCCCTAGGGCGTGCCACTTCTCTCTTCGTTGCCATTGATAACGAACGACTTTTTCCAAATTTCTCCATAAGTGACATAGCGGACGAACCGTTCGGCTCGATACGTTATTTCGCATCGGGCATCGCCGTCTCGTATCAGGCGCGCACCCTGCGGACGCGCGCCCTCTACCGACCTCAATCGCGATATTGCGGCTCCTCGGCGTCGAGCATGCGCTTGATCGCCTCCAGATGCAGCCGCGCGGATTCCGGGTCGCCCTCGCGCATCTGGCGGTAGGCGGCCTCGGCGATATCGGGGGCGACCGGCAGGACCTCGCGGCCGGTGGAGAGCGCCAGCGTCTGCACCTGGCAGGCGCGCTCGAGATAATAAAGATCGTCCCAGGCTTCGGCGATGTTGGGCGCCAGCACCATGACGCCGTGATGCTTCATGAAGACGATGTCGGCGTCGCCGATCGCATTGGCGATGCGGTCGCCTTCGCGCTCGTCCAGCGCCAGGCCGTTGTAATCGCGGTCATAGGCGGTGCGGCCGTAGAATTTCAGCGCCGTCTGGCCGGCGAAGATCAGCGGCTCGCCCTCGGTCATCGACAGCGCCGTCGCATAGGGCATGTGGGTGTGGAAGGCGACGCGGGCGCGCGGAACGCGGGCGTGGATGCGGGCATGAATATAGAAGGCGGTCGCCTCCGGCTCGCCCTCGCCCGAGACGACGTTGCCGTGAAAATCGCAGATCAGAAGCTTCGAGGCGGTCAGCTCGCGGAAGGCATAGCCATAGGGATTGACGATGAAGAGGTCGTCATAGCCGGGAACGAGCGCCGAGAAATGGTTGCAGATCCCCTCTTCGAGCCCATGGCGCGCCGCCATGCGAAAGCAGGCCGCCAGATCGGCGCGAGCCTGCCAGACCTCCTCGGTGTCGAGCTCCGGCTGGTTGGCGCCGGAGACGCCGCTCGCCGCGGAGGACTTGTTCAGGGAATGCGCCATATCGATGCTCCATTGCGATTGAATGTCAGGCAGTAAAAATATGCGGGCGGAAACTCAGGCCATCGGCAAGCGTCGCCTGACGATCGCGGCATGGTAGCGTGCTCCGGGCAGAAGGCCAGCGTCGTTGAAATCGAAATCGGGATTATGCAGCGGCGCCGAGCTTTCGCCATTGCCCATGAACACGAAGCAGCCGGGCACGTGTTCCAGGAAGCGCGCGAAATCCTCCGATGCGGTCATCGGTTCGACGGCGACCTTGACGTGGTCAGCCTGCAGGACGGTGCGGGCGGCGGCCATCGCCTCCTCCACCAAGGTGGCGTCGTTGATGAGCGGCACGAATTCGCGCGTGTAGCGGGTTTCGGCCGTCACGTTGTGGGCCATCGCCGTACCCTCGGCGATGACGCGCATCTGCCGCTCGATCTCGGCGCTCACCTCCGGGCGGAAGCTGCGGGCATCACCGAGAATGCGGGCGAGCCCCGGCAGCGCGTTGCGGGTGCCGTCGGTGAGGAGTTCGGTGACGGAGACCACGGCGATATCGGCGGGGCTCAGCCGGCGGGAGACGATGGTCTGCAGGTTGGTCACCAGCGCGCAGGCGGCGACCAGCACCTCGTTGCCCGATTGCGGCCGAGCGGCGTGGCCGCCGAGCCCCGTGAGCACGATCTCGAAGTTATCCTCCGCCGACATGACCGGCCCTGCCCTGGTCTCGAAATGCCCGACCGGCAGTCCCGGCATGTTGTGCAGGCCGTAGATTTCCTCGAAGGGGAAGCGCTGCATCAGCCCGTCGTCGAGCATGGCGAGTGCGCCCTTGCCCCACTCCTCCGCCGGCTGGAACACGAAGCGCACGGTGCCGTCGAAACCTCCCTCCTCGGCCAACAGTTTGGCGGCGCCGAGCAGCATGGCCGTGTGCCCATCATGGCCGCAGGCGTGCATCGTGCCTGGCACCTGCGAGCGGTAGTGTGCCTGTCCCCGCTCGGTGATACGCAGCGCGTCCATATCGGCGCGCAGTGCAATCGCGCGATTACCGGTGCCGCGTTTGAGCGTGCCGACAACGCCGGTGCCGCCGATCCCTTCCGCGACCTCGAGGCCGAACGAACGCAGCTTATCCGCCACGAAGGCCGCGGTCCTGGTCTCATCAAAGCCGAATTCCGGATGCGCGTGCAGATCACGTCGCCATACGGTCATTTCATCGCTCAGCGCTTTCAGGTCGGTCATGTCATCGTCTCCCGATCATGCAGAGAGGTCGCGGACGACATCAAGCAGGATGTCGGCGCCGGCGACAAGGTCATCGGCATCGGTATGCTCTCTCGGATTGTGGCTGATGCCGTCGCGGCTCGGAACGAAGATCATTGCCGAGGGCGCGATGCGGGCAATCATTTGCGCGTCGTGGCCGGCACCTGATGTCATCCGGCGCGACGACAGACCGCGTCGGTCGGCTGCCTGCTCTACCAGCGCCACGATAGCTTGGTCGAAGGTCACCGGCTGGAAACGCGCCAGCCGCTCGACGGAAACGCCGAAACCATCGCGCAATGCCAGCGCATCGAGAAAGGCGGCAAGGGTCGCCTCCTCCTCGCGCAGACGCTGCTCGTCGGGACTGCGGAGATCGACGGTGAAGCTTGCAAACGACGGGATGACGTTGATGGCGTTCGGCTCGAAGGCCATGCAGCCAATAGTGGCGACCACGGGAATGTCTGACGCCGTGGCGCGCTGGCGCAGGAAAACCATCACCTCGGCGGCGGCCTGACCGGCATCCGAGCGCATCGACATCGGCGTCGTGCCGGCATGGTTGGCCACACCTGATATCGTAACGCGCTGCCAGGAGATGCCCTGCAGGGTCTCGACCGCGCCGACCCGCAGCCGCTCGCGCTCCAGCACCGGCCCCTGCTCGATATGCAGCTCAACATAGGCTTTCGGCCTGAGAAAGCCGGGCTCGAGATCGCCGGCATAGCCGATGCGCGAAAGCTCCTCGCCCAACACCGATCCGTCCGTTCCGACGCTTGCAAGCGCCGCCTCGACCGAGAGCCCGCCGGCATGAACCAGCGAGCCCATCATGTCGGGCGCGTAGCGCACGCCCTCCTCGTTGGTGAAGGCCGCCACCGCGATCGGCCGCGATGGTACGAAGCCGTTTCGTTTCAGCGTTTCGATCACCTCCAGCCCGGCGATCACGCCGTAGCAGCCGTCATAAATGCCGGCGTTGATCACGGTGTCGATATGCGAGCCAAGCAGCAGCGGCGCTTCGTCGGCGGTAGGCTCTTCCGTCCAGATCCCGAAGATATTGCCGATGCGATCTATTTTAACCTCAAGCCCGGCGCCTTTCAGCCAGGAGACCAGCAGATCGCGGCCAGCGCGGTCCGCATTCGATCCGGCGAGCCGCGTCAGCCGGCCATCCTCACGCCCGACCTCGCCCAGTTCGCGAATGCGCCCGAGCATGCGCTCGCGATCGATGGAAGCAAGGCTCATGCGGATATCTCCATGCGGTGACCGACCTTATCCGGTGCGATCCCGACCAGCTCCTCGTAGCGTTGCGGATCGGTGGCGCCCTCGGTGTTGATGACGAAGACGCGCGCCGTCTCATCGAGCCCGAGCGCCGCCTTGGCCTCCGGGTCGGACAACGCCGCGATCAGCCCGGCCAGGCCCGCGCCGCCGCTTTCGCCCGAAACGATGGCCGGATCGCCGGCAACGGGGCGCGCCAGCCGGTTCATCACCGCGATCGCGTCCTCATCCTCCACAGTCATGAAACCATCGGCAAGCCGGCTAAGGATACGCCAGGCGATCGGCGACGGCTCGTAGCATTCGAGCATCGCCATGACCGTCGGCTCCGAATGGGCGACGGCGACAGGCCGCCCCGCTCTGGCCGCCTCCAACATGCAGGCGGCGCGGGCCGGATCGACGACGGTGAAAACAGGCTTGTTCTCACCGAACTCAAGCGCCAGATGCGCGGCCACGGCCGCCGCGATGCCGCCGACGCCGCATTGCACGAAGACATGGGTCGGCACTTCGGGAAGCTGTTGCAGCGCCTCGCGCACCAGCGCCGTGTAGCCCTGCATGACAAGGCCGGGGATGCGCTCGTAGCCCGGCCACGCGGTATCGGACACGATCGTCCAGCCGTTTTCGGTGGCGACGCGGGCGGCTTCCGCCACCGAATCGTCATAGGTGCCTTCGACGCGGACCATCTCGGCGCCATAGCGGGCGATGGCGGCGACGCGCTCGGCGCTGACGCCTGCATGAACCGAGATGACTGAGCGGGCGCCGACCAGCTGCGCACCCTGCGCCACCGAGCGGCCATGATTTCCGTCCGTGGCGCAGGCAAAGGTCATCGCGGCGGCCACGGCTCTCACCTCAGGCGCCTGCAGTTCCGCCATGTCGACCGCGCGGCCCAATCGCTTCGACGCCTCGTCGAGCACCATGCGGGCGACCGCATAAGCGCCGCCGAGCGCCTTGAAGCTGCCGAGCCCAAGCCTGTGGCCCTCATCCTTGACGTGTATGGAGGCGATGCCGAGCGCCTGCGACAAGCCCGGCAGGGCATGCAATGGCGTCGGCTTATGGCCCTCGCGATGGCTGAGATAGTTTTGCGCCTGGTCGGCGCCCTCGGGGCCGAGCATGTCGGCATCGGTTGCGGATAGCGGCTTGCCGAAATCGATGTGCGTGTTCTTCAAAAACATGTCGATCCCTCCTGTCCATAAAGATATATTGCAGGAGGCGCGAAAAAGGCGCTGCAAAACGGCCCTTGTTTTGCAAGTTTGTTTCGTGGAGCCACCATGTCCGCCGATGGTCTCGACCAATTCGACATCGCCATTCTGAAGATCCTGCAAGAGGACAACACGACGCCGCAGCGGGTAATCGGCGAGGCGGTCAACCTGTCAGCGCCGGCGGTGCAGCGGCGCATCAAGCGGATGGAGCAGAGCGGCGTCATCCGGCAGAATTCGGCCCTGCTCGATCCCGCGAAGGTCGGCCAGCCGATCACCATCTTCGTCGAGGTGGAAGTTGACAATGAGCGGGCCGATCTGATCGATGCGCTAAAGCAGAGCTTCGCCGAGGCGCCCGAAGTGCAGCAGTGCTACTACGTGACCGGCGAGGCGGATTTCGTGCTGGTCGTGCTCGTGCCCGACATGGCTCATTATGAGCGGCTGACGCGGCGGCTGTTCTTCGACAGCGGCAACGTTAAGAAATTCAAGACCTTCATCGCCATGGACAACGTCAAATCGACGCTGACGGTGCCGCTCTGACGGGAATGGCTCAGCGCGCGATGGCGCCATCCATCACTCGCAGCTGGACGCGGCGCGAGCCCTGATAGTGATTGTCGCCGAGCGAGCCCGCCACATGAAGGTTGGCGCCGCGCGAGTTCAGGAGCAGGTTTCCGAGCTGCGTATCGGCGGCGCGGAAGGCGATGCCGTCGAGGCGGGCGCCGTCCATGGCTTCCAGCGTCACCTTCACATGCTTCTCTCCGACGATCCTCGAATCGCGAACGCGATGGGCGGGGATGGCGAAGATCGGCTGCGAATGGCCAGAGCCGTAAGGGCCCGCCGTTTCCAGGCGATCGATCAGATCGATCGTCGCGCCGCTGGCGCCGATCGCGCCGTCGATCTTCAGCGTCTCGTTGGCCACCAGCGCTGCCACGGTCTTTTCGGCGCGTTCCGAGAAGAAGCCACGCAGCCGGCCGAGCTTGTCGCGTTCGACGGTGAGGCCAGCCGCCATAGCATGGCCGCCACCCTTGACCAGCAGCCCTTCGTCGACCGCCGCGCGGACCATCTTGCCCATGTCGAAGCCGTTGATGGAGCGGCCGGAGCCGGTGCCTTTGCCATTGGGGTCGAAGGCGATGGCGAAGGCCGGGCGCTTGAACTTTTCCTTCAGTCGCGCCGCGATCAGGCCGACGATGCCGGGGTGCCATTTTTCATGCGCGGTAACGATGACGGAGGCGCCGCTGCCATCGCCATATTCGGCGTAGGCCTCGGCTTCGGCCTCCTGCAGCATGTTGGCTTCCATCACCTGGCGGTCGCGGTTGAGCTCGTCCAGGCGCTCGGCGATGGCCTCGGCTTCGCCGGTATCGTCGAGTGTCAATAGCCGGCTACCGAGTGCCGCATCGCTGATGCGGCCGCCGGCGTTGATGCGGGGGCCGATGAGGAAGCCGAAGTGATAGGGCGTCACCGGCCCGGCCAAGCCCGCCTTGCGAAACAGCGCCGAGAGACCGGCATTGCCCTGGTGGCGGGCGGCGATCAGGCCCTTGACGACATAGGCGCGGTTCAGGCCCTTCAGCGGAACGACGTCGCAGACGGTGGCCAGCGCCACGATGTCGAGCCATTGCAGGAGGTCGATGCTGCGCGCCTTCGGATGGCCGGCCTCGCGCAGCAGCCTCAGTGTGGCGACCAGCACGAGGAAGACGACGCCGGCGGCGCAGAGATGCCCCTGCCCCGACAGATCGTCCTCGCGGTTCGGATTGACGAGCGCATGGCACTGCGGCAGGTCATGTGTCACCTGGTGGTGATCGATGACGACGACGTCGACATGACGCTTGGCGGCCGCCGCCAATGCCTCGTGGCTGGTGGAGCCGCAGTCAACGGTGACGATCAGGCGGGCGCCGTTGTCGATCAGCTGATCCATGGCAGCGGGGTTCGGGCCATAGCCTTCGAAGACGCGGTCGGGGATGTAGATTTCGGATGTCACGCCGAAATGGCTGAGGAAGCGGTACATCAGCGCCGAGGAGGATGCGCCGTCGACGTCGTAATCGCCGAAGATCGCCACCTGCTGGCGCGTGTTGATGGCATCGACGATGCGCTTGGCGGCCTTCTCGCAATCGGTCAGCTTGTAGGGATCGGGCATCAGCGAGCGCAGCGTCGGGTCGAGGAATTCGACCGCCTCGTCGACGGTGACGCCGCGGCCGGCAAGCACGCGGGCGATCAGATCCGGCAGGCCGTGCATCTGCGACATGGCGAGCGCCCGGTTCTGCCCGGCCTGGTCCAGCCGCGAGATCCAGCGATTGTCGAGAACGGATTTCTCGACACCCAGAAAGGCGCGCTGTACCGGATCGGCCGGGATATCCATTGTGTCGTCCGAGTGTCTTCGTGTTTGCCGTCGTTAGATGGTTCTAACGATCCTGAAGCGCAAACGAAAGGTGGCGAGCCGATCGGTGTTCCGCTTCCCACAGGATAGATCACCGCACGGTGACCCACTCTCAACCCTCATTCTCGCCCTTGTGGCGGGAATCCAGCCACGGCGCGTCTGCGCCGTGAAAAGACTCTTTCTGGCCCAAGGACTTGGGCCTGCTGGATTCCTGTGACAAGCACAGGAATGAGGTGAGAAGGAGAAACCGCGCGCCCAGTCGGTAAGATAGACCTCAGTCTTCCTTCGGACGCTCGATGCGGATCACCTGCGGTTCGCCGACCAGATAGCCCTCGGTCTTGATCGCCTCGACGGCCTTGCGCACCGAATCCTCGGTGGTCGCATGGGTGACGAGGATGATCGTCTGGTGATGCGATGGCGAAAGGTGCTGCTTGGAGCGCTGCACGATGGATTCGAGCGAGATGTGGTTCTCGGCCATGCGGGTGGCGACGCTAGCGAAGACGCCGGTGCGGTCGAGAACCGTCAGGCGGATGAAATATCCGCCCTCGTGGCTCTGGATCTGCGCCTTGCGATAGGGCTCGAGCGACTTGGCCGGATGGCCGAGCACCGGAACCTGCTGGGCGCCCGGGCGGCTCTTGGCGATGTCGGCGATGTCGCCGAGCACCGACGAGGCCGTGGCATTGCCGCCGGCGCCGGGGCCGACCATCAGCAGTTCGCCGAGAATGTCGGATTCGATCGCAACCGCATTGGTGACGCCATCCACCTGGGCGATGACGCTGTCGACGGGCACCATGGTCGGGTGCACGCGCTGCTCGATGCCGGTATCGGTGCGCTGGGCAACGCCGAGCAACTTGATGCGGTAGCCGAGATCGGCGGCCGCATGGATGTCGTCGATCGAGATGTTGGTGATGCCCTCGAGATAGATGTCGTCGACGGCGATCTGGTTGCCGAAGGCGAGCGTCGTCAGGATGGAGAGCTTGTGGGCGGTGTCGTTGCCCTCGATGTCGAAGGCCGGATCGGCTTCGGCGTAGCCGAGGCGCTGGGCTTCCTTCAGGCAATCGGCGAACGACAGGCCTTCCTTCTCCATCTTGGTCAGGATGTAGTTGCAGGTGCCGTTCATGATGCCGTAGACGCGCGAGATCGTGTTGCCGGTCAGCGATTCACGCAGCGCCTTGATGACCGGGATGCCGCCGGCGACGGCCGCTTCGAAGTTGAGCAGCGCGCCCTTCTCTTCGGCGATCCTGGCAAGCTCGACGCCGTGATAGGCGAGCAGCGCCTTGTTGGCGGTCACCACATGGAGACCACGATTGAGCGCAGCGTGGACGGCGATGTTGGCAGGCCCCTCGGCGCCGCCGACGAGTTCGACGAAGACGTCGATGTCACCCTTGGTCGCCAGTTCCTCGGGCGTATCGAACCACTCGATGCCGCCGACGTCGATGCCGCGGTCCTTGGTCTTGTCGCGGGCGGAAACGCCGGTAATCAGGATCGGCCGGCCGCACGTCGCGGCAAGCACGTCGCTGCGCTGCTGAATGATACGAACGAGAGAGGCACCAACGGTACCCAAGCCCGCAACGCCGATTTTAAGGGCATCTGCCATGGATCGATCCTGAAATATGTCATGAATGGCAGCCGCCGGAGCGGCTGCCGAAAGAACTGATTGTATCAGCGGTGAGCGTTCAACGAGACGACGTTGTGCATCGTCTCATCGGCGGTGGACATGAACTTCTTAATGTTGCGCGCCGCCTGACGGATGCGGTGCTCGTTTTCGACGAGCGCCAGACGAACGTAATCGTCGCCCATTTCACCGAAGCCGATACCCGGCGCCACGGCAACGTCAGCCTTCTCGACGAGGAGCTTGGAGAACTCAAGCGAACCGAGGTGGCGGAACTTTTCCGGGATCTTCGCCCAGGCGAACATGGTGGCTGCCGGAGGCGGCACTTCGAAGCCGGCCTTGCCGAAGCTGTCGACCATGACGTCGCGGCGGCGCTTGTAGACGCCGCGGACCTCGGCGATATCCGAGCCGTCGCCATTCAGCGCGTGCGTTGCGGCGACCTGGATCGGCGTGAAGGCGCCGTAGTCGAGGTAGGATTTCACGCGCGTCAGCGCCGCGATCAGGCGCTCGTTGCCGACGGCAAAGCCCATGCGCCAGCCGGGCATGGAGAAGGTCTTCGACATCGAGGTGAACTCGACGCAGACGTCCATGGCGCCGGGCACCTGCAGTACGGATGGCGGCGGGTTGTTGTCGTCGAAGTAGATTTCCGAATAGGCAAGGTCGGAGAGCACGATGATGTCGTGCTTCTTCGCAAACGCGATGACGTCCTTGTAGAAATCGAGCGTCGCGACATAGGCCGTCGGGTTCGACGGATAGTTGACGATCAGCGCCAGCGGCTTCGGGATCGAGTGCTTCACGGCGCGTTCCAGCGGCGGGAAGAAGCTGTCATCCGGCTCGACCGGCAGAGAGCGGATCACGCCGCCCGCCATCAGGAAGCCGAAGGCGTGGATAGGATAGGTCGGGTTCGGGCAGAGGATGACGTCGCCGGGCGCGGTGATTGCCTGCGCCATGTTGGCGAAGCCTTCCTTGGAGCCGAGGGTCGCGACCACCTGCGTATCCGGGTTGAGCTTCACGCCGAAGCGGCGGGCGTAATAGGCGGCCTGGGCGCGGCGCAGGCCGGGAATGCCCTTGGACGAGGAATAGCGATGCGTGCGCGGGTCCTGGACCACTTCGCAGAGCTTGTCGACGATCGCCTTGGGGGTCGGCAGGTCAGGGTTTCCCATGCCGAGATCGATGATATCGGCTCCGCCCGCTCGCGCGCTTGCTTTCAAACGGTTGACCTGTTCGAAAACATAAGGCGGCAAACGCCGGACTTTGTGAAACTCTTCCATCTCTTTCCCCACGGAAACGCGGCCACCATGACCGCAAATCGAAGTTCGTCCTAACTTCCGGCTGCTTGCGACACGAACTTCAGAATCGCCAAGGCCGTATTCATCAGACGTCCAGCGCACGGCGATTCTTTGACGGACCGCCTCGGGGCTGACGCTTTATCAGGAAAATTTCATCTTCCGCACCTGACGGAAGGCTTTGCTTGCAAACGCCAGAGAAGGCAAGGCCTTATTTGGTGATTTCGGACAGCGTTTCCGGGCCGTGGTCTTCGGCGAGCTTGCGGTATTCCGCAACGCGGCGCTGGTATTCGGCTTCCGAGATGGTGCCCGCCTTGCGCCGGTTGCTCAGCGCCGTCAGCTTCTGCTGCAGGCCGGAGGCTTCCTCGTCGTTCATCTGAACGTTGGCGGCGGTCAGCGGCGCGCCGAAGCCCGGATAGCCATCGCGATAGTGCGACAGACCGCTTTCGGTCGGCGCTTCGCCCTTGGTGGCGTTCATGACCACTGCCGTCGGGGCCGCCTGCTTTGCGGCAAACGCGGCCTTCTCCTCGGGCGTTCGCATGCATCCGGCAAGCGCCATGGCCGCGGCGGCGCCGATGAGGGCGATGCGGGTGACGTTTGCGATGGTACGAATGCCTGTGTTGGTCATGCCAGAGGTTCCAAATCCTTAAGCTGCTTCGACTTGTTAAATTCGCAGCCTGCACAAAGCAATAGCATGAAGGCATGTCTGCGGAACTTGTTTTCTTGATCCGAGCGGATACAACTTGATTTGGATAGAGATGCTGCCGCCGGAGGAACCGCGTGACCGACAGCAACCAGGACAAGAGCGATAAGGGCCAAGGCCCGGGCTTCGAGGCAAAGGATTTCGATCCTTACATGCTGAAGGACCCGGAAACGATGGCGCTGAACTTCGCCCGCGCCCTGGAAAACCTGGGCAAAGCGGCATCCGCCTGGCTTGGCCCGCGCGAAAGCGGCGAGATTCGCGAAAACACCGCCGACCCCGTCACCGACATGGTCAAGACGCTCTCCAAGGTCAGCGAATACTGGATTTCCGACCCGCGCCGCGCCTTCGACGCGCAGACCAAGCTGATGACCAGCTTTTTCGGCGTATGGATGCGCTCGATGCAGCGCATGCAGGGCGAATCGCTCGAGCCGGAGCCCGATCGCAAGGACAAGCGCTTCGCCGACCAGGACTGGGAGAAGAACCCTTTCTTCGAATTCCTGAAGCAGGCCTATTTCATTACCGCGGACTGGGCGGAAAAGCTCGTCACCGAGACCGAGGGGCTGGACGAGCACACGCGGCAGAAGGCCAATTTCTACGTCAGGCAGATCACGGCGGCGATCTCGCCGACCAATTTCGTCGCCACCAATCCGCAGCTCTATCGCGAGACGATCGCGAGCAGCGGGGAAAACCTGGTGCGGGGCATGAAGATGCTGGCCGAAGACATCGTGGCCGGCCATGGCGACCTGAAGCTCAGACAGACCGACATGACCAAGTTCGCCGTCGGCCGCGACATGGCGCTGACGCCGGGCAAGGTGATCGCCCAGAACGAGATCTGCCAGATCATCCAGTACGAGCCGACAACCGAGACGGTGCTGAAGCGCCCTCTCCTCATCTGCCCGCCCTGGATCAACAAGTTCTACATCCTCGACCTCAATCCGCAGAAGAGCTTCATCAAGTGGTGCGTCGACCAAGGGCAGACGGTGTTCGTCATCTCCTGGGTCAATCCGGATGCGCGCCATGCGGCCAAGGACTGGGCGGCCTATGCGCGCGAAGGGATCGATTTCGCGCTCGAGACCATCGAGAAGGCGACCGGCGAGAAGGACGTCAACGCCATCGGCTATTGCGTCGGCGGCACGCTGCTCGCCGCGACGCTGGCGCTGCACGCTAAGGAAAAGAACAAGCGCATCCGCTCCGCGACGCTGTTCACCACCCAGGTCGATTTCACCCATGCCGGCGACCTCAAGGTGTTCGTCGACGAGGAACAGCTGACGCGGCTTGAGAACTATATGAACGTGACCGGCTATCTCGACGGCTCGAAGATGGCGACCGCTTTCAACATGCTGCGCGCCTCCGAGCTCATCTGGCCCTACTTCGTCAATAATTACCTCAAGGGCCAGGAGCCGATGGCCTTCGACCTCCTGTTCTGGAACGCCGATTCGACGCGAATGGCGGCGGCCAATCACGCCTTCTACCTGCGCAACTGCTATCTGAAGAACGCGCTGACCAGGGGCGAGATGGTGCTGGACGGCCAGGCCGTGTCGCTGAAGAGCGTCAAAATCCCAATCTACAATCTCGCCACCCGCGAGGACCACATCGCGCCGGCGAAATCGGTGTTCCTCGGCAGCCAGTTCTTCGGCGGCAAGGTCGATTTCGTGCTGGCCGGCTCCGGCCACATCGCCGGCGTGGTCAATCCGCCGGACAAGAAGAAATACCAATACTGGACCGGCGGTCCAGCCAAGGGCGAATACGAAGACTGGCTCATCGACGCCGAGGAAGCGGCCGGCTCCTGGTGGCCGCACTGGCAGGCCTGGATCGAGGCCAAGGACGGCAAGCGAGTAGCGGCACGTAAGCCGGGCGGCGACGCGCTCAATGCGCTCGAGGAAGCGCCGGGCAGCTACGTGCTGGAGAAGGCTTGAGCGGCGCTTATGCGCCATCACCGATCGGTGACGTCAATCTACTCAAACACAATCACACTCGCCGGCGATGGCGGCAGCGGGCTGATTGATATGTCGCGAAAGCCTGCCATCGATGCCATCTCGCGCAGGTTGGACGCCGTGTAGGCGTCGCCTTTCGGTGTCGTCGCCAGCATCTCGAAGGCGAAGGCGGCGGGAAAGTCGGGGGAGACGCGGTCCTCGTTGGGGACGAACTCGACGGCGATCAGCTTGCCATTGGCGCTCAAGCTTGGGCGTGCCTTCTTCAGCAGTTCCGCGCAGCCGGCGATATCGAAGTGATGCAGGAAGTTCGGCAGCATGATGAGATCGTAGTCGCTGCCCCAGTCGACATCGAAGGCGCTGCCGGCGATGAAGCTGAAACGATCGGCCACGCCTGATGCCGTCGCATTCTCCCGCGTCAGTTCCAGCACCGGCTTCCAGTCGAGCGCGACGATCCGCGCTTGCGGAATGGCCCTGGCGAGCTCGATGCCGAAATAGCCGGGGCCGGCTGCGATATCGAGCACCTTTGACGGTGGCTGCGGCCATGCCGCGACATCGGCGGCGAGCGTCCTGCCCGCCCCGCCGGTAAAGGCACCCATGGCGCGGGCAAAGCGCACCCAGACGGGATTATCCGCCGAAAGGTTCGCCAGCCCTTCGGCGCCGCCATTGCGCACGCAGGCGGCGGGGTCGTTCAGAAAGAGCGAGAGCATCTGCGGTGCCGCGATAAAATCGATCGCCGAGCCCATATAGGCGGGCGAATGGCGATCGAGGAACACGGCGCTCGAGGGTGTCAGCGCGTAGACGTCCCCGCTCTTGTTGAGGAAACCGGCAACGACGAGATAGTCGCATAAAATGCGGACGCCGCGCTCGGCGCATCGCATCTCGGATGCCGCCGCCTTGGCTGTCTGGCCCGTTCCGATGACGGTGAAAAGGTCGAGCTCGATCGCCGCTTTGATGGCGGCCGTCTTGCGGACGGCGAACATCGCATCGACAAGCAAGGCCGGCGAAATCTCGTTAACGGAAGCGGTTTGTGCCGAAGACATTGGCGTTTCCCCTCGAAAGCCTTCGATGCCTTTTCATAGCACATCCGCAATATCTTTTCCCGCTAATATTTATGTCAAAACGGCGACATAGGTCACATTGCCGGACGGGCGCCGCGACACATTAGAAAAAATCAAGATCAATATGGTTAGCGGACAAGGTGACGAATTTCGAAACAGACGACGCCGCCGTAAAGGGTTTGGTTACCATAATTCGGCATCATCTGAGCCAACCGGAAATCACGCACAGGCCGCATTTTGGCCCTGTTGCTCCATTACCGGCCCCGGCGAAGAAGTATCCATCTATCTGTACCGCCGGCCTTAGTAACGAGTTGTGAAAGACGAGTGTTATGGCGTTTGCGGTCGATGTGTTTGCCAATACCAGGCCAGTAGGTACGTCCATTTCTCGTTTCAGTCGCTCATTCCGCCTCATGTCCGGGGCGGGTCTCATCGGTGCTAGTTTTGCTGCCTCGGCATGGGTCGTGACGTCGATCGCGACGATGCACGCCGTCGCTCCCGCACCCTACAAGAACGCTATCGGCGATATCGCGCTCGTGCAGCACACCGCCGCGGCCGCTCCCAAAGAGCGCAACATTCATGTCAGCAAGTTCTCGCGCCTGCAGCCGCTGACGGCGGAAAACCAGTCGTCGAAGCGCGATCGGCTGCTGACGCCTGACGTTCTGAGAGCCGCCTTCGTCGGCACCTCCGGCCCTGTCATCGCTGACGCCCTGCCCGCACGCACCGTCGTTGCCGCAGCACAGCCTTCGAAGGTCAAGGACGACGCCGTTGCTGCGGCAACTCAGGTCGCCGGCGCCAGCTCGTCCGATCGCATCGTCATTCCGTCCAAGGCTGAGATCGCGGCACTCGAAGGCCCTGCCCTTCTCGCGCTTGCCGCCATGCCGAAGGCCGCTTCGGATGAGCAGCCGGCCCGCGTAGCCGTCAACGCGCCTGCTTCCATTCCCGCGAAGCCTGCGGCTGTCGAAGTGGCGAGCGTCGATGTCGAAAGCGATGCCAGCAAGGGCGACGACGCCGGCAACGCCTTCGGCCTCGTTCTCAACGACAACAATTCCGTACCGCTGCCGATGGCCCGTCCCGACGGCATGAGCAAGCGCGCGCCGGCAAACGACCGCGCCAACCGCCCTGCCGAACCGGTGCTCGCCTATGCACGGCCTGATATCGGTGATGACGAAGGCGAAATCCCTGTTGTGCCGAAGCGCCAGGCAAGCCCTGCCGCGCGCGCCGGCGTTGCCGTCTATGACATCTCCGCAAGCATGGTCTACCTGCCGAACGGCGAACGCCTCGAAGCCCATTCCGGCCTCGGCAAGATGCGCGACAATCCGAAATATGTTCGCGAGAAAATGCGCGGCCCGACCCCGCCGCACACCTACCAGCTGACCATGCGCGAAAGCCTGTTCCACGGCGTCGAGGCAATCCGCCTCAACCCGCTCGGCGGCGCCGGCAACATCTACAACCGCGTCGGCCTGCTCGCCCACACCTACATGCTCGGCGCGCGCGGCGACTCCAACGGCTGCGTCTCCTTCAAGGACTACAAGCGCTTCCTCGCCGCCTTCAAGCGCGGCGACATCCGCCAGCTCGTCGTCGTCGAAAGCATGCCTGACAAGCCGCGCTCCACCTTCGCCTCGCTGTTCTCGTCGCGGTCCTAAGACCGCGACGTCACTGGCTTCACTTCACCTCAGCGGCCGCCGGCGGCCTCGATGATCATCTGGGTGATCTCGTCGGGATGCGAGATCAGCGACAGGTGGCTGGACTTGAGCTCGATGGTCTTGGCGCCCATGCGTTTGGCCATGAAGCGTTCCAGATCCGGGTTGATGGTCCGATCCTCCGTAGACACCGCATACCAGCTCGGCTTCGAGCGCCATGCCGCCTGGGTGGTCTTGCCGGTCAGCAGCGCCTTGTGGAACGGCTGCTGCACGGCGTAGAGCACCTTGGCCTTCGCCTCCGGCAGATCGCCGGCGAAATCGCGCAGGAATGCCTCCTCACTCAGACGTCCTTCATCACCATCGAAGACGATCCCGGCGGAGGCAGGCGGCGTCGGGTAGGTCTTTGCCAGCGCCGTATAGTCCTCGCCCGCATCGGGCGCGCGGGCGGCGACATAGACGAGCGCCGACACCCTGGGATGCACGCCAGCCTCGGTGACCAGCATGCCGGAGAAGGAGTGGCCGACGAGGACGGTCGGGCCATCCTGGCGATCCAGCACCTTCTGGACCGAGGCGACGGCCTCCGGCAGTGTGGTCAGCGGGTTCTGCACGGCGGTGGCGTTGAAGCCGGCTGCCTGCAGGCGCCCGATCACCTCCGTCCAGCAGGAACCGTCGGCGAACAGCCCGTGGGCCAGAACGACATTGCGCGCCTTGGCGGGCTGCGCCATCGCGGCCATGCCGCGTGTGGAAATGAGGGAAGCGGCAGCACCGGCGAGAAGCGCTGTCGAGAAAGTCCGTCTGTTGATCATCATGGTCTTTACCTTCGGCTTTGATCCATCCGACCCCGCGGCAGGCTGTGACCCCGCGCATGATCGGCACCGTTCGATCTGGATCGGCCTGCCGGTTCTCTTCCGGACACCGTCGCGACACCATTGATAGTGTCGCCGTGCCTTGGCCAAGACCTGCAGCCAAGACACGATCGCCGGCTGGCGCAGGTGAGGATGCCCCTCGTTCAGGCATGCCGTTTATGCCTGATTGTCCTGACGCGACCCGTATACGCCGGCGTCGGCGGTTTTGTTACAGGTCGGGTTCGCGGCAGGACGACTTTAGACGATCAGATTTCCTTCAGGCTCGGCGCATTGTCCAGCCGGCCGATCAGCGTCGCGCTCGCCTCGTTGAGGCCGTTCACCTCGACGGCAACGCCGTGCGCCTTGAAGCGCTGCACCACGCGGTCCAGCGCCGCCACGGCGGTGATGTCCCAGAAGTGCGCATGGGTGAGATCGATCGTCACCGCCATGCCCTCGGCATCGGCGATATCGAAGGCGTCGATGAAGACATCGGCGGAGGCGAAGAAGACCTGGCCGGTGACATGGCAGGCGATGCGCTCGCCGGCCTCGTCCGTGTCCTTGCGGACCGACAGCAGCTTGGCGACCTTGAAGGTGAAGAAAACGCCGCTTAGCAGCACGCCGACGGTGACGCCGAGCGCCAGGTTGGCGGTGAAGACGGTGACGACGACGGTCGCCAGCATGACGATGCTCGAGGTCTTCGGATGCACCACCATGGTCTTGACCGACGACCAGTCGAAGGTGTCGATCGACACCATGACCATGATCGCGACCAAGGCCGCAACGGGCACCTGCGAGACCCATGGCTTCAGGAGCACCATGAGGATCAACAGCAGCGCGCCGGCGAACAGCGTCGAGAGACGGCCGCGGCCGCCGTACTTCACGTTGCTGACCGTCTGGCCGATCATGCCGCAGCCGGCGATGCCGCCGAACAGGCTGGCGGCGGCGTTGGCGATGCCGAGGCCGGCGCATTCGCGGTTCTTGTCGCTCGTCGTGTCGGTGAGATCGTCGACGACGCTCGCCGTCATCATCGATTCCAGCAGGCCGACCATGGCGATGGCCAGCGCCGGACCGGCGATGATCTCAAGCGTCTCCAGGTTCAGCGGCACCTGCGGCAAGGCGAAGATCGGCAGCGAATCCGGCAGCTTGCCGAGATCGGCGACGGTCAGCACCGGCAGATGCAGGCCGACGGAGGCAAGGGTGAGCAGCAGGATGCAGATCAGCGGCGACGGGATGGCGGTGGTGATGCGCGGCGCGATGTAGATCACCGCGAGGCCGGCGGCCAGCATGGCATAGGCGATCCAGTCACCGCCGATGATATGCGGCAGCTGGGCGCCGAAGATCAGGATCGCCAACGCGTTGACGAAACCGGTGCGCACCGATTTCGACACGAAGCGCATGAGCACGCCGAGGCGCAGCAGGCCGAACACGACCTGGATGACGCCCGCAAGCAGGCCGGCGGCGAAGAGATAGGGCAGCCCGTGGGCATGCACCAGCGGGGCTGCGACCAGCGCCACGGAGCCGGCGGCGGCCGAGATCATCGCCGGGCGGCCGCCGGTGAAGGCGATGACGATGCCGATGACGAAGGAGGCGAAGAGGCCGACCTGCGGATCGACGCCGGCGACGAAGGAGAAGGCGATGACCTCGGGGATCAGCGCGAAGGTGGCGACGGCGCCGGCAAGCATTTCGCGGGTCGGATTGGAAAACCAATCCCGGCGGAAGGAGGATACGTGCATGTTGGTGATATCTCGCAAAGCGTGGCCCAACGCGCCCTGACGGGCGGTCGAAATATGGCGTGCAGGTTTTGCGTTGTCTGGCGGATCGGCGGCCAGAAGAGCCACCCGGAGTTTCACCGGGTCCGTGGTGAGTGCATTCTTTATAGCTCGCCTTTTTGCCGCGATGCAATATCGCCAAGCCATTTGATGACCACAGACATCCAGCGTCGAAAGCGCTAAAATCCGTTTCCCTTTTGTACTCTTTGCCTCTTCCATTTCGCGCTGACTCTCTCCATATTCCGGCCATGGCCAAATCTCCGAAAAAGTCCCCCGCCCCCGATGGTTTCGAGGAAGCTCCCCAATCCGCATTCGAAGGCGCGCCCCTAGAGGGTTCCGTCGCCGATTGGGTGAAGCAGCTGGAGGCCGATGCGGAGGCATCCGGTGTCGAGACGCAGCGCCAGATCGCGTCCAAGGCCGGCAAGCACCGCAAGAAGGTGGAGATCGCGGCGTCCAAATCCGCGCGTGGCACGTCGATGGGCGGCTCGACCGATCCGAAGACGCGCGCCGCCGCCGGCCTCAACCCGGTTTCCGGCCTCGACGTCTCGCTTGAAGACGCCGCCGCGCTGAAGGCCGGCACGGCGGTGACCGCCACGGTGGAGGCGCTTTCGGCGCTGATCGAGAGCGGCAATCCGCTGTTCAAGGACGGCAAGATGTGGACGCCGCATCGCCCGGCCCGGCCGCCGAAATCCGAAGGCGGCATCGAGATCCGCATGAATTCCGAATATTCACCAGCTGGTGACCAGCCGACGGCGATCAAGGATCTCGTCGAGGGCCTCGACAATGGAGACCGCAGCCAGGTGCTGCTCGGCGTCACCGGCTCCGGCAAGACCTTCACCATGGCCAAGGTGATCGAGGCCACGCAGCGCCCGGCCGTCATCCTGGCACCGAACAAGACGCTGGCCGCCCAGCTCTACAGCGAATTCAAGAACTTCTTCCCCGACAACGCGGTGGAATATTTCGTCTCCTACTACGACTACTACCAGCCGGAAGCCTATGTGCCGCGCTCGGATACCTTCATCGAGAAGGAAAGTTCGATCAACGAGCAGATCGACCGCATGCGCCACTCCGCCACCCGCTCGCTGCTCGAGCGCGACGATTGCATCATCGTCGCCTCGGTCTCCTGCATCTACGGTATCGGCTCGGTCGAGACCTACACCGCCATGACCTTCCAGATGGAGGTCGGCGACCGCCTTGACCAACGCCAGCTGCTGGCCGACCTCGTGGCGCAGCAATACAAGCGCCAGGACATTAACTTCGTCCGCGGCTCTTTTCGCGTTCGCGGTGATACCATTGAAATCTTTCCCGCCCACTTGGAAGACGCGGCCTGGCGCATCTCCATGTTCGGCGACGAGATCGACGCCATCACCGAGTTCGACCCGCTCACCGGCCAGAAGACCGGCGACCTGAAGAGCGTGAAGATCTACGCCAACAGCCACTATGTCACCCCGCGCCCGACGCTGAACGGCGCCATCAAGTCCATCAAGGAAGAGCTGCGCCTGCGCCTCGCCGAGCTCGAAAAGGCCGGCCGCCTCTTGGAAGCCCAGCGCCTGGAACAGCGCACCCGCTACGATGTCGAGATGCTGGAGGCCACCGGCTCCTGCGCCGGCATCGAGAACTATTCGCGCTATCTCACCGGCCGCAGCCCCGGCGAGCCGCCGCCGACCCTGTTCGAATATATCCCCGACAACGCCCTGCTCTTCATCGACGAAAGCCACGTCACCATTCCGCAGATCGGCGGCATGTACCGGGGCGACTTCCGCCGAAAGGCGACGCTCGCCGAATACGGCTTCCGCCTGCCGTCCTGCATGGACAACCGGCCGCTGCGCTTCGAGGAATGGGACGCGATGCGCCCCGACACCGTCGCCGTCTCGGCCACCCCGGGCGGCTGGGAACTCGACCAGTCCGGCGGCGTCTTCGCCGAGCAGGTCATTCGCCCGACCGGCCTGATCGACCCGCCGGTCGAGGTCCGCTCCGCCCGCAGCCAGGTCGACGACGTGCTCGGCGAAATCCGCGAGACCGCCGCCAAGGGTTACCGCACGCTCTGCACCGTGCTCACCAAGCGCATGGCCGAGGACCTCACCGAATATCTGCATGAACAGGGCGTGCGCGTCCGCTACATGCACTCGGACATCGACACGCTGGAGCGTATCGAGATCATCCGCGATCTTCGTCTGGGTGCTTTCGACGTGCTCGTCGGCATCAACCTTCTGCGCGAAGGCCTCGACATTCCCGAATGCGGCTTCGTCGCCATTCTCGACGCCGACAAGGAAGGCTTTCTGCGCTCAGAGACCTCGCTGGTACAGACCATCGGCCGCGCGGCGCGTAACGTCGACGGCAAGGTCATCCTCTATGCCGACAACATTACCGGCTCGATGCAGCGCGCCATGGACGAGACCGCCCGCCGCCGCGAAAAACAGGTGGCTTACAACACCGAACACGGCATCACACCGGAATCGGTGAAGGCGAAGATCTCCGACATCCTCGACAGCGTCTACGAGCGCGACCACGTCCGCGCCGACATCTCCGGTGTGTCAGGCAAGGGCTTTGCCGACGGCGGCAACCTCGTGGGCGGCAACCTGCAGACCCACCTCAACGCGCTCGAAAAACAGATGCGCGACGCCGCCGCCGACCTCGACTTCGAAAAAGCCGCGCGCCTGCGCGACGAAATCAAACGCCTCAAGGCCGCCGAACTCGCCGTCATGGACGATCCGATGGCGCGCGAGGAGTCCAAGGCCATGGAAGGCATCAAGCGGAACGCCAAGGCGACCCGCGAGTCCCTTCTCCCCAGCGGGGAGAAGGTGCCCGGCAGGGCGGATGAGGGGGCCACGCCCTCAACCTCCCTCTTCCAGAAACCCACCCTCGACGACATGGGCCCAGGCACCGACACCGCCATCCCGTCCCGCACCTTCCGCAGGAACGACCTCGACGAAATGACCGTCGGCCGCACGGAAAAGCCCGTATCCGGCAAGCTCCCGGACAAGCCCGACGCCGCCAAGAGCACCAAGCGCTTCTCCCCCCTCCTCGAAGGCCAACCCGACCGCGACGACCCACGCCCCCTGGTGCGCGGCAAGACTGGTGTCGGCAGCTATGAGGATGCGGGCGATGTGAAGAGGCAGAAGCGGACGAAGGGCAAGACGGGGCGGCCGGGGCGGTAGGTGGGCGGGCCGCAGCCCCTGCACCTCCCTCATTCCTGTGCTCGTCACAGGAATCCAGCCGCCGCGCGTCCGCGCGGCGAAGAGAATCTATTGCGATCAAGGACTTGATCGCGCTGGATCCCTGTGACGAGCACAGGGATGAGGGCATTCAGTGAAGCCTCCGCACAGGCGCCGTAGGCGCATCCGGTTGACGCGATATGCCAACTTCCATAATCGCCTGAACCGGAGGTTTTCAATGAACACGATTACCGTCCATCTCCCCGAAGAGACCGCCGCCCGCCTCGACCGCCTGGCCGACAAGCTGTCGAAGCCGGCGGACAGCGTCGCCGCCGATGCAATCGAGGATTTTCTCGCCCGCGAGGAATGGCATTTGGCCGAAATCGAGGCCGGTCTAGCGGAAGCCGACCGGGGAGAATTTGCGAGCGAAGACGAGGTGAACGCGGTTTTCGCCAAGTATGGCGTAAAAACGCGCGGCGCCTGATGCCGCCAATCCGTTACACGAGGCGCGCGCTCGGCAATCTAAGGCATATCGGTGAATGGATCGGGCAGGATAACCCCACTGCCGCGCAACGCGTCATCGCCCGACTTGCCGCCGCTATCGATCTCCTGCTTGCTCAAACTTCTCTTGAAACAGTCGCGACGCATTGGGTTGCATGAGGCATGCAATCAAAATACCCTAGATAGCATCTGGGGGATTCGCATGGACAAATCGAAACACGACTTATCACTTATGTCTCTACATGTTGGAGACGTACTCGTACTATTTGCTTACTATTTAATTTTATTGATTTTGTCTCTTGTCTTTTTGATAGAGCAAATAATAAGCGCCGCAGCGCTGAACAATATTGGGCAATTTGACGCAATAATTTCTGTTATAGCGGCATCTATTTCCGGATCTACGATTTTTTATAGCCGAAAGCTCTATAAGGCCTCGATAAACAGCTCTTATGAATTCATAGCGGACAACAAAATATCCCCGGCAAGGGTAGGCACTTTTTTCTTTTTTGTTTTGAGACCAATATTTGGCGCGGTTTTTTCCATGGTTGTTTATGCCCTTTGGCGCGCATCAGTTCATGCGTCTACAAGCGGTGGAGACACCCCCAAAGAGTTCATCTTTATCGTCATTCCGATAGGCTTCTTCGCAGGATTCTCTGCGGGGCGCTTACTGGAGCAATTCGAAGAAAAATCAATTAACGACCTTGTTGGGAAGACTGACGACAAATGAAATCGAAGGCTGAGATCGACAAAAGGATAGTAGAGCTTGAAAAGCTGGCTGCAACTGTTCTCGAAATAAAGCGTAGGTCTCGTCCAAGAAGACCTATCGTAATAGAATTTGCAGGATCGCCAAAAGCAGGAAAATCAACTTGCATTGGATCGCTAGATATATTTTTGCGGAGAAACAACTTCCGGACAAAAATACTTACTGAGAGGGCAAGTGTTTGCCCCATACCTAATAAATTTGATCCGATTTTCAACGTGTGGACAGCATGCGCGGCTCTAAACCAGCTTTCAGAAACGTTGGCAAATTCCGCTAAGAAACTCGACGTCATAATCTTAGACCGTGGATTCTTCGATGCACTCTGCTGGTTTGAGTGGCAGCGCGAAGAAAAGTTGCTTCGCAATGATGACTTTGAGCGATTCACGAGCTTTTTCACGTCAAATCGATTTCGTATGTGCATCGATCTCGTGCTAATATTTGAGGCCTCTCCAAATACTTCTAGCGAACGGGAATACAAAAACCTTTTGACTCGAAAGGAGGGAAGTATCATGCGAAGCGAAGTTTTGAGTTCTTACCTTGAGTCAATCAAGAAAACCAAATTGAAGTACACTTCATATTTCAGAAATATTACCGAGTACAACACAGACGATCAAGATCAGAATGCGGTAAGCTATAACATAACAAAGACAACATTAAACCTGTTGAAAAACCTCGCTGATGAAAAGATAGGATACATACCAAAGTCTGAAATTTCTCACTTGCCGACGATCTTCGATTACAGCGAGATATCGGATTACGTCGAAAAAAACCTTAGTTTCAACGATAGAAACGAGGTTGAGGAAGATAAAACACTTCTGCAGCTTATCCCAATTGCCGTTATCAAAGAAAAAGGAAAAGATGAGTTTCTGGTGGGGACCAAGGCTGTGCGGGCTACTTCCTCATCGTCACCCGAGAAGGGTAAGACGCTTTGCTATTTCGGTGGTCATGTAAGAGAAGAGGACGCCAATCTGTTGGGTTCTGGTAGTAAACTCGACGTCCTGAAGCAATGCGTATATCGCGAAGTCAAGGAAGAGATCGGGATTGACCTCGATCCTGACCAACTAAATCCAAAGTGTATATGGGTTCGCGATGGCACCAAATCCGACCACCATCTAGCGGTTGTATTTATCATCGAACTGTCCTTGTCGAGAATATAGCTCAGCGTCGACGGAGAGGAATTTGCTCGTTATGAAAAAAAGGGGCGGACCGGAACTGGAGACATAGTTTCGGCCTACGAGTTGATGCAATCGAAGATAGATACATGGACACAGAATATCATCAAGAACGTTGCGGCGGCTAATTACCGCGAAAAAGACCCAACTCAACCGACGCTGTTCAGCGGAAAAAGATAGTTGCAAGGGTTTGACTGATAGCCGAATCCGGCAATTGGTTTACTTGTCTTGCCTTCGACGTGGCATCGAAATCGGAGCAAACGGTCGATATCGTTTGCTCCAGTTTCTGTTATCGAATTTTCCCCACCCTCCCCACCCATGCCATCATCCCCTCACCCCACCACGGATACACCGGCAGGCGTGCCGGCGAGGTGGGGTCGGCGCTGGGTGTTTGAGGAGGACGCAAGCTCTCTCATCCGGGGTTTGCAGAAAATGGTCTCCCTCCGGTGACGGCGGGTTCCGTCGCAAGACGGGCCTGAGTTGAGCCCGGACGTGCCTGTGAGGCACACATGGTTCCGCCGCGAAGTTGGGCGGAAAGGCAGAGAGACCGGAGTTGCGTTCATAAACCGCCGAACGGGGTGCTGGAAGGCACCATATTTTTTACTCTATCGAGGTGATTTCCAGCGCCCCGTCCGAGTGAAGCCTGAACCAGCAAACCACGGGTGAAACCAGCCGCGTGACGGCATCGCCGCGCCGGAGCCGAAGAGGACCGCAATGCCGCAGCACGCTCATGAAAATCCCGGCAAGGACCTTAAGGACCGCCTCGGTCTCGAGTTGATCGTTGCGCTGGCGGCGAGGACATCGGAGATGCTGTCCATGCCGGTCTTAACCTGCCCGATCAACCGCTGCCGCCGCGCTCGCGCCTGCCAGCGCATCGCCGTCAAGGGAAGCAAGCTCGCCTGCGTCCATACGCTGCCCTCGGAATACACACCCTGCTTCACCGACTATCTCGGCTGGGCCGGGATGGCCTGCGCCGATGCTCGCGATGGAGAGCACGGCGCGATGTTCCGGCTCCTTGACCTCCCGCCGGACCTGCGCGGCCATACGGTGTCGGTCGTCCGTGATTGCCTTGCCGGCGACGCCCGGGCGCTCGCCTGCCTTGATGAGACACTTGCCCTTATCGCCGAGAAAGCGCCACCGGTCTTCGAGCACCCGCAGGAGGAAGCGCAGGCCACACCCTGATGCGATCGCGATCGCCACCGCCCCCGGCGCCCCCAGCGCCCCGCCCTGCCCGCCGACATCGCGTTAAACTTGCGTCAACGCCCGCGTGGCATATCTCTCCAGGCGACAGGTAGGAGACTTTTTATGGCATTCGTCGGCTTCAAGAACACCCACAATCACACGATCTACGTCAATCCGGCCCAGGTGCTCTATGTCTCGACCTATGAGGAAGACGTGACGATCATCGCCTATGCCGCCGCCGATGCCGCCGGCAAGCCTGCCGTCTCCTATGTGCGTGGGAGTGCCGACATGGTGCAGCACAAGCTCAGCGCCGGCGCGGCCCGCTGAGATCACTCGCGTCTACCGGGAATTCCGCTCGCGTTTAGCGAGCATCCGCCCAACAGTTGGGCATTCGCACGGATTGGGGATGTGAACGTGCCGTTCCGGTACGCATTCCCGGAATGGGTCAGCGATACCGGCTCAGCGTTACCAATCGTCAAGTGTTTGAATCTTTGGCCATTCCCGCTTTGGAGCGGCTGGTGTCAGAATAATGTCGCTTGCATTTTGCTCCGTTTACTGGCACCAATTGTGTACTCGGGCATTTGCATGCCGGTGACTGGACTGATGTGGCTGAGCCCTTCTTTGAGGGGCGGCGTGGGGGGACCTTCACGCGCGTAGACGTTCTTTCCCCGTTCGTGAACTACTCGACTGACCCTTCGCGTTCTGAGTTAAGATGAGGGAGCGCGAAAGTGAAAGCCGTCCATTTCCTCTCGGGGGGATGGATACCAGACAGACTACAGGGAAAAGGACCTATCCCAATGGCCACCAAAGGCGTCGTAAAATTCTTCAACCAGGACAAGGGTTTTGGTTTCATCACTCCTGATGGCGGTGCGAAGGACGTATTCGTTCACATCTCCGCTCTCCAGGCTTCCGGCATCCAGTCGCTCCGCGAAGGCCAGCAGGTTACCTTCGACACCGAGCCGGATCGCATGGGCAAGGGCCCGAAGGCCGTCAACATCTCGGCCAACTAATACTGGTTTCTGCCTCGGCAGGACTGCGAACGGCGCTCCGCAAGGGCGCCGTTTTCGTTTTCCGGCTTGCTGGTGCCGGGTGGCTCGTTCGGGTGCCGATGGGATGGCAACGTGCGATAAGGCCGTGATAGCTTAAATGCGCCTCCCCCATTGATCGCAATGGACGAACCCGGCATAGCTGCATTATGAATGACGACAATTTCCGCTAAGGCCCCCGCAATGGTAAACTATATCGAAGCCTCCTCCGCGCCATCCAAGAATACCGGCGCCATCAGGCTCTACGGCGCCGATGCCTTCGCGGGCATGCGCAAGGCGTGCCAGGTCACCGCCCGGTGTCTCGATGCGCTTGACGATATCGTCAGGCCGGGTGTGACAACCGATGCGATCGATCGTTTCGTCTTCGATTTCGGGCTTGAGAATGGCGCCGTTCCGGCGACGCTCAATTACCGCGGCTATACGAAATCCACCTGCACCTCGATCAACCATGTCGTGTGCCACGGCATCCCGGATGCCAAGCCGCTGCGCGAGGGCGACATCGTCAATATCGACGTCACCTATGTGGTCGATGGCTGGCACGGCGATTCCAGCCGCATGTACACCGTCGGCACCGTCAAGCGGGCCGCCGAACGGTTGCTCGAGGTGACCTATGAATCGCTGATGCGCGGGATTGCCGCCGTGCGCCCCGGTGCCCGGACCGGCGCCATCGGCGAGGCGATCCAGACTTATGCAGAGGCCGAGCGCTGCTCCGTGGTGCGCGATTTCTGCGGCCATGGGGTCGGCGCGCTGTTTCACGACAGCCCGAATATCCTGCACTACGGCCGCGCCAGCGAAGGGCCGGAGCTGCGCGAGGGCATGATCTTCACGATCGAGCCGATGATCAATCTCGGCCGCCCGCATGTGAAGGTGCTGGCCGATGGCTGGACGGCCGTTACGCGCGACCGGTTGCTGTCTGCGCAATACGAGCACACGGTCGGCGTCACCGCCGATGGCTGCGAGATCTTCACGCTGTCGCCCGGCGGGCTCGACCGCCCGGGCCTGCCACCCCTCACAAAATGAGCCGCTGATGGCAAAAGGACCGGTTTCCCATTCCGAAGACCTGCAGCCGCCTTTCGCGGCGGATGAGGACGATGGCATGGACGAGCGGTCCTTCTTCGCCGAGCAGGCCGGCAAGCCCGCAGCGCTGCGGCCCTCGCCCGCCAAGGAAGAGCACTACCACGGCCACCGCGAGCGGCTGCGCCAGCGCTTCCGCGATCATGGCGATACCGCTCTTGCCGATTACGAGATGCTGGAGCTGATGCTGTTCCGGCTGATCCCGCGCCGCGATACCAAGCCGATCGCCAAGGCGCTGCTCGACCGCTTCGGCTCGCTCGCCGCCGTATTCGGCGCGCCGATCGCGCTGCTGCAGGAGGTGAAGGGTGTCGGCGAGGCGGTCGCGCTTGATCTGAAGCTGATCTCGACCATCGCGCACCGGACGCTGAAGAGCGAGCTGCGCGGCAAGCAGGTGCTGTCGTCGTGGTCGTCTGTGATCGAATACTGCCACGCCGCCATGGCGCATGAGACCCGCGAGCAGTTCCGGATCCTGTTCCTCGACAAGCGCAACGCGCTGATCGCCGACGAAGTTCAGGGGCATGGCACCGTCGACCACACGCCAGTCTATCCGCGCGAGGTTGTGCGCCGGGCTCTGGAGCTTTCGGCCACCGCGATCATTCTGGTCCACAACCACCCGTCCGGCGACCCCACGCCGTCGCGCGCCGATATCGACATGACCAAGATGATCATCGATACCGCCAAGCCACTCGGGATCACGGTGCACGACCACATCATCATCGGCAAGGACGGCCATGCCAGCCTCAAGGGGCTGCGGCTGATCTGAAACCGCCGCCGGGATTTTCCCTACACGGGTCGGATCCGTTATTCTGGAGCGACCTGTTCTTTCTCATCGTCGGTGGCGGACTTCCTTTATGGAGGTGTCTCTGGCGCAACCGGCACCGCCGCCCTTATTTCGTCTCGCTCATTCCTAATATTCGGGCGTAAATCAATCTGCAACATTGACCGGATACCTGTGAACGCGCCATTTTGCGTCGCAATATGATTCCAGCTTTTCAACCGGGGCCTGCTTCCATGTTTCAATACGATCTCGTTGTTGTGGGGAGCGGCCCGGCCGGTCGCCGTGGTGCTATTCAGGCCGCCAAGCTCGGCAAGAAGGTGCTCGTCATCGAGCAGGGCAAGCGCGTCGGCGGCGTCTCCGTCCATACCGGCACCATCCCCTCGAAGACCTTGCGCGAGACGGCGCTCAATCTCTCCGGCTGGCGCGAGCGCGGCTTCTACGGCAAGGCCTACCGGGTGAAGCAGGAGATCAGCGCCGAAGACCTGCGTCGTCGCCTGCTGATCACGCTCGATCATGAAGTCGAGGTACTCGAGCACCAGTTCGCGCGCAACCGCGTGCAGCATCTGCGCGGCAAGGCGAGCTTCATCGACGCCTCGACGCTCGAGATCGTCAAGGACGACGGCGAGGTCATGCGCGTCTCGGCCGCCAGCATCCTGCTTGCGGTCGGCACCAAGCCGTTCCGACCGGATTATATCCCCTTCGACAACAGAACGGTGCTCGATAGCGACGAGCTGCTCGATATCGAGGAACTGCCACGCTCCATGGTCGTCATCGGCGCCGGCGTCATCGGCATCGAATATGCGACGATCTTCAGCGCGCTCGACACCGCCGTCACGCTGATCGATCCGAAGTCGACGATGCTCGACTTCATCGACAAGGAAATCGTCGAGGACTTCACCTACCAGCTGCGCGACCGCAACATGAAGATCATGCTCGGCACCAAGGCGGAGAAGGTCACCAAGCTCGATGACGGCAAGGTCGAGCTCATTCTCGACAATGGTCGCCGCCTGGTGACAGACATGGTTCTCTTCGCCGCCGGCCGCATGGGCGCCACCGATGCGCTGAACCTGAAGGCGGCGGGCCTCGAGGCCGACAGCCGTGGCCGGTTGAAGGTCAATCCCGAGACGTTCGAGACATCGGTGCCCGGCATTTACGCTGCCGGCGACGTCGTCGGCTTCCCCAGCCTCGCGTCCACGTCGATGGAACAGGGCCGCATCGCGGCGCGCGTGGCCGTCGGTGCCGTCGCCAAGGAGCCGCCGAAATACTTCCCGTACGGGATCTACGCCGTGCCGGAGATTTCGACCTGCGGCCTGACCGAAGAAGAGATGAAGGAACGCGGCATTCCCTATGAATGCGGCATCGCCCGTTTCCGCGAGACCTCGCGTGGCCATATCATGGGCCTCGATACCGGTCTCCTGAAGCTGATCTTTTCCTTGAAGACGCGCCGCCTGCTCGGCGTCCACATTGTCGGCGAAGGCGCGACGGAGCTGGTGCATATCGGCCAGGCCGTGCTGAACCTCAAGGGAACGGTCGAGTATTTCGTCGAGAACACGTTCAACTACCCGACTCTCGCCGAAGCCTACAAGATCGCCGGCCTCGATGCCTGGAACCGGATGGGCGATATCAAGTCGGAATTGTGATCGCGCGGCCGGAGCGTCCGACGCTGCAATCACGGCACTGATATGACAGCTGAAACAATAGCTTAGACACATAGGATGCGCCCGATCTTGGGCGTGTCGACGTCGCAAAAGCGTCCCTTGTATAATCCGCAGTCTCTGGTAGCGTCGCTGATGGGGGTTCTCTCTTACCAGTGAGTGAACGTGCGCGAACAATCCGAGACGTCTGACCGGAATTTTCAACTCATCCTCATCAAGCCGTCGCACTACGACGACGACGGCTACGTTATTCGCTGGTGGCGGGCCATGATCCCGTCCAATTCGCTGGCGGCGCTCTATGGAATTGCCGCCGATTCCGCCGAGCGGCGGGTGCTCGGATCCGGTGTCGGGATCGACATTACTGTCATCGACGAGACGAATACGCAGGTGAACACATCCGCATTGCTGCGGCAGCTGAAAGCCAACGGCAATTTCGGCATGGTTGCGCTGGTCGGCGTGCAATCGAACCAGTATCCGCGCGCGCTTGATATCGCCCGGCCCTTCCGCGATGCCGGCATCCCTGTTGCGATGGGCGGCTTTCATGTCTCCGGCTGTCTCTCGATGCTCGACGGCCACGCCGTGGGCCTCGATGAATGCCGCGAGATGGGCATCTCGATGTTCGCCGGCGAAGTCGAGGGGCGGCTGGACAAGGTGCTGCAGGACGCGGCATCGGGGACGCTGGCGCCGCTCTACAATTTCATGAACGACCTGCCGAGCATCGAAGGCGCCGCTGTTCCGTTCCTGCCGAAGGTCAATGTCGCGCAGACGCTTGGATTGAGCACCAGCTTCGATGCCGGGCGCGGCTGTCCTTACCAGTGTTCCTTCTGTACCATCATCAACGTGCAGGGCCGCAAGTCGCGCTTCCGCACGGCTGATGATGTCGAGAAGCTGGTGCGGATGAACTGGGCGCAGGGCATCCACAAATTCTTCATCACCGACGACAATTTCGCGCGCAACAAGGACTGGGAAGCGATCTTCGACCGGTTGATCCAGTTGCGTGAAAAGGATGGCATTCCGCTCGGCCTGATGATCCAGGTCGATACGCTGTGCCACAAGATCCCCAACTTCATCGAGAAATCGAAGCGCGCCGGCGTCACCCGCGTGTTCATCGGTCTGGAGAACGTCAACCCCGACAACCTGACGGCGGCGAAGAAGAACCAGAACAAGATCACCGAATATCGCAAGATGCTTCTCGCCTGGAAGGCGCAGGGCATCATGACGCTGGCCGGCTACATTCTCGGCTTCCCGGCCGATACGCCGGATACCATCCGCCGCGATATCGCGATCATCCAGCACGAGTTGCCGCTCGACGTGATCGAGTTCTTCGTGCTGACCCCTCTTCCGGGCTCCGAAGATCACCAGACGCTGTTCCGCAAGGGCGTGGCAATGGATCCGGATCTCAACATCTATGATGTCGAGCATGTCTGCACCGACCATCCGAAGATGAGCAAGCAGGAGTGGGAGAGCATCTATCAGGAGGCATGGTCGCTCTACTATTCGCCTGATCATATGAAGACGCTGCTGCGCCGGGCGGTGACGACGGGTGTGCCGCTGGCGCGGCTGGTCAAGGTTCTGGTGTCGTTCGCGACCACGGTGCCGCTCGAAAACGTGCATCCTCTGCAGAGCGGCCTGTTGCGCTTGAAACATCCCTCCGAGCGCCGGCCCGACCTGCCGCGCGAGAGCGCGCTGGTCTTCTGGCCGCGCTTCATCGGCGAGACGATCGCCAAGCACCTGAAGCTCGGCGGCACGATCGCGCGGCTGGCGGTTACCGCCTTTATGATTTCACGCGACAAGAATGCCAAGACCTATATGGACCAGGCGTTGACACCTGTTGGTGACCACGAGGACGAGACGCTGGAACTCTTCACCAAGACGGCGGGCGGACAGGCGGCGGTCTCGCATATCAAGAAGGTCAATGAGCTCACGCATGCGCATCGGGCGGGCTGATTGCGGGCCTTTTTGCTGAAAGCGCATGCACCCTCACCCGCCCTCATTCCTGTGCTTGTCACAGGAATCCAGCAGCCCAAGTCATTGGGCGGAAAGAGTCTTTTCACGGCGCAGACGCGCCGTGGCTGGATTCCTGTGACGAGCACAGGAATGAGGGAGGATGCGGTGCCCCGCCCGCGCAAGGCTTGCCCCGAAACATCGCCCAAAATGAAAAACCCCGCACGAGGCGGGGTTCATCAAAATCCAGATTGGCCGGAGATTACTCGGCGCCTTCCTCGGAAGCCTTCTTCTTCGGAGCGGCCTTCTTCTTCGGAGCAGCTTCTTCGCCTTCAGCGGCTTCAGCCTTGGCAGCAGCCTTCTTCTTCGGAGCGGCCTTCTTGGCTTCCTTCTCGGAGCCTTCGCCTTCTTCGTCGGCGAGCAGCTCTTCCTTGGTGACCTTCTTGTCGGTGACGTCGAGTTCGGTCAGCAGATGGTCGATGACCTTCTCTTCGAAGATCGGCGCGCGGATCGAAGCGGCCGCACCCGGCTGGCTGCGGAAGAATTCGAGGATCTGCTTTTCCTGGCCCGGATACTGACGCAGCTGCTCGTAGATGGCGCGCTGCATTTCGTCTTCGCTCACTTCAACGCCGGCCTTTTCGCCGATTTCGGAGAGAACGAGGCCGAGGCGGACGCGGCGCTCAGCGAGCTTCTTGTACTCTTCGCGAGCCTGCTCTTCCGTCGTGTCTTCGTCTTCGAAGGTCTTGCCGGACTGTGCGAGGTCGTTGGCAACCTGGTTCCAGATGCCGTTGTACTCGGCGTCGACGAGCGAAGCCGGGGTCTCGAACTTGTACATTTCGTCGAGCTGGTCGAGGATCTGACGCTTGACCTTCTGGCGGGTCATCGAGCCGTACTGCGATTCGATCTGGCCGCGAACGATTTCCTTCAGACGGTCAGCCGATTCCAGGCCGAGCTTCTGAGCGAGTTCGTCGTTGATTTCAACGTCGGCAGGAGCAGCAACGTCCTTGACGGTGACATCGAAGGTGGCTTCAGCGCCAGCGAGGTTCTTGGCCGGGTAGTCAGCCGGGAACGTCACGTTGATGGTCTTTTCGTCGCCAGCCTTGGTGCCGACGAGCTGTTCTTCGAAGCCCGGGATGAAACGGCCCGAACCGAGAACGAGTTCGGCGCCCTGGTCGGTGCCGCCTTCGAAGGCAACGCCGTCGACCTTGCCGACGTAGTCCATGGTGATGCGGTCGCCGTCTGCGGCCTTGCCCTTCTTGGTCTCGTAGGAACGGGCGCTTTCAGCGACCTTGAGAACCTGCTCGTTGACTTCCTCGTCGGAGATATCAACGACTTCGCGGGTGATCTTGACGCCCTTGACGGACTTCAGTTCGATCGGGGGCAGAACTTCGTAGGAGAGCGTGAACTCGAAATCCTTCTGAGCCGACAGGATCAGTTCTGCTTCGTCCTTGTCTTCCGTCATCGCGATTTCAGGCTGCGTGGCGGACTTTTCGCCGCGCTCGGCGAGAATGGAAGTCGGCTGTTCGCGGACGATCTCGTTGACGAGGTCGGCCATGATGGACTTGCCGTAAACCTTCTTGAGGTGAGCGGCCGGAACCTTGCCCGGACGGAAGCCGTTGATCCGGACCTTGTCCTTCACGTCGGCAAGACGCTCGTTCATCTTGGTTTCCATGTCCTTGGCCGGGATTACGACCTTGATTTCGCGCTTCAGCCCTTCAGCGAGCGTTTCGATAACCTGCATGTCTTCCTACCTTCAATTCGTGGCGGCCGTGCCCAGACGCCGTTCGTTTCGATGAGCACGACGCCGGAAAGTGCCGGGCGTGGCTTGTTCTCAATTCTTCTTCGTTCTGCGTGAGCGGAACGGCGCTTGGCTCCGGGCAATCGAGGGGCACCGTTTTCGGTCCCTCGCCTGCAAGCCAGCTTTGGTGCGGGTAGAGAGACTTGAACTCCCACGCCTTGCGGCACCAGAACCTAAATCTGGCGTGTCTACCAATTTCACCATACCCGCGTTCTCAAAAACCGCATGCATATGCCTGCACATGAGGCCTTCCGGAGCGCGGCGTCTCTATATCACCCGATTTGGAGGAGGCAAAGGAAAAATGAAGGCCAAATGACAGCGATTTTTCCCGCCACCGCGCGGACTTGCCCCGCAACCGGTCAAACTCAGTAAAGCGGCTCCTCATAGGCCGGCTTGCCGTCCACCAGCAGGCTTTTGATCTGCGCCATGCCATTGGCGCCAACGCTTGCAGCAATCGACACCTGCCCATCGCGGCGCGCCTCTTCCAGCGCATGTCCGGCACCCTCAGGAACATAATAGCGCTCGATACCGTATTCGACACGGATGGTTTCGGCCTGCGATGTCTCGCCGTAACTATAGAAGGGCTGGGTGTGGAGCACGGCCGTACCTTCGGTTGGCGGGAGCTTATCGAAGGATGATTCGGCGATCTGCCAGAAACCGCCCTCGCCCGGCTTGATGCGCACCCAGAGGCTGCGCTCGGCCGCCTCCTTCGGCATGGCGCCTGATATCGAGGAGACGGGCACGGAGGAGATGTCGTAGTTCAGCACCACGTAATCGCCGCGCAGGAAGTCGCGCGGATCGACCGGCGCCGTCTTCAACAGAACCTGCGTTCCATTGCGCAGGACGGATGCCCGGCTCTGGACGATATAGCCGAGCACTGCCGTCTGCAGCAGCGCCACGGTGACGGCGGCGGTAACGCAGCGGCGTTTCGAATAGCCCTTGAAGGAGAATATGCTCATTGGATCGCCTCCCTGGCCTTGCCGGCAAATCGTCGTTCAAGACGGATGACGATCCACGCAACGGCGGCGACGAAGAGACCGGAGCATAGGAAGAGCCCCGAGGTGCCGAGGATGGAACCAACCGTTACCGAGCCGAGATAGAGGATTTCGACGGCGAAGACCGTGTAGGCCAGATAGCGGACGGCGCCGTTATCACGCCCCTGCAGCGCGATCGCCAGCACGGAGGCGGCGAGTGTGACGATACCGAGCGGGAGAACCCATTTGCTGGCATCGAGCTCGACATGCAGCAGGAACAGCCCGATGACGGCAAGCAGGAAGGAATAGAAGGCGGGTGCGGCGCCGGCACCTTTGATCAGCGAGGACAGGCGCGCAACCGGCAGGCTGACCAGAACGAAGACCGCCATGCCGCCGATGACATAGATCAGCGCCAGCCACAGGTCGGAATTCAGCGTGTAGAGCCAAGCGAGCCAGCCAAGCAGCAGCAGATAGGCCAGATGGCGCACGCGGCCGGCGCCGGTGTAGCGCACCAAAGCCACGACGATCGCCGCCATGACGGGCGCCGCCCATGAATCGAGCGTCATCAGGCGCATGTCGGAGCCGCTGAGATAGAGGCCGAAGCTGCCCCAGGCGAGGAAGCCCGCCACGCCCGACACCACGCCCGAGCGGAACAGCACCGCCGAGACCACGGCCATGGCGAACCAGAGATACATGACCGTCTGCTCATCGCCCGACAGGTGATACATCTGCCCGACCAGCGAGATGGCGCCGCCGAAGGTGAGCGTGCCGATGACGAGCAGCGCGTTGGCGGCGGCGATCTGGCCACGGACGAGGGCAGCGCCGGCGCCGAGATGGACTGACCAGATCAGCGCGACGATGAAGAACATCCTGACCAGACGCGGTATCGCCTCCCAGTTGGACGCGACGACCAACAGAATGGCTGCGCCGAGCAGGATGGCCGCGAGAATCATCAGCACATTGCCGAGGCTGAAACTTGCCGGACGCCCGTCATATTCCTTGAGCAACGCCTCGGCGGTCTGCTCGGTGAGCAACCCCTTGCCGACCCACTGTGACAAATCCCTCTCCAGACGTCCGCGATACATGCCCTACCCCGCAAATCGCGCGCAAACAGCCCTCCGGCGCGCCTCATTTTCAACCTTATAGACGCGGTTTGGCGATTGAGGAAACGGCTCCGTGCGATTTCCTTCACAGACCCTTTCGGCAAAGGCCTTTCGGAGTGGCTGTTAATCGCCCGGCAAGACTTTGCTCTTACGCTACGTCATGCCATGCATATTGCGCATGGAGACGGCCAAGATACTGCATCGCACTCCTACTCAAAACCATTGAGCATGCGCGCAGCCGGGATGTACCCGGACCGGATTACCGGACGCCTTCGGATATGATTTCCGCCGACATGATCGGGATTTGGATCTATCCTCCCTTCCAAACAATCCGATCGACCTGCAACATCCTCCTCCCAGTTGCCGGTCAAACGTATGGACGCCCATCGGATTGCGCATCCGGTGGGCGTCTTCGTTTTATCCTCCGCAGGGCGGCTCATGCGCGCCGACGCCGCTGGATTGCTCATTTTGCCTATTGATTGACCAGAACGTGACCCAATAGTGCGATTTACAGCTTGAGAAATGCAGCGCGCGCATATGTGCGTTGAATTCTTGTCTCTGTTAGCTCTTCGCAGTGCAATATATATTTAGCTCATCAAATAGAGGTCAGCGCCGATAGGCGGCAGCTGGCAGACGCAAGCCCTCGGAAAGGGGATCGACATGAACATTTCTCGCTCTTTCAACAACTGGCGCAAGTATCGTCAGACGGTTACCGAACTCGGCCGCATGACCAACCGCGAATTGCACGACCTCGGCATCGACCGCGCTGACATCCAGCGCGTTGCTCGCGACGCCGTTCGCTAATATCTTCGCTGATCTCAGGGCGGTTCGCTTCCTCCCAAGCCAATCGCCTCACCAAGACGCCCGCTGCCACCAGGCAACGGGCGTTTTCTTTTTTCTTAACGTCTCATTAACGCCTGGGTTGCGCCACGCCCGGGATTCCGCCTGCTCAAAAAGTGACACTTGCGCTTTATCTGTGCATCGTACTGCACAATTGCATGGCAGGAGCCTAATAAATGCACTGCACAATATGACCGGGATCACCTATATCAGCGTCAACCACTGAGACGGCAATCGCGCCGCTCACTGAACTGATCTTGAGGAACTACCCCATGAACCCGATCCGCATTGCAAAGAGCTGGATTAGCTACCGCCGTACCCTGAGCGAACTCGGCAGCCTCTCCAACCAGGCCCTGGCCGACATCGGCGTAAGCCGCTACCAGATCCACAACATTGCTTCGCGCGCTTTCCGCTAATAGCGGAACGCCTGAAGTACCCAAAACGGCGCCCACAAGGCGCCGTTTTCGCGTTTTAAGTTATTGATTTTATGGCGTATGAGTTATTTCGACATAGGCCGTGTATGGTCGATTTGGTCGCGGTTTGAGACTGATAAGCGGTTTGCTTCCAACTCTCTGGAACCATCTTGGCTGCTACCAGTTATCTTGTTGCAAGGTTTGAAATCCACCTTGCCACGGATGCATAGCCCTATGCGATCCGTCAGAAGCCCGGCGTCGGATTAGTCCGCACCGGGCTTTTCCTTTGTTGGCGCCCCGGTCGCGCCGCCTCAATATCTCGATTGCCTAATACACAACTGCCGAATAAAGTGTGCCGCGCACTCGGCCAAAATGCGGGCCAGCGCGCACAATAGCTCATTACAGCATTCTCGGGCGTGGCTCGCCCATAGCCGAGCTGCATGCCCGATCCCCCAGTGCATCCAAGTGCTCCGATCAACTTTCCCAAGGACAACGTGATGGCTGACCCCAATGCTAAAACTCGTGCCTGCCCGATCTGCAAGGAAGAGATCAAAGTCGCCGCTACGCGCTGCATTCACTGCCATTCCGAAATCCCTCCAGGCGCCGATGGACGCGCCAGGCCGCCAATGATCATGGGCCGGCGCATTCGCGCGAAGGCGCATACGGCGCCAAAGGCAACATTCAATGCGGGCCCATCTTCAGCCTGTAACGATCTTGAGATCGATGACGCCGGCGTCTGGGAGTACATCGGCGAGGATGAGGACTACTGCTATTACTGGGGGCCTTCCTGAGACCTAGCGGCGATTGGATCATCGCAGTTCATTGTTCACCTACATCTCCAACGCCCGCAATTTCGCCACCGCGAAATCGACGAAGGCTCTTGTCTTGGCCGAGACGTGGCGGCCCTCGGCATGGACCACATGGATCGGCACCGGCGGTTCCTCGTAATCTTCGAGCGTCAGACGCAACTGGCCGGCGGCGACGTGACGGCTGACTTGATAGGAGAGCGGGCGCGATAGTCCCCAGCCGGTGACCGAGGCGGCGATCGCGGCGTCTACCGTGTTGCAATAGAGGCGCGGATGGAGCGTTGCGGCTGCGCCGTCGGGGGCGAAGTGCCAGTCGAGCGGTGCGGACGAGCCGGTGTTGACGATCGTGGCGTGGTTGGCGAGGTCGGCGGGTGTCTTGGGTTCGCCATGGCGTTCGAAATAGGAGGGCGCGCCGCAGACGACGCGGCGGACACTGCCTACCTTGATTGCCGTCTGGTCGGAATCCTGCAGGCGGCCGATGCGGATCGCGACGTCGATCCCCTCCTCCACAAGGCTGACGATCCTGTCGAAGAGCAGAACACGGCCGGTCACGCCCTTATGGATATCGAGAAACTCGGTCATGACAGGCATGATATGCAGCTGTCCGAACTGCACGGGCGCGGTGATCGTCAGCATGCCTGATGGTGTCGCGTGCGATCCGCCGGCGGAGGCCTCTGCTTCATCGATCTCGGCCAGGATGCGTTTGCAATCATCGGCATAGCGCCGGCCGGCCTCGGTCAGGTTGACCGATCGCGTCGACCGCACGAAGAGGCGCGCGCCGGTGGCATCCTCGAGAAAGGCCACCGCGCGGGTGACGGCGGGCGGGCTCATGTGCAGCTGGCGCGCCGCTTCCGCGAAGCTTGCCGTCTCGGAGACCCGCACCAGGACTTTCATGCATTGAAGCCGATCCATATCGCAGCCTTTATTCCACACAGAGAAACAGTCCCTTTCTCATAATCGAAATTCCATACGAAATCAGGAACAATTATTCTCCTCGCCAATATCAACGGAGACCAGTTCCATGAAGCTCTATTCGCACCCGCTTTCCGGCCATGCGCACCGCGCCTGCCTGTTCATCTCGCTTGCCGGGATCGACGCCGAGATTGTCGACATCGATCTCGCCGGTGGCGAGCACAAGAAGCCCGCCTTCCTGGCGCTCAACCCGTTCGGGCAGATCCCGGTGCTCGATGACAATGGGCTGGTGCTTGCGGATTCCAATGCGATCCTGGTCTACCTCGCCAAGAAGCATGCGCCGGATTGGCTGCCTGAGGATGCCGTGGGCGCCGCTTCCGTGCAGCGCTGGCTTTCGGTGGCTGCCGGCGAGATCGCCTATGGCCCGGCCGCCGCGCGGCTGGTCACGGTGTTCGGCGCGAGCTTCGACACCGAAGAGGTGATCGGGCGCGCGCACCGCATTCTGGCGCTGATCGATGCGGAACTGGCCGGCAAGACATGGATCGCCGCGGATCGGCCGACGATCGCCGACGTCGCGCTCTACAGCTACATCGCCCGCGCGCCGGAGGGGAATGTCGATCGCTTCCGCTACGGCAATGTCAGCGCCTGGCTGAAGCGCATGGAAGCGCTGCCCGGCTTCCGGCCATTCCAGAAGACGGCGATCGGCATTCCCGACGCGGCCTGAGACAGGCCACGCGCCGCCGCCGATCCTCACAAACCCACGAAGGAGAATGTCATGCTTGCCTTGAAGCAGACGGAAAAGCCTTCCCCGTGGCATGACGGGGAGATTGCCCTGCAGGAAAAGGCCGGCGTCGCGGCGCGCATGAAGGATGTGGGCGCGCGCGTGCTGCGCGACCACCTGATCGACCAGCACCGCCAGTTCTACCCGCAGCTGCCCTTCATCGTGCTCGGCACGGTGGATGCCGATGGCGACGCCTGGGCGACGCTGCGGGCGAACTATCCTGGTTTCCTCGACAGTCCCGATGTGCACACGCTGAGCGTCAAGCTTGCGCGCGAGCCGGGCGATCCGGCCGATCGGGGGATGGAGGATGGCGATGCGATCGGCATGCTCGGGATCGAGCTGCAGACGCGCCGGCGGAACCGGCTGAACGGCACGATCGCACGCAACGCGGCGGATCGCTTCGACGTCACCGTCGGCCAGTCCTACGGCAACTGCCCGCAATATATCCAGCTGCGCGATTTCGGCTTCAGCCGCGAGCCTGAAGTCTCCTCTGCCGTGCCGCCCGTCGTTTCGGAGGCGCTGGATGCGCGGGCGGTGGCGCTGATCTCGAAGTCGGACACGTTCTTCGTTGCTTCCTATGCCGATCGTGACGATGGCGAGCGCCAAGTGGATGTTTCGCACCGGGGCGGCAAGCCGGGCTTCGTGCGGATCGGCGAGGATGGGGTTCTGACGATCCCCGACTTCGCCGGCAATCTGTTCTTCAATACGCTCGGCAATATCCTCATCAATGGCCGCGCCGGGCTTGTCTTCGTCGACTTCGACAGCGGCGACCTGCTGCAATTGTCTGGTGATGCCGAGGTCGTTCTGGATTCGCCGGAGATCGCGGCCTTCCAGGGCGCGGAGCGTCTGTGGCGCTTCCGTCCGCGTCGTGTCGTCTATCGGGCGGATGCACTGCCGCTTCGGTGGAATTCGCGCGCCGACGGGCAATCGCCGAACGCGCTGATGACCGGCGATTGGAAGGCCGCCGCCGGGCGGATCATTGCCGCCGAGATGGCGAGCCGCTGGCGGCCGCTCAGGGTGGCACGGATTGTCGATGAGAGTGCCGGCATCCGCTCGTTCCACCTGGAGCCCGTCGATGGCGGCGGGCTGATCGCGCATGCGGCCGGGCAATATCTGCCGATACGCGTGACTGTCCCCGGCGAGGACCGGCCGCTGATCCGGACCTACACGCTGTCGGTCGCGCCGTCCGACAACAAGTATCGTATCAGCGTGAAGCGGGAGGGCGTCGTCTCGCGCCACTTGCACGACCACATTGGTGTCGGCGATATCATCGAGGCGCGCGCGCCGGGTGGCGCCTTCGGCATCGATGCGGCGGAGCAGCGGCCGGCGGTGATGCTGGCGGCGGGCATCGGCATCACGCCGCTGCTCGCCATGCTCAGGCATGTCGTCTACGAAGGGTTCCGCAAGCGCGGAATGCGGCCGGTATGGCTGTTCTATTCCGCGCACAGCAAGGGCGAGCGTGCCTTTGACGATGAGATAGCTGCGCTGGTCGCGGCCTCTGGCGGTGCCGTCAGGCTGGTCCGGCTGCTTGGGGATGTCTCTGGCGCCGTCGAGGGTCGAGACTATGACGCGCAGGGGCGGATCGACATGGCGCTGTTGCGCGCCGTGCTGCCGTTCAACGATTACGACTTCTACCTCTGCGGCCCGCCGGGCTTCATGCAGTCGGTCTATGACGGGCTGCGTGGGCTGAATGTCGCGGATGGCAGGATCCATGCCGAGGCGTTTGGTGTTGCATCGGTTGCGCGATCGGGTGGCGTTTCGGCCGAGGCTGCCCCGGTGCAGGCTCGGGCGGCGGCGGATGTGCCGGTGCCTGTCTACTTCACGCAATCGGCCAAGGAAGCGCGGTGGGAGCCTGAAGGCGGCACGTTGCTGGAGCTTGCCGAGGCGCGCGGGTTGCAGCCGGAGTTCAGCTGCCGGCTCGGCAATTGCGGCAGCTGCCGGACCAAGGTGCTGTCGGGCGCGGTTGCCTATGTGAGGGAGCCGACGGCCGAGGTTGCCGAGGACGAGGCTTTGATCTGTTGCGCGGTTCCGGCCGAGGGCGAGACGCGGCTGGAGCTCGATCTCTAGAGAATGGCGGGGCCACCGAGGTGCGGCAGATGCTGCTCAAATATCCGGTTTCCTGCCAATATCCAGTTTGCTGTCATGGCGCGGCGTGATAATCAGCCGCGCATGACCCAGATCTCTTCCCATTCTCCCATCCACGTCGTCGGCGGCGGGCTCGCGGGCTCCGAAGCCGCGTGGCAGATCGCAAACGCCGGCGTTCCCGTCATCCTGCACGAGATGCGCGGCGTGCGTGGCACCGATGCTCACAAGACGGACCACCTGGCCGAACTCGTCTGTTCCAACTCGTTCCGCTCGGACGACGCGACCGCCAATGCCGTCGGCGTCATCCATGCGGAAATGCGCATGGCGGGATCGTTGATCATGGCCTGCGCCGACAAGCACCAGGTGCCGGCCGGCGGCGCGCTGGCTGTCGATCGCGACGGGTTCTCGGAAGCCGTCACCCGCGCGGTGCACGATCATCCGCTGATATCTGTGGTGCGCGAGGAGATCACCGGTCTTCCGCCGAAGGAGTGGGATCTCGCGATCGTCGCCACCGGCCCGCTGACCGCGCCGTCGCTTGCCAGCGCCATTCAGGCCGAGACCGGCGCCGATGCGCTCGCCTTCTTCGACGCGATCGCGCCGATCGTCTACCGCGAGAGCATCGACATGGATATCTGCTGGTATCAGTCGCGCTACGACAAGGTCGGCCCCGGCGGCACGGGCAAGGATTACATCAACTGCCCGATGGATGAAGCGCAGTACAATGCCTTCGTCGACGCGCTGATCGCCGGCGACACGGTCGGTTTCAAGGAATGGGAAGGCACGCCCTATTTCGACGGCTGCCTGCCGATCGAGATCATGGCCGAGCGCGGCCGCGAGACGCTGCGCCACGGCCCCATGAAGCCGATGGGGCTCACCAACGCGCATAACCCGACGGTGAAGGCCTATGCCGTCGTGCAGCTGCGCCAGGACAATGCGCTCGGCACGCTCTACAACATGGTCGGCTTCCAGACGAAGCTGAAATACGGCGCGCAAACCGAGATCCTCAAGATGATCCCGGGTTTGCAGAATGCCGAATTCGCGCGTCTCGGCGGCCTGCACCGCAACACCTACATCAACTCGCCGACGCTGCTCGACGGTTCGTTGACGCTGAAGTCGCGGCCGGGCCTGCGCTTCGCGGGCCAGATCACCGGCTGCGAAGGCTATGTCGAGAGCGCCAGCGTCGGCCTGCTCGCGGGCCGGTTCGCGGCTGCCGAGCGCAAGGGCGAGACGGTATCGCTGCCGCCTGCGACGACCGCGCTCGGCTCGCTGCTCGGCCATATCACCGGCGGGCATATCAGCAACGACGAGGAACCGGGCAAGCGCTCGTTCCAGCCGATGAACATCAACTTCGGGCTGTTTCCGGAACTCGAACCGGGCTCGATCGTCAAGCCGGAGGGCGTGAAGCGCTTTCGCGGCAAGGACAAGACGATCATGAAGCGGCAGCTGATCGCCAAGCGGGCGCTCGCCGATTGCGCGACGTGGCTCGGCGATACTGTGCCGGTGGCGAAGACGGCCTGATCAGGCGGCTTTGTTCACAAGCCAAGACAGGTCAGTGGGTGACCGGCCCATTGGCCTTCTTCCAGGCGTCAATGCCGCCTTCGATGTGGCAGGCGGATGCGATGCCGGCATCGTGCGCGGCCTGCACGGCCATGGCGGAGCGTTCTCCGAAGGCACAGTAGAAGACCAGGCGCTTGGTGGTGGATACGCCCAGTTCATGCAGAACGCCGCCGGCGCTGATGCTTTCAGCGAGCGCCGGATAGGGAAAATGCAGCGATGACGGGATGACGCCGTGGCGCTGGCGTTCGCTGTCCTCGCGAAGGTCGATCAGCGCGACATCGGGCCGGCCCATAAGATCGAAGACCTGTCGGACGCTCAGTGACCATCCGTGGCTATCGACGTCGTGATGATCCATGCCGATCTTCATGTTGGCCGGCACCGCCACGTCCATCATCTTCGGATTGGCGAGCTTGAGATTGTTCATCAGGTCGGCATATTCGTCGGCCGAGCGCACCTGCAGGCGCGGGTTGAAGGCCTTCTCCTCGCCGATCGTCGAGACCGTGTCGCCCTTGTAATCGTGTGCTGGGTAGACCAGCGTCGTATCGGGCAGCTTCAGCAGGCGGCCGAAGATGGATTCGAACTGGGCGCGCGGATCGCCGTTCTGGAAATCGGTGCGGCCGGTGCCGCGGATCAGCAGCGTGTCGCCGGTGAAGACACGGTCAGGAAGGACGAAGCTGTAGCTATCGTCGGTATGGCCGGGCGTATAGATGACATCGAGCGACAGGCCCTCGATCGTCAGCCTGTCGTTGTCGGAGAGGCGCATCGAGACGACATCGGCCTTGGTCTGCTCGCCCATGACTGTTGTGCAGTGGGTCTTGTCGCGCAAGGCGCCAAGACCGGTGATGTGATCGGCGTGCAGATGCGTGTCCACGGCCTTGACCAGCTTCAGGTCAAGTTCATGGATGAGCTGCAGGTAGCGATCGACCTTTTCAAGGACCGGATCGATGATCAGCGCCTCCCCGCCCCGCCTGCTTGCCATCAGGTAGGAGTAGGTGCTGGATGCGGGGTCGAAAAGCTGACGGAAGATCATCTTCGCCTCCTGCGTTCTGTCCGATATCGATGTCCCGCGATCGGGCTTAGCCCTTCGGCTGCGGCACGATGCGGATGTAGGGCTTGGGCGACACCCAGCCGTCAGGGTACTGCTTCTTGGCGTCTTCGTCGGAGACCGAGCCGGCGATGATGACGTCGCCGCCGTTCTGCCAGTTGGCCGGCGTCGCGACCTTGTGCTTGGCCGTCAGCTGCAGAGAATCGATGACGCGGATGACTTCATCGAAGTTGCGGCCCGTCGTCATCGGGTAGACGAGGATGAGCTTGATCTTCTTGTCGGGGCCGATGACGAAGACGTTGCGGACCGTCTGGTTGTCGGCCGCGGTGCGGACGGTCGGATCACCCGACACGGCTGCCGGCAGCATGTGGTAGAGCTTGGAGACGTTGAAATCGACATCGGCAATCATCGGGTAGTTGGGGCGCGTGCCTTGCGTTTCCTCGATGTCGTTCATCCAGCCGTCGTGGCGATCCAGCGGATCGACGGAGAGGCCGATGATCTTGACGTCGCGCTTGTCGAACTCCGGCTTGATCTTCGCCATATAGCCGAGTTCCGTGGTGCAGACCGGCGTGAAATCCTTGGGATGCGAAAACAGAACCGCCCAGGAGCTGCCGATCCAATCGTGAAAATTGATCGTGCCTTCGGTCGTCTGCGCTTCGAAATCGGGAGCAATGTCGTTGATCGCAAGCATACTTACCTCCAATAAGTTGTAGGAAAATTCATGGGGCCTCGCGGTGTGCGCGAAACATGCTCCACTTTGAGGACTAAGGCAATATGACACGAAAGAGGTAGCGCGGTTGGAAAAACGCCAAAAGCCCGGCGCATGGCCGGGCATTGCTCGACTGAAAATTGGGGGCGGTTTACCGGTGGTTCGCGGCGGTCGGGTCGGCCAGCGGCAGTTCGCGATCTGGTTCGGCGACGTAGTTGCCGAGCAGCCAGAGGGCCACTTCCGAGGCTTCCTTCGGCGAGGCGAATTCGAAGGTGCCGTTCTGGTGCGGCGTATCGAGGAAATCGACCGTCAGGCCCTTGCCGCTGTCGGAGCTCTGAACGCGCACCCTGCCCGGCTGGATGACCTGGCAGGAATAATGGCGCTGCATGCTGCGCATGAAGCCGGCCTTGTTATCGTGCAGGCGAACGAAGACCACCTGGCCGTTGGCCGTTGCCTGCAGCGAGCGGATCGCTTCCGTCGGGAAGGCGCGGTTGAACTCGATGATCGCAAGGCCGGTATCGTGCAGGCCCTGCTCCTCATGCTTCGCCGACATGCGCACGGCGATGAAGGCCACGATGACGAGCATCACGAAAAGAGTGGCCCAGATCATTATGCTCACGTCACACTCCATTCAAAGCAAGCGATGATGACAGCTATAACGCGCGAGGCTTGCGCGAGTTTGAACGAGCCTCAGATTTTCTTGCGCATCAGCGCCATGGTCATGCCGATCTGGCGGCGCCATTGCGGTTGCTGCGCCGAGCGATCGAACAGCCCTGCCCCCAGCTTCTGCGCCTTCGACAACACCGGCGCGGCCAGTGCTGCGGGCAGGAAGGCAGGGAAGACCGCCTGCGGGATGGCGACCTTGCGCGCTTTCGCGAGATGGTCACGGCCAAGCCCGGCGAAGGCCTCGATGGCGGCCGAGATGCGCGCCTTGTCTTCGCCAGCAAGGAAGATGTCTCGGTCGAGCCCCGTCGCCGCCAGGATCTCGAGCGGGATGTAGATCTGGCCGCGGTGGCGATGGAGCGGTATCAAGAGCAGCAATCCCGCGATCGCCTGGGCGACGCCGGCATGGCCGGCCGCTTCGGCCGACTGCGGCGCCTCGTCGGGCGACAGGATCAGGCTTGCGAGTTGGATCAGCGCCGAGGCCGTCTCGCCGGCATAGCCTTCCAGCGCGCCGCGCGATTCCATCGGATCGTCGTAGAGATCGAAGATGCGGGCGTCGATCATATCCGACAATGTCTTGCGCGGAAGGCGATGCGCCTCGATCGCGGCCAGCAGCGCGGCCGCCACCGGGTTCGCCTCGGTGGAACCGTGCGCGGTTCCCTCCAGAAGATCGCGCCAATATTGCATGCGGACTTCACCGGGAAGCGGCTCGTGCACGAGATCGCGGATGCGGGCGAGTTCGGCGTTGAAGGCGTAAAGCGCCGCCAGCGCGCCGCGCTTGTCTTCGGGAGACAGGAGGCAGGCGAGATAACGGTCGCGATCGCTGTCGCGCAGCATCGCCAGGCAGATGTCCTGGTTCGTCGAGGATTGATCGGCCATGCGTCAGACCGCGATCAGCGCCGCTGCGACGGCGCGCGATTCCATCAGCATGATGTTGAAGGTGCGGACCGCCGCACCCGTGCTCATCGAATCCGAGGAAATGCCGGCAGCCTTCAGGGCGGCTTTCAGGTCGGCGGGGATCGGGCGCATGTCGACGCCGGTGCCGAGCAGCAGGAATTCGATCTCGGACGCTTCGTTCAGGACGCGCTGCAGATTTTCGATCGACAGCGGCATGGTTGCATCCATGTTCCAGCCGTGGATGCCCGACGGCAGGCAGAGGATGGAGCCGCGATGCGACATGTCGGCGAAGCGGAAGCCGCCGTTCCCGTAGGTATCAATCGGAGCGCGACCGGGAAAATGCGCTTCGCGTATTTCAATGCCTCTTGCCATATTCTCACACTGCCGGCTTGCCGGGCTGGGCGGCCGGCTCCGGTACTTTCTTGTCGTTATCGTTATCGAGCGCATCCGGGCGGAGCTTGAAGACGATCAGCACCGGTGCAGCAATGTAGATGGAGGAAAACGTGCCGATGGCAACGCCAGCCAACATGATGAAGGCGAAGGAGCGGATGACCTCGCCGCCGAAGATCGCCAGCGCGAGCAGTGCCAGCATGGTGGTGGCAGCGGTCAGCACAGTGCGCGACAGCGTCTGGTTGATCGACGCGTCGATCAGGATCGGCAGCGGCATCTTGCGGTAACGCTTCAGGTTTTCGCGCATGCGGTCGTAGACCACCACGGTATCGTTGAGCGAATAGCCGATGATCGTCAAAAGGGCGGCGACGCTGGTCAGGTTGAACTCGATGCCTGTGAGCACGAAGAGCCCGAGGATCAGGATTATGTCGTGCAGCGTGGCGACGATGGCGCCGACGGCGAACTGCCATTCGAAGCGCATCCAGATATAGACCAGGATGACGAGGAGCGAGGCAAGCACGCCGAGCGAGGCGGCGCGGGTGAGTTCGCCCGAGATCGCGGGGCCGACCACTTCGACGCGGCGAAAATCATAATCGTTGGCGAGTTCGTCGCGTACCAACGTGACCGCCGACTGTTCGGCATTCTCGCCGCCACCCTGCGCTTCCAGCTGGATCAGCGCGCCGGCGGGATCGGCCAGCCTGCGGGCAAGGATGTCGCCGATCGGCAGATCGCCGAGGCGGGCGCGGATATCCTCGAGGTCGGCAGGACCCTGCTTGGCCTTGACCTCGATGATCGAACCGCCGGCGAAATCAATGCCGAGATGCATTCCGACCGCCGCGAAGCCAACCATGGCGGCGACGCAAAGGGCGGCCGATGCGGTGAAGACGTAGCGGCGGATGCCCATGAAGCGGATGTTGGCGCGATCGAAGATGCCGGTGTGGACATCCTTCGGCAGATGCCGGGGATGGCGGCGGTGCAGCCAGGTGACGACGATCCAGCGGGTGAGCGTGACGGCCGTGAAGATTGTGGTCAGGATGCCGGCGGCGAGCGTGACGGCAAAGCCGCGCACCGCGTCGTTGCCAAGGAAATAGAGGATGACGGCGGCGATGAAGATGGTGACGTTGGCATCGAGGATCGTCATGATCGCGCGGGAGAAACCGTAGTCGATCGCCTCGAAGAACGGCCGGCCGGTTTTTGCCTCGTCGCGGATGCGCTCATAGATCAGGACATTGGCGTCGACAGCCATGCCCATGATCAGCACGATGCCGGCAATGCCAGGCAAGGTGAGCGTGGCACCGATGAGGCTCATCACCGCGAGGATGAGGATGAGGTTCAGGAGCAGCGACAGGGCGGCGATCAGGCCGAGGCCGCGATAGAAACCGAACATCAGGCCGATGACCAGGATGGCGGCGACAATGCCGGCGACCAGCCCTGCCCGGGCCGATTCCGCACCGAGCGCCGGGCTTACCGTGCGCTCCTCGACCGTCGTCAGCGTGGCCGGAAGCGCGCCGGCGCGCAGCATGAGGGCTAGGTCGCTGGCGCCTTCCTCAGTGTAGCTCACCGGGATCTCGCCCTTGCCGTCGAGGATCGGAGCGCTGATCGGTAGCGATGCCATAACCTGATCGTCGAAGATGATGGCGAGGTGGCCGCCGGCGTGCTGCTGCGTCTTCTCGGCCAGGCGTTTGGTGCCTTCAGCGTCGAGCGCGTAGCGGATCGCTACCGTATCGGCCTGCGCGTCCGCGAAGGATTGGACATCGACGATATTGGCGCTGGTGATGAAATCGGTGCGGTCCACGAGATAGGGGATCGGCGGATCATCCAGCGAATAGAGAACCTCGGAGCTCGCCGGCCAGCGGCCGTTGACCGCGTCCTGCCCCGACATGGTCTCGTCGAGCATGCGCACGGAGAGCTTTGCGGGCTCGTTGAGGATATTCTTCAGACGCTCGGCATCGATGACGCCGAAGACCTGGACATCGAGACGATCGGCACCCTCGGGCTTGATCGCGAAATCCGGATTGCCGAGGCCGGCGATGCGGCGGCTGACGATATCGACGGACTGGGCCTGCGCCTCAGAAATGGCGGCGTCGATGGCGGCATCCGCGATCTCGATCGTGAGGTCGCCGCTATTGCTCTGCTTGAGCGTGACACCTTGTGTCGAGGTCAGATTTTTAAGCGCGGCGACGGCGGCGGCGACTTGCGCGGGGTCGGTGATCTTGACGGTGACCGTCTGGTCGTTGCCCGTAAGCCCGGTGTAACGGATATTGGCCTGGCGCAAGGAACGGCTGATCTCGCCGACGGTGGCGACCAGCTTCTGGCGCGCGACATCGGCGCGATCGACCTCAAAGACGACATGCGTGCCGCCGCGAAGATCGGAGCCCAGAACGACGCGGTGCTTGGACAGCCAGGAAGACAGCAGGCCGGACTGGCCTACCGGCAGGAAATTGGGGGCCGCGATCAACACGGCCACCAGCACCACAAACCAGATCAGAAGGGTCTTCCAGCGGGAAAAATGAAGCATTTTCTCTCGACTATGTCAGATCCGGGTGATCCGGTTCGTGGGATATGCGTGATGATTATGCCGCGTCTGCCTTTACGGGCTCGCCCTTGACGCGGATCTCGGTGACGCCGGTGCGGACGACGCGAACGCGCACGCCATCAGCAATTTCGACTTCGATTTCTTTTTCGTCAATCACCTTGGTGACCTTGCCGACGAGACCGCCTGACGTGACGACCTGGTCGCCGCGACGGATCGCCTTCAGGGCTTCGTCACGCTTCTTGGCCTGAGCGCGCTGCGGACGGATGAGCAGGAAATACCAGACGACCATCAGCGGCACGAACAGGATGATCATTTCGAAGCCGGAACCGAACGGCGACGCCGCGCTGTCGGTGGCCTGGGCGAATGCCGGGGTGATGAACATGCTAATCTCCTCAAACTTTTCCGGAGGCGGATTGTCGCCTTTTTTCTCGGTGGCCGGACTATAATTATGGTCTTTGCGATTGCAACTGAAACAGCCGAAAACCGTACCGATTCCGCTGCCTCATAACCTTTCCGCTTATAAAAGGCCATGCTACCCGGCTAGGAAAAGCGATTGGCACACAGCCGCATACGCCCCAAGGAGGAAACGCCATGGCCGAAGACGTCAACAGCATCATTCTCGGCGAACTGCGCCGTCTTGCCGATGCCGTGGAACGGCTCGCCGGACCGCCGCCCGCCACCAACGACTGGAACGCAGCCGATTGCTTCGTCTGGGCCCCTGCCCGCCAGCATTTGCAGCCTGTCCAGCGCCCCAACCGCGTGGCGCTGGCGCTGATCCGCGGCGTCGATCGCGTGCGCGACATCCTGCACGAAAATACGGTGCGTTTCGCCGAAGGCTATGCCGCCAACAACGTGCTCCTGTGGGGCGCGCGGGGCATGGGCAAGTCGTCGCTGGTGAAGGCCGTTCACGAAGATGTCAGACGTAAAAGCGGCGTTTCGCTGAAGCTGGTCGAGGTTCACCGCGAGGATATCGCCAGCCTGCCGGTGTTACTCGACCTTCTGAAAGACACGCCGCACCGGGTCATCGTCTTCTGCGACGACCTCTCTTTCGACCATGACGACACGGCCTACAAGTCTCTCAAGGCAGCGCTCGACGGCGGTGTCGAGGGACGGCCCGATAACGTGCTCTTCTACGCGACCTCCAACCGTCGCCACCTGTTGCCGCGCCACATGATGGAGAACGAACAGTCGACGGCAATCAACCCGTCGGAGGCTGTCGAGGAGAAGGTGTCGCTGTCGGACCGTTTCGGGCTGTGGCTCGGCTTCCACAAGTGCAGCCAGGAAGACTATCTGACGATGATCGACGGCTACGCCGCCCACTTCAAGCTGCCGCTCGACCGCGAAACGCTGCATGCGGAAGCGCTGGAATGGGCAACCACGCGCGGCGCCCGCTCGGGCCGCGTCGCCTGGCAGTATATCCAGGACCTCGCGGGCCGGAAGCGGATCGCGCTCGACAGAGCCTGATGGCCGCTTTCACGATTGCCTGAAACGACAAAAGCCCGGCGTCTGCCGGGCTTTTGCATTGTCCTCGATACACAATACCTATTCGAGGAAACTCTTGACCTACTCGAGGCCTAACCTACTCGAGGCCCAACCTACTCGAGGAAAGTCATCGGGTTCACCGGCGTCGCGTCCTTGCGGACTTCGAAGTGAACCTGCGGCTGCTTGACGTTGCCGCTCATGCCTGACACGGCGACCGTCTGGCCGCGCTGGATCTTCTGGCCGCGCGTCACGCTCAGCGTGTCGGCATTGCCGTAGACGGTGACAGTGCCGTCGTCGTGGCGAACGAGAACCGTGTTACCGAGTTCCTTGAGGCCGTTGCCGGCGTAGATGACGACGCCGTTTTCAGCGGCCTTGATCGCCGTGCCCTGCGGAACCGAGATGTCGATACCGTCGTTGCGGCTGCCGTTGACGTTGGCGCCGTAGGCGGCGATCACGGCACCGCGGACCGGCCAGCGATACTTGCCAATGCCGGTGGCTTCAGGTGCGGCCGAGGCCACTTCCTTCTTGGCGGCATCGCTGACGCTTTCGGTGGCGACTGGCGCCTTGTAGGTCGCGGGCTGGGCTGCGGCCGTTTCAGGCGCGGATGCCGGCTGTGCGGCGGGCTTGGGCTCCGCCTTCGGCTGGATCGACGCCGTCTTCATGGTGTCGGCGGAGCCGCTGCCGTTCGGGATGTTCAGTTCCTGACCGATGCGGATCGAGCCGGCCGTGAGGTTGTTGGCGGCCTTGATGTCGTCGATGCTGTTGCCGGTCGCCTTGGCGATCTTAGCAAGCGAGTCACCCGACTTGACGACGTAGGTGCCGCCCGCGCCCTTCGGGCCGGCGCCGACGGGCGCCTTGCCGGACTGGTCGGCGCTTGCCATCGACTTGTCACGCGAGGCGTTCGAACCATTCGGGATGACCGCGAGGTTCTGTTCCTGGCCGCGGGCCGGCTGCGGCGCCTGACCACCCTTCGCGAGATCGTTCGACTGCGCGGCCGCCTTGGCAGCGTTGCCGCCGTTGAAGGTCGGGATCAGGATGGTCTGGCCGGGCCTGGCGGCGGCTGCACTCTTCAGGCCATTGGCGCGCAGGATTTCCTTTTCCGGAACGCCGTAGCGGTTGGCGAGGATCGCGACGCTTTCGCCGGGACGCATGGTGACCGAGGGAGCGTTGGTCGAGGACCAGCCGGAGACCTTCGGGGTCGAGCCCGTGACGATGTTGTCGGCGTTGCGCTTCGGCGGAACGATGACCTGGCTGGAATGCTGCGGCGCGTTGGCGGCCGGGAACGGCTGAGCGAGAGCGACCTGCTTTTCGCGAGCAGCAGATACGTTGCCGGAAGCCATGGGGGCCTGCGACACGGCGCCGGGAGCGGCAAGCTCGGAGCGCTGGACGGAAACCGGAGCCGATGCCATGCGAGCGCTCGAGCCGTAGGTCGACTGCTGGCTAGCATAGGGCTGATTCATCGACTGATTGTTGTTGGCATAGTTGGGCTGCATCGCGCCGCCCTGCATGTCCGCCTGCGGCACTGGGTCAGCCTGAAGGCCACTCATGCTCCGACGAGGAATGGAATTTGTCGTCATCTGGTCCTGACCGGACGAAGAAAACAGACCGCCGAAACGTGTCACATCGGAACTGCAACCTGATGCAGCACTCGCCAGGAGAGCCACGATCAGGGCATTACCGGCAGACTTCCCGAACTTAGGCGAAACGCTGAAACGCATGACACTCGACCCACTGAATAACGCAACCATTTGTGGGTATGATTAAAGCGCGTTAGCATTACCAACCGGTTAAGGCAGAAGCATCGGCTTGCGATTTTTGACAAATCGCTAACCATAGCGACGATGCGATCAGAGCTGCGAGGCGACGCGCGGAACAATCGGCAGGTATGGGGAGTTGAACAACTCCTCGCGCTCGAAGCGGCTGCCGGTCTTGGTCAGGCGCACGAGGCGACATTCGGTCTCGGAAATGATCAGCGGCGCGATCATCGAACCGCCGGAAACCAGCTGGTCGGCATAGAAGCGCGGCATGCTCTCGAAGGCGGCAGTGACGAGGATACGGTCGAAGGTGCCCTCGCCCTGCAGGCCGGCGCTGCCATCAGCCTGGCGCACGATGATGTTGCGGATACCAAGCGTCTCGAAACGCTTCTGGGCGTTCGAGGTCAGCGTCTTGTAGCGGTCGATGGTGAGTACGCGCTCGGCCATGCGGGCGATCACAGCGGTCATGAAACCGCTGCCGGTGCCCACTTCCAGCACACGCTGGCCGGGCTTCACCCTCAGGTGATGCAGGACGCGGACGGCGAAATCGACGCCTTCGAGGAAGGAGCCGCATTCGATCGGGATGGTGCGGCTGGAATAGGCCTGTTGGGCGAATTGAGGCGGCACGAAGAGCGAGCGCGGCGCCTGCTCGACCGCCGTCAGCAGATCAAGATCGGACACGCCTTCGGCCCGCAGCCTCAAAACGAGTGCTGCAAACTCTTCCTTCTCCACCAGACGTGCCGCCAATGCGATTTACTCCGTACCCGAAAGCGCCCGCGCCACGCGGTCCTGTACGGAATAATCGGTCAGATCCAGTTTCAAAGGCGTTACCGAAATCTTTCTATTCTTGAGCGCGTTGACATCAGTGCCGTCAACGAAGGCGCCGGCGCGCTCGCCGAACTTCAGCCAATAGTAGGGAAAGCCACGACCATCGGCGCGGGCGTCGACCTCCAGATTGAAGGCGAGCTTGCCCTGCGCGGTCACTTCCGTGCCCTCGACTTCGTCAGGCGCGCAGTTCGGGAAGTTGAGATTGAGGAAAGTGCCCTCGGGCAGATCGACCGACATCAGCTTATTGAGCAGCGCCGGCGCATGCGTCTCGCAGACTTCCCAGGGCAGGATGCGCTGGTCGCCTTCGCGAATGTAAGCCTGGCTCAACGCAAAGGAGCGTACGCCCTGCATCGTGCCTTCGATCGCGCCGGCGATCGTGCCCGAATAGGTGACGTCGTCAGCGACGTTCGAACCGGCGTTGACACCTGACAGCACGAGATCGGGCTTGATCTCCATCACCTGCTTGATGCCCATGATGACGCAATCGGTCGGCGTCCCGCGCAGCGCGAAGTGCTTGTCGGAGATCTTGCGCAGACGCAGCGGCTCCGACAGGCTCAGCGAATGGGCGAGACCGCTCTGGTCGGTCTCGGGCGCGACGATCCAGACATCGTCGGAGAGTGTGCGCGCAATCCGCTCCAGCGCCGCAAGGCCTTCCGCGTGAATGCCGTCGTCGTTGGTAAGCAGAATGCGCATGGTCTCAAGCCGCCTTTTCGATCTTCGTCAGGCCGCCCATGTAGGGCACCAGCACGTCGGGGATGGTCACCGAGCCATCCTCGTTCAGATAGTTTTCCAGAACCGCGATCAGGCAGCGGCCGACGGCGGTGCCGGAGCCGTTCAGCGTGTGAACGAAGCGGTTGGTCTTGTCTTCCTTGCCGCGATAGCGCGTGTTCATGCGCCGCGCCTGGAAATCGCCGCAGACCGAGCAGGACGAGATTTCGCGGTAGGTGTTCTGGCCGGGCAGCCAGACCTCGAGATCGTAGGTCTTGCGCGAGCCGAAGCCCATGTCGCCGGTGCAGAGCGTCAGCGTGCGGAAATGCAGGCCGAGGCGCTTCAGCACCTCCTCGGCGCAAGCCGTCATGCGCTCATGCTCGGCGATCGAGCTTTCGGCGTCGGTGATCGAGACCAGTTCGCACTTCCAGAACTGGTGCTGGCGCAGCATGCCGCGGGTGTCGCGGCCGGCCGAGCCCGCTTCCGAGCGGAAGGACGGGGTGAGCGCAGTGAAGCGCAGCGGCAGCTTGTCATGCTCGAGGATTTGCTCGCGTACGAGGTTGGTGAGCGTGACTTCTGCCGTTGGGATCAGCCAACGGCCGTCCGTCGTGCGAAACATGTCCTCGGCGAATTTCGGCAACTGGCCCACGCCGAAGACCGCTTCGTCGCGCACCATCAGCGGCGAGCTCACTTCGGTGTAGCCGTGCTCGCTGGTGTGCAGGTCGATCATGAACTGGCCGAGCGCCCGCTCCAGCCTTGCCAGCGGGCCGGTCAGGACGGTGAAGCGCGAGCCGGAGAGCTTGGCGGCGGTTTCGAAATCCATGTAGCCGAGCGCTTCGCCGATTTCGTAGTGCTCCTTCGGCGTATGGTTCCAACGCGGCTTCTCGCCGGTGACACGCGTCACGACGTTGTCGGCCTCGTCCTTGCCGACTGGGACGTCGTCATGGGGAACGTTGGGGATGCGCGAAAGGGCGTCGTTCAGCTCTTCGGAGAAGGCGCGATCGTCTTCCTCGGCGGCCGGCAGCAGGACCTTGAGGTCGGCGACCTCGGCCTTCAGCTTCTCGGCCAGCTCGGTGTTCTTCTGCGCCATGGCAGCACCGATCTCCTTGGAGGCGGCGTTGCGGCGGGACAGCATGTCCTGGACCTTCTGAACGGCCGTGCGGCGCTTTTCGTCCAGCGCGATCAGGCTTTCGGACAGGGGCTCGGCACCACGCTTGGCAAGTGCCGCGTCGAGGGCTTCGGGATTCTCACGGATCCATTTGATATCGAGCATCGTCGTTCCAGGTCGTTACAAAAAGGATGACCCGGCCAAAGCCTGACCGGGCCTCGACCGGATATTGGAAAGCGCTCATCGAGGATTTGCGGTTACGCTAGACGTTGTCCGTCTTGGCAACGTCCTGGGACCCTTCAGCCTCGGTGGCCGCATCGCGAGCACGCTGGCGTTCCACGAGTCGCGCCGCGTAGATGGCAATCTCGTAGAGAATGATGGTCGGCAGCGCAAGGCCGATCTGGGACATCGGATCGGGCGGGGTCAGCACCGCCGCGACGATGAAGGCCATGACGATCGCGAACTTGCGCTTTTCGCGCAGCCAGTCCGAGGTCAGCAGGCCGACGCGGGCAAGCAGCGTGGTGATGACGGGGAGCTGGAAGACCAGGCCGAAGGAGAAGACCAGCGTCATGATGAGGCTGAGATATTCAGAGACCTTCGGCAGGAGCGAGATGGCGACGTCGCCCTCGCCCGGCGCCTGCTGCATGGTCAGGAAGAACCACATGACCATCGGCGTGAAGAAGAAATAGACGAGTGCGGCGCCCATCAGGAACAGGATCGGAGAGGCGATCAGGAACGGCAGAAAGGCCGAACGCTCGTTCTTGTAGAGGCCGGGGGCCACGAACTTGTAGATCTGCGCGGCGATGATCGGAAAGGCGATCACGAGACCGCCGAACATGGCCACCTTCACCTGCGTGAAGAAGAATTCCTGCGGCGCCGTGTAGATCAGCTGCGCCTTGGAGACATCGAGATGCGCCCACTGGACCGCCCATTTGTAAGGGAAGACCAGCGCATTGAAGAGATGCTTGGCGAAAATGAAGCAGACGATGAAGGCAGCGAAGAAGGCGCCGATCGACCACATGAGCCGCGTGCGCAGCTCCATCAGGTGCTCGATCAACGGCTGCGGCTTGTCTTCGATATCACCGCTCATGCTTCATCTTTCTTTTTCTTCGCCGCCGGCTTCTTCGGCGCGGCCGTGGCGACAGCTGCCGGCTTGGCGGCGGCCGTCTTCTTTGCGGGAGCAGCCTTGGCTGGCGCAGCACTTGCTGGCGCCGGCGCTGCCTTGACAGCTGCGGGCTTGGCGGCAGCACGCTTAGGCTTTTCGGCCGGCGTCACCGCGACGGCGGCTACAGCGTCCGACTTGTCGGCGGCCTTGGCGCGTGGCTTGCGGGCGGGCTTTGCCGCTGCAGCCTCGGGCACGGCGGCCGATGCCGCAGGTACCGGCGTCGGAGCCGGCATGACTGCAGGCGTCTCGGTCGGAGCGACTTCAGGCGCCGGCATCAGGCCGAGCGGCGCTTCCGTCTTGCTATCGACCGTTGTCGCGCGCTGAAGATCGGCCTTGATCTCGTTCCCCATCTGGCGAAGCGGGTTCATTGCCTCGCGCAGCGTGTTCACCGGGTTAAGCTTCTGCGCGTCGCTCAGCGTCTGGCGCACGTCGTCCATATCGGCTTCGCGCAGCGCTTCGTCGAACTGGGCACGGAATTCGCCGGCGACCTTGCGGGCGCGCTGCGTCATCTTGCCGAAAGCACGAAGCATCGGGGGCAGATCCTTGGGACCCACCACGACAATCAATACGACCGCGATGACAAGCAGCTCGGTCCAGCCAATATCGAACATTCAAGGCTCCTGAACGGGAAACGCGGGGGCGGCGCTGCCCGGACGTGGTTACTTCGTTTCGTCGGCCTTGTGATCGACGGTCTTGCCTGCAGTGGTCGTGCTCGAAGCTTCAGGCGCGTCCTCGTCGTTCATGCCCTTCTTGAAGCTCTTGATGCCCTTGGCAACATCGCCCATCAGTTCCGGAATTTTACCGCGACCGAAGAGCAACAGCACGATGACCAGAACGATCAGCCAGTGCCACATGCTAAAAGAACCCATTACGCTAACTCCTGTTGTGATGCCCTATTGATGTAAGAATACCCGACATCAAATCCAACATCTAATTCCCCGTAGATAGACGCTTAATGTCACGGTATCGACCGTCGTGACAAGATAGTCCCCGGTCGAAAAGTCGTGAAGACAATTGTTTTCGCTTGGCGTGGCGAAACAAAGACACGGAGCCGGCTATTCCTCGGACGCCCCACCGGGCGCAAGAAGGCCCAGTTCCTCGAGATCCATCTGCGTGATGGGGTCTTCGTCTTCGGTCAGCTCGTCGTTCATCGACGGCGACGGAATGCTGAAATTGGCCGGGATGCGGCCGGAGAGCAGCCCTGCCCCCTTCAACTCCTCAATACCAGGCAGATCGCGCAGTTCCTCTAGCCCGAAGTGATCGAGGAAGTCGCGGGTGGTACCGAGCGTAACGGGACGCCCCGGCGTGCGGCGGCGGCCGCGAAAGCGCACCCAACCGGCTTCCATCAAGACATCAAGCGTGCCGCGCGACGTCTGCACGCCTCGGATATCCTCGATCTCGGCGCGCGTCACCGGCTGGTGATAGGCGATGATAGCGAGAACCTCGAGTGCGGCGCGAGAGAGCTTGCGCACCTCGTTTTCATCGCGGCGGATGACGAAGGAGAGGTCGGCGGCGGTGCGGAACGCCCAGGCATCGTCGACCCTGACCAGATTGACGCCGCGATGGGCGTATTCTTCCTGCAGCCGCAGCATGATGGCGCGCACGTCGAACGCTTTCGGCAGGCGATCACTGATGAAGGCTTCCGACACGGGCTGGGCGGAGGCGAAGACCAAGGCTTCGGCGATGCGCGCGGCCTCGCTCACGTCGTGAACGGTGTCATCCCCGGCGCCGTCGTTGTCGCGCTCGGCGTCGCCATTTTCCAGATCGATGTCTTCCAGATCGCTCAAGCCGGCAACTCCTGTTCGACGACCTGCACCGTGGCATGGTTCGGTCCGCGCCGCATGTAGATCGGCTCGAAGACGCCTTCCTGGCGGATTTCGATCTTGCCTTCACGTGCGAGTTCGAGCGAGGCGGCAAAGGCGCTGGCGATCGCCGTCACCCGGTCCTCGGGCGAAACCATGTAGGTCAGGATATGCTGCTCGAGCGCCGTCCAGTCGCCGATCTCACCGATCAGGCGGGTCAGCAGCTCGCGCGCTTCGGTGAGCGACCAGACAGTACGGCGCGCGATCGTGACCTGCGTCACCGCCTGGCGCTGGCGCAGCGAGGCATAGGCCGTCAGCAGATCGTAGAGGCTGGCGTCGTAGGCCGATTGGTGGCGATCGGGGATATGTTCGGGTGCGCCACGGGCAAGGACGTCGCGGCCGAGACGATTGCGGTTCACAAGTCCGCCGGCAGCCTCGCGCATCGCTTCCAGGCGCTTCAGACGAAACGCCAGCGACGCCGCCATTTCCTCACCCGAGGGGCCGTCGTCCTTGACCTGCTGCGGAATGAGCAGGCGCGACTTCAGGTAGGCGAGCCATGCCGCCATGACCAGATAGTCCGCCGCGAGCTCGATGCGGATGCGGCGGGCGCTATCGATGAACAGCAGATATTGTTCGGCGAGCGCCAGCACGGAAATGCGGGATAGATCAACCTTCTGCGTGCGGGCGAGATGCAGCAACAGGTCGAGCGGGCCTTCGAAGCCGGCGACATCGATCAACAGCGCCGGATCGGTCGAGGCGCGGTCGGCGCTGCCGTCCTGCCACAGCTTGTCCATCGGCGTTGCCGATGTCTGCGGGCGCTCCTGAGCCTTTGTCGTCGTTGTCACGTCGTCTCGTTCCTTTCGCGATCAGGCCGTCGCAAACATCGCATTGAATTCGGCGCGGATCGCGGCCTCGTCGGCGCCATCCGCCGCTGGGAACCCCTGCTCCACGCGCTTGGCGCGCTCAAGTGCAGCACCCTGGAGCAGCGGCACGTTGGCGACCACCTCAAGCATCTCATCCATATGACCGTTGCAATGCAGCACGATATCGCACCCGCCCGCAATGATATTCGCCGCCCGCTCACCAAGCGTGCCGCTTAGCGCGTTCATCGAACTATCATCGGAAAGCAACAGGCCTTTGAAGCCGATATACTCGCGGATGATCCCGTCGATGACCTTGCGCGAGGTGGTCGCCGGATTTTCCGGGTCGATCGCGGTGAAAACGAGATGGCAGGTCATCGCCATCAATTCGTCCTTCATGGTGATGAATGGCGGGAAGTCGTGGGCTTCGAGTTCTTCGCGCGAGACGCGGACGACCGGAAGCTCGTGATGGGAATCGGCAAAGCCGCGGCCGTGGCCGGGCATATGTTTCATCACGGAGAGCACGCCGCCCGCCTTCAGGCCTTCGGACGCGGCGATGCCCATGTCGGTCACCGTCTTCGGGTCCATGCCATAGGCACGGTTGCCTATGACATTGCTGCTGCCTTCGACCGGGACATCCAGCACGGGCAGGCAATCGACGTTGATGCCGAACTTCGAGAGATCGAAGGCGTGCAGGCGCGACATCAGCCAGGCCGCGCGCTTGCCCTTTTCAGCATTCTCTCGATAGAGATCGCCGAGCTGCTGGCCGGAGGGATAATGCGGCAGGATCGGCGGGCGAACGCGCTGGACGCGACCGCCCTCCTGATCGATCAGCACCGGCGCGTGCCAGCCGACGCTCTCGCGCATCTCGGCTACGAGGTCCGATATCTGCTGCGGTTCGGAAATATTGCGGCCGAACAGAATGAAGCCCCAGGGGCGCTCGCCCGCGTAGAAGGCCTTCTCTTCGGGCGTCAGGGAAAGGCCGCTACAGCCAAGGATCATCGCTTTTGATTCGGTCATACCCGAATCATAGAGACGCCCTCGCGAAATGCGAGCAGCGTCAACTGCCATTCACAAAAAAGAAGGGCACAAAGAGAGCCCCACAAACGAAAAGAGCGGCGGGTTGCCCCGCCGCTCTCTATCAATTCAGTTTCGAGACTTACTTCGAAATCAGGCAGGAGCCACCAGCTGCACGGTACTTCTCGCAGATCGCGGCTGCTTCGTCCTTGGAACCGGCAGTGATGCGCAGGCGGTAGTAGGTGCCCTTGCCTGCGATGTCGGCCTTGCGGATTTCGTAAGGCATGCCAGCCAGCACGCCGCCGAACTTCTTCGACAGGCTTGCATAGGACTTCTTGGCTTCGGCTTCAGACGGCAGCGATGCAATCTGGACGCCGTAGCTGCCAGGAGCGGCCGTGGTCGGCTGGGCCTGTGCCGCTGCCGGCGGAACCGCCGCGACTTCCTTCGGTGCCTGGGCAGCTGGTGCCGGTGCTGCCGTCGCGGGTGCGAGAGCCGAAGCACCCGGACGCGATGCCGGGGTCGGCGCGGTGTCGGTCTTGGTGCTGGTTACGGCACGGACCGGCGGGTTGACGCTGTCAGGCGTTGCCGCCGCGGCCTTGGCAAGCACGTTCTCGGAAGTCTGCTTTGCGGTCGGCGTAGCACCTTCGACCGGCGTCGAGCGAATGTCGGCGGACGCCAGCTGTTCGATCGTCGGGGCAGAAGCCGATGCACCACCTGCGGCAATCTTCTGCGTCTGCACCGAGGTGGGCTTCGGCAGCGAGGATGCAGCAGGCTCCGGCGCCGGCTCGTCGCGGGCGACCAGCGTGCCGTCCGGCTTGACGATCATGGTGCGGACCTTGCGGGCCGAGACCGACGGCGAACGATCGGCATCCGACGGAGCGGCAGCAGCCGTATCCGTCGCACTGTCGTTCGGCAGCAGACGCGGATCCTCGGTGTCGCCGACCGGCGTCGCCATGGATGGCATCGGGGCGTCGTTATCTTCAGGCAGCGTTTCCGGCGTCAGCGTGCGCTGAACGACATCAACCGGCTGCTCGTCGCTTGATACCAGCGACTTCTGCTTCGGGGCTTCGGTGGCGGCGCCACCAACGCTGTCGTAGACAGCCTTGTCCTGGTTCGGAACGGTCTTGCCACCCGGGTTTTCCGGAACGACCTTGACCGGGTCCTTGTCGGCCACGATGACGCGCGGTTCGCCGCTGGCGATACCGAGGCCGCCGTCGCGCGCCAGGAAGGAATAGCCGGCATAAGCGACGCCGCCGAAGATGACGATGGCAGCGGCTGCCGCCAGCATGCGCTTCATCGAGCGGGCGCGGCTCATATCCTCGGCGTCGCTCGCCGACTGGATCTGAACTTCGGACACCGTCTCGCGACGCTGCTGCACGGGCTCGTTGACGCTGCGGCGGAAATCTTCCTCCAGAGCGCGTTCGAATTCATCGAAGCTCTGGGCTTGCGGCTGCGACGGCTGCGGCCGTGCGACGGATGCCACGGCGGCGACCGAAGCCTGGGCGCGAGCACGGATGTCCTGAGCCGGCTTTGCGGGTGCTTCGACCGGCTTGGCTGGCGTCAGCAGGTTGGCGATTTCCGAATCGACGTCGAAATCGAAATCCGACATCGCGGGAACGGGTTCATGCTTTTCGACCGGCGGCAGCGTCGGGACATGCATCTCGACTGCTTCCATCTGATACTCCGCATCGGAGATCATCGACGGATCGAAGGGCAGCTCTTCCGTCGTGTCGACGGCAGGTGCCGGCGCACGGTACGACGGCGCTGCGGGCTCCGGCGAACGGTAGACCGGGGCGGCTGCCTGATAGGCGGGCGCCTGGTAGGCCGGCGCCTGATAAGCCTGTGCCGGGGCGGACGGCTGGTAAGGTGCGGGTGCCGGCTGCGCGGCAGGCTCAGGCTGGCGGACTGCCGGCTGGTAGGCCACCGGTGCTGCTACAGGCTGCGGCTTCGGCTGCTCGATCTCCTCAGCCACGACGGGCTCGACGAAATCCAGGTCGGCGAGTTCAAGCTCGATGCCTTCGAGATCCAGCTCGAAGTCATGGCCGGCAAACGGGTCTTCCGCGTCGGGTGCGGACTTGGCGGCGACCGGCTGCGGCTCGGGTGCATAGTGAGGCGCTACGGGTGCTGCCGCGACAGGAGCGACGGCGACGGGCGGCTCGGGCACATAGGCGGGCGCAGGGATCGGCTCGTGGACGACCGGGGCGACCGGCTGGGCCTCCACGGGCGCGGCTTCGCGAGCGGTAACCGGATACTGCGAAACATCGGCCAGGAGGTCATCGATATCGAAAGCGATATCATCGACTTCGGATACGGCTTCCGTCAGCGCGGCATCGGCCTTGACGTCGCCATCCTTGGCAGCAGCGGCCAGATCGAAGGCGCTATGATCGACAACGGGTTCGACGATCGGCTCGGCGACGGGCTGTTCGAAAACGACGGCTGGCTCATGACGATCGATCTCGGCGGGGAAGCTGGCAGCTGCCGGCGCTTCAAAGCGCGGAGCAACAGCCACCGGCTCGGCGGCAACAACAGGCGCCAGGGCAGAAACAGGCGTTGCGGCCGGCTCTTCGCGGCGAGACGTATGGAAATTGGCGATCGGCAAGCGAATGCTTGCGGCCGACCATTGCGGGGCCTTGGCAGGCTGAACCGGCGTCGGCGCGGCGCTGATCGAAAGCTCAAGCTCCTCGATCAGATCGCGGGCGCCGCCGGAGACAGGCTCCGCAGGGCGCGAGACGCTGGCCGCCCAATCGGCGGACGAGAGAATCGCGCGGGCATCGGGCTGTTCGACGACAGGTAGAGCCTCGTCTTCGACCCGTTCCGAGACAACCGGCGCTTCGTAATGAACCGGCTCGGCCTCATAGCGCGGGGCTTGTTCGTAGTGCTGCGCAGGCTCGTAGTGCTGTGCGGGTTCGTAGTGCGGCTCGGGCTCGTCATAAGTGACGGGCTCCGGCTCGGCATAAACTACGGGCTCAGGCTGAGCGTAAGCCGTCTCGATCGGATGAGCGACGACTGCAGGCGCGGTCGGAGCGTCGTAACGCTCGAACTCGCGCAGCAGTTCGTCTTCGAGATTGAAGGCAGGCTCCTGCCTTGGCGCCGCTTCGACGGTGTTTGCCGCTACACGGGGCTCAAAACCGACGATACGCGCAAGCTCCGCAAGGGGATCGTCGTCAGCAAAGAGGTTCGCATCGTTACGCGTGTCATACGCCCGCTGTTTATCTGCCATACTCATCCACTCGCAAATGCAAAGGTTTCGTGCCAGCGCATTGTGGGTAAATGGTGACGCTACCGCATCTCTTCCGGCGCAGCCGTTCCTGCGATGGCAAGACCCGACTTCAAAACGGACGCAACGGCGTACACCAGCCCTAGTCTGGTAATACTAGACTCTCGGCTCTTATCGTTAATAAATCGTAAGTCTACCTGATCCTTGCCCTTATTCCAATGTGCATGGAAAGAACTGGCAAGATCATAGAGGTAGAATACGACACGATGCGGCTCTTGCGATTGAGCCGCCGCCTCGACCAGCCGAGGGAACTCGGCAACCTTCGCAACCAATTGTAATTCCGCAGGATCCGAGATTCCGGACACGGCGTTCGCGAGGGTCTCAGGCGACACGTCGAGATCCGGAAACGCCTCCTTCGCCTGCCTGAAGACAGACATGCAACGGGCGTGCGCGTACTGTACGTAAAAGACCGGATTGTCTTTCGACTGTTCCGTTACTTTGGCGAAATCGAAGTCCAACGGCTCCGAGCTCTTTCTATACAGCATCATGAACCGCACCGAATCGCGGCCGACTTCCTCGACCACATCGCGGAGCGTCACGAAGTCGCCCGAGCGCTTCGACATCTTCACCGGCTCGCCATTGCGGAACAGCTTGACCAGCTGGCACAGCAGAACGGTAAGCTTGGCCTTGCCTTCCGACACGCCGCGCGCGACCGCTTCCAGGCGCTTGACGTAGCCGCCATGGTCGGCGCCGAGCACGTAGATCATCTCGCTGAAGCCGCGATCGAACTTGTTCTTGAAGTATGCGACGTCGGCGGCGAAATAGGTGTAGGAGCCGTCTGACTTGATCAGCGGGCGGTCCATGTCGTCGCCGACCTCAGTCGAGCGGAACAGCGTCTGTTCGCGATCTTCCCAATCTTCCGGGAGCTGGCCCTTCGGCGGCGGCAGCGTGCCCTTGTAGACGTGGCCCTTGAAGGTCAGGTCGTTGATGGCAGTGCGGATGGCGGCAGCGCCATTGGCGTGCAGCGTGCGCTCGGAGAAGAACACGTCGTGATGGACGTTCAACGCCTCCAGATCCTCGCGGATCATCACCATCATCGCATCGATGGTGCGATCCTTGACCAGCGGCATCCACTGATCCTCGGGCATGTTGTGCAGCTTGACGCCGTAATCACGCGCCAGCGCTTCGCCAACAGGCACGAGATAGTCGCCTGGATAGAGACCAGCCGGGATCTCGCCGATCTTTTCGCCGAGCGCCTCGCGGTAGCGCAGGAACACGGAGCGCGCCAAGACGTCGATTTGCGAGCCGGCGTCGTTGATGTAGTATTCCTTGGTGACGTCGAAGCCGGCGAAGGACAAGAGGTTGGCCAGCGCGTCGCCGACGACGGCGCCACGGCAATGGCCGACATGCATCGGGCCGGTCGGGTTGGCCGAGACGTATTCGACGTTGACCTTGCGGCCCTCACCCATCGTCGAGCGACCGTAGTCGGTGCCAGCAGTGATCATCGAGGCCAGCAGGCGCTGCCAGTAGCCGACGGCGATCCTGACGTTGATGAAGCCGGGTCCCGCGACCGACACTTCGGCGACGTCTGGGTCTTCCTTCAACTTTTCGGTGATGATTTCGGCCAGCGCGCGCGGATTGGTGCCGAGCGGCTTGGCAAGCACCATCGCCGCATTGGTCGCGACATCGCCATGGCTCGCGTCACGCGGCGGCTCGACGGCAATGCGTCCGAAATCCAGCTCGGATCGCTTTTCCTTGACCAGATCAATCTGTTCAAGGGCGGTTTTAATCCTGGCTTCGAAATCGGTAAAAAGGTTCATCGCACTCTTCCATGCATAGGCTGTGCCACACGGCATCCGCCCGGCCTTTGCCGAGCGACCGCTGCCTAGCGCAAATCCGGAGTCTGGTCAAACAATCGCCTGTGGGCGCTGATGGCGTAGGTGTCGGTCATGCCGGCGAGATAATCACCAACATGGCGCGCCTTCGGCGCCTCTGCCAGCCCCGCGATGTGATCCACCCAATAGTGGCTCTGCATCTCCTTCGGGTTGGCCATGTAGGCCGAAAACAGGTCGGTGACGATCTGCGCGGCGCCTGATCGGATGCGCATGATGTCGGGATGGCGGTAGATGCGCTTGAAGAGCATCGCCTTGATCTGCTTGTCCGTCTCGGCCATGCCCTCAGAGAACGTCGCGATCACGCGGCTGGCGTGCCTGACGTCGTCGGCGCTCTCCGGGCGGATTTCGGCCAGACGCTCCTGGGCGACGGAGATCACGTCCTCGACCATGCGGGTGATCTGGCGGCGCATGATCTCGTGCGTGAAGCGGCTCGGCTCCAGAGTGGGGTAGCGCTCCCTCACCTCCGCCATCAGTCCGGCCAGGAACGGAATATCCTCGAGCATGTCGAAGGTGAGATAGCCAGAGCGCAGGCCGTCATCGATATCGTGGGTGTTGTAGGCGATATCGTCGGCGATCGCGGCCACCTGGGCTTCCAGGCTGGCGTAGGTGTCGAGTTGGAGATCGTGGATCTCGCAGTAATCGAGGATCGGCTGCGGCACGGGGCCGCGCGTGCCCGTCCCGTCCTTGGTCAAGAGCGGGCCGTTATGCTTGACCAGGCCTTCCAGGCTCTCCCACGTCAGGTTGATGCCATCGAAATCGGCGTAGCGACGTTCGAGCTTGGTGACGATGCGCAGCGACTGGGCATTGTGGTCGAAGCCGCCATAGGGCAGCAGCACCTCGTGCAGAGCGTCCTCGCCGGTGTGGCCGAAGGGCGTGTGGCCGAAATCGTGCACGAGGGCGACGCCTTCGGCCAGATCCTCGTCGAGCTTCAGCGCCCTTGCGAGCGCGCGGGCGATCTGGGCGACCTCGATCGTATGCGTGAGCCGCGTGCGATAGTGATCGCCATCCTGGGCGATGAAGACCTGGGTCTTGTGCTTGAGGCGCCGGAAGGCGGTCGTGTGGACGATGCGGTCGCGGTCGCGCTGGAAGTCCGAGCGCGTCGGGCTGGAATTCTCGGGATAGAGCCGCCCACGCGTCGTCCACGGGTCAGCCGCGTAGATTGCCCTGTCGCTGTTACCGAAGCCTAATGCACGTCTGTCGATCGTCATTCTTCACCGTCACTCGCCATGTCCAGGCTCACGCCCATTGACGCCGCCATATGCTCTTCATACCTATAGAGAGCATAAACGGCAAAGAGACGACGTATCGCCCACTTTGCCGCGGGCCGCGCTTTCATGATATAAGGCGCGATAGCATTGAAAAACAGCCGTTTATATTGATGGCTGGACCACTATTCTCTCCGGATCTTGACCCCGGCAGGAGCAGACATGACCGAAGCAAGTGTAACCCTTTCCGACGCGGCTGCGAAGCGAATCGCCACCATCGTCGGCAGCGACCCCGGCAAGAGCGCGCTGCGCGTTTCCGTCGAAGGCGGCGGCTGTTCGGGTTTTTCCTACAAGTTCGACCTGACCGACGGCATCCAGGATGACGACGTGGTCGTCGAGAAGAACGACGCGAAGGTGCTGATCGACAGCATGTCGTTGATCTACATGGCGGGCTCGGAGATCGATTTCGTCGATAACCTGCTCGGCCAGTCCTTCCAGATCAAGAACCCGAACGCGGTAGCGAGCTGCGGCTGCGGAACCAGCTTCTCGATCTGACCACCCTCTCCCGCTATCCACACAGAACCGGCCGAAGATTGTCTTCCGGCCGGTTTAACGTCTTGTCGCTTGTCTCAAGACCACGCTAGAAGAAGACGTCACAGCGGAACGGGACCAAAGAATGAAGATCGCGACCTGGAACATCAACGGCGTCAAGGCGCGTATCGACAATCTCACGCAGTGGCTGAAAGATTCGAACCCCGATATCGCCTGCCTGCAGGAGATCAAGTCGGTCGACGAAGGCTTTCCGCGGCTGGAGATCGAGGCTCTCGGCTATCATGTGGAAACGCATGGGCAGAAGGGCTTCAACGGCGTCGCCATTCTTTCCAAGACCAAGCCGGACGAAGTGACGCGCGGCCTGCCGGGCGATCCGCTGGACGAGCAGGCGCGCTTTCTGGAGGCGGTGTTCTCCATTCCCGGCAATCGCGTCGCCCGCGTCTGCTGCCTCTATCTGCCAAACGGCAATCCCGTCGATACCGAGAAATACAGCTATAAGCTCGCCTGGATGGAGCGGCTGCGCACGTTCGCTGCCGAGCGGCTGGCTTACGAGGAGATCCTGATCCTTGCCGGCGACTACAACGTCATCCCCGAGCCGCATGATTGCTTCGACCCCAAGGTGTGGGAAAACGACGCGCTGTTCCTGCCGCAGACGCGCGAGGCGTTTCGCAGGCTCGAGAGCCTGGGGCTGACGGATGCTGTGCGCGCGACGACGGATGCGGTGCCCGCCTATACGTTCTGGGATTATCAGGCCGGCGCATGGCCTAAGAACAACGGCATTCGCATCGATCACCTGATGCTGTCGCCGGAAGCCGCCGACCGGATGACCTCGACGGCGATCGAAAAACATGTGCGTGCTTGGGAGAAGCCTTCCGACCACGTGCCTGTGGTCGCTTATTTCGATTTCGCGGCCTAAGCGCGTTCATCGATGACGGACGCCGGTGGCGTCCCGTCCTGTGATCGTCAGTCGGTGTTGCTGCTGGCGATCTTGTGTGAGAGAGCGATGGCGTTGCGGCGGTCGCTTTCGCTGGCAACCGAGAAGGCCTGTTCCTGCAGCGATTCCATCCAGTTGCAATCCTTCGGCTTGCAGCGATCGAGTGCGGCCGTCATCAGTGCGAGGCCGTTGGCCGACTGGCCTTCCTGGAACAGGATATTGCCGAAGACGGACATGGCGCCCGGGTGACCGGCCTTGCGGGCTTGGTTCAGCCACTTCTTGGCCTGCTGCGTGCTGGTGGCACCGCCATCGCCGGCAAGCATCATCTGCGCCAGCTGGAACTGCGCTTCGGGAACGCCGAAGGTGGAGGCAACCTGGAAATAGATCTGGCGCGCCTGGGTCAGATCGGTCTTCACGGGGCTGCCCGGAATGCCATGCTTGTAATAGCCGGCGAGCGACAGCAGCGCGTTGACGAAGAAACCGGTATCCTCGGAGCCGGGCTCGACGCCTTGCTGTGCGATCTCGCTATAAATCTTGAAAGCTTCGAAATCGTCCTGCGCGACACCGTCGCCATCGGCATACATGTTGGCAAGCGCCCAGCGCGAGCCGGTGTGGCCCTTCTCGGCAGCGTATTTATAGGCTTCGACGGCCTCTTCCTTCTGGCCGTTCTTGTAGGCTTTGAAACCGAATTTGAAGAGATCGAAAGGACCGGATTCCTTGTTGACGCCCGACTTGATGTCGAACGCGCTTGCCGGACAACTCATCGCCGCGCAGCAAGCGACGGAGAGCCCCATAAGCATCAATCTGAAAGGTCTGAACTCGAACGTCAGCATTTCACTCGATTTCTTTCGTTTCCACCCATACGCGCCATCTCGAACATCCCGCCCGTTCGGCCCGCAGATAAAGTCCCTTCGGCGAGCGATCCCGCGGTGGGTTCCAAGACCCGCTTGCCCGCGTCGCATCCAGCCTTCTGCTCTTCAAGGAGAGCCGTCATTCCCTTCGCACCGACCGCATCCGCCCGCTTTCCGGCGCGAACTGACGGCGATGCCTTCAACCTCATTTCGGCGAGCCCGCGGAGCGGCATTTCGCCTTCAGAAATGTCGTAGTCACCAATTGTGACAAAACGCGAGACGTCGTTACCGAAAGCCGGTCCGGATTTAGGAAACACCGTCGAACGTGAGGAAAATGAAAGGCTTGAGAAGGCTGCGATCGAACGACGCTTACCGGCTGAAACACCCTGTAAAACAGGCGAAACAAGCGAAGCGGCGGCAACTGCGCCACACCTCATGTCCGTCTCTTTCACACTCACCGAAAAACGACCCATCTTACTCTTTTACGCGCACCCTATGCCTGTCATTCCCTCGCCCGAGATTACCGCTGCGCCTAGTTTGTGGCGGGAAATGGACAATTCGTGATGGAGCCCATCATACGCCAACACTCAAAAAAAACTGTTGCTGAATCGTCACAAAATGACACGTGACGAGAGCATGCTTAATGGCGCCCAGACAAAGAAAAGCCCGACAGTTTGCCGGGCTTTCACTTGCACTGATCTTGGCTGGTCAGAACTTGACCTTGATGCTGGTGGAGATCGCCGCCACGAGATCGTTGCCGAAGGAATAAGTGACATCGTCGCCGTAAGTGACGCCGTCACGCGTGAAGGTTCCCGATTCACCGCTGGTGAGGATGCCGACTGAACCCGCAAGGCGCCATTCGATGTTTTCGGTTGGGCTGTAGGCCGCGCCGACGCCGAGCAGCCAGCTATCGGTCTGGGAGCCGTAACCATCGCTGGTGCCGCGATCCCAGGTGACGCTGACCGCGCCGCTCCACTGGTCGTTGAACTTGTGGCCGATCCCACCGCTGACCGTCCAGCCATCGCGATAGCCGAGATCAAGCGAAGTCAAGCCGCCCCTAGGGCACGGGAGACCGTTCGTCGGGCAGAACGGGATGGACTGGAGAACGCTCCAGTTTGTCCACTTGACCGAACCGAAAGCCAGCCAATCCGGTGCGATACCGCTCTGGAGCTTCAACTCAAGCGATTCAGGCGCTTCAGCGGAACCGGATACAGGCGTTACGCCCTGAAGATAGATGTTGGCCGGGTTTCCGGGCGTTCTCGGCACCTGCGTCAGGTCCACGGTGCCGGTCAGATTGTCGTATTTGACGCGACTATTGTACACGAGGCTGGCCCGCAGCGCATATTCTGGGATCTCGTAGGCTACGCCTGCGCGCCACCCCCAGCTATCATCGGAGATGTCGAGGCGCCCCACGCCGCTGTAAAGCGCAGATGCTGGAGCCGGAATCAACGAAACCAGCTTTTCCTGAAAACCTTCGATCTCTTGATAGAAGACACCGCCAATCACACGCAACTGACCGGGTCCAACATCGAACTTATAGGAACAGGTCGCACCGTAGTTGTGGCTCTCAACCTTCGTCTCAATGTTGTTGTTCGCACCTGCCCAGTTTACGCCCGGGTTGGTATGCGCGCCGAAAGGCTCCGAATAGTCCAGCAAGCAGTCGACATCGCCGACACCGCCCTTCAAGCCAACGTAGGGAACGGCGTAATTGGTGGTGTCATCGGCATGGTTGGGGAACCTGGTCAGATCGCCGCCACTTGTCGGGACGTCCTTCACATTCTTCAGCTTGCGCTGCGGCATGACATAGATCACGCCCGACTGGACGGAGAACTGCGATGCATCGAACAACTGATCGATATTATAGCCGCCACGATCCAGACCACCCGCGAAGGCAGGCTGGGTGAGCGTCGAAATCATAACAAGCGGCAGGGCTGCCGCCAGAACCTTACGAGATGCCAAGGTGTCTCCCCCACTGAGGCAATTGCGATTGTGGGACTGTGACGGCGAGAGGTTAAAATGGCAACTTCGTGACCGGGCGCGATTGAAAAGTGAGCTAATGGATGCTTTACGTAAAAAATTGACGGGCACGTCAAAATTTCCCCATCTTAGAAAAAATATCTCAAAAAATCCTGGAATCGATCACGCGATAGAGCGATCGTTCTATACGAGCACAGTTATGTTACCTTCTGACAACAGTTCGATTTTTAGGAAAAACTTCGTGGAAAAGCTGAAAAATGGTGCCTCTCCGGCCAAGTTGTGGCGGCGGAAGGCCTGATTACGGTTAATTTTTCGAAAAAAGGCGCCCGATTCTTCATCGGGCGCCTTGGAATGAAATACTATTGAAAGTTGATTTTACGAAGCTTCATCTACACGCGAGAGCGCGATCTTGAGGCTCGCGAGCTGGACCGTCAGCTCTTCCAGACGTTCCCGTTCGGCTGCCACGACCTCCGGGTTGGCGTTGGCGACGAACTTCTCGTTGGAGAGCTTGCCGTTGATCCTTGCCATTTCGGCCTCGGTCTTGGCGATCGCCTTTTCGAGGCGGGCCTTTTCGGCGCCGAGATCGATCAGCGCGCCGAGCGGCAGGCAGACCGTCGCTTCGCCAGCCACGATCTGGGCCGCACCCTTCGGCGCCTGCTCGGCCAGCGAAATGCCATCGACACGCGCCAGGCGCTTGATCGCCGCATCGTGGCGCGACAGCCGGTCACGCGTCAGGCTGTTGGCGTTAACGAAGACGAGCGGGGCTACGGCCGACGGCGGTACGTTCATTTCGGAGCGAACCGAGCGGATATCGGAGACGAGGTCGATCAGCCAGTTGATCTCGTCGGCTGCCGCGTCGTCGGCGTAGGACGGCGACGGCCATTCGGCGTGGCAGACCAGGCCATCACGCTCGCGACCCTCGCCTGCCGTATGCGCCCAGAGCTCTTCGGTCATGAAGGGCATGAACGGGTGCAGCAGCTTGTAGATCTCTTCGAGCACGTAGGCGACGCAGGACTGCGCCTCCTTCTTGGCGCCCTCGTCCGTGCCGCCGAAGATCGGCTTCAGCAGTTCGAGATACCAATCGCAGACCTGATTCCAGACGAAGCGATAGAGCACGCCGGCGGCATCGTTGAAGCGATAGGCTTCGACCGCCTCGGTAAGATCGCGTTCGGTGCGGGACAGTTCCGTCAGGATCCAGCGGTTGACCGTGAGCTCGGCGGCTTCAGGAATGAAATGCGGGTCGTTGACGACGCCGTTCATCTCGGCGAAGCGCGTCGCATTCCAAAGCTTGGTGCCGAAGTTGCGATAGCCGGCGATGCGGGCCGGATCGAGCTTCACGTCGCGGCCCTGGGCTGCCATGATCGCCAGCGTGAAGCGCAGCGCGTCGGCGCCGTACTCGTCGATGAGTTCCAACGGGTCGATGACGTTGCCCTTCGACTTCGACATCTTCTGGCCGTTCTTGTCGCGAACCAGCGCGTGGATATAGACCGTGTGGAACGGCTCGACCGGAACGCCGTCCTCGTCCTTCATGAAGTGCAGACCCATCTGCATCATGCGAACAACCCAGAACGGGATGATATCGAAACCGGTAACCAGAACGTTGGTCGGGTAGTAGCGAGCAAGCTCGGGCGTCTTTTCCGGCCAGCCGAGGGTCGAGAACGGCCAGAGAGCGGACGAGAACCAGGTATCGAGCACGTCTTCGTCGCGCGTCAGGATTTCGCCGGGCTGGAAGTTCTCGAGCTTTTCCTCGACCCAAGCCTTCCAAGGTCCCTCGTGAGCGATGTAGTGCTGGATGGCGGCCTGCAGCGCCTCTTCCTCGGTCTTCTCGACGAAGACCTGGCCATCGGGACCGTACCAGGCGGGAATCTGGTGACCCCACCACAGCTGACGGGAAATGCACCAAGGCTGGATGTTTTCCATCCACTGGAAATAGGTGTTTTCCCAGTTCTTGGGCACGAAATTGGTGCGGCCTTCGCGGACCGACGCGATCGCCGGCTGGGCCAGCGTCTTGTTGTCCACCCACCATTGGTCGGTCAGGCGCGGCTCGATCGGCACGCCGCCTCGGTCGCCATGCGGGACGACGTGCTTGTGCGGCTCGATCTTATCGAGCAGGCCGGCCTCTTCGAAAATCTCGACAATGATCTTGCGGGCGGTGAAACGGTCCTGGCCTTCCAAGCGGTCCCAGGCGCCATGCAGGGCCGCCGGATGATCGAGACCTTCGAGGAAGTCCTCGTTTTCCTTGATCGAGATCGAGGCATCGATGTTCATGACGTTGATGGCGCGCAGGCCGGCGCGCTTGCCGACCTCGAAGTCGTTGAAGTCGTGCGCAGGCGTGATCTTGACGGCGCCGGTACCGGCGGTCGGATCGGCGTAATCATCCGCGACGATAGGGATCTTGCGGCCGACGATCGGCAAGATGACATGCTTGCCGACGATCGACTTGTAGCGCTCGTCTTCAGGATTAACCGCGATGCCGGTATCGCCGAGCATCGTTTCCGGACGGGTGGTAGCCACGACGATGTAGTCGCGCGTCTCGAATTCCGTCGGCTTGCCTTCCTCGTCGAAAGCGATCGGGTACTGGTAGGTGACGCCCGCTTCCAGCGGATAGCGGAAGTGCCAGAGATTGCCCTTCACCTCCAGCTGCTCGACTTCCATGTCCGAAATCGCGGTCAGGAGCTTCGGGTCCCAGTTGACGAGGCGCTTGTCCTTGTAGATCAGGCCTTCCTTGTAGAGGCTGACAAAGACTTCGAGGACGGCCTCGGACAGGCCCTCGTCCATGGTGAAGCGCTCGCGCGACCAATCACAGGAGGCGCCGAGGCGCTTCAGCTGGTTGAAGATCAGGCCACCCGATTCGTTCTTCCACTCCCAGACCTTCTCGATGAAGGCTTCGCGGCCCATGTCGCGGCGGCCCGGAAGCTGCTGTTCCATCAGCTTGCGCTCGACGACCATCTGCGTGGCGATGCCGGCATGGTCCATGCCCGGCTGCCACAGCACATCCTTGCCGCGCATGCGCTCGAAGCGGACCATGATGTCCTGCAGCGTGTTGTTCAGCGCGTGGCCCATGTGCAGCGAACCCGTCACATTCGGCGGCGGAATCACGATGGTGAAGCTTTCAGCGCCCGGCTTGGCGTTGGCGCCCGCGCGGAAAGCGTCCGCCTCGTCCCATTTCGCGGCGATCTTCGGTTCAACGGCTGCGGAATCGTAGGTCTTTTCGAGCATTTTTGGACCAAATCTGGAGGTTTTCTGGATGCGGGTTGTAAATAGGATGCCCGCCGGCAAGTCAATAAAAAAGCCGCCCCGGGGACCGGAGCGGCTCTTTGTAAAAAGCGACGGATCCGATCAGCGGCGCGGGCCGCGCGCCACGCGCTCGATCTCTTCGCGCACGAGGCGCTCGACCAGGGTCGGCAGGTTGTCGTCGAGCCAGTCGCGCAGCATCGGGCGCAGCATATCTTCGGCGATCTCGTCCAGCGAGCGGCGCTCGGCGCCATCGATGGCGGCGGCCAGTTCCTCGAAGGAGCGGGCGATCTGCAGGCCGGCATCCTGCGACAGCAGCGACTGCTGGGTTTCGTCCATCAGGCTCGGCAGAAGGCGATCCGATAGCGGCGCGGAAACCGGCTCGGCGAAGAGCGGCTGTGCTGCGATCGGCGCGGCAGCCATGGGCGGAGCGATGGCGACCTGCTCCTGAACCGGCGCTGCCGCTGGCTGAACCGTTTCCGTCTCCACGGCCGCCGGCTCCTGAGACGGCATTTCGAATGCCATCGCGGCCGATTCTTCGACCAGCACGGGCTCAGGCGTACGCTGAGCCGCCGGGGCGGCCTGGTGCATCACCGGGTGCTCCTCGACTGCCTGGTGCGGCTGAGCTTCCATGACGGGAGCCGGTGCGACCGGCGCAGGCTGCTGGCGGAACTCGAGGGGTGGTTCGCGCTGCGGCTGAAGGGTGTTGCGCTCGGAGGCGGCGCGAACGCGGGCGGCGACATCGGCGAGCGACATAGCGGCGCGCGGCGCTTCCTGCGCAGGTGCGGAGCCAGCGGAATTGGCGGCTACGAAGCGCGGATCGGTCTGCTGCGGTGCGGGATCGGGGAATTCCACGCCGGCATAGGCCTGATCAACAGTCAGATGAATGTCGGAGCCGTGATCGTCTTCATCATCACCATAAACAGGCGGCAGCGATGCGGAGAGTGCCCTGCCCGCGCCCGGCTCATTGCTTTCGATGATCTGGCGGATCGACGCCAGGATTTCTTCCATGGACGGTTCACGCGCTACGCTTGGCTGAGCCATATCTATCCCCGTTATTCTCAAACAACGACCGGATTGCGAGGTGTCGGCATCCGAATCACCCAGACTGTAGGATAGCCGATCGGGGAAAAAAATCATCGCGAATCAAATGACTGCCGCTTTGCACAGTTTTCTCAAAGGTCAATGACTGCTTCGACGGTCCGCCTGAAACAGAAACGGGCGCCAGTGGCGCCCGCATCATCGAAAACCCGCGTCGCGCGTCGCTTAGAACACGAATTCGCGTGCCTTGGCAAAGCCCGGCAACGGCTTGACGGAAGCGTTGAAGAAGACATTCTCGGAGACCGCGCCGCGCTCGCTGACGAACACCGTCGCGCGGGCCGAGCCGCCATATCCCTTGATGGTGACAAGGCGACCGCCTTCACGCAGCTGCGAGAAGAGCGAAGCCGGAACCTCTTCCACCGCGCCGTTGACGAAGATCAGGTCGTAGGGCGCGCCCTTGGCGCTGCCAGCTTCGAGCGATCCCGTTACGACGGATACGTTGGCGTAATCGGCAAGGTTTGCCGTTGCCTCGGCGGCCAGCGCTTCGTCTTCTTCGAGCGCCACAACGGAACCGGCGAGCTTGGAGAAGAGTGCGGAGACGTAACCCGTGCCGCAGCCGACATCGAGAACGACGTCATCCTTGGTCACGGCTGCAAGCTGCAGCAGCTTGGCGAGCGGCGACGGCTGCATCAGGAAACGCGCCGGCTTGCCGGCTGCCGCCGGACAGATTTCGACGTCGGTGTCGATGTAGGAGATCGCCTTGGACTTTTCCGGGACGAAAGCCTCACGCGGCACGGCAAGGAAAGCGGCCTGAACGGAATGAGAGGTGACATCCGTGGTGCGGATTTGGTTGTCGACCATGTTGGCGCGTGCCGTCTCGAAATTCATAGTGTCCTCTCGCCCAATGAAAAGCGCTTATTGCTCACCCGTGTCTTAATCGCAGGGGAACCGGCTTTCAAGGCTTCCTTAGCGACTGCAGCAAGAATTCGGACGGCAAACCCAATCCCTCAAGGACTCAAGAACAATCCATGGAAACGTTCATGAGATTGTGATAATATTGCAACCGGAGGAATAAGGAGGAGAAGACCATGTCAGTCATAGCTGAATATTTCTCGCTGTTCGACTTTTTCATCGTCGCCGCGCTCATCGCGATCATGTGCTGCGGGTTACTTGGAAAAGAGACAAGCTGAGATTTGGACATCGTCCCCCCGCAACCACGACGTTCAGGTGGTCGTCAGCTTTATTAGCGATGACTTGAACCGCTAAGAACGAAGCCAGCGGGGTGTCATGACGAAATCAGCTCTCTTGGGCGGTCTCTTTATCGGAGGCCTGCTTGCAATTGTCGTGATGATACCGCTCGTGCATGCCAGCGTGCCTGGCGTAGCGACCAATGGCGTGTCGCCGCTCGTTTCGTTGCGGGGCGGCAACTGACAGAAGCCAACCGCGTCAAAACGGGCATTGATGCCCATTCTTCGATGGCCGTTCGTCGGGCGATGTCCCATGGCTCACTTTGGCGCCTGAAATCCCCCAGGTTTTTGAACAACCCCCTTGCGCTTGTTTTCTATTCATTCTAAATGCCGCCCACGCTTTCGAAAGTAAGCGTCGTGAGGCCTCGTGGCGGAGTGGTGACGCAGAGGACTGCAAATCCTTGTACCCCGGTTCAATTCCGGGCGAGGCCTCCAATATCTTCACATCACATTTTTATCTTGCTGAAAAAGCACCGGAATTTTTCCGGTGTGGCAATTTGGACTTGAACCCTTCCGCCACACCAAATCGAGGTGTGGCAATGCGTTCCCGATTCGACCAATTGACAGCAACCGATTCGACGCGAAATTTATCGCATGCCCGATCGCTACCAACCCCTCTACCACTGGCGCTAAAGGAGATGAATGAAATGCAGCCTCTGACATATGCTGACTTCCCGATCTACAGCATCGGGGCTCTCGTCTATCGGCGTACCGAATCCAGTCCGTTCCTAACGGCATCCAGCGATGCTGTCGCTGCGGATATCGCGATGCGTTTGAACAGAGACAATATGACGTCCTACGGACATCAGGCACGGCCAGAAGAGGGCGTCTATATCGGCGGCGGCCTGATATCGGTTCGGCCATAGACCTTGTATCGTCCCCTCTACCACTGGCGCCGCACGAAGCTGGACGAGAACGACGAACCTAGCGATTCCGACTGGTCAGGCTATGACGGGAATATCGGGATAGGTAGGATACAGCTGCAGCCGCATGGCCCGACTAAGGGGAAGTGGCTCTGGGCCGCGCATGGTCCTCACGTCCGCCACCGGCATACACCACACACAGGATATGAAGTGGAAGGACGCGAAGCCATGAGGAAGGTCGAGGAATACTATCACGCGCTGATGGCGGCGAATGGGATGAAGGGGAGCAGGCAGGGCTAGCCGCCCGCCCCTGTAAGCCTCTGGCGCTCGACGCGATCGAGGCGCTCTCGAATATCAAGCATGAAGTCGCGCTGCCCGTAGACACTACCCTGCGCGGTCTTGATATCATCGATCTGGCGCTGCTGGTCTTGGAATCGCTGATCGTAGCTTGCCCACACCCGATCAAGCTCTTCTCTCGGGACTTGCGCGTCTCTGACTTCCTTGACGGAACCTTCCATCCTAGACCGGTCTTCCGCGCCTCGGGCTGTTCGCCACTCCATCTCCTTTTGCGTCACCATCTTGTCGACGACAGTGCTGATAGCCAGCGCGGTGCTAGCGATCTGCGCCTTCGCGTCCTCCCTGATCTGGGAAATGTTGTCTTTGATAGGCTGAAGAGCGAGGAAGCCCAAGCCTGCAAGGACTGAGACGGTGATCGAGCTAAAGCCGATGATCAGCGGCCATTGGGTTTTCGACCCACCCCGGACGTCATCCGATAGGCCGCGGATCTGCGACCCGATGTCAGTGAAGCCCTGCCGCATCCTGAGGTCAAGATCGGCGATCCTTGTCGCCTGGTTCTCTACCCGCTCGCCGAGCTGGACATATTTGGTCTCGGGGTCGAAGTGACCGTTGGTCGCCATATCCGTTCCTCTGCTCATTCGATCCCCGTATGCCCTTTCAATGCGGATGCAATGCTATCGTTCAGCCGCGCCGTGCGCTCTGCATTCTGTTGGTGTCCAGACCGATGCGGCACATAGGCCTGCAGCCGTATCGTCGATCGCGTCCTGATCCTTCTTGGTGGCTCCTTTGGCCCCGATCAGGGAGGTGCCGACGATTGCCCTAGTCGTTGTCGACAGGCTTGACTTCGTGGCACTCACCCTTTGCGAAGTCGTACACGCCGCCGCGCTCAGAGCACAGACGACGACGAACGCGAGCTTGATCCGCTGCATTGCTCAGTTCTCCGATTGCCTTGTTGGTGGCCGCTGTTGCTTCGGCAGCCTCGATCGTGCGCCCGCGATGCTCAGCGGCAGGAAGCCACCACACGGTGTTGAGGGTGGAATAGACGATGAAGACGAGGAGGCCGCCGATCGAAGCGGCACACCCGGCTTTCAGCCATTCAGGCAGCAACTTGAGCATCGGTCTTCACCTGGAGATCGAGAGCATCGAGGCGTTCGGCCTTACGGCGGTTCGCGTACCAGCGGTAGGCAAGGCCGCCGACGGTCAGAACAGCGCCGACGATGATTAGACCGGCCACCACCTTGCCGACGAGTTCCGAGCCGTAGCTGTAAGGTGCAAGCTGGTCACGGACCTGCTCAAGAGTGACCGCAATGCCGCCAGAGCCAACGCCGCCGCCAGTCGAGGCGTCGGCAGCCGCCAGCGTTGGGGCTGCCTTCGCATCCGACAGGAAGGCCTTTGCATCACCGCCAGAGGCATAGTGCACCTCAGGACCGACAGAGCCGCTCGCCCATGCCTGCCCCACGGCAAGCACGCCGTTGACGCGAGCCGTCCACCCCTTGCCGAAGGTCTTGAACGTCTTCAGCGCCCGCAGGAAGGCCATACGGCGCTCACAGATGATGGCGATGAGCCGATCGTTGTCATTGACGCCAGCAGCGGCCAGCAGCGTTCCTTGGCCGATTACGCCGTCGATCGCGCCCTGATACAGCCCGAGAGCTTGCAGGGCGCGCTGGAGCCACTTCACGGACTGGCTGACGCCAGAGTTCACCGAGCCGTCAAAGACCACGTAGGAGACGCCTGGCGCGAGCTTGTCGCACTTGGCCTGTTCCCAATACCGCTTACGATAGATCGCCTGCAGCTCTGTCTGGCTGATGTTCCGCACGGAAAGCGGGCTGGCCCCGATTGTCTGACGGTACTCGTCATAGACGCGCTGGGTGACACCCATCATAGTAGCGCCGCCGGGGTCGGCCGGGTGATTGGAAAAACCGCCCTCGTGCACCAGCACCTTGGCGAGGGAACGCGCGAATTCGTTTGCTGGGTCGTTGACCTGCATGGAAGGCTCCAGATTGTGGGATGATGATCAGAAAGGCTTGCTCTTGAGCTGATGCCGGCCGCCGATCGGCTCAGGCTTCCAGCCGAACCAACGCGAGCCGTTGCGGTAGCTGAAAATGCGCTTGCCGCCCTTCAACTCGATAACCACCCAGTGCTTGACGGGAGGCCAGCCGGTACCGCTCTCTAGGATGACGATCGACGCCTCGGCGGAGTAACCCAGCACATAGGCGTTGAAGCGGTAGGCAGGGTTCCTTGCTATCCATGAGACCCGCTGCCACCAGAGCTTGAAGCCGGTGGCGTTAGGGTCATAGCCGTCCTTGTTCTGCTCGATCCCGCCGTCGAGGCTGGCATCATGGGTGTAGAACCAACCCAGCCACTGAACCTGATTGCTGCCGGTGGCCATGGAGATGCCGGCGATGATCGGCGACATCACATAAGACAGCAGCGTCATCAGCCAGGAAATCGGGACGAGCAAGGGGTAGACCAGCACCGATACGGGCGCGAGCCGAAAGACCATCATGAACATGGAGGCTCCGAAGGGTTAGTTGCCGATCGCGCGGACGGTGACGGATACGCCAGCGCCTGCGGTCTGGAATGGGCCGGTGGAGAGAAGCAGCGTAGGGCGAGATATCTTCACCAGCACGTTGCAGCCGTTCTTGGTGGCAGAACCAGCGACAACGCCGCCTCCGACTTCCTGATCGCCTATCCAGCCCTGAATGACGTCGATGTCAGGAGTGGCGGTGAATGCCGGGTTGAAGATGATAGCAGCAATCCCGCTGGAGTCAGTGGTTCCGGAGAAGCGCTCAACACGCTTGGGCGTGCCGGCCGCACCGGTAGCCCCGGTGGCACCTGCCGCGCCCGTGGCTCCGGTATCGCCTTTTACTCCTTGAGCGCCAGTAGCCCCCGTTTGGCCAGCCGGTCCTTGAGGGCCTGTATCGCCTTTGGGTCCGGTTGCTCCGGTTGGGCCTTGGGGTCCGGTGTCTCCGGTGCTTCCTTTCGGCCCGGTCGCTCCTGTGTCACCCTTGTCTCCCTTGTCGCCCTTCGCTCCGGTCGCGCCGGCAGGACCAGCGGGCCCGGTCGCGGTCGGACCTCGATCGGCAATCTTCTGGACGCTCGTCGTCACCGGCTTGCCGCCCTGAATGACGACAGCGACCTCGTTACCAGTCAGTGTTTCAGCAGGTGGAAGCTTGGGAGGCATGTCAGGTCTCCGGGGCTAGGAGTTCATCAGCACGAGACGTAGAGCCGAGAGTGGTCGCGATCATGTCGTGAAGCGTGGTCCACAGAGGATCGGCCGAGTTCAGGTAGGTGGAAGCATCATAGATGCCCTTCAGGCGGGCGTCGGCTTGCTGCATGGCGCCCGTGATGAGTTCGGCTTCGTCGCCGGTCATTCGAATCCATGGGGTGGATTTGGCGATAGTGTACGGGCGGCTGGCCATGTCACTCCGCAAAGCGTTCTGTGCGGCCACGATTTCAGCCTGTTGGGCAGCCGTTGCTTTGACCACCTCGTCGTCAATCATGATGTCCATGTTATCCGCGCTCCCCTTCTACGATTAAACTTCCGGTGATGGTGCCGCTGGCGGGCAGGATACGCAGTGCATTGAACGCGTTGGTGTTGGTGTGCTGATAGCCCCCCGACGAGATAACAACAGTCGTCGCCGTGGAGCCGTACATTTGCATCAGCGCCATCGTGTAAGCGCCAGAATTATTGAAATTGTCGACTTCGATCCTGAACTCTATCGGTGCGGATGCCACCCCGCCTACAGAGTTGGCTGCAGAGACAGGCAAACCGGTCCCGATAGCATTGACGGGTGCGGTCGCGGGCGCGCTCGTGGCGTTAAAGACCATATAGATATAGCTGGAAGCAGTATCGAATGTGGAGCCGTTATCCGCGCTCCACTGCATCGCAAGCGTCGTCGCGGCACTAAGCGTCAGGTAGCCGCGCAGCCGAAGCCGTTTGAAAGCGGATAGGTTCGGAACGATAAGGGAAGACACGGCCGCCGGGGCGTACTCCTTGATGAATTCCCACCGTGACAGCGAGACATCGTTGTCAGGCACCCAGATTTTGCGCTGCTGACCTGCGGTGATCTGACTAAGGTCAAAACCCGCCTTTTTGGTTGGCGCGGATGATGGGGCGAACACAAGATCTTGGATCGCGCCTGTCATCACGCCACCGGCAAGAGCCAGCTTCGTGGCATCAGCAGCAGTGAGAGCGTTTAGAGCTGTCTGCAAGCCCGTGACAGTGGAGATAGCCTGCGCGCCCGTGTGGTTGGCTCTATCAAAGGCGTCGGCATGCTTGTTCTGGGGGTCGTAAACGGACTCTTCCATGAAGCCAAGGCTTGCAACCCCAGCAAACAAGTCGTTGAACGACATGATGCGGTAGAGCCCGAGAACCTTGTCCCACGCCATGAAGAAGACGTTGTCGCCGTCGCCAACGTTCGGGATCTGCACCAGGTCGCCGAAGGAAGGCTTCACGATGAGGTTCGGCGTCCCGTTCGGGCGTTCGACCGTCAGGCCGTTGGTTGCCGTGATCTTGGCGGGGAAGCGCGGCAGCACGCGCATACGAAGGGTCATGATCTACCGAGCGCGCGGGCGCGTCCTCTTGTTGGAGATTTGTCAATGGGGTAGAATCAGCAAGCCCGCCGGGTGTCTCACCACCGCGACGGGCTCTAACCAAACCAACCTTACAGGAGGTCGAAATGGCTGAACTCACATTTACTGATGTATCGAAGCTTCTCAAGTACGAACAAGAGACCTCGAAGCTATTCTGGCTTCCTCGCGCCCCTGATCTTTTCAACGTAGGGAACCGTGGCTCTAAAGTCAGCGCGGATCGATGGAACGACAGGTACGCCGGAGAAGAGGCATTCACCGCTCTCAGGCACGGCTACTTCGTTGGGCACATTTTTCGGCGCATGTATATGGCTCACCGTGTCATTTGGCTCCTGCACTACGGTGAGTGGCCGTCCGATCAAGTGGACCACATCAATGGGGTCAGAACCGACAACCAACTTTCCAACCTTCGCAACGTTACCAATGCAGAGAACGGGCGAAATGCCAAACGCCCCCATGACAACACTAGCGGAACATGTGGGGTCTACTGGAACAAACAAACGCGCCGATGGCGCGCGTACATTGGCTTTGATGGACGCCCTAAACATCTTGGTTCGTTCAAAGACATCGAAGACGCCATAGCTGCAAGAGCGAAGGCCAACGTTGAATTTGGCTACTCCCTTCGCCACGGCTGCGACTAGTTTCTCACCACCCCGTCTACGACCGGCAGCGAGCCGATCAGTTCCTGTTCCGTGAAGTCGTCGAGAGTGACCGTCACCCCGATCTCATAGGTGCCGGCCGAGAGGGTCGACATCTCCGACTTGGTGAAATGCCACTGGATTATCCCATAGCCGGGATAGGTCACATGGCCGTCGTCAGAGGAGCCCGTGAGCGCGCGGCAGCAGTTCGGCATCTGCCTCACCTCTACCTTGACCGTCACGCCTGTGAGGTCGGTGATCACCTGCCCGGTGTCGTCATCGATAAGATCGATCGTCTCCAGCCAGTCGGCACGGTTGGAAACGGGCTTCAGTTGCGCCTCGTACATGCTTACAGCCTTATGTAAATGGTCGTGACGAGCGAGGGTTGCACGTTGTTGTGGGCGGCACCGCCACCAGTGTTGCCAACCGAGACGTTGTGGGCGTGCGCGCCCGCTGGTCTTGTGTTCTGGGACGGGTTCCCCGATGGGGTGTCACCACCCCTAACACCGACAGTGCCAGCGTTGGTGTTGACGTTGGTATCAATCTGGTGGGTGTGGTCACCCTGCACGTCTGTGGACCCCGTATGGCCGTGTGCGGGCATCTCTGCCACCGTGAGGGTGTGCATCCCCTCACCGATCGCCTTGCCGAGCGCGTTGGCATCAGCAACGACGTTGGCGGCGATGTTGCCCATCACGTCATGACCGATGATTACCCGGCCTCGGAAGTCAGGAAGAGTGAGCTGCTTGTTTGCCGACCAGTCAGCCAGGGAGGATCCGCCACGCCCGCCGACAACGACGAGGTTAGCATCAGCATTCCACAGAAACTCGAAGAGCGGTTGAACGTCAGAGTTCGCCCGCTCGGAAGCGCCAGAGGTCGCAGAGCCGATCGTCCGGCCGTTACCGCGCACCCAGCCCGCCTGGAAGCCTTCTCCATACCGGCCCTTGATATCGCCAGTGCTGGCGACACCATTCGGATCAACCGGCGTGACGCTACCGCCACCGCCGCCCTCTGCAGGACCGATTATCGGTATGCCGTCCACATCGAAGACGACAACACCCTCGGCAGATGTCACACGGACACGGTAGAAGCCATCCGCCTCGTCGAAGTAGACCGAGGGCCACCGGCCATAACCATCCGTCACAACCGGGTTCGGCTGCTTGTTGATCAAGCCAAGGTCAAACGACTGATAGGTGGCGATCGGGGTCGTAGTGGCCGCAGCGTAGAAATAAGCGCGGGCGCCGACCATCGGCTTGCCGTTCTCGTCGTAGATCTGATTTTGGCTACTATTCCAGAATCCAGCCATATTCACTTCCCGCGCGAGTTCGTGCATGGTGGCTCAACGCCAGCATGGGGATGAGGATGAAAGTTTCGCTTGTGGTTGCAGTCGTGTCAGTGTGCCTCGCGGGATGCGTGGACACTTCGTCAGCAAAGTTTCAGCAGATGAGCATGCAGAAATGCGAAGGCTTCGGGTACAAGCCGGGGTCAACCGAGATGGCAAACTGCCGGATGCAGTTGACCGTCATGCAAGAGCAGGACAACATGCGCCGGAAGCAGAACATGTCCCGCGCCTTGAGCGAATTCGGTGACGATATGCAGCGCCAGGCCGATCGGAACGCCTACATTCAAGCCGCCCAGGCACGCAACCGGATCAACTGCACCAGCACCCGCTACGGGAACATGGTCAACACCTCATGTCAGTAGGGTCACGTCTCATTGGGCATCAGCACGCGAAGCTGTTGGTTTACACCTTCATCCTGACGTTCTGGCTGCCCATTGTTTTCGCTCCCCTGATCTGCTGGCATCTGACGGACCCCCGAAATCGACGGGAATATCTGCTGGGCTATCGACGGGTCACCGGTTTCGTGGCCGATATATGCCGCCAGAGCGCGAGACGTGTTTTCCAGCAGCTGCGTTGATTGAGCCGTAGGCGCGACGGCCTGGCGCTGATACGCCTTCGTGTAGGCGGCCAAAGCGCGTGCGCTGGTCGGCTTCGACATGATCGAGGACAGCACACGAGCGCCCACCACGGAGCCAACAACGGTAGTCGGGTCGAGAAGCGCCCCACTGAGGTAGCTGGCGCCGATGACGCTCTGCCCAGTCCCTGACGGGTTGGCATACTGGTTCAGCGTCTTGAACTGACGCGAGACCGTGGCGATATCGTCTAGAGCCGTAGAAAGCTCCTTCTTGCCGCCGAAGAGCTGCGTCTTTCCTTCCTGCGACAATCGCCCCCAGCCCGTGACGAAGCGATCGGGCGAGAAGTTACCATCGGCATCACGGCCGAGCTTTGCAATCACCCCAGAGGCCAGATCATTCCATGTCTCGTCACTGACAGCGCCGCGGACACGAGCCATAGCCACACGATCGCCTCGTGAATTGGAGTTGGCCATGGCGGTGATCTTGTCGAAGATCCTTTCATCGGAAGCATCCTTGCCAAGAACTTTCTGCAGACCTTCCCGCTCTCTGGCTGTTTTGGCTGCAAGCTGATTGGCGCTTTCGAACGCCGCAGACGCCTTTTCACCGCCGCCTCGAGCAACTGCGGCTTTCAGATCATCCGACAAGCCGCCATAGATCTGCTTCAGCTCGGCCTCGGAAAAGCCCGATGCCGTGATGCTCTGCGGGTTTTTGAGCGTTTCTCCGATGTTGGTGCGGAGATCCTTGATGCCCTGGTAGTTGAGGCCGTCTTTCTGATCGAGCGCACGGCGCACCAGATTGACTGCGCCACTCTCTGGCAATGAGGCATTTGCTCGACGAGCCGTGATATCGGTCGCGATCTTGGCCGTATTGGTCAAAGGCGTGGTGACGTTCTGGGTGATGAGCGCGTCAACGCCGTCATAGGCCGTCTTCACTCGATCGGGCAGCGTGGTTTTTGCGAAGGTGGTAATACCCTGCCGAGCAGCTGCGCCAGCGTTAGCGGGGTTTCCAGAGCCATAGCCCTCCTGAACGCGGGTTGCCGCATCCCCGATCTGATCGATGGCGTTCTTCGATGCGGTGCGGAGAGGTGTGCCACCGATGGGAACGTTCGACAGAACCTTGCCAGTCTGCTGGACCACAGGCGAATCGCTGGCCACCGCGCGAGGAAGGTCGACGCCGAGGCGGCTTGCGGCTCCGGCCGCTTCCATGCCCTGGCTAGGCGCAGGACGGGGAGCGGCAGCAGCAATTGCCTTGCCCGTCCCCGCTGCCGGCGACATAGGCGAAAACACGCCGGCGAACTCGGTAGCCCGAGCGATCCCCTCATCGCTGGTCGGGTCAACTTCCCCCGCCATGGCGTCCACGGGGAGCATGAAGGCGCGCTTCACAGCCCCGACAATGCCGGCATTGCTGTCAAAGCTCACATTGCCCTCGGCATCCCGGCTGAGTGGCAGGACAGCGCTTGTGTAAGTCTTGTTGGGCTGCTCTGGGGCAGGCGTTGGTTCCGCCACTACAGTAGGCGCAGGAGCGGGAGCCGCCGCTGGTGCAGCCTCGGGCGTGGTGTATTTCGACCACGGCCCAGATTGCGCGGGAGCTGCCGCTTGCGGAGCTGCATACTTCTCCCACGGTCCTGCCATTAGTTCACCTTTTCCCAGTTGTTCGCGTCTGCTGGATTGCCGCCCTTGAAGCGGTAGCCATCTTCGACTGTGCCGGCTTGCGGCCCATCCCCTGCGCCGGCCTTTGCGCGAGCGCGGGTGACGGCGTTGGTCACGATGCCTCGCAGTTCTCCGAGCGCTTCGCGATAATCCGCTTCGCTCTGGGCTGCGTTGAGACGAGCCATGGCGGCGGTTGCCTTGGTGCCTTCCACTTCAGTGATCTGGCCAGCGCCGCGCAACATGTTAAACGCCTGCAAGAAGGCTTGCCCGTTGATCTGGTCGATCTTCGACTGCACACGGGCAGCATCAGAGCTGACATTCGGCAAGCGAGAGTCCACGGCGCCGACCATCCGGTTCAGATATGGGTCGGTGGAAAGGCTGTCGATCGTCGCCAACATCTGGTTGGCAGAGGACTCGACCTGAGGCAGGGCGGCCTTAGCCTCCGCATTGTTCTTGCCTGTGGCTTCTGCTTCCGTCTTGCCAGACAGGTTTTTCGGGGTCTCCATCACGGGTGCGCCGGTCTTGGTGTTAACCGTGAGCGTTCCCGTGCCGGTATCGATATTGCTGATGCCGGGGGTGAGCTTTGCTCCATTCGGAAGCTCCACCTGCCGCAAGCCGCCACCCTTGAGAGGCTGCCATGCGATGGTGTTGCCGTCCTTGTCTTGGCCATACACGAGGTTGAGGCCCGCTTCACTGCCACCAAGGCCTTCTGCCTTCGGATCTTTCGGGAACCGCCCGAGCGCCGTCACTTCGCCCGTCTGTTGGTTTGCTCTAGCGAGCGTCCCATCAGGCAGTGTTACGAACTGCCATGGCTCAGTCGCGCTTTGCCCTTTGACGTTTGCGGCCCAAAGCTGCAGGCCAGTCTCGCGAAGGTTCCTGTCCCTGAGCATGTACTGGATCAATGAAGGGTCTACTGACCCTTTCGTCACGGGCGCAATACCGGGAGCTATGACCCGAGGGCCAGCATCCGCCACCTGCATAGGCGCAGGGCTCGGAGAAGGCGCAGGAGCCGCTTGCGGTGCTGCCGCCGTCTGTGGAGCCGCAGCGATCTGCGGAGGGGCTTCCAGCGCCCTGCCGGGGTCATTGGCACGCATCGGGCCCGCCCAGCCGGGCAGAGGGATACCAATGGACGGATCGTTGCTGGCGACAATGTTACTGGCGACACGCGCGGCCGGTGCCTGCGCTGGAGCAACATCGGCAGGCGCAGCGGCAGGAGCAGCCACGGGGGCGCCCCCAGCGTCTCGAAACTCCTGCGCATAATAGTTCTGCGTCAAAGCGCGACGACGGGCTGCCTCGCCACGGGTCGGATCATCGTGACCAGCGAACGCCCAAGCTCCTGCCATGATGTCGGCCGCCTGCTCGGAAGACTGAGCTGCGTTCAGGCGATCAATCAGCGTAGGATCTTCGGAGAGGAAGAATTCAGCCTGGGTGGACGGCGAGCCATTGCCCTGTTCACCCTTCGAACGGGCGTAGGCCTGCAGGTTGGCCAGGCGACCAGCGCGCCACGACAGGATGCCGCCCGACGTGCCAGCCTGACCAGACTGCGAAGGATCGGACCACGTTGCGTTTGCCTTGTCGCCAGACCAGCCGCTTTCCGATCTACCAGTGGCAGCGACAGCAGCGAGCCCGTAAGGATTCGTGATCTTCTGCTTAACCGTGTCGATGAACGGGGCGTAGGTGCTGCCCTGCGCGGGACCACGCGACACGGGGCCTACAGGAGCCGTCATGGGCGCGCTCGCCTGCTGCTGACCTCCACCTACCAGAGCCGACAAGAAGCCCGCCTGCTGAGGCTGTGCGGCCTGCGCTCCACCGATGCGATCAGCAAGACCATTGAAGGACCGATCGGCCTTGATGTTCTGTGCGATGCCGCCCAGCGTGCCGCCCAGGTTCGACAGCCATGAATTATCCGGCTGCGGGATCGATACGCTGGGGACAAGGAGACTTGCGATTTGAGCCATTAGAAAAGCCCCGCTGCGAGTTTGGCGCCGCCGCCGATCAGGCCACTCAGGAAGCTGCCCTTTGCAGCCGTCTGTGCTTCCTTGGCTTGCGCGATCTGGTTGTTCGTTCCCATGAGGCCCTGAGTGACGCCACTCTCGAGGCCGAGACGATCGCCCGCTGTGCTCTGATAGAGACCGGCGAGATTGTTATAGCCTGCAGCCTGACCGGATGCTGCCGTGAGACCCTGACCGGAAACGCCATTGAGCCGATCGAGCCAGCCGCCGTATTCCTGATTGGCGAGGCTATTGCCGCGATCCTGGAGGGCTGCGAGCAAATTGCCGCTGGATAGGCTACCGCCGGCCGACGCCGCGCGCTCTGCAGCCCTCATGCTCTCATCCACGGCGAACTGATAGCCAGGACCGGCTTGGAAGGCACCCGTAGCCGCAGCATTGCCATCAGCGCCATTCAGGCCCAAGGCATTGCTGTACATGGTGTTGGCAGCCGTTCCGCTGTCGACCCATGGCTGATAAGCACCGATCGCCGAGTTCAGAGCGTCTCCCGACTTCTGCTCCCCGGTATTGATGATGTTGTTGCCGGTGGTCTGAAAGCTCGTGATCAGGCCTTTGTTCTGGTTGGCCGCGTTCTTAGTCGCCTTGCCAACATCGCTACCAGTGAGCGCGCCGAGAAATCCCATTACAGGCCTCCAGTGTCCAAACGCTTCTCAACCTCGCGGATGTGGGCGTCGAGCTTCTTGAAATACGAATACCAGTCACGGTTCATGGTGCCGTTGGCTTCAATGACGCGCTGGATAGGCGGCGGCATCGGAGGGAGCGGGGCTAGATCACTGGCCATCAGTTCACCCTCGCCGCGGCTTCCATCGAGCCAGCCAGAATGGAGGCATAGACGGGATCAGAGATGTCGATGCGGACAACGCGCCCATATCGGCTGCTCATCCCTGCCCGGTTGATGGTCATGGGCGTCTTGTGCTTCGCCAGTCGCCCCAGCGAGCGCTTGAGCGGCGTCCCGAAGTGGTTGCCGCCGTCGTCTGACCAAGAGATCAGGCAAACAGGATCTGTCTCGATCGGTTCCTGACCGGCAACAAGGCCCTGACCGACGAGGATATCGAAATCCATGCGGGACACAGCAATGCGGTTCGGGAAGGCAGCGGACGGAAGCGAAATCACACTCATGACCAGCGGATTGCCTCCCTCGGTCATTTCATCCGGATCCAGCAGCCATATCGAGCCCGTGAGGCGATCCCCGATCACCCAGCCACCAAATGCCTGCACCGAGCAGACACCGCGCCAGTGGTCATCCAGGTAGCTTGCACGCTCATGCCAGAGGCCAGTACCGAGTTCATAGGTCCACGAGAAGTTAGGGCCGGTAACCGTCGCCCACTGGTGGCCCTCGGTGACCGCAACCGTGACATCGATCGTCGACTTGTCGTCTACCCTGGCAATGAGGCGATCGAGATCCGGCGATGAGATCTTCTGCGGCTGATATCCGCCATCGAGCCGGTAGACGCCGTTGTCATCACCGACGAAGACGAGGGCGCTGAAACCGTATTCATTGCCAGCGATGGCGAAAGGCCCGACAATCCCGCGAGGAATGACCGCAGCGCGCGAGAACGGGGAGCCGGTAGCATTGCCGGTGTTCTGCCATACCTCAGTCGCCTGGGGTCCGCAGAGATACAGCAGCTCACCGAAGGCGACGGCGCGGTAAATGCCGCCCGGGTGGCTTTCCGCCTTCGCGAAGTCGAGAGCCGAAACCGTCGTGGTATTGAGGCCAGAGACGAAATATCGACCGTCTCGAATGGCCCAGATGAAATAGCCGTCAAGGAAGTCCACGGTCAGCGACTGAGGCAGATCACCGTCGTTCAAGCTCGTGGGTGCCGAGTTATCGTGAACGACGAAGGTATCGTCCTCAGTGGTGACGAGAATGTCGGGGATCGGCGCCTTGTTGTTCCGGGCAAACGTCACCCGCCCCTCACCCGGCAGAGAGCCGAGATTGGTGACGAGATAGATCGCCCCAGCCTTGGTGATCTTCAGCAACCGCTCTGCCTGGGCCACATAGAGCGCCCCATTGAAGTAATGCAGCCCACGGCAGCCCACAAAAGCGCCTGTGGTGGCGATCTGGGTCAAGCCCGGTACTCGACGGCGGGCGAAGGTCGATCGCGCTCCATCGTCAAGCTTTTCGGCATAGGCGTTGATCAGGCGGCCGGAGCCCTCACCCGGTCGCGCGCCTGGCGCCGTGCTGTTCGGAAATACGATGTCGACCATCAGAAATACAGGCTCGGGATAACGTCAGCGGGCAGCCAATCGCTTTCACGCATGGAGCGGAGAAGGTTTTCGGCCGCTAGCTGGGAATCTGGGTTTTTAGGCACGCCGTAGGAGACGGCAGCTGCATTGGCGAGGATGATCGCCAGAGGGTCTATATACTCGTCGTCGAACTCATCCCGGCTGAATGCGGAATAGATGCCCCGGCGATCGAGCTCGGCCAACTTGCCATCAATGAGCCCGTCAATGTCTTCGACGTTCTCGGCTTCCGGCATCTGGCCAATGCCACCATCAGCCTGCAGCAGCTTGAGCGTGGCCGTGATTAGGTCAATTCGTTTCTTCATCACGGCCACTCCCGTTCTCTTAGTCCTTGATCAGGACGGCTTTCTCATCGTCCGTGGACGCGTTAAATGCCTCGGCGTCCGCCGCGCGCATCGACTTGCCCACTTCCTTGCCATCGGCGTCGTAGACAGCCCACCAGCCGCCGCCCTTGTCCTTGGCCTCAAGCGGGGCCTTGAACTCGATGTCAGCCGGCTTGGCTGGCTCGGTCTTGGTGGCCTTCGGGGCAGCCGGCTTGGCTGGCTCGGGGCTCTTCTCAGCCTTTGCGACCTTGAAGAACCGATTGCCGGAGAGCTTGGCGGCAACGTCATCGCTGACCTCGACCGCCTTGCCATCGGTGAAGGCAACGCCGAAGGCTTCAACCTCTTCAGCGTCACCGTTTGCGTGATAGGTGACCTTCGGCATTAGCTCTGACCCCTCGTGTTGTAGTGGGTCCAATTGCGCGGATTGGCGAACTCGACGACGAATTCGGCAACGCCGGCCGTGGCCGCGGCTCCGGTCTGGGTGTACTTGGCGAAGAACTGAGTGTCCGCCGCCAATTCGGTGCCGATGTCGACGCCGGTACCAGCCTTGAAGCCGGTGGAGCCCGCAGCAGCATTGGCGCTGGTGACAAGGCTATCCGGCACGGATGCCGTTCCCAGGGTGAGGACGTTCGTCGTGGCGGCGTTGAAGGCCGTCTCGACACGAACATATGCGCGAAGGACGATCGAGCCCTTTTCGAGATTGACAACCGGAACGGTACCGGCGGCCATGCCCTGCTGATCGAAGTTCACGCGGCGGCGCCATACGCCGACCCCGACATCCTCGGGGTGCTTGATGGCGTTGGTGAAGATAGGGTTTGGTGCCATGATGGTGATCCTTCCTTAGTCGCCGATCGAGGCAACGAAGCCGTTGACGACGCCGCGCTGCTTGCCGAGGACATTGGTTTGGGTTCCGTCGAGGGCATCGACCGTGGCGCCGCTATCACCGATGGTGTAGCCGAGCTTCTTCATGCCCCACTTGCCGATCATGCCGAGACCTTCGACCTGATCGTAATCGTCCTTCTGTTCACGGGACTTGTAGCGGGACTTGATAGCCCAGCCCAAAGCCTCCTGACCGAGCAGGAAGATCGGCGCGACATTGATGCCGGAAGCACCAACACCGGTAAGGACCGGCATGTCGTCGACTTCGTGGATGATGACGCCATCCCACTCGCGGTCACCACCGAGGAACAGGCCCTCGTTGCGGCGCTGAACGGAGACCGTGCGCTCTGCATCGCTCATCGAGGCCACGATATCGCGCATGGCGAAGGTGTCGACGAAGGCAACGAAGAAGCGGCGGTTTTCCGATTCCGAGATGGAGACAGGCGTGATGCGCGGACGAGCGCGGAGCGCGATACGCTTCATCAGCGAAATCGTGTCCTTGGTGGCACGGCCGCCAGGCGATGCGATGTTCGCCAGCGAGGATGCGTGGTTGTTGGTCACGTAGTTGGCGACGGCGTTGCCGTACAGTACGCGATCCTTGTTGTTGGTGTGCCAGGTGTTCTTTTCGGCCGTGGTAGCGTCCGAGTAGGTCACGTTCAGGCCCTGGCCAACATCCTGCAGGCGCTCGATGACTTCGTACTTCACGTCTTCATCGGCCCAGGTCTTGAGGTTCGCCTTGGATGCGGCGCGCAGATCGATCGCGGCCAGATCCTTGTCGAGCTCATGCATGGATATGCCCTTCTTGCGCATATCCCAGTAGGCCTTGTCGCCAAACTCACCGAGCTTGTCTTCGTGACCGCGCAGAGGCTGGCGACCACGGATAGAGCCCTTCTTGAGGTTGGTGATGAATTCGAAGGAGATGCCATTGCCGCGCTCAGAGGCAAAGTCTTCCTTCATGACGATCGGATTGTCGGTTCCGGTCCCGGCGTAGGCCGCGAACGGGTTGTTCTGGTAGAATTCGACGCTGAACTTATCGTCCCAAATCTCGGGAGACAGCCCAGGGGTCACACGGGTCTCAGCCATGAGTGGTTACCTTTGATGAGAAGCGGCTATCGCTTCATGATTTCCGAAAGGGGCCGCGGGCCGCCGTATTCCGGACCACCACGAGGGCCGCTGGTGGGCTTGCTCGAAAAGGCGGTTGGAAGGACCGGCGCTGCGGCTGGTGCCGTTGGTGCTGCTGCCTGTGGCTGCTGTTGCTGCTGGGCGAGATATTCGGCGATGACCTTCTGCTTGTAGGCTTCTGGATCAGTGCCGACTTCGGACAGGACCGATTGGCCCTTGTGCCACTTCACGAGATTGTCGAAGGGGTTGCCGCCTGCCATGATCTGCTGATGCAAAGCCCTGCCTTGTGGAGTGCCTGCCAAAGCGTTGGCGGCTTCCTTCGCGGCATTGACAGCCTCCGGAGAGTGGAGCGCTGCTGCTCTGGATTCCCAGAGTTCCTCTCGCACTTCCTGCAATTGCTGCTGAAGCGGCGAGATCTGGTGCTGCAGATACGCATCCGGGTCTTCGAACATCGAGGGCGGAGGCGCTGGCGGTTCAGCGGGAGTGGCCGGCTGCGACAGGCGCGCGATCTGGTCGCGAAGCTCTCGCATATCCTTCTCGTAGCGGTCCTCGAGTTCCTTGCGCTTGCCGCGCTCGGAGTCGAGAGCCTTGATCGGGACAAAGCCATTCGGCTGCTGTTCGGGCGTCTCCGGCGCTGGCGCTGCAGGATCTACCACCGGAGCGGCGGCAGGCTGTGCGGGCGCAGGATCGGAAGCCTTCGGAGCAAACCGTCCCTTGTCGTCTCGTGTCGCGCCATCGGCAGGAGCGGCCGGAGCCGGTGCCTCTGGTGCGGCGGGTTCTACTGGTTCAGACACGGCGTGGCCGCGCCCGGACATGATTTCGTCCAGCGACATTTCAGACACAGTGTTTTCCTCGTTCGTGGGGATTACGATTGCCCGCTAGTCCGGCACCGACATTGCCCTTCGGTTGGCACCACCTGGCAGATTAACGGCCTGCCGCCGATTGCCCGTTACTCCCGGCACCGGAGTTGAGCTTCTGACGTGCGATAGCGGCATCAGAAACCATCTTACGAGGGGCAAGGTCTGTCTCGACCTGCACCTTGTCAGCTTCAGCCAGCAACTTGACGGTGCCGGCGTTCTTGTAGCGGATATCGGCCAAGGCCTGCGCCAGTTCGATCTTTGACGGGCCTTGCGGCTGCTCTCCTGGCTGCCCAGCGGTGCCAGCGTCTGCCAGCGCCTTGCGAGCCTGCGCCTCGTTGAGCATAGCCTTGGAGCGGATCTGCGCGACCTCGGCTTCCTGCCCAGCAACTTGCACTGGGTTCGGCGGCTGCTTCTCCCGCTCGTCGATCGACTTGAGAAGATCGGCCTTGTAGCGGAGGTTCGGAGCCGCGGCGATTACCGCCTTCATCGGGATGGCGCCTTCTGTGTCCATCTGCTTGAGGTCAACCAAGAGACCGAACTGCTCATCCATCAGAGCGCCGACTGCCGGTGCTTCATCAAGCACGAAGTCAACATCAACCCGTGCGATCGGCTGCTGCATCACCGAAACCTGTGTGCCTGGGTTCTGCTGCTGGATCGCGTTCTGGTCATACTGCTGCGCCGGATTGACGCCGACCCACTTCATATTACGCTGATCGTCGGTAACGCGGATCCAGCGCTCACCAGTCCAGAACTGACGGATGCGGTTCCAGATCTTGCGATAGACATCAAGGTCCATCTGCCGGAGAGCATCGGTCAGAATGCCCATCTGGGTTTGTCCACCCTGCTGTTGTGCGAGGATGGCGCGGCCCGACTGGCTGGTGGCCTGCTTGCCCATCATGGCAGCGTTGGGCCCCATGATCTCAAAAACCTGCTTGGCGTCCGCTAGCAGCTCCATATGGCCGGCTGCCTGGTCATTGGTCGGGATGACGCCGAAGTCTCTACCGAACTCGGAATCCCCTTCCATGGTGATGTGACCATCGGGGCGCTGAAGCTGGCCCTTATTCTCCTTGGTGTTGATGTTGACCTTCTCATTGCCGAAGGTCTGACGGCTGGTGAAGTGGTGCAGCGCCTTCGACCGGCGCTTGTTGATTTCGTCCTGCGGGTCGATCAGGTCGCGGATCGCGCCATAGCGATTGTTATCCCGATCAACGTAGGAGGAGCGCCAGCAGTGCGGGTGCTCACGCTCCTGGTCCTCGTTCAGGTAAGGCGAAGGCCCGTCGCGCAGGATGCCGCCCTTGGTGAACTCGCAATAGCTCCATTGCCCGTCATCATCGAGGTACCACATCTGAATGATGCGGATGCGCTTGCGGTGGCCTGCCGTTGCCCAGACGTTGTATTTCGGCTTGTCGTCGTAGGTTTCGCCAGCCGTGGCGATGCTGACCGTCTCGTCGAATACCGACGCAGCGGCCTCACCATACGTGCGGATGGCCTTCTCCCGGTCCATCCAGTCGATGAGCCCGAGATAGGAAGCGTCCGAGAAGTCATCCTCGCAGCTGTACGGATCCCAGAACATGCGGTCCCAGGCGCAACGCGAGAGAACGACATCGTAATCCGGTGGCGTCAGGGCCGTGGTGGACTGCAAGGACTGCGGGCGCAGCTTCACCGATACCTCGATGCCGCCCCACCCTGCCTTGAGCATATCGCCCCATACACGGGACTTGCTCTCGTTGTAACGCTGATCCTCGCAGACATAGCGGAGCGAGTCCGTCACGCCCTCGGCATCCTGCTCATGCATCGGTGTGCGCGGCAGTGCACGGGGCTGTGTGCGCTGCTGGCGTTCGAGGCCCTGCAGGTAGTCAATCTTGTTGCGGATCAGGTTCTGCGAGATCGCCGGCTGGCCACGCTTGCGAAGCTCCTTGACCTCTTTGTCGGTCCACTGCTTGCCATCGTAGTAATCGATGTCACGCTCTGCCTTGCGGCGGGACTTGTCCGAGGCCTGCTCGCTGTCATCGAACATCGATATGAGCCAGGAATGGAAGGTCTTATCGTCCATCAAAGCACCTTCCAGTTGGTCGTATCGTCATCGTCATTCTCTTCGAACCAATCCCTTGGCGCCTCTGGCTTCTTCGGCTCTTCCGGTGATCTGGAATACATCTTGTCTAGCAGCTGGCCGATGAGACCAAGCATGTCCACCTGGTCATCGTTCTTGCCGGCCGGGAAGGTCAGCAATTCGGATACAAAGGGTTCATACCAAGGGGCGTCGATCGGCACGTACAGCCCGTCAAGAGCCATGCGGCCCCGAATGGACTGAGCACGGATCGCCTTGTCTCCCCGAGTAGGGAAGGCTTCTCGCACCACGTACGCCTTGCGCTTGCGCATGCGGGCTTCGAGGAATGGACCGACGCCAGACTTAATCTGACCAGTCTCTTCCGCCCATGCGCTCGGCCGATACTCAATCACCATGTCGCAGAAGGCCTCAACCCACTGATCGGATGATGCCTGCTTGCGCCAAACGTCTAGGAGCCACATGCGCCCTTGAGGATCGAGACCCACGACGCCTTGAGACGTGTAGTCACCACCATTGGCCGTCACAGCGTAGTCGGAGCCGCCGTAGATGCGTAGGGTTTCCCGCGCTGGCAGATCCTTCATGAAGCACGGTCTCAGCCACTCAGCCTTGAACAGCCCGCCCTCACGAGGCGCCGGCCGCTGCTGGAACTGCCCAGCCACCGCATAAGCGTCCATAACCTTCTTGTCGCGCTCGACCACTTCACGAGGGAAGCGCTCGGGGAAGAGCAGTTCGCCTTCATGGATGCGCGGGTCTTTGAACCCGATAGAGGTGTAGCAGCGCCGCTCCGGCTCAAACTCCATTGGCAGCATCAGATGCTCGTAGCCGAAGTCATTGGCCAGGATCAGGCCCGACACATCGTTCTCATGTAGCCGCTGCATTACGGCGATGATGGCTGACGTGTCCGGATTATTAAGTCGGGTCGGCACGGATTCACGGAAGGTCGAATTGACGCCCTCGCGCTCCGCATCAGAGTTGGCATTGTCGACAGATAGCGGATCGTCGATCAGCACCCTGTCACCACGAGAGCCGGTCAGGCCGGTGAAGGCCATCGCCTCCCGAAAGCCGGTTGCCGTGTTCTCGAATTTCGTCTTCGCGTTCTGGTCGCTGGTCAGCTCGACCGATCGGCCCCAGCGTTCCTGATACCACTCCGATGTCACCAAACGGCGCATCTTGAGGTTATCGCGGATGCCAAGCGGCAGACTGTGCGACGTGCCGAGATACCGCATGTGCGGCAATCCCCGCGGTCCCCATTCCCAAGCGGGCCACATAACCCCGACCGACAGTGACTTCATCGTGCCTGGCGGGATGTTGATCAGCAGGCGGAGGATCTGCCCCGCCGTAACTGCCTCCAGATGCTCGGAGATGGCGTCTAGGTGCCAACCGTGCTTGTAGGGCTGTCCAGGCTCAAGAACGTGCCACGCTGCCTTTGTGAAGGACGAGAGCGAGACGCCTGCCCGCTCGATGTCCCGGTCAAGGTTAGTCTGCGCCTCCCTCTTCTGGCGCTGCGACGCTATCGCCTCCAATAAGCCCGAGCTTCTGGAGAACGGGATAGGCTGATTCAAGAGAGGCAAGTTCATCGTCGGTCAATGCGTCCAACTGCTTTGCGGTGATGGTGACGATCTGCAGTGTGCCGGAGATTTTGCGGGTTTCTGACCCCAGACCGAAGAGCTTTGCCTTGCCCATTGTGGCGCTCACAGCGGCCGATGTCTGCTTTTCGGCTAGGGCAATAGCCCGCGCCTCCTCAAGCTCGCCAGCGAGGCTGTCTATGGTGATCTCGGCCTTCTTGACAGCCTTGGTCTGCAATTCCTTGACGCGAGACACCACGTCATCAATTGTCATCAGCCGCGCCGCATTCTGTCGGTGAGGTTTGAAGCCCGCAGCCTTGTATGCTTCGGCCGCATTCTTTCCACTCGCCACAGCCTGAGCGAAAGCTTCATGCCCCGCATTCTTGAGTACCGGCATAGATCCTCACACCCGCCCCAACAGGATGAGCACAATGATGATGACAAGGATGATGCCGACGATACCGGAAGGGCCGTAACCCCAGTTTGCGGCGTATGGCCAGGCCGGGAATGCGCCGACGAGGGCCAAAATCAGCACGATTAGCAAAATCGTTCCAAGCATTGGGCTATTCCTTTGCAAATTGCGCAAGATCATTTCTATTCAGGGCGCATCCGAGCGGATGTTTGTTCTAATAAAAGTTACCGCACGGCTGATCGCACACCAGCTTCGCGCCTGGCTTCAGCGTGACGCGACCTATCCTGCAACGCCAGTGTTGCCAGCCCCACATGATCACTTCCCCGCCACCCAGCAGTACCTGCACACCTGAGGAGCAGTGCAGGACTGTAGGAGAGAAGAGAGGAGGATGGCGCCCATGAGGATGAGGGCCAGGATGATCAGAGGGCGGGTCAATCGACCGCCACACCGCTTCCCGATAAGTAGCCCGCCGGGGTGCGCCGAAGCGTGGCGGGCCTTGTTGTCATGCTACCTGCAGTTTTTCCCGACGTCGCGCTTCACGTTGGCGCCGCTGGTTGGCTGCCTCGAGCCGCTTTGTGAGAGCGGCCAACTCCGGACTGCTCGGGTCCAGTATCGGCCTTGCATCCGGTGCCATCCAGTGCGGGCTGCTTCGCTCGCAATTGTTCGACGTTACATCGGATTGACCGTGTTCTCCGACATTTTCGGACACGCTGCAATCCTCACTGTTCAACCGAACAAGCATAATGCGGTTAAGATTGTTCGCAATTGATTGACAATGATGCTGGATTTGACGGCGCAACATTCGGTCGGATAGGTCATTTTCTGCAGCGAAGGCCGCGATTTTCATGCCTTTTCGCACTTTCACCCATGACCAAGCATAGAGCAACTTGCGATCTGCTTCGATCGGGAGGGCATTGATCCAGCCCCATACCTCTTCAGCGCGCCCGAGGTTGGCCGCTGACGCGCTCTCGCGGTATCGGGCTGCCTCGAACCCATATGCCTCATCATAGCGCCTCACGACCTCTGGCATGGCGCTGCCGTACTGCTTTGGCCCCCTATAGGCCGGCATCATACGGAGAGTGTCTGCCATTTCGATTATGCGGGCTTCGACAGCCTTCCATGTCCATGCCTCGTATCTCATGCCTGTGCCTCGCTTTTCCCTTGAATTGCCGCCAGTCTCTCTTCGCCGATCTCGGCCACGATAACCTTGTGCACCATGCGTGCCGCTTCACGGATATGCTCTGCGGTTGCCATGTATTTCGGATGGACAAGCGCACTCTCGATCGCCAGCGCTCCGGCCACGAACCGCTTGTCCATTTCCTCTTGCTTGATGTCCATCACGCCGCCTCTCCTGCAATCATGTCGATAAGGTCTCCCTGAACGGGCTGAAAGAATTTCACGCTGATGAGCACACGCAATACATGGGTGGTCGGGATTCCGCAGTTCATGGCCTTTGCTTTGCGGCGCAGGCTGCCGAGGTCGATCGAGTTGAAATCGGTCATTAGCGATGTCGACTTCATCAGGCCGGGGTTCTGGACGAGGACAGAAGACACCGCCCGTAGCATGTCGGCATATAGCTCAGCGGCGTTGCCCTTGGTGCCGGTCATGAGCATGAAGACGAGCTTCAGATGCGGCTCGCCGTGGTCGCGGCCCAATTCCCTCACCGTCGGCTTGCAGTAGCACTCGTAGGGCTTGCGGCTTGTCGGGCTATGCAGGTGGCCGTCGAACAGCTTCACGCCGCACTGACGTGCGACGCGGTAGATATCGCAGGGGAACGGCCGGGATAGAATCATCGCTTCCCCTTCCGCCCAGGTCTCGCCACCAAAGGATATGGCCCCAATTCATACGGATTGCGACGATAGAAGCCCACCAGCGAATTCTTGGTCACTCCCAGATGCTGGGCTATCTCCTTTGCTGTTATGCCAGGGTAGTAGAGGGCCTGGATGGCGGCAATTCGCTCCAAGACAACGGTCGACTTCTTGAACTCGGGGGCAACGACCTCTTTCTCAGGCGTAGGCTCTTCCGCGACCGGCTTGATACGATGGACGTAGCGCGAGGCCGCGGTGTCCTTCACCGCGTTTGCCGGCGATATCATCCGCATGTGTGTCGCCTTCACATGGTCGAGGTAGGCGGCGACGTTGAATGTCTCGGCTGTGACGTTCATGCTGTTGCTCCCTTGCTCTCGACCGGTATCATCCGGCCATTCTTGAACAGCTTCCGCTCTGCCGCCGCGAACTTGGCTGCTCTCACGGTCACTGTGCCCGCCATGGATTCCGCGACGATCGGCGTGTTGAGGTATTCGAGGAAAGCCTGAAGCGCCGCCTTCTCCGCTGCTTCCTTGGTCGAGAAGATGATGTCGCGCTTTCCATCGCGAAGGATGAAGTTGGTGGAGCGGTGGACCTGGCGATAGAAGCCGATGAACCCGTGCGGGGTCTTGATTGATCCGACGTCAAATTTATTCACTGTTCAGTTCCTTCCATCATCCGAACAAGGCGAGCTGCGCCGGTGGAGCCTCGTGAGGCAAGCCGAGTGACAAGAGTGCGGAGCGCATACGCTGCCTGAAGAGGGACAACTCCGTTTCCGAGCATGCGAAGTCTGTCCACGCGACCAATGTCCATGCGGGAGGCCAGCCCATCAGCCACTCGACGAAAAGCGGGTTCAAGCTCCGGCGAGGATGCGAGAGTGTCGCACCAACCGGATAGGTCAGCTGGTCCCGGAGCGAAGAGGGGTCGAAACCGAGACGGCGTTGCGTCTTCTCGCTCACGAGATAAATCTCCCGAGGCACTTCGCCCATGACCATTTCCGCCTGTTGGGCGATCGAGAGCGACGACACGCTGTCCGGCCTCTCCAAAGCGTTCGGCGATGTTCGTTCGGCCGCCACTCTCGTCGTTGCCCATTGATGAGCCTGAGAAGGTAGCGCCATGCCTCCACGGCTGTCCCGCTGGTTCGGACCGCCGTGCTCCGCATCTGATGCTCGTGGCGTCGCCCAATCCTTTGCCTGGTGCGTCAGCATCCGCTGCATATTGGCATCCGGTTGCCCTGCTGCGTCCTCGTTCGCCGACGGCGTCAGCCACCGCAACGATGATGATGCGTTCGCGCTGATGGCTCGCGCCGACCTCTGCCGCCGTGAACAATCCTCCCTCAGTCTCGAAACCAAGCTTGTGAAGGTCTCGGAATACGCGCTGCGCGCCAGCGATTTCGTCAGACCCCGCCGCGAGCATGCCTCCGACGTTTTCAATGACGACAAACCACGCGCCCGACTGGACGATGATGCGGCGAGCGGTTGACCAGAGATCGCGGGCGTCGTTGCTTCCGTGCTTTCGTCCGGCAAGGCTGTGAGGCTGGCACGGGATGCCACCAATGAGGCCGTCAACTGCGCCACGCCAAGCGCGGCCGTCGAAGGTTCTGGCATCACTCCACACAGGAGCTGGATGAAGGAGCCCTTGTTCCATCGCTGCCACCAGTGACGCGACCGCGAAGGCTTCCCTCTCCACCATGCAGACTGTTCTAGCGCTTGGAATTGCCAGCTCGACTCCGAGATCGAGGCCGGCTCCGCCTGTGCAGATGGAGAGGATGTTGAGGTGTTCGGGACGTAGAGCCACATTCATTTGATCCTCCCCTGCATCAGAACAACTCCGGCGGCCGCTCGGGCGTAAGTGAAACGTATCGGGTGTACTGGGCTTCGAACCTCAGGCTCTCGCGCACATTCGGATCACCAAATCGGCATTTGATGCTGCCTATCTCGGCGATGCCTTCGATCTCCGAGCCGAACACCTTGTTGATTTTCTTCCAGTCCTGGTCGGTCGCCGCGGTGGCCACCCGATCGGCTTTGTACTTCTCGGCGCGGTAGAGGTAGATGATGCCGTCATAGTCGGCCTTGGCCCCCTCACCCCCGTACAGATCGGCTGAGATTGGCCGTGGGTTGTCTCGGCGGGTTCCGAAGCTGTTACGCTGGTTGAGGACGAGAAACGCGCTGTGGGTCTCGTCTGCGAGCGCCTTGAGCTCGACCGTGACTTCACCGGATATGCGGTCTGGGGAGAGCTTCGGATCGCGAGGCTTAACCTTGCCGATATGGTCGAGGACGATCAGCGGCGTCTTCCCGTTTGCCCTTTTCTTGATGAAGCGACGGGAGTAGGCGACGAGCTGGGTAACGCCTTCACGCTGGCAGCGGATTATCTCGAGAGGCTGGCGCTCGATCCACGTAGCGAACTGGACGCACTTGTCGCGCTCGTTCTCGTTCATCATGCGCATTGGCTCGTCTTGCTGCTTGACGCTGATGCCGTGAACCTGGGCGATCATCTGCCTGACGCACTGGTAGGCGGACTGGTCATAGGAGAGGAACAGGACTGGGTGGCCGGCAAACAGCGCCTCATAGATGATCTGGATCGTCAGAGACGTTTTTCCTTCACCGGACGAGGACAGCAGGCCATAGAGGTTGCCGCCAGCAAATACCGATTCCGACAGAACGCGGCGGATTTCCTTGATGCCGATCGGCACGCCTACCACGCCGTCTCTGCGGCTGGATGCATTGAAGGCTGCTAGGTATTGGGATCCGGCAGACTTGACCGCCTTCGTTTCAGAGAAGCGAGCGCGCAACTCCTTGAGCCGGTTTTCAAGGCTCTCGATCTCGTCGCCAAGTGTGAGGAGAGAATGTCCTTCGTTGGCCAGGTTCGCAGTGAACTCCGCTTCTCGTGCCAGCTGGCGGGACAAAGACGCGCCCTTGACGATCTGCAGGCGCTCCTCGTGCTGCTGCTGCACCGTGTAGAATCCAGTCTTCTCAAGCCGGGCCAGGTATTCGGAAGGGGCGATCTCAAGACCCCGCCACACCTTCGGCAGGAAAGGCTTGATCGTCGCGGCTCCCGCGATCTGATGGCCGGCGCAAAGCTGCTGGATGGATGCGAAGATCGTGCGGTGGAGCTCCTCGGAGAAGTCGGACGGCTCTAGCCCGCATTGGCCGAGCAATTCGTTCTTGTTGAGGATGCTGGCGAGGATTCCCTCTTCGGCCGCGAAGATGTCGTCTTCGGTGATGCCGTCCATCAGGCGAGCGTCTGGGGTGAAATGGGCGTTCATGCCGCCACCGCCTCTCTTGCGAAGAACCGCGGGCCGCCGACGTGCTGGGCGTGGAAGCGGTGCCAGGCTGCATTGTCCTTGCCGGTGAACTTGGAGTCCTCGATCCACTTCACCCGTCCGACGCTGACGATATGGCTGCACTGGTCAAGAAAGGGCTGGGCCTGCCGCGTGTGAACCCAGTCAGCATCGAACAGCAGCCACGTGGGCGCGATGTACTGGAACTCCACGATCATCTGATGGAGGATTTCGCGGGTCCATGGCGGGTTCGTGATGATGGCGTCGAACTTGGCAAAGACGTGCTTGAGGTCGATCGTGGCATCAAAGCCGTTCTCGATGTCGTCGGAGAAGGTGCACTTGAGGCCGTGGGCTTGCAGCGCGGCGATGAGCTTCCCCTCGCCTGCGCATGGCTCTGCGAACGTATGGATGCCGCGCAGATGCGGGATAAGTGGCAACACTGCAGCTGCGGGTGTCTGGTATGCGTCGTTCTTGCGGCGCTCGAAATCGCTACGCTTGCCCATTATGCCGCCGTCCTTTCGTTACGCCCCATGCGGAGCGCCATAAGTGGTTCTTGATACCGGCCGGCATGGACCTTCATCTCTCTAACGCCCCAGCAGATCGCCAGCGCGCAGGCTTCCGCCGCGTTGTGCGATAGTGTTTTCTTCTTCGGCAACTGAATCCCGATCCGCTCACACTCAGCGACAGCGGCGGCCTTCCAGTCTTTCTTTCCCTTGCTATCTACTGGTGGAGAGAATCCTTCACCGAAGAACGCTTTGCGCCATGGTGATGGCATCAACGTTCCATACGGGATTCCAAAATTAGCCAATGTGGCAACGATTGCCGAAGTGGCGACCCAAGGGGAAATAGAGCCGGCGAAGTTCTGCCCTCGTCCTTGCATCGAGACCTGGGCTTCGATCTGTTGCTCAAGAACTGCAAAATCAGGGTAGACGCCGGTATCAGCCTTGATGTCTCGGAGGAGTGCCGTCACCTTGAGCCCAATTTGATCTGCTGTGTAATACATGTCCGCCTTTTCAGGCATCTCCAGAACGCCGCACTTCACGCGAGAGAAGTTGCCGTCGGCCTTCCGGTGCTCAGGGCTGTAAAGGGCCCACCCAGTGTATTTGCTCGGGTCAAAACCAAGGATGTAAATCACGCGGCTCCTCCTTGGGTGAGCCAAGCCCATTTCTTGCCGGCGTGGATGAGACCGACCATTGATCGAGACACACCAAAGCGAGCGGCTATCTCGGCTTGCGATGCCTTCCCCTTGAGAGAATAGATCGCTATGGCGTCGTTCTCCGTGATTTTGGCCGAGCCGTTCCTCTCTCCGCGATTGTGGGTGTCATGGATGTACTTATCGGCGTTGTTCTCGGCCGGCGTCTTCCACGAAAGGTGTCTCGGGGTCACGCAGGCGAGATGACCTTTGCCGCAAGAATGAGCAGCTTCGTGATCTGGAGACGGGGATGGACCATGGATTGCTTCGCAAATAGCTACCGAAGCCGGTTGCATGGATTTTGCTGATTTCCGCATATAGGCGTAGCCATTTCCGCCTCGTGCGAATGGCCACGTCAGGCAATCATCACCCGCATATGGGAGCACCACGTCCTGGATAAAGCGCTCCACGTCGCCCTTCCCAGTCGAACCTCCGAGCGGATCGCCGTGACGATAAAAGCGAGCGTAATGCTTCTTGCAGTAGCCAACCCGATAGGCCCGTTTATCGCAGTCGCTTACAGCGCAGCCAATCTCATACTTCTGCTGCTCTGGGTCATAGACGCACCAGCCGGTAGACTTGGAAGGATCGAAGCCAAAGATGAGGGTCATGCGCTTGCCTCCGTAGGAATGAGGCGCCACTGCGCGAGATGACCCGATCCGCCGCGAGATACCGATATCGTCCAGCCGAATGGCTCTATGCGCCGCCGCAGCTGGCTCACCTGCGCTTTGACGACGTGATCTGCTGTGTCGGGGCCTCCATCGGATCGACCGCCGTACATGAGCTCTATGATGGCGTTACGGTGGACAGCTCGGCCGATGGAGCGCGACAGAAGATCGAATATGATGCGCTGCGCGGGCACCGTAATGGACTCCCTCACCTGCTCGATCGGCGCGGCCTCGCCAATGAAGCCACCACAGCTCGGGCAGCAATAGGTTTGAACTCGGGCTACAACGTTCATGGTGAACCTCTTGGAGAAAGACCCTGACATTTGCGTCAGGGTAGTTGAGGCGGCTCAAGCCGGGAGGAGAAGGCGAGCCGCCTTGGGAACGTCAGGCGGTGGCGAACGGGTCGGAGCCCATCGGCGCTGGAGGCTCTTCGTTCTTGGCGTTCTTCGCTTCGGCATCGATGCGAGCCATGATGTCGGGAATGGTTGCCTCGTATTCGGCCTTGCCGGCTTCGTAGGATTCCAGCCAGATCTTGTCGTCTGACGATCCGCCGTCGTAGTTGGAAACCTTGTCGAGACCATTCAGGCCGGCGAAGAAGCCCTTGGCGCGAACCATGTCTTCCTGATTGACGCGATCGACACGGTTGAACAGGTCGCCCTTGATCGTCGGATCGGGGATGAGGCCGAGATAGGCCAGGTTCTCCATGTCGCGCTTCAGCTTATCCACGGGCTTCTGCTGGTCTTCAGCCTTGAAGGATGACAGCAGGTGGTCGAGCTGTGAGGACGGAATGCCCGCAGCCTTGGCGTTTAGGCGGTTCGCCTTCTTCCGCTCAGCAATCAGAGCCGACTGTGCGGCGAAGTCTCGATCGGCGCGATGGTAATAGCTCAGCGTGACACGACGGTCGCGCTCTGCCTTGGTGTTATCTCCGACTGCTGGTGTCATCGTTTGCTACCTTCCTTGTTTTGCTTGCCGCACCCGCGCAGCAAGAGCTTCAACTTCACCCACCAAATCCTGAAAGCGATCATCCTGTCCTCGCACTTCCGCGACCTCCCGCTGCAGGTCGCTTATCTGTTGTTCGCAGTAGTCGAGGTACGCGGTACGGATGGTGTTGAAGGCGTCGATAGAGATTGCCTTGGCCCTGCCAGCCCGCAGGTGCATGATCTGCCAGAAGGAAAGCCCATGCTTGTGAGCGAGCCTCCTGATGGCGTTTTCGACGTCTCCGTTGCCGGCGGTTTCCCGCTCGACCATCCTCTTCACGTACTCACTCGCAATTGCCGTACTCATGGCTTTGCTTCCCTGTTTTCTTGCTTCTTCGTGAATGAAATTCTCTGACACTGTGAATGCGCTCCATGCCGCCTTGGGTTAGCTTCTCGGTGTCGGGAAGCTGCGGCACGGAGGTATTGAGTTCAGCCGCCGCCCGACGACTGAACCAAGACTGGAATGCGAATATTGCGAATGCTGAGGCTGCGAACCGATGCATCCGGGTAAGGCGATGGAAGACCGAGATTGGCGCTTCGCTGTTTGGCGACGAGACGAAGCGCTTCACTCTCGTGAATGTTGAAAAGACGGGCGATGTCCGAGGTATCCATACCGGAGCGGAACATTGCCAAGGCGTCAGAGGGATCGTGGTGGCCGCGTGTGAGAGTGCTTGCCATTACCGGACCTCTGTATAGCCGTTTTCACGGTCTGCTTGCTCCTGCTCACCCTTCCAGGTTCGGCAGATGGCGAGCGTGGCAGTCGTGAAAAAACCGCTGATGATGAGCGCGAGGAAACATGGACCAAGGACGCTCATGCCGGCACCTGCTCATTCTTGGGAGTGAGCATGGCCTTGAAGATCGAGATATCGGTCGGGCGTTCGACAACAGCACGGAACTGACTTGCGTCCCAGTTTGGCTCTATGCCGTCATCGCTGGGGCCGTTCCTGACTTCATCGAGCCAGATGAATGTCCTTTTGCGATTGAAGACACCAGGCTCCATGCCGCGAACCGTATAGATCGGGCCGATAACCGGAAGCGTCACACCTTCATCGGCGGCACGTTCAAGATTGTGGGGCAGAAATTCGTTGACCATCACGACCTTCTGCCCGACATGAAACTTGCACTCCATGGCTCAGGCTCCACTTCCGCAATCGTCGATGATGGAATGTTGGTGGAGAGATGCGGAGTCGAACCGCGATTCTGGGTCACCATCGGTATGAAGGCCGATGGACAAGGGGCGTTCCCTCTCCGTCCCAAGCACCATGCCAGTCTCCCCGGCTGGTATAAAATTCGGATGCTTTGGCCATGCCATCCAGGCGTCAGGCTGTTCGCCATTCGCGAGGCCAGCCCAGCGCTCTTCACCCGGTATCCAGTAGGTCTTGATCACCTTGCCGCATTTCGTGGCGAGGATGACGTCTTCCTTCTGGTGTTCGTAGGTGGTCCGAAACGTCGTATCGACGGCTTCCTTGGTCTCCACCCGCTTCTTTCGAGTGATCTGAACGGTCTTGCCGCGCGGCGCTTCTTGGATGTTGGTGTTCCAGGTCATGCTGCGCTCCCAAAATGCTTCTGGATGTACGCAAGCCCCTTCCCCGTCACCAAAGTGCGGGTGTAGGTATGGCTCTCACCGCGCTTGTCTTTGTACTGCCCCTCAACCATGCGAAAGTAGCCGGCCTCGATCGCCGACTGGTAAGGCTGGTTGTCGGCCATCAACAGTTTGGATTCGCGCAACTTCTTGAAAAGTCTGTTCTGCCCAGTCCCAATCAGCTTTGCGGCTTCCTGCACGGTCTGGCAGTTGACGGCGCTCGTGACGGCATCGTGGAAGTTTGCTTTCGGCTCCAGTGCGCCGATGACGGCCTTCTGCTCTTCGACCTTATCGGCGAGATCAGCAGCGAGGCGAAGGGCTTCAGGAAGGGACTTGGGAACAAGGAAAGTGACGTTCGATCTGTTGCCTTGACCCTCAAGCTCCATCCACCGGTCTATGACCTTTTTGCGAAGAGGAATGCTGTACCCCGTGATCAGCGTCATTGTCAGGTCGCGGGGAAGGTTGAAGCAAGGAAGCTCCCTCCTGTTCCCGCCGATATACGAGCCCTGAAAACTCAGGGCTGGTGTTTCGAGCTGTTCGAGCATGTTTTTGATATCGGCCATGACGTTGTCGTGGCGCTTTTCGCAAAGGTCAGCGATTTCGATGCTTGTCATAGTGACGGTTGTGTTTTCCGGAACCATGTTCACGCCGCGTCCTCCGCCGTCTTGAAGAGGTCGGGACGAAGCCGCTCCAGAGGAATCCCAGTCACGCGGCTGACAATGCCAATGCGCTCGGCCGGAACTTCTTTCCACTGCGCTACGGCGCCGCGCGTAATGCCGATCTCTCGTGCCAGGCGTGCCAACGGCATCCTGTCTCGAACGGCTTCCATTCCTTCCAGCTTCTGCACTTCCGCACTCCCTGTTTAGCGAGAATGATCAAGATGTACAGTTTAACTAACGCGTCGTCAAGCGAGACTATCGAAGAATTTGTACAGTGCGATGCGTATGCTTCCGGCATGGAACTAAACCAGCGAATTTTCAAAGCCCGCGACCACGCGAAGATGACGCAACAGCAGCTCGCTGATGCGGTGGGGAAAACCCGCGGCGCTGTCGCGCAGTGGGAGAAAGGCGACGTTATTCCGCGCCGATCGACTCTTGAGGCCATCGCCAAGGCGACGAAGGTCAGCATCATGTGGCTGGAGCGCGGCGGCGAGGAGCTTTTCGCTGATGACGGACCAGGGAAGCCTGCCAACCCTTCTATTGGCCTGCCGGTCGTTGGCGATGTTTCAGCTGGCATCTGGCGCGAAGGCGCTTTCCGCTATGAGCGCAGGTACGAGCCCGTAGCAGCATCCCCAGAATACCCTGGCTACGGACAGCGGCTTTACCGCGTCGTCGGGAACAGCATCAATCGCGTTGCCGACAGCGGCGAATACCTGCACTGCGTCGAGCTGCACGCGGGCGGCATGAACCCTGAGCACGGGGATCTCGTGATTGTTCGTCGAATGCAGCACGGAATGGCCGAGTACACTGCAAAACAGATGATCTGGGATTCCGGCCGCTGGCTTTTGCGCCCGCTGAGCGACGATGAAGCTTGGCAGGACGATATCGAGCTCGAAGGCGATGAGGATACTCAGGTCGAAGTCACGGACATCGTGATCGCGAAATGGTCTCCGATACCTAGAAGAAGCTTGGTTCCGAAAGAGAATAATCCTTTCAGATAATCTCTAAGTTCTATTGTTAGAACTCAGTTCCTTCCTGTTTTTAGGGCTTTGAACCCGAGGAAGGGAGCGGAGCGAGCAAAGACCCCCCAACCCCCCATTCCAAAGAAAAGGAACGGGAGGGGGAAGAGTCTTTGGCTTGCTTTCACGCTTGAACCGTCGTTGGTCACATCGCTACAGCAGGACGCCTCTCGGCTAATCCGTCCTCAGTTTCCGGGCGTGCCGTAGGACTTTCGACCCCCACACATCGCGAATCGTCACCCGGTCAGCTGCTCAGCCACGTTGATCGCGATGTCGTACGAATAATCCTAAGCGCTAACGCTTGTCTAGTGTTGCTAAACTTTTTTCTCAGCACCCCTTGCGCAATGTATAGTTAGACTGTACGTTCTGTCTCATCAACCGAGCACGAAGACGCATCCGGCAGATCTGCTCTAACGAGGATGAGGGCAAATGAAGATCGAGAAACTGACACCGGAGCAGGAAGCCTACCTTCCGGTGTTTCGAGAGGAATGGCTACAGGTCGGCCTTTCCACCCAGCGCGTTGACAAGGTTCGCGCTACCGCCGCCGTCAAGGCGCTGTATGCCGCCGCTGGCGAGTCTGAGCCGGTTGTCATGCACTTTGACAGCCCGATGCAGTGCATCATGGCGGTCAACTTCTTCCGTCACTTCAAAGCCGGCGCGGAAGAAGAGGCCAACCTCAGGGCCAACCTCGGGGCCAACCTCGGGGCCAACCTCGGGGCCAACCTCGGGGCCAACCTCAGGGCCAACCTCGGGGACAACCTCTGGGCCAACCTCGGGGCCAACCTCGGGGACAACCTCTGGGCCAACCTCGGGGCCAACCTCAGGGCCAACCTCGGGGCCAACCTCGGGGCCAACCTCGGGGCCAACCTCAGGGCCAAAAAAATCGACTTCGTCGATACTTGGTTTTGGGCAGGCCAGGACGCGCCGTGGCTGGCTTTCTACCAGTTCGGCCAGCACATCGGCGTCAAGTACCCGAAGCAGGAACACTTCAACGCCTATATCGAGTTCGCGAAGTCCTGCGGATGGATGTACGCCTACAAGGGCGTGGCGTTCGTCAGCGACCGTCCGGTCACCATCAGCAAGGACGATTCGAACCAGCTTCATTCCGAAACCGGCAAGGCTGTCGAGTTCTCGGATGGATGGGGTGTCACGGCTTGGCACGGCGTCAACGTTCCGGATCGCTGGATAGCCGACCGTGCCAACCTCGACCCGAACGAGGTCATCCGTGCCGAGAACGTCGAACAGCGCGCCGCTGGGGCTGCAATCGCTGGCTGGCCGAAAATGCTCTCGGTTTTGAAGGCAAAGGTCATCAACGACAGCGGAAACGATGACATCGGCCAACTGATCGAACTCACGCTGCCTGGCCTTTCGGATCCAGGCCGCTTCCTGAAAGCCAAATGCCCGCGCAACGGCATCATCGTTGAGGGTGTCCCCAGAACATCCGACATCGACGGGCTCCCGATCGATACGGCGATAGCCGCGCAGGCTTGGCGCATCGGCGATCCGCAGTCCGAATACGCTCACCCACCCGTCAGAACCTAACCAACGTCTCAACCTGAAAGGAAATGCAATGAAACAGGTTATCGGCCAGCAGGGCGAAGTTCGCATCATCAAGATCGATTCCCTACCCGAAAACATAACCACGCAGCCGGCAATCCGCGTCGGCAAGGGCTTCGTGATCTCCCACAGCGAAAGCGGCCATCATCACGTTGTTACAGGCGGCGATGTCATTGAGCGCACCAGCAACGTTCCGGAAGGCATGCAGATCTTCTACGCGATCCTCTCCGACCCCGAAGAGTTCGTGCAGGACGCATCCAACCCTCACGGCGGCTACGACCTCGACCCCGGCATCTACGAGTTCCGCGTCAGCCGCGAGTTCGACCCGTTCGCCGAACAGGCGCGCCGGGTGGCCGACTGAACTCCTTCGGCGTCTCCCGCAAGTCGGGGGACATCGAAAGTGTTCCTGAGAGGATTTATCCCGTGTGCACCTACCATTTCGAAGAACTGACCATCCCCGGCCTTGGCGAGGGCATGCTCCTGTACGGCAAGGCCGAACTGGCAGCCGGTGACGAGCGCTACAGCGATGAGTTTGTCGTCGACGCAATTCAGGTCGGCGACAAGTGGCTATCCCGCTCTACCCACAATGGCGGCGGCACGTTTGAGCAGATGCTCTTCTACGCGATCGAGAAGGTTCTCTACGACGAGAAGACGGTCCACGGTCGCGAGGCCGCCATCGAGTGGGGCGACTTCGTCGAAGGCAACACGCCTGCCGTTCCGCTGTTCAAGCGCCGCGCTGGTCTGGCCGCTCTTGTGGGAGCGTACTGATGACCCGCTGCGACCTCAGAACCCACGGCGAGTGCGCTTGCCAGTCCGGTGAGTGCCACCAGCAGCCCCGCGCGATCACCGCCCCTGTGTCGATGCCATCGCTCACCCTCACATTCTCCGCCGCAATCGTATGCGGCGCCATCATCAGCTTCTTCGTCTTCGTATCAATGCCGAGAGCGATGGAAGCCTCACACCGCGAAGCACTCGATCAGCAGGAGAATGTCGCTTGGACAAGATAATCGACAAGGACTCGTTCCAGTCCGTTGGCTCCATCGCTGGCGGCATCATCGCCGGCCTGAAGGCTGAGCAGCGCTGGAACGGAAAGCAGATCATCCGCCGCGGCGTCTACAGCGGCGTTCCGATCGACGACTACCACGGCAACACCGATCTGTTCGACGGCTTCTCCATCTCTAGCTCCGGTCTGCGCTCCGTTCTCGATCGCCCGTCGCTCTATTGGGGGTTCTCTCCGTACAATCCGACGCCGTTCGATAAGCCGGAAAAGGACAGCCTGGAGTTCGGCAAGGCCGCTCACATGCTTCTGTTGGGCGAAGAGGGCTTCAAGGAGCGCTACGTGCTCCGCCCTGACGAGATCGAGGGCAAGGCATGGCAGGGGAACCGCACGGCCTGCAAGCAGTGGCTTGTCGACCAGAAGAAAGCCGGCCGTGTCGTCATGACGGAAACGGAGATAGGCCATATTCGGCAGATCGCATCAGCGCTGGCGAAGAAGGAAGCAATCCGCCTGGGCATCCTCAATGGCCGCATCGAGCGCAGCCTGTTCTGCAAGGACGGGGACATCTGGCTCAAGGCCCGTCCCGACGTCGTTCCGAACGATAGCGGCGATTTCGTCGACCTGAAGACCGCCGCCTCGGTTGATGACGAGAGCCTGTCGAAGGCGATCTACAACCACGGCTACCACGTGCAGGCCGGTTTGCTCCGAATGATCGCCCGCCAGGTTCTCGGCGCCGATGCCTTCTCCAGCTTCACCTTCGTTTTCGTCGAGAAGGCCCCGCCGTACGACGTGCGCGTCATGCAGCTCAAGGACGAGGATATTGACCTTGGCGAGCGTCAGGCCCGCGTTGCGATCGAGACGGTGAAGCGCTGCCTGAAGGAAGGCAAGTGGCCGGGATACGACGGATTCGAAAAGGAAGTCTCCTACGTCGAAATGCCGTCTTGGTCGAAAACCCGCATCAAAACCCAGTTGGAGGCTGCATAATGCAGAAAATTCGCGTCGTTGACTTTGAGACCACCGGCTTTCCAGAGGACGCCGTGCGCGGGATCTGCGAAGTCGGGTTTACGGACCTTACGGCAGACTGGTCGATCAGCCCCACCACGGCATTCCTCGTGAATCCTGGCCACCCCATCCCTCCACAGACGCGTGCGGTTCACCATATCTCCGATGCTGACGTTGCAGGGGCACCGTCTCCGGATGCGGCAGCTGTAGCCCTCATGGCCGGCATGGACGAGATCGACGTCTTCGCAGCCCATAACAGCAAATTCGAGCAGGCATTCTTCGCCGGCGGCGGACGTCGGTGGATCTGCACATACCAGTGCGCCAAGCACCTGTTCCCCGACGCGCCCGGGCACTCCAACCAAGTTCTCCGCTACTGGCTCGGGATAGACGAGGAAATGGAAGACACCGAGCGGGCCATGCCGCCTCACCGCGCTGGCCCAGACACCTACGTCACGGCGCTCATCCTTGGTCGCCTTCTGCAGTTGGCCAACGTTGACGAGCTCGTCCGCCTGACAACCGCCCCGGTCGTTCTGCGAGACGTCACGTTCGGCAAGCATCGCGGCCAGAAGTGGAAAGACCTTCCCTGGGACTACCTGAACTGGGTGGCAACGAAATCTGATCTAGGCGTCGACGAAAAGCACACCGCACGCCATTACCTTGAGGGCCGATAATCATGAACCAGCTTGCAGAACGTACTGAACGCCTGCCAATGGAATCCGTTGGCCTGTCCGCGACCGGCGCTGGCGCGAAAATTGCCCCGCAGAACCTTGGCGAGGTGGTCAAGTTTGCCGAAGTCATGTGCCGGGCAGATATCGCGCTCCCGAAGCATCTGCGCGGCAATGCTGGCGCATGCATGGCCGTCGCCCTTCAGGCGCTTGATTGGCAGATGAACCCATTCGCGGTCGCCTCCAAGTCCTATTCTGTGAACGGCACGATCGCCTACGAGGCTCAGCTTATCGTCGCCGTCGTGAACACAAGATCCGGTATTGAAGGTCGCATCCGCTACCGCTTCGAAGGCGAAGGCGGCGATCGTGTCTGCTTCGCTGTCGGCAAGCTCGATGGTGAAGAGTTCGAGGTGCGGTCTCCGAAGTTCAAGGACATCACGCCCAAGAACTCGCCTCTCTGGAAGTCGGATCCTGATCAGCAGCAATGCTATTACACCGGGCGCTCCTGGGCTCGCCGTTACACACCAGAAGTCATTCTCGGCATTTACGACCGGGACGAGGCTGAGCAGTTCGCCGGCCCCGACAACGCTCGTGACATCACCCCGCAGCCGACAGTCATGGAGCGTTTGCGCCAGAACGCCACACAGGAGGCCACCAGCGAGCGCGAGGGCTTTGATGAGGCATTCGTCCATTCCGAGACCGGCGGCGCGTTCTCTGGCGATATTATCGAACCCACCCAATCCGGCAGCGCCCAGCCGGAGGCAGACGAGCCGCAGACCCCCACAGCTTCGTCTGCAGAGGGATCGGAGCCGCCCTACTCCGATCCCTCCACCAATCAGGATGACCCAGACCGCGATACCCTCATCCGGTATGCTCGGGACATCCTTCCCATGGCCGCCCAGAAAGATATCTCGCTCGACGCCCTGAAGGTGATCGACAAGGAATGGGCGGGTCCGATCAGCAAGATGACAGAGGCCGGTGTCTCGAAGGCTCGCCAGATCAACAACTCGTCCAGGTCGATCTTCAACGACCCGGAGAAGCTGGAAGGCGTCATCGAGCATTACGCTGAAATGCTGGATTGCTCTGTCGACGATCTGCGAGGCTGAGATGGCGGACCCGAACCCTCAGATGATGTTCGGCGAGCCGGTTGGCCCATGGCATGACTGGTTCGCCTGGTTCCCTGTCCGAACCTATGACCAGCGATTTGCATGGCTTCGCCGCGTTCGCCGTCGATGCGTCCAGAAGCATCAATACTTGCGCGGCGGGGCTGACTTTTGGTGGCAGTACCATGTGGAGGACGGCCGATGAGAACCGTTGACGAGTGGATCGGCCAGACCGATGACACCCGCGCTCCCCCTCGTGTCAGAGCCCGCATCTTCGACCGGGATAATCGCTGCCACCTTTGCGGACAGCCCATCCAGATCGGCCAGAAATGGGATCTGGATCACGTCAAGGCGCTGATCAACGGCGGGGAGAACCGAGAAACGAATCTTCGCCCGTCGCATCGCAAATGCCATGTGGAAAAGACGGCACTTGACCTGGCTGAGAAAGCCAAGGTGGCGGCTGTGCGCAAGAAGCACCTCGGCATCACTGCCCCGAAGCAGGCCATCCGCAGCGCCGGCTTTCCCAAGCGGTCGAAGCCCGATCGCCCTTCAAAACCCGCGCTTCCCGCCGCCCAGCTTTACGCGCCGATACAGGAGACGAGACGATGACACTCCCGTATTCAAGCAGCACGTCCGGCCGTTCGGCGATGGACGATATACGGAAGACAATTCAAGCTTTCGGCTGCTCAAAGTTCGCGCCGATGGAAGACTTCGACGCCGGAAAGGTCATCATCCAATTCGAGTTTCATGGTCGGATGGTACAGGTGGAAGCCAGCGCCAAGGGATATGCCGCTGCTTGGCTTCGTGAGAACCCATACTCCAGCCGCATGCGTCTCAGCCGCATCGATCACGAACGGCGAGCCTTGGAGAAGGGACAGATCGCGGTGTGGTCTATTCTACGCGATTGGATCAAAGGCCAGCTCACGGCGATCGAGACTGGCATCCTCAGCTTCGATGCCGCCTTCCTTGGCCAAATCCTCCTTCCGACAGGCGAGACCGTCCACGAGCGCATCTCGACGCAGGGCTTACTCCCAGCGCCGGAAGAACCCCATCAGAAAGGCAAGTGATATGAGCGAGAATATCCCCGCAGGGTGGAAGCTTGTCCCGATCGACGCCACCAAAGCTTTGGAAGAGGCCGCAGTTTCCCGCGTCCGGCCCTACCATGACACAGACTGGAGCCAGCATATGCCGAAGGACTTGTTCCGCTTGGCGTGGCCGGCGTTGCTTGATGCGGCACCCCAACCGCCCCTTTCTAAACCGGGTGGTACGTCAGTCGCCAATTTTGAGGCTCACCTCACCCGCATCCTAGAAGAATACGAACAGCGCCGAGAAGCGATCCAAGAGGATGAAGAGGTCAAGGACCGGTTCATCATCTTGCGCGCTTTCGAACTTGCTGTCGCCGCACGGGAGGATCAGCCGTGAGCCAGACACCCACAGACGATATGGTCGATGCAGCGCGGTTCACCTTGAGCGGTATTTGCGGCTTCGAGATCACGGCTCAAACCGTACGCAAGGCGCTTGAAAGCGCTCTGGCTGTAGCACCAGCACCCGCAGAGCTTTCGGTGGGGAGCGGCGACACGGTCATGAAGGCCGATGTGGAGAAGATGATCCGCGATTGGCAGGCTGAATGCGCCGACCATCCGGCTCTTCACAATCAAGGGAACGTGCTGCTCGATAGGCTGAAAGCTCTAAAGCCGAGCCTCGCCATGAACGACTTCCTTACGGGCATGGATTGCCTTGCTGAGGAGGCGGAGGGATGAAAAGAGTTCTTATCTGCGGCGGGCGCGATTACGACGACGCCAAACGCCTCTATGAAATCTTAGACCGCGTTCACGAGAGGACAGGGGACGATCTAGTGATCGTCACCGGGTCTCAGCGGAGGTGGCTTGCTTCCTCAAATCGCTTCGTCGGCGCCGATTTCCATGCCGAAGAATGGGCTAGGTCTCGTGAGGTCGAGTACATGGGCTTCCCAGCCAAGTGGAAAAAGCTCGGAAAGAAGGCCGGATACGAACGGAACATCCGCATGAACCGCACCAGCCTGCCGAATGGCTGTGTAGCTTTCCCGGGCGGCGCTGGTACTAGAATGATGTGCGGCATAATGGTCGAGTACGGCATAGAGCCTTGGTGTATCGATTGGGAATACCAGCCCAAGCCCGTAACGCTTCTGGCCCCCGCTCCCCTTCAGAGGGAGGGCAGCGAATGACCAGAGCAGCACTCGACCCAGCCTTCCACCTGATGCCGAAGGATCAGCTGTCCCGCGTTTTCGATCAGCAGGATTGCGACATCGACCACGAGTTCCTTGGTTTCACCAACATCTACCTCGCCCTGGCATCGATCATCCCGGTTCACTGGACGGTGGTCGATCTCGGTTGTGCGTTTGCTCCGCAGGCACTGATCTTCAAGGATCATGCCCGATATGTCGGCGTTGATATGAACACCAAGGAGCGGTTCTCGGCTCCGAACACTCAACACCACAGCATGCCGATCTCAGCGTTCCTGGCAAAGCATCTGGCCGAGTTCGATCAGAACACCACGTTCGCGATATGCTCTT
>NZ_JAUDSA010000024.1:0-643 GCF_030380805.1 Rhizobium sp. S163 | reverse complement strand
GTAGGGTCAGCGACTGGGGTGAAGTCGTAACAAGGTAGCCGTAGGGGAACCTGCGGCTGGATCACCTCCTTTCTAAGGAAGCCTGGATATTGCAAGATGCCGGACGCGCTCCGGATGAGCTTACCAATGCTTTTTAGAACATAGATGGCACCAGTCAGGTGACCATCGAAACGCAATACGCCACGGAAGTGCTTCGGCACTCGGATGGTATGGCGAACTGCGCCGTCCACGTTTCTCTTTCTTCATTAGGATATGTCCTCACGGCGAGCGCGATCTTCGATCGCTGCCTCCGGCCAGTCTTCGGATTGGAAAAGAGGCGCCAGACGACTGGCGACGGCCTCTGGCCTGTATGGGCGAGCGTCACTGACGTCGAGTTCGTAGAGATCGGGCCTGTAGCTCAGTTGGTTAGAGCACACGCTTGATAAGCGTGGGGTCGGAAGTTCAAGTCTTCCCAGGCCCACCATTCTCCTTTTGGGGTTGATGGGTTGTTCGATCTTGATCCTCCTGATGGGTTTGCTCATCAGGTGTTGCGATGGTTGGGGCTGTAGCTCAGCTGGGAGAGCACCTGCTTTGCAAGCAGGGGGTCAGCGGTTCGATCCCGCTCAGCTCCACCAAATCGATGGTGTCGAGCCTGAGGGTTTTG
>NZ_JAUDSA010000023.1:0-565 GCF_030380805.1 Rhizobium sp. S163 | reverse complement strand
GTAGGGTCAGCGACTGGGGTGAAGTCGTAACAAGGTAGCCGTAGGGGAACCTGCGGCTGGATCACCTCCTTTCTAAGGAAGCCTGGATATTGCAAGATGCCGGACACGCTCCGGATGAGCTTACCAATGCTTTTTAGAACATAGATGGCACCAGTCAGGTGACCATCGAAACGCAATACGCCACGGAAGTGCTTCGGCACTCGGATGGTATGGCGAACTGCGCCGTCCACGTTTCTCTTTCTTCATGAAGACAAAACCGTAAACCCTTTCATCGAGATTGGGCCTGTAGCTCAGTTGGTTAGAGCACACGCTTGATAAGCGTGGGGTCGGAAGTTCAAGTCTTCCCAGGCCCACCATTCACTTCGAGTGATTGTTGGATTTGGGTGCTTTGAGCGCCTTGAAGGGATTATGGATTGTTGCCGAGCCTTGGATGGAAACGTCTGGGGTGATCGAGCTGGAGGGGGCTGTAGCTCAGCTGGGAGAGCACCTGCTTTGCAAGCAGGGGGTCAGCGGTTCGATCCCGCTCAGCTCCACCAAATCGATGGTGTCGAGCCTGAGGGTTTTG
>NZ_JAUDSA010000022.1:0-550 GCF_030380805.1 Rhizobium sp. S163 | reverse complement strand
TCGAGGAGATGTTGCGCCGCCATCCTGACCTCAGCGAGGGCGTTCGCCGGACAATGGAGCGGCGGATCCGTGCGTGGCGGGCCATCAATGGCGATGAGCAGGAAGTGATCTTTCGCCAGGTTCATGAGCCCGGGCGACTGGGGCTTTCCGACTTCACCAACATGAACGAACTTGAGATCACGGTCGCAGGCCAGCCGCTCGATCATTTGCTCTACCACTTCCGGCTCGCCTATTCCGGCTTCGAACACGCCCATGCCGTTCTCGGCGGCGAAAGCTTCGTGGCGCTGGCTGAAGGGCTACAGAACGCTCTCTGGTTCCTTGGCGGAGCACCGTTTTACCATCGCAGTGACAGCCTGTCGGCGGCTTTCCGCAATCTGGACGCCGATGCAAAAGAAGATCTGACGCGGCGCTACGCGGAGCTTTGCGCGCACTACCGGATGACGCCGACCCGCAACAATAAGGGTATTGCCCACGAGAACGGTGCGATTGAGAGCCCGCATGGCCACCTCAAGAATGCCATTCGCGATGCTCTCTTGCTACGCGGTACCCG
>NZ_JAUDSA010000020.1:0-529 GCF_030380805.1 Rhizobium sp. S163 | reverse complement strand
GCATGAGACACGCCCCGCCCATCGACGCCGCCACGCTCAGCACGCTGCTCAATGAACTCCGCCTCCCTGCCATCAAGGTCCTTTGGCCGGACTTTGCTGAGCGGGCCGACAAGGAAGGATGGCCCGCGGCACGGTTCCTGTCGGTGATTGCCGAGCACGAACTGGCCGAACGCGACCGCCGCCGTATTGAACGCCATCTCGGCGAGGCACGATTGCCACCGGGAAAGACGCTCGACAGCTTCGACTTCGACGCCGTTCCGATGGTCTCCAAGGCACAGGTCATGGCGATCGCCGCCGGTGATAGCTGGCTCGCCAAGGGAGCCAACATCCTGTTGTTCGGTCCGCCCGGTGGCGGCAAGAGCCATCTCGCCGCCGCGATTGGCCTCGCTCTCATCGAGAACGGTTGGCGGGTGCTGTTCATGCGTACGACCGAGCTCGTTCAGAAGCTGCAGGTGGCTCGTCGCGAACTCCAGCTCGAATCCGCCATTGCCAAGCTCGACAAATTCGATCTGCTCATCCTCGATGATCT